>CALWSP010000001.1 GCA_944384235.1 uncultured Clostridia bacterium
TATAAATGGCAGGCAACAACGATTCAGAGTATCCTTACCAATGAAAAATATAAAGGTGATGCTGAGCTGCAGAAAGGGCATACGGTAGATTTCCTTACAAAGGTAAGGAAAAAGAATGAGGGTGAGCTGCAAAAGTTTTATATCGAGGAGGACCACGAGGCAATTATAGAGCCTGAAATGTGGGAATGCGTCCAACTTGAAATACAACGCAGAAAACAATATATACAAGACCATTTTATGAACTCTTATTCTTCCAAAACAGAAACCAATCCTTTTTATGGAAAGATAATATGCGGTGAATGTGGCAGAGCTTTTGGCAGAAAAACTTGGTCTAATAAAGGCGCACTAAGAAAGGTATGGCAGTGTAATGCCAGATATGAAGTAAAAGGTGTTCAAGGGTGTAGTAACCGTCACATTGAGGAAAGTACCATTGAGCAGATTTTTATTATCGCTTGGAATACCATAATTGAGAATATTGAAAGCTGTAAAGCTAAGTGGAAAGCACAGGCAAACGGTGATGATTTACTTACAGCCTATAGAGCAAGGGATTTTTTGAAACTTACTGAAAACCCGGAACATATAGATAAGGTTGATACGGATTTTATGATAAGAGTGCTTGACAACATAACCATTTATGAAAATGGTAAGATTATTATAAATTTTTATGACGGAACAGAAATTGAATATTGTTGATTTTACTGACCTGCTGCAGTGATTTGTGGCAGGTCCTTTTTTGTTGTGAAATTATACTTGACAATTTTCAAGATTAGAGTGATTACTAAAGAAAAAAGGCTTTTGAGGTGATTACGATTGACTGATAAACAGAAGATGGAAATAATAAGATTAAGAATGGCAGGCTGTGGTTATAAGAGAATAGCTGCCATATTAAATGTACCTAGAGATAGAGTTAAATATTTTTGTAAGAATAATGGCTTTGATGGGTTTGGTAAAGATATTAAAGAAAAGTATGCACCAAAAACAGAGGGGTTAAATGGTGTTTGTAAATGCTGCGGTATGTTTTTTGAACAACCGAAGAAAGGAAGAAAAAGAAAATATTGTTCACCTGAATGTAAAAGGATATGGGAGAAAACACACTATAAGCCCCATGAACATAAATGCTTTTATTGTGGCAAGATATTTGAAAGTAAGACAAAAGCTCAAAAATTTTGCTAAAAGGATTGCTATTATAAATATAGATTTTATCGAGAAGAAGATGTTGATATGATTGCTGAATGCTTGAAAAAGGGAAGAAAGCTAGAATATGTGCCAAATTGGATTAAGGAAATAATTTGCGATGAAGAATAGAAAATGAAATAAAGAATAGAAACTTTGAATATTATAATATTATATTATTTGAAATTTGAGTATTGTTTCTTGTTAATATATAAATATAAAAATCATATACAAGTAAATATTGATGACCTGTCATATTAATTTATGGCAGGATTTTTAGTTAATAGTTTGAAATATTTTATGGAGGTGTATGTTAAATAAAAAAATGAATTTTTGAAATGAAAACATTGAATTTATATATTAATAGTCGTATTAAATTCATTAAAAATTAAAATTTACTATATGAAAAAGTCGAAAAATTTGATATAATGTATTCAGATATCATAAATGAACGGTGGAGGTTAAGGGGAGCTAATTTTGATGATGCTGAAAGGCATATGAAAACAGGACAGGGGACGGTTCTCTGTCTTGCTATGAAAACAAGATAGCGAACAAGACAGAGAACCGTCCCCTGTCTTGATTCAAGCCATCCCGAAGGGATTTGCATTTATTACATAAATGCAAACTGTGTCGAGCGTAGCGAGGCACGGGTTGTTACTTCCTTGGTGGGTACGTTAGTACCCAAGCAAGATGAAATGCACGCAGTGTATTTCATCTTATCGGTGTGTTGCGCTAGCGACACACCGATAAACATTAATTTATTTTACGAAAAAACAGAGGCTGTCGCAAAATTAATGCGACAGCCCCTTTTGTTATCGGCTTAATGCAGCCTTATTGTAAATTAATAATTTTCTTTTCTGATTTCAAAGAAGCTCTGTGCATGCTTACATACAGGGCAAATATCGGGTGCCTTTGTACCTACAACAACATGACCGCAGTTTCTGCATTCCCAAATCTGAACGCCGCTCTTTTCAAATACCTCTTTTGCCTCAACGTTGTGGAGAAGGGCACGATATCTTTCCTCATGCAGCTTTTCAATTGCAGCAACACCTCTGAACTGCTCTGCAAGCTCGGTAAAGCCTTCCTCGTCAGCCTCACGTGCCATACGGTCGTACATATCTGTCCACTCTGCATTTTCGCCCTCTGCTGCGTGAAGAAGGTTTGCAGCGGTATCGCCAAGCTCGCCAAGCTCCTTGAACCAAAGCTTAGCATGCTCCTTTTCATTTTCAGCAGTCTTTAAGAAAAGCTCTGCAATCTGCTCATAGCCTGCCTTTTTGGCAACAGATGCGAAATATGTATACTTATTTCTTGCCTGGGACTCGCCTGCAAAAGCCTCCCACAAATTCTTCTCTGTCTTTGTGCCTGCGTACTTATTGGTTGGTGCAGCAGCTGCTGTTACCTCATTAAATACCGACTTTGGCTGCTTACATACTGGGCATACCTCAGGTGGCTCGTTACCCTCGTGAACATATCCGCATACTGAACATACAAATTTTTTCTTAGAAATTTCCTCCTTTTTATTATTCAGCTCGCCGCTTCTGTCATAATAAGTGGTGTGCAGCATTTTTTCTGCAAGCTCACTGAGCGGCTGAGTGTAAAAACTGTTATATATATCTATAATTTCGGGGTTTTCGTGGCTTTTTCTGAAAGGCAGCCTTGTGTCCTGTGTATACAGGCTGTCAATTCTGCTTTCGAGCAGCGCATTACCCTTGTAATCCTTGTCCTTTGGCTGTCCGCCTCCGCCTATACAGCCGCCGGGGCAGGTCATAACCTCAATAAAGTGATACTGCTTTTCGCCCTTCTTAACCATATCTATCATTTTGCGGGCGTTTGCAGTACCGTAAACTACGGCAACATTAACCTCAATGCCGCCTATTGTAAGGCTTGCTTCCTTAATATCGTCAAGACCTCTTACAGGCTTGAGCTCAAATAGAATATCAGGTGCAGGCTCCTTTGTTATGTACTCATAAGCCGTTCTTACAGCAGCCTCCATAACGCCGCCTGTGTTGCCGAATATTACGCCTGCGCCGCTTGCCTGACCCATAAATTTGTCATAATCTGAGTCCTCAAGGGAAGCAAAATCAATATTCTTCTCCTTAGCCCACAGTGCAAGCTCACGAGTGGTGATAACGTAGTCCATATCACGCATATTCTCTGCGCCAAGGTACTCCGACGCTGCCTTCATTTCGTCTCTGCGTATTTCAAACTTTTTGGCAGTACATGGGGTTAAGGCAACATTTACTATTTTTGCAGGGTCAATACCCATCTTCTTTGCAAAATAGGTTTTAATTGTAGGCCCCTGCATGCCGATAGGACTTTTTGCGCTGGATATGTTTGGCAGTATTTCGGGATAATAGGTCTCTGCAAATTTTACCCATGCAGGGCAGCAGCTTGTATACTGTGGCAGTGGAGCTGTACCCTTGGTAATACGCTCAATAAGCTCGCTTGCCTCCTCTACTATTGTAAGGTCGGCGCCGAAATTGGTGTCAAGCACATAGTCTGCGCCCAGCTTTCTTAAAAGGGCAACCATTTTGCCCTGCACAAAGCTGCCGTCGGGCATACCGAACTCCTCGCCAAGGGCGGCTCTTACGGACGGAGAGGTGCTGACAATTACAATTTTGTCCTTATCCTCTGCGGCGAGTGCAACCTTTTCATACTCGTACTGCTCGGTAATTGAGCTGACGGGACAGACGTTTGCGCACTGACCGCAGTTAATACATATTGCCCTGTCGCCTGTCTTTTTCAAATCATAATGACCAAGAACGGATATGTAGTCCCTGCATATATTTTTGCACTGACCGCATTTAATACAGATGTCCTCGTTTCGCTTAATGGAAACATTGTCATTTTCGATAGGTACTCTGATTTCAGGTGATAAATGTTTACTCATAGTTTTCCTCCTTGTTTTTACATTCGGGACAGACATAGTGCATACACAGGTCGTAGGAATCAATATCTATCCCTGTTTTTTTGGTTAGTATTTATTTTAAGTCGTCAATATGAATATCAATAACCTTTTTGCACCTGCTGCATACAAAATGCTCGTGCATGGTAAGGTTTTTATCGTACCTGTCGGGCTCACCTATAATAGACAGCTTTTTAACAGCTCCGTTTTTTACAAGTATGCCAAGGTTACGGTAAATTGTTGCTATGGAAATTTCAATACCGCCCTGTTTGCACAGTAAAAAAATTTCCTCCGCAGTCAGGTGCTCCTTAGAGTTATTAATAATTTTAAGTATTTCATCGCGCTGCTTAGACATTATAATAACCCCCATTCATATTAATATTAAGACTTATTTTTAATGTTAATATAGCATATTTTTGCAGAAAAATCAATAAATTTTTTGTAAAAAATGATGAGTAGGGCGTTATTTTTTTGTTATAGGTTGTTTAATAAGTATAGTTTGCATAAAAAAAGGAGTACCGCCGCATTAATGAAATGCAGCAGTACTCCATTTAATTTATTCCCTATAATATCTTGAAATATTAAGTACAATAGCCATAGCTGCCATAAACAGGACAGGGGACGGTTCTCTGTCTCGACAAATAAACAATAATAAGATACAATTATCGTGAGGTGATTGTATGGCACGAACTGCACGCATAAAAAGTAAAACTGGTATATATCATATAGTATTGAGAGGTAATAACAAACAGCAAATTTTTTTAGAAGAAGAGGACTACAAAAGATTATTAGATATCGTTTCTGATTATAGCAAATCTTGTGATTATAGTATTTTGGCATATTGCCTTATGGGTAATCATATACATCTTCTTTTAAAAACGGGTGAAACAGAGCTTGCGAAAATTATGAAGCGAATAGTTGTCAAGTTTGTATATTACTACAATACCAAGTATGATAGAGTTGGACATCTGTTTCAAGATAGGTTTAAAAGTGAGCCTGTTGAAAACGATGAATATTTGTTGGAAGTTGTAAGATATATACACCAAAATCCTATCAAGGCAAATATTTGTTATGATGTAGGAGAGTATGAATATTCAAGCTACAAGCAGTATGAGTATGTATTAAAAAGAAGTTTAAGAGATTATCCTCAAATAGATGAAGATGGTTTGTTTAGCAAATGTATAGAAGAGTTAAAAAATATGATAGGTGATATATATAGTTCTGATGATATAGAATATATAAGAGGTTTAGAGGGGCTTTCTGCTAAAAAGTATTTTAATGTTTTTGACAAAATGGTTTTAAAAAACAAAGATGATTTTAAGCTTGTAAAAAGAAGTAAAAGGCCACCTCTAGATTGCATTAATTCTGTTTTATCATTTTTGTATACTATTTATACATATGACTATGCTTCTGCAGCCGAAGCTTGTGGGTTAGATAGTTATGTTGGATTTTACCATACTTTAAGGTCAGGAAGAAATTCTTTGGCGTGCGATTTAGTTGAAGAAACTCGTTGTATAGTTGAAAGGTTAGTTTTAACTATGATTAATTTACAAATAATTACTAAAAAGGATTTTGAAAAGCAAACAAGCGGGGCAGTTCTTTTAAATGATGAGGGTAGAAAAAAGGTTTTAGCGAAATGGCAAGAAAAAAAGAGAAGTCAAATAACTCACCCTTATTTAAAGCAAAAAATAGAAATAGGGTTAATACCTTATATACAATGTAGTTTATTGTCTAAATATATTAGAGGGGAAATAGATGAATATCCTTGTTTTTTAATGAAGTAGGTGTTTTATATGATGACATTAGTAAGTTATGATGTTTCTACGGTTAGTGAAGCTGGAAGAAAAATATTGAGAAAGGTTTCAAAAATATGTCAAAATTATGGTCAAAGAGTTCAAAATTCAGTTTTCGAAATTAATGTTGATTATGGAACGTTTTTAAAGGTTAAAGACCAATTATTAAAAGAGATTAACAAAGAATTCGATAGTTTAAGAATATATTATTTAGGTAATAATTGGAAAAACAAAATTGAGCATTTTGGAAACAAAGAAACTTATGACACAGAGGGTTTACTTATTGTATAAATATTATATAATGCGAAGTATAGTTTATATTAATATTTAGGGGGCTTCGCAGAAAAAATAGACAAAAATATAAAATTAATTTAGGAAATTAGTTTTATAATATAAGAAAATGTCCACCTTTAGTGGGTTATGTGGCTTTATATTCTATATATAGAGTTGCACCCTGCAAGGGGTGTGTGAGTTGAAATTATAGATGAGGCTGTAGAGGAGTACTTAGTAGAAAAGTTGCACCCCGCGAGGGGTGTGTGTTGAAATTTATTTAAAATTTTGCATTTAATAATTTAATTAATTTTTCTGCATTAATATTAATCGTTTCGCTATCATAACTTCCTTTTTCATTTCTATAAACAACATTTAACGTAACATCTCCATTTTTGTTATAATCTGTTAGTTGTATTTGTTTACATTCTCCCCAAAATTTGTTTTTTGAAAAAAATTTTTAATTTTTTTGTTTTGTACCATTGACAAAACCTCCTTTTTCTGTTATAATATGATTGTTTTCGTAGTTCTTTTTTGTTAAAATTAGTTTATTTTATCAAATTAGTTTATTTTATCAATTTAGTTTATTTTATTTGAAAGGAATTAGTCTAACTAATTCCTTTTTTCCTGCCTTTTTCACTATTTTTTCAATTATTATATAATTTTTATCTAAAATTTGAAGAATCTTTTTAGTATAAGAAGGCTAAAACGGTTGAAGAAAATAGCGATGTTATTTTAATATTTAGAGAGTGGAAAAATTGAATTAAGAATTAAATTTATATTTTATAAAAGATAGGAGAAAACTATTTAATGGCTTTGGGTGTGATATTTTTTATTATAGTGATTTTTATAATTTTACTATTATTATTAAATAAATGAATTAAGGGGACAAAAAAATCAGCATTAATATGCTGATTTTTTTTAAAGATACATTTCAGTTATTTGTTCAAATTCTGGCAAAGAGTTAAGAATATTTTCAGGTATTTGATTATAAATTGAAATATCCATTTCAAAGGCCAGACCACAACCTGCTGACATATTTCTTGGGACTGGGATTAGCCTACCAAAATACCCAGAGGATATTAAAATATCCTCTGTTTCTAAAGCATCAGCTGTTGTATAGAAAGACATAATTTTTTTTAATTTTTTCATACATTAAATTTAATTTCAAATTCTTTTTCTAAATTGGTTACAGTATATTTTATGTTATACTGGTTTAAAGTTACTTCTATATTTTTTCTTGTGTGAGCTTCATCGCCTAAAACTACGATTTCTTCATTGTTATAATCATCAAGAGCGTCAAGTGTGAGCAAAACTGGTTCTGGGCAAGAAAGACCTCTTACATCAATTTTAACCATTATTTAGCACCTCCTAATTTTCTTTTTTTACAATTTACAATTGCAATTACAAACAAGATTAGGATTGAAAGCACAAGAGTTATTTTACCGTTTAAACTTGGACCTCCTAAGCTATCAGCAGAGGCAGCAGAGCTTGCTAGGCCGAAATTATGTGCAAAAGCAGCACCAATTAACATACCTAAAAATGTGATTGCTGAATCTGTTGAGCCTTGACCAGCTAAAATGAGTTGTCTAAGAGGGCAACCACCAGCTAAAACAGCAGCAAAACCAACTGCGTAAAGGCCTAAAAAGTTCCAAAGATGTTGAGCGTGAGCAATAGGTTGGTTTGAAAAGGAAAGGTTAAAGTTTGACGTTGCAAGGTTATAAACAAGCAATGTCACAAAAAGCCCACCTATAATGCTAATTAAATTAAAGTTTTTAATTAATATTATATCTCTAAAGCTACCAGCAAAGCAAATTCTATTTTTTTGTGCTATTGCACCAAAAATTATAGCAACTAAAAGCGAAACTAAAATTGGAGCGTGAGCACTTCCAGGACCTTTTTGGCTTACAGCTAAAAGGCTTGTGAAGAGAGATAAAATTAAGATAATTACCATTATTGCTGGGAGAATGTAGCCATTTGAGGAATTAACTTCATAAGCTCTACCGAGGCTAAAGCCTTTTTTTAGGAAAAACGAGCCTGTGAAAATTCCTAAAACAAAGCCAACTAAACCTACATAGGCATTTAAGTCACCAGATGACATTCGTATTATAAGCCTTAAAGGGCAACCTAAAAAGATTAAAGCACCTATCATTATTATAAAACCTAAAACAAACCTAACAAGAGGAGAGGAACCAGCTGTTGCTTTAAATTCCTTTGTTAAAAGGGAAATTATGAAAGAGCCTAAGACAAAGCCCATAATTTCTGGGCGTGCATACTGAACAGTTTCTGCACTATGTAGTTTTAATGCACCAGCAGTATCTCGAATGAAACAAGCTACGCAAATAGCCATATTTGCTGGGTTTCCGAAAAGTGCAAGGGATATAGCTAAAAGACCTACTATAACACCTGAAAGAGCTAAAAAAAGTTTAGAATTAAAAATGTTCATTTTTATACCTCGTTTTTTATAATTTCTTTTAGAGAAGAAACTGCATAATCTATTTCTTCTTTTGTGTTATAAAAACCAAAGCTAAACCTAACAGCACCTTGTTCTTTTGTTCCTAAGCTAGTGTGAAGAAGAGGAGCACAATGAGCCCCAGCTCTTGTTAAAATGTTATATTTTTGGCTTAGAATGTCGCTTACATAGGCTGAATCTAAGTTTAAAATGTTTAGGGACAAAATAGGTGTTCTGTATTTAGAGGAAAAATCTCCATAAATAGTTATTTCTTTTATAGCTTTGATTTTATTATAGAAATAGAAAAGTAGTTCTATTTCTTTTTGGTGAATTTTATCTACTGTATTTTCTTGGATAAAATTTACAGCAGATAAAAGACCAGCTATGCCGTGGGAATTTAATGTGCCAGCTTCTAGCAACTCAGGCATTTTATCTGGTTGAAATTTATCAAAGCTATGCGTGCCACTTCCTCCTGATTTGAGAGGATTTATTTTTATGCTTTTTTTTACATAAATGCCACCTGTTCCCTGTGGGCCCATTAGACCTTTATGGCCTGTGAAACATAAAACATCTATTTTGTTTTTTTGGACATCAACAGGGATAGTGCCAAGGGTTTGAGAAGCATCGAGTAATAAAAGTAGGTTATATTTTTCTTTTAGAGTTGTGAAAAAATTTAGGTTTATTACATTTCCTAAGACATTTGAACTATGGTTTAAAACAAAGGCTTTTGTGTTTTTATTAACAAGAGTTTCTATGCTTTCATAGTTTAAAAGACCTTTTTCATTAATTTGAATGTAGTGTATTTTTACACCTTGTTGTTCTAAAAGATAAAGTGGCCTTAAAACTGAATTATGTTCTGTGACAGTTGTTATTATTTCATCTCCAGAGTTAAAAAGCCCTTTTATTGCAGTGTTTAACGCTTCTGTTGCATTTGACATAAATGAGATTGTGAGAGGGCTTTCAGCATTAATTAAACTAGAAAGGGCTTTTCTTGCTTTATAGACCATTCTAGAAGTGTTTAAGCTTAAAGTATGTGCACCTCTGCCTGCATTTGTCATTGTGGTCATAGCTTCTGATGCTGATTTTACAACACAGTCTGGTCGTTTTAAAGTTGTTGCAGCATTATCAAAATAGACCATATATTCCTCCTTATGACGCCCGTTTGGGTACCGATTAATAATACTTAGATATTTTAGCATAATATAAAATATTTGTAAAGAAACAAATATTAGTGATTGTGTTTTTTATTTAATATGTTATAATAAAAATATAGAAATTTATTAAAATTAAATTATTTATAGATAATAATTTTTTGGAGGATATATGACAAGGTTTGTTATACATTATGATATTGCCGCTTTAATTATTATAATAACTACTATGTTGAATTTCTTTTGCAAAAAGAATGTGCATACAAAAAAGTCCAACCTTTTTTCTTTAGTTATTATATTTGCTTTTTTTTTAACTATTTTTGATTTAATGTCTTGTTACACAATAAGCAATTATAATGGGTTTCCTGAGGTGTTAAATTTAATTATTAACCATTTATATTTAATAGCGTTAAATTCAACAGGAGCTTTATATACAGCTTATATTATATTAAATGCTAAAAATGGGAAAGAAATTAACTGGTATGACAAATTGATTTTGATTTTACCAATAACATTAGATATTATTTTGATTTTATCAAACAATTTTACAAATTATATATTTTACTTTGACAAAGCTGGATATTACCATCAAGGCAAATATATGCCTATTTTATATTTAAACTATGTTATATACATATTATATTCTATTTGTATTGTTTTAAAGTATAAAAAAAGGTTTAATTTTATTAACAGAATTCCTGTTTATTTTTACTCTATTTTATATTTATTTACTGTTATATTTGAAATGAAATACAGTAATATTTTAATTATACCTTTTGTTATATCTGTTTCTTGTTTATTAATTTATTTAGCTCTTGAAAACCCTGAAAATTATTTTGACAAAGTTACAGGAGTATACAACAGAAGTGCTTTTGTTGAAATTATGAAGTTAAACATTGAAAAGGGCAGAAAAAACTTTACTATTGGTGTGCAAATTAAGGGAATGAAGTATATTGCAGACGCTTTAGGAAACGAAAACGAGAACAAAGTTTTAAAGGAAATTGCTAATTATTTTGTTGAAATATCTGGATTAAAAAATGTGTTTTATGTTTCAGAATACACTTTTGTTATTTTAATTAACAGCAAAGATGGAAACCACAAAGAAATTATTAAAAAGATTAAAGATAGATTTTCTCATATTTTTGAAGTTAGTAAAATAGGTTTTTCTCTTGACAGTGCAATTTGTGTTGTGGACGACGAGTTTGAAATTGAAAGGCCAGACGACCTTTTAGCTAGTGTTGAATATTCTATAAAAAATTGTGAATTGTATGGGGATAATTCTATTATTGTATATGCTGACAAGGCAAGCCTTGAAAAGGGTAGAAGGGAAAACCAAATTTTACATATTGTTAAAGATGCTATTAAAAAAGAAAAGTTTGAAGTTTATTTCCAGCCTATTTACGACAACAAGAAAAAAGCCATTACATCAGCTGAAGCAATTATTAGGTTATTTGACGACAAATTTGGACAAATTAGTTCGGAAGAGTTTATTGTTCTTTCTGAAAGAAACGGCCTTATTGTTGACATTGGGAACATTGTTTTAAAGAAAGTTTGCCAATTTATTAATAAATATAGGATTTGGGAAATGGGCATAGAAAAAATTGATGTGAACCTTTCTGTTGTTCAATGTATGAAAGATGATTTATATGTTGATATTTTAAATATTATAAAAGAATATAACATTCCTAAGGGTATGGTTAATTTTGAAATAACAGAAACTGCAACATACATTTCTAAAAACAACCTTAAAAACAATATGGAAATGCTTAAAAAAGAGGGAATTAGCTTTGCTATGGACGATTTTGGAACGGGCTTTGCAAATATGAACAGCATTATTGAGTTTCCTTTTGATATTATTAAAATTGACAAGTCTATGCTTTGGCTTGCTATGGAAAGTGAAAAGTCTATGTGTATATTAAGGTATATGATTGATATGTTAAAGGCTATGAATTTGAAAATTATTGTTGAGGGCATTGAAACAACAGAGCATATTAAGCTTTTGGAGAAACTTGGTTGCAATTATTTTCAAGGGTATTTCTTTTCAAAGCCAATTAACGAAAATGATTTTGTAAAATTTATTAAAGAAAAAGAATTTAAAGTTGATTAAAAATTTTGTTGTTTATATTAAGAGAAAGGCATTTTTTAGCAGATTTTTAATATAATAGTTATAATTTATTAATTATATATATATTGTTAGTTTTATTATAATAGAAATATTTATAGATATATATAATACATATTATATATATAAATTAAAAAAAATAGAGGAAGAAAGCCATTGACTAATTGATTAAAATATTGTAATATAAGTATAAGTATTAAATTTATTTGATTATAATTTTTTTGTTATATGAATTATAATTTTTTTGCTATGCAATAATATTGGTTAATTGTAATTGGTTTTTGGAGGAGCGTTTATGACTAGATATGAAGCCTATTTAACGATTGAAAAACTGAAAATGGTTTTTAATATGGTTAGGCTTGTTGATGTTGAACTGGCTAACGAATATAGTATTGATGAATATGGTAATTTTATTAAATCGCCGTATAAGTGTTATGCTGTTTGGAAGCACGGAAAAAGGTGTGACAACTGCATATCAGCCAGAGCACTTATTAAAAAGAAGAAAATGACAAAATATGACTTTGTGGACGATACAGTTTATAATGTTATTGCTATGTATGTTGAAATAGAAGATGAAAGTTACATAATTGAAATGATTACTCAAATTACTGACGAGATTTTATTTTCGGCGTATGGTAAAAATGATTTTATTGACAAAATATTTAAATATAACAAAAAAATTTATTTTGACACATTAACAGGTACATATAATAGACAGTATTACGAAGACCAATTAAAAGGGCTTTTGAATTTGCGTTCTGTGGCTATGATTGACATTGACAATTTTAAGCAAATTAACGATAATTTTGGACATACAGTTGGAGATATGGTTTTAAAGGAAGCAGGTTTGACTATTTCAAAGGCTATTGACGAAGATGATGTTGTTGTTAGATATGGCGGAGATGAATTTTTAGTTGTTTGTCAGGATAATGAAAGTGATAGTTTTAAAAATAAACTTGAAAATATTAGAGTTGGAATAAACAATATTATCATAGATGGTTTTGATGACATTTGTGTTACGGCAAGTGTTGGCGGAGTTTATAAGGTTGAAAGTGGCAAGGAGATTATAGACGAAGCTGATAAAATGCTATATGTTTCAAAGAAAAACAAAAATATGACAAGTGTTATTTAATTGGGGACAGGGATTTAATATTATAATGCTGTTTTTAGTGCATTATTTATATTAAATTCCTGTTTTTGTTTAACATAGATTTTGGAGGTTTTATATGAAAATGCAACAAATGCTTAGTCTTGTTAGAAGATGTGTGCAAGACTACAATATGATAGAAGATGGAGATAGAATTGCTTTAGGTATTTCTGGTGGCAAGGACAGTTTAGCTATGTTAGCTGTGTTAAAGGCTTTACAAAGATTTTACCCTAAAAAATTTGAGCTTGAGGCTATTACTGTGAACATAGGGTTTGAAGGAATGGACTTTACTCCTGTTAAAGAGTATTGCAAGAAAATTGGTGTTAATTACACTATTGTTGACACTGACATTGGGGAAATTGTTTTTGATGAAAGAAAAGAGAAAAACCCTTGTGCTTTATGTGCTAAAATGAGAAAAGGGGCATTAAATACTAAGGTTGAAGAACTTGGTTGCAACAAAATTGCTTTAGGGCACAACAGAGATGATGTTATTGAAACTTTTTTAATGGCTCTTTTATATGAGGGAAGAATACATTGTTTTAGCCCATATACATATTTAAGCAGGAAAAAAATTGCTTCAATTAGGCCACTTATTTATGTGCCTGAAAAAGATGTTTTGGGTTTTGCTAGAAGAGAGGGGTTACCTGTGGTTAAAAGCACTTGCCCTGTTGACGGAAAGACAACTAGAGAGGATATTAAAAATCTTGTTAAAGAGTATGGTTTAAAATTTGACCATTTTGAGGACAGGACATTTAACGCTATAAAAAGGTCACCTATTGAGGGTTGGAAGGTTGAGGATTAATGGCAAGTTATCACGAAGAAGTTAGCAACAATTTAACAATTAGATTAAGACATATTTTAAATGAATTACCTGACTTTTGCAAAGAGTTTTTTTTAGCTATTTCAAACAGTAGTGAAATTAGAACTAGAGTTGGTTATGCTTATGATTTAAAGATTTTTTTTAATTACTTAACAAGCGAGTGTGACAAGTTTAAGGGTGTAGAAATTAAAGATTTTAAAATTGAAATGCTTAACGATATAAAAGCAATTGATATTAACGAATTTTTAGAATATACTGAGTATTATTTAAACGAGTGTGGGGAAGAACTTACAAACAGCGAAAACGGAAAGTCAAGAAAGCTAGCTGCTATTAGAGGAATATTTAAGTATTTTTACAAGATGGAAAAAATTAATGCAAACCCTGCTGAGCTTGTTAACTCGCCTAAAATTCACGAAAAGGAAATAATTAGGTTAGAGCCTAACGAGGCAGCTGACTTGTTAGACATTGTTGAAAATGGAGAAAAGTTGACTGAGGGCGAAAAAAGGTTTCACAACAAAACAAGTAAAAGAGATTTAGCTATTATAACTTTACTTCTTGGAACAGGAATTAGAGTTTCTGAGTGTGTGGGAATAGATATTGATGATATTAATTTTGAGGTAAATGGTTTAAAAGTTGTGCGAAAAGGCGGAAACGAAATGGTTATCTATTTTGGAGATGAAGTTGAAAGTGCTTTAAAAGACTATTTAGAGGAAAGAAGAAAAATGAAGCCAAAAGACGGGCACGAAAATGCTTTGTTTTTATCTTTACAAAACAAAAGAATTGGTGTTAGAAGCATTGAACTTCTTGTTAAAAAATACGCACAAAAAGTTACTACTTTAAAGAAAATATCACCTCACAAATTAAGAGCAACTTATGGAACAACTTTATATAAGGAAACAGGTGACATTTATTTAGTTGCAGATGTGTTAGGACATAGAGATGTTAACACTACTAAAAAGCATTATGCACAAATGCAAGACGAAAACAGAAGAAAGGCAGCAAAGGCAGTTAAACTGAGAGAATAGGTGATTTAATGGACTGGAACAAAGAAGCTCTTAAGCTTATTGAAAAAGAATGTTGGTTAGAGGCTCAAGATGCTTTAAAAAAGGCTGTTAAGGAAGAGCCTAGTTGCAAAAGCTACAACAACTTAGGTGTTTTTTATATTGACAACGGCATTCAAAACAAGTTAGATAAATTTGTTGACAACTCTAAACAAGGTTACAGTTATTTAGAGATGGCTAGTTTATATGACATTGAATATAAAAATTTAATTGCTAGAGCTGAATACAACTATCATTATGGTAGTGTGGAAAAAGCTTGTTCTTTATATAAAAAAGCATCTGAAATTGATTGCAATTTTAGGGTTTTAAACAACTTAGCTTGTAGTTTATACAAAGTTTGTGATTACATAAAAGCAAGTATATATTTTGACAAGGCTTTAAAAATTGCTGAAAATAATGTTGACGACATTAAAATTTCTTATTGTTATTCTCTTTTAAAGTGTAAAAGCGATTATAGACACATTTTGGAGAGCATTAGCAAAGAAAAGTGGACAGCTCTTGACAGATTTGTTTTATATTATTTTAGTGAAAATTATGAAAGAGCTTTTGAAATTGCTAACGATGTGATTGAAAGCTGGGAGTTTGAACTTCCTGTTTTAGCTATGATTTACGATTGTTTTCAAAGGTTTGACATTACAAAGTTGAAATTATTTGATGCAGAAATTATAAAAATGTTGGGAAATGAAGAAAAGAGAAAAGAGTATATAAGAAAATACACATATTTACCAGTTATGTTATGGCAATGTAAATATATAGGTTGCAACAAGCACTAATTTATATTAATGGGGGAGAAAAAAGTTATGTTAAGGTTAGGTATTTGTGATGATGACAGTAAGTTTCTTGATTTGTTAAAGATTTATCTTAATGAATATTTAACAAATCGTGAATTTGAATACAAGATAAACTTTTATTCAAACCCAAAAGATATGATTGAAGAAAATTTTGTGTTTGATATTTTAATTTTAGATATTGAAATGCCTTACCTTAATGGTATTCAATTAGCAAAAAAAGTTAAAGAAAAAAATAAAAATGTTACATTAATTTTTATTACTCATCACGATGATTATTTAGACGCCGCATTTGATTTGAAAGCATTTAGGTATTTGAAAAAACCTGTTGAAAAAGAACGTTTATATAAAAGTTTGGATATGGCTTTAGAAAGAGTTAAAAAAGTTAAGAAAAAAGTTATAGTTAAATACAAAAATAGTGAAAATATAATTGATGCTGAAAAAATTATTTATGTGGAAACTGCTAACAGGGGGCTTAAATTGATTACAACAGATGGTGAAATGAGAGTTGTAGACACTATTAAAAATTTTAAAAACAAGGTTTATTCGGACACTTTTATTCAAATTCACGGAAGTTATATTGTAAATTTAAATTACGTTAGCGATTACAACGAAAACACAGTTTTTTTAAAGCACAACAATAGAATTTACGAAACTTATGTTTCAAGAAGAAAATTTATAGATTTTAAAAACAGGTTTATTAATTTTGTGAAAGAGGATAAATACAGAGCTTAAACAACCGTTTTTGTTGGTATGGTATACCATTTATGCTTTTTTACTTGAATATTATAAGTTAATATGTTAAAATCAAGTTGTAATAGCATTTGAGGGTAATTTATAATTTATGCTATTACAAAAAACAACTGTATTTTAACAAATATTTATAATATTTAAAAATATAATTAGTATTTGTTAGAAGCAAAATTAAACAATAGTTTAGTTTTAATGTGTAATTTATTTAGAGGTTGTTTTAGTGCAAGATTTTGTCCTTTGAAAAACGGTAAGCATTTGCTTACCGTTTTTCATTTTATATTTTTTGTCATAAAAGTTATGTCTACAAAGGTGTTATTTTTTTGTGCAAGTTCTTTAAATGTTGCTATTTCTTTAAAGCCACATTTTTTATGGAGAGAAAGGCTAGCTATATTATTGCTTGTTATGACTGAAATTAGTGTATGATAATTTTTAGAAATTAACTCTAGTTCTTTAATTAGTTTTATGCCTATGCCTTTTCTTTGATGTTTATTTGAAACATAAATTGAAAGTTCTGCTGTGGGGTCATAGCCTGAGAAGTTTCTAAACTTAGAAAGAGAGGCAAAGCCTGACACTATGCCATTTGTTTCAGAAACTAGAACAGGATAGTTATTTTCTAGATGTTCATCAAACCATTTATATGCTTCTAAAAGAGGCCTTTTGTTTTCGTTTAAATTATAGTTTGTGTGAAGTATTGAATAATTTAATATTTCATTTATTTTAGGAACATCTTCTTTTTTTGCGTATCTTATTATTGTATTTTCCATAAGTAGTTCTCCTTTTTACCAAAAATTATAAAATATTGGGAAAAAGAAGTCAACAAGATATTAAATTGAAAGATGATATTTTTTAAGCCAGTAATTTATTTGTATTATATAGGCATATAGTTGAGGTCTTGCCATTAGTTGACCAAACCAAGGTTTACCATAGTCTGACTTTTCATTTAGCATAGACAAAATTTTATTTTTATCTAGCAAAGGAAGAATAGGGGAGGAGGAATTTGAAAGAATTTCTCTAACCTTATTTACTAGAAGTTGTTCATATTTTGGATTATAAGTTTTTGGATATGGAGATTTTTTTCTATAGAGTATTTCTGGCGGTAAAATGTCTTTCATACTATCTCTAAGCAAACCTTTTATTACTCCATTTGGGCATTTATATTCCCAAGGGACATTCCACATATATTCAATTATTCTATGATCTGCATAAGGAACTCTAGCTTCAAGGGAAGTGTTCATAGAAGCTCTATCCATTCTATCTAAGAGGGTTGTCATAAACCATTTTAAGTTTAAAAAAGAAATTTCTCTTTGACGTTTTTTTATGCCTTTTTCTCCATAAAGAGTTGGCACTTTAGAAAGGGAAATTTCATATTGTGATTTAATGTAGTTTAAAATATCAAGCTCTTTAACAGAATCTTGATTTAAAATTGAATTTCTTACATCTGCATTTATTGACCAAGGAAATGTGTTAGAGTTTATAAATTCTTCTTTATGAAACCAAGGATAGCCACCAAAAATTTCATCTGCACATTCACCAGTTAAAGTTACTTTATTATGTTTTGAAACCTGTTGGCAAAAATAGAGCATTGAGGCGTCTACATCTGCCATTCCTGGCAGGTCTTTTGCATCTACACTATGATACAAATAATCAAAAAGGTCAACTTCGTTACATTCAAGATAGGTGTGGTTTAAGTCAAAATTATTTAGCATTATATCTACATAAGGTCTATCTTGTTCTGGCTGGAATGAATTTGACACAAAGTATTTATTATTATCTGTAAAATCAAAAGAAAAAGTGTTAAACTTTTTATTTTCTTTTTTCATAATATCAGACGCTATTGCTGTTACTATGCAAGAGTCAAGTCCGCCTGACAAAAAGCTACAAACTGGCACATCTGACACCATTTGATAAGTTACTGCTGAAGTTACAAGCTCTCTAACATCTGACACAGTTTCTTCATAGGATTTAGTAAATTCTTTAGATTCAAGCTCCCAATAAGGATATTCTTTAAAGCCGTTTATATCATAAACACCGTAGTGGCCATATTTTATTTCATAAATTCCTTTAAAAACGCCATTTCCTTCTGTTCTTGCTGGGCCTATGGCAAAAATTTCCCTTAGAGAGTTTATATCTATTTCAGGGGAAACTTTTGGGTGTTGAAAAAGAGCTTTAATTTCAGAACCAAAAACTATTGTGTTTCTTTTTATAGAGTAAAAAAGAGGTTTTACACCACATCTATCTCTAAACAAGAAAAGTTTTTTTATTCCACTATCCCAAATAGCAAAAGAAAAAATGCCGTTAAGATATTTGGCACAATCTACACCATATTCAATATAAGATAAAAGAATTATTTCTGTATCTGATGTTGTTTTTAAAGTGTAGCCTTTTGACAAAAGGTCATTTTTTAAAGGTTCTATGTTATATATTTCTCCGTTATAAGCTATTGTGTATTCTACATTATTTTTTATTATTGTCATAGGTTGTTTGCCTGTGTGCAAATCTCTTATAGTAAGCCTTGTATGGCTAAGACCAACATTATTTTTTAAATATTGGCCAGTTTCATCTTCTCCTCTATGGTTTATTGATTTTCTCATTTTTATTAAAACATTATTCCAATAGGCATAATCCTTTTCATAGTTTTGGTCAAAGGAGCAAAAGCCTGCTAATCCACACATAAATTGCCTCCTATTTACATATTTGTTTTATTGTATTCTATTTGCTAGGAAAAAATACTTGACAATTAAAAAAAAGAGCCTTATAATTAGCTTAGTTATTTATTTTTTAAAAGCATTGATGGCGAAAAGTAGTTTTAGTGGTTTTATCAGAGAGAGAATGTCAGAGGCTGAAAACATTCTTTAAATAAAGCTAAAATGAAGTTCACGCTGGAGTTCACTTTTTGAATTTTGAATTTTAGTAGGAAAGTGCGGTTGAAGTCGTTATTCTTCTAAAAGTGTCTGCCTTGGCAGAAATTTGGGTGGTACCACGGTTTATTATCGTCCCTCTATTTTTATAGAGGGGCTTTTTTATTGTTATTTTTAATTTGAAAGGAGATAAAAAATGAAAGATAGGTTAAGTCAAATTAGAGATTTAGCAGTTAAAAGACTTAGTGAGGCTAATGACCTTAAAGTTCTTGACGAAATTAGAGTTGAAGTGTTAGGTAAAAAGGGTGAGCTTACTCAAATATTAAAGGGTATGGGCGGCCTTAGCAAAGAAGAAAGACCAATTATTGGACAGCTTGCAAACGAAGTTAGAAGCGAAATTGAGGCTATGCTTGAAAAAACTAAAAAAGACCTTGCTAGAAAAGCTCAAGAAATTAGATTAAAGGCTGAAACAATTGACGTTACTATGCCTGGCAAGGTTAGAGAGCTTGGCCACAAGCACCCTATGACTCAGGTTATTGACGAGATTAAAAACATATTTATTGGTATGGGGTATGAAATTGCTGAAGGACCTGAGGTGGAAAAGGCATATTATAACTTTGAGGCTTTAAACATTCCTAAAGAGCACCCAGCTAGAGATGAACAAGATACTTTTTATATTAATGGTGTAGGGGATTTTCTTTTAAGAACTCAGACTTCTCCTGTTCAAGTTAGAGTTATGGAAAACAAGAAGCCACCTATTAGAGTTATTGCTCCTGGTAGAGTTTATCGTTCTGACGAAGTTGACGCAACTCACTCTCCTATTTTCCACCAATTAGAGGGGCTTGTTATTGACAAGGGAATTACTATGGGCGACCTTAAAGGAGCTTTAGCTGAGTTTGCTAAAGGTTTATTTGGAGAGGATACTAAAGTTAGATTTAGACCTCATCACTTCCCATTTACTGAGCCTAGTGCAGAAATGGATGCTTCTTGTTTTGCTTGCGGTGGAAAGGGCTGTAGAGTTTGCAAAGACAGCGGTTGGATTGAAGTTTTAGGTTGTGGTATGGTTCACCCTAAAGTTCTTGAAATGTGTGGAATTGACCCTAAGGTTTATTCTGGTTTTGCTTTTGGTATGGGTCTTGAAAGAGTTGCTATGCAAAAATATGCAATTTCTGACTTAAGATTGTTATTTGAAAACGATTCTAAGTTCTTAAAGCAGTTTTAATCTAATATAGGAGGATTTTAAATATGAATTTGCCAATGAGATGGTTATCAGATTATGTTAATATAAAGGCTGATACTCAAGATTTTATTGATAAAATTACTTTATCAGGCTCTAAGGTTGAGTCTGTAAATTACCTTGCAAAAGAAGTTAGCAACGTTGTTACTGGCAAGGTAGTTGAAATTGAACAACACCCAGATGCTGACAAGTTAGTTGTTACTAAAATTGATGTTGGTGGCGAAGAAAATTTACAAATTGTTACAGGGGCTACTAACCTTTATGTTGGAGCAATTGTTCCAGTTGCTCTTGTTGGCGCAACTGTTTACCACGACGGCGAAATTGTTAAAATTAAAAAAGGCAAGTTAAGAGGCGTTGAATCCTTTGGTATGATGTGTTCTGTTGAGGAAATGGGTTTTACAAGAAACGATTACCCTGAAGCTCCTGAATATGGTATATATATTTTCCAAGAGGAAGTGGCTTTAGGAGAAGATGTTAAAAAGTTACTTGAAATGGAAGATGAAGTTGTTGAATTTGAAATTACTTCAAACAGACCTGATTGTTTTAGTGTTTTAGGCCTTGCAAGAGAGGCGGCAGCTACTTACAGAGTTCCTTTTAAATATCCTGAAATTAAAGTTGAAGAAAAAGGAGAGGGAAAGACTGAAGATTTAGTTCAAGTTGAAATTAAAAACTCTGAGCTTTGCCCTAGATACATTGCAAGAGCTGTTAAAAACGTTAAAATTGGACCATCTCCACTTTGGCTTAGACACAGATTAACTGCTGCTGGAATTAGACCAATTAACAACATTGTAGACATTACAAACTATGTTATGCTTGAGATGGGTCAACCTATGCACGCTTTTGACATTGACTGCATTGAAAAGGGGAAAATTGTTGTTAGAAACGCTGAAGATGGTGAAAAAATAACTACTCTTGATGGTGTTGAAAGAGTTTTAGACAGCTCTATGCTTGTTATTGCTGATGAAAACAAGGCAGTTGCAGTGGCTGGTGTTATGGGCGGAGAAAACTCTAAGATTACTGAAAATGCTAGAGCAATTATTTTTGAATCTGCTAATTTTAACGGACCTAATGTTAGAATAACTGCTAAAAAGTTAGGTCTTAGAACTGATGCTAGTTCAAAATATGAAAAGGGGCTTGACCCAAATGCTGCATTTGACGCTGTGAACAGAGCTGTTCAATTAGTTGAAATGCTTGGCTGTGGCGAAGTTTGCAAGGGAATGGTTGATTCTTACCCTAACAAGAGAGAAAGCTGGAGTGTAGAATATTCTAGCGAGGGCATTAACAACTTACTTGGAACTAAGTTAAGTGACGAAGAAATGATTGAATTATTTGACTTAATTGAAGTTAAGGCTGATGGCAAAAAAGCTATTATTCCTACATTTAGACCTGACCTTTTAACTGAAGCTGACTTATCTGAAGAAATTGCTAGATTTTATGGATATGACAACATTGAAACAACTTTAGCTGCAGGTACGCCTACTGTTGGTAAAAAGTCATATTCTCAAATTGTTGAGGACAAAATTATGGACACTATGATTAGCCTTGGTTTAAGCGAAGCTAAGTGTTTTAGTTTTGAATCTCCTAAGGTTTTTGACAAGTTAAACATTCCTAGCGACAGTAAATACAGAAATGCAATTACTATTTCAAACCCATTAGGCGAAGATTTTAGTGTTATGAGAACTATAACTTTAAATGGTATGCTTAATTCAATTTCTACAAACTACAACAGAAGAAATGAAAGTGCGTATTTATTTGAAATGGGTAAAGTTTATATTCCTAAAAATTTACCTTTAACTGAGTTACCAAAAGAAGAAAATGTTCTTACTATTGGTATGTATGGAGATATAGATTTTTATGGCATTAAAGGTGTTACTGAGGAGCTTTTTGAAGTTCTTGGAATGAAAGATGTTGTTGAATATTCTCCTAAAAAAGATATTCCATTTATGCACCCAGGTAGACTTGCTGAAATTAGTGTTAAGGGAGATTCCCTTGGTTATGTAGGCGAGCTTCACCCTACTATTGCTGAAAGATACAACATTGACACAAAGGCTTACATTGCTGTTATTAGCATTGACAAATTATGTGGATATGCTAATTTTGAAAGAAAGTACAAAGCTTTACCTAAGTTCCCTGCAATGACAAGAGATATTGCTGTTATTGTTAAAGACGAAGTTATAGTTAAGGACATTGAAGACATTATTAAGGAAAAAGGTGGCAAGCTTTTAGAAACAATTCAATTATTTGACGTGTTTAAAGGAAAGCAAATTCCAGAAGGCTACAAGTCTGTTGCTTACAATATTTCTTTTAGAGCTAGTGACAGAACTCTTACAGACGAGGAAGTTAACGCTCCTATGAAGAAGATTTTAAAAGAGCTTGAAGAAAAACTTGAAGCTAAATTAAGAGGTTAAATTTTATTTAAGGGAGTGATTATTTCACTCCCTTTTAGTTGTTAAAATTAAAAATATAAATTTAAATGTAGTTTTTTGTTATTTTTTATAAGTTTTTTGGTGTTAATATATAATTTTTTTATGCAAGAAAAACTTAATTGTTGACTAAAAAAATAAACTATGATATTATAGCATTAGATATTTTTATGATTTAATAGAATAAATATGAAATGAGATATGATTATGTCAATAAATAATGATTTACTAAAATTAATTGATATTAAAATGTCTGATTTTAGTAAAGGGCAAAAAAGAATAGCTAATTTTTTAAAGGAACATTATGACAAGGCTGTTTACTTAACTGCTGCAAAGTTAGGCGAGGAGGCAGGCGTTAGCGAATCAACAGTTGTTAGGTTTGCTATTGAGCTAGGGTTTGATGGTTACCCTAAATTGCAGGAGGCTTTAAAGGATTTAGTGAAAAACGAGCTTACAGCTTCTCAAAGAATGGAAGTTTCATCTGGCAGAATTATAAAGACTGACAGGCATATTTTAAAAAGTGTTTTAGAAAGGGATTCTGCGAGAATATCTGAAACACTTAACAACATTAATTTAGAGGAATTTGACGAGGCTGTTGAAAGCATTATTAATGCTAAGCGTGTTTTTATTGTAGGTGGCAGAAGTTCATCGGCTTTATCTCAATTTTTTGATTTTTATTTAAACCTTATGAGAGATAATGTTATAAACGCTTCAACGGGAACTGTGACAGACACTTTTGAGCATATATTTAGAATTGATGAGGGTGATTTATTAATTGGGATTAGTTTTCCTAGATATTCAAACAAGACTGTTAAGGCTATTGAATATGCTCACAGCAAAGGGGCTAAAACTATTGCAATTACTGACAGCAGGTTATCACCTTTAATTGAAAATGCTAGTTTGAGTTTGATTGCAAGCAGTGATATGCTTAGTTTTATAGACAGTTTGGTTGCTCCTTTAAGCCTTATAAACGCTTTACTTGTTGCTATTAGTTTGAAAAGGAAAAAATATATTGCTGATGGTTTAGACCAGTTAGAAGAACTTTGGCGAGAGTATAACGTATATTCATCTGATATTAAAAAGAAGTATCTTTAAAATGGGAATAAGGATTGTTTTATGAAAAAAGTTGTTGTTATAGGCGGTGGACCAGCTGGAATGATGGCAGCTGGGCAAGCTGGATTAAGAGGAAACCAAGTTATTTTAATTGAAAAAATGGATAGAGTTGGTAGAAAGTTATTTATAACTGGAAAGGGCAGGTGCAATGTTACAAACGCAGTTGACCAAGAGGGTTTAATAGCTAACACTCCTGGAAATCCTTATTTTCTTTATAGTGCTTTTTATAGTTTTGGAAGCGATGAAACTATGAAGTTTTTTGAAGATTTAGGTATACCTCTTAAAGTTGAAAGAGGAAACAGAGTTTTTCCAAAGTCTGAAAAAAGCAATGACATAGTTAAGGCAATGGAAAAATTTGTTAAAAGTAGTGGTTGCAAAATTTTATATAACACAGAAGTGCTAGACATTGTTTTGGAAGATGGAAAAATTAAGAAGGTTATTACAACTGAAAAGAAAGAAATTGAATGTGACAGCGTTATAATTGCAACTGGAGGCTTATCTTACCCTAACACTGGCTCAACTGGAGATGGATTTGAATTTGCAAAAAAAGCTGGGCATAGTGTTACAAAGTGTTACCCTTCTCTTGTGCCTTTAAGGGTTAGAGAAAAATGGGTTGCTGATGTAATGGGGCTTAGCCTTAAAAATGTTGGAGTTAAGATTAAAATTGAAAACAAAGAGGTGTATTCTAATTTTGGGGAAATGATGTTTACTCATTTTGGTGTTACAGGGCCTGTTATTTTAACTGCTAGCAGGTATATTAACGACAGAATTAATGAAAAGCCTATTTTAGAAATAGATTTAAAGCCAGCTCTTAGCGAAAAAGAGTTAGATGCAAGATTATTAAAGGACTTTAAAAAGTATTTAAACAAGGACTTTAAAAACGCTTTAGATGATTTATTGCCTCAAAAAATTATACCTATTATTATTGAGTTATCAAAAATTGACAAAGACAAAAAGGTTAACAGCATTACAAAGGAAGAAAGAGTTAGACTTTTAAATGTTATAAAGAATTTGAAGCTAAATATTACTGACACAGCTGGGTATCACCAAGCTGTTGTTACTAGAGGTGGTATTGATGTTGATGAAATTGACCCATCTACTATGGAGTCTAAAATTATAGAGGGTTTATATTTTGCTGGCGAAGTTATTGATGTGGATAGCTTTACTGGCGGGTTTAATTTGCAGATTGCCTTTGCAACAGGTTATCTTGCAGGAATTAATTGTTAGGAGGTAGACCAAATGGTTTGTTGTATTCGTGGTGCTACTACTGTTAAGGAAAATAGCAGAGCTGAAATTTTAGAAAACACAAAGGTTATGCTATATGAAATTATAAGAGAAAACAATTTGAATATAGAAGAAATTATTTCTATTTTATTTACTTGCACAAAAGATTTGACTAAGGTTTATCCTGCTGTTGCTGCAAGAGAAATTGGAATTGTAGATGCTAGTTTAATGTGTGTTCAAGAATTATATGTTGAGGGCAGTCTTGAAAAGTGTATAAGAGTGTCTGTGACTGTTGAAGGCAATTTAAAGCAGAAAGAATGCAAGCATATATATTTAAACGAGGCTACAAGGCTTAGACCTGATATTGTTAGCAAAAGCAAAATAGAGGCAGTTGCAATTGATGGACCAGCTGGGTCTGGCAAAAGCACAGTTGCTAAGCTTATTTCAAGCGAGCTTGGATATGTTTATGTAGATACTGGGGCTATGTATAGGACTGTTGGGCTTTATTGTTTGAAAAACAATGTTTGTTTAGATAGAGATGAAGATATTATTGAAAGCTTAGATAAGATTGACATTAAGTTGGAGTTTTCTAAGGGGTTTCAGAAAATTCTTTTAAATGGAATTGATGTTACTGAAGATATTAGAAAGCCTGAAGTTGCTTGTGTGGCATCTAGAGTTGCAAGCGTTGAAGCTGTTAGGGAAAAACTTGTTTTTATGCAAAGAGAAATTGCTAAAAAAAGCAAGGTTGTTATGGACGGCAGGGACATTGGAACGAATGTGTTAAAAAACGCTAGAACTAAAATTTATTTAGATGCCGATGTTGATGAAAGAGCTAAAAGAAGATGTAACGAACTTAGCGAGAAGGAAATTTCCTTTGATTACAATAAAATAAGAGAAGAAATTATTTTGAGAGATGAACAAGACAAAAACAGAAAGGTGAACCCTTTATCTGTTGCAAAAGATGCTGTTGTTATTGACACAAGTGGTATGTCAATAGAGCAGGTTAAAACAAAAATTTTGGAGATTATTAATAGCAAATAACGGAGGTATTTTATGGAAATTAAACTTGCTAAGTCTGCCGGATTTTGCTTTGGTGTTAAAAGGGCTGTGGATTGTGCCTATGAAAAGGCTGGAAAAGGGGACATTTACACTTATGGACCTATTATTCACAACAAAGAGGTTACAGGAGACCTTGATAAAAAAGGTGTTAAAGTGACTGACAACCTTGATGAAGTAAAAAAAGGCGAAGTTATTATACGCTCTCACGGTGTTCCACCTAGTGTATACAAAGAACTTGAGGAAAAGGGCATTGTTTACACAGACTGCACTTGTCCGTATGTGAAAAAAATTCATAACATTGTTAGGGACAAGTATAAAGAGGGCAAAAGCATAATTATAATAGGCAACAGCGTTCACCCAGAAATTATTGGCATTAATGGCTGGTGTGAAAACTCTGCTATTATTTTAAACTCTTTAGAAGAAGCAGAAAATGTTGAATTAAAAGAAGATGTTGATTATGCTTTAATTGTTCAAACTACATTCCAAACTGATGTGTTTGAAAAAATTATTGATGTATTAAGCAAAAAGTCTTCTAAAATTGAAATTTTTAGAACTATTTGTTCTGCAACTAGCGACAGGCAAAAGGAAGCTGTTGAGATTGCAAAAGTTGTTGAACAGATGATTGTTTTAGGGGATAAAAGCAGCTCTAACACAAGAAAACTTTATGAAATAAGCAAAAAATATTGCAAAAATGTATATTTATGTGAAAGAATTTGTGATTTAGAGTTGCAAAAGATTAAAAAAAATGGTACAATGGGGATAACCGCCGGTGCATCTACGCCATCGGTCATTATAAAGGAGGCAGTAAAAGCTATGAGTGAAATGGAAAACAAATCTTTTGAGGAGATGCTTAATGAATCTTTTGTTACATTAAGAAATGGTCAAATTGTTAAGGGTACAGTTATTAGTGTATCTGATTCTGGGGAAGTATCTGTGAATGTAGGATATAAGTCAGATGGTATTATTGCAAGAACAGAGTTTTCTGATGATATTAATGTAAACCCTGCTGATGAAGTTAAGGCAGGAGATGAAATTGAAGTTTATGTAATTAGAGTTAATGACGGCGACGGCAATGTTCAGCTTTCTAAAAAGAGAGTTGATGCTGACAAAAATTATGTTGCTATTGAAGAAGCATTTAAAAACGGCACTACTGTTGTTGGCAAGGTTCAAGAACAGGTTAAGCGTGGTTTAATTGCTTTAGTAAACGGCACTAGAGTTTTTGTTCCTAGCTCTCAAATTTCTAACAAGTATGTTGATGATTTATCTTCTTTCATTGGTCAAGAGCTTGAGTTTAATGTTCTTGAGTTTGACAAGGCTAAAAGAAGAATTGTTGTTGGTAGAAAAGACCTTGTTCAAAAGGAAATTGATGCTAAGAAGAACGAAGTTTTTAACTCTATTAAAGTTGGCGACAAGATTACTGGCAAGGTTAGCAGAATTGTTGACTTTGGTGCATTTGTTGACTTAGGTGGTGTAGACGGCCTTATTCATATTTCTGAAATGAGCTGGGGCAGAGTTAAGAAAGTTACAGATGTATTAAGCGTTGGTGACGAAGTTACTGTTACTGTTTTAGATGTTAACCCAGAAAAGGGCAAGATTTCTTTATCTTTAAAAGACCTTAGTGTTGACCCTTGGAAAGAAGCTGAAACTAAGTATGCAGTTGGAAACGTAGTTTCTGGCAAGGTTGTTAGAATGGTTCCTTTTGGTGCTTTTGTTGAGCTTGAAGAAGGTGTTGACGGCTTAGTTCACATTTCTCAGATTGCTTACAAGCACGTTGAAAAGCCAGAAGATGAGTTATCTATTGGCCAGGAAATTACTGCTAAGGTAACTGAGCTTGATTTAGAAAACAAAAAGATTAGTTTAAGTATTAAGGAAACTCTTGAAAAACCTGCTAAGGTAGAAAAAACTGAAGATAGCGAAATGTAATTAAAAAAGGGGCGTTTAAAATGAAGTTAAAAAGAATTTTTGCTTTATTGACAGCTAGTTTAATGACATTTTCATTAGCAGGCTGTGGCGAAAACAGTGGACAAGAAGTGGAAAATACAGATGTTTTTAAAATTGGTGGTATTGGGCCTTTAACTGGTAGTGCCGCAAATTACGGCATATCTGTTAAAAACGGTGCTCAAATTGCTATTGACGAAATTAACGAAGCTGGTGGAGTTAATGGTATGAAATTTGAGTTGTTGTTTGAGGACGATGAAAAAGACGAAGAAAAGTCTGTAAATGCTTACAACACTCTTATGGACAAGGGAATTAACGCTTTATTAGGCGCAACAACTAGTGGTTGTTCTATTGCTGTTAGCAACGTTAGTGTTGACGATGGCATTTTACAGATAACTCCAAGTGGTTCTGCCGCTGATTGTACAAATGGAGTTAATTCATTTAGAATTTGTTTTACTGACCCATTACAGGGCGAGTTAATGGCTCAATATATTTCTGACAAGGGATTTAAAAATGTTGCTATTATATACAACAATGGTGATGAATATAGTAAGGGTGTTCACGAAGCTTTTGTTGAAAAGTATAAATCTCTTGGTGGTAGTGTAGTAGTTGATGAGTCTTTTACTAGTGGTGATGTTGATTTTACAACTCAGCTTACTAAAATTAACTCATCTAATGCTGACTGTATTTTCTTACCTATTTATTACACTGATGTAGCTTATATTACTGACCAAGCTGCCTCTTTAGGCTTAAAATTACCTTATTTTGGTTGTGACGGTTGGGACGGAGTTATTAACCAGTTAAATGGAGATACATCTAACATTGATGGTTCTATTTTCTTAACTCCTTTTATTTCTACTGATTCTGACCCTAAGGTAAAGAGCTTTGTTGAAAAGTATAGAGAATTATACAACGCTGAACCAGACCAGTTTGCTGCTGACGGATATGACGCAGTTTACACAATTAAGGCTGCTGTTGAACAGGCTGGTGGCGATATTTCAAACGAAGCATTAATTTCTGCTATGACTCAGATTACAGTTGACGGCATCACTGGACAAATGACTTTTGACGAAAGTGGTGAACCAAACAAGTCAGCTAAGGTTGCAATAATTAACAACGGTAGTTATATTGCAGAGTAATTAGTTTTTTATGATAGCATTGGAGTTTATTTTCCAATGCTATCTTGTTTTAAAATTAGAAAATTTTAGAAAGGAGGAAAAAAATGAAAGAATTTATTACCTTTATTCAACAGCTTATAAATGGTTTGAGCCTTGGTAGTGTTTATGCTCTTATGGCACTTGGATATACTATGGTTTATGGTATTGCTAAAATGTTAAATTTTGCTCACGGCGATATTATTATGGTTGGTGCTTATACTGTTTCTATTGTTTGCTCAATAGCAGGTTTTTCACCTATGGCAGCTGTTTTGGCTAGTATAGTTGTTTGTACTGCTCTTGGAGTGACTATTGAAAAAATTGCTTATAAGCCGTTGAGAAATGCTTCTCCTTTGGCTGTTCTTATTACTGCTATTGGTGTTAGTTATTTTTTACAAAGTGTTGCTTTACTTATTTTTGGTTCAAAAGCAAGAAAGGTGCAGTCAGTTTTGAATTTAGAGAGTGTTAAAATTGGTGGCGTTGACCTTTCTGGAGTTGCTCTTGTTATTATTTTTATTACCATTTTAATTATGATTTTGCTTACACTTTTTATTAAATGTACTAAAGTTGGAAAGGCTATGTTAGCTGTTTCTGAAGACAGAGGTGCTGCTCAGCTTATGGGTATAAATGTTAATGCTACTATATCTATGACATTTGCTATTGGCTCAGCTTTAGCTGCTATTGCAGGTGTGCTTTTTGTTAGCTCTTACGGATATGTTGACCCTTATACTGGGGCTTTACCTGGTATTAAAACTTTTGTGGCTGCTGTTATTGGTGGTATTGGGTCTATTCCTGGAGCTATGTTTGGTGGTATTGTGCTTGGTATAATTGAAAGTTTATCTAAGGCGTATATATCTACTGATTTAGCTGACGCTATTGTTTTTGGTGTGCTTATTGTTGTGCTTTTATTTAAGCCAGCAGGTATGCTTGGAAAGAAAAAAATAACTAAGGTTTAATAGGGTGATTTAAATGGAGAATAAAAAAAGTATTTTATTTGCTATAATTGCTATTGTAATATTTATCGCTCTTTTTACTTTAGTTGAAATGGGACTTTTAAGCAGACAATATATGGGTTTATTAGTTCCTATTTGTGTAAATATTATTTTAGCAGTTTCGCTTAATTTAATTGTTGGCTTTTTAGGCGAACTTTCTTTAGGACACGCTGGGTTTATGTCTATTGGTGCATATGCTGGCTGTTTATTTACTGTATATGCTAACTTACCACCTTTTATTGAAATTCCATTAGCTTTAATTATTGGTGGTTTAGTGGCTGCTTTATTTGGTTTTATTATTGGTATACCAGCTTTAAGACTTAGAGGCGACTACCTTGCAATTGTTACACTTGGTTTTGGTGAAATTGTGCGTTCTGTTCTTAATTCGTTAAAAATTGTTGGTGGCTCTGGTGGTTTAAAAGGCATTAACTCTGGTATGCACAAAAGCGATTATTATATTGTGGCTTATATTGTGGTTATTATAACTATTTTAGTTATTAGCAACTTTATTAACTCTAGACACGGTAGAGCTGTTAAAGCTATTAGGGACAATGTTATTGCTGCGGAGTCTGTTGGAATTAATGTAGTTTATTACAAAATTTTAGGCTTTGTTATTGCTGCGTTTTTTGCTGGAATGGCTGGTGTTTTATACGGACACAACATTGGAATTTTAAAGCCTGCTACTTTTGATTTTAACAAGTCTATTGAAATACTTGTTATGGTAATTATGGGTAGTATGGGCAACATTCCTGGAAGCATTATTGCAGCTATTATTTTAACTGTTTTACCTGAAGCTCTTAGATTTTTACAAGATTATAGAATGTTAATTTATGCTGTTGCTTTAATTTTAATTATGCTTTTTAGTTCTAACCCAACACTTATTGAGTTTAGAAAAAAAATATTTGGAAAAAAAGAAAAAGGAGGTAAATAATTATGGCTTTATTAGATGTTAAAGAGTTAGGTATCTCCTTTGGTGGACTTAGGGCTGTTGACAACTTTAATTTAAAAATTGAAGAAGGGCAACTTTACGGGCTTATTGGGCCTAATGGAGCTGGAAAAACTACAATTTTTAACCTCCTTACAGGCGTTTACAAGCCTACTGACGGAAGTTTTAACTTTAATGGAAAGGAAATGGCTGGTTCATCTCCTATGGCAATTAACAAAAGTGGTATTGCCAGAACTTTCCAAAATATAAGGCTTTTTGACAATATGTCTGTTATTGAAAATGTTATGGTTGGGCTTCACAACCAATCTAATGTTAGTTTAGCAGAGAGTATTTTAAGATTGCCAAAGTTTAAAAAAGGCGAAGTTGAAATGAGAGAAAAGGCTTTTAATCTTTTAAAGATTTTTGACCTTGATAAAGATGCAGATTCATTGGCTTCTAATTTACCTTATGGCAAGCAAAGAAAATTAGAAATTGCTAGAGCTTTAGCAACTAACCCTAAATTATTACTTTTAGACGAGCCAGCAGCGGGTATGAACCCTAACGAAACTGCTGAGCTTATGAACACAATTGCTTTAATTAGAGATAAGTTTAAGATTGCTATTTTACTTATTGAACACGATATGTCTTTAGTTATGGGAATTTGTGAGAGAATTGTTGTAGTAGAATACGGCAGAGTTATTTGCGACGATATTCCTGAGGTTGTTAGAAACAACCCAAAAGTTATTTCTGCATATCTTGGAGAATAAGGAGGTGGAGAGAAATGCTTAAAGTAAAGGATTTAAATGTTTTTTATGGTGCTATTCACGCTTTAAAGGGTATCTCTTTTGAAGTTAACCAAGGTGAGATTGTTTCGCTTATTGGTGCTAATGGCGCTGGAAAGACAACTACGCTCCACAGTGTTTCTGGGCTTATTAAATCTAGCAGTGGTTTAGTGGAATTTATGGGCAAAAATATTACTAATATGACAGCTGACAAAATTGTTAAAGTTGGATTAGGGCACATTCCTGAGGGTAGAAGGGTGTTCCAAAATTTGACTGTTCACGAAAACCTTGAGCTTGGTGCTTTTGCTGTAAAGGATAAGAATTTTATTAAAAACGAATACGACAAGATTATGACTTTATTTCCTAGATTAAAAGAAAGAAGAAAGCAGTTAGCTGGAACTCTTTCTGGTGGCGAGCAACAAATGCTTGCTATGGGTAGAGCGTTAATGAGCAACCCTAAAATGCTTCTTTTAGACGAGCCGTCTATGGGGCTTGCTCCTATAATTGTTAAAAGCATTTTTGATATTATAAAGGCTTGCAATGACGAGGGTATGACTATATTATTAGTTGAGCAAAATGCTAAAATGGCACTTTCAATTTCTGACAGAGCTTATGTACTTGAAACTGGTAAAATATCTATGGAAGGAAATGCAAGTGAACTTCTTAACGACGAAAATGTTAAAAAAGCATATTTAGGCGGTTAAAAAAAGCTGTTGCAAAAGCAACAGCTTTTTTAGTATAAATCATCATAAAAGTTATCTATTAAATCAAGAGCGGTTTTATGGCAATTTTTAGTTGAGTAATGGGAGCAGTATTTACAGTTTGTTTCTGAAAGAAGGTTTGATGGAAGTGTTTCTAAAGGTGAGTAGTTTGGACAAATTTTTCTCATATAAGTTCTCATAATTAAATCTCCTTTTTATTATTAGAATAACCTAAAAAGGAGATTTTAAACTTAAAACTTTAAAGAAGATATGAATTGTTCATAGGCATCTGACCATTCTTCCATTGGAAAGGTAGCACCACCATTTGAACTTTTTAACATATTATTCCACATTGTTTCATTTAGAGCCAAAAGCTCACCGATATTAATTGGACAATTATTATCTGTTGCTATTTTACAAAACTCTTCCATTGGCTCTTTTTTATTTTCTGTTTCTATTAATTTCTGTTTTAAAGCTGGATTTTTAGAAGCTAATTCTTGTAATTTATTTAGGCTATTTAAGATATTCATAAAATCACTCCTTTATTTTTATAGTTTTAGTATAAGTTTTATTTTATTAATTTTCAAGAAATATTTTAAATTTTAGGTTGATATTTATATAGGTGTTGACAAAATATTTAAATTTTAATATAATTGAAGTAGTGTAAAACAGAAGGATAAGTAGACTTGGTTTGAGGCTAAAGAGAGAATACGGCTGGTGAAAGTATTTGCAAGAGCCATTTTGAAGCTACCTTTTTGAGAGTTATCTCCTGTGTATGTTAATAGCATATCGTATATCTGCGTTAAAGATTTTTGAGATACGCTTTTGCGTAATCAGGGTGGTACCGTGAAATTTATTTCGCCCCTGTGCCTTTTTAGAGGTGTAGGGGCTTTTTGATTGTTATTTTCTAGGAGGATTTAAAATGAAATTTTTAGGTGTAAACGAAATTAGAGAAAAGTATCTTTCTTTTTTTGAAAGCAAAGGTCATTTAAGAATGCCTAGTGCATCTTTAGTTCCACAAAACGACAAGAGTTTATTACTTATTAACTCTGGTATGGCTCCTTTAAAGCCTTTTTTTACTGGACAGCAAATTCCACCAAACAAAAGAGTTACAACTTGCCAAAAATGTATTAGAACTGGCGACATTGAAAACGTTGGAAAGACTGCTAGACACGGTACTTTTTTTGAGATGTTAGGAAATTTCTCTTTTGGCGACTATTTTAAGCACGAGGCTATTGCTTGGGCTTGGGAATTTTTTACTAAGGTTATGGAATTGCCTGAGGACAGACTTTTTGTTTCTGTGTATCAAGACGATGACGAGGCTTTTGACATTTGGAACAAAGAAGTTGGCCTTGCTAAAGAAAAGATTTTTAGAATGGGCAAAGAGGACAACTTCTGGGAGCACGGTGTAGGACCTTGTGGACCTTGTTCTGAAATTTATTTTGACAAGGGTGAAGAGTATGGTTGTGGTAGCCCTGACTGTACTGTTGGTTGCGATTGCGACAGATATATGGAAATTTGGAACCTTGTGTTTACTCAATTTAACAAAGAAGAAGATGGTTCATATTCTAACTTAGCTAACCCTAACATTGACACTGGTATGGGCCTTGAGAGAATTGCAACTGTTATGCAGGGTGTTAACTCTATTTTTGATGTTGACACAGTTAAGGCTATTAGGGACGCTGTATGTAAGTTAAGTGGAGATGTATATGGTGCAGACAGCAAAAAGGACATTTCAATTAGAGTTATAACTGACCACGTTCGTTCTGTTACATTTATGACTGCTGACGGCGTTTTACCATCTAACGAGGGTAGAGGATATGTTTTAAGAAGGTTATTAAGAAGAGCTGCTAGACACGGAAAAATTCTTGGTATAAACGAGAAGTTTTTAGCTGAGCTTTGCAAAGTTGTTATTGAACATTCTGGCAATGCTTACCCTGAGCTTGTTGAAAAAAGAGATATGATTTTAAAAGTTTTAACAACTGAAGAAGAAAGATTTTATGCTACATTAGACACTGGTTTAGCTATGCTTATGAGCAAAATTGAAGACCTTAAAAACCAGAAAGTTAATGTATTAGGTGGCGAAGATTCTTTCAAAATGTATGATACATATGGTTTCCCAGTTGATTTAATGGAAGAAATTTTAGCTGACGAAGGATTTAGCCTTGATATTGAAGCATTTAAGGCTGAAATGGAAAAGCAGAGAACTAGAGCTAGAAATGCAAGAGCTACTGACACTTATATGGGTGCGGAAGAAACTGTTTTCCATAAATTAGACCCAGCAATGGCTACTGAATTTGTTGGATACGACAAAAATGAAGAAAAGGGCAAAATTTTAGCTATTGTTGTTAACGACGAAATTGTTGAAAGTGCAAAAGAGTTAGACGAAGTTGCTATTATTGTGGACAAAACTCCTTTTTATGCTGAAATGGGTGGTCAAGCAGGCGATTCTGGCTACATTGTTGCTGATGGATTAAAAATTGAAATTAACGACTGTACTAAATTTGGTGGAAACAAATATGTTCATTCTGGAAAAGTAGTTGAAGGTTGTGTTAAAGTTGGCGACGAAGTTTCTCTTGAAATTGACAGAGAGCAAAGACTTGCAACTGCTAGAAACCACACAGCAACTCACATTTTACAGGCTGTTTTAAAAGAGGTTTTAGGTGGACACATTGAGCAGGCTGGTTCTTTTGTTAACAAAGAAAGACTTAGATTTGACTTTACTCATTTTGAGGCTATTGACAAAGAAACTCTTTCTCTTATTGAAAAGAAAGTTAATGAAAAGATATTAGCTGCTATTCCTGTTGTTGTAAAAGAGATGACTATTGAAGAAGCTAAGAAAACTGGTGCAACAGCTTTATTTGGAGAAAAATATGGTGATGTAGTTAGAGTTGTTGACATTGGTGGATATTCTATTGAATTTTGTGGAGGTACACACCTTACTAACTCTGCTTTTTGTGGAATTTTTAAACTTGTGAGCGAAAACGGTGTGGCTGCTGGTGTTAGAAGAATTGAGGCTTTAACTGGCGCAGGTGCTTTAAGTTTCTTTGACGAAGTTGAGTTTAATTTAAAGGGTATTGCAGGAATTTTAAAGACTGTTCCTAACGAGTTGCAAAAGAGGATTTTAAGCCTTGTTGAAGAAAACAAGAAATTATCTAAGGAAGTTGAAAGCCTTAAAGCTAAAATGAGTGGTGGACTTGTTGAGGACATAGTTGCTGGACAAGTTGAAATTAAAGGTGTTAAAGCTGTTATAGCTCAGGTTAATGGCCTTGATATGAACGGGCTTAGAAATATGGGTGACCAAATTAAAGACAAGTTTGATGGAATTATTTTACTTGCTAGCGGAGAAGGAGAAAAGTGCAGTTTTGTGGCTATGTGTAGCGAAAGTGCTGTTAAAAGCGGTGCTAACGCTGGACAAATTGTTAAAGAGTGTGCAACAATTTGTGGAGGTGGCGGTGGTGGCCGTCCAAATATGGCTCAAGCTGGTGGTAAAGATGCAAGCAAGATTGCTGAGGCTTTAGAAAAGGCAAAAAATACTATTGAGGGTATGATTAAATAATATGGAAGCAAGTTTAGCATATAAAACAAAACAGATTATTAAAAAATATGAATTTAGCTTTAAGAAAAATTTTGGGCAGAACTTCCTTGTTGACGAGAGAGTTTTAGACAAAATTATAAGTGCTGCAAACATTACTAAAGACGACCTTATTATTGAAGTTGGACCTGGTATTGGCACTTTAACTCAAGCTATGGCAAAAAAAGCAGGGAAAGTTATTTCTGTTGAAATAGACAAAACACTTGTTCCAATTTTAGGGGAGCTTTTAAGTGATTATGACAACATTGAAATTATTAACGAAGACATATTAAAAGTTGATATTTTAGAGATTATTAAAAAACACCCTAATATGAATGTTAAAATGGTTGCAAACTTGCCATACAACATTACAACGCCTATTATAATGGGCATTTTAGAAAAACATATTCCTATGGATAGTCTTACAGTTATGATTCAAAAGGAAGTGGCATATAGAATGAATGCCACTCCTTCAACAAAAGATTATGGCTCTTTATCTCTTGTAACTCAATATTATTGTGAGCCATATTTAGTTGCAAATGTGCCTCAAAACTGTTTTATGCCTAGACCTAATGTAGACTCTGCTGTTATTAGGTTAGATATTTTAAAAGAGCCGAATGTTAAAGTTAAAAACGAAGCCTTTATGTTTGAATTTATTAAAGCTGGGTTTAGCCAGAGAAGGAAAACTTTAGTAAATTGCATATTTAACAGTGGCATTGTGAAAATGTCAAAAGAGGAAATAGGAAGTGTTTTAGTTGAACTTGGATATGATGAAAGAGTTAGGGGAGAAAGCCTTAATTTAGAGGATTATGCCAAGTTAAGCGACAAATTTTTTGACCTTAAAAACAATTCATAAAAGTACAAGTTAAGAATATATTAAATATAGGACTTTTAAGTTTGGAGGACTTATTTAATATGGCTTATTCAAGAGTTTTTATTGCTCTAAAACAAGGGTGTCAAGACTATGCTAAAGATGGCAGAGGCTCTGTTGGAAGATGTATAATTGAAGAAAGAAACGACAGCGGTAGGCTTATTTTACAAATTCAAGGGCTAAAGCCAGAAATTGATTATAGAGTGTGCATATTAACAGAAGATAGCTATTTTGACATTGACAAACCTTTGTATGTTGACTTAAGTGGCAAAGGTGAGATTAAATGGGAGTTTTATCCTAAAAAAATTGGTATGCCTATTGGCAACATAAAAGCAGTTGCTGTTTTAGTTAAGGATAAAGCTCCTCTTATAGGTTTTGTGGACGAAGAATACAACTGGCAAAAATGTTTAATGGCTAAAGATGAAAAAAGTGTAAAGCCAAGTTTTGAGCCTATTTTAGAAGTTGTGAAAGAAGATATTAAAAGTGTTAAAAAAGAAGAAAAGATTGAAAACGAGTTTGACAAGGACAAATTAGTTTGTATAATTGACAAATTTGACAAGGATATATCTGAAATTAAAAAATATTCTAAAATAGGAACTAGCGAAGGTATTGAAAGCTTGTTTGAGAGAGAAAAAGTTGATGTTTTTAACGAGAAAAAAACAAGCTGGGTAAAGGCAAACATTAGAGAGCTTTGTTTTATTAAGCCATTATGGAAGTATATAAACAACCCTTTTGTTATTAAAAGTTACAGGGAAAGCGGGCATATTTTAATTGGCCGAGATGGTGAGAATTTTTATATGGCTATTTGTAGCAAATATGACAAAAGTTACAAGCTAGAGGCTATGTTACAAGGCTTTTATGAAGTGAAAAAAGAAAATGGAGAGTTTCCAAAGCAAAATGAAAATTGCTATTACATTGTGAAATGTTAGAAAGGACAAATTTATGCGAATAAGAAAAAAACCTTGGGCTGAAAAGGAAATGCAAAGCAACAAGACTATTATTGAAAATCCTAGAGAGTTTAAGGGCAAGTGGAAAGAGTTATTTGGAAATGATAATCCTATACATATTGAAATTGGTTGTGGAAAGGGAAATTTTATTAGTGAAATGAGTAAGAAAAACCCTGACATTAACTATATTGGTATTGAAAGAGAAGAAAAGATTATTGTTTCTGCTTTAAAGAAAAGTAGAGAGCTTGGCGTTGGAGAAAATGTTAAGTTTTTTTGTGAAGATGTTGCTGAGTGTTTAGAAATTTTTGAAGTTGGAGAAATTTCAAGAATTTATACTAATTTTGCTGACCCTTGGCACAGAAGAAAAAAATGGGCTAAGAGAAGATTAACTCACAAAAACTTCTTGAATTTATATGAACAGCTTTTTGGCGAAAATGGTGGCACTTTATTTATGAAAACTGACAACAAAGTTTTATTTGAGTTTAGTTTAAATGAAATTGCTGACAAGGGCTGGAGATTACACAACATTAGCCTTGATTTACACAAAAGCGAGTATCAAGGAAATGTTATGACTGAATATGAAAAGAAGTTTTCTGAAATGGGTATGCCTATTTACAGACTTGAAGGTTATTACAAATGCAAAGTGGAAGATTAATAAAAAAACAGCTTTGATTTTTCGAAGCTGTTTTTTTATGTTTTAATTATTGATTTTTAAAAGTTTATGTGGTATAATGTTTGGGATAATTAAATAGGACAGTTCGAAACCCTCCTGTCTATAAACAAAACTAGGCTACTTATTATTAAGGGCGTAGTGCGTCCTTTTTTTGTGTTTAAAAAGATTTAAGTGAGGTTTTATATGTATAAATTAAGAACAGAGCACAGCTTTGACGCTGCTCATTTTTTAAGTGGATATGTAGGAAAGTGTAGCAACATTCACGGGCACAGGTGGAGAGTTATTATTGAAATTTGTGCTGACAAAGTTGAAAAAGAAGGCCAAACAAGAGGTATGATTGTGGACTTTGGAACATTGAAAGAAGATGTTAAAAGAGAAGTTGACTTTTTTGACCATAGTTTAATTATAGAAAAAGGCACATTAAAAGAAAAAACTTTTGAGGCTTTAAAAGAAGAAGGCTTTAAAATTATTGAAGTTGATTTTAGGCCTACTGCTGAAAATTTTTCAAAATATTATTATGACAAATTTATTGAGCTTGGATACAGAGTTAAAGAAGCTACTGTGTATGAAACGCCTAATAATTGTGCTATGTATTGTGAGGAATAAAAAATGTTTGTTGTTGAAAAATTTGTTAGTATAAACGGAGAAAGCAGAAAAGCTGGACAATTAGCTGTTTTTATTAGATTTAGATATTGTAATTTAAATTGCAGTTATTGTGACACTAAGTGGGCCAACACAAATGATGCTGAAGCTGAAAATTTAACTCCAGAGCAAATATATGAATATATTAAAAAAACTGGTGTTAAAAACGTTACATTAACAGGTGGAGAGCCACTTTTGCACCAAGATATTGAAAAATTAGTTGAGATTTTAGCAAAGGACAAAGAGCTTTATGTTGAAATTGAAACTAACGGAAGTGTGGACATTTCAAAGGTTAAAAAAATTGAAAATTCACCTAGCATAACTTTAGATTACAAAACTCCATCAAGTAATATGAATGGAAAAATGTTAATGGATAATTATGAATTACTTGAGGGGAAAGATACAGTTAAATTTGTTTGTGGTTCTATTGAAGATTTAGAAAAAAGCAAAGATATTATTGAAAAATATGATTTAGTGGACAAATGTGATGTTTACTTTAGCCCTGTTTTTGACAAAATTAATGCAAGTGATATTGTTGAGTTTATGGTTGAAAACAATTTAAATGGAGTTAATTTACAGCTTCAAATGCACAAATATATTTGGGACAAAGACAAAAAGGGGGTATAAAAAATGGCTATTGACAAAGAGGCAATTAAAGAGCATATTAAAGGAATATTAATAGCTCTTGGCGACGACCCAAACAGAGAGGGTTTAAAAGAAACTCCTGAAAGAGTTGCAAAAATGTATGAGGAAGTTTTTGAGGGTATGAATTACAGCAACAAAGAAATTGCTGAAATGTTTGAAAAAACTTTTGAAGATGATTACCGTTCAAGTTCAAACGATTTAGTTATAATTAGAGATATTGAAGTTTTTAGCTATTGTGAACATCATTTAGCTTTAATGTATGATATGAAAGTTGACATTGCATATATTCCTAAGGGTAAAGTGCTTGGGCTTAGCAAGTTTGCTAGAATTTGTGATATGGCTGCAAAGAGGCTTCAGCTTCAAGAAAGGCTTGGAAACGATATTGCTGAAATTGTTGCTATGGTTACTGGCTCTGAAGATGTGGCTGTTATTATTGAGGGCTGCCACAGCTGTATGACAGCTAGAGGAATTAAAAAAACTAGTGCTAAAACTTACACTGAAAGTTTAAGAGGCAGGTTTGAAAGCGACAGCAATTTACAACTTAGAATTAGGAGGTAGGTTTATGAAAGTTCTTGTTTTATCTAGTGGTGGTGTGGACTCTACAACTTGTCTTGGTATGGCTGTTAAAGAATATGGAAAGGAAAATGTTGTTGCATTATCTATTTATTACGGGCAAAAGCACGATAAAGAGGTTAAAGCCGCTGACGATGTTGCAAAATTTTATGGTGTTGAACACATAAAGCTTGATTTAAGCAAGATGTTTGAACACAGCAACTGTTCACTTCTTTCACATTCTGATGAAGATATTCCAAAAGAAAGTTATGCAGAGCAGATTGAAAAAACTGACGGAACACCAGTGTCTACTTATGTGCCTTTTAGAAATGGGCTTTTTATTGCTAGTGCTGCTAGTATTGCCTTATCTAAGGGGTGTGGCAAAATTTTATATGGGGCTCATTCTGACGACAGTGCTGGAAGTGCTTACCCTGATTGTAGCAAAGAGTTTAACGACGCTATGAACAAAGCTGTTTACGAGGGCAGTGGAAAGCAATTAATTATTGAAGCTCCTTTTGTTGAGAAAAACAAAAGCGATGTTGTGAAGATAGGGTTTGAAATTGGCGTGCCTTATGAACTGACTTGGAGCTGTTACGAGGGTGGAAGCGTGCCTTGTGGCAAGTGTGGAACTTGCATTGACAGAGAGCTTGCTTTTAAGGCAAATGGAGAAGTTGACCCTTTATTAAAATAAATATTTAAATAAAATTTAATTGACTTTTAGTAGAAATTTTAGTATAATATATGAGATTAATAGTAGGTTTACTATGCAAATTTTTATAAGGAGCGATTTATAAATGGCTGAGGAAAAGAAAATTGTTTTGACTAGTGCTGGTCTAGCTAGTTTAGAAGAAGAGTTAGAAACACTAAAGGTAGTGAGAAGAAAAGAAGTTGCTGCTAAAATTAAAGAAGCTAGAGCACAAGGTGATTTATCTGAAAATGCTGAATATGACGCAGCTAAGGAAGAACAGGCTGAAATTGAGGCTAGAATTGCTACAATAGAGAAAATGTTTAGAAATGTTGAGATTATCGACGAAGATGACCTTAACACTGGTAAAGTTAATCTTGGTAACAAGGTTACTGTTTATGACGAAGAATTTGATGAGGAACTTACTTATACAATAGTTGGTCCTGCTGAGGCAGACCCTGCTAATATGAAATTATCTAATGAATCTCCTTTAGGCCAGGCTTTAATTGGTCACGCTGTTGGAGATGTTGTTGAAAATAATGCACCTGATGGTGTTTTAAGATTTAAAATTGTAGATATTAATTAAGGGAGATTAGAGATGGAAGAGAAGCAAAACAACAAGCCATTAGAGGGCAAGGCCTTAAATGAGTTGTTAAAAGTGAGAAGAGAAAAGCTTGCTAATTTGCAGGAAATGGGAAGAGACCCTTTTAAAATTGTTAAAGCTGATGTTAATGAACACAGTATGGAAATTAAAAACGATTTTGATTCTTTTGAGGGCAAAGAAGTTGCTATTGGTGGTAGAATTGTTAGCAAAAGAGTTATGGGCAAGGCTAGTTTTTGTGATGTGCAAGACAGAGATGGAAAAATTCAATGTTATGTGACTAGAGATAACCTTGGAGAAGAAGAATACAAGTTATTTAAAAAACTTGATATTGGCGACATTGTTTCTGTTAAGGGTGTTGTTTTTAAAACTAAGATGGAAGAAATTTCTGTTGAGGCTAAGGAAGTTGTTTTACTTTCTAAGAGTTTACAGATTTTACCTGAAAAATTCCACGGGCTTAAAGACCAAGATTTAAGATACAGACAAAGATATGTTGACCTTATTGTGAACCCAGAAACTAAGAGAAACTTTATTATTAGAAGCGCTGTAATTAGAACTGTTAGAAACTATTTAGACAACCTTGACTTTTTAGAGGTTGAAACACCAATTTTACAGACTATTGCTGGCGGTGCATCTGCTAGACCTTTTATTACTCACCACAATACATTAGATATTGATATGTATATGAGAATTGCTCTTGAGTTGCCACTTAAGAGGTTAATTGTTGGTGGACTTGAAAGAGTTTATGAAATTGGCAGAGTGTTTAGAAACGAGGGTATGGACCCAAGCCACAACCCTGAGTTTACTTTACTTGAATTATATCAGGCATATACAGATTACCACGGTATGATGGACATTACAGAGGGTATTATTAAGGAAGTTGCTCAAAAGGTTGCAGGCTCTGACAAGATTGTTTACCAAGGGGTTGAACTTGATTTTAGCAAGCCTTTTGAAAGAATTACTATGCTTGACGCTGTTAAGAAATATACTGGCGTTGACTTTGACGAAATTAATTCTCTTGAAGAAGCTAGAGAGGTTGCTAAAAAGCACAATGTTGAGTTTGAGGAAAGACACGAAAAGGGCGACATTTTAAACCTTTTCTTTGAGGAATTTGTTGAGGACAAGTTAATTCAGCCTACATTCCTTATGGACCACCCTGTGGAGATTTCTCCTCTTACTAAGAGAAAGCCTGACAAGCCAGATTACACTGAAAGATTTGAGTTGTTTATTTGTGGCCACGAGTATGCAAACGCTTACAGTGAGTTAAACGACCCTATTGACCAAAGAAAGAGATTTGAAAGACAAGAAGAATTAAGAGCTAAGGGCGACGAAGAAGCTAATATGATTGACGAAGACTTTATGCTCGCTCTTGAATATGGTATGGCACCAACTGGTGGTATGGGTATGGGAATTGATAGACTTGTTATGTTATTTACTGACGCAAGCACTATTAGAGATATTTTATTATTCCCAACAATGAAGCCTATAAACAACAATAACAACGATTAATTTTAAGTATATTGCTATTTATGAAAATTAAATAGCAATATACTTTCGTTGTTTTATGACGAAATTTATATAAATTATGTATAAATTTAAATTTTTGCAAAATTTGTTAATATTTTTTTAATTAGGAGGTTGTAAAAAATGAAAGGTTTTAAAAAATTAACAGGAGGGCTTTTATCAGTTACTATGTTAATGTCTGCTTTTTCTGGCATTTATGTTAATGCAGCAGAGAGCGACATTGTTATAGCTAAGGGCTGGTATGAGTCTTGTTATGCAGAATGGAGCAATGAAAACGACGAGGCTAATGCTAAGGTTGAGTACAAGAATGTAAACGACAGCGTATACACTTTAGTTGACGAAGAGCTTGTTAGAAACGCTGAAAATGGAAACGGTAGAGTTGACATTGTGGGTCTTACACCTGGAAATTACAACATTAAAATTACAACAAGTTCTGGCACAGTTTTAGAAGATATTGTTAAGGTTGTGGCTTATGACCGTTCTGGTTATGCTCATTTTAACAATGAAGGTGTTGGTGCTTATAATGATGATGGTACTTTAAAGGCTGGGGCTCAAGTTTTATATGTTACAAACGAGAACAAAAACGATGTTACTTTAGGTAAGTACACTGGTATTGGAAACATTTTATCCAACGCTAACCAGTTTAGCACACCTATTGCTGTTAGAATTATTGGCAAGGTTGACACTGCTAGTAGAGATTCTGATGGTAACAAGACAACAGACTTAAATAACGGTGTTGTTGAGATAAATGGTTTAAAAGACGAAGTGTTGACAAACGATTCTTATTTTAATATGCTTGATTTAACAGCAGCTAAGAACATTACTATTGAGGGTATTGGCGAAGGTGCTACAATTGAAAAGTGGGGTCTTAACTTTAAGAAAGAGTCTATGAACTGCGAAGTTAGAAACCTTACATTTACTAAATATCCTGAAGATGCTTGTTCTATTGAAGGTAGCGACGCAACAAGAACAAAAACAAAGTATTTTTGGATTCACAACAATGTATTTAATGTTGGTGAAAACAAGTATGACTTAACTACTGAAAAAGATAAGGGCGAGGGTGACGGAAGTTTAGATATTAAAAGATGTGAAAATGTTACAGTTGCTTACAACCAGTTTAACGGAGTTCACAAGACTTCATTAGTTGGTAGTGGCGACAGTGTTATTCAGTATAACATTACATACAACCACAACTATTTTAACAACTCTAAGTCTAGAATGCCTCTTGTTAGACAAGCTAATGTTCATACATACAACAATTATTTTAATGGCACAACTAGTGCTTGTATAGACGCAAGAGCAAATGCTGTTGTTTTATCTGAAGGAAATTATTTTGAAAATGCAAAAAACACATATAGGATTTCAGAAAGTTCAACTGATGGCAACCCAGTTATTAAAGTTGTTGGGGACTTTGTTGACAGTGGCTCAAAGTTTACTGACAGTAGTTACATTTTAGACGATTTAAAGAGAGAAGACACATATACTGTTGATTCAAACACTAACAAGTATAAAAACTTTGACACTGATTCAGCTGTATTTTATTATGACCAGACAAACAAAAAGTCTGATGTTATGTATTTAACAGACGCAGAAAAGGCTAAAAGTGATGTTTTAGAGTATAGTGGAGTTATGAAAAATGGTGCAAATGTGTTAAACTTAACAAATGTTCCAGATGTTACAACTACAACAACAGAAAGCACAACAGAAACTACTACAGCTACAACAACTGAAAGTACAACAGAAACTACTACAGCTACAACAACTGAAAGTACAACAGAAACTACTACAGCTACAACAACTGAAAGCACAACAGAAACTACTACAGCTACAACAACTGAAAGCACAACAGAAACTACTACAGTTACAACAACAGAAAGTACAACTGAAACTACTACAGCTACAACAACTGAAAGCACAACAGTGAGTGCAACAACTACAACTGAAACAACAACAGAAAGCACAACAGAGGACACAACAAACGGAAATGATGACCCATCTGAAATTAGTTTAATATTTGGTGATTCTAACAGAGATGGCCAATTAGACATTAAAGATATTACTGCTCTTTTAAACTATGTTTTAACTGGAGAAGAAGTTGAAATGATGAAAGAAGAGTCTTATATGCTTTATCTTGATGTGAACAAAGATGGATATATTAACACTGCTGATGTGACAATTATGTTACAGAAAGTGCTTGATAGCGAGTATTTAATGCCTTGTGAAAAGTAAGAATTAAAAGAGCCGATTATTCGGCTCTTTTTTTATACTAAAGATTTTTAATTTATTAAGCCTTTATTAATAGATATTTTAAAGTTTTATATAAAAAAATTAATAAAATTGACATATTCTATTGAAATATAAATAGTATTATTGTATAATCGGTATTAGATTTTCAATTACATTAGGTAATTTAAATAAAATTTGGAGGAAGAAAAATGTCTGAAGTTTTAAGGAGGGAATGTAAATATCTTTTAAACTATGATTATTATTGTAGTTTAAGGCACAAAGCTAGTTTTTTACTAAAGAAAGATATTCATAACGATTTAAATGGATATAATGTTAGGTCACTTTATTTTGACACATTATATAACAAAGATTATGAAGAAAAAGTTGAAGGCTTTGAAAAAAGAATTAAAATTAGAGTTAGAAACTATGACATTAAAAGCGACAAGTTTAAACTTGAAGTTAAAAGCAAGGCAGGGGATTTGCAAAGGAAAGTTTCAATTAATATAAACAGAGAAAATGTTTATAGTATGTGTAATGGGGATTATCAGTTCTTATTAGAGAAAAAGGATAATTTATGTAAAAAGTTATATTTTTATATGAATGAAAATATGTATAAGCCTGTTTCTGTTATTGAATATAAAAGGGAGGCTTTTATTGGGAATATTAATGATGTTAGAATTACATTTGATTCCAAAATTATGGCAAGCCCTATTACAGATAATTTTTTTGTTGAAAAACCTTTTCTTATGCCAATAGGTGATTTTGACAAAGTTGTTTTAGAGGTTAAATACAACAACTTTTTACCAGAATTTATTAAAAATGTCATATCTTTATCAGCTCAAGAACAAATTTCATATAGCAAGTATTATATGAGCAGATGTATGTTTTTAAATTAAGGAGGAATTAAAATGAAAGAAGAAATTTTTGGTTATTTATCATCAGGTATGGGTGTTCTTACTTTAAATGAAATTATTTTAAATTTTATTGTGGCAGTTATTTTAAGTTGCGTTATTTACATAGCTTATAAAATTACTCATTCTGGCGCTTTATATAGTTCTAGATTTAATGTTTCTATATCTATGTTAACTTTAATTACTACTCTTGTTATGGAAGTTATTGGAAACAACATTGCTTTATCTCTTGGTATGGTTGGCGCTTTATCTATTGTTAGATTTAGAACAGCAATTAAAGATTCAAGAGATACTGCGTTTATATTTTGGGGCATAGCTGTTGGTATATGTTGCGGTGTTTCTGAATATGTTATTGCTTGTGTTGGCACTGTTGTTATTTTTGTGTTTTTAATGGTTTTTGGAAATGTAAAAAACAACGACAGATATTTACTTGTTATTGTTGGAAAGAGTGAGTGTAGAGAAAAGGTTGACAATTTGATTGAAGAAGAATTTAAAAACAAGGCTAGGCTTTGTGTTAGAAACACTAGCAGGGATAGTGTTGAAATTATTTATGAGCTAACAAAGAAGATGATTGACAAGTATAACACTGGAAACAACGACATTGTTAGCAACCTTTACAAGATAGATGATGTAGAACAAGTTAATATAATTGCCCAAAGTGAAGATGTGAGCAGATAGGCAGGGTGTTTTTATGGGTAGTTATAAAAAATTTTATTTATTAACTTCAATTTTAATTTTTTTAGTTTTAATTATTTATTTTTTATCTAATGGTTTAAAAGAAAATCAAGGTGGGTATGAAAGTTTAAAGCCTGCTACAAAAGAGGAAAACCCTCTTGAGTATTTAAACGAGGATTTTACTATTAAAGAAGGGTTTAAAACTAATTTACCTATTGTTTTAATTGACACTAACGGTGTTGAGCCGCCTATTTCAAGTGTATACAACCAAAAGGAAAACAGGCAAATTCTTATTAATGGTTTGGAAAGATATGTGGATGGAAAAATATCTATTATTGACAACGGAGAATTAAACAAAGTTAGTGACGAAGCTAAAGAAAGTTCATACATAAAAATTAGGAGAAGAGGTAATTCTTCTATGAATTATGACAAGGCTCAATACCTTGTTAAGTTAGTTGCAGAAAACGGCGAAGAAAAGGAAATGTCTATACTTGGTATGGGAGATAGCAACGAGTGGGTTATTAACGGAAGTATGACAGACAGAAGCCTTATGAGAAACTACCTTGGATATAAATTTGCATCTAAAATTATGGAGTTTACACCTGATTTTAAGTATTGCGAGCTTATTGTTAAAAACGGCGAAAAATATGAATATAAAGGTGTATATTTAATTGGTGAAAACATTAGAAAAGATGCAGATAGGATTGACATTAAAAAGGCTGACACTAGCAAAAAATATGGTAGTTATATTTTAAGGCGTGATAGATATGACGAAAATGCTGTTTTACTTAAAACTTATTGCACTTTAAACAATTTATGTTATGGATACATAGAGTTAATATACCCTGGAGATAAAACTGTTAATGATGGATATATAGATTATGTTACAGAGGAAATAAATATTATTGAAAAGGCTTTATATTCTGGAGATATTGATGAGTTTAGAAACTACGACAGGTATATTGATGTTGAAAGTTTTATTGACTATTTTCTTATAAATGAATTTTTTGGAAATTATGATGCTGGAAACAATTCAACTTATATGTATAAAGACCAGGGTGGAAAGTTAAAGATGGGACCTGTTTGGGACTTTGACTCTGCAATAGACAATTTTGCAGATGCTCCTATGGAATATACTAACCTTTCATTTTACACTGCACCTTGGTTTGAAAAGCTAGTTAACGACAAAATTTTTATGGACAAATTAATAACTAGATTTTATGAACTTAGAAAAGGTTTATTTTCTGAGGAGAATATTGAAAACAGTGTTAACGAGGTTGAAGCTTATTTAGTTAATGCCTCTAAAAGAGAATGGGCTAGATGGAGCTACAATGAATACAACGAATATAGTTTAAAGGACTTTGAGGACAATGGTGAAACTATATACAGAGAGTCTACTGACTACAATCAAGAAATATACAAAATTAAGACTGTTTTGAAAAAGCATTGCGAAGCAATGGCACCTAGACTTGTTGAGCTTGAGCGTATGGCTACTTTAAATTCTGGTTATTTACAGCCTAAGTATATATTAATGTTATTGGCTTTAGTATTTATAGTTCCTATTTGGTACATTGGCAGGCTTTAGGAGTGGAAGTATGGTATTTAGTGAAAATTTTTTAGATGAGATAGAAGTTATTTATCAAGATATTTATTTTGGTTTGAAATTTTTAGATTTTAGTTTTGTTTTGAATTTTGCTAGGTTTTTATTAATTTTTGGTTTACTTTTTTGTTTTATTAATTTTTTAGTTATATGGTTTAGAGAAAGGAAGGATTAAATGTTATTTTCAAGTATTGTTTTTCTTTTCTATTTCTTACCAATAGTTTTGATAGTATATTTTTTATTATCATTTTCAAGGTTTTTACAAAATTCTTGGCTACTTATTGTTAGTTTGATTTTTTATGCTTGGGGTGAGCCTAAAAATATTGTTATTATGATTGGGTCTATTTTATTTAACAGTGTGTTTGGGCTTTTAATTGAAAAAAACAGAAAAAGAAAAGACATTTGCAAATTGTTTTTGATTATTGCTATTGTTCTTAATGTTTCAATTCTTTTTGTTTACAAGTATTTAAACTTTTTTATTGAGAATATAAACATTTCCCAAGGAAAGGAAATTTTACCTATTTTAAAATTATCTTTACCTATTGGTATTTCATTTTTTACTTTTCAGGCTTTATCTTATGTTATAGATGTGTATAAAGGAAAGACAAAGGCTGAAAAAAACATATTTAAAGTTGGGTTATATATTTCCTTTTTTCCTCAGTTAATTGCTGGGCCTATTGTTCAATACAACGACATTGCTGAGCAGCTTGGAAACAGAAAAGTTACTTTTAGAAAGTTATCTATTGGTTGTTGCAGGTTTGTTGCTGGGCTTGCTAAAAAGATTATATTGGCTAATAGTATGGCTGGGCTTGCAGAAAATATTTTTAGCTGGTCATCTATTGGTACTCACAGCTATGTTGTTCCATCTTCTTTAGCTTGGATTGGTGCTATTGCTTATGCTTTTCAAATTTATTTTGATTTTTCTGCATATTCTGATATGGCTATTGGGCTTGGGCTTATGTTTGGATTTAAATTTAAGGAAAACTTTAATTTTCCTTATGTGTCAAAATCTATTAGTGAGTTTTGGAGAAGGTGGCATATATCCCTTACTGACTGGTTTAAGGAATATGTTTATTTTCCTCTTGGTGGGTCAAGGGTTAAAAACAAGGACCATCTTGCGAGAAACCTTTTAATTGTTTGGGTGTTGACTGGATTATGGCACGGAGCAGAATGGACCTTTTTAGTTTGGGGTGTTTGGAACTTTGTTTTTATTTTATTTGAGAAATTTACTAAATTTCATTTAAAGTTAGAAAAGATTCCTATATTTTCCCATCTTTATGTTGTTTTTGTTTTTGTTATTGGTTGGGTTATTTTTAGAGCAAATGACTTATACCAAGCTGGTTTAATGATTATGAATATGTTTATGTTAAACAAAAACGGTTTTTATTCTAATATGGTTCCTATTATTTTGAAGGAATACGCTTTTATATTTTTAATGTGTTTTGTTTTTGCAACACCTATAACAAGAAAGACAAACGAATATTTAATGTATAAAAAAATTGATGGAAAAAACAGTGTTGTTTACACTGTGTTTTATCCTGTTGTTATGATGATGTTATTTGCAATTTCTGTTTCTTACTTAGCAACTGGAAGTTACAACCCATTTATTTATTTCAATTTTTAGTGTAAAGGGGTGATTTGGTGGAGTTACATTATTTTTTGCGAAAGTATATATTTTGTGTTATATTTCTTTTTAGTATTTTTGCTTACAGTTTTATTAACATTTACAGCAACAAAGACAAATTAAAGGCTGAAATTAAAGAATGTATTAGTTTAATTGAAAAGGAAGAAGTAGGTAGCGCTATTAACAGTTTTGATGAATATGCTAAATCATCGTTATATAAAAAAATGTCTTTTATAGAAATGTATGGCTTTTTTCAAAAGTTATTATACAAAAACGAAATAAATAATTTTGAATATGTTAAGGATAAAGATGGTTTTTTACATTTTACTGAGTTTTACAAAGGCATAGAAAACGATTATGACAAGTATGCTAGGCAAGTTAGGAGATTGGCAGAAAATGCTAAAAACCCTAATTGCAAAACAATTTTTGTCAACCCTTTAGGTTTATATATTGAGAATATTACAAGAATAAATGATGGGTATAACCCTGCTAAGTATGACAAAGAGCAGGACGAGTTTTTATTTAATTTATATGAAAACAATGTTAAAGTTTTAGACACTAGAAAAACTATATTAGAAAAAAATAAAAACAAAGAAGAGTTGTTTTACAAAACTGACCACCACTGGACAACTCAAGCTGAGTTTTATGCTTTTTGTGACATTGTGGATTATTTAAACGAAAATTTTGATGCTAATTTAGATAGTGACTATTATTTTAGGGACATTAACAACTATAATTTAAAGCTTTACAAAAATTCTTTTATTGGGTCTTTAGCTAGAAAGGCTGGAATTATATATTCTGGTAAAGATGATTATTTATTTATTGAGCCTAAAGAACAAGGAAAATTTAGTTATTTTGCTCATATAAAAGATAATGTTGAAATTAGCAGAAGTGGAAGCTTTAAAGACGCTTTTATTGTTGAAAAGTTTTTAAAGGACCCTGACACATATACTGAGGCTAAGCATATGGCATATATAGGGGAAATTAGCCCATATGAAGTGCTTAAAAACGAGGGTAATTCTAGCGGGCCTAAAGTTTTATTTATAAGAGATTCTTATTTATCAGCAAGTATGTGTTTTTTAGCTAATTTGTGTAGTGAAATACATAGTATTTGGCCACTTAGTGAAAATTTAAATTTTGATATTGAAGAATTTGTTGAAGAAAATGATTTTGACTATATTATAGTTGAAGCTTATCCTGGTAATTTTAATGAAGAATTTTTCTCATTTTACAAGGAGGCTAAGTAAAGAAATGGACAAAGTTAGAATTATTATTGGCTGGATTTTCTTAATTGGGATTTTATTTTTTGGATACTATTTTATTAGTGGCGTTGACAAGAAAGAAAACAATGGTGATGTTAGTGTATTTTTTCCTGAGGCAAGTGACGACAGTGATTTTATTTTTATAAATGACGGCAATTATTGTATGTTAATTGACACAGGGTTAAAAGAGGATATTGAAAGAAACATTTCCAAGTTAAAAGAAAATGGTGTTGAAAAAATTGATGTTTTAGTTTTAACACACCCTGACAAAGACCACATTGGTGGGGCAATTGACATTTTAGAAAACTTTGAAGTTGGAGTTATATATCAGCCATATTATGATTTAGAAAACGAAGAACTTGAAAAAATAAATGATAGAATTAAAGAGCTTAAAATTAGAAGCATTATTCCAATTAGAAGCAAAAATTTTAGGTTAGGGGAAATGACAGTTGGAATTTACCCGCCTTTTGAAAAGGAATATACAGAGGACAACAACTATTCTTTAGTTGTTTCTATTGAGCATAAAGGCGTTAATATGCTTTTTGCAGGGGATATTAAGAGAAAGAGAACAGAAGAAATTTTAAACTTTAACTGGGAAAAAGTTGACCTTTTAAAAATGCCATACCACGGAAGGTATTATTCAAATGTAGATGAATTTTTAAAGGTGTTTATGCCGAAAAACACTGTTATTACTTCAGAAAAAGCTGATATTTCTTTAAAAAGCATTTTAGATGAAATAGGTTCTAATGTGTATTATGCTGGAAAAAGTGATTTAAAGTTTATAAGCGATGGAAAAGAGATAAATAAAAGTTTAAATTAAAAAAGGAGGTGGCATCTTGGCAAGAAAAAGAGTTAAACAAAACCTAGAATATGAAAACAAGGTTTCTTTAACAAGCAGCCTTAGAAACAGGTTATGGCTTATTTTAAATATGACATTTACAATTATATACCTTGTTTGGAGGGGGTTTTTTACGCTACCTTTTGGATATGGTATGGTTTCAATAACAATTGGAATTGCTTTATATGTAGTTGAGTTATTTGGTGCTCTTGAGGCTTTAATTCACTACTGGTCTATGAACAAAGTTGAAAACTACAAAGTTCCAAATGTTCCAGAAAGTGAGTTACCAGATGTAGATGTTTATGTTGTTACATATAGCGAGCCAGTTGACTTATTATACAAAACATTAAATGGCTGTATAAATATGGATTACCCAGACAAAAGCAAGGTGCACATTCATTTATGTGACGATGGTGGGCGAGAGGAGATGCGTCAACTTGCTGAAAAAATGGGTGTTAATTACTTTGCAAGAGAGGACCACAAAGGGGCTAAAGCGGGAAATTTAAACTACGCTTTAGAGAGAACATCTGCCCCAATTTTAGTTGTTTTTGACTCGGATATGATACCTAGACACGAATTTTTATTAAGGACTGTTCCTTATTTTGTGGACGCTGAGATTAAAAACAGAGGTAGAAAAGAAGAGGACAAAATTAGAGTTGGTTTTGTTCAAACGCCTCAAAGTTTTTACAACCCAGATTTATTTCAATTTTGGCTTTATAGCGAAACAAGTATTCCTAACGAGCAGGATTATTTTTATAGAGATGTTCAAATTGCTAGAAACAAGTCTAACAGTGTTATTTTTGGTGGCTCAAACACTGTTTTATCAAGAGAGGCTGTTTTGGAGGTTGGTGGATTTTACACAAAATCTATCACAGAGGACTTTGCAACTGGAATTTTAATGGAGAAAGCTGGGTTTAACTGTTATGGTGTTAACGAAGTTTTAGCATCTGGACTTTCACCAGATGATTTAAAAAGTTTGATTAAGCAAAGAAACAGATGGGCCAGAGGTGTTATATCAAGTGTTAGAAGTTTAAACATTTTTTTTACTAACGAGTTAAGTTTGGCTCAAAAAATGAATTACTGGGCTTCAATTTGGTATTGGTATGTTCCTATTAAAAGGCTTATTTACATTTTATCTCCTATATTATTTGCTGTTTTTGGGTATACAGTTATTAAGTGCAACCTTTTACAAGTTATGATTTTCTGGTTGCCTATGTATATATCAAGCGATGTTTGTCTTAAAATGTTAAGTAGAAACATTAGAAACTCAAAGTGGACTGCAATTTATGAAACAGTGTTATTCCCATTTATGCTTGGACCAGTTATTTTAGAAACGTTTTGCATTACTTTGAAAAAGTTTAATGTTACAAACAAAAACAGAGAGTCAACAAAAAACGATGTTGTATATTCATTGCCTTTTTTACTTTTAATAATATTATCTGTAATTGGAATAATAAATTGTGTTACAATTATGCTTGCAAGCAACACAGTTGGAACGATTGTGGTTTTATTTTGGCTTATTTCAAATTTATATTCTCTTATGATGTCATATTTATTTGTACTTGGTAGAAAGTTTTTTAGAAAAAGTGAAAGAATACAGCTTTCTATGCCTTGCAAATTAATTAACCATAATGTAGAATATGAATGTAAAACCCTTGATTTATCTGAGGGTGGCGTTTCAGTTTTATTTAAAGGTGCAGTTGATATAGATTACAACGACAAAGTGGACATTGTTTTAAAAACAGAAAGATATAGCGCTAAAGTTATTTGTAGCATTGTTCACGTTATTAAAGTTGAAGATGGCTGGAAGTATGCTTTTAAGATTGAAGGATATTACGACACTTTTGACGATTATTTACAAATTTTATATGACAGAATACCTATTATGCCTCAAAACCTTTCAAATTCTAGAAGTTTTTTTGACGACATATTTACTAATATAACTATTAGATTAAACGCAAATTCAAGCAGTAAAAGAAAAAGCCCTAGAGTTGAAATTAACTCAACTGTATATGACACAGAATCAAGAAAGTATGAAATGGTTGACTTTAATCTTAGATATGTTACAATGAAAAACAAGAGTGATAAAATAGTGAACCTTGTTTTAAGTGAAAACCTTATAATCAAGTGTAGTATAGCTGGTATGGTTAGTGGCGGAGTTTATTTATATGAAATTGTAAATTACGAGGATATTCGTAGTAACACTGCAAAAAGAGCTGAGCTTGAAAACTGGCTTTTAGAGCACGAGATTAAAAGAAAGAAGTTGGAAGATTACAAAAAATCTATGCAAGTTGATTTTAATGAAATGGATTTTGTGTAGGAGGGAAATGTGAAGAAAGTGAAAGTTTTAGCTATTGCATTTTTGGTTTCTGGAGTTTTATTTTCAAGCAGTTTTATTCAAAATTTTTTTAAAACACCTGCCCAAATTATTAACGATGAAATTAAGGTTGGTTGGAATTTAGGCAACAGCCTTGATTGCAAAAACGATTATGGGAGTTTAAGTGTTGACAAGGCAGAAACTTTTTGGGGAAACCCAAAAGTTAACAAAGAGCTTATAGTTTCAATTAAAAAAGCTGGGTTTAACTGCGTTAGAGTGCCTATTACTTGGCAAAACCACATTGATGAAAACGGAAAGGTTGACATTAAGTGGCTTGACAGGGTTCAAGAAGTTGTGGATATGGCATATGGTGAAGGGTTATATGTTATTATTAACTTACATCACGAAAACTGGGCCGTGCCAAAATACGAAAACAAAGAAGTTGCTGCAAAAAAAATGTGTAATATTTGGAGTCAAGTAGGGCAAAGGTTTGCTAACTACGACAACAAGTTAATTTTTGAAACATTTAACGAGCCTAGATTTATAGGCGAGGATATTGAGTGGACTGGAAATAAAGAAGGGTATGAGGTTGTGAACTATTGGAACGAAGTTTTTATATCTCACATTAGAAATATGGAAGATGGGAACAAAAACAGAACTTTAATTATTCCAACTTATTGTGAAGGTGTTAGCGAGGATATTTTAAAGGGTTTTAAGATACCTAGCGACAAAAACACTATTGTTTCTGTTCACATTTATTTACCTTATGATTTTGCGTTAAATGAAAGTGGAACTAACAAGTGGAGCAAGGACAAAAAAGAAGATACTTATGAAATAGACAAAACTTTAGAAAATTTACACAACTATTTTAACAAAAACAATGTGCCGGTTATGATTACAGAATATGGTGCTATTTACAAAAACAACGACGAGGATATTAAAAACTGTTTAGAGTATTTAAGAAAAAGAGCCAAAAGATTTAAAATTAGGACTATTGTTTGGGACGATGGCAAAAACTTTAGGCTTATTGACAGACACAATTACAGTTTAAACGAAACTATTTTAGAGGGCGTTATAGATTAAAAAATTAATTTTTTTAATGTTAAAAGGGCTTGAAATATTTATTAAATTATGTTAAAATAACCATTATTAATTGCTATGATGAAGAAAAGTAGTTTTGAAAGGACCAACAGGGAGTTTTTGCCATAGATTGAGAGCAAAAATTGGACACCTCATTACGAAAGAACACTTCGGAGCTTATTTTGCGAAAAGTTTAGCTTAGTAGTGAAATACGTTTGGTATGCGTTAAATACCTTTGAGCTGGGCATTTGCCAATTTAGGTGGTACCGCGGAAATTATCCGTCCTGAAAAATTTTTCAGGGCGTTTTTTATTTTTTTAATTTATTTAAACAGAAAGGTGAGAAATATGGTTAAGGCTAAAGGTGAAAGAACTATAATGGACTTATCTATTGAGGAAATTAAATCTCTTAGTCCAGAACAAAGACAATCTATTACTACTCACGGAACAATTTACAATGTTAGAGATATGGGTGATTTTGCTTTCGTGATTTTAAGAAAAATTGGTGGGCTTGTTCAATGTGTTTACAACAAAAACAATAGCGAGGAAGAAAAGAAAATGCTTCAAGAAGAAAACGCTATTAGAGTTACTGGCCTTGTTAGAGACGAACAAAGGGCTGTTAACGGATTTGAAATTGTTGTAGATAGCATTGAAGTTTTATCTACTCCTAAGGAAGAACTTCCTTTAAGTATTAGCAAGAGAAAGTTAAACATTGCTCTTGAAAACGAAATTGAAATTAGACCTGTTACACTTAGAAACGAGCAGAGAAGAAGCGTGTTTAAGATTCAAGAAGGTATTGTTAGAGGTTTTAGAAAATATCTTGAGGAAAACGGCTTTACTGAAATTTTTTCTCCTAAGATTATTGCTGCTGGTGCTGAGGGCGGTGCTAACATATTTAAACTTGACTACTTTGGAAAAAAAGCTTATTTAGCTCAATCTCCTCAGACTTATAAGCAGACTTTAATTCCTGTTTATGAAAGAGTTTTTGAAATTGCTCCTGTTTTTAGAGCTGAAAAGCACGACACTGCTAGACACTTAAACGAGTATGTGTCTGTGGATTTTGAGATGGGCTATATTAACAGCTTCTATGATGTTATTAATATGGAAGTTGGTATGCTTAAATATTGTTTTAACTACCTTAACGAAAATTACAGCCTTGAGCTTAAAAAACTTGGCTGTCAATTGCCAGTTATTGAAGATATTCCTTGTGTTAAGTTTAGAGATGCAAAGGAAATGGTTGCTAAAAAGTATGGCAGAAGAATTAAGGACCCTTATGACCTTGAGCCAGAGGAAGAAAGACTTATTGGCGAATTATTTAAAGAAGATTATGGCAGTGATTTTGTTTTTGTTACTCACTACCCTGTTAAGAAAAGACCATTTTACGCTATGGACGACCCAGAGGACAACAAGTATACTTTAAGTTTTGACCTTTTATTTAAGGGTATGGAAATTACTACTGGTGGACAGAGAATACACGATTATGACGAGCAAGTTAAGAAAATGATTTTCAAGGGCTTATACCCTGAGGATTTTGAAAGTTATTTAATGCTCCACAAATATGGTGTTCCTCCTCACGGTGGCCTTGGAATGGGTCTTGAAAGACTTGTTATGAAATTATTAGACGAAAAGAACATTAGAGCAACTTCTATGTTCCCAAGAGATACAACTAGATTAAATCCATAGGAGGTAGAGTATGTCTATTAAAGAAAAGTTAATTGCTTGCCTTATTGAAAACACTGGCATTTCTTTAAACGAAGCTATGCTTGAAAACGTAAGTGCAAGATTTGATGAAATTTTAGGACTTATTGGTTTTAACGACAATTCTGAAGAAGTTGTTGAAGAAGGCAAAGTTATTAATGTTGCTAAAAACGGAATTGACGACAACTTAATTAAATATCTTGAGGAGCTTTCAAGATTAAAGCTTAGCGAGGAAGAAGAAAAAGAGGCTAAGGCTGACCTTACTAAGATTTTAGGTTATATTGATATGTTAAATGAAATTGACACAACTGATGTTGAGCCTATGAGCCACCCATTTAGCTACACAAACAATTTTAGAGAAGATGTTTGTGTAGAGTCAACTGAGAGAGAGTTAATATTAAAAAATGCACCACAGCAAAAGGACGGTTGCTTTAAAGTGCCAACGACCGTAGAATAGGGAGGATTATAAAATGGAATTAAAAAATAAAACTGCCCTTGAAATAGGTCAGATGATTAAAAACAAAGAAGTTTCTTCTGTTGAAGTTACTAAGGCTATGCTTGAAAATATTAAAAACAGAGAAGAAAAAGTTAACGCTTTTGTTACTGTTTTTGAAGAAGAAGCTATTAAGCAGGCAGAAGATGTTCAAGCTAAAATTGAAAGTGGAGAATTAACTTCACCTTTAGCTGGTGTGCCTATGGGTATTAAAGACAATATCTGTACTAAGGACAGATTAACTACTTGTGGCTCTAAAATGTTACACAACTTTAAGCCACCTTACAACGCAACCGTTACAGAAAGACTTGAAAACAGTGGAGCTATTGTTTTAGGCAAGTTAAATATGGACGAATTTGCTATGGGTGGTTCTACTGAAACATCTTATTTTGGAAAAACTACAAACCCTTGGGACATTACTAGAGTTCCTGGTGGCTCTTCTGGCGGTAGTGCTGCTTCAGTTGCTGCTGAAGAAGTTTTATATTCTTTAGGTTCTGACACTGGTGGCTCAATTAGACAGCCTTGTTCTTTTTGTGGTGTAAGTGGAATTAAGCCAACTTATGGAGCAGTTTCAAGATTTGGCTTAGTTGCTTTTGCTTCTTCTCTTGACCAGATTGGCCCAGTTGGTAGAGATATTAGAGATTGTGCTGAAGTTTTATCTATTATTAGTGGCCACGACCCTAAAGATTCAACATCTGTTAAAAGACCTATGTTTGATTTTTCAACTTGTTTTGATGGCGATTTAAAGGGTATGAAAATTGGTATTCCTACAAATTACTTTGGGGAGGGCCTTGACGAAGATGTTAAAAAGCCTGTTTTAGAAGCTTGCGAAACTTTAAAGCGTCTTGGTGCTGAAGTTGAAGAATTTGAAATGGACATTGTAGATTATGCTATACCAACTTATTATGTTTTAGCTTGTGCTGAAGCTAGTTCAAACCTTTCAAGATATGACGGCATTAAATATGGTTACAGAAACAGGGATTGTGAAGATTTAATGGACGTGTATTATACTTCAAGAAACGAGGGCTTTGGTATGGAAGTTAAAAGAAGAATTATGCTTGGTTCTTTCGTGCTTAGCTCTGGTTATTATGACGCATATTACAAAAAAGGTTTACAAATTAGAGGGCTTATTAAAAAGAGTTTTGATGAAGCATTTAGCAAGTATGATATGATTTTATCTCCAGTTGCTCCTACTACTGCTTACAAGATTGGTGAAAATTCTTCTGACCCTCTTAAAATGTATTTAGGTGATATATACACTGTTTCTGTGAACCTTGCAGGTATTCCTGCGGTTTCTGTTCCTTGTGGTTTTGGTGAAAACGGTATGCCTGTTGGTATGCAGTTAATTGGAAACGCTTTTGATGAGCCTAAGTTAGTTAGAGCAGCTTATGCGTTCCAAAAAGCAACTGATTTCCATACAAAAAAGCCTTCTATGGTAGATGAAAAGGGAGGTAATAGATAATGAATTATCAGATAGTTATTGGTTTAGAGGTGCATATTGAGTTATCTACTAAGTCAAAGATTTTTTGTGGCTGTACAACTGAGTTTGGTGGCGAGCCTAATACTCACGTTTGCCCTGTTTGTTCAGGTATGCCAGGTGTTTTACCTGTTTTAAACAAAAAGGTTGTTGATTTTGCTATTAGAGCTGGTCTTGCTACTAACTGTGAAATTACTAGATACAACAAGTTTGATAGAAAAAATTACTTCTATCCTGACCTTCCAAAAGCATATCAGGTGAGCCAGTTATATTTACCTATTTGTAGAAATGGTAAGGTTGAAATTGAGGTTAACGGCGAGAAGAAATTTATTGGTATTCACGAAATTCATATGGAAGAGGACGCTGGTAAGTTAGTTCACGACCCTTGGGACGACTGTACTCTTGTTGATTACAACAGATGTGGTGTGCCTCTTCTTGAAATTGTTTCTGAGCCAGATTTTAGAAGTGCTGACGAAGTTATTGCTTACCTTACAAAGTTAAGAGAAACTATGATGTATCTTGGTGTGTCTGACTGTAAGATGCAGGAAGGTTCTATGAGAGCTGACGTTAATATTTCTGTTATGCCTATGGGTAGCACTAAGTTTGGTACTAGAACTGAGATGAAGAATATGAACTCGTTTAAGGCTATTTACAAGGCTATTAACTACGAGGCTCAAAGACAAATTGAACTTTTAGAAGCTGGTGGCAGCGTTGTTCAGGAAACTAGAAGATGGGACGACAACAAAGACGCAAGTTTTGCTATGAGAAGCAAAGAGGACGCTCACGATTACAGATATTTCCCTGAGCCAGACCTTTTACCTATTGAAATTAGCGAGGAATGGATTAACGCTACTGTTGAAAATATGCCTGAGTTACCAGAAGATAAGAGAAGAAGATATATGACAGAGTTTAGCCTTTCTGAATATGATGCTTCTGTTATTACTTCTGAAAGACAAATTGCTTATTTATTTGAAGATGCAACTAAGATTTGTGGCAAGCCTAAGGAAGTTTGCAACTATATAATGGGTGAGCTTATGAGATTAATGAGCGAAACTGCTACTCTTGCTGAGGAAGTGGAAATGAGCCCTCAAAAAATTGCCGACATTATTGAGCTTGTTAGCCAAGGCAAAATTAACAGAAGTGTTGCTAAAGAAGTTTTTGAGGCCGTGTTTAGAGATGATGTTGACCCTGCAAAATATGTTGAGGAAAACAACCTTATTATGGTTGACGACTCTTCTCTTGTGGAGGAAATTGTTGAAAAGGTTATAGCTGAAAACCCTAAGTCTATTGAAGATTTAAGAGCTGGCAAGGCTAAGGCTAGAGGTTTTATAGTTGGCCAAACTATGAGAGCTTTAAAGGGCAAGGCTAACCCTCAAACTGTGAACGAAATTATTGACGAAAAACTTTCTAAAATATTATAATTTTTTAAAGTCTAGCTTTATTTTAGCTAGACTTTATTTTTTTAAAGGATTTTAAAGCTTTTTGTAGAATATTAATAGTATAAGAACCTAGTTTTTAATAAAGAAGGTGTTAGTATGAAAAAGATTGGATTTAGAAACCAGTTAATTGTTGGGCTTATTATTATAATTATTGGCTTTATTTTATCTAGTGTTTTTAAAAACGGTATTTTTAGCAACATTGGTTGGGTAGTTTATGGTTTAATTTTTTTCATTAATCCTGTTGCTCCTATTAATCCATACATACCTGAAAAAACTTTTAGGTTTTGGATTAGATTAACTGCATTAGCTATTATTATAATAGGTGTTTTAATTGAATTTAATGTTTAAAAAAATTTTTAAAAGTACTTGCAATTTTTCTGGTTTTATGGTAGAATTAATTTAGCTAATGAAAAGACACAATTGTGTTGTTAAATGTTGTTTATTAGAGAGTGGGTTATGCCCACTCTTGTTTTATGTTATATTAAAGAGTAAGGAGGAGATTGTGTGCAAGCAAAAGATATTGTGAAAATTGCAGAAGATACAGTTATGCCTATTCTTGAAAGCAAAGGCTTTGAATTTGTTGACTGTGAATTTGTTAAAGAAGGACCACAATGGTATTTAAGAGTTTATATAGACAAAGAGGGCGGCATTGGAATAAATGACTGCGAATTTGTTAGCAGAGCTCTTGATGAAAAGTTAGGAGATGATTTGACGGAACAGCCATATATTATGGAAGTTAGCTCTCCTGGCATTGACAGAGTTCTTAAAAGGGACAAAGAATATGTTAAATACAAGGGCAGAGATGTTGATGTTAAATTGTTTAAGGCTATTGACGGCGTTAAGGAATTTAGAGGAAAACTAGTTGGCCTTGTTGACAACAAAATTGTAATTGAAGAAGAAAGTGGCAATGTTTTAGAATTTGATAGAAAAGATGTTGCTTCTACTAGATTAGCTGTAATTTTTTAAACATAGGAGGATAATTTTAAATGGACAGCGTAGAATTAATTAGAGCCTTAGAGATAGTTAGCAAGGAAAAGGGCATTGATAGCGAGGTTATTTTTGAGGCTATTGAAAATTCATTAGTGACAGCTTGCAAGAAAATTTATGGCAACTATTCTAATATGAGAGTTGAAATTGACAGAAAAACTGGCGATATGAAAGCTTATGCTCAAAGAATGGTTGTGGAGGAAGTTGTGGACGACTTTACTGACATTTCTCTTGAAGAAGCTAGAGCTATTAACCCAACATATGAGTTAGGGGATTTTATAGATAGCGACATAACTCCTAGAGATTTTGGCAGAAGTGCCGCTCAAAGTGCAAAGCAAATTGTTGTTCAAAAACTTAGAGAGGCTGAAAGAGAAAAAATTTACAACGAGTTTGTTGCTAAAGAAAGAGATTGCGAAACAGCTATTGTTGAAAGAGTTGAAGTTAGAGAAAACAATGTTGTTGGAAACGTTATTGTTAAAATTGGTAATATGAGTGCTGTTTTACAGCCAACTGAACAAATTCCTGGGGAAGTTTACAAGGTTAACGACAGAATTAAGGTATACATCTTAAAGGTTATTAAAACTAGCAAAGACCCTCAGGTTAGGGTTTCTAGAACTCATTATGAGCTTATTAAGAGATTATTTGAGCTTGAATCTCCTGAGGTTTTTGACGGAACAGTTGAAATTAAAGCTATTGCTAGAGAAGCTGGTTCTAGAGCTAAAATGGCTGTATCTTCAAACATTGAGGGCGTAGACGCTGTTGGTGCTTGTGTTGGTCAAAATGGTGCTAGAGTTGACGCTATTGTTAGCGAGCTTAACGGCGAAAAAATTGATGTTATTCCTTGGAGTGAGGACCCTGCTAAGTATATTAGCGCTGCTTTAAGACCTGCTAAGGTTTTAGCTGTTGAAATTGAAAGCGAGGACGAAAAGACTGCAAAGGTTGTCGTTCCTGACAACCAACTATCTCTTGCTATTGGCAAGGAGGGGCAAAATGTTAGATTAGCTGCTAAATTAACTGGCTGGAAGATTGACATTAAAAGCGAGTCACAGGCTAGAGCAACTGACTTTGTAGATTTTGACAAAATTGACAATTTAAATTCTGAAGAAAGTCAAGATGTAGTTGAGTTAGATATTGAAGAAGCAAACGAATAATATCTTTTGAGAAAGGTCTGTTAAATATTTTTTGACAGAAGGGTTTTAGTATGAAAAAAATTCCTATGAGAAAATGCACAGGCTGTCAAGAAATGAAAAGCAAGAAAGAACTTATTAGAGTTGTGAGAAACGAGGAAGGTGAGTTCTTTTTAGATGCTACTGGTAAAAAGGCTGGCAGAGGTGCTTATATATGCAAAAATTCAGAGTGTCTTGAAAAGGCGTGTAAAAACAAGGGTCTTGAAAGGTCTTTTAAATCTTCAGTTCCTCAAGATTTATATGTTGAGCTTAGAAAGCAGTTGGAGGATTCTAATGAATAGAAAATTGCAATCTATGTTATCACTTTGTCAAAGAGCTGGTAAAATTGTTACTGGAGAGGACACAGTTGAAATTAATATTAAAAATGGTAATGTATTGTTTGTTATTATTGCAGGCGATGCATCGGAAAATACTAGAAATAAATTTGTTAATAAGTGCAAATACTATAATATTGAATATTGTATTTGTTATTCTAAAGAAGAACTAAGCAGTTGTATAGGAAAATACAACAGGTCTGTTTATGGAATTGTGGACAAAAATTTTGCTGATAAAATTAGATTGGAGCTTAGTGATATTATGTAGTTATGAATTAGATAGGAGGTGTTTCTTTTGTCAAAGACTAGAGTTTATGAAATAGCAAAGACATTAGAAATTAGTAATAAAGAGCTTCTTGCAAAGCTAAAGGAATTAGGTATTGAGGCTAAAAGCCACAGTAGTAGCCTTGAAGATGAAGATGTGAACAAGGTGTTAGATTATTTTTCTGAAAGCGAAACTAGTGTGGATAGCGAAAGTGAAAATGTTAATAATAATGTAGGTGAGGTAGCTCCAAAAGTGGTTGAAGAAAAGATTGAAAATTTAGTATCTGATGAAGATAGTTCATCTAAGAAAAAGAAGAACAAGAAAAATAAGAAAAACAAGAATAAGAATTTTAATCAAGCAGATGTTCAGCCAACAAGCAACGATGAAGCTGATGAAATTTTAGAAATTCAAATAGCTGATAGTATTATTGTTAAGGAGCTTGGGGAAAAGATTAACAAGCCTGCTTCTGCTATTATTATGGAGCTTATGAAAATGGGCGTTATGGCTAGCGCAAACCAAGAAATTGACTTTGAAACAGCTGAAAAAGTTTGCGAAACATTTGATATTATTGTTGAAAAAGCTGAAGAAATTGATTTATTAGAAGAAGCATTTAGAGAGGAAGTTGACGCTGAGGAGGATTTAGAGGAAAGACCTCCAGTTGTTGTAGTTATGGGTCACGTTGACCACGGTAAAACTTCTTTATTAGACTCAATAAGACATTCTCGTGTTACTGCCAAAGAGGCTGGTGGTATTACTCAGCATATTGGTGCGTATACAGTTTCTATTGATGGAAAGCCTATTACTTTCCTTGACACTCCTGGACACGAAGCGTTTACTGCTATGAGAATGAGAGGTGCTCAGGTTACAGACATTGCTATTTTAGTTGTTGCTGCTGATGACGGTGTTATGCCTCAGACTATTGAAGCTATTAACCACGCTAAAGCTGCTGGTGTTGAAATTATTGTGGCTATTAACAAAATTGATAAGCCTGGCGCAAACCCAGACAGAGTTAAGCAAGAGTTAGTTGAGCACGGCTTAATTAGCGAGGAGTGGGGTGGCGACACAATTTGTGTTCCTGTTTCTGCTTTAAGCAAGGAGGGTATTGACAACCTTCTTGAGATGATTATTATTGTTGCTGAAATGAAAGAGTTAAAGGCAAACCCTAACAAGAGAGCTAGAGGAAACATTATTGAAGCTCAGCTTGACAAGGGTAGGGGTGCTGTTGCAACAGTTCTTGTTCAAAGCGGTACTCTTAGCATTGGTGACCCTATTGTTGCTGGTTCATCTTATGGTAGAATTAGAGCTATGATGAACGACAAGGGGCAAAAGGTTAAAAAAGCTGGACCATCTATGCCAGTTGAGATTTTAGGACTTAACGAAGTTCCTATGGCTGGCGATATGTTCTATGTTGCTGAAAATGAAAAGCAGGCTAGACAGGTTGCTGAGTCTGTTATTGCAAAAAGCAGAGAAGAACTTATTAAAGAAACTCCTCAAAAAGTTAGCTTAGACGACTTATTTAGCCAAATTCAAGCTGGTAATGTTAAAGAGCTTAACATTGTTATTAAGGCTGATGTTCAAGGTTCTGTTGAGGCTGTTAAGCAAAGTCTTGAAAAGCTTTCTAACGATGAAGTTAGAATTAGAACTATTCACGGCGGTGTTGGCGCTGTAACTGAGTCTGATGTTATGCTTGCTAGTGCATCTAATGCTATTATTATTGGTTTTAATGTTAGACCTGAAGCTTCTGCTAAAAATGTTGCAGACGACCAGAAAGTTGACATTAGATTATACAGAGTCATTTACAACGCAATTGAAGATATTACAGCTGCTATGAAGGGTATGTTAGACCCAGTTTACGAGGAAAAAGTTTTAGGTCACGCTGAAATTAGACAGTTATTTAAGGCTAGTGGCGTTGGTACTATTGGTGGTTCTTATGTAACTGACGGTAAGTTTGTTAGAAACGCTAAAGTTAGAATTATTAGAGATGGCGTTGTGGTTTATGACGGCGAGTTAGCTACACTTAGAAGATTTAAAGACGATGTTAAGGAAGTAAGCGCTGGTTACGAGTGTGGTTTATTATTTAACAAGTTTAATGATATTAAGGAAGGCGATGTTGTTGAAGCCTTCATTATGGAGGAAATAAAGCGTTAATGAAAACAAGTAACAGAATGATTCGTATTAACGACGAAATCAAAAAGGAACTTTCTGAAATTATTAGAGCAGATTTAAAAGACCCTAGAGTGGGCGTTATAACTTCAGTGCTTAAGGTTGAAACAACAAACGACCTTAAGTACTGCAAAGTTTATGTTAGCATTCTTGGAGATGAAGAAAAGAAAAAAGAGGTTATGTCAGTTTTAAAGGGTGCTGCTGGTTTTATGAGAAGCCTTATTGCTAGAAGAATTAATTTAAGAATTACTCCTGAATTAAATTTTATTCAAGATGATTCTCTTGATTATAGCTTTAAAATTGATAAGATTTTAAGAGAGATTAATAATCCTGAAAAATAGGAGGTGTTTTTATGTATGAAAACTCTATTATAAAGGATATTAAAGATGCTGAAGTTATTTGTATAACTGGGCATATAAACCCTGATGGAGATTGTATTGGTTCTAACTTTGCTTTTGCTAAGGCTATGTCTAAGCTTGGCAAAAAGCCTTATGTATTACTTGGCGATTTTAATGAAAAATTTGATAGTTTAAGCGGAAGCGAGTTTTTATACAAGGGGGACTACAATTTATTAAACCCTGATGTTATATTTTCTATTGATTGTGGCGACAAGGCTAGGCTTGGCGAAGCAGAGGCTGTTTTTGACAGAGCTAAGATAACTTACAATTTAGACCACCATATAAGCAATGATAATTTTGCTATGAACAACATTGTAAATGTTAAGGCGTCTTCATCTTGTGAAGTTGTGTATGAAGTTATTAGCCAATTTATTGAAATAGACAAGGAGATAGCAACAGCTTTATATGTTGGCATATTAACAGACACTGGTGGATTTAGACACAACTGCACTTCAGAAAGAACTCATCAAATAGCTGGAAAGTTAGTTAGCATTGGTGTGGATACACCTGAAATTCACAACAAGTTCCTTATGGAACATTCATTAATTGATGCAAAAATTTTTGCTAAGGCTATTAGCAAAATGAAAGTTGAGGACAAAATTGCAACAACTTTTGTTACTGAAGATGAAATGACTGAGTGTGGGGCAACTGCAAAAAATACAGACGCTATTGTGGGATATCTTTTAAACACTGAGGGTGTTGAAGTTGCTATTTTTGCTAGTGAAAGAGGAAATGGCTTAGTTAAATTAAGTTTTAGGTCAAAGAGTTTAAATGTGAACGAAGTTGCTTCTTTATATGGCGGCGGAGGGCATATATTAGCTGCTGGCGCTGGTGTTGAAGGAAGTATTTGCAAAGTATTAGATAGTGCAATTTCTGAAGTTAGGAAAAGGCTTTATGAAAAACGATAATTCATTAATTGGTGTTATAAACATTTACAAGGAAAAGGGCTTTACATCTCACGATGTTGTAAACATTGTTAGAAAAAGTTTGAACAGGGTTAAAACTGGGCATACTGGAACTTTAGACCCTGATGCCGAAGGGGTTTTGCCTATTTGTATAGGCAAGGCAACTAAATTAGCTGATTACATTGCTTCAGATATTAAAGAGTATAAAGCTGAGATTACTTTTGGTTTAAAAACAACTACTGAAGATATATCTGGGGATATTATTGAGAAAAAAGATGTTTGTGTGTCTGATGATGAAATTAGAAAGGCTATATTAAGCTTTTTAGGAGATAATTATCAGACACCTCCTATGTATTCCGCTATTAAAGTTAACGGAAAAAAGCTTTATGAACTTGCTAGAGAGGGCAAGGAAATAGAGAGAAAAAGCAGAAAAATTTTTATTTATGAAATTAGAGATATTAAGCGTTTAGCATTTGACAAGTATGAGTTTAAGGTTTTATGTTCTAAAGGAACTTATATTAGAACTTTATGTAAAGACATTGGTGAAAAACTTGGTTGTGGCGCTTGTATGTCAGATTTGACTAGAACTAGAAGTGGAAATTTTTATATTGAGGACAGTATAAAAATAGACGAGTTTAAAAAATTGGTGGCAAATGGGGAGCTTGATAAAATAATAATGCCTGTTGAAAGAGTTTTAGAAAAATACAAAAAGGTATACATAAGCTCTTTAGCTGAAAAGTTTGTTGAAAACGGAAACAAAATAAGTTTGAATTTTTTAAATGATGAAAAACTTATTGAAAACGAAGTTGTTTTAGCTATTGACTGGAACAACAAAATTATTGGGCTTTATAAAGTTTTAGGAGAATGTATTAAGCCTTTGACTAGGTTAATTTAGGTGATAATATGAAAATAATTGAGTCTGAACAATTTAATATTGATAGGCCATCAGCTGTTACTATTGGTAATTTTGATGGTGTTCATTTAGGGCATCAGGAGCTTGTTAAAACTGTTTTGGAGTATTCAAAAAAAGAGAATTTGACAAGTGTTGTATTTTCTTTTAACCCACACCCTGTTGAGTTATTAAACAAAAAAGACGATTTTAAGCCTATGCTTTGTGTTGAGGAAAAAAAGTTAGTTATTGAAAAGCTTGGTGTTGATATTCTTATTCAATATCCTTTTAGTTTGGAATTTGCTTCTCTTTCCCCAGAAGAATTTATGGACTTATTAATTAAAAAGACTAATTGCAAGGTTTTAGTTGTTGGCGAAAACTATTGTTTTGGGAAAAACAGAGTGGGAAACATTGAAACTTTAAAAAAGCTTGGTAAAAGCCGAAATGTTAAAGTAGTTGGTATTCCTAGAGTTAAAATTAACGACGTTAGAGTTAGTAGCACTAGAATTAGAAACCTTATTTTAGACGGGGATATGGAGCAGGTTACTAAGCTTTTAAAAAAGCCTTATTTTGTTATGGGTGAAGTTGTTGACGGGGACAAAAGAGGCAGAATTATTAATTTTCCAACAATTAACATTGAGCCACCTATTAAAAAACTATTACCACCTGATGGGGTATATTTTTCAAGGGTGTGTATTGATGGAAAGTTTTATAACGGTATGTCTAACATAGGCAAAAACCCTACTTTTGACGGCGAAAAAAGAAAAATTGAAACTCATATTTTTGAATTTAATGAAGATGTGTATGGAAAGACAGCTATTGTTTTTATATACAAAAGAATTAGAAACGAAGTTAAGTTTGAAGGAATTGAAAAACTGGAATTACAACTTAAAAAGGACAAGGAAATTTGTTTAAACATTGCCAAGGAAGGTTTATTTAAGGAGTTTGAGGGTGAAAGAAAATAATAAAATTTTTGGTTTAGATTTGATTAGAGTTTTATCAATGTTTTTTGTTATTTTTTTACATTGTTCATCAAACAGGCTAAGAGTTGGAATGGAGAGTTTTGGCTGGGGTATAGCAAACTTTATAACATCTTTTTCAACTTGTGGAGTTCCTTTGTTTTTTATGATTTCAGGAGCTTTAATTTTAAATAGCAAAAAAACATATGATATTAGTTATGTTTTAAAAAACAGAGTTATTAGGCTTATTATTCCGTTGGTTTTTTGGTCATTTATTGCTTTATTGGTTAAGTTTTATGTTGATAGCAAGTTAGTTTTTTCAATTGAAAATTATTACAACGAATTTATTCAAATTTTAAACAAGCCTATTGCCGTTCATTTTTGGTTTATGTATTATTTAATACCTATTTATTTAATTTCTCCTGCTATTAAGGTTTTTGTTGACAATGCTGGGGAAAAAATGGTTTTATATATTATATTTTTATGGATTATTCAAATATTATCTTATTCTTTTTCGGGCATAATAAAAGAGCCAAGCCAAGCAGCTTTTTTATCAATAGCTTTTATTAAAAACATTGGGTTTTTAAGCGGGTATTTAGGCTATTTTATTTTAGGTTTTGTTTTATTTAACAAAGATATTTCTATTAACAAAGGTGTTTGTTTATTTATAGCGTTTTTTATGGCGATTTTTATATCTATTGGCACTAAGGCTATAAGTGAATACAACGGGTTTTATACTGAAAGTTTTAAGTCGTACAAAAGTATTTTTGTTTGTTTAATTTCTATTATGATTTTTATTGTTTTAAAAGATTTTAAAAATTCAAACAAGTATTTTAAAGCTTTAATTAACATTTTAAGTCCTATATCTTATGGAGTGTATCTTTGCCACAACATTTTTTTAGATGTTATAAACTATTTTGGTGTTAGAAACTATACTATTTTACAAGTTAGTTTAAGTTTTATTTTAGTTTCTTTTATATCTATATTTACTATTTTTGTTTTTAGCAGAACAAAAGGGCTTTCGTTTTTATTTAACGGAAGTAAAAAATTGTAAAAAAATAAAAAAAGACTTGAAATTTTTAAACATATATGTTATTATACATATTGTGCTTAAGCACTATGTAATACCTATGTTCAGAGTTCGGATTCTCCGACCTTCTCTTAGCATAAGGAGATAATTTAAATTTATGGAGGTTTTTTAAAATGGATAAGCAAGCTATTATTGCAAAGTATGGTAGAAATGCAGCTGACACTGGTTCTCCAGAGGTTCAGGTTGCTTTATTAACTGAAAGAATTAATCACTTAACTGAGCATTTAAAGGTTCACAAGAAGGACCACCATTCTAGAAGAGGTCTTTTAATGATGGTTGGTCAGAGAAAAGGTCTTTTAAACTACATTAAGTCTAAGGACATTGTTGCATATCGTGAGCTTATTGCTTCTTTAGGTTTAAGAAAGTAATTAAATTTTAAATTTGAAGCGTGGTTTATTGCCACGCTTTTAATTTATATATAAAAATATTGGGCGTGGTGATATTTTTAGTTTAAAAATGTGTTTAGTTTTAAGCGTATTTTTAAGCTAAAAATTACCAATGCCCACTTTGGATTTTTTAGGAGGAAACAAATATGAGTAAGATTTACAAAATGGATTTAGCAGGTAGAGAGCTATCTGTTGAAATCGGCAAAGTTGCAGAGCTTGCTAATGGTGAGTGTATTGTTAGATATGGCGACACTGTTGTTTTAGTGACTGCTACTGCTTCTGAAAAGCCAAGAGCTGGTATTGACTTTTTCCCTTTATCAATTGATTATGAGGAAAAAATGTATGCAGTTGGTAAAATTCCTGGTGGTTTTAACAAAAGAGAGGGCAGACCTTCTGAACACGCTATTTTAACTGCTAGAGTTATTGACAGACCTATTAGACCTTTATTCCCTAAAGATTATAGAAACGATGTTTCTATTAACGCTTTAGTTATGGCTGTTGACCAAGATTGTTCGCCTGAAATTTGCGCTATGATTGGTTCATCTATTGCATTATCTATTTCTGATATTCCTTTCTATGGCCCAACTGGTTCTGTTTCTGTGGGTATGATTGACGGCGAGTTTATTATTAACCCAACTGCTGAGCAAAAGGCTATTAGCAAAATGAGTTTAACTGTTGCTTCAACTAAAGAAAAGGTTATGATGATTGAAGCTGGTGCTGACGAAGTTACTGACGAGGAAATGTTTGATGCTATTATGTTTGGTCATCAAAAAAACATTGAAATTTGCCAATTTATTGACGGTATTGTTGCTGAGTGTGGCAAAGAAAAGCATAGCTATGAAGAGCATAGTGTAGATGCTGAGTTATATGCTAGTATAAAAGAATTAATTGGCGACAAGAGAATGGAAGAAGCCGTTTTTACAGATATGAAACAGGAAAGAGATGAAAGAATATCTGCTATTGAAGCTGAAGTTTTTGAAGCTCTTTTTGAAAAGTTTGGCAACGAGGACGAAGTTGAGTTTGAAGGCGTTATTGGCGAAGCTATTTACAAATATGAAAAAGAAACTGTTAGAAGAATGATTTTAAGAGAGCATAAAAGACCTGATGGCAGAGCTTTAGACGAGATTAGAGCTTTATCTGCTGAAGTTGATGTTCTCCCTAGAGTTCACGGCTCTGGTTTATTTAAAAGAGGTCAAACTCAAGTTCTTACTGTTACAACTCTTGGTTCTATGTCTGATGTTCAAAAGTTAGACGGGCTTGACGAGGCTGAAACTTGCAAGAGATATATTCACCACTACAACTTCCCTGGTTTTTCTGTTGGCGAAGCTAAGCCTTCAAGAAGCCCTGGCAGAAGAGAAATTGGCCACGGTGCTTTAGCTGAAAGAGCTTTACTTCCTGTTATACCTAGCGAAGAAGAATTCCCTTACGCTATTAGGCTTGTGTCTGAAGTTTTAAGCTCGAATGGTTCTACTTCACAAGGTAGTGTTTGTGGCTCTACTTTATCTCTTATGGCTGCTGGTGTGCCTATTAAGCGTCCAGTTGCAGGAATTTCTTGTGGTCTTGTTACTGGCGAAAGTGACGATGATTTCATTTTATTAACTGACATTCAAGGCCTTGAGGACTTCTTTGGAGATATGGATTTTAAGGTGGCTGGTACTAGCAAGGGTATTACTGCGATTCAGATGGATATGAAAATTCAAGGTCTTACACCTGAAATTATTAAAGGCGCTATTGAAAACACTCACAAGGCTAGAACTTACATTCTTGACGAAGTTATGCTTAAGGCTATTAGTGAGCCTAGAAAAGAATTATCTGAATTTGCACCTAAAATTCAGTTTGTTCAGATTAACCCAGACAAGATGGCTGAGGTTATTGGTTCAAAGGGTAAAGTTATTAACAGAATTATTGAAGAATCTGGCGTTGACAAAATTGACACAGAAGACGAGGGCAAGATTTATGTTTCTTCGCCTAATGCAGAGGCAATTAAAAAGGCTGTGTCTATGATTGAAGCTATTGCTATGGACCCAGTTGTTGGAAAGGTGTATACTGGCAAAGTTACTAGAATTATGAGCTTTGGTGCTTTTGTTGAAATTGCTCCTGAAAAAGAAGGTCTTGTTCATATTTCTAAGCTTGCTAAGGAAAGAGTTGAAAAGGTTGAAGATGTTGTGAACATTGGAGATGTATTTGATGTTAAGGTTGTTGAAATTGACAAGCAAGGCAGAATCAACTTATCTAGAAAAGATTGTCTTACAAAAGAAGATAGCGAAGAATAAAAAGAGTTTATTTTAATTTAAGTAGGGAGTGGGTTTTCCACTCCTTGTTTAAATTAGTTAAATAAAATTGTAATTATTTTGTTACAGAAATAGTATTGACTTTTTTTAAGAATATTATATAATTAAATAGCAAACAATAATTTGGGGATGCAATGGTTTCGACGGGGATTTTGAAATCTGAGATAGCCATTGGAGGCGGGAGACTCCTTAAAAGCCCAAAGTTTTAAAAAATAAACGACAAAAATTTAGAATTAGTGGCAGCTTAATTGCTGCTCATTGACCTTAGATTTTCTGCAGTCTAAGAATCAGTGCCGACCTTGCAGAGCACTTTTGTTGTGAAGCTTTGAGCAACAAAAAGATTTATGAAGCTACCAAGATTTATAGCCTGTCTTTCGGCGATATTTCAAGGGAATTAACAAAAGATAGACTGTAATGGGAGAAGTCTTTGACGACGGATTTTCGGACAGGGGTTCGATTCCCCTCATCTCCATTAAAATGGAAAACATTTATTAAAAAAAAGAGATACTAAAAAGTATCTCTTTTTTTTATTTATAAATATAAAAATGCAGATTATTGACAAGAATATTTTTTTAAGTTATTATTAGGGTAATTAAATTTTGGTGTGAAAGAGAGAGTTATGGGTTATTTAAAGGATTACGGAATTATTGGCACAAGTTTTTTAATTAAAAACAAATTAAAAGGCAAGAAAAATAAATATAAAGATTATTTAAAAGATGAGGACAGAAACGAAGTTGATTTACCTAAATTAAAGAAAAGCCCTATTATTTCTGTTATTTTATACAGCAAAGGGGATTTTCAAGAAAGCCTTTTATCAATATTAAACCAAGTTGGGAACATTGAAATTGAGCTTATTATTGTTAGCGACAGAGATATTGTTAGCGACAAAGGTTGCGTTATTATTGAGTATGGTTGCGAAAGAGATTATGCTTTTAAACTTGGTTTTGAAATGGCAAAAGGAGAATTCATTTATTTTTTAGACGATGATGTTATTTTAAACAACACAGCTTTTTATTATATGCTTGAGAAGTTAAATTACTGTGATTTTGATATGGTATATAGTGATGAGGACAGGTTTGTTGAAGGTGTTAGAGTGAACCCATTTTTTAAGCCAAGCTGGTCTAGAAGTTTGATTAGAGAATTTAACTATGTTGGATATGCTCTTATTAGAAAAAGTTTAATTAATGAATTTAATGGATATTTTGAATTATTATTTGATTTAAGTTACAAAAACATTAAAGTATGCAATGTTGAAAGGGTTTTAGTTCATTACAAAAAAAGGTTAATGGAAGAAAAAGAAGCTCAAAAATATTTAGGAAATGAACTTGTTAGCATTATTATTCCATCAAAGGACAATTTTGAGATTTTAGAAAGATGTATTAAAAGCATTAGAGAAAAAACTTCATACAAAAATTTTGAAATTATAGTTGTTGACAATGGAAGTTGTGAAAGTGTAAAAGAAAAAGTAGTTAATTTAGCTGACAAGTATATATATGAAAAAAGAGAGTTTAATTTTTCTTATATGTGTAACTTAGGTGCAAAAAATGCTAAGGGTGATTATTTATTATTTTTAAATGATGACACAGAGGTTATAACAAGTAATTGGCTTGAGGGAATGTTAGGCTATGCAAGCTGTGAGCACATAGGTGCTGTTGGGGCTAAATTATTATATCCTAAGACTGATTTAATTCAGCATTGTGGCATTTTAAACAGCAAAAATGGTCCTATTCACAGTTTTGCAAATTTTAGTGACAGTATGGACTTATATTTTGGAAGAAATGTTTATGGGTATAGTTATATGGCTGTTACGGGAGCTTGTTTAATGGTTAAAAGAGAAAAATTTAATGGCTTTGATGAGAAATTTCCCATTGCATACAATGATGTTGACCTTTGTTTTAGGTTGTATGAAAGAGGTTTTGAAAACGTAGTTGCTAACAATGTTAAGTTATATCATTATGAATCCATATCAAGAGGCAACGACAGGTTATCAAAAGAGAAAAAAACAAGGTTATACAAGGAGAGAAAAGCTCTATATAAAAAGCACAAAGATTTTTATTTTGTGGACAAAATGTATAACAACAATTTAAGTGGATTTAGAGCTGACTTTACTATTGAAAGCAAATATTATAGGAAAATTAGCAAAATTAAAAAGGCTATATATCAGCCAAACAAGTATTTTGACGATTTTGATTTTAAAATTGAAAGTTTAGAAAGTGGTGATATTTTAAAAATAGGCGGATATGCCTACAAAAAAGGGCATTTATGTGACGTTTATGTTTTAATTTTTACTAGAGATGATGTTGCAATTAGTTTTAAAACAAGCAAAGTTTTTAGAGAGGACATTGCTATAAAATATGGGAAGAGATATATTACTTCTGGATTTAGTTGTAATGTTGACACAAAATTATTTGAAGATGGAAAATATAGAATTGGGCTTATGTTAGTTGACCTTATTAGCAGGAAGAAACATATTGAAATAAGTGAGGAGGTTTTTTCTGTTAGAGGGTTTATTGATTAAAAGGAATAAGAGGTTTGAAAAGCTAATATAATCTATTGAGGTGAGATTATGAACGAGGTTATTTCAAACCAATTATTTAGTTTAGTGTTTTATGTGGTAGTATTTTTTATTATTTGCATTTTTTTTATGAACAAAATTCCAAAATTAAGCAAAATTGCTATGCAAGGAATTATTAGTTCTTGTTTTATTTTTATTATTAACTGTGTTGTATACAAAATGGAGCTTTGTCTTGGTATAAATTTTATAACTGTAATTGCTGCAACTTTTTTAGGTATGCCAGCAATTAGTTTTATGTATTTGATTTTATATATTTTATAGTGTGGGGTTAAGGAAAGGATATTTAAAATTTTACATAATAGAACAGAATATAAATTTGAATTAAAAAAGAAAAAATTATATTTATTTTGATTTATATTCAAATGAATATAAAAAAAATGGACAAGTTTGGAAAAAATTGGAAAAGGAAGAAAAAAATATGCTTGAGTTTAACAAAAAGATGGATAGAGAGGCTAGGGAAATTTTTGGAGAGAGAAATTTAGTTTTTGGGGACGGAAAGATAAATGCAGAAATTATGCTTATTGGAGAAGCTCCTGGGGCAGAGGAGGAGAAAACTGGAAAGCCTTTTGTTGGAAAGGCTGGAAAAAATTTAAGTGAGTTTTTAGAGATAGTTGGTTTAAAAAGGGAAGATTTATATATTTCTAATGTTGTTAAGATTAGACCTTTTAAACTTAGCGAAAAAACTCAAAGGTCAATTAACAGGCCACCAAACAGAAGTGAGCTTGATTTTTTTGTTCCTAAGCTACAAGAGGAAATTAAAATTGTTAAGCCAAAGTTAATTGTTACTTTAGGAAATTTTGCTTTAAAAAATGTGTTATTAGACAAAAATATTAAAATTGGAGATTGCCACGGAAGTTTAATTGAAAAAGGTGATATGAAAATTTTCCCTTTATACCACCCTGCATCAATTATATATGACATAAGTAAAAAAGACGTTTATTTGGAGGATTTAAGGAAATTAAAAGAAGTATTATAATTTTAGGAGTTTTTATTTTAAGCTATATTTTTTTAAAGTTTAAGTTTGAAGAAATTATTAGTTATTTACCTGAGTGTTATTATTACAGCAAGTTTAACATTTTATGCCCAGGTTGTGGCATAACTAGGGCTATTAGAGAAGCATTAAGATTTAATTTTATTTGTTCTATAAAATATAATCCTTTAGTTATTAGCATTTTATTATTATTTTTAGGGTGTATTTTTGAAAAGATATTTGAAAGGAAAATTTTACCAAGAAATATATTATTTTGGGGTGGAACTATTTTTTTATTTACTTTATATTTTATTTTGAGAAATTTTTTATAGGTTACTTTCCTTTTAGAAAATATGTGGCTTTTATTTTTTAAAAGGAAAGTAGTGTTTTAAAGGCGATTATGCAAAGATTTGGTTAAACATAAGGGCTATTAAAAGAATAAGAGTTGAAAAGGCTAAGCCTATTAAAGATATGATTATAGAAAGTATAGGTATGTTTTTATTTTGTGGGTTTTTTGAAATTGAATAAATGCTACAAATTATTCCTAAAATTGATGAAATTATTGCAGGAAAAACTAAGCACGACAAAACTATTGAAAATATACCTAAATTTATTGAAAGAATATTTATTGTGTTTAGTTTATATTTTTTATTTGATTTTTTTTGTTTAAAATCTTTTTCAGAAATTAGATAGGTATTTTCTGGCAAAGTATCTAGTATATCATCTGAAGAAAGATTATTTTCTCTATTATTTTCCATAAAAGCACCTCCGAAATTATTTTAGCAAAATATAATTACTATGTCAAATTAATAAATTATGAAAGGTTGGGATAAAGATGGCTATGACAACTCTTTGTTATATAGAAAAAGACAATAAATATTTAATGTTGCACAGAATTTCAAAAGAGAAAGACATTAACAAAGGAAAGTGGATAGGTGTTGGCGGACATTTTGAAGATGGCGAAAGCCCACAAGAGTGTTTACTTAGAGAGGTTTACGAAGAAACGGGGCTTACATTAATTAATTACAAATTTAGAGGGCTTGTTACATTTGTTGCCGACAAAAGTGTTACTGAGTATATGTGTTTATACACAGCAGACGAGTTTGAAGGGGAGTTAAAAGAATGTGACGAGGGTGTTTTAGAATGGATTGAAAAGGAAAAAGTTTTAGACCTTAACATTTGGGAGGGAGATAGAATTTTCTTAAAGTTATTGCTTGAAGAAAGCAAATTCTTTTCTTTAAAAGTGGAATACGAGGGCGACAAGCTTGTTAGATGGAATATTGAAAAAAATTAAAGGACTTATTAAAAGTCCTTTTTTGATTTCAATATTAATTTTAGTTTTTTTCCAACAAAAACAGCTATTATAATTTTAATTGTGTCTAAAAGTATAAACGGAAAGACACAAATTTTAAGTATATCAAAAAGGGACAAAGTATTTGTTAAAAACATAAAATACAATGTTCCAAAAAGATATTGAATTATGAGGCCTAAAAGCAGGGAAAGGAAAGAAATTAGTTTATTTTTATAAAATTTATCTATTAAAAAGCCTGAAACTATTGATGTTAGCAAAAAGCCAACTAAAAAGCCTCCAGTTTCGCCTAAAAGCACAGAAAGACCTCCTCTATAATTGCTAAAAACTGGCAAGCCAACTGCCCCCAAAAGAAGATAGATTAAAAGGCTTATGGTTGAAAGTTTTTTGCCTAGGGCATAAATTGAGATGTAAAGAGCGAAGTTTATTAAAGTGACAGGAACTGGGCCTATTGGCAAAGTCATTGGGCCTAAAATTGCAAAAATTGCAGAAAAAAGAGAAACTAAAACTAATTCATAAACAGTGATTTTCATTTTTAAAACCTCCTTTATGAAAGTATTATAGCAGTGAAAGAGAGGATTGTCAACCGATAAAATTGGAATTGGTTTACAATTGTGCTGTTTAGTTTACAAAAGAGGGGATATATGTTAGAATTAGTTTATTAAAATAAAGAGGAGTTAAAAATGATTAAAAAGAAATTTGTTTTAGTTTTTACTATATTTTACATTACATTTAGTTTATTTATTTTATTTTTTGCAAACTACATTAAATTTGACAACATTATTGAATCTTGCAAAAGGCAGGAAAAAGATGTTTTAGAAAGAGTTATAAAGAGTTTATATAATGCTGACGATGAAAAATTTGAGGATATTAATTATTTAAACAATTTATTAAAAAGCGAAACATATTTTATTTTTTTATATAAAGAGAACATAGTGTTATATGAAAAAAATTTACAAAATTCAAAAAAGTACAAAGGTGCCACAATTAGGGAGTTATACAACGATTATACTAAAAATAGTGGTGTTGACATTGTTGATGATATGTTGGAAATGTTAGAAAGCGAGGAGGGAATTGAGTATATGACAAAGATGCCGTCTATTGGAGATGAAATTATTGCTTGGAAAAACATTGAGATAGATGGATATAGATATACAGTTGGAGTAGAATGCCCTATTAGGGATATACTTTTGGAAACAAAGTATTATCTTTTTAGGAATATAAGTTTTTTTACAAATATCTGTTCTGATATTTTAATATTAATTTTTTGTTTTAGTTATTACAAAAGGGCTACAAAAGAGTAGCTCTTTTTTTAAATGAAAAGTGGCCGCCTAAAAGGCGACCACTAAGTAAGGGAAATTAAATTTTTAGCTTCAATATATTTGAAGTTAAAACACCGAAGTCACAAAAGAGGAGTATAAAAAGACTTCGGCCTTTGGTTGAGGAAAGAATTAGGGGCAAAACCTCAACCTATATTTATTATAAGATATAATTCTTAACAAATTATTTAGGAAAAATTAAAATTTAATTAGATTATTGAAATTTTTTAGTTTTTTGAAATATTTGAGGATAAATTTTAGTAAAGTAATAAAATAAATGTGCTTTTCAAAAATATGATAATATGTTATAATTAATAAAATAATATATATTTTGTGCGAATGTTAGAAGTTTAGGCACAAAAAATAAAAGGACAAAATTTGAAGGTGATATGATGACTAGAAGAAATGCAAGAAAACACATTTTTAATTTAGTGTTTCAATCAGAATTTAACAAGGATTTAGGTATAAAAGATGTTTTAGATACTTATAATGATGAGTATGAACAGCTTAACAAGTATGAAACTGACTTTGTTTCTAGAGAATACAGAGGTATTTCAGCTAATTTAGAGGCTATTGACTCTTATATTGAAAAATATTCTAGAGGCTGGAGTGTGGCTAGACTTGCTAAAACTGATTTAGCTATTTTAAGAATTGGTGTTTATGAAATTATGTTTGATGACGATGTTCCAGCTGGTGTTGCTGTTAATGAAGCTGTTGAGCTTGCTAAGGAATTTAGTGGGGACAAAGCACCATCTTTTATTAATGCTATTTTGACTAATATTGTAAGAGCTAAGGAAGATTAAAAAAATGAAAGTTTATACTGTATCGCAAGTTAATAGATATATTAAAAAAGTTATTGAAAACGATTTTTTCTTAAGTGAATTATATATTGAGGCAGAAATATCTAATTTTAAAGTGCACAGCAGTGGACACATTTATTTCACTTTAAAAGATAGTGGTGCTAGTATAAACGCAGTTATGTTTAAAAGCAATGCAGAAAAGTTAAAGTTTGTTCCGGAAAATGGAATTAAGGTTATTGCTAATGGTTATATATCTTTATATGAAAAAACTGGGCAGTATCAAATTTATGTTAGTTCTTTAGAGGTTGCTGGCGTTGGCGGTTTATACTTAGCTTTTGAACAGCTAAAGGCTAGGCTGGAAAAAGCTGGAGTTTTTGACCAAAAGCACAAAAAAGCTATTCCAAATATGCCAAAGACAGTTGCTGTTATTACTTCTCCAACAGGGGCTGCAATTAGGGACATAATAAATGTTGCAGGAAGAAGAAACCCAAATGTTGAACTTGTTGTTGTTCCAACTTTAGTGCAAGGAGAAAACGCAGGAAGCGACATTGTTAAAGCTATTGACAAGGTGAACCGCTGGGGAAAAGCTGACGTTATTATATTAGGTAGAGGTGGCGGCTCAATTGAAGATTTATGGGCTTTTAACGAAGAAATAGTTGCAAGAGCTATTTTTAAGTCTGAAATACCTATTATATCTGCTGTGGGGCACGAAACAGACTTTACAATAGCAGATTTTATTGCTGATTTAAGAGCCCCAACTCCATCTGCTGCCGCTGAAATAGCTGTGCCTGAGGGAAACAGTATAAACCAAAAAGTTATTAGCTATTATGACAAAATTAACAAAAGTATGGTTGGAAAAATAAATGAATATAATTCTAGGTTTAAAGTGGCTCAAAACAGTTATGGTTTTAGAGGTTTTTATGATTTAATTAGGGATAACCAAATTTATATTAATAAACTGTCAGACAGGTTATATTCAAGATTAAACCATAATGTAGTTGAAAACAAATTAAGATTAAAAAATTGTATTGACAACATTGAAAATAAATCTCCTCTTAATTTATTGAAAAAAGGTTATTTAATTGTTTGTGATGAAAATGAAAAAGTGATTAAGTCTAAAAATGATGTTAAGGTAGGGGACAAAGTTAGTGTTAAGGCTGATGACGGAAGTTTTAGAGCTGAAGTGATTGAGGTGGATTGATATGGCTAGAAAAAAATCTTTTGAAGATGCTTTAAACAGATTAGAAGAAATTGCTGAGCAACTGGAAAACAATGAAATTGGGCTTGAGGCATCTGTTAAGTTATATAAAGAGGGCGTTGAGTTATCTAAGTATTGTTCGGAAGTTTTAACTCAAGCTGAGCAACAAGTTATGGAGTTAAAAGAAAGCTCAGATGGTGTTTTTAGCAAGAAAAGTTTTGGTATAGGAGAAGAATAATGAATTTTGAAAAAAAGTTAAATGAATATATTGAAAAAGTAAATTTTAATATTGACTCTTATTTAGAGTTAAGATACCCAGAAAGAATATTTGAGGCTATGAGATATAGCATTTTAGCTGGGGGAAAAAGGTTAAGACCTTTACTTTTATTATCTGCTTGTGAAGCAGTTGGCGGAAATATTGAAGATTGTATGCCTTTTGCTTGTGCTATGGAAATGATTCATACATATTCTCTTATACACGATGATTTGCCTGCTATGGACAACGACGACTTTAGAAGGGGCAAGCCAACTTGTCATAAGGTTTATGATGAGGGAATTGCAATTTTAGCTGGCGATGGGCTTTTAAATTATGCTTTTGAAGTTATATTTGACGCTATTTGCAAAAAAGGAGATATTAACTTAGCTAAAGCTGGAAAGATTATTGCTGATTACAGTGGAAGCAAGGGTATGCTTGTTGGGCAGGTTGTGGACATTGAGTCTGAGGGCAAGGAAATTGACAAAGACACTTTATTATATATTCACGACAACAAAACAGGTGGGCTTATTAAGGCTTCTCTTATGGCTGGAGCTTTGATTGGTGGAGCTAGTGAAAAAGAAGTTGAAAAGTTTAAAGAAATTGGATACAAAATTGGAATGGCTTTTCAAATTAAAGATGATATACTTGATGTTACTTCAACAACTGAAGTTCTTGGAAAGCCTGTTTTAAGTGATGTTAAAAACAACAAGATAACTTATGTTTCTTTATTTGGTATGGAAAAGGCTAAAGAGGATTTTGAAAAGTTATCTGAAGAGGCTGTTAAACTTATTGGGGAATTTGGCGAGAAAGCTGAATTTTTACAATGGTATGCAAAATCTTTAATTAATAGAAACAAATAGGACTTGATATTATGATATATTTAGAACAATTTTTTAGAAACAGAATTATTTTAATTTCTGTTTTATCTTGGGCAATAGCTCAATTGATTAAAATAATGATTAAATTAATAAGCACAAAAAGAATTGACCTTGGTTTAATGTTTGCCTCTGGTGGAATGCCAAGTAGCCACAGCTCATTTGTTACTGCTATGGCAACTAGCATTGGTTTTAGCCAAGGGTTTGATTCTGTTAGCTTTGCAATTTCTTTTGTGTTTGCTTTTGTTGTTATGTACGACGCAGCAGGTGTTAGAAGGGCGGCTGGCTCTCACGCTGTTATATTAAACAAGGTTCTTGATAATTTAAACATTAAGATAGATGAAAAGTTAAAAGAGCTTTTAGGGCATACTCCTATTCAGGTTTGTGCTGGAGCTATTTTAGGTATTATTGTTGCTATTTTAGGCAATTCAATACTTTAAGTAAAAGAGGGATTAGTTGTGTATTTAGAAAAGATAAACTCTCCTGAGGATTTAAAAAAATTGACTATAGACAAATTAGACATAGTTGCAAAGGAAGTTAGAGAATTTTTAATTGACTCTGTTTCTAAAACAGGTGGACACCTTTCATCTAATTTAGGTGTTGTGGACTTAACTATTGCAATGCATTATTGTTTTTCTTCCCCTAAAGACAAATTTGTTTGGGACGTTGGACATCAGGCTTATACTCACAAAATTTTGACTGGAAGAAAAGGTGATTTTAGTACACTTAGAAAATTAGATGGTATGAGTGGCTTTCCTAAAGTTAGCGAAAGCAAGTATGACGCCTTTAATGCTGGCCACAGTTCAACATCTATTGCAGCTAGTATTGGTCTTGCAAAAGCAAGAGATTTAAACAAGGAAAATTACAACGTGGTTTCTGTTATTGGCGATGGTGCAATGACAGGAGGGCTTGCTTACGAGGCTTTAAACAACGTTGGCAGGGACAAAACAAAGTTAATTATTATTTTAAACGACAACCAAATGTCTATTAGCGAAAATGTAGGTGCTATGAGCAAATATTTAGGCGGTTTGAGTTTAAACCAAAAATATAGAACTGCTAAAACAGGTGTTAAAAAAGGGCTTAGCCACATACCAGTGTTTGGAAATGTTTTTTATAAATTTCTTTACAAAGGAAAAGGGACTATTAAAAACGCTATTATGAAAGAAAACAGTATGTTTGAGCATTTAGGCATTAAGTATGTAGGACCTATTGACGGACACGACATTAAAAGACTTGTTAAGGTGTTTAACAATGCAAAAAAATTAGACGAGCCTGTTATTATACACATTAAAACAATTAAAGGAAAAGGATATGAATTAGCTGAAAAAAGCCCTAGCAAATATCACGGGGTGTCTAGCTTTAATTCAAAAGTTGGTATACAGCCCAAAGTTAATGCTAAAAAGACTTATTCTGATGTTTTTGGCGACAAAATTGTTGAACTTGCGAAAAAGAACAGCAAAATTTGTGCTATTACGGCTGCTATGCCAACGGGAACTGGTCTTACAAAGTTTAAAAAAGAGTTTAAAGACAGATTTTTTGATGTTGGTATTGCTGAAGAATATGCAGTTACATTTGCTGCTGGTTTAGCAAAGGGAGGGCTTAAACCTGTTTTTGCTGTATATTCTACTTTTTTACAAAGAAGTTATGACCAAATTGTTCACGATGTTTGTATTCAAAAATTGCCAGTTATATTTGCAATAGATAGGGCAGGTATAGTTGGGGACGATGGAGAAACTCATCAAGGTATATACGATTTATCATTTTTAAGTCATATTCCAAACTTAACTGTTTTAGCCCCTAAAAACAGATTTGAGCTTGAAAAAATGATTGAATTTGCTATTAATTTTGACGGGCCTATTGCTATTAGATACCCTAGAGGAGAGGCTTCTGAAGTTATGGGGGCAGTAAATGGAGATATTGAGCTTGGGAAAAGCGAATATATTTACAAGGGAGAGGACATTGCTCTTGTAAGTTATGGTGCAATGATGGACGAGTGTTCTGGTGTGTATTATAAATTAATTGAAAAAGGATATAACCCTACAATTATAAACGCTAGGTTTGCATCACCTATTGATATGGATATGGTTGATGATTTAATTAAAAATTACAAGTATATATTTACTTTAGAAGATAATATATATTCTGGTGGTTTTGGAGCTTTATTATCTCAAAGGTTATGTGAAAAGGGTGTTAGCGGAAAAGTAGTTCACAATTTTGCTTTTCCTGATACATACATTGAGCACGGTTTAAGAAAGTTATTATTTGACAGATATGGTATGTCTGCTGAAAAAATTAGCGAAAAAATTCTAGATATATTGGAGAAGAAAAATGTCTGAATTAAGGCTTGATATTTATTTGAAAGAAAAAATGAATATTTCTAGGCAAAAAGCTCAAGAGCTTATTGAAAGCGAGAATGTAAGTGTTAACAAAAAGTGTGTTACAAAGCCTTCATACAAGGTAGGTGAATTTGACTTAGTTGAAGTTAAAGACACTAGTGAAGTTTTAAAATATGTTGGCAGAGGCGGGTACAAACTTGAAAAGGCAATTGAAGAATTTCGTTTAAAAATAGATGGCATTTGTTTAGACATTGGGGCTTCAACTGGTGGTTTTACTGACTGTATGTTACAAAATGGTGCAAAAAAGGTGTATGCTGTTGATGTTGGGTCTAACCAGCTTGTTGAGAAAATTAAGTTAGATAAGCGTGTTATTTCAATGGAAAACACTGACATTAGAAAAGCTGACATTGAAAGAGTTGACTTTATTGCTTGTGATGTTTCTTTTATTTCTTTGAAAATGATTTTAGAAAGTGTTCAAAGATTATTAAAAGACAGTGGAGAGGCTGTTTTGCTTATTAAACCTCAATTTGAAGCTGGAAAAGAAAATATATCTAAAAAAGGCGTTGTAAAAAACCCTAAAGTGCATAAAAAAGTTATTAGAGAAATTATTGAATATGCTAAGATGTTAAAGCTATTTTGCAAAGGACTTATTTTTTCGCCTATTAAAGGTGGAGATGGAAACATTGAGTATCTTTTGTATTTAAGCAAAGATTGTAGATATGATATTTCACAAAGGGATATTGAAAGTGTTGTTGAAAAAGCTTTTGAAGTTTTAAGTAGGTGATGTGATGAAAAACATTGGTATTATTACTAACATAGACAAAGACCCTAGTCTTTTACAGACTAAAGAATTGACTTTATGGGCTGAGGAAAAGGGTTGTAAAGTTTTATTAAGCAGTTCTTTAGTGGAGAAAATTGGGGTTGGTATTCCTATGGCATCAACTGACGATATTTATGAAAAGGCTGATTTTTTAGTTGTTTTAGGCGGAGATGGAACTATATTAAGAGTGGCTAGAAAGGCGTGTAAATGTAAAAAGCCTATTCTTGGCATAAATTTTGGAACTCTTGGATATTTAGCCGATGTTGAAAAAGACGACGCTAAAGTTGCTATTGAAAAAGTGTTAGCTGGGGATTTTAAAATAGAAAAAAGAATGATGTTAGAAGCTCATATTGAAAGAGGGTGTGTTAGCCACGACACTCAGCTTGCGTTAAACGAAGTTTGTGTTAGCAACACTAATTTTTCAAGAATGATTAGTTTAAGTGTTGAGGTTAATGGCGAGTATATTAACACTTTTAGAGCTGACGGGGTTATTGTTTCTACGCCAACTGGTTCAACTGCTTACAATTTATCTGCTGGTGGGCCTATTTTAAACACCAACACAGAGCTTATGACAATTACTCATATATGTCCTCACGCTCTTTATGCTAGGCCTATTGTTGTTTCTGGAAACGATGAAGTTAGAATTAAAGTTATTGGAGATTACAGCAACACTCAGGCAACTTTTGATGGACAAAACGGAGATATGATTAAAAGTGGAGATACTATTGTTATTAAAAAGTCTAAGTATTATACTGATATTATAAAGACGACAAATATGTCATTTTTCGATATTTTAAGAAGAAAAATGGTTGAAGTTAGAATATAATTATTGAGGTTATGTATTATGAAAGTTAAAAGACAATCTAAAATACTTGAATTGATTAAAACTTATGAAATTGACACTCAAGAGGCTTTAGCTGAAAAGTTAAATGAAGAGGGTTTTAACGTTACTCAAGCTACCGTATCAAGAGATATTAGAGAGTTGAATTTAACAAAGGTTTCTGTTGGTTTAGGAAAGCAAAAGTATGCTTTTATTAGCAGTGCAAATGTTGAAATAAACGAAAAGTTAAAAAGAATTTTTAAAGACAGCGTTATTTCTATTGACTATTCTGGAAATATGATTGTTATTAAAACTTTAAATGGTATGGCTATGGCTGTTGGAACAGCTCTTGACGCTATGGACAACGAAGAAGTTATGGGCTGTATAGCTGGAGATGATACTGTTTTTTGTGTTATTAAACATGAAGATATGGTGATTAAAATTATTGAAAGGCTGAAAGATAGTATGCAATAATTTTAAATTTTGGAGGTTATTATGCTAGAAAGGCTTTATGTCAACAATTTTGCTTTAATTGATGAGCTTGAAGTGGAGTTTAAAGAGGGTTTAAATGTTTTAAGTGGTGAAACTGGTGCAGGTAAGTCTATTATTATTGGGTCTTTAAATTTTGTTCTTGGTGGAAAAGCTGACAAAGACATTATAAAAACTGGTTGTGATTTTACAGAAGTTTCTGCTTTAATGTATATTGAAAACGAGTTATTAAAAAAGCAAATTGAAAATTTAGATATTCAAATTGACAACGACAACTATGTTCTTATTAAAAGAAATTTTAACAAAAACGGAAAGTCTAACTGCAAAATTAACGGCAAAGTTGCAACTGTTTCTATGGTTAGAGAAGTTGCTAGTTTACTAGTTGATATACACGGGCAACACGACCATCAATCTTTATTAAACCCTAAAAGTCACATTGTTATGTTAGACAGGTTATGTGGCAACGATTTAGTTGAAAAATTAAACGAGCTTAGATTGTATTATGAAAAATATAAGGATATTACAAGCAAGTTAAAAGAGATAGATATTAACGACAGAGAAATTAAAGACAGAGTTGAAATATATAAATTTCAAATTGATGAAATAGAATCAGCTAATTTAAGTGTTGGGGAAGATGAAAGATTAAACGAAAGAAGAAGCATATTATCAAACAGTGTTAGGTTGAAAGGGTATGTAAATGAAAGTTTAGACAACCTTTACAGAGGGGATAATTCTGCTATTGACTTAATTGGCAGCGTTATAGATTCTGTTGAAAAAATTACCGACATTGACGAAAAGCAAGTTTCAATTTTAAACACTTTAAACGAGGCGTATTCTCTTATTGAGGACAGTGTGAAAGAAATAAGAGAATATGGAAACAGCATTGATAGCGACCCAGACGAGCTTGAAAAAATTGAGGACAGGCTACAAACTATATATGAGCTTAAAAACAAGTATGGCGACAGCATTGAAAAAATATTATCTTTTTTAGATAGAATAAAAGACAAACTTGACTTAATTGAAAACAGCGAAGCTCTTGCTATTGAATTGAACAAAGAAAAGAAAATTCTTGAAAAGAAAATTAGAGCAATTTGTGCTGAAATTACTATTATTAGAAAATCTGTTGCTGAAGATATTCAAGGAAAAATTGTTGAAATTTTAAAAGATTTAAGTATGGAAAATGCCAAGTTTAAAATTTCTATTAAAGAAAAAGAGGGATTTGACGAAACTGGTATTGACAATGTTGAGTTTTTAATTTCAGCAAATTTAGGAGAGGCTTTAAAGCCTTTAAGCAAAATTGCTTCTGGCGGTGAAATGAGTAGAGTTATGCTTGCTTTAAAAAATATTTTAGCCGATGTTGACAACATTAGCACTTTTGTGTTTGACGAAATTGACACTGGTATTAGCGGAAGAACTGCTCAAAAAGTTGCTGAAAAAATGATTAGAGTGGGAAAAAACCATCAAATTCTTTGTATAACTCATTTACCTCAAATTGCATCTATGGCTGACAGCAACTATTTAATTGAAAAAACTAGTTTAAATGGAAAAACTAATACAAATATAGTTGAATTGTTAGACGAAAAGGTGTATAATGAAATAGCTAGGCTTATTGGTGGAGCTGAAATAACAAACGCTACTTATGAGGCTGCAAAAGAAATGAAGCTTATGGCTAACAAATTAAAGGAGAAAAATTAGTATGAAAAGGAAAATTGCTTTAATTTTAGTATCTATTATGTGTTTATCAACAGTTAGTGGTTGTAGCCTTTTTAGAAAAAGTGCAATAGATATAAATTCTTTAAAAAGTGAAGATATATTTACAAACATTTCTGAAGAAAGCAATGTTGAAGCTAGCGAAGTTAGCAACAGTTTTAGTGGGGCTATGGAAAAAATTCAAAGCGAAGAAAACATTGCTATAAAAATTGAGAACAACATCACTATGGGCACAGAGGGGCAAGAAGATTACCAAGCAAGCATTAGTAAATCTGACATTAAGCTTGCTAAAAACGGTGATGTAAGCCTTGGAGAAGTTGAAATTGAAAATGAATTTAAGGCTTCAAATGGTGAACTAGCTGAAAAAAGCAAGATAAATGGTTTTTTTGACGGAAGCAGTTTATATTTTGTTACAAACGAAGGTGACAAAGTTAAAGAAGAAATGTCTTATGAAGATTTTATGGGTGTTATAAACACTTATTCATTAACTATGTATGAAAACTGTATTAGCAAAGCTGCTCTTGTTGAAAACAAGGGAGAAAAAACATATTATGTTACTTACGACCCTAAGCAGTTTGAAACAACTATGAGCACTAATATGGAGGCTTCTGGACAAGTTTTAGCTGATGGAGAGGCAATGCATATTAATTATGCTAACATTGTTGCAAAGTTAGATAGTGAAAACAATTTATTAGCTTATGGTTTTGTTATTAACGCTAATTATGAAATTGATGGAAACGCAACTCCTTATACTTATGATATTAATGTAAGTTTTGAAGACAGGGGAAATGTTAAAATTGAAAACAGCATTAACCCTGACGAGTATATGACTGCTGATGAGTATAACAAGCTTATTATGGAAAGATATCAAGAAAATAGTGGAAGTGCTAACGAAACAGAAACAATTGAAGAAAGTAGCGTTGAAAGCTCAACTAATTAACAAAAATAAAAAAAATAGAAAAAAATAGTTGACAAAGAAAAAAAAGTGTGATAATATAATTCTTGTGTTCGACATAAAATTAGTTCAAACACAAGAATATGCGCGATTAGCTCAGTTGGTAGAGCAGCTGACTCTTAATCAGAAGGTCCGGGGTTCGAGCCCCCGATCGCGCATTTTAAAAGGTATTCTTTTGAATATCTTTTTTTATTTTATAAATTAAATTTTATTTATTATGAAAATATATAAAAAATGCTTGAAATGTATTTATTTATGTGTTATAATATTTTCGTTGAAAAACACACACAGCCGATTTGGTAAGAAGGGTGCACTTATTTGTGTTTCTTGTCATAGGCTTGTGGAGGAAAAAACCAATTTTAAGGAGGACGAAATAATGGGCGTTATTTCAATGAAGCAATTATTAGAAGCTGGTGTACATTTTGGTCACCAAACTAGAAGATGGAACCCTAAGATGGCTGAGTACATCTTTGCAGAGAGAAATGGTATTTATATCATTGACCTTCAAAAGACAGTTAAGAAGGTTGAAGATGCTTACCAGGCAGTAGCTGAAATCGTTAAAGATGGTGGCGAAGTTCTTTTTGTAGGTACTAAGAAGCAGGCTCAGGATTCTATTAAAGAAGAAGCACAGAGATGTGGTATGTATTATGTAAACGAGAGATGGTTAGGTGGTATGCTTACTAACTTCTCTACTGTTAAGACTAGAATTGCTAGATTAAAAGAGCTTGAGGCTATGGTTGAAGATGGTACTATGGATTTACTTCCAAAGAAGGAAGTTGCTAAGCTTATGCACGAAAAGGAAAAGCTTGACAAGAACATTGGTGGTATCAAGGAAATGACTAGAATTCCTGATTGTATCTTTATTGTTGACCCTAGAAAGGAAAAGATTGCTGTTCAGGAAGCTCACAACTTAAACATTCCTATTGTTGCAATTGTTGACACTAACTGTGACCCAGAGGAAGTTGACTATGTTATCCCTGGTAACGACGATGCTATCAGAGCTGTTAAGTTAATTGCTGGCAGAATTGCTGATGCTGTTATTGAATCTAAGCAGGGCGAGCAGGAAGCTGTTGAAGCAGCTACTGATGCTGAGTAATTTTAAATTTATATATTAAGTATTTTACAGGCTTTAGCCACAAGGCTGAAGCCTTTTTTTAACTAAACTTTATTTTAACAACAGGAGGAAATTAAAATGGCTGTTACTGCTGCTATGATTAAGGAATTAAGAGAATTAACAGGTGTTGGTATGAGTGCTTGTAAGAGTGCACTTGTAGAAACAAATGGTAATATTGAAGAAGCTATTGAATATTTAAGAAAGCAAGGTCTTGCTAACGCTGCAAAGAAGGCTGGTAGAATTGCTGCTGAAGGTTTAAGCTACGCTTATATCTCTGAGGATAACAAGGTTGGTGTTGTTGTTGAAGTTAACTCTGAAACTGACTTTGTTGCTAAAAACGATGTTTTCAAGACTTTTGTTGACAATGTTGCTAAGCAGGTTGCTAGTTCTGAGGCTAAAGATGTTGACGCTTTATTAGAAGAAAAGTGGCTTGAGGACGAAAGCAAGACTGTTAAGGAAGTTTTAACTGAAAAGATTTCTGTTATTGGTGAGAACCTTAACATTAGAAGATTTGAGAAAGTTACTAACAACGGTGGTTCTTATTTCGTATCTTACATTCACGCTGGTGGTAAGATTGCTGTTTTAGTTGAGCTTGCTACTGAGTCTAAGGACGAAGCTCTTGTTGTAGCTGGAAAGAATGTAGCTATGCAGATTGCATCTATGAACCCTAAGTTTGTTTGTGTTGACGAAGTTCCAGCTGAGTACATTGAACACGAGAAATCTGTTCTTTTAGAGCAGGCTAAGAACGACCCTAAGAACGCTAACAAGCCAGAAAACATTATTGAAAAGATGCTTGAGGGTAGACTTAAGAAGGAAATGAAGGAAGTTTGCTTATTAGAGCAGGAATATGTTTTAGGCGACAAGATTTCTGTTGCTCAGTATATGGGTGAAGTTTCTAAGGAAATTGGTGCTGACGTTACTGTTAAGAGCTTTATCAGATTTGAAACTGGTGAAGGTATCGAGAAAAAGAGCGAGAACTTTGCTGAAGAAGTTGCTAAGGCAATGCAGTAATAAAAAGTTTTATTGAAGGTGGTATAGATTATTCTATGCCACTTTTTTTATTGGAAAAAAGGACATATAAAGTTTAGTTATTGAATATATAATATTAAAAGGAAGTATAATTATAAGAAAAAATTATTTAATTATAAAAAATTATAATTTAAATTTATAAATTTATTATTGACTTTGAAAAATAATGGGTATAAAATTATTTATTAGATAAATTAATTTTATTGTTTGGAGGGATTTAAATGTCTTACATTACTGAATTATTAAAAGGGGAGTATGGCTATCTTGCTACATTAGCAATAGTGTTATTATCTACCAAATTTTTAGGACTAGCTTCAAGGAAAGTACATATGCCAGCTGTTGTAGGTGCTTTATTTGCAGGCATAATTTTAGGACCGTCTTGTTTAGGCGTTGTTGAAGAAACTGATTTTATGAGAAAAACAGCTGAAATTGGAGTTATTATACTTATGTTTTTATCTGGTTTAGAAACAGATATTGAGGAGTTAAAGGCAAATGGTCTTGCCTCTTTTATTATAGCTTTAATTGGTGTTATTTTGCCACTTATATCTGGAGCGTTAGTGTATTATTTTATAAATCCAGAGGGACAAGCTAGCGTGGATATATTAAAGGCTATATTTATTGGTGTTACATTAACCGCTACTTCAGTTAGCATTACAGTAGAAACATTAAGAGAGCTAGGAAAGTTATCTGGAAAAATGGGGACAACCATTTTAGGGGCTGCTGTTATTGACGACATTATAGGCATAGTAGTTTTGACAGCAATTACTAGTTTAAGAGGTGGAGGAGATGTTTCTTTACCTATTGTTTTAATGAAAATAGTGTTATTTTTTATTTTTATAATTATTGTTACTATGATTGTATTTAGTGCAAAAAAAATTATACATCACATAAAGTTAAGGAGAAGAATTTCTATTTATGTTTTAGCTTTCTGTTTTATATTAAGTTTTTGTGCAGAAGAATTTTTTGGCGTTGCTGACATTACTGGAGCTTATTTTGCTGGCGTTATTTTATGTAATTTTGGATCAAAAGAGTATATTGACCACAAATTTGATGTTCTAGCTTATTTATTTTTCTCACCAATATTTTTTGCAAGCATTGGAGTTAAAACAAATTTAATGGACCTTGTTAAAAGCCCTGATATAATTTTATTTGCAATTGTATTGTTAGTTGTTGCTATATTATCAAAGGTTATTGGTTGCGGATTAGGTGCTAAGTTATGTAAGTTTAAAAACAAAGACGCACTTTCTATTGGTATTGGAATGGTGTCAAGAGGTGAGGTTGCTTTAATTGTTGCACAAAAGGGTGAAAATTATGGGTTATTAAAGGGAAATATGTTTCCTGCAATAGTTTTTATGGTTATTGTTACAACTCTTATTACACCTATATTTTTAAAATTAATTTTAAGTGAAGATAAAAAAGCATTAAGTTAAACTTAATGCTTTTTTATAGACTATTAATTGCAAGGGGAATATTATTTGCTATATCTTGAGCAAGAACACCGTAAAAGCCTAAATTATTACTTGCTATTTCACAAGCTTTTCCGTTTATATAAGCTCCTAAAACTGCAGCTTCAAAAGGTTTTTTGCCTTGAGCTATTAAAGAGGAAATTGTTCCTGTTAAAAGGTCGCCACTTCCGCCTTTACTCATTGCATTATTTCCTGTTAAGTTTATATATGTTTCGCCAGATGGAGATGAAATTACAGTGTGTGAATCTTTTAAGACAACGACAGTGTTGTATTTTTTAGCATAGTTTTTAGCTACTTCTAAAAGATTTGATTTTATGTAGGAAGTAGAATAGTTTGTTAGCCTTGACATTTCTTTTAAATGTGGTGTTATTACAGCTGTTTTATATTTTAGGTTTTCATTTTTAGAGATTATATTTAGTGCATCAGCATCGGCTATAACAAATTTATTATTGTTATTATTTAAAACAAAATCTACTAAGTTAATTGTTTCATTAGTTATTCCAAGACCTGAGCCTATGGCTATTACTTGGCAATTATCTAGATTTAAATTTTCTCTTGGGGTTAAAACCGCCTCTGGTAGAAGTTTTTGGATTGTAGGGATTGAAGATGAGTTTATGCAAATATTAACCAAGCCACAGCCACTTCTATAAGCTGAGAGGCCATTTAAAAAAGCTGCACCTGTCATATTTTCTGAACCAGAGATAAAAAGAACTTTGCCATATGTTCCTTTATGGGAGTTATTATATCTTTTTGGTAGAAACTTTTTAGGATTAGTTAAAATGTTGTTAGAAAAAGTGTTTATATATGGAATGCCTATATTTTTTACTATTAGTTTACCAATGTTTTCATAAGCAGGGTAGAAAAGCAAGCCGATTTTAGGCAAATGGAAAGTTATTGTCATATGGGCATTAACGCAAAGGTCATAATTTTCACCAGTATCTGAATTAACACCACTAGGGCAATCTATTGAGATTATATAATTGCCATTATTTATTAAATCTATAACAGGTTTAAATTCTGGTTTTATTTGATTTTTTAGGCCAGTTCCAATTAGCCCATCTAAAACTATATCGTAGTTTTCTATTTTTAATTTAGAGTAGTCATAAAATATGTTTATATTATAATTTTTTAAAATGTTTAAATTTTTAAGGCAATCATTTGTTGCTTTATTTTCATCACCTACAAACAAAACTGTTGTTTTAACGTGATTTGCTATTAATTGTCTTGCAATTGCTAGAGCATCGCCACCATTATTTCCTTTACCAGCTACAACTAAAACATTTTTTGGTTTTAATTTTAAAACTTCTTCAGTTACACCTCTTGCTGCATTTTCCATTAGCAAAATGGAGGGAACGCCCATATTATTTATTGCGTTATTTTCAACATATTTCATTTCCTCTGTTGTTATTACATACATAAAAATTACCTCCTAATATATTATTGCAAAGGCAACAGCATTTTCTTTACTATGGGATATTGTTACTTCAATTTTTCCGTTAAGTTCATTTAAAATTTTCTTTGCATTTCCATACAAATTTACATAAGGTTTTCCATTAACATTTCTTAAAATTTCAATTTCAACAGGTGAACATTTTGAAAAGCCTGTTCCAAGAGCTTTTGCAACAGCCTCTTTTGCAGCAAAATTTCCTGCTAGTGTTTGTGGGTTTATTTTATGGTATAGTTTTTGTTCTTCTTTTGTGTAAATTCTATCTAAAAAGCCTTTTTTTTCTATTGCTTTTTTTATTCTTTCAATTTCTATAATGTCTGTTCCAACGCCTTTTATCATTTTTTACTCCTTTAAAATTAAATTATAATATAAGTATATATTAAGACAGCTATAAACTCAACAAAATTATGTTTAAAATTAAATTTGCAATATTATAAAATTTTTGATAATATATTTTTAAGAGGGTGTGTGTATGATTGAAAAAATTTTGAAAATTTTAGCTAAAAACGAGGATTATATTTCTGGAGAAGAAATAGGAAAAATTTTGAATATTTCTAGAGCATCTGTCTGGAAATATATGAAAAAATTAAAAGAAATTGGATATGAAATAGAGTCAATTAGCAACAGAGGCTACAAATTAAAAAACAACATTGACTTTATAGACAAAGAAAGTTTAAAGATTGAAAATTTATTTTTTGAAGAAGAAATGGCTTCTACTAACGATTATGCTAAAAAAATTGCTTTGGAAAACTGCCCTAATTGGTCAGTTGTTTTATGTAACAACCAAACAAATGGCAGGGGCAGGCTTGGAAGAAGTTGGGAAGCTGAAAAAAACTCTGGCATATACATTAGTTTTGTTTTAAGGCCAGAAATTTTGCCACAATATGTGTATCAAATAACTTTAGTTGTGGGGGTTGCTATTAGGCGAGTTTTAGAAAGTTTAACCGGGCTTGAACCGTTGATTAAATGGCCAAATGACATATTAATTAACGGGAAAAAGGTTGCTGGAATTTTGACTGAAATGAACTCTGAGATGGAAAAAATTAATTTTGTTATTGTTGGAGTTGGTATAAATGTTAACAACAGCAAGTTTTCTGAAGATATAGCTCAAAAAGCAACTTCAATTATGTTAGAAACAAATAAAATTTATAGCAGAAATGAAATTATAAGAAAACTTGTTATTGAACTTGAAAAATGTTATAATCAATTTTGCTTATACGGGTTTAAACCTTTTAAAGAAGAATACAACAAATATTGTGCTAATGTTGGAAAAAATGTTACAACTCAAAATGGGAGCGAAAAAACAACAGGCATTTCTAAAGGTGTGAACGAAAAGGGCGAACTTATTATTGAAAGCGAAAATGGACAAGTTAATGTTTTAGCTGGAGAAGTTTCTATTAGATTAAGTGACGGTAGATACATTTAGATAGATTTAGGAGGAAGTTATGGAAGATATTAAGGAGATTTTATGTTCTGCTTCTTTTTACAAGCAGGGATATTTTTTAAATGATAAATTTATTAAACTACCAGAAAATGTTAAAAAAGAGCTTAGGGTGATTTGTGTTTGCCTTGCAGAAAAAATTAAAGGCATTGTTATTATTGGCTTTTACAAAGACGATGCAAGTGTTTATATTGAAGTTATGAACCAACCAGAAGATTATTTATATGACGAAATTGCTGCAAAGTATGAAGTTGGATTTGTAGAAAGAGAAAACGAAGAGTTGTTCTCCTCTTTATCATTATGGTATAAAACATTTTTTAAAGGTGAATTAAGATGAAAATAGGAAATTTTGAAGTTGAAAACAATGTTTTTCTTGCACCTATGGCTGGTGTGACAGACAAGGTTTTTAGAAGAATTTGTAGGGAAATGGGCTGTGGTTTAGCATATACTGAGATGGTTAGTGCAAAGGGTATGAGATACAACAACAAAAACACAACACAGCTTTTAGAGGTTGACCCTGTTGAAAAGGTTTCAGCTGTGCAAATTTTTGGTTCTGAACCTGAAATTATGGCTGAGATGGTTAAAAACTTAAATGAGTATGAAAATATTGGGCTTATTGACATTAATATGGGGTGCCCTGCACCTAAAATTGTTAAAAACGGCGAGGGTTCTGCTTTATCTTTAAAACTTGATTTAGTGGCTAGAATTGTTGAAGCTACTTCTAAAGTTTCTAAAAAACCTATTACTATTAAGTTTAGAAAAGGGTTTGATGAGAACAATATTAATGCTTTAGAAATGGCAAAAATTGCTGAAGAAAACGGCGCTAGTGCTGTTGCTGTGCACGGAAGAACTAGAGAGCAATATTATTCAGGAGAGGCTGACTGGGACATTATTAAGCAGGTTAAAGAAAGTGTTAAAATACCAGTTATTGGAAACGGGGACATTTTTACACCTGAAGATGCAAAAAATATGATTGAATACACTGGTTGCGACGCTATTATGATTGGCAGAGGTAGCCAAGGAAACCCATTTATTTTTAAAAGAATTGTTGAATATATTGAAAATGGAGTTTTACTTCCTGAACCTAGTTGGGAGGAAAAGCTTGAAATGGCAAAAAGACACCTTGATATGTTAGTTGAGTTTAAAGGAGAGGTTATAGGTGTTAGGGAGATGAGAAAAAATATTGGCTGGTACATTAAAGGAATTCCCCATTGTGCTGAAATGAGAGTTAAAATAAATGCTACAAGTGGGCATCAAAATATGGTTGATGTTATATATGAAATGATGGATATAATTAAATAAAAAAGCAAAAAAATAAAAGGTTCAGAGTTAAAAATCTGAACCTTTTTTATTTATTTTGTTATTTTTGAAAAGATGTAAACTATTATTGCAATAATTGCCATTACAGCAAAAATTCCACAAACGCCTTGGAATAAAATTTGTATAGCTAACATCATATCAGTTACGTTATATTGCATAGTTTACCTCCTTACATAAAAAAGCCTAGAACTATACCACCAGCTAAAACTGACGCAATTTGACCAGAAACGTTTGCACCAACTGCGTGCATAAGAAGGTGGTTTTGTTTATCTTCTTCGATACCTAATTTTTCGATTACTCTTGATGCCATTGGGAAAGCTGAAATTCCAGCAGCACCAACCATTGGGTTTACTTTTTCTTTTGAGAACAAGTTTAAAAGTTTTGCAAAGAACACACCACATACTGTATCAAGAGCAAAAGCTACAAGACCTAAGCCCATTATGAGAATTGTTTGCAAGTTTACAAACTCTTCTGCTCTCATAGAAAAAGCAATTGTTATTCCTAAAAGGAGTGTAATTAAATTTACTAGCTCATTTTGAGCAGTTTTAACTAGAGAGTTTAAAACACCACATTCTCTTAAAAGGTTACCAAACATTAAAAAGCCAACAAGGGAAACTGAAGCTGGAGCTACTATGCCAGCGATGAAGCTAACTATTATAGGGAAAGCTATTCTAGTGAGCTTTGAAACATTTTCTGCTCTATATTCCATTCTTATTAAACGTTCTTTTTTTGTTGTTATAGCTTTAATTACCATTGGTTGAATTATTGGGACTAAAGCCATATAGGAATAGGCTGCAACGGCAATTGCTCCTATGTAATCTGATTTTAATGTTTGTGAAACTAAGATTGATGTTGGGCCATCTGCCGCACCAATTATTCCTATTGAAGCAGCGTTTTTAATGTCAAAGCCTAGGAAAACAGCTATTATTATTGTTAGGAAAATACCTAACTGCGCAGCCGCACCAAACAAGAACATTTTTGGCTTAGAAAGGAGAGGGCCAAAGTCTATCATAGCACCAATTCCTATGAAAAGTAGAAGTGGAAACGCTTCTGAGCTTTCTATTCCTAAGTGGAAAAGCCATTCAATAATTCCGTTTACTGTTCCAGTTGCTTCGCTAGTTTGGTTTAAAACACCTGAAAGAGGCAAGTTTACCAAAATTGCTCCAAAACCCATTGGAAGCAAAAGAGATGGCTCGTATTCTTTTTTAATTGCTAGGTATATTAGCAAAATACCTACGCCATACATAACTACTTGTTTCCAAGTTATAAGTAGTAGTCCTTGAATTAAAAAGTCCATTTTTAATCCTCCTTATAAAATTTGTGAATTTCTAGGGAATAAAAAAGACCTATATCCTGAAACAGGATATAGGTCTGGTCATTTAAAGTAAAACCAGAATGCGAAAGCATTCACGATGTTGATTATACTCCACAAAAAATTGTGCCGATTACTCCCCGTATATCTTATGTTTTAAAAATAACACAAAAGTTAATTTTTGTCAACAAGAAAATAAAAAATTTATGAAGCTTTTATTTCAAGCCTTAACCTATCAGAAATTAAGGCTATAAACTCGCTATTTGTAGGCTTACCTTTATTATTTGAAACCGTGTAGCCAAAGAGGGAGTCTATTGCATCAACTTTTCCTCTGCTCCAAGCAACTTCTATTGCGTGGCGAATTGCTCTTTCAACACGGCTTGGAGTTGTGTTACATTTTTTAGCAATTGCTGGATAAAGTTCTTTTGTTATATAATTTAAAACTTCTATATCGTTAATTGCCATAATTATTGCTTCTCTCATATAGTGATAGCCTCTGATATGAGCTGGAACTCCAACTTCGTGCAAAATGTTTGTAACTCTTGTTTCAAGGTCTATATCGCTTCTATTACTATAACAAACACCTGTGTTTAAAGAGCCATTTTTTGTTACAGGCTCTTTAAGTTGCCTAATTCTTGAGATTAAAAGCTCCATATCAAAAGGTTTAGCTATGTAGTATTTTGCTCCTAGGGTGAAAGCTTTTTGAGTTATTTCTTCGCCAGTGATGGCTGTTAGCATTATGCACATTGTATCTTTTGCTTTATTTTCTTTATGAAGCTTCTCTAAAACACCAAGACCATCTAGCTTTGGCATTATGCCATCAATAAGAGCTATGTCTGGGGCATCTTTTATTATTTTTTCGTATGCTTCCTGCCCATCGTGTGCTATGCTTATAATTTCCATATCGTTTTGTTTTTCAATGTAATTGCTCAAGCAATCGCAAAAGTCTTTGTTATCATCTGCAATAAGAATTGTAAGTTTTTGTTCCATAAAAAAATCCTCCTAAAAAAATAAATTGATAAATTTGGTAGAAATGGTATTTTTTACCAGATAACTATATTATAATACCAATTTAAAGAAAATGCAAGAGGAAATTATAAATTTTTGGTAGGAATTCCAAATTTTGCCATTGAAGCGTTGCTATATCTATAATTATGTGTCACTTCTTCTCCAAACCAGTCAGGAGAAGTAAAGGAAAGAGCGTCGTATGTAGTTGGAAATTCTACTTCTACATTTGCAAAACCAGACAGATTTCCTTTGTATATATCTAATTCCGCTTTTAGGTCATTATTAAGAGGAATTATGTACCTTGTTTTTTCTATTGGATTATTTTCAACTTTAGACCAAAGGTTTTCAAACTGTTCTTTTGTTAAAGTTATTTCATATTCTTCTTTTTTCATAACACCATTACTTTTTATTGTTAAGATGTAGGCATTATCTTGTTGCCTAACTCTTATTGTTGGGTTTGTTGAAATATAGCCTTGTTTAATTTCGTAGTGGGTATATTTATTTAAATTATTAGGAAGTGTTTTTATTAAAAATTTTCTTTCTATTTCGTAGTTGACATCTTTATTTAAGTTTTTATTTAAGTTTTTCATTTTAGCTCCTTGAATTAATATTCTTATTTTAGTATAATTAATATAAATAGATTATATCATATTTTTTTTAGAAAAGGGAGAAATTTTAATGGTTATTGTTTTTTTAGCAAATGGCTGCGAAGAAATTGAGGCATTAACTCAAATTGATGTTTTAAGAAGGGGTGGAGTTGAGGTTAAAGGTGTTTCTATTACAAGCGAAAAGGTTATTAAAGGAAGTAGAAACATAGATTTTTTAGCCGACACAACAATATTTGATATAGATTTTGAAGAAGTTGAAATGGTTATTTTACCAGGTGGTTTAATAGGCAGGGACAATTTATTAAAGAGCAAAGAAGTTGTTGCTGTTTGCAAAAAATTTAATGAAATTGGAAAGTATGTTGCTGCAATTTGCGCTTCGCCTAGTGTTCTTGGAGAAAGTGGGATTTTGCAAGGGAAAAAAGCAACTTGTTACCCTGGTTTTGAAAGCCAGCTTAAAGGAGCTGACATTATTGAAGGGGAAAACGTTGTTATTGATGGAAACATTATTACATCAAGAGGGCCAGCAACTGCAATGGAATTTGCTTTAGAAATTGTTAAAATATTAAAAGGCGAAGATGTTTACAAAGAAGTTAAAGCAGGGCTTTTATTTTAAATAAGGTTTATTTATGACAAAATTTGAAATGTATTTTAGTTACAGAAGAAATATTATAGCGTTATATGGAAACAAGAAGATAAAGAAAAAACTATATTTATTTAAAATTCTTGATGCGATTTTTATGATTAGTATTGAGCCAATTAAAAAGGTTGACACTTTTGAAAAAGCACTTTTTAACTATCAATATTACAAGGCTATGGCTGAAGATGCTGAAAATGATAAATTAAATCACAAAGATGAAGAACATATTTTGGTTTGCAAAAAGCAAGAAGATTATTATATTAGCCAAAGGGAAATAGCCCTTGAGTATGTTTTAGATTTTATTAATTATTCTGGTGTTAAAGCTTATTTTGTAAAAATAAGGAGAAAGGAATTAAAAAACAAACTTTTTGAAATTGTTTTAGAAAATAACGACAATAGCATTATGCATTCTGTTTCTGAGGAAACTTTAAATAAACTTAAAGAGAAAGGCTGTTTTATTGACGAAGTTAGGGAATCTTTAGTTCAAGATTATATCAATAAAATTTATTAGTTTTATTTAATATGATTATTGGAAAATGTATTATTTATTTAAATTGTAACTGGTGTCATTCTTTAAAAGAAAAGAGAATGGTTTTAAAAAGTATTATAGACAAAGTTAAGCACAAATTTAACGTTTCAATAGCTGAGGTTGACAAACAAGATGTGCATAAAACAATTGTAATTGGTTTTGTGTGTGCAACTAATGAAAAAAGACAAGCCGACAAAGTTATTGATAAAGTTATTAATTTTATTGAAGAAAACACAGAGGCAATTATTTATTCCATTGAAAGGGAAATTTTTTGAAAAAGGACTAGATTTTTGATAATTACTGTGTTATAATGATAAGAAGTGTGATTATGTTTTAAGGAGGATATTCTAATGAGCACAGTTGAAACTATGGAAAAGAATAAAGTTAAAATTACTTTTTCAGTAGATGCAGAAACTTTTGAAAAAGGTATGGATTATTCCTATAATAAAAATAAGGGTAGCATAAGTATTCAGGGTTTTAGAAAGGGTAAAGCTCCTAGAAAGCTTATTGAAGCTCAGTATGGCAAGGCTATTTTCTTTGACGATGCTGTAAATTTTGTTTTACCAGAGGCTTATGAAAAGGCTCTTAGCGAAAACAACATTGAGGTTGTTTCTAAGCCTGAAATTGATGTTGTTAGCATTGATGAAAATGGTGCTGAATTTACTGCTGAAGTTTGGGTTAAGCCAGAAGTTACACTTGGCCAGTACAAGGGTTTAACTTTCACTAAGAAAGACCCTAACCCAACTGACGAGGATATTGACGCAGAGCTTAGAAAAGAACAAGAAAAGGCTGCTAGAATTGTTGATGTAACTGACAGAGCTGTTGCTAACGGCGACATTGCTAACATTGATTTTAAGGGTTACATTGACGATGTAGCTTTTGAAGGTGGCGAGGGCACTGATTTTGACCTTGAAATTGGTTCTCACACATTTATTGACAACTTTGAAGAGCAGTTAATTGGCGCTGAAATTGGCCAAGAGGTTGTTGTTAACGTTACTTTCCCAGAAAATTATGGTAAAGAAGATTTAGCTAACAAGCCAGCTAAGTTTGAAGTTAAGATTAATGCTATTAAGAGCAAAGAGCTTCCTGAGCTTAACGACGAGTTTATTCAGGACACAACTGAAGCTGAAAGTTTAAAAGATTATAGAAACGACATTTGTGGAAAGCTTTTAGCTCAGAACATAGAAAGATTTAAGGCTGAAAAAGAGGAAGAACTTATTAACAAGCTTGTTGAAGTTTGTGAAATGGACATTCCTCAGGCTATGATTGACGCTGATGTTGAAATGAAGATTAACGAGTATGCTTTCCAGCTTCAGCAGCAGGGTATTGGCCTTGATATGTACTTACAGTATATGGGACAGACTATGGATTCTATGAAAGAAGCATACAAGCCTATGAGTGAAAAGCACGTTCAGGCTAGACTTGCTTTAGAAGCTGTTGCTAAGGCTGAGGGCATTGAAGTTACTGACGAAGATATTAAGGCTGAGGCTGAAAAGGTTGCTAAGGCTTACAATATGCCAGTTGATCAGATTATGCAAAGCGTTGACTTTGTGAACACTGTTAAGGCAGATATACTTAGACAAAAGGCTTTAAAGGTTGTTGAAGAATCAGCTGTTGAGGCTTAATTATTAGAAAAATTCAAGGGACAGTGAAAACTGTCCCTAGAATATTAAAGGCGAAAATTTGGTCGAATTATGTAAAAAAGGTTTTCCTTTTTTATGTATTTTTTACTATTTATTGGGTATAATATAAATATGTTTTTTAAGGAGGTATAAAGGTATGAGTTTGGTGCCGATTGTTGTTGACAGAACAGAAGGCGGAGAAAGGTCTTACGACATTTATTCAAGACTTTTGCAAGATAGAATAATTTTTTTAGGTGAAGAAATTAACGACACAACTGCTAGTTTAGTTGTGGCTCAGTTACTTTATTTAGCAGCTGAGGACCCTGAAAAAGACATTAACCTTTATATAAACAGCCCTGGTGGTGTAGTTACTGCTGGTATGGCTATTTATGACACTATGCAGTATATAAAGCCTGATGTTTCAACTATTTGTATTGGTATGGCAGCTAGTATGGCCTCTTTTTTACTTGCAGGTGGAGCTAAAGGAAAGAGATTTGCTTTACCTAATTCTGAAATTATGATTCATCAGCCGTTAGGTGGGGCTAAAGGGCAAGCATCTGATATTAAAATTCACGCTGAATATATTCTTAAATTAAGGGACAAGTTAAACAAAATGCTTTCTGAAAACACTGGCAAACCTCTTGATGTTATTGAAGCTGACACAGAAAGAGATAATTATATGTCAGCTGACGAAGCTGTGGCTTATGGACTTGTAGATGCTGTTATAAACAAGCCTCAGTAAGTATGGAGAGGAGTATATAAAAAAATATGGAAACTTTAAAATGTTCATTTTGTGGCAAAACACAAGACAAGGTTTTGCTTGTTGCAGGGCCTAATGGTATTTATATTTGCAACGAATGTGTTGACTTATGTTTATATATGATTGACGCTGAAAAGGCCGCTGAAAAGAGTCACGGATTTAACGGGAATTTACCTAAGCCAAAGGAAATTAAGAAAATATTAGACGATTATGTTGTTGGGCAGGACGAGGCAAAAAAGGTTTTATCTGTTGCAGTTTACAACCACTACAAGAGATTATTTAGCCTTGACAACAATTCTAAAGTTGAAGTGCAAAAAAGCAACATACTTTTAGTAGGACCTACTGGTGTGGGAAAAACTTTGCTTGCTCAAACTATGGCCAAGTTGTTAGATGTGCCTTTTACTATTGCTGACGCAACTGCTTTAACTGAGGCTGGATATGTTGGAGAAGATGTTGAAAACATTCTACTTAAAATTGTTCAAGCAGCTGATTTTGACATTGAAAAAGCTCAAAGAGGCATTATATATATAGACGAAATTGACAAGATTGCTAGAAAGGCTGACAACCCATCTATTACTAGAGATGTTAGTGGAGAAGGTGTTCAGCAGGCTTTACTTAAAATTTTAGAGGGTACTGTTGCTAATGTTCCTCCTCAAGGCGGAAGAAAGCACCCACACCAAGAGTTTATTCAGCTTGATACTACTAATATTTTATTTATATTAGGTGGTGCATTTGCTGGAATTGAAAAGATTATTGACAAGCGTTTAACTAAGAAAGTTATTGGTTTTGGTGCTGATGTTAAATCTCAAGAGGAGATGAAAAACAGCGATATTTTAAAAAATATATTACCTCAAGATTTAGTTAAGTTTGGTCTTATTCCTGAAATTATTGGTAGAATGCCAATTATTGCTACTTTAGACAACCTTGATGAAAAGGCTTTAATTCAAATTCTTACTGAGCCTAAAAATGCTTTAATTAAGCAATATCAATATATGTTAAAGTTAGATGGAGTTGAGCTTGAGTTTACTGAAGAAGCACTTATAGCTATTGCTAAAAAAGCTATTGAATACGAAACAGGTGCTAGAGGGCTTAGGTCAATTTTAGAGTCATTTATGAACGATATTATGTATGATGTTCCATCTGATGAAAGAGTTAGAAAGTGTATTATTACAGAAGATACTGTAAATGGTGGAAAACCTGAGTTTGAATACGTTGAAGAGTAAAAAAAACCTAAATAAGCTAATAGCTTATTTAGGTTTTTTTATTTATTTTGATTTGATTTTATTGAATGATAAACTTTTGAGATTGGAAGCCCAACTATTGTATAAAAATCTCCATCTATTTTATCTACTAAAATAGCTCCAAGACCTTGTATGCCATAAGCACCAGCTTTATCCATAGGTTCCCAGCTATCTACATAATCGTTAATTGTTTGCAAAGAAAGGTTTCTAAAGTGGACATTAGCACAATCTGCAAATGTTTCAATGAAAACTCTGCCATTTACATAGTAGTAAAGAGTTACGCCAGTGTATACTTGGTGGACTTTATTAGAAAGAGTTGACAACATATTTATTGCATCTAACCTATCTTTTGGTTTGCCTAAAATTTTATTATCTATTGACACTATTGTGTCAGCTGCAACTACTACTGTATCATTTTCTGGCATTTCTTTATCAAAAACTGCATCTGCTTTTCTTAAAGAAAGTTCCATAACTATTTCAGCAGGTGTTAAATTTTCATCGTAGCTTTCATCTGTATTGCAAGTTGACACTCTAAAATTTAAACCTACTTGTTTCATTAAATCAGCTCGTCTTGGAGAAGCTGAGGCTAAAATTATTTCCATTATATATCCTCCTAAAAATACTTTTTATATAAAATTCCAGAAATTAGCATACCTATTATTCCAGCTATTGTAAAATTTAAAGAAAAGCCAAAATTTAAGTACAAAAAGCCTAAATCAAGAACGAAAGGGTCAGTAAAGCCAATTGACTTGCCATAATTTAGCCAGTTTACCCAACTTGGCAAGGCTTGAGTTAAAGAGCCTAGAAAACTGCCAAAAATTAGACCAGATATTAAAGTTAGTATAAAAACAATTTTGGACTTATTTTTCATATATGTTCTCCTTTAAATTTTAATAGTATTAAATCTATTGTATATTAAAAAATGCAACATTTCAAGAGTTTTATAAAAATTGTTGTCGCAATTTTTGATGTTGATATAAAAGCCAATTATACAAAATTATACAGCGTGGATAGGTATAATTAAGATATAAGTTAAAGGGTGGTGTTTATATGACGGTGGATATTTATTTTGAGGATATGATAGCCATAAATTTTTTGACTAATATTATGATAATAGAGCTATCAAGAAAAGTGTTAAATATTAAATTAAAATGGATTAAAAAGATTGTATGTGCTTTTTTAATATCCCTGTTATATAGTTTTTTAGTTATTTCAAAATTTAGGGTTTATATTAATGTGTACACATTATTTATTATAACATTAATTGAAGTGTTTATATTATATAAGCCCAAGGGTTTTGAAGAATTTTTAAAGTGTATTTTAGTTTTTAAAATTGTAGCTTTTATTATTAAAGGGGTTTTATTAACATTAAATAGTTATATAAAAACTAATTTAAGTTATTTATTGCTTATTTTTAGTTTTATATTAGCTTATGGTTCTTATATTGTTTTAAATTGTTTTAACAAAGTTCAAAATTATTATAGTTTGGATATTTTTTGGGAAGATAAAAAGGTTAATATAAACGCTTTAGTTGACTCAGGAAATTATTTAATTGAGCCTATTAGCAAAAAACCTGTTATTGTGGCTGAATACAAGGCTTTAAAAGAGCTTTTGCCAGAAAGTTTAATTAAAATATACGAAAGCAAAAAAGAAAGTAATTTGCTTGAAATTGTTTCTGCTATTTCAGAAGATAAGTTTAGATACAGTTTAAGGGTTATTCCGTTTAAAAGCATTGGAAAGGAAAGGGGAATGATGATTGGTTTTGTTGTTGACAGTGTTAAAATTAGGGACAATGTGATTAAAAAGCCTGTTATTGCTATTTGCAGGTTTAGTCTTAGCAAAGGTGGTTTATATAGTGCATTAATTAGTCCAAAACATTTAGGAGGGTTTTAGATGAATATTAGTTGTTTGGAAAAGTTTTTTAAGAAATTTTATGAAAAAGGGAAGATATTTTATATTGGTGGAAGCGACATTTTACCTGAGCCTTTAACAAGCGATGAAGAAGCTTTTTATTTAAAAAAACTGGTGGACAAAAGCGATGAAGATGCTAGGGATATTTTAATTGAAAGAAATTTAAGGCTTGTTGTGTATATTGCAAGGAAGTTTGAAAACACTGGAATTAATGTTGAAGATTTAATATCTATTGGAACGATAGGTTTAATTAAGGCTATTAACACTTTTAAGCCTGAGAAAAACATAAAACTAGCAACTTATGGCTCAAGGTGTATAGAAAACGAAATTTTAATGTATTTAAGAAGAACTACAAGAACCAAAACAGAGGTTTCCATTGACGAACCTTTAAATGTTGATTGGGAGGGGAACGAGCTTTTATTATCTGACATTTTAGGAACAGATGTGGACATTATATACAGAGGGATAGAGGAGGAGGTTGACAAACAACTATTAAGGTCTGCTATAAAAAAATTAAGTGGTAGAGAAAAAGAGATAATTGAGTTAAGGTTTGGAATAGGCAAAGATGGGGCTGAGGAAAAAACTCAAAAGGAAGTAGCAGACATATTAGGCATAAGTCAATCTTACATATCTAGGCTTGAAAAAAAGATTATAGGAAGGCTTAGAAAAGAAATTATGAAGTTAGTTTAAAAACCTGCCAACTGAACGTTGGCAGGTTTTTGTTATGTAGCAGATGAATTATCTGTGTTTTCGTTATTAAATTTTTTAGTAGGTTTTAATTTTTTGATTAAATTAAAGGGGTTATTAAGATTTAGGTTTGAATTAAATATTAAATTAATAAATTTTACAAGGCAAAATAGCACAAATAAAGGAATAATGAAAGAGGTTACAATCATTATTGCTAAAGCATCAATAAAATTATTAAATGTATTTTCTGCTTTTTCTTTTATTGAATTAGATATATTTGAAATGTTTTCTTTTATTGAGCTAGATAAATTAGAAAAATTTGATTTAATATTAGATAATAACCCAGTTTCTTCGTTTTATATTAAAGTATCATCATAAGTACTTAATTCATTTTTTGTTTCATTTGCAGAAGATATAGCTTCTTCAATTGTATTGGTATAGGTATTTTCAATTAATTTTGTAACTACTATGCTAGTTGGCACAATAAGAAACAAAATAACAGAAAAAAGGGCAACCTTTTTTAACGAAACCATAATTGCTGGAATTTTTAGATAAAAATTTAATATATAGAAAAATATTAAAGTAGGAACAATAATTTGAAAAACAACTTTTGTTGATATTATTAACAAAAATTTTTCAATATAAATTGCACAAAGGGGTATTAAAAAATAAAAGCTAATGTCCATTAATTTTTCTGCAATAGGCATAGCAAAATCACCAGGAACAGCTGTTATTGCTGCAGATATTGCAGTTGATTAGGCAGTTAAGGCTAAAATGTTATTCCTTTTTTCATCTAAAGTGTCAATAAAAAATGTTTCAAAAAAACTTGTGGACGTTAAGTTTGAAAGAAAGAAAATTGAAACAAAAGAAAAAAGTATTAAAAGCAAAATTTTTAAAATTAAATTTTTCTTTGTCATAAAAAGGCCTCCTTTACAAAAAAAGAAAAGGGCTATACTTTAAAGGTAAAGCCCTTTTTATGTTAAAGATTTGATTTGATTTTTTCTATGATTTCTGTATATTCTTCATCTGTTAAATATTTTGGCGGGTTTACATTCATTTCGAAAGTGCCACCAAAACCATAGCCATCTTTTTGTTTTGGAACTATATGAACGTGAAGGTGAGGGAGAGTGTCGCTATACATACCATAGTTTACTTTAGCTGGGTTTACAGACTTTGCAATGGCTTTGCCAACTGTTTGCATATCTTGTATAAATGCAAGAGAATCTTCAGGGCTTAGTTCTGTAAGGTCTACGTTATGGTCTTTATATGCAATTACGCACCTACCATAGTATGTTTGCTCTTTAAAAAGATAGAGCTTACAAACTTTTAAATCTGAAATATAAATCATTAAAGAGTCTAACTTTTCTTTGTTTTTACAATATAAGCAATTTTCCATCAAAATGCCTCCTTTTATTCTATTTAAGTTAATTATAAATACATAAATAAGTATTGTCAACAAGAAAAGAAAAAATTACAAGAAAAAAACGACCTTAATATAATTAAGGTCGTTTAATTTAGTTTGCTTTATTTAATATTTCAATTTCTGCTTCGATTTTTGACTTTTTAGTATCATCTGTTATGAGGGATTGCAAAATTGTGTTATAAATTGAGCTTGTGTTTTGTTTCCAATTTTTCCTAACTTGTTTTGCTATTTCTTTGCTAACAACTGTTATTTTTAACTCCATAAGAGTTACACCATCTTCTATGAAACTACATTTAACGACATATTCATCTTCATCATTCATAAAGTAGTTTGCAGAAACGGAATATTCCTTTTTTATTACGCCTTTATTTTTTCTTACATAAGCGATTATGTTTTCTCTTTTTGATTCTGGGATTATTTTAGAAAAAGCGTTTACTGTTTTTTCTCCTTCTTCTGTTAGGCTATAATAAACAAGGTTGTCCTCTGTGTTAGCTTCGATTATTCCATTTTTTTCCATATCTGCAATGTATGTGTTAAATTCGAAATAATCCATATAGTCATTTACAGCAAAGTTATATAAATGGTCAAGAGAAAGAGGCATATCCATTTGATATATTAAATATAAAATTATTAATCTATTTTCTGCAACCAGTCGATTTGATTTATTATACATAGTATGATACCTTCTTAATGTGAAATATTAATTATTATACTGTATTTTAGGCTATATGTAAACAAAAATAATATATAAATATTTTGTTTAATAGGTTAAAATTTTTTGTTAATTTGTTTATTTTTTAAATAAACAGGTGTTTTTTAGGCTAAATTAAGTAAATGCCCCAAGATGTTTACAGCAAAAGCTACTAACCAAGCTATTAAACATTGTGCAATTACTACAATTAAAGCCCCGTTTCTTCCTATTTCCCTTTTTACTGCACCTATTGCTGCTACACAAGGTGTGTATAAAAGGGTGAAAACTAAAAACACAAAGGAGCTAAAAGGCGTGAAGATAGTGTTTAGTGTGTTTAAGTTTCCGTTTATTAAAACTGTTAGTGTGCTTACAACACTTTCTTTAGCTGTAAAGCCTGTTATAAGGGCTGTTGATATTCTCCAATCATCAAAGCCTAAAGGCCTAAAAATTGGCGAAATTAAGCCACCTAGGTGTGCTAAAATGCTTTGAGAGGAGTCTGACACTATATTTAGACGCATATCAAAGGTTTGCAAGAACCAAATTATTATTGTGGCTAGAAATATTATTGTGAAAGCTTTTGTTAAAAAGTCTTTAGCTTTATCCCATATAAGATTTAAAACGTTTTTATAGCTAGGTAGCCTATAATTTGGTAGCTCCATAACAAAAGGAACTGGGTTTCCTTTATAGGCACTTTTATTTAATGTTAGTGCAAATAAAATGCCGACTAAAATTCCTATTACATACATTAAAACCATAACCAAAGCTTGGTGCTTTTTGAAAAAGAAAGCTGTGAAAAAGGCATATATTGGAAGTTTTGCAGAACAGCTCATAAAAGGTGTTAGCAAAATTGTCATTTTTCTATCTCTTTCTGATGGCAATGTTCTTGTGGACAAAATGGCTGGAACTGAGCAACCAAAGCCTATAAGCATTGGAACAAAGCTTCTACCTGAAAGGCCTATTTTTCTTAAAAGCCTATCCATTACAAAGGCAATTCTTGCCATATAGCCACTATCTTCTAAAATGGAGAGGAAGAAAAACAAGACAACTATTATTGGAAGAAAGCTTAAAACACTTCCTACACCTGAAAACACACCATCAATTATTAGGGAGTGGATAAAAGGGTTTATATTATATGATGTTAAAAGTGTGTCAACAAGGTTTGTAAAGCTTGAAATTCCTAGCTCCAAAAGGTCTGATAGAAATTTACCTATTACGCCAAAAGTTAGGTAAAAAATTATGCCTAAGATAGACAAAAAGGCTGGAATGGCTGTGTATTTTCCTGTTAATATCTTATCAGCTTTTACGCTTCTTATGTGTTCAAGGCTTTCTTTTGGTTTTACAACTGTTTTATTACAAAGTTCTTCGATGAATTTAAAACGCATATCTGCAAGAGCTGAAACCCTATCTTTATTGCTTTCATTTTCCATTTGTTTAATCATAGAGTTAAGGGTTGATATTTCGTTGAAATCTAATTTTAGTTTTTCTAAAATTAGTTTATCGCCCTCGACAATTTTTGTGGAACAAAAGCGAATAGGCAAGTTGTTTTTTTGGCAGTGGTCTTCAATTAAATGGGCTACTGCGTGGATACATCTATGCAATGCGCCATTGTCTAAGCCAGTGTTTGGGCAAAAATCTACTCTGCCTGGCTTTAATTTATATTTTGCTACATAGAGGATATGTTCAACTAATTCTGAAACGCCTTCGTTTTTAGAGGCTGATATTGGCACAACAGGAACGCCTAAAGTTTTTTCTATTGTGTTAATATCTATTGAGCCAGAGTTTAGTTTAACTTCGTCCATCATATTTAAGGCTAAAACCATAGGAATATTTAGTTCTAAAAGCTGCATTGTTAGATACAAGTTTCTTTCGATATTAGTTGCATCTAAGATGTTAATTATTGCATCTGGTTTTTCGTTTAAAATAAATTCTCTTGTTACAACCTCTTCACTTGTGTAGGGGGAGAGAGAATAGATTCCAGGAAGGTCTGTTACAACTGCTTCTTTATGGTTTTTTATGAAACCATCTTTTCTATCAACTGTTACACCAGGAAAGTTTCCAACTCTTTGGTTTGAGCCTGTTAGCTGGTTAAAAAGAGTGGTTTTGCCACAATTTTGATTTCCTACAAGTGCAAGTTTTATGGTTTGTCCATCTGGAATTACAGAGCCACTTTTATGGGGCCTATATGTTTTTGTTTCACCTATGCCTGGGTGTGTAATGTTTTTAAGTGTGGGGTTTTGTGTTTGATGGTTATGCGCTGTATGTATATCTTTTAATGTAATTAGTGAAGCATCAGATTTTCTCAGAGTTAGCTCATAGCCCCTAACTCGTATTTCAATAGGATCGCCCATAGGTGCAACTTTTATTAAAGTAACTTCTGTGCCAGGGGTTAAGCCCATATCTAAAATGTGTTGTCTTAAAGCTGGCTCTAGGGTTGTTACTTTATCTATTATTGCATCTTTTCCTATTTGAAGCTTATCAAGGGTCATCATTTTTTAAGCACTTCCTCCCATTGCTTTTCTCTAAAGCCTGTTAAAACAAAATCTTCGCCTATTAAAAGAGGTCTTTTAACTAACATTCCATCAGTTGACAAAAGGTTTAAAGCCTCATCTTCTGTCATTGTTGGGAGCTTATCTTTTAAATTTAACTCTCTATATTTCATTCCACTTGTGTTAAAAAACTTTTTAAGGTCAAAGCCACTTTTATCTAGCCAAGTTTTTAGCTCTTCTTTTGTTGGATTATTTTCAACTATATGTCTATCCTCGAAGTTAAAACCATTTTCTATTAAATATTTTTTTGCCTTTTGGCAAGTGCTACATTTTGGATATTCTAAAAATAACATTGTAATCCTCCTAATATTATATATATTTTATAAAGCTAATTATATCACAACTATTTAAGAAAATGAATATTATTTTTGAAAAAATTGTCATTAGTTGTATTATGTGTTGAAAAAAGGTTTAGATTGTGTTAAAATTAAAAATTGACATAAAAGAAATTTAAAGGTGTGTTTTATTTACTATTATTGCGATAGGAAATAGATAAAATATATTGACAAATATTTTTTTGTGTGGTATATTTTCATTAACAATTTAGTTTGATATAAATGTGCCTTAGGAAAGGAAGATTAAATGTCTATTATTAAAATTGAAAACTTATATAAGACTTTTAATACAAAAAATGGCGATGTAAACGCTCTTAAAGACATAAATTTAGATATTGAGCAAGGAGATATTTTTGGCATTATTGGTCTTAGTGGTGCTGGTAAGTCTACTTTGGTTAGATGTATGAATTTTTTAGAAGTGCCTACCTCTGGCAATGTTATTTTTGAAAATATGAACTTAGGCAAGTTATCTAAAAAAGAGCTTTTAAAGGCTAGACAATCAATGAGTATGATTTTTCAAGGGTTTAACCTTATGGAGCAAAGAAACGCTCTTAAAAACGTTTGTTACCCTTTAGAAATTGCTGGAGTTAAAAAGGCAGAGGCAGAAAAAAGAGCAAGAGAGCTTTTGAAAATTGTTGGATTAGAGGACAGGGAAAAGTCTTACCCAGCCCAGCTATCTGGCGGACAAAAGCAAAGAGTTGCAATAGCTAGAGCTTTAGCTACAAACCCTAAGGTTATTTTATGTGACGAGGCTACATCTGCTTTAGACCCAACTACTACTCAATCTATTTTAGAGCTTTTAAAGGAAATTAACCAAAAGCTACAAGTTACTATTATTATAATTACGCACGAAATGTCTGTTATTGAAAAAATATGTAACAAGGTTGCTGTTATTGACAAGAGTCAAATTGTTGAGTGTGGTTTTGTTAAAGACATTTTTATTAACCCTAAATCTGAAATGGCTAGGAAGTTAATTTTACCAAAAGATAGCATTATGCGTACTTTAAAGACAGGCAGTTATTTTAGAATTATTTTTGATTCTAATTTTACACACAAGCCTATTTTATCTGAATTGATTCTTGAATGTAATTATCCTATAAACCTTATATATGCTGACTCTATTGAAATGTTAAAGGACAATGCTGTTGGCGAGATGGTTATTGAAAAGACGGGTAAAAAAGATATTGATGAAAAAATTAGGCAGTATCTTAACTCAAATAATATTAGTTTTGAGGAGGCAGATAAGTAATGAATGTTAGTATTTTAGCTGCAGATTTTTTTAAGTATGCTCCAGAAATTTGGGTTGGTATTCTTGAAACTTTATATATGGTTGTTGTATCAACTTTATTTTCATATATTATTGGGCTACCTATTGGTGTGCTTTTATGTGTTACAGACAAAGACGGAATATGTCCTTGCAGAGTTTTTAACGTTGTTTGTGGGTTTATTGTAAACATTTTAAGGTCTATTCCATTTATTATTTTACTTGTGGCTATTATGCCTTTTACAAGGCTTGTTGTTGGAACGACTATTGGTTCAACTGCAACTATTGTGCCTCTTGTTATATCAGCTTTTCCATTTGTGGCTAGAATGGTTGAATCTTCTATTAAAGAGGTTGATTCAGGCATTATTGAGGCAGCTGAGGCTATGGGCACGCCTACATTTAAGATTATTACTAAAGTTTTAATTCCTGAGGCTAAGCCATCTCTTATTGTTGGAGCAGCAATTGCAATTACTACTATTTTAGGTTATTCAACTATGGCTGGTTTTACTGGTGGCGGTGGCCTTGGTGCTATTGCAATTAACTATGGATATTATAGAGACAACACTTTAGTTATGGTTGCAACTGTTGTGTTACTTGTTATAATTGTTCAGCTTTTCCAAGAAATTGGTATAAGAGCAACTAGGAAAACTGACAAAAGAATTAAATAGGTATGTATTTAAAGCAGTGAGCTTTAATATAAATTTATCAAAAGAAGGGGATATTAAAAAATGAAAAAACTTTTATTAATTTTATCAACTACTTTATTAGCATTTAGTGTTGGTTGTGGACAGGCTAATAGTTCTGATGAAAATAAGGTTGTGGTGGCTGCTACTCCAGCTCCTCACGCTGAAATTTTAAATGTTGCAAAAGATGTTTTAGCAAAAGATGGCATTGAGCTTGTTATTAAAGAATTTAACGACTATGTTTTACCTGATACAGCAACATTTAACGGGGAAGTAGATGCAAATTATTATCAGCACAAGCCATACTTAGACGATTACAATGCTCAAAACGGAACTGACCTTGTTAGCGTTGCAAACATTCATTACGAGCCATTTGGCATTTATGCTGGAAAGACTGCATCTTTAGAAGAAATTAAAGATGGAGCTAAGGTGTCTGTTCCTAACGATACATCTAACGAGGCTAGAGCTTTACTTCTTTTAGAGGCTGAAGGGCTTATCACTCTTAGAGAGGGTGCTGGACTTAATGCAACTAAGCTTGATATTGTAGAAAACCCTAAAAATCTTGATATTCAGGAAATTGAGGCAGCTCAGCTTGCTAGAACTTTAAGCGATGTTGACATTGCTGTTATTAACGGAAACTATGCTATTGAAGCTGGTTTAAAAGTTAACGATGCTTTAGCTATTGAATCTCAAGATTCTGAGGCAGCTCAAACTTATGCTAACATTGTTGTTGTTAAAGCTGGAAACGAAGAAAACAAAAATGTGAAAGCCTTAATTAGTGCTTTAAAAAGCGACGAAGTTAAGAATTTTATGGAAGAAAGATATAATGGCGCAGTTGTTCCATTATTCTAATATTTTAAAATAATAATTAAAGGGCTGTTCTTTTGAACAGCCTTTTATTTTAAACTTTTCTTGATTATTATGGCATTTTATAGTATAATTAAAATGAATTATTATGTAATGTGAGGGCTTATTATGGATTTTATTAAAAGCAAAAATCTTAAATATGAATATGTCAAAGTTGAAGATGACAACAAAAAAGAAATCATAGAGGCTCTTAAAGGCGTTGATATAAATATCAAAAAAGGAGAGTTTGTTGCTGTTTTAGGGCAAAATGGGTCAGGAAAGTCAACTTTTGCAAAACTTATAAATGGGCTTAACACTTTAAGTGGTGGAACTCTTTTTGTTAAAGGTTTAGATACATCTGAAATTGACAACATTTGGGAGATTAGAAAAAATGTTGGTATGGTTTTTCAAAACCCTGACAACCAAATTATTGCAACTATTGTAGAAGAAGATGTTGCTTTTGGACCTGAAAACATTGGTATGCCTCCTGAAGAAATTGTTGAAAATGTTGACAAGGCTTTAAAAGCTGTTAGTATGGAGGAGTTTAGAGAAGATGCTCCTATGTATTTATCAGGCGGACAAAAGCAAAGAGTTGCTATTGCAGGCGTTTTAGCTATGAAGCCTGAATGTATAGTTTTAGACGAGCCAACGGCAATGCTTGACCCTAAGGGTAGGCAGGAGGTTCTTTCAACTATAACTAGGCTTAACAAAGAAGAAAAAATTACTATTGTATTAATTACTCACTATATGGAAGAAGCTGCTTTAGCAGACAGAATTATTGTTATTAACAACGGAGAAGTTGCTATTGAGGGCACACCAAAAGAAGTTTTTAAAAATGTTGAGTTAATGAAAAAATTACATTTAGATGTTCCGCAAGTTACTGAACTTAGTTATTATATAAACAAGGCAAACAAAAAAATGCCTAACGATGTTTTAGAGATTGAAAGCTTTGTTGAAAGTATTAATAAAATAGGGCTAAAAAAAGGGTTTGAATACAAAAAAGTTGAAAGAGAAACAGAAGAAGAAAAAGAGCCTATTCTTGAAATTAAAAACCTTAGCTGTATTTATAGCGAGGGAACTGCATTTGAAAAAGTTGCACTTAAAGATGTGAATTTGACTATAAATAAAGGTGAGTTTATTGGGCTTATTGGGCACACAGGCTCTGGAAAGTCAACTTTAATTCAACATTTAAATGCTTTAATTAAAGCTGAAAAGGGAAACATTTATTTTAAGGGTGTTGACATTAATTCTGACAGAAAAAGGTTAAAAGAAGTTCGAGAAAAAATAGGCCTTGTTTTTCAATATCCTGAACATCAAATTTTTGAGGCTACTATTTATGATGAAGTTGCATTTGGGCCTAAAAATTGTGGTGTAGATGGAGAAGAACTTGATAGGCGAGTTAAAGAGGCTTTAAGCTTTGTTGGAATTAAAGAAGATTATTACAAAAAATCTCCTTTTGAGCTATCTGGCGGGCAAAAAAGGCGTGTTGCAATAGCTAGTATTTTAGCTATGAAACCAGAAATACTTATTTTAGATGAGCCTATGGCTGGACTAGATCCATTTGGACGAGATGAAATTCTTGGAAACATTAAAAGGCTTCACAAAGAGCTTGGAATGACTATTATTTTAGTTTCTCATTCTATGGAAGATATTTCTAGCATTGCTGACAAAATTCTTGTTATGAACAAAGGTTGTGTTGAAATGTTTGACAGAGTTGAAAAAGTTTTTGAAAAGGAAAAAAGGCTTGAAGAAATTGGGCTTAGCGTTCCTCAACTAACTAAAGTGTTTTCTAGGCTAGATATTAATGTGTCAAAAAACATATTTAATGTAAAGGAGGGGGCAGAAATTTTAATTTCTGCTTTGGAAAAATGAATATAACAATAGGTCAATATTACCCTACTAATTCAAATATACATAAACTTGATGCTAGGACTAAAATTCTTTCAACTTTTATATATATTTTAGCTATTTTTTTTGCTAAAAGTTTTATATCTTATAATTTATGTGCTTTATTTTTAATTTTTTGTATTAACATTTCTAAAGTTCCTTTTAAAATGTTATTAGGTGGGCTTAAAAGCATATTGATTATAATTATTTTTACGGTTTTAATGAATATGTTTCTTATTAGAAGCGGAGATGTTTTAATTAAATTTTGGATTATAAATATAACTAGTGATGGAGTTATTATGACTTTTAGGTTAGTTGCTAGGCTTATATTATTAGTTGTTGGAACATCGATTTTAACATTATCAACTACGCCTATTGCTTTAACAGAGGGTATGGAAGTTTTATTAAAGCCATATAAAAAAATTGGTGTTCCTGCCCACGAAATAGCTATGATGATGTCTATTTCTTTAAGGTTTATACCAACTTTAATTGACGAGCTTGACAAAATTAAAAAGGCTCAAATGGCTAGAGGTGCTGACTTTGACACTGGAAATATAGTTGCGAAGGCAAAGTCTATGGTTCCTTTACTAGTTCCTCTTTTTGTTTCAGCTTTTAGAAGGGCTGAAGAACTTGCTATGGCAATGGAGGCAAGGTGTTACAGAGGAGATATTAATCGTACGAAAATGAAAAAGCTAGAATACAAAAAAAATGATTTTATTGCTTATTCAGTTATAGGCATTGTTTTTGTTTTAGTTTTGATTTTGAGATGAGGTTTATTTTATGAAAATTTTACTTACAGTGGCTTATGATGGTAGTAATTATTTTGGTTGGCAAGTTCAAAACAATTTTGTGACTGTTCAGCAAAAAATTGAACAAGCATTATCTAACCTTTTGAAAAAAGATATTTCAGTTAGAGGGGCGTCAAGAACTGACACTGGCGTTCACGCTATGGCTCAAGGAGTTGTTTTTGAAACGGACACAACTATTCCTATTAGCAAGTTGCCGTATGCTATAAATTCTTTTTTGCCTGATGATATAGTAGTTACAAAGGCAAGAGAAGTTGGAAAGGATTTTCACCCACAATATAGTGTTTTAAACAAAACGTATGAGTACAAAATATTAAATGCTGAATTTAAAAACCCTAAGTTAATTAAATATACAGATTTTTACAGAGGAAAGCTTGACATTGAAAAAATGCAAAATGCCTGCAAATATTTTATAGGTGAATATGATTTTAAGGCTTTTTGTGCTAGTGGTTCTCAAGCAAAAACGACTGTAAGAAAAATTTATTTTTTAGATGTTCAAAAAAATGATGATATAATTACAATTAAAATTAATGGAAATGGGTTTTTATATAATATGGTTAGAATAATTGCTGGAACTCTTTTATATGTGGGAAGTGGAAAAATTAAGCCAGAGGAAATTTCTGAAATTATTAAATCTAAAGACAGAGCTAAAGCTGGAAAGACATTAGCTCCTAACGGTTTAACTTTAATGGAGGTAAATTATGACCAATAATAGAAACAGTAGGAAAAGAAGAAAGAAAAAGGCTAATATATTTTTATTAGTTGTTATTCTAATATTTTTTGTGGTAGCAATTATTATTGGAAGCATTTTAGCAAAGCTTTCATCAACAGACTTAAGTGCTAATGGTGAAGAAAGAATGATTGTTGTTGACATTCCAGAGGGGTCAACTGTTGGAGATATAGCAGAAGTTTTAGACAAAAACAATGTTATTGACACGGAAAGACATTTTATGTTTTTATGCAAATTAAACAAGCAAGGAAGCCAGTTTAAATATGGTAAGTATGAATTTAGCAACAAATCTGACTTTTTTGAGATTGTTGAGAAATTAAACAATGGAGAATCTATTGACACTTCCACACACTTAACTGTTAAAGAGGGTATGTGGTTAAGTGAAATTGGTGACGAAGTTGAAAGACTTGGACTTTGCAGCAAAGAGGAATTTATGGAGGCTGCAAACAGCAGAGATTATGATTACGAATTTATTTCTAAAATTCCAGAAAGAGAGAACCTTTTAGAGGGGTATTTATACCCTGAAACCTATTATTTTCACGAGGGTGTTACAGCTAGAGAAATTGTAGAAACTATGTTACACCAATTTAACAAAGTTTGTGTTAAAAACGGAATTTTTAACAAGGCTGAAAAGGCTGGAAAAAGCCTTGATGAATATATTATTATTGCATCTTTAATTGAATCTGAGGTTAGAGTTGAAAGCGAAAGAAAGCTTGTTTCCTCTGTTATTCAAAACCGAATTGAAGAAGATATGAAGCTTCAAATAGATGCGTCTGTTATTTATGCTAAAGGTAAGAGAGTGAACAGAGTTTATTATTCTGACCTTGAAAATCAAAGCGATTACAACACTTATTATGTTAAGGGGTTGCCTGTTGGGCCTATTTGCTCGCCAAGAGGTAGCTCAATTTTAGCAGCTATTGAGCCAGAAAAAACAGATTACATTTATTATGTTGTTGATGACCAAAGTGCAGGAACTCATTATTTTACAAATGATTATGATGATTTCTTAGCTGCTAGTGCAAGATATAAAGCAACTTTAAATTAAAAATAGGAGATTTTTATGAGTTTGGTTGAAGATTATTTAGAAAGTTATATTGACAAATTACAGCTTGATTGCGAGGGAGAGCTTGGAGATTTACAAAGGCAATCTTATGAGGCTGGTTTACCTATTATTCCTAAAGATGTTGTGAAATTATTAGGTTTTGTGCTTGGAGTTAAAAAGCCAAAGGCTATTCTTGAAATTGGTATGGCAGTTGGTTTTTCCTCAAGCTATATGTCTACTTTTTTGCCTGAAGATGGATATATTAAAACTATTGACAGATACCCTCTTATGATTGAAAAGGCAAAGGCAAATTTTAAAAAATTAAATGTTGAGGACAAAATTACTATATTAGAGGGAGATGCTAATGAAATTTTGCCTACTCTTGATGAAAAGTTTGACTTTGTTTTTATGGACGCTGCAAAAGGGCAATATATTAACATTTTACCTGATGTATTAAGAGTTACAAAAGTTGGTGGAATTATTATGGCTGACGATATTTTACAAGAGGGTAGAGTTGCTATGGATTATTTTGATGTTCCAAAAAGGCAAAGAACTATACACAAAAGGTTAAATGAATTTTTAGAAGAAATTACACACAACAAAAAGCTAAGAACATCTATTTTAACTATTGGTGATGGTGTAGCTTTAATAGAAAAATTAGAGGATTGAGAATATGAATAGAAAAATTGAGTTACTTGCTCCAGCAGGAGATTTGGAAAAATTGAAAATTGCTGTGCTTTATGGTGCAGATGCAGTTTATTTAGGTGGAAGCAGTTTTGGCCTTAGAGCTAAGGCGAAAAATTTTGATTTTGAACAGATGAAAGAGGGCGTTGAGTTTGCTCACGCTCACAATGTGAAAGTTTATGTTACTTGCAACATTTTTGCTCACAACGAAGACTTTTCAGAGCTTCCTGGTTATTTAAGAGAAATTGAAAAAATTGGTGTTGACGCAGTTTTGGTTGCTGACCCTGGTGTTTTTGCTGTTGTTAGAGAAACTGTGCCTAATATGGACGTGCATATTAGCACTCAAGCAAACAACACAAATTACCACACAGCTCTTTTTTGGAAAAGTTTAGGTGCATCTCGTATTGTTATGGCAAGAGAACTTTCTATGGGTGAAATTAAAGAAATATCTGAAAATATACCAAGTGAGCTTGAAATTGAAGCTTTTGTTCACGGGGCTATGTGCATTAGTTACAGCGGAAGATGCCTTTTAAGCAACTATTTAAGTGGCAGAGATGCTAACAAAGGGGCTTGTTCTCACCCTTGTAGATGGCAATATTATGTGACTGAAAAGACTAGGCCAAATGAATATATGCCTATTGTAGAGGACGAGAGAGGAACTTACATTTTTAACTCTAAGGACTTATGTATGATTGACCACATTCCTGAGCTTTTAGATGCAGGAATTATGAGCCTTAAAATAGAGGGTAGAATTAAAACTGCTTTTTATGTTGGTACAGTTATTAGAGCTTATAGAGAGGCTATTGACGATTATCTTAAAGACCCTAAACTATATGAAAGCAAAAAAGAATATTACATTAAAGAAGTTTCTAAGGCTAGTTACAGAGGCTACACTACTGGTTTTTATTATGGAAAGCCAAATGAAGAAGAGCAAATTTATACTACTAGTTCATATATTAGAACTTATGATTTTATTGGTATGGTGCTTGGATATGACGAAGAAACAGGCCTTGCAACAATTGAGCAAAGAAACAAATTTGTTATTGGGGACAAGGTTGAGTTTTTAAGGCACAGTGGTGAAATTTTTGAAATGACTATTGAAAAAATGTATAATGAAGATGGAGAGGAGATTACAGAAGCTCCACACCCTCAGCAAATAGTTAAGGTAAAAGTGCCTTGCAGAGTTGATGAATTTGATATGATGAGAAAAGAAGCTGAAAACCCTGTTACATTAGAATAGTTGTTGAAAAATGAAAATTAATTTGGTATAATTAGAGTATATTTTTAAATATGAGGAGGTATTTATGTTAAAGAAAGTTTTTTCTGGCTTTTTAGCAATGACTTTAGCTTGTTCTATGCCTATGTATAGTTTTGCTAAAGATAGCATTGAAATTAGCTGTGAAGTGTCAAAGGACAATTTAAAGGTTGGAGATGTTTTTTATGCTGATTTTAAGGTGAATGAAAACCCAACTGGATATTTAAGTATGCAGTGTTTTATTGACTATAATTCAGATGTTATTCAAGCTATTGATTGCGATGTGGAGGATATACCTAGTGATTTAATTATTTACACTGACAAAAACGATGTAAATCACTCTATGTTCCCATATTTTAATGTAAATGATAGAGTTAACTATGTTCCTAAAAAAGCTGACAGCGACTATTTAGGAAAGGCTGACGGTGTTAAAACTGCTGGCGAGATTGGTAGAATTAAATTAGCTAACCTTTTAAATGTTAGAGATGAAGAAGGCTCAAGAATTAATTACGAGGGCAATGGAACATTAATTAGAATGAAGTTTAAGGCTATTGACGAGGGCGAAAGCAACATTGAGATGAATGATGTTATTGGAAGTTTTAACAACAGCGAGGACAAAGACCAAGACATTTTGGTTAATGTTTCAAGTGGAAGTGTTAAAGTTTCTAAGGACAGTTTAGAAAACACAACTGAAAGCACTACTGAAAGCACAACTACAAGTCAAAACGGCTCATCATCAGGTGGCAGCAGTGGTGGTGGAGGTGGTTCTTCATCAAGTGTTACAACAACTGAAGCAAATACAAGCGAGGCTACTACTGAAAGCACAACAGATGTTATTATTGGTGGAAGTGATGAAAGCACAGGAATTGTTGTTGAAAAAACTTTTACTGATGTTAGCAAAGACTACTGGGGATATGAATATATTTCTAAATTAGCTAACAAGGGCATTGTTAACGGATATCCAGATGGCTCATTTATGCCAAACAGTAATGTAAAAAGAGCAGACTTTATTATTATGGTTTTAAAGGGAATTGGTGTGGACACTAGCCAAGCTACTTTATTTACAAACTTTAACGATGTTCAAAGCAACGCTTATTATGCAAATGCTTTAGCTATTGCTAAAAACATTGGTATAGCTAAGGGCAACCTTAATGGCGGTTTTGAGCCTAATTCGTTTATAACTAGAGAAGATATGATGCTTATAGCTAAAAGAGCTTTAGAATACAAGTTAGGCGAAAATATAAATGGCGATGTGAAAGTTCTTGACCAATTTAGCGACAAAAACGACGTTGCAAGCTATGCAGTTGAAGGACTTTCTGCTATGGTTTCTGAGGGACTTGTTAATGGTATGAATGGAAAAATTAACCCTAAATTAAACACTACAAGAGCTCAAGCAAGCGTTGTTATAGCTAAAATGTTAGATAAATTAAATTAAATTTTAAGGTGTAATTAATTTGAACATTAATTACACCTTTTTTTCATATTTTATATTAGGTTAACAAAGAAAAGGGTTGGAATATGTTAAAAATGTTAAAAAAACTTAATAAAGATATTTTAAATTAATTAATAATGAATATTGTATTTTTATAGAAAAAATGGTATAATTAGTATAAATAAAGGTGTATAGATTTTATCTATATTTATTTTAAAGAAAAGGAGAAAATATATGAAATATCGTAAATTACTAAGTGGTATTTTAAGCTTATCAGTAGTTTGCACATCAATAACTCCGAATATTGCTTTTGCAAATGAGGGTGTTGTTGTAGAAGCAACAGATGAAAGTTCATCTGAAAGTAATGCTGAAAGAAAAGGTAGCATAACTTTATCTGTAAGTTTTAGTTTACCACAAACAAAGGAAAAAGTAGCATCTAGAAATTTAAAGTTAAAAGTTGTGAACAAAGACAGTGGTAGCTCAAAAGAAATTATTTTATCTAACAACACTGACTCAGATGTTGTAGTTACTGAATTAAATGTGTTAGGTGAGCAAATTACAACTGAATCTAGAATTGGTGCTTACAAAATTGAAGTTAACAACTTACCTGTTGGCGAGTATAAGTTAGAGTTAACTGGCGATGGATATGTTACAGCTTCTAAAGATGTGACTTTAGACAAGTATTCTCAATTTGTTCAATTAGACAACGCTAATGGTAGCTATTCTATTGGTGATGTTAACGGCGATAATATTATTGACAACAAGGACTTAGATTTAATTTCTAGCGCTTTAAAGACTAACGACACTAGTTTAATTGACAAGTATGACTTAAATGGCGACGACAAAGTTGATATTGTTGACTTAACATATGCCAATATGACTAAGGGTGTGTCTGCTGACATTATCTCTATTGACACTGTTTACATTGATGTTCCAGAAGTTGACACTACTAACTTAAATGTTGAGGGTGATATTTCTGACATTTTTGAAGAAAACAATGTAAACCCTGTTATTTTAAGCTCTGCTTCAGAAAACACTCCTATTGAGTTAGATATGAACATTCCTGATGAGGGTGTTGAGTTAAGCGAGATTAACATTGTTGCTCCTCAAAATGATGGTGGTATTGAAGGCGGTAAAATTATTATTGAAACTGAAAGTGGAGAGTTAATTGAGCAACCTTTTGGCAACCACAACGAAAATGCTTATGTAGAGCAACAAGAAGAAGTTAAAGAAGAAACTATAGTTGAGGACAATGAAGAAGTTCCAGCTGAAGAAGTTGAAAGCGAAGTTTCTGATAGTGTTGAAACTCCAGTTGAGGAAGTTGAAAGCGAAACTATTGAGAGCGTTGAAGAAGCTCCAGCTGAAGAAGTTGAAAGCAGCGAACCTATTTTAGTTGAGGATAGTGAAGTTACAAATGCAGAAGTTAGCCAAGAGGAAGCTGAAGAAGTTCACTATTTATTAAGAAACGCTGATGAAAATGTTATTAACATTAACTTAGAAAAGAGAGTTGTTGTTAAGAGAGTTACAATTCAAGTTACAAAGGTTGTTGGAGAGGACGGAACTCCAGATTATGCTTCTGTATCAAGAATTGAATTTATTAAGAACATTGTTCCTGAAGGAGCTCTTGAGGACACTACTAAGGTAAACAACGTTTCTGCTAAAGAAAAGGACGGCGAAATTGAGTTAATTTGGAGTGCTGTAAACAATGTTGAAGGGTATACAGTTAGATATGGTACTAGCAAGGATAATTTAACTAGTGTTGCAACAACAAACACAAACAGCATTGTTATTGACGGTTTAGACAACAATGTTACATACTATTTCTCTGTTACTGCAACTAGCAACGGTTGGGCTGGCACAGCTTCTGACATTATTAGTGCTACACCGCTTCCATCTAGCGTGCCTGGCTTAGTTTCTAACATTAATGTTGAAGCTGCTGACGGCCGTTTAACATTAAAGTGGAATGAAATTAAAAATGCTGTATACTACCAAGTATTTTACAGAGAAAAGGGTGCAAGCGAGTTTATTAATTTTGGCGACAACTTAGTTAACACAACTGCAACTATTACAAACCTTACAAATGGCGTTACTTATGAAATTGCTATTAAGGCTGGTAACACTGTTGGTTTAGGTGAATATTCTGAAATTATTGAGGCAACTCCTAAGGTTGAGGAAATTGAATTACCTAAATTCCCAGAAAACGGAAGATTAAACGCTTCTGAAATTATTGAGTCTATTAAGATGACTAACAGCAACAACGTTGACAAAACTCTTTGTCCTAACTTTGATGTAAGTCACCTTATTGACGACAACGCAAACACATATTGGGTTGCTGCAAAGTGGTGGGAGAGCAGTGATATTACTTACACATTTAAGACACCTCAAAAGATGAACTATCTTTTATTTGCACCTTACCTTAACGGAAACCACAAAACTTGTATAAGCCATTACAACATTACTGCTCGTGATGAAAATGGAAATGTTCTTTTTACATTAAAAAACAAGGCTGTTTCTTCATTAAATGCTGACAATTATATTATTGTTAAATTCCCTGAAACTGACAACATTAAGAGCATTACTCTTGGTCTTGCTGAAAAAGCTGGTGGCGGAGCTCGTGTAAGTATTTCTGAGATTGCTTTCTATGAAAGTTCTTCACTTGCTAACGACATTGCTGCTTTATTTAAAGACGGCGCATTTACTCAATTAGCTGATGGCGTTGACGAAGCTAAGATTGTGGCTTTAGAAGAACAGTTAAATGAAATGAAGAACTACTATATTGATGTAGACAGATTAGCTGACGAAATTAAACTTGCTAAGGCTCTTTTAAACAATTCAACTGACATTGGTGTTATTGTAAGTGATTTTGCAAGCCGTAGCACATCTGCTGACAGCTCTAAGTTTAGCCAAACTGCTAGCGATTTACAGCCTCTTGGTGTTTCTGTTAACGCAGGGGCAACAGTTGCTGTTTATGCTGACATTCCAGAGGGTGAAAGTGCTTATGTAGTTCCTACACAATACTATGGTGAAGCTGGCATTTGGAGAGGTTCTGCTATTAAGATTGAAAGTGGTAGAAACTACATCACAATTCCAAAAATTGGCAACTTACAAGACACTAGAGGTGGTGCACTTTATTTAACATATTCTGGCGACAAGGCTAGCGAAATTAAAGTTCACGTTATTGAAAGTAAAGATGTGTTTAAAACTCCATTCTTAGAGTTAAAGAACTGGTATGATTTAAACGAAGCTACTAGAAAAGAAAAGATTGCTAACTATATTACTGAATTAAAAGAATATATGGCAAGCCTTACTTCTGCTGGTGTTTCTGGCACTGCATTACAAACATCTATTAAAAATGCAACAGAAATTTCTACACCTAATGTATTATTATCATTACCAGCTGACCAAGTGTTATCTGGATTAAACAGTTTAGGTGTTGCTTCTGTTGAAGAAATGACTCAAAAGATGTATAACAACATTTTAGCTTGGGAAGAAACTATGTTTGTTGCTAACAAGATTCAAAGCAACATTCCAGCTGAAATGACATTAGATGAATATCAAAACCCTATGTCTACAAGACAGAACATTAGATATATGAGAATGTTTGACGGCGCATTTATGTATGCTGCTGGCAACCACGTTGGTGTAGGCTACGGCTCAACTTCTCCTCTTGTTCAAGGTAGACCAACTTCTATTACTGGCGAAGAAAAGAACGGTTTATTTGGCTGGGGTATTGGACACGAAATTGGCCACAATATGGACAAATTAGGAAGAGCTGAAATTACAAACAACATCTATTCTATTGCTTTACAGTCTTATGATGGCAACGATATGTCTTTAGAAACTAGACTTAGTATTGAAGACAGATGGGAAAAGATATTTAACAAGGTTGCTCAAGCTAGACCAGGCGAAGCAAACGATGTTTTTGTTCAATTAGGTATGTATTGGCAGTTACACTTAGCTTATGACAACGCTGAAAGTCCATTAAAGTTCTATAACGACTTCTTTAAGTTATGGAAAGCTGGTGAGTATTCAACTCAAAGTTACAACGACAGATTTGCTTTAGTTGCATCTAAAGTTGCTAACAAGAATTTAACTGAATACTTTACTAGATGGGGTATGGAACTTTCTGATTATGCTAAGAGTGAGCTTGCTAAGTATGAAAAAGAAGACAGAGCTATTTGGTATTTAAATGATGAATCTAGATTAAATAGAATAGCTAACACTGGTGTTGCTTCTGGTAGCACAACTGTTAGTGCAAGTGTTAAGGACAACGAAGTTACATTAGTTATTAACAACACAGACAGCGAAAACATTTTAGGTTATGAAGTTATTAGAAATGGTGTTTCTTTAGGCTTTACTAGAGAAAATGTTTACACTGACAATGTTGGTGCTGCTAACAATATGACTTATACTTACGAGGTTATCCCTGTTGACTTAGTTGGAAATATGGCTAACAAGGTTAAGTCAAACGAAGTTAGAGTGGCTTATGACAAGACTATTTCTGAAGATTTATACAGCAAGAGATTTGAAAACGACGTTATTGTATTAGATTCTATAACTTCTGATTCTGCTATTACAACAACTGGCTTAAAGATTACTGACTTAGCTAGCGAAAAGGACATCACTATTAAGGTTAAGACTGATGCAAATGGTGAATTTGTTACTGTTAAAGAGGGTATTACATTAAATAAAGACAACAATGTAATTTACTTTAACAAGCCTGGCACTACAAACAGCACTATTTGGGTATATGACGTTTATTCTGTTATGATTGAAGGCTTAACTAACAAGGATATTGACCTTGCTAATGTTCAGCTTTTAGACTACCCTGGAGATAGAGTAGATTTCTATGAAGGTGCTATGGCTGGTAAGTTAGGTTCTGACTTTGTATATGGCGAAAACCCTGAAGATGTTATTCCTGCTGGCACTTTAGTTGTTTTAGGTACATACAGAGGTGACCCTGTATACAACTACGTTGCAATTGAGGCTGAGTATAACACTACTGCTGAAGCTGAAGAGGCAAATGGAACTACTACTATTAAGAGAAATATGAACGGTTACAGCTTATTATTAGCTGAAATTCCTGAAGATGGCGCAGTTAGTGACATTAGTGATGGTATCTTTATTTTCGTTCCTGACTTAGAGGCTGAGGGCAGTTTAAATGCTGAAGATGGCGTTACAGACGAGTTACCATTAGATATTAGAGCTATTATGTATAGAACTGATAAGCCTGGCGACGACACATCTAAGAGAGAAACAAGCCAAACTTTATGGGTGAGCTTCCCTGACGAAAGCACATTACCAACTATTAACTTTGAAAGTAGCGTTACTGGCAAGGAAAAGACTAAGGTAAAAAGTGTTTCTAGCAACAAAAACACAATTAAATTAGAGAATAATTACAAAGTGATGAAATAATTAAGAAGGAGAAAACAATATGAAGAAAAGATTAGGTTTAGTTGTTATGGCTGCTACAATTCTTTTATCAGCTACAACTTCTCTAGCTATTTCAAACCCAATTGATGTTTACGCATCAATTGCTCCTGTATTAGAAAGTTCTCAAGAATTAAATCAATCACAGAAGGCAAGCATTTCAGGCTTGCCTTCATATACTAAAAGTATACAGATAGATTTTAATATGTCTGAGGAGCAGGATTATACTTTTATTTTAAACGAGAGATTAATTAGTTTACCAGGTGTTTATTACACTAAGTCACAAAGTGGTAAAACTTTAACTATTTATGTAACTTCTAAAACTGAGGTTATTGTTGACAACGATACTTTTGAAATTCAGTTTGTTGGGGCAAACCCATTTAAAATTGACAGTATAACAAACATTAAGGTTTTAGACAATTCTTTAAATTTAGAAGAGTTTACTGGTGTTATCGTTAATGGCGACAAGGAAACTACAACAGAAACTACAACAGAAACTACTACTGAAACTACAACTAGCACAACAACTGAAACAACAACTACTACAACTACTACAACAGAAACAACTACTGAAGCTACAACTAACACAACAACAGAAACTACAACTGAAACAACTACTGAGAACCCAACTGAAAGCGTTACAGAAGGTTCAACAGAAACTACTACAAGTGCAACTAGCAGTGGTGGTAGCTCTGGTGGCTCTGGTGGCGGCGGAGGCGGTGGTTCTGTTTCCGTAGATGACGAAACAACAACTTCTGAAAATGCTGAAAGCACAACAGATGTTGAAGTTAAAGAAGATTCAACAGAAGAAACTACTGATGTTGCAATTGGTGATGAGAACGGTAGTTCAACTGAAAGCAAGTTACCATTTAAGGACATTGCAAGTGGTGCTTGGTATGAAGAAAGCGTTAAGTTTGTTTACGACAAGGGCTTAATGTCTGGTGTTGCTAAGAATGAATTTGCTCCTAATGTTGTTACTAATAGAGGTATGATTTCAACTATTATTTACAGATTAGAGTGTGATATTAACGAGAATGTAGAAAAAGTTGACGGCAGTGAGTATAAGTTTAAAGATGTTTTAAGCACAGACTATTTTGCAGACGCTATTTACTGGGGTAGAGCAAACAACATTTTAAACGGTTACAGCGAAGAAATTTTTGCTCCTAGAGATAGCATTACTAGAGAACAGCTAGTTTCTATTTTATACAGATATTCTCAATATAAGAAATTTACTAGCACAGGCTCTAACGAGAAGTTAGTTAGCGATTTTAAAGATGGTGCAACTGTTAGCGAATATGCTAAGGAAGCTATGCAGTGGGCTATATCAAATGAAATTATTAATGGTACACCAGAAAATAATTTAAACCCTAAGAACACTGCTACAAGAGCTGAAGTAGCAAAAATTATATCTTCTTTTATGAAATTAAACAATTTATAATGTAAAAGAGAAAGTTGAAAATAACTAGGCATATAATGCCTAGTTATTTTTTAAAGGGAAAAAAATAAATGTTTTATTAGGTGGATATAATTAGTTAAAGAGGAAGAAAGTTAGTTTTAACAAAGGAGTTTGTTGAAAAATGGGTAAAAAATTTGAAGAAGAATTTAAAAGTGTTATTGAAAGTGGAATTAAAACTTTAAAGTTTAATGTTGAAAACTTGGCTAATGAAATGGCGAATAAACCTATACATTTAATGGAGAAAGAAGATTTAAAAATTTATGCTAAATGTAATTGTATTTTATTTGATTTTTCAGGGTATACAATGTTTAACTATGCTTTAAAGGCTATTGACGCTTGTGAGAAGTATCTTGCAATTGACATAGCTGACAAGGAAATGCAGACAATATATATTAATATGTTAGAGAATGTTGGGAACTTTAAAGAGGCTTATTTATGTGTTAAATCTTGGCTTAACAACGAAGTTACCAAAGAAACAGCTAGGGCATTTCTTGGGGTGGAGATGCTTAGGTATAGTGAATATATGACAACAGAGGAAAAGGAAAAATACAATAAATTGTATGGAACACCTTTATATAGTGAAGAAATGGAATAAAAAAGCTCTACTAAAAGTAGAGCTTTTTTATTTATCATTATTATGAAATTTTTGTTTTTGAACGTACATATTTTTATCTGCTCTTGTGAATGTTGCTAAAAGACTTTCGTCTAAGGAATCATCATAAAGAGCGTAGCCAATTGAAAGGGAAGTTTTTACATTCCATTTTGGCTTAATTTTTTCAAATGTGTCGTAGATTTTGTTTTTTACTATTTCCATATTATCAAGAGTTTCTTCTAGAGATATTATAACAAATTCATCGCCACCAGTTCTATAAAGCAGCATATTTTTATTTGAATTTAATTTTAAAGCTCTTGCAGCTAGCTGTAAATATTTATCGCCCATATTATGGCCTAAAGTGTCATTAACTTTTTTTAGGTTGTTTAAATCTATTGTATAGATGCCAATTAGATGTTTAGCCTTTTGTGCATTGAAGTTATTTATGTCTAGTTCATAAGCGTTTCTATTTTTTAGCTTTGTTAACTGGTCTGAGTTAAAAATATCTTTAAAAGATGGATTTGATATTCTTTTAAAGAGTATATTTGAAAAGAAAATAACTAAAATGCAAGCGATAAATATTAATATGAACATAGCTATATTTATTGTTATATAGGTGTCGTATTGGTGGTTTGCAAGCAACTCAATTACTACTACACCTGCAACTACATTTCTTTGATAAACTGGAATGTAGGTTTTATATACTTTACCAAAATTTGTTTTAATTATTTTATCAGGATAAACAACTTCGCCATTATAGGCTCTATCTAAACTTGGGATTAAGCTTTCATCAACTAATGTGCCAGGGGCTTTAAAGTTGTAGGCACTTTTTTCAACGCTATCTACAACATAGATATAATCTCCATTTATATTTTTCTTAACAGAGTATATATCATTTACCCCTGTATACATTCGTGTTCTAAAAAAGAGTTTTTGGTTATTTCTATATTCATATTTATCTACATCTTCTGCTGTGTTTATGTTTAAAATTGCATCAATGTTTGTGTTTTCGTCTACATAGGAAAAAACTAGGTTAGTTTGTTCGCCTAAAGAACGAAGCATATCTTTAAAAGCTATGTTATAGTAAAAATATGATAGAAGTAAATAAACTATTGTTAATATTATTATTGTAAAAATTGAAACTTGAATGTCTACCCTATAAAAAGATTTCTTTTTATTAAAATAGTTGTTTTTTAAAAAGTTTATCATAATAAACTCCTTTATAGTAGCAATTTAAAGCTATTAGTTTTATTTAAAACTAGACTTTTTGTTTATTGAGGGGGGGGGGAATTATAGAATCATCGTCCACCTCAAGTGTTATATTTTCAAAAGTTGTATCCAATTTTTCGCCGTATAACAGTTCTTCGAACTTGTCAAGTTCAATTGGTCTTGAGAAGAAATAGCCTTGAGCATTATCACAGCCTATGCTTTCAAGAAAGTCTAGTTGTTCTTTTGTTTCTACACCTTCTGAACAAGTTAACATTCCAAGCTTTCCTGCCATATGAACTACTTCTTCTATAATAGCTCTTTCCCTAGGGTCATCAACATTAGGGGAGGAGAGGAAAGATTTGTCTAGCTTTAAAACATCTACATTTATGTCTTTTAAAAGGTTTAATGAAGAATAGCCACTACCAAAGTCATCAATAGAGCAGATAAAACCTGCTTTATGAATTTTATTAATAGCATTAATTACTACATTTATATCTTTAGAAAGCATTGTTTCTGTTAGCTCTAATTCAATGTATTTTGGTGGTATGTCATACTTTTGTTGAATTTTAATGTATGGAACTAGGAAATCTTCATTATCTAAGTGTGCTCTAGAGAGGTTTGCAGAAATTGTTATTGGTTTTTTTCCTGCGTCTATTAATTTTCTAAGCTCTATACAAGCAAATTCAAAAACATAAATATCTAATTTTTTAATGAAGCCATTTTTTTCAAAGTATGGGATAAACTCGTTTGGAGGAATAATTCCTCGCTCTGAATCTTTCCAACGAACAAGAGCTTCGGCACTAACTATTTGTTTAGTTTTTATGTTTACTTTTGGCTGGAAATAAACCAAGAAATCTCTATTTGCAATAGCCAGTTCAGCTTTATTTCCCATTTCTTTTTCTCTTTTAATTTTCTCTCTTTCTTTTTCTGTATAAAAAACACAAGAGAAAAGCTTTGTTTCGATAGATTTATTTTTTTGTTTTCTTGCTATATTTGCTCTATCTCTTATATAAACTATTGGCATATTTGAATCGTTTATTGTGAAAATGCCTGTTGTGATAGAAATGTAGTAGTTTTGATATTTTGTGCTGTTAAAAGAATTTATATCGTTTATAATGTCGTCTATTCGTTGGATAATTTTTTCATCTGTGTCAGTATGAATTAAAATGTTAAAATGGTCTGAAGAAAACCTACACGCTATTTCATCGTTATAAATGTGTTTAGTTATTATTTTAAAGACATATTTTAAAAGTTTATCTCCTTCTTCAGAGCTATAGACATCATTTATTAATTTGAAGTTGTCTATGTTTAGAGCTATAAATGTGTATTTGCCTGGATAGGAATTTTTAATTTTCTTTTCAGCTTCTATTTTAAACTTTGTGTTACTAAAGCCACCTGTTACAGGGTCTATAAAAGCTAGGTATGTGCTTGAACGATAGAAAGAGAACAAAACTATTGTTAAAATTATGAAAATTGCAATTACAAAACAATAGCTTAAAAACATTGAATCAAACAAGTCTAAAAAGGCTTTATTTGTTGCATTATCAACAGCTACCATAAAAAGATATAAATTAGTGTCTTTTATTGGCAAAATTTGACCTAGCCTAGATATATCTTCGTTTGTGTATTTGTAGGATATAATTGCTTTTTCGTTGTTTTCAACAGCCTCTTTAATTTTATTTATGCTACTATTTTTACTGAATTTTGCGTTATTTTCATAGAAATCAAACAAATTATCTGAATTGTAAAGGTTTTTATCTTTTAAAAGATAAGTAAAGTATGGATTTTCAGATTTTAAAATGAAATCTCCGTTTTTTTCCATTATATGAAAATACACATTTCCGCCAAAATATGTTTGAGAGAGCAAAGCATCTATCCAAACTCTATTTGTGCAAGCAACAGCTGCACCTATTACTTCACCGTTTTTATAGATTGGAACGGCAAAAGTGAAGCCTTCTTTACAATTTTTATTATCCCCGTGAGTTGCTCTTGAGGCAGCTACAACTTTTTTACCCTTTAAAGCCTCTAAAATTTCTGGGTTGTTTGAATAGTCTTCAGTTAGGCCGTCAGTTGAGTGGGCTTTTCCTGTTTTATCCATAAAGAACAAATGAATGAAGTTAAAAAGTTCAGCTCTATCTTGAAGCTGAGAAAAGTCTATGTTGTCATTTTCTTTCATTACTCTATATGTATAGGTTAAAGACTCAATATATTTGAAACCGTTTTCTATTTGTGAATAGACAGAATTATTCACACTTAAGGACAACTCGTTTAGATATTTGGTTGACGATTCGTTGGAAGTTTTCCTTAAATTATATATGTTTACAAGGAAAACAGTTATTACTAAAAGAACAACTGTTATAAGACAAAAGAAAATTAGTTTTGTTGTTTTATCGTTTGATATATTATGTTTATTCATTTATTTGATGTCCTCCTAATAGACTAATTTTCTACTAAAAATTATTTTATCACTAATTATATATTATACAGTTTTATATGACAAATGTCAATATTATACAAATGTATTGTTAATAATCTTTTATAGAAATTTTTTTATTTATATGTTATAATAGGATTAAAAAGGAGGTTTTTATGCAAAATATAATTTTATTTTCATTATTTATGGTAAACATAGCCTTTGCTGTTTTTGTTGTGTTTTTTGAAAAGAAAAACCCAGCTGTTATTTGGGCTTGGTTAATGGTTTTAGCTTTTATACCTTGTTTTGGGTTTGTTATATACTTAATTTTTGGGTTTGAGGGAAGAAAACATTTATGGTTTGAAAAGAAAAGGCATTGCGACAAAGAGATTATTAAGGACTTTGAAAGACACTTTAAAGACATTGCTTTTGACAATTTACCTAAAAATGTTAACAAAAGAATTTTACCTATTAAAAACACAAAGTATTTAAACAACCTTGTTACACTACATAAAAACAACAGCAAAAGCCTTTACAGAAAAGACAATTTGGTTAAATTATATCACGAGGGTGAATCCAAGTTTAATGATTTAATGTGTGATATTAAAAAAGCCAAAAACCACATATTTATGGAATATTACCTTATGCACGACGACAGCTTAGGAAACGAAATTATGGACTTATTATGCGAAAAAGCTAAAGAGGGCGTTGAAGTTAAAGTTTTATACGATGGTATGGGAAATTACAAAAACAAGCCTTCTTTTGCAAGAAAGTTAAGACAAGCTGGTGGCGAGCTTAGAGTTTTTTTACCACCTAAGGGAATTAGAATTAATTACAGAAACCACAGAAAAATTGCCATAATTGACGGAAAAGTTGGGTACACTGGCGGGTTAAATATAGGCGATGAATATATTAGCAGGAAAAAAAGGTTTGGGTTTTGGAGAGATAGCCATATTAGAATTGAGGGTAGTGCAGTTTATGATTTACAACTTAGGTTTATTATGGACTGGAATTTTATTAAGGGCGACAAAATTGAACTTGACCAAAAACATTTTCCGAAAATAGAGAAAAGGGACGATGGAGTTAATATGCAGGTTGTTTCTAGTGGGCCTGACACTGACTGGGACAACATATACCAAGGTTTATTTAAAATGATAACAGAGGCTAACAAAAACATTTATATAGAATCTCCATATTTTGCACCTGATGACGGTATACTTGAGGCTTTAAAAATTGCGGCTATATCTGGAGTTGATGTTAGAATTATTATTCCAGCAAAGCCAGACCATTTATTTGTTCATTCTTGTAGCTTAAGTTACATTGGGGAGCTATTAGACGCTGGAGTTAGGTGTTATGAATATACAAAAGGGTTTATTCACGCTAAGGTGATGACAATGGACGGAATTGTTAGCACAGTGGGAACGGCTAATATGGATATTAGAAGTTATAAATTAAACTTTGAAGTTAACTCTTTTATATATGACAAAGATGTTTCTTTAGAATTTGAAAGGCAATTTAAAATTGATATGGCAAATTCAAGGGAGATTAGAAAAGACGAATACAAAAAAAGGAATATAATTAAAAAGATAAGGGAATCTTTAGCGAGATTGATTTCACCGTTATTATAAAAAAAGAACTCTCTAAAAATAGAGAGTTCTTTTTTATTTTGGTAGAACAATTATTATTTTAAACAAATCACCATCTGTTGAGATGTTCATAAAACCGTTATGAAGTTCAACTATGCTTTTTGCAATGGAAAGGCCTAAGCCAGAACCCTCAGTTGTTCTTGAAGCATCTCCTCGTTTAAACCTTTCAAAAAGTTCGTTTGCATCAAAATTTATTGTATAGTTTGCAACATTTTTAAAGGTTATTATAACCTCTTTTTCTTCTTCTGTAATGTCTACATAGGCTCTTGTGCCTTTTGTGGAGTATTTTAGGATATTATTTATTAGGTTGTCGAAAACACGCCACATTTTTTGGCCATCTATGTTTACTAAAATGGAGTCTGAACTAGTTGAAACTATAAATTCGATATCTGTTTCTTCGATTTTATAGGACAGCTCGCCTAAAGTTTGGTTTAAAAGAGCTACTATGTCAGAATACATTTTATCAAGGGTCATTTGGCCGCTTGAAAGTTTAGACGCTTCAAAAAGGTCATCTATTAAAACTTTTAGCCTTTTTGATTTATTATCTATAATTTCTATATATTCTGTTGCTTTAGGATTGTTTAAATCCATTTCTTTTAGCAAAGAAACATAGCTTATTATAGATGTTAAAGGCGTTTTTAAGTCGTGAGAAACATTTGTTATTAATTCTGTTTTTAAGCGTTCACTTTTTAAAATTTCATTTAAATTTTTTTGTAGGCCTGTGTTAATTTTGTTTATATTATTTATTGACGTTGTGAACAAGCCTTTTTGTTCTGGAATTGTGTCCATATTTCCATCTGCTAGTTCTTGTATGTAGTATCTTAATTTTATGCCTGCAATTGTTGCTTTAAAAATGGCAACAGAGATTAAAAGCAGAACGGAAAAAATTATGTAACGTAAAAATGTTTTTATGACTAAATTTCCACCTAACAAGGATATATACATTGAGCCTATTATTGTTATTATAAAGACAGCTTCAAAGATTAAAATGCTTGTTAGAAGATACCTTTTTGAGTGTATAGCTAATTTTATATCACTTAGGGCCTGAAAGAAAAACTTTAGGTTTGGCGACTTAAAAATTGAAGATGGATTAGCTAAAAATTGTGCTATATGGCAAATATAGAGGGAGAATAAAACCACTATAAAGCAAGCAACAACTAGGAACAAAAAGATTATAAAGTAGCTATTTTTTACCAGAGCAGTTGTTAAAATATGGATATTTATTCTACTATGGCGTATGACAAAAAACAGCATTATCACAACCAGAGGGGTTATGAAAATTGATGGTATTTTATTAAAGTTTTTATATATTGAAAAGACAATTTCTTTTGTTGCGTCTGACTGGTATAAATAAAGGTAGGATATTAGCAAAATTGCTGTTCCTAAAAGGCACAACGAAAGAATAGGGGAGGACAAAACTTTATTAAACTTTATTTCTTGTTGCAAAAGAAGCATTTCTCCCCTTGTTGTCATTGTGGTAGTTATTGGGATTGAAATATCACAGCTTAGATTATTGTCTGCAAAGGATTGATTTAAAATTTCACTATTAAAATTTATTGCAAACATTGGGTCTGAGATATTTATTGTTTCATAGCTACCTTCTTTATAAAAATCATTTGTGTTAGTTGCAATTATTCTTCTTAACTTATAGCTATAAAGGGAGTAGTGGAACTCCTCGTTTTTAAGAAGATAGTCTTCTATTGAGTTATAGTTATTTATTGCGTTATTAAGTTCAGATTGGATAGATATTAGCTGGTCTATTGTTACATCTGAAAGGTTAAACTCGTAGAGCTGTTCTGGGTTTGGCTTTACATAGGTAGTTGATGTTCTAGAGTTTTGTTCTGTGTCTTCTTCGTTATAATAAGGTTTAAGTTGTGTATAAAAGTTTTTATTTGGCACAGAGCTTGTTTGACCAGTTGAAATGTAATTATCTAATTCTGAAAGTTTTAAAGTTGCTTTATTTACATCAAAATCTTTATAGTATATGTAATAGCGTTGAAGATTTTTTGCATATCTAATTACATCTTTATTTATTTCTGCACTATGTTTAAAATAGGACATATTATTTTCATTAAAGCCTAAGTTTTTTTCAAAACTTGTTATTAAGGCCGCAGCAATGAAAACGGTTGTTAAAATTAAAACTAAAGCTGAAATTGCTTTATTTTGAGATTTTGTATCCAATTCCCCACACCACCTTTAAATAAATTGGTTCTTTTGGGTTTACTTCAATTTTTTCTCTTATTCTTCTTATGTGAACAGCAACTGTGTTTTCACTGTTTATAAAAGGTTCATTCCAAACTTTTTCGTATATTTCTTCTATTGAGAAAATTACATCTGGGTTTTCCATTAGAAGTTGTAAAATTTTAAATTCGATAGGTGTAAGTTTAATTGGTTTATCGTTAAGTTTAACTTCTTTTGTCTTTTTATTTAAGTACAAACCTCTTATTAACAACTCATCTTTTGACTGTTGGAAGCTAGTGAATTTTGTGTATCTTCTTAAGTTTGACTTTACTCTAGCTATAAGTTCAAGGAAGTTAAAAGGTTTTGTTATATAATCATCAGCACCAATGTTTAAGCCTAAAACTATGTCCTTATCTTCAGACTTTGCTGAAAGAACTATAATTGGTATTTCTTTATCTTGTCTTATTTTTAAAATGGCTTGTATACCGTCCATTTTTGGCATCATTAAGTCCATAATTATGAGGTGAATATCAGGGTGTTGCTCTAAAACTTTTAAAGCCTCTTCGCCATCGTGAGCTTTATAGACTGTCATTTGTTCATTTGCAAGATATATTTCTATTGCATTTAATATTTCTTTATCATCATCTGCTACTAAAATTTTATATTCCATAAACTGTTCCTCCTCAAGTAAGAAATGATATTTTAATTATAAAAGAGATTTATTTCTTTTATAATAATTAATTATTAAACTTTTTTTAAATTTAACAATACAATTATAACACAAAATATTAATTTTATCAACATTTAAGCATAAAAAAGAGCCTTAGTGTTAAGGCTCATAAATTTATTGATTTTCAATTAAAGAAATTAGTGCATTTTCTACGCAATGGTTTTTGATGTTTTCAACTTCAATATTTATTACATCTGTTGAAAGGGAAAGGTTTGTTCCATCATCAGGAATATAACCTAAAAGACCAAAGATGTAGCCACTTAGAGTGTCATAATCATTTTCTGGGAGAGATATTTTTAGGCTATCGCAAACATCTTTTAAAGAAGTTTCACCGTTAATTCTCCATTTATTATCAGATATTTTTTCTATTTCTTGTTCCTGTGAATTTTCTCCATCAAAAGAGAAATGGCCAAAAATTTCTTGAATTAAATCTGTCATTGTGATTATACCGGTTAGCCCACCGTATTCGTCTAAAACTACGGCAAAGTGGTTGCCAGAAATTTTCATTTTTTCAAACATAACATCAGCTTTTATTGTTTCTAAAACAAATTGAGGTTCACTTACACAAGATTTAAGAACAGTTTCTTTATCTTTTATATCCATTCTTAAGTATGAATTTGCATCTAAAATTCCTATTAAATTATCTTTACTTTCGTTGCAAATTGGGAATTTTGTGTGTTTTGAGGCTTTTATTGTTAAGTCCCATTTTTCGATGTCATCTGTTAGCCATAGATATTCTATTTCTTTACGATGAGTGCAGATTTTTTCTATTTCTGTGTCATCAAACTCGAAAATGTTTTGAATAAATTCTTTTTCATCGTTATCTATTGTACCTTTTTCACTTCCAGCATCAATCATCATTCTGATTTCTTCTTCTGTTATTGTTTCATCTTCCTCGTTAGGGTCAATGCCTAGAAGAGTTAAAGTTGCGTTTGTTGAGAAAGTTAAAAGGTTTACTAAAGGTGAAAAAGCCTTTGAAACAAATGTTAAAATGCCTGAAAGGGCAAGGGAGATTTGTTCGCATTTTTTCATAGCTATACGTTTTGGAACAAGTTCACCAAAAATTAATGTTATGTAAGACAAGATTATTGTTATTACAATTACAGATATTGTATCAAGCACGCTTAAGGAAATGTAGTTATTTAAACCAAGAGCTGAAAGACCATTTACAAGGTATTCTGAGAAGTTATCTGCTGCAAAGGCACTTCCCAAGAAACCAGACAAAGTGATTGCAACTTGTATTGTGGATAGAAACCTTGAAGGTTGTTCAGTTAGGTTTAAAAGACGAATTGCCTTTTTATTTTTTTCTGCTGCTAGCCTTTCTAGTTTAGTGTCATTCATTGAGATGACAGCTATTTCGGCACAAGCGAAAATAGCGTTTGCTATGATTAAAATTATTTGTAGTAGTATTTGCCAAATTAAAGTGTTCATAAAAAAAATTCCTCCGAAAAAATAAATAAATTAAGTTAAAATATTTAGTAGAAACATTTATTTATTCTAGGAATATTTCTATAAAACAATGAAAAAAGTTCCCACAGGGGCTACTGTCCATAGAAAAAACCACCAACCTTTTAAAAAATATTTATTTTGAGTATATCATAGTATACAAAAAAAGTCAATTAAGAAATTGTGAACAAAAAAAGCCTTTATAAAAAAGGCTTTTAGTTTATTTTAATATTCTTTTTGCACCAACATAGTTTTTAACTGAGTAGTTATCGTTAAGGCTTGAAATTGTTACACCATCACTGCTACCATTTGGAGAGTGAATGTATTTTCCATCTCCTACATACATAGCAACGTGGGAAATAACTGAATTGCCACCTGTGTTAAAGAAAATTAAATCTCCAGGGACTAGCTCAGATTTTGAAACAGACACACCTTGAGTGAACATATCTCTTGATGTTCTATTTAAGGTGATTCCAAAGTTTTTATAAACGCTATATATAAAACCTGAACAGTCAACACCAGATGTTAAGTCTGTTCCTCCCCAAACGTAAGGAGTTCCTAAAAATTGTTTTGAATATTCAATTAATTCACGGCCATCTACATCGCCAGTGAATTTGAAGTTCTTTTCATAATCTGATGTTATTGTTTCTTGAATTAATTCATCAAGGTTAGTGTTTTCTGGCTTTTTACCATTTTTTAAGTTTATGTATTCAGCTTTTACAAAACCCTGGTTTTTATCATCATCTTCTACTAAAATCCAGCCATCTTCATAGCCAATTACTGAAAGGTTATAGCCTGATGTAAGGGCACGAAGAATTTTTGAATTAGTGTTTGGAAACTCTCTTAAATTTAAACTTGGGACTTCAACAACTGCATAAATATCATTTGAGGCTTCATTTGAAGCTGTTTGATTATCTAAAGTTGCTGTTGTTTCTGTTGAAGAAGTTGGAGCTTGTACTTCTGGGAGATACTGCAAAAGAGAACCTTGCATATTATCTGAATGGATATAGCACTGCATACCGTTAAATTTAATTTGGTACCAGTTTCCGTATTTTCCTGAAGTTACGAAAACTTGGCCTTTTTTAGCCTTACCAACTTCGATTGATGTAGCACTTGGGTTTGTGCGAACTGAAGCCTCGTCTGAAATGCAAGTTGCATCAGTTTGGTAGATTGAGATGTATTGAGCATTTACAAAGGCGTCTGTTACACCTGGTTTATTTACTTTAAACCAGCCATTATTAGCGTTACCTGTTATTGTGAGTGTTTCGCCTATTTTGGCAGAACCTAAAATTCTTGCTTGTGTAGAATTATATGAACGCAGGTTAACGGAAGTGGCTGTGACTTTTGCTAAATTAGAAGCTAAAGCTGTTGAGCTCATAGCTAAAGTAAGCAAACAACCAGCAAAGATTGACCTAGTTATTATCTTTTGTTTTAGCATAAAATACTTCCTTCCTGTAATTGTTACTTAAATGTTACGATATATTTTACCTTAAAAAACCAAATTTGTCAAGTGTTTAAGCATAATTTTAATAATTTAGGGGATAAAATGTATAAAAAATGTTACTTACTTTAAAGTTTGTATATGTGATAAATTTATGTTGTTATTGAAAAAAGTTTTTTGCTTTGGTATAATAAATTTAGTTTATGGAATTTATGGATTAAATTAAGGAGGGTTTTACTTTGAGAAGAATTGTATTTGCTACAAAAAACAAAAACAAACTTGAAGAAATAAAGGCTAAGTTACCAGAGTATGAAATTGTTAGTATGGAAGAAGCTGGCTTTAATATGGAAATTGAAGAAAATGGCAAAACATTTGAGGAAAATGCAATTATTAAAGCCGAAGCTATTTCTAAAAGTTTAAATGAAATTGTTATGGCTGATGATTCTGGGCTTGAAATTGATTATTTAGACAAAGCTCCTGGAGTTTTATCTGCTAGATTTTTAGGCCACGACACTTCTTATGATGTTAAAAACAAAAAAATATTAGAAATGTTAGATGGTGTTGAAGAAGAAAAAAGAAGTGCTAGATTTGTTTGTGCTATTGCAATAGCTATTCCTAATATGGATACTAAAGTTGTTAGAGGAACTATTGAAGGAGTTATTGGGCAAGAGCAAAAGGGAGAAAATGGGTTTGGATACGACCCAATTTTTGTTGTTAAAGAGCTTAACAAAACTACTGCCGAGCTTTCTATGGAAGAAAAAAACAAAATTAGCCACAGAGGCAGGGCTTTAGAGCTTGCTTTAGATGTTTTAAAGGAAATGAATATATGAAAATTTTAGTTTTAAGCGACACTCACAGAAACTTGGAGAGGGTATACAAAGTTTTAAACTCTTTAAAAGATGAAATTGATTGTGTTATCCATTGTGGCGATGTATGTGATGATGTTGAGCTTTTAAAAAAGAAATATGATTTTAAGTTTTACAATGTAAGAGGAAATTGCGACAGTGATGTTAATGTTCCTAGTGAGCTATTTTTTGAGCTTTGCGGAAAGAAGTTTTTTATTACTCACGGAGATATGTATGGTGTGAACTGGGGGTATGACAGAATATGTTACAAAGGGGCTGAAGTGGGAGCTGACATTTGCATTTTTGGACATACTCACATACCAACTATTGAAAAATATTTTGATATGTTTATTTTAAACCCAGGTAGCCTTGCATCACCTAGAGGAAACAGCAATTTTTCTTATGGTTTTATAGAAATTATAGACAACAAATTAGATGTTAAAATTTGTGAATTAAGATAGGGATAGAGTATATGGATATTTTAAAAAGTTTAGCTAACGAATTTAAATTAAAAGATTTTCAGGTTGAAAACACAGTTAAGTTAATTGACGAAGGAAATACAATTCCTTTTATTGCTAGATACAGAAAGGAAATGACAGGGTCTTTAGACGATGTTATTTTAAGAGAGTTTTTTGAAAGGTTAAATTATTTAAGAAACCTTGAGCAAAGGAGAGAGCAAGTTAGAGAGTTAATTAAGGAGCAAGAAAAACTAACTGACGAAATTAATTTAGCCTTAGACAAGGCAAGCACTATGGCTGAAATTGAGGATATTTACATTCCTTTTAGGCCAAAAAGAAGAACTAGGGCAACTATTGCAAAAGAAAAAGGGCTTGAACCTTTAGCAAACGAAATTTTTATGCAACAAACAAAAGAGAGTTTAGAAGATGTTGCTAAAAAGTATATTTCAGCTGAAAAGGGCGTTGAAAGTGTTGAAGACGCTTTAAATGGTGCTAAAGATATTATTGCTGAGCAAATTTCTTGTGAAGCTTCGTTTAGAGCTTTAGTTAGAAAAATGACATACAGCGACGCATTGATTACTACAAAAGCTACTGAAGATGGCGTTGAAAGTGTTTTTGAAATGTATTACGATTTTAGCGAGCCTGTAAAGAAAATAGCTTCACATAGGATTTTAGCTATAAACAGAGGCGAAAAGGAAAAAGTTTTAAATGTTAAAATTGAGGCTAATGTTGAAAACATTTTAAAGGCAATTGAAAAGAAAGTTATTAGAAAAAATCAATTTACTGAAAATATTCTTAAAGAGTGTATTGAGGACAGTTACAAAAGGCTTATAGCTCCATCTGTTGAAAGAGAGATTAGAAACGATTTAACAGAAAAGGCAGAGGAGAGTGCTATTAAAGTTTTTGGTGAAAATTTAAAACAATTACTTTTACAACCACCTATTAAAGACAAAATTATTTTAGCTCTTGACCCTGGTTACAGAACAGGTTGTAAAGTTGCTGTTATAGACGGAATTGGCAAGGTTTTAGACACTGGTGTTATATATCCCGTTCCTCCACACAACAAGGTTAAAGAGGCCGAAAAGATTGTTTTAGATTTAATTAGAAAATATAATGTTGACATAGTTGCTATTGGAAACGGCACTGCATCAAGAGAAACAGAAATGTTTGTTGTTGAGTTTTTAAAGAAGATAGAGAGGGAAATATATTATATTATTGTAAATGAGGCTGGAGCATCTGTTTATTCAGCATCTAAGCTTGGTTCTGAAGAATTTCCTGACTTTGATGTGGCATTAAGAAGTGCAGTTAGCCTTGGAAGAAGATTACAAGACCCATTGGCTGAACTTGTTAAAATTGAGCCAAAAAGTATTGGTGTTGGGCAATATCAGCACGATATGAACCAAAAAAGGTTAGGTGAGGCTCTTGGAGGCGTTGTTGAGGGCTGTGTGAACAGTGTTGGTGTTAATTTAAACACAGCATCTGTTTCGCTTTTATCTTATGTGGCTGGCATTAGTAGCTCAGTTGCTAAAAACATTATTGCATACAGAGAAGAAAATGGAAAGTTTAAAGAAAGAAAAGAGCTTTTAAAAGTGGCAAAATTAGGGCCTAAGGCTTTTGAGCAGTGTGCTGGCTTTTTAAGAATTTTAGATGGTACATCAGCTCTTGACAGCACTGCTGTTCACCCTGAAAGCTACAAAGTTGCAAAGCAAATTATAGAAAAGTTAGGTTACAGCCTTGAAGATATAAAAAACGGCGGAATAAAGGACATTAGAAGCGCTATTAAAGACACTGAAAAGCTGGCAGAAGAATTAAATGTTGGTGTGCCAACTCTTTGCGACATTATAGCTGAAATTGAAAAGCCTGGTTGCGACATAAGAGATGATATGCCAAAGCCAATTTTAAAATCTGATGTTTTAACAATGGAGGATTTAACGCCAGGTATGGTTTTAAAGGGAACTGTTAGAAACGTAATTGACTTTGGTGTATTTGTGGATATTGGTGTTCATCAAGACGGATTGGTGCATATATCTGAAATTTGCGACAAATACATTAAGCACCCATTAGATGTAGTTAGCGTTGGGGAAATTGTAGATGTTAAAGTTTTAGATGTTGATGTTAAAAAGCACAGAATATCTTTATCTATGAAAATATAAAAATGAATATGTATTAATATAAAAGACACCTAAAAAGTGTCTTTTATATTTGGAAAAAATTTACATATACTCAAATGAAAGACATTCTGTTTCGCAGCAATCCTTTGCACAGTTACAGTCCTTACCGATTACAATATCAGTAAGAGTGCAATACTCAGACTTATCGTGGTATTTACAAGAATCTACTCTACATTTAATTGAATTATTAATTGCCATAGTTAATCACCTCCGATATTTATTGTTGCCATTTTAAAAAAGATTATACAAGGAGTGAAAGTTTTATGAAAATATTTGATTGTCATTGTGACACAATAACAGAAGCTTATTTTAAAAATTTTGAAATGTATGAAAACAATTTACACATTGATTTTTTAAGGCTTAAAAATTTTGAAAAAGCTATTCAAGTTTTTGCAATATGGTTAGATAAAAAACATCACGATTTAGCTTTTGAAAAAACTTTAAAAAGTATTGATTTTTTTAAAGCCCAAATTGAAAAAAACAAGGATATTATATCTTTAAATATTGAAGAAAAAAACATTAGTGCAATAATGTCTATTGAGGGTGGAGAAGCTATTGAAAGCAGTTTAGAAAAATTAGAGTTTTTATATGAAAAAGGTGTTAAGTTAATGACTTTAACTTGGAACTACAAAAACAGCATAGGAAGCGGGGCATTATCAGGCTTTAACGACGGGCTTACAGAATTTGGAAAGAAAGTTATTAAAAAAATGAATGAATTAAATATGCTTATTGATGTATCACATTTAAATGACAAAGGTTTTTTTGATGTTTTTAATTTAACTACAAAGCCATTTATTGCATCTCACTCTAATTGCAGAAGTGTATTTGATTTTCCAAGAAATTTAAGTGACGACCAATTAAGAGCAATAAAAGAGAGTAGTTCAATTGTTGGAATTAATTTATATCCTGATTTTATAGACGGAGAATATGGGGAGATTGACAACATTTTAAGGCATATTGACCATATTATGAACAAGGTTTCAGAAAAAGCAGTTGGACTTGGTTGCGATTTTGACGGCATTTCAAGAACGCCAAAGGAAATTAGCAACATTTCTGAAATTTATGTTTTATATGACAGAGTTAAAAATGTTTGGGGAGAGGATATTGCAAACAAATTATTTTTTGAAAATATGTATAATTTTTGGTTAGAAAATAATTTTTGTTGAAATTAGAATAACTTTGTTGTAAAATTAACATATATAATATTTTATATAAATATATATTGACAATTTTGAGCAAATAAATTTTATTTGTACAGATTGATATTATTTATATGAGTATATATGGAGGGGGTTTTATTTATGAAATTATCTAAAATTGCAACATTAGTTAGACCATCTCAGACATTATCTATATCTGACAGAGCTAATTTAGAAAGAGAAAAGGGTATTGATATTATTAATTTTAGTGCTGGTGAGCCTGACTTTGACACTCCAGAAAATGTTAAAATGGCAGCTATTTCAGCTATTGAGGACGGGTTTACCAAGTATACAGAGTATGAAGGTATATATGATTTAAGGGCAGCAGTTGCTGACTATTTAGAGAGATTTAATTTAAAATATGCTCCAGAGCAAATTGTTGTTAGCAACGGAAGTAAACACGCTTTAAAGAACGCTTTTACTGCAATTATTGACCCAGGTGACGAGGTTATTGTGCCTGCACCTTATTGGAACAGCTATATTGATATTATAAATATGGTTTATGGCGTGCCAGTTGTTGTGAAAACTAAAAAAGAAAATGTTTTTAAAATTACTGTGGAAGAGCTTGAAAGGGTATACACTGAAAAAACAAAAGTTATTATTATTAACAGCCCAAACAACCCTACTGGCGTTATGTATACAGAGCAGGAACTTAGAGAAATAGCTGAATTTGCTGTTGAAAAAGACCTTTTTGTTATATCTGACGAGGTATATCAATCTTTAGTTTATAGCAAAAAGTTACAGCATATTAGCATTGCTTCTCTTGGAAAAGAAATATATGAAAGGACTATTGTTATAACAAGCCTTTCTAAAAAATATGCTATGACTGGTTGGAGAGTTGGTTTTTCTGCATCAAATTTAGAAGTTGCAAAGGCTATTGGAAACATTCAATCAAATTCCACTTCAAATGTTAATTCAATTGCTCAAGTGGCTGCTATTGAGGCTTTAGACAACACAGAAGAAGAAGCTGAAAAAATGCTTAAAGAGTTTCAGCACAGGAGAGATTATATAGCTCAAAGAATTTCTGACATTCCTCTTATTAGTTGTATGATTCCAAAGGGGGCTTTCTATCTTTTTGTGGACATTTCTAAATTAATTGGCGAAAAGGTAGATGGAGTAGAAATAAAAAGCAGTAAAGATGTTGCTGAGATTTTAATGGACAAATACAAGGTGGCAGTTGTTCCATCTGAAGCTTTTGGATATGAGAATTATATTAGAATTTCATATGCTACAAGTATGAGAGATATTGTAGAAGGTGCTAGAAGAATTGAAAAATTTGTTAAAGACCACTTTTAAATGACAAAAACAGCTTTGAAAAATCAAAGCTGTTTTTTATTTATAGCATATTATAGTATTCAGGGAAAATTTCTATGCTTCTTTTTAATATATTTTGTGTGTAGGCAATGAAAATGCCATAGTTTGTTATTGGAACATTTTGTTCTTGACAAATTTTAATTCGATGTTTCATTTCTTTTTCGTTTAATGTGCAAGCTCCACAATGAATGACGACTTTATATTTTGACAAGTTTGAAGGAAAATCTGCGCCAGAAGTAAAGTCTATTTGTATTTCTTTATGGATATGATTTTTTAACCAATTAGGTATTTTTACTGTTCCAATATCTTCACATTGTCTATGGTGTGTGCAACCTTCTGATATTAAAATTTTATCTCCATCATTTAAGTTATCAACAGCTTTTACAGCTTTTATAGCCTCAGTTAAATCTCCTTTATATCTAGCAAAGAGAATTGAAAAAGAGGTTAGATATATGTCAGATGGGACTATATTTTTGACATAGGAAAAAGCTTGCGAATCTGTTATTACAACTTTAGGTTTTTGGTGGAGATTTTTAAGAGTTATTTCAAGCTCTGTATCTCTTGTTATTAAAGCAGATGCGCCACTATCTAAAACATCTCTTATGGTTTGTTGTTGTGGCAAAATGAGCCTACCTTTAGGAGCAGAGCTATCAATAGGGACAACAAGAAGAACTAAATCGTTAGGGGAGAGTTTATCGCCTATAATTTGTTTAGGGTTTATATCTTGTTTATTAAAAGATGCTATTTTATTTTTTAAAGCGTCTATATTTTCCTTTGTTTTAGAGGACACCCAAATGGAGTTTTCTAGATTATAGAGTTTATCCACCTTATCCATTTTATTTAGGACAATTAAATAGGGAATGTTTTCATTTTTTATTTTGTCTATTAAAGTTTTATCCTCTTTAGTTAAACCTATGCTACCATCAACAACAACTAAAGCTATGTCTGTTTTATTAAGCATTTTATATGTTTTTTCTATTCTTTGTTTTCCAAGCTCGCTATTATCATCAATTCCTGGTGTGTCAATTAAAACAACTGGGCCAAGAGGCAAAAGCTCCATAGCTTTTTGGACAGGGTCAGTTGTTGTGCCTTTTATTTCTGATATTATAGAGAGATTTTGGGAGGTTATTGCATTTATTATGCTGGATTTTCCAGAGTTTGTTTTGCCAAATATTCCAATATGTATTCTATCTGAATTTGGTGTGTTATTTAGGCTCATAAATACCTCCTAAAATCTAAAATCTCTTTCGCCGTTATGTATATTTTTAAGGTAATCAACAACAATAGATTTTACTTTTTCATTTGGAATAGTTTCTAGCTGTTCTTTTATTAGTTTTTCGCCAATTTGTTTTGTATCTTCACTTGCATAATCTTCCAAATATTCTTTTAACGTCATAAGAGCGTTAGGATTGCAACAATTTTGTATTTGACCAGATTTACAAAGGCTCATAAACCTATCGCCAGTTCTACCTTCTCGATAGCAAGCTGTGCAAAAGCTAGGAATATAGCCAAGTTTCATTAGCCAATTTACAATTTCGTCAAGAGTTCTTGTATCATCAACATCAAATTGAGCTGAGTTTTCTTCTTCTGGCTCTGCTTCATAATAGCCACCAACACTTGTTTTAGAGCCACCACTAAGCTGAGAAACGCCAAGGTGTAGAACTTTTTCTCTTGTTTTCTGGTTTTCTCTTGTAGAAACTATCATACCAGTGTATGGAACTGAAATTCTTATACAAGCTACAATTTTTTCAAAAATTTCATCGTTTATTGAATCTGTAAATTCGTCAGGGTTTATATCATCAGCAGGTCTAATTCTTGGAACACTTATTGTATGAGGGCCAACGCCATAAACTTCTTCAAGGTGTTCTGCATGCATTAAAAGGCCAGCAAATTCATATCTATATTTTTCAAGGCCAAACAACACGCCAAGGCCAACATCGTCAATTCCACCTTGCATAGCTCTATCCATAGCTTCTGTGTGATATGCGTAGTTATGTTTTGGGCCTGTTGGGTGGAGTTTTTCATAGCTTTCTTTATGGTATGTTTCTTGGAACAATATATATGTGCCTATTCCAGCATCTTTTAGTTTTTTATAGTTTTCAACTGTTGTTGCCGCAATGTTTACATTTACTCGTCTTATTGCACCATTTTTATGGTTTATGCTATATATTGTTTTTATACAATCTAAAATGTATTCGATAGGGTTATTTATTGGGTCTTCTCCTGCTTCAATTGCAAGGCGTTTATGGCCCATATCTTGCAAAGCTATTACTTCTTTTGCAACTTCCTCTTGGGTTAATTTTTTTCTTGCAATATTTTTATTTTTTGCGTGGTATGGGCAATAAACACAGCCATTTACACAATAGTTAGAAAGATAGAGTGGGGCAAACATTACAATTCTATTGCCGTAAAAATCTTTCTTAATTTGTTCTGCAAGAGCATATATTTCCTTTATTTTTTCTTTATTTTCACAAGCAAGAAGAACTGACGCTTCTCTATGATTTAAACCTTTTCTTTCTTTAGCCTTATTTATTATTTTATCTATAAGGTCAAGGTTATTTTTGTTTTCGTCAGCATATTTTAGTGTGTCAAGAATTTCTTCGTTTGAAATGAACTCTTCTGCTTTTAATGATTTTGGGTTATACATTTTTTTCTCCTTTCTTTAGGGGCAGACTTATAGCCTTATCCATCAGACAAAAATTTTTATTGGTAGATTGTTTTAGTGCTTACATTTTCTAACTGGCCAAGTTTACCAGAAAGAGCGTTTATGATGTCATTTGGGGCATCTATTGCAACACTTATTATATTAATAGACTTATTTTTGTATGGAATTCCCATACGACCTATTATATACTCTCCATAGTTATGTAAAATGGAGTTTATTTCGTTTGCAGCCTCAAAGTCTTTAACAACTATTCCTATTAAAGCTACTCTTGTTTCCATATTTATACCTCCTTTTATTTAATTAAAATTAATTTAAAGTTATAAAAATATTATACAACTTTTTTTAAAATATTACAATAATTAATAAGAAAAAAAGGCTCAACTGAGCCTTTTAAAATGTTGATGATTTACTTTCCATCATTTTTATTGTGATTGTTTTAGTTTGACCATTTCTTACAACTGTCATTTTAACAGTTTGGCCAACTTTTGTTTCTTTTACAGCACTTACAAGCTGTTCTGTTGAGAAAATAGGAGTGTTATTAAAAGATGTGATTAAATCGCCAGCTTTTAATTCAGAATAGCTTGCACTGCCACCAGGAATAATTTCTTGAATTAAAACACCTGCTTGTGGAAGATTATTTTGTTTTGCGACATCTTCTGAAATGCTTGTTATATAAACGCCTAAAGTAGGTGTGTTTGTGCTATTCATAAGCTCTTCTATTATTGGCTTTGCAACATTAGAAGAAATGCTATATCCAATTCCTTCAACTGTTGTCATTGAGATTTTGGCAGTGTTTATGCCTATAACTTGGCCTTTACTATTAACTAAAGCACCACCGCTATTACCTGGGTTTATAGCTGCATCTGTTTGCAAAACTGTTAGTTTTGAACCATCTATTGTTACATCTTTAGCTTGAGAGCTTAAAATTCCTTTTGTTGCTGTGTTTCCTTCGCCTAATGCGTTACCTATTGCTATAACTGTTTCTCCAACAGCAACTGACTCAGAATCACCAAATTCTGCAACTTGAACGTTTTTAACACCTGCTTTAGATAAATCTGAAAGGGAAACAGAAATTACAGCTAGGTCTGAATTTTGGTCTTTACCTACAAGTTTTGCTTTAACAAGGTCACATTCGTTTAAGGAAATTGTTACATTTGAAGCTCCTGAAACTACGTGATAGTTTGTTACGATATAAGCATTTTGGCTATCTTTATAAAAGACTATGCCAGAGCCTGCACCTTCGCTTTGATATGCTTGGTTGAAAAAGTCTACACCTTCTGTTATTGATGTTATGCAAGCGATAGATGGTTTAACTTTTTTAATGATTTCAACTGTATTTTTTGAAGCTTCGTCCATTGTTACTGAAATAGCGTCTAAATTATCTAAATCGTTAGTTGAAGAAACTTCGTTTTTATTATCTGAAAACTTTATTTGAGTTATTAGTGTTGTGGAAAGGGGAATGGCTGTTCCAACGCCAAAACCTACAACTCCACACAAAACAACAGCTAATACAGTTTTTTGGATATATCTTTTCATTTTAAACCACCTACCTTGTTAAAATTGCTCGTTTTGGTTTTGTAAAGTTGCACTAATGCTTATTTCTTGTCTACCATTTCTTATAACTGTTAAGTTAATTGTATCTCCAGATTTATGTTTAGATATTTCTTGAGAAAGAGTTTCAATGTTTGAAATTGCAACTCCGCCTATTGCAGTTATTATATCAGTTTGTTGCAAGCCAGCTTTTTCTGCTGCTGAGCCATCTTCAACTTTACTTACAAAGACACCTGGAATTTTTATGCCATAAATTTTTTCAAATGTTTCATCTATTGTGTAGCCTTGAATGCCTAAATATGGTTTATCTACTGTTCCGTTTTTCATTAAAGTTTCAATTACAGTTTTTGCATAGTTTGTTGGAATTGCAAAGCCTATTCCCTCTACTGCATCGCTTGAAAGTTTTGCAGTGTTTATGCCTATAACTTCGCCAGATGTATTAACCAAAGCACCACCACTATTACCTGGGTTTATGGCTGCATCTGTTTGAAGAACTGTCATTGTTTTTCCGTCTATATTTATTTCTTTATTTTCTGCACTTATAATTCCTAAAGTGGCTGTTTTTCCAAGGCCTAAAGCATTTCCTATTGGAATAACATTTTCGCCTACTTGAACATTATCTGAGTTACCAAACTTAGCTGCATTAACTTCGGAAATTCCAGCGTTTGTTAAATCTGATTTTAAGACTGAAATTACAGCTAGGTCAGAAGCAGCATCTTTACCAACTAGTTTTGCATTTACTTGCTCTTTACCAGTTATTGAAATAGTTACTGAAGTTGCATCTTCTACAACGTGGTTATTTGTTACAATATATACTTTATCTTTATCTACCTGATAGATTATGCCAGAGCCTGCACCTTCGCTTTCGTAAGTTTGGCCAAACCAATTTGTTGTTGACTGTGTTTTAATTGAAATATTTACAATTGAATTTTCAACACTTTCTACAACCTTTGCTATGCTATCTTCTGAAGCAACCAAATTTGTGTTAGATATATTAGTTGTGTTTGAAGACAGTTTTGAAAAGCTAAAATCTCCAGTTATTGCATTTGAAAGAGCCTTTGATGTATTTAAGCCAAGTCCTAAGCTATATCCTAGGGCAGAACCACAAGCTATTGCACCAATTAAGCCACAAGCTATTGCTTTTTTATAGGAATATTTTACTTTTGGTTCTTCTTCTTTTAATTCGTTCTCAAGTTCAACTTCTGAATTATTATTTGAAAAATCTTCTATTATTTCAACATCAAAATCATCTGAAGAATTTGTATTATTAACATCATTACCAAAAGTGTTAAAATTTTCGTTGTTTTCTTGGTTATTTAAGTTATTATTTTCAAAGTCTTTATTCATTTTATAACCTCCCTTTTGCTTTTCTTTATTTTAGCATAAAAAAAAATAAATGTGTGAACAAAGTGTGAACATTTTATGTTTATTGCATTTTTAATTTAGATTTAATCATTAATTAATAATTATATAATTAAGGTTTAATAAAAATTATCTTTTTGTATTAATTTTTAATTCAATTTTTAGTTTAACCAAAAACTTTATTAATACATATAATAAATTATAAAATTTAATTTAGGTGGATATATGAGAATATTTATAGATGCTGGGCACGGAGGTTCAAACCCTGGAGCTATTGGAGTTAATGGAGTTAAAGAGGCTAATGTAAACCTTGATGTGGCTTTAAAAACTGGCAGGCTATTACAAGCTGAGGGGTATGTTGTGAACTTTTCAAGAACTAGCGATGTTAATGTTAGTTTAAGTGAAAGGGCTAGGTTAGCAAACGAATGGAATGCTGATTATTTTGTTAGTATACATTGTAATTCCAATGTGAACCCAATATACAAGGGGACAGAAACTTTTTATTACAGAGAAAACACAATTGCAAGCAGTTTTGCTGAGGTTGTGAACACAGCTTTAGTAAATGAAATAGGGACTAGAAACCTTGGAACTTTTCAGGCTAATTTTGCTGTTTTAAGAAGAACTAGAATGCCTGCTATTTTAGTTGAGCTTGCTTTTTTAAGCAACCCAGAAGAAGCTAATTTATTAGCCACAGAAAGTTTTAGGCAAAAATGTGCCATTGGAATATCAAGAGGAGTTATAGACTTTACAAGTTAAAGGGCTGTCATTTGACAGCCCTTTTAAAACAATGTGCTATTTCCGTGGTTTATTCCATCTGGAGTTATTGACATTCTAGCTCTTTTTTCATTTGTCATTAAAATTTCTATTAAACCTTGGTTTTCTAAATTTTTAAGTGCTATTAAAATTTTTTCTATTTCAGATGTAGTGGCATTTTTAAAATTGTATGTGTATATATCTCCTCCAGTTATGTAGGATTGATAAACTCTTTCAAAAATCTTATCTTCTAATGTCATAAACTTACCTCTAAAAAATTATTTTATAATGTTATAATTATATTATATTTGATAAAATAAAAAATTGCAATATGTGAATTTAAAACTTAAAATAAAAATGTTTTGTGTATTAATTTTAAATATTTTGAAGATATTTAAAATAAGTTTATAAAAAATTAATAAAAAAATCAAAAATAGGGAATATATGTTGACTATGTTGTTTTTTGCAAATATAATTAAAATGTAAAAATTAACACATAAATCAAAGGAGGATTTATCTATGTTTGAAAGGTTATTCAAACTAAAAGAACATAATACTGATGTTAAGACAGAAGTTCTTGCTGGTATTACTGTTTTTATGACTATGGCCTACATTTTGGCTGTTAACCCTAATATCTTAGCTGACGCAGGTATGAACCAAAACGGTGTATTTATTGCAACTGCTCTTGCTTCGTTTGTGGGTACATTATTAATGGCTTTATTAGCTAACTATCCTTTTGCTTTAGCTCCAGGTATGGGTCTTAACGCTTATTTTGCTTATACTGTTGTTATTGGTATGGGGTATAGTTGGGAAACAGCTTTAACTGCGGTTTTTGTTGAAGGTATAATTTTTATTTTATTATCTTTAACTAATGTTAGAAGTGCTATTTTTAATGCAATTCCTATGACTTTAAAAACAGCTGTTTCTGTTGGTATTGGTTTATACATTGCTATTATTGGTTTAAAAAATGCTAACATAGTTGTAGATGGCTTAAGTTTATTTAGTTTTGATGGATACAACATTGCTAACGGCCTTGAAACTGGTGTGGTTGGTATGAGTGATGTTGGTATTACTGTTTTACTTGCTATTATTGGCACAATTATTACTGCTGTTTTAGTTGCTAAAAATGTTAAAGGCAACATTTTACTTGGTATTTTAATTACTTGGGTATTAGGTATTATTTGTCAAATTGCTGGTCTTTATGTTCCTAATGAGGCTAATGGTTTTTATTCTTTAATTCCAAGTGGAATTATTAGCTTTAATTTTAGTGATTTAGGTGATGTTTGCTTTAAAGTTAGGTTTTCAGAAGTTTTACAAAGTAAAGGCAACATTATTAACTTTATTGTTGTTGTTTTTGCTTTCTTGTTTGTTGACCTTTTTGATACAATAGGTACTTTGATTGGTGTTTCTTCAAAGGCTGGTTTACTTGACAAAGATGGAAAGTTACCAAGAATTAAAGGAGCGTTATTATCTGACGCTATTGCAACAACTTTTGGTGCTTTAGTTGGTACTTCAACAACTACTACATATATTGAAAGTGCTTCTGGTGTTACAGAGGGTGGTAGAACGGGTTTAACTGCTTTAGTTACAGCTATTTTATTTGGTCTTTCTTTATTTTTCTCACCTATATTTTTAGCTATTCCATCTTTTGCAACTGCTCCTGCACTTGTTATAGTTGGTTTTTATATGATAACTAACATTGTGAACATTGATTTTAGTGATATGTTTGAGGCAATTCCTGCTTATATAGCTATGATTGCTATGCCATTTTTCTCAAGTATTGCTGAGGGTATATCTATGGGTGTAATTTCTTATGCAGTTTTATACACTGTAAACCCTAAGAAAGGAAATAAACTTAGTGTTGTTATGTATATTTTAGCTATTTTATTTATTGCTAAATATATTTTACTTTAATTTTTAATTTAATAAAATGTGATTTAAAGGGCTATTTTGTTGAAAATAGTCCTTTTTTTGTAAAAAAATAAAAAAATTTCAAAAAACCTATTGACAAGGTGGAAATTATATTGTATAATGCTAACTAAGTTAGAGAAAGCTAATTGATTTTAATTGCCATAGTAAAGTCAATTATAACCTTTGAAATTTAATATGCAAATTACAATATAAGGAATAGTCTTTTTTTGGCTATTCCTTATATTGTAAAAAGATTTTTGGTTATTACCAACAATCTTTTATTTTTTAAAAGTAAGTTAGCCTAAGCTAACTAAAAATTAGGAGGAAATATGAATTACAAAAAGAGTTTATCTATTTTATTAACAGGTTCTATTTTAATGTCTAACGTTCCTGTTAATGCAAGTGTTTTAAAAACATCAAATGTTGAGGCTATTTTAAGCGATGTAGAAGTATTATCTGGTGGTGCAGTTGATGTGGCTGGAAAGTTTGATTTTGGTTCAGCTTTAGTTAATTTACAGCCAGGAAAATATGACATTCCAGTTAAATTAAAAAACGCTAGTAATATAGCTAATGATTCAATGGCGGCAAGTTGTCTTTTAGGGGCAGTTATGACAGTAAATGAAGACGGAAGTGCTGATTTTAGCATTGACATTGGACCTGTGCAAGTTTTTAACGTAGTAGCTTATTCAAGCGAGTGGAAAATTTATCAAGGTGACAGTGTAGATAGCGAGCTTTTAGAAGCAGAAGAAAGTTTAGACAGCGAGGGAAGAGTGAACAACATTAAGTTTAGATTGCCAAACAACAGTTTTGATGGTGTTTATGTTAGTATGAACTCTGGCCACGCAATTTCTAACGCTTATATAGCAATTGACTACGCTAATGCTGAAGAAGCAGTTGAGCAGAGAGATAAGTTTGACTTTGGTTCAGCTTTAGTGAATTTACAGCCAGGAAAATATGACATTCCAGTTGAAATGAAAAAAGCTAATGATATTACTGTTGATTCTATGGGCAAGGAGTGCCTTTTAGGGGCAGTTATGACAGTAAATGAAGACGGAAGTTCTGATTTAAGTTTTGACTTAGGACCAGTTACAGCCTATGGTGTTACTGCATATTCAAAAGAGTGGAAAATTTATCAGGGTGAAGATGTAAATAGCTCTAGTATTTTACCGGAAGAAAGCTTTGATAGCGAAGGTAGATTAAACAACATTAAGTTTAGATTGCCAAACAACAGTTTTGACGGCGTTTATGTTAATGTTGCAGCAGATGCTCACAAGGGGTTTGACGCATATATTAAATTAGACTATGCAAGGGCAACAGCTGTTGAAGAAGAAGCTGGTTTTGAATTTGGTAGCAAAAAAGTTATACTTGAAGAAGGTGTATATGAAATACCTGTTGCATTAAAAAACGCTAGCAATATTAACAACGATTCAATGGCAGGAAGTGCTTTAAATGGTGCTAGAATTACTGTTGATGAAAATGGTAAGGCTAAGATGAACATTGATTTAGTTGCGGTTAGCGTTATGGGAATTACAACTTGGGCGTATGACTGGAAGATTTATCAAGGTGAAGACACTAGTAGTGAGTTAGTTGCTGCTAAAGAAACAAAAAATGAAGATGGAAATGTTATTGAAATTGAGTTTGAAATTCCAAACAACAGTTTTGATGGATATTTTGTGAGTATGTTTGTTCCTGCTATGGGTTATGCTCCAGATGCTTACCTTGTGTTAGACTATGAAAACGTTACAAAGATTGAAGAAACAACAAGTGAAAGTACAACTGAAGTTACAACAGAGGCTACAACAAGCGAAAGCACAACCGAAGTTACAACAGAAGAAACAACAAGCGAAAGCACAACTGAAGTTACAACAGAGGCTACAACAAGCGAAAGCACAACCGAAGTTACAACAGAGGCTATAACAGAAGAAACAACAAGTGAAAGCACAACTGAAATTACAACAGAAACAACAACAAGTCGTCCAGTATCAAGTGGCGGAAGTAGTGGAGCAGGTGGTTCTTTAAAGGTTAACAAGGCTACTACAACTACTACAGAGGCGACAACAGAAGAAACAACAGAGGAAGCAAAAGAAGAAAACAACAGTGTTAGCAAAGTTAAAGAAGTGTTAGTTACTATTGGTAGCAAAAAGATTATGATTGATGGAGAAAGTATTGAAATTGATGCTACTCCATATATCCAAAGTGCAAGCAGTTCTACAATGGTTCCTTTAAGGTTTGTTGCTGTTGCTTTAAGTGGAGATATTGAAAACGCTCAAAGTAGCGAGTTTATTTCTTGGGATAGTGTAGAGAAAAAAGCAACAATTTATTTTAATGACAGTGTTATAGAATTTGTTGCTGGTAGCAATGTTGTGAGAGTTGATGGTATTGAAAGCAAGATGGAAAACAATGTTGTTGCTGAAATTATTAACGGAAGAATGTTTGTGCCTTTTAGAGCTTTAGGAAACGCTTTAGGCGTTGATGTTAATTGGGACGAAGTTAAAAAGGTAGCAAGTTATAAAAACAAGTAAAATAAAAAAAGAGTGGCTAGCCACTCTTTTTTATTTTAAATGATTTGAGTTAAATATTCTAACAGGCAATTTGTTAGGGTTTATATGTTTTAAAACTTCAGCAGTATAATAAGCATCTCCTAAAGCGTTGTGAAAGTTTATATCGTCCTTTATTTGTATATTTAGGGCTTCAACTGCATTTTTTAAACCTATTACACCACCTCTGCTATATTTAAGATGGGAGGTGGCTATTTTTTGTATATCTACATATTGAATAATAACAGGCGAGGCAGAGAGCTCATTAAATATTATATTTCTAAAAAGAGCTTTTATATCGCTATAACCCCAAGTGCCAAGTGTTGTGTCTTTTCCAAGAAAGGCTCTAAATTTTGGATAGGCTTCTTTAAAACGAGGGGCATAGTTAAAATCCTCAGTTTTAAAGCCTGTGATTTTTTCGACATATGGGTGTATTTGTGGATATAAAGTTGGTTTTACTAGTATATTAAATGAGTCTACCACATTGTAGTTATTATCAATTTTTACTGCACCTATTTGAATTATTTCAAAACGACAATTTGGGTTTGGTTCTCCATCTCCATTTCCAAATTCATAGGCTTGATTAAATTCTAAATCTACAACTGTTAACATAAAAAACTCCTATTCTGTTACAACTTTTTTGGCAGTTTCTGCAAATGCTTTTACAGCTTTTGTTTTATAGGCATTTTCTCTATATGCTATTACTAACTTCCAATTTAATTCGTGGTCAAGTTTATAATATTTTGGTGGGTTTGTTAAGCCAGCAAAACGAACTGAGGATTCAGGCACAAAGCTAAAACCCATACCAGCAGCACTAAGGCGTAAAGCTGTTTCTATGCTTGTTGTTTCTAAAAGAATTTTTGGCTTTATGTTTGCCTCTGTAAACAAAGCGTCTGCTATTTGTCTTAACCTTTGGTTTGGGTGCAAAAGTATAAACTGTTCTTTTGCTATATCTTTTATATTTATTTTTGGATAGTCCATATTTGTGTTAATATGTGCTGGCATTTTATAATCTCTAGGGGCTGCAATATAAATATTTTCTGTCATAATTGACTCGTATTCTATGCCTTTAGATTTTATTGGCAAGTTTAACATACAAACATCAACTTGTCCTTTTAAGAGCATATCTTCTAGTTCTGTTGAAGTTCTTTCTGTTATTATTAAATCTATGCCAGGATAAGCTTCCTTAAAAGCTGGAAGTATTGCTGGCAAAGGGTTATTGGCTTTAGATGGTGTTAGGCCAATGTTGACACGACCTTTTTTTAAATTTGAAATATCTTCAAAGCTTTTTTGCATATTTGTTACTATATTTAGTATTGATTTTATTGATTCTATATATAACGAACCTTCATATGTTAAAGAAAGAGGGATTGTATTTCTATCAAATATTGTAATGCCTAATTGGCCTTCTAACCTATTTATATATTGGCTTAAAGACGGCTGGGATATAAACAACCTTTTAGCTGCCTTTGAAAAGCTTCTTTCTTCATTAATTGCAAGCACATATTCAAATTCTTTTAAATCCATTATTTTATCCTCCTTATAGGGATAGAGTTATATTATGTATAATGCAAATAATATTTTAAATTATTTTGTCTTTATAGTACAATAAATTATATATAATTACAAGTAATTTTAGAAAAAATTTTAAAAAATTTGCAGGAGGAAAATAAAATGAGCAGATTTGATGAAATAAATGAGCTTATAGCCAAAATGCAAGAAGCTCCTTGTAAAGCTAAAGAAAGGCTTGAAATGCTTTTTGACGAAAACAGCTTTGTAGAGCTTGGCGAGTTTAATAAAGATGCTGGCGTTGTTACTGGCTATGGTACTGTTGGTGGTAAGTTATGTTATGCTCTTTCTCAAGATGGTGTTGTAAACACAAAACATTCTAAAAAAATTGCACAGGTTTATTCTTTAGCTCTTAAAATGGGTTGCCCTGTTATTGCAATTTTAGATTCAAAAGGTGTTGCTCTTGAAGAAGGTTTTAACACTTTTGATTCTTATGGACGTATGTTTAAAGGTCAAGCAGACGCTAGTGGTGTTATTCCACAAGTTTGTATTGTATTAGGTGATTGTTTAGGAGTTTCATCTCTTTTAACATCTTTATCTGATTTTGTTATTATGGAAAGAAATAAGGCTAAGATGTTTCTTTTAAGCCCATCTGTATATTCTGGTTTAGATGGAAAAGAGGCAACTTATGAAACTATTGGTGGAGCTGATTCGTTAGCTCAAAATGGAAATGTTCATTTTGTATGCGATAGCGACAAAGAATGTTTTGAAAAGGCTCAAGAGCTTATTTCTTTACTTCCTGCAAACAACCTTGATATATATTCATACGACGTTACTGACGACCTTAACAGAGTTGACGAAAGTTTAAACTCTATTGTTCCAGAGGACAACGTTTCTGAAATTGATATGAAAGCTATTATTACTTCAGTTGCAGACAACAACAAGTTTACTGAGGTTAGCGAAAATTATGCTAAAAACATTGTTACTGGTTTTATTAGACTTGATGGTATCACAACTGGTGTTATTGCTAACACTGGACTTATTGACATTGACGGACTTAAAAAAAGTGGCGATTTTGTAAATATGTGTGATGCATTTAACATTCCTTTATTAACATTTACTGATGTTGAGGGATATTCTAATGTGAACATTGAAAAACAGACAGATATTATTAAATACAGTGCTAAGTTAGCTTTTGCTTTTGCTAACGCTACTGTTCCTAAAATTAATGTTATTGTTAGAAACGCTATTGGAAATGCTTATTTAGTTACAAACTCTAAACACATTGGAGCTGACATTGTTTATGCTTGGCCATCAGCTAGAATTGCTCTTTTAAACAAAGATGCTGCAACTAAGATTATGAACTATGACGAAAATATGTATAGCCAAGTTTCAACTCCTTACCAAATTGCAAGCGATGGATATTTAGACGATGTTATTTTACCATCTGCTACTAGAAAAAGAGTTTTAGTTGCTCTTGAAATGCTTCTTTCTAAGAGAGAAAATACAGTTGCTAAAAAACATTCAAGCATTGAGTTTTAAGGGGTGATTGTATGAATGGTTTAGAATTGATAAATACAACACAAGCTACTACTTCTAGCCCAATAGTTGAAGGTGCTATGATTTCTGTTTTTGGAATCTTAACAGTTTTTCTTATTTTAGTTATTATTTCAATTATTTTAATTGGTTTTGGTAAATTATTTACTGAAAAGAAAAAGTCTGTTGATTTTGAAATTACAGAAAAAAAAGAAAATGTTGTTAAAGAAAATTTAGCAGTTCAAAAGAAAGCTGACGATTTAGAGCTTATTGCTGTTTTAACAGCTGCTATTGTGGCTAGTGAAAGGGCCAAAGGAAACAACATTAGCCCAGACAAGTTAATTGTTAAAAGTTTTAGAAGAGTGAACACTTGGAATAGAGAAGCTATTCAAGAACAACAAAGTAATTTATTTTAGGAGGATTTATTTAAAATGAAAAATTATAGAATAACTGTTAATGGAAATGTCTATGAAGTTCAAGTGGAGGAATTAGGTGCTAGCCAAAGTGTTGCACCTCAAGTTTCAACACCAGCACCTGCACCAGCTCCAGTAGCTTCTGCACCTGCACCAGCTCAAGTAGCTTCTGCACCAGCACCTGCACCAGTTGCTGCTGCACCAGCTCAAACACCAGCACCAGCAGCTTCTGGCAGTGGAACTGGTGTTAAGGCTCCTATGCCTGGAAACATTCTTGACATTAAAGTTAATGTTGGTGATGTTGTAGAGGCAAACCAGGTTGTTATTGTATTAGAGGCTATGAAGATGGAAAATGATATTGTTACTCCTGTTGCTGGCACTGTTACTGCTATTAACGTTACAAAAGGTCAAGCTGTTAACTCTGGAGATGTTATTATTACAGTTGCTGAGTAATCCTATTAGGAGGAAATTTATATGTTTAAAGTCTTAGAAGATGCTTTTGTAGAGCTGATATTAAATTCTGGCTTTGCACAGTTTTTTGTTGATGATAATTATAAATTTTTTATAATGATTTTGGTTGCATTATTTTTCTTATATCTTGCAATTGTAAAAAAATATGAACCATTATTATTACTACCAATTGCTTTTGGTATGTTATTAGCTAATTTACCTAATAGTGGGCTTATGAACGCACCTGTTCACCATTTAGTTGATGTTTTAGGCCTTGATATGAGTACTGGACTTCCGTATTTAACGCAAGTTGAGGGCGAAAGTGCTAGTCACGGTGGTTTACTTTGGTATATTTATCAAGGTGATGAGCTTGGTATTTTCCCTCCGCTTATTTTTATGGGTGTTGGTGCTCTAACTGACTTTGGACCGCTTATTGCTAACCCTAAAAGTTTATTATTAGGTGCAGCTGCTCAGTTTGGTATATTTGCTGCTTTCTTAGGCGCATTAGCTCTTGGTTTTACACCTCAAGAGGCTGCCTCAATTGGTATTATTGGCGGTGCTGATGGACCAACAGCTATTTTTACAACAACTAAATTAGCTCCAGAGCTTTTATCTAGAGTAACTGTTGCAGCTTATTCTTATATGGCTCTTATTCCTATTATTCAGCCTCCAATTATGAAGGCTCTTACAACTAAGGAAGAAAGAATGATTAAAATGGAACAGCTTAGAACTGTTTCTCAAAAGGAAAAAATTCTTTTCCCTATTATTACTAGTATGTTAGTTATTTTAATATTACCTGATACAGCTTCTTTAATTGGTATGCTTATGCTTGGTAATTTATTTAAGGAATCAGGAGTTACGCAGAAGTTAGCTTCACACGCTTCTGAGGCTATGATGTATATTATTAGTATTTTTATTGGTATTAGTGTTGGCGCAACTACTAGAGCTGACCAATTTTTACAATTTGAAACTATTAAAATTTTAGTTTTAGGTCTTGCAGCTTTTGCTTTTTCTACTGCAGCTGGTGTTATTTTTGGTAAAATTATGTGCAAGTTAAGTGGTGGAAAGGTTAACCCTTTAATTGGTGCAGCTGGTGTTTCTGCTGTTCCTATGGCAGCTAGAGTTGCTCAAAAGGTTGGACAAGAAGAAAACCCTAACAATTATCTTCTTATGCACGCAATGGGACCTAATGTTGCTGGTGTTATTGGTTCTGCTATTGCATCAGGTATTTTCTTATCTATTTACAGATAAAGAAAGGGAGGTTATAAAATGGCAAAAAATATAAAAATATGTGACTGTACTTTAAGAGATGGTCAACAATCTTTAATTGCTACAAGAATGAGAATAGAGGATATGCTCCCTATTTTAGATAAAATGGACCAAGTTGGTTTTAATTCTTTAGAGGTTTGGGGTGGAGCTACTTTCGACTCTTGCCTTAGATACCTTAAAGAAGACCCTTGGGAAAGACTTAGAAAGTTTCGTTCTGCTTTTAAAAACACAAAGTTACAGATGCTTTTAAGAGGTCAGAACATTTTAGGTTACAGACATTATGCTGATGATGTTGTGGACACTTTTGTTAGAAAGAGTATTGAAAATGGTATTGATATTTTAAGAATTTTTGACGCTTTAAACGACGCTAGAAACCTTGAAACTGCTGTTAAGGCTGTTAAAAAAGAAGATGGTGCTCACGCTCAGCTTGCTATTAGTTATACATTAAGCGAAGTTCACACTCTTGAATATTTTGTGAACCTTGCTAAAACTTATAGAGATATGGGTGCTGACTCTATTTGTATTAAAGATATGGCTGGCCTTTTACTTCCAAAGCCTGCTTATGATTTAGTTAAGGCTATTAAAGAAGAAGTTGACCTTCCTATTGAAGTTCACAGCCATTATACTAGTGGTGTTGCTGCTATGACTTATATGAAAGCTATTGAAGCTGGTGCTGACATTATTGACACTGATATGTCTCCTCTTAGTATGGGTACTGCTCAGCCTGCTACTGAAGTTATGGTTGCTGCTTTAAAGAACACTGAATTTGACACTGGACTTGATGAAAACCTTTTAAAAGAAATTTCTGACTATTTTAAGCCTATTAGAGAAGAGGCTATTGAAAGTGGACTTTTAAGCCCTAAGATGCTTGCAGTTGACATTGCAACTTTATTATATCAGGTGCCAGGTGGTATGCTTTCTAACCTTGTTAGCCAACTTAAAAGTGCTAACGCTGAGGATAAGTATGACGAAGTGTTAAAAGAAATTCCTAGAGTTAGAGCTGACCTTGGATACCCTCCACTTGTTACTCCATCTAGCCAGATTGTGGGAACACAAGCTGTTTTAAACGTGTTAATGGGTGAGAGATATAAAATGGTGCCTAAGGAAACTAAGGACATTGTTAGAGGTATGTATGGTAAAACTCCTGTGCCTATTTCTGAGGAAATTAGAAAGAAGATTATTGGAGATGAAGAGCCTATTACTTGCAGGCCAGCTGACAACCTTGAGCCAGAACTTGCAAAGATTGAGGCAGAAATGAAAGACTACAAGGAAAAAGAGGAAGATGTTTTAAGCTACGCTCTTTTCCCTCAACAAGCTCTTGATTTCTTTAAGTTTAGACAAGCTCAAAAATTTGGTATTGACCCAAATTTAGCTGATGTAGACAACAAGGTTTATCCTATTTAAGAAAGAAAAGACTTCCTTTTGGAAGTCTTTTTTATTTTGTTGATTTTAATTTTATTTTGTGCTATTATATATTTATATAAGATTTGGATAAGGGGGAGTATGTAAAATGGATAAAATTAAGGTTGCTATACTTGGAGCTGGCACTGTTGGCACTGGTGTATACAAATTAATTGAAAGACAAAAAACGGAGATGCCACACAAAATAGGTGCAGAGCTTGAGGTGGCTAAAATTTTAGTTAGAAACAAAAATGTTGCTAGAGATGGAATTGACAACAGCCTTTTAACAGATGATTTTGATGAAATATTAAATGATGATAGCATTGATATTGTAGTTGAAGTTATGGGTGGAATTGATGTTGCTAACGATTATATTAAAAGAGCCATTGAAAAGGGCAAGCATATTGTGACTGCTAACAAGGATTTAATGGCTTCAAATGGTAGCGAATTAATGGACTTAGCTGGAAAAAACGGCTGTGATATTTTATTTGAGGCAGCTGTTGCAGGAGCTATTCCTATTATTAGGCCTTTAAAGCAGTGTTTAGCTGGAAATTATATATCTGAAATTATGGGCATTGTAAACGGCACAACAAACTTTATTTTGACAAAAATGACAAATGAGGGTATGGAGTTTGAAGATGCGTTAAAAATGGCTCAAGAGCTTGGTTATGCAGAGGCTGACCCAACATCTGACATTGAGGGGTATGACGCTGGCAGAAAAATAGCTATTATGGCGTCAATAGCTTTTAACACTAGAGTTACTTTTGATGATGTTTACACAGAGGGTATTACTAAAATTACTGCAAAAGACATTAAATATGCAAAGGAAATGGACTCAGTTATTAAACTTTTAGGTGTTGCAAAAAACACTAAAGATGGAATTGAAGTGAAAGTTCACCCTATGTTAATTCCAAGCAATCACCCACTTGCAACTGTGAACGATTCTTTTAATGCAGTTTTTGTTCACGGAGATGCAGTAGATGACGCTATGTTTATGGGAAGAGGTGCAGGGGAGTTGCCAACTGCAAGTGCTGTTATGGGAGATATAATTGACATTGCAAGAAACATTAACTATGGTTGCAACGGGCGAATTGGTTGCACTTGTTACAAAAACATTCCTATTAAAAACATTGATGATTGTGAAAGCAAGTATTTTATGCGTCTTCAAGTGGAGGACAGACCTGGCACTTTAGCAAGCGTTGCAAGTGTGTTAGGAAACACAGATGTAGGTATAGACAGAGTTATTCAGAAAACTAAGAAAAACAACACAGCTGAGTTAGTTGTTATTACAGATTCTGTTTTAGAGAAAAACTTTAAAGATGCTTTAGCTATATTTAAAGGTATGGCAATGATAAAAGAGATTTCTTCTATAATTAGAGTTTATTAAAATTTGCCTGTCCCTTAGGACAGGTATTTTTGTTGAGGAGTTTTAGAGTATGGATAAAAAATATAACAGCTATGATTTTATTAAGAAAAACATTCCCGAGATACCTAAGTTAAGGTTTAGAGGAAAAAGCGTTGAGGAATACGAAATTTGGCAAAAAAACACTAAAAATAAACTTAGTGAAATTTTAGGTTTAGAGAAGTTAAATAGTTTAAAAAGCTTAAGTGATGCTATGTTTTTAGAGGAAGTTGATTGTGGAGAGTATTTAAGAAAAAAATTTGAAATTGAAACTGTTTTTGATTTAAAAATGCCTTTTTATTTACTTGAGCCAAAGCAAAAAAACAATGGCAAAGCTGTTATAGCAATTCACGGGCACGCAAGCCAAGGAAAAGAAGGGCTTGTGGGAAACGAAAGCGAAGATTACAAGGCAAATATTACAAAATTTAACTATAAATATGCTTTAGAGCTTGTAGAAAGCGGGTTTAATGTTTTTGTTCCTGATTTACTTGGAGCAGGGGAGAGAACTCTTGGAATATACAAAGACAAGACACCAGAGTGCAACGACATTAACAACGCTTTAATTAGCCTTGGTTTATGTTTACAAGGTGTTATTTTATATGAAAATATGAGATTAGTTGACTATATAGAAAAAAGTGGCTACAAGGAAATTTATAGTTGTGGTTTTTCTGGTGGCGGACATTCTGCCCTTTGGTTATGTGTTTTTGACGAAAGAGTTAAAAATGGAATAATAAGCGGATTTTTACATAGTTTTAAAGATAATGTAATTTACCTAAACAGATGTGGTTGCAACTTTATACCTAATCAATGGCTTTATGTAGATATGGGGGACATATTGGCACTATGTGCTAAAAAAGATATGTACATTGAAACAGGAAAAGACGATGGTTTAAATGGTGAGAGAGGTATTGTTGGCGTTTTTGAACAGATAGAGATTGCAAACAATGCTTTTAAGCTATTTAAAAGAGAGGTTAAATTAAGTGTAAATAAAGGCAAGCACCAATGGTATGGTAAGTATGATTATAATGAAATATTTAGATAGGCAGGTGGAAAATTTATGGAAATGGGATTAGAAAACAAAAAACATTTTTTATTTAGCAACAAAGATTTATTTGTTTTATTACTTCCTTTAATTGTTGAGCAATTGCTTTCAATTTTAGTTGGTTTGACTGACTCTATTATGGTTGCAACTGTTGGAGAAGCTGCTGTTTCGGCTGTTTCTTTAGTTGATACTTGTTTTGTTTTATTAATTAACATTTTTTCGGCTCTAGCAACAGGTGGCGCAGTTGTTGCAGGACAATATTTAGGGCTTAAAGACAAAGAAAATGCTTGCGAGGCAGCTAACCAACTTGTTTGGTTTGTGACAATTATTTCTACTGTTGTTATGTTTTTAGTTTATATATTCAAGGGCTTTATATTACACGGTGTTTTTGGTTCTATTGAGGCTGATGTTGAAAGACACGCAAACATTTATTTATTAATTGTTGCATCTTCTATTCCTTTTATTGCTCTTTACAATTGTGGAGCTGCTATATTTAGGTCAATGGGTAATTCTAAAATTACTATGAAAGTTTCAATATTTATGAACATTGTAAATGTAGTGGGAAATGCAATATTAATTTATGGTTTTAAATGTGGAACAGAGGGTGTTGCAATTCCAACCCTTGTTTCAAGAGTTTTAGCTGCTATTATTATAATTTATTTATGTGGAAACGAAAAACTAGATTTACACATAAAAAAAAGTTTTAAATACAAAGTTAATTGGAAGCTTGTTAAAAGAATTTTATATATTGGTGTGCCTAATGGTATGGAAAACAGTATGTTTCAGTTAGGCAAAATATTAGTGTTAAGTTTAGTTTCAACTTTTGGTACTTATGCAATTGCAGCAAATGCTGTGTCTAGTTTAGTTGCTAACTTCCAAAATATAGCTGGTATGGCTGTTTGCCTTGCTATTGTGACTGTTGTTTCAAGATGTGTTGGAGCAGGAGATTACGAGCAAGCTAAGTATTACACTAAAAAACTACATATATATGCTTACATAGGCGAAGTTATTTTTATTAGTATAACATTTATTTGTTTGCCATTTGTTATGAAAATATATAATTTATCGCCAGAGGCAACTGACGCAACTATTAAAATTCTTACATTACACGGAGCAAGTGCAGTTTTAATTTGGCCTTTATCTTTTATATTGCCTTGTGTATTTAGAGCCTCTGGAGATGTTAAATTTAGTATGATTACATCTGTTGTGTCTATGTGGATATGCAGAGTTATATTTAGTTATGTCTTTGGAAGATATATGGGACTTGGTGTATTTGGCGTTTGGATAGCTATGGTTATGGACTGGGTTGTTAGAAGCATATGTTTTGTTATTAGATATAAAAAAGGAAGCTGGATTGGCAAAAAGTTAGTTTAATGTTTAATTTTTTGTTGACAAAGGGTTAATGTTATATTATACTTTAAGTATAAAAAAATTAGGAGATAGTTATTATGTGTAGCAAAGGTAATGTGACAATGGCATATTATTACTTTAGCTTAGGTTATTATTATAATCTAGGTTCTTTGTTATGCAACGATTAACTAAATTCAAAAATTTAATTATATTAATAATTTTTTAAAATATTATTTAGTGTAAGTTGAATTTTAGGTTGGTGCGTTGCATCAACCTTTTTTGTTTGGGAGGTAAGATTATGATTATTATTTTAAAGCAAAATGCAGACAAAAACAAGGTAGAAAATTTGAAGGAAAATTTAAAAGAGCTGGGTTTTTCTTTGCACGAAAGTAGGGGAGAAAACACAGAAATTATTGGCCTAGTTGGAGATACAAGCAAGGTTAGTGAAAACGATTTAAGAGCTATTGACATTATTGAAAATGTGCGTAGAATACAAGAGCCATACAAAAAGGCTAACAGAAAAATGCACCCAAAAGACACAGTTATAGACATTTGTGGGCATAAAATTGGTGCTGGACATTTTCAAGTTATTGCTGGACCTTGTAGCGTTGAAAGCGAAGAACAGATGAATGAAGTGGCTAGAAGGGTTAAACTAAGTGGGGCTATGCTTTTAAGAGGTGGTGCTTTTAAGCCAAGAACTAGCCCTTATTCTTTCCAAGGTTTACATAACAAGGGGTTAGACTTACTTCTTAAGGCAGGAAAGAGCAACAATATGCCTATTGTTACAGAAATTATGGACACTGCTCATATTGAACTTTTTGAAAACGTTGATGTTATTCAAGTTGGTGCTAGAAATATGCAAAATTTTGAGCTTTTGAAAAAACTTGGCAAATTAAACAAGCCTATATTATTAAAAAGAGGTTTAGCAAACACTTTAGATGAACTATTAATGAGTGCTGAGTATATTATGGCTGGTGGAAACGAAAATGTTATTCTTTGTGAAAGAGGCATTAGAACTTATGAAAATGCTTACAGAAACACTTTAGACATTTCTGCTATACCTATGCTTAGAAAATTAACTCATTTACCTATTGTTGTAGACCCTAGCCACGCAGCAGGTATGAGATTTATGGTTGAGCCTTTAGCTATGGCAGCAATTGCAGCAGGGGCTGACGGACTTATGATTGAAGTTCACAACAACCCTGAAAAAGCTTTATGTGACGGCGCTCAATCTTTAACGCCTGAAATGTTTGACTCTCTTATGGTTAAAATTAAAGGTGCAGTTGAATTTTTTGGGAAGAAAATTGACTAAATAAAAAAGCATTGATTATTAAGAAATTAATAATCAATGCTTTTTTTTAAGATAAAACTCTTTTTGCTCCAATATATGTTTTTGAAGAATAGCTACTATTTAAATTTGCAATGTTAACTCGTGGTGAAGAGGAGTGTATATATTGACCGTTTCCAATGTATATGCCAACGTGGGAAACACCAGAGCCACTTGTGTTAAAAAACAGCAAATCTCCAGGTTTTAAGTTAGATTTTGAAACAGAAACACCGTTATTTGCATACATAGCTTTTGAACTTCTATTTAATGTTATGCCAAAATTTTTATAAACTGAATAGACAAAGCCTGAACAATCCACACCAGCAGTTAAGTTTGTTCCACCCCACACATAAGGTGTGCCTATATATTGTTTTGAAAAGTTTACTATTTGTTTTCCTTTTTCTTCAACTACATCAACAGGCGGAAGATTTTCAGGTTTTTTTCCGTTATGAAAATCAAGGTTTGTTGTGTAGATATAGCCAATGTTTCCATCGTCATCTTCAACATTTACCCAGCCAAATTCTGCACCTAAAACAGTTAGATGGTAGTTTTTAGGGATTATTTTTATTTGATTTGAATTTTTTGAAGATTCTGTCATCATAGAAACAGAAGCTTTAGTTGTTACATAAATGTTTTCGTTGTTATTTTTAGTAGGCATTGCATTTAAAATTTTATCATCTGTTATTATTTGGCTAAACAAAGTGTCTGACGCAAGTGTGTTTTGTGACATAATGCCAACAAGCAACGCTGACAATGATAAAAAGCAAGTTAATTTATTAAACAATTTCATATATTCATCTCCAATGTTATAAAAAAATTATATAAATATTAAAAATATTACGCAAATGTTACGGGAGTTATTTTATAACAAAACAAGGAGTTTGTCAAGTGTTTTAATTGTTTTTTAAAAAAGTTTTTGCTAATATTGTTATATTTATGTAAATCAATTATGACAAAATTTATTAAATTATTTCTTTAATTAGTGTATTATGTTGCTAAAAAAACAAAAATATTAAAAAGTTTGTATAAAAAAAGCATCTTAGAATGACCTAAGATGCTAAATTTGTTTAAATTTACTAAAAAATGATAGGTTGTATTTGTTCTTTTGACATTGCTTTTTCTAAAGTGTCGTAAATTTTGCTAAAATCTGCTATCATTGACAAAGGTTTCTTTTCTGGATTATCTTGACCAAATGGCACAAAATAAATGTTTTTTCTTATAATTAGACCACCTATATTTGTTAAACTAGTGCCTAAAGCATCGTTTGTTGAAACTGCGATTACAAGTGGACGATTATTTCTTAAATGTGATTTACAAGCCATTGTGACTGGTGTATCTGTTATGCCGTTATTTAATTTTGCTAGTGTGTTTCCTGTGCAAGGGGCTACCAGCATTATATCAAGAAGTTTTTGAGGACCCAAAGGTTCAGCCTCTTTTATAGTTGATATTATATTATTGCCTGTAATATCAGTTAGCTTTTCTCTAAAATCCTCTACGGCTCCAAATCTTGTATTAATGCTATCTGAGTTATAGCTTAAAATTGGATAAATATTAATTCCCTTTTTTTTCAGTATTTCTATCTCTTTTATTACCTCGCTAAAGGTGCAAAAAGAGCCACACATACATAGACCAAGATTTAATCCCCGTAGGTCCATTGTATCACCTCCTTTTGTATTCTATGTTTTAAAGTTAGAATAGGTGAATTAGCTGTTTTTTATTATATCTAAAATGGAATCTTTTATTATTTGTGCTGCTGTAAAAGGAGCAACTCTACCAGGTAGGCCAGGGCAATAAAGAGCTTTAATTCCAAGTTCTTTTGCAAGTGTGTAATCAACTCCTCCTGGTGCTTGAGATAAATCAATTATGATTGTTTCTTTTTTTATCTCTTCAAGCATATCTTTATTTAAAATCATTGAAGGAGCAGTGTTAAAAACTATGTCATATTTTTTTAAGTTGGATTTTAGATTTAAAATGTTTACAGGTGTATAGCCGTAAGCTTCGATATAAGCCATATCTGTGAGGTTTCTATATGTTATTGAAACATTTGAGCCGATTGCTTTTAGATATTTTGACAATATTTTTCCACACCTACCATAGCCAATTACTAAGGTGTTGCTATTAAAAAGAACTTTATCGCTTTCTTCCATAGCTATCATTATTGCTCCTTCAGCAGTTGGAATAGCATTTTTGATGGCTAAAGATTCTAGAGAAAAAAGGTCAATAGTTTTTATTTTTAAACCTTTAGCGTTTTTATGAATGTGGCTTGGAATTACACCACCTATTAAAAGATTAACATTGTTTTTTAACATAGAATTTAAAAGTTCAATTTCGTTTATGTTATATTTTTCTTCTATATTTAATTTATTATTTTTTGTAATTGGAATTGGACATATTACAGCATTAGCATTAATTAGAGATTTATCTAAACAATCTTCAGAGTTAATATGTGGATTTGCATAAGATGAAACTTGGAAATTTTCTTTTTCTAAAAGGTCTTTTAAAATTTTATATCTATAATCGCCACCTAAAATTGTTAATTTTATATTATTCAAAATTATCACCCCTTACAAAATATGCAACTATATTTAGCTTTAGTATTGTTTTAAAAATATCCTTGAAAAATAATTGCTAATATGAGAAAATATTAAATAGTTGTTTTAGAAAATTGGAAAAAGAGGTTTTTTATATGAAAAAGCTAATTATTGCTGAAAAACCATCTGTTGCAAGAGATATTGCTAAAGTTTTAGGTTGCAAAAAAAGAGAAGATGGTTATTTATATAATGATGAATATATTATAAGTTGGGCTATTGGGCATTTAGTTACTCTTTGTGAGCCAGAAGAATATGATGAAAAATTTAAAAAGTGGAATATGGCTACTTTACCTATTGTGCCAAGTGAAATAAAAACAAAGGTTATTAAAAAAACTGAGCCACAGTTTAAAATTTTAAAAAAATTGTTAAACGACAAAAGTGTTGAAAGCATTATTTGTGCAACAGATAGTGGACGAGAGGGAGAGCTTATTTTTAGATATATATATGAGCTTGCAAAGTGTAAAAAGCCTTTTGAAAGATTATGGATATCTAGTATGACTGAGCAGGCTATTAAAGAGGGGTTTGAAAACCTTAGGCCTGGAAGCGACTACGACAATTTATATTATAGTGCCAAGTGTAGGTCTGAGGCAGACTGGCTTGTTGGCATTAACGCTTCAAGGGCATATACTATAAAGCACAATGTTCTTCTTAGCATTGGTAGAGTGCAAACTCCTACTCTTAGTATAATGGTTAAAAGGCAAGAGGAAATTGACAATTTTGAAGTTAAAGAATACAAGGAAGTTTTGGCTGATTTTGGAGAATATAAAGGGCTTTGGTTTGAATATGAAAAAGTTGAGAACAAAAAAGTTGAAAACAGTAAAATTTTTGATGAGAAAAGAGCTGAAGAAATTAAAGAGAAAATTATTAAAAAAGAAGCTTTTGTTAAAAGTGTTGAATGTGAAAACAAAAAGGTTAGACCACCTTTATTATATGATTTAACAGAACTTCAAAGGGATTGCAACAAAAAATATGGTTTTTCAGCTCAAAAAACTCTTTCTGTTGCTCAAAGTTTATATGAAAAAAGAAAATTAATTACTTACCCAAGAACAGACAGCAGGTATTTATCAAATGATATGGTTTCTAAAATAAAAGGTGTTTTATTTAAAGTTCAAGGGGTTGACATTTACAGAAAGTATGCAAAATATATTCTTGGGCTTGAAAAGTTGCCAATTACAAAAAGAATTGTAGACAACTCTAAAATAAGTGACCACCACGCTATTATTCCAACAGACAGCAACATTAAAATTGAAGGGTTAAGTGAGATTGAATTTAAAGTTTATGATTTAATTGTTAGAAGATTTTTACAAGTTTTTTTACCTGATTACATTTTTGACAGCACTAAAATTATTACTGAATGTGAAAATGAATTGTTTTTAACAAAAGGCACAACTATTATTCACAAAGGTTGGACAATTTTAAATGTTGGAGGAGAAAAAGAGAAAAAAACTGAAGAAATTCTTCCAAATGTAAAAGTTGACGACAAGTTTAATGTTAAAAAAGTGAAAATTGAAAACAAGAAAACTAAGCCACCAGCAAACTACAACGAGGCCACTTTATTATCTGCAATGGAAAATGCTGGAAGGTTTGTGGACGACGAAGAAATGAAAGAACAATTAAAGGAATCTGGTTTAGGAACACCTGCAACTAGAGCCTCTATTATTGAAAGGCTTATTAAAGTTGGATATATAAAAAGAAGTGGAAAAAGCCTTATACCAACTGAAAAAGGGAAAAAGATTATGGACATTTTGCCAGAGGAAATGAAATCTCCAGAAACAACTGGAAGATGGGAAAAGGGATTAGGTTCTATTGCTAGGGGGAAAATGACTAGAGAAAGGTTTATGGGCGGAATAGAAAGATATGTAAACTACATTATTGAAAGCGCCAAAGAGGAAGAAAAAGTTATTGACTTTGGAGAAGAAAGAGGTAAAAGAAAGTTTAAAAACAAAAAAGAAGTTTTAGGAAAGTGCAAAAGCTGTGGCGGGGATATATTGGAAAACAGCAAGGCGTATTTTTGTTCTAACTGGCAAAACAATTGCAAGTTTACTATATGGAAAAATGCTTTAAAAAGCTATGGAATTGAGATTAACAAGGAAAATATTAAAGGGTTATTTTCAAATGAAAAAGGAATTGAAATAGTTAACCAAAATGGAGTTTTTAAAATTAGGCTTAAAGACAGTTTAGGGCAACTGGAAATTGAAAAGATTAAGTAGGCATATTTATTTTAAAAATTGAATAACTTTAAATAGCTTAAAGTTGGAGCTGGTTGTTTGGAAAAAGGAATAAGAGGGGTTAGAACAGTTGAAAACCTTATTAGAATTGCTTTAGAGCCACTAGGAGAAGTTATGTATATTTATGGTGGAGGTTGGAACAAAGAGGACACTGGAGCGGGAAAGGCTTCTATGAGCTTTAATATTAGCAAGGAGATTATTCAATTTGCAAAGGAGCAGAAAAGTGATTATAACTTTAGGGATTATAATTACAAAGAGGATATTTCAGTTATTGAAAAGGGGCTTGACTGTTCTGGATATATTGGCTGGGTTTTATACAACTTATTTGGCGACAAAAAAGGGTATGTGACAAAGTCAAGCAATATATGTGAATTTTTAGCTAACAAAGGTTTTGGAAGTGTTGACAAAAGCGAGGGGTATGTTAAAAGTTTACCTGGGGACATTTTTTGTAGCTACAAAAACCATACTTACATTAGCCTTGGGGATTGTGAAGATGGGAGCAGAGTTTTAATTCATTCAAGCCCACCTGGAGTTCAAATTACAGGAACTGAAAATTTGAAAAAAGAAAAAAACTCAAAGGCAACAAAACTTGCAAGTTATTATATGCAAAAGTATTACAAAAGTTGGTATGAAAGGTTTCCAGACAGTTCAAGGGACATTTCTTATTTAACAGAATATATAAAGTTAAACTGGAAAGTTTTAAAAGACGAGGCTAAGATTAAAAAAATGTCAGCAGAGGAAGTTTTAAAGCATTTTTTAGGTGAATAGAGATTTTTAAAAAATAAGGTCACAGAATGTGGCCTTATTTTTTTGTAATAAGGCATAAAAAACTAGCATATATATTAGCGAGGTGATACAAATGAAAGATATTAATATGTGTAAAAAATATTTAAGCGAAAATATTAGAAACATTGTTATGGACAAGTTAAAATATGCAGAAGAAATTAGGCTTAGAATAGGGCAAAATGTTAGAATTAAATGTTTTAACGAAGAAATTTGTTTTGACTACAAAGTTAGCAAAGAAGACATTAAAGAAATTTATGAAAAAATGACTAGATATTCTGTTTATGCTTTTAAAGACGAAATAAAATGTGGTTACATAACGTTAGAGGGTGGATACAGAGTTGGGCTTGCTGGAAGCATTATTGAGGAGGAAGGAAGTGTTGTTGGAATTAAGAACATAAGTAGTTTAAACATTAGAATTGCAAGAGAAATTAAGGGTTGTTGCGAAAGCATTATAAATTTTATTAAAGGAAATGTTATTATTATTTCTCCACCTTGTTGTGGAAAAACCACTTTACTTAGAGATATTATAAGGGTTTGGAGCGATTTTGGGCAAAACATTTGTGTTATAGATGAAAGAAACGAAATTAGTGGAAGTTATTGTGGCATAAGCCAACTAGATGTTGGGAAAAGGACTGATGTTTTAGTTAATGTTAAAAAGAAAAATGGATTTGAAATGGCTTTAAGGGCTATGTCGCCAAATGTTATAGCTGTTGATGAAATTGGGTTTGAAGACGATATAACAGCATTAAAAAACGCCTTAAATTGTGGTGTGTATATTTTATGCACAGTTCACTCTTATGATTTTGATATATTAAAAAAAAGAGGCATTTCAAAGCTAGTTGAGGAAAAGGTTTTTGATACATATATTTTTTTAAACAAGGTGTATAAAAACAGAGTTGAAAAAATATGTAACAAGGAGATGAATGTTTTATGGCAGGGAAGTTATTAGGAGCTTTTCTTATTGTTGTGAGTTGTTTTTGTATGGGATACAGGATATCTATTAGAGAAAAGCTTAGGTTGGAAGAACTACTATTTTTTAAAAGATTTATACTTAAGCTTATGTCTATATTAGAAAGCAAACATTCTATTTTTCAAGAAGCTTTTCAAGAAGCTATTGGAGAGGATAAAAACAGCATTTGTTTAGCTATTTTAAATTCTATTCAAAACAACAACAGTGTTAAAACAGCTTGGAAATTTAGTTTTGAAGAAAATATTAAAGATTCTTATATGAACAAGGAGGATTTTAAAAGGCTTACAACTTTAGGGGAAGGATTTTCTAGCGATGATATTAAATTGCAAAGGCAATATGTTGAAAATGTTACTTTTTACATAGAAGAAAGCGAAAGTCTTATAAAGGAAAAGTTTGAAAAAGACAAAAAAATTTATCGTAGTGTTAGTGTAAGCATTGGTTTATTTATTGTGCTTTTAATTTTGTAGGTGATTTAATGGATATAAACATTGTTTTTAAAATAGCAGCAGTTGGAATTTTGGTTTCTGTTATGAACCAAGTTTTATCTAGGGCTGGTAGAGATGAACAGGCTATGTTGACAACTTTAGCTGGTTTAGTTGTAGTTTTATTTTGGATAATTCAATACATAAGTGAGTTATTTAACCAAGTTGAGACATTATTTAGGCTTTGAGGTATTTTATGGACATTGTTAAAATTGGCATCATAGGTTTAATAGGAGCAGTTTTAGCAACTACTTTAAGTGGCGAAAAAGGATATAGCATTTTAATTTCAATGGCCACTGGGTTAGTTCTTTTTTTTATAATTTTGCCTTTATATTCTGATGTATTTAATGTTTTTAATTATTTAGGCGACAACATTGGTATTGACAGTAGATATGTTATGGTTTTATTAAAAGCAATTGGAATTGCGTACATTTCAACTTTTTCAGCTCAGCTTTGCAGAGATTTTGGGCAAAACAGCATTGCTGACAAAATTGAGTTAGGTGGGAAAGTTATTATTTTAATAAATGCTATGACTATTGTTAACGAGTTAATTGAAGAAATGACGGGGTTTATAATGTGAAAAAAATAATATTTATTATTTTTATAGCTTTTTTAGTTGGGAAAAATGTTTATGCAAACGAAGTTAATGAGGTCATTGACTACAATTTTTTTGAGCTTGATGAAGTAATTGAAGAAAAAATAGACTTATCCTTTAACGAGCTAATAAAAAAATATATGGCTGGTGAAGATGTTTATGAAAGCATAAAAGAAAGTTTTTTTAACAAGGTTAAAGGTGAGTTATTTTACAACAACGACTACATTAAAAACATAGTTTTAATTAGCATAATATCAGCATTAATAAACATTTTAATAGCTGATTTAAAGGACAAAAGTGTTTGTGAGCTTGTTTCTTTAATTGGACAAATTATGGTTATTGGACTTGCAACAGCATCATTTAAAAGTTCTATATTTTTGCTTATAAATTCTTTAAACGATGTTTTAGATATAATAAATAGTGCTATACCTTTTATTATTATGTTTATTTCTGCATCTGGAAGAATATATGGCGGGGCGTTAATGACTTTTGGGACAAGCATTGTTGCAAGTGGAATTCAAAGGGTTATAGTTCCTATTTTAGCTTTTGAGTTATTAATTAAAATAGTAAACATAATATCCAAAAAAAATTTATTAAACAAACTATCAAACCTTTTTAGTTTATGTATTAAGTGGGGGTTAAAAATATTTTCTTATGGTTTTATGTTTTTAGTTGGAATAGAAAGAATTAGCGGAGGAAGTATTAACAAATTTGTTGGGAATTATTTTAAAGGTGTTATAAAAATGGTTCCTATTATTGGAGATGTTTTTAGTGGAGCTAGTGACATTGCAATAGGAGTTATAAGTGGAGTAAAAAATGGCACAGCTTTATTAATTATGGTTGTTATTTTTTTAATTGTTATTGTGCCTATTTTGAAAATAGCTATTGTTGGCTTTACATACAAAATGATTGCAGGTTTTTTAGAGCCTATATGTGAAAAGCAAATTATAGAGATTATAGACGTTGTAGGAAACAGCACTTTCTTAGTTTTATCAGCTTTATTTTTAATTAGCTTTATGTTTTTTATATCTTGTGGAATAACTCTTTGTGGAGTGTGAAATGATGGATTTTGTTAAATTTTATGCAGAAAAAATTGCTATTTTTGTTATTACATCAGCTTATATTGAGTTGATTTTACCAAACAACAGCTTTAGAAAATATATAAGGTTTATAATTGGTGCTATTTTAATTTCTATTATATTAGAACCTTTATTTTTTATTATAAAGAGGTGATAAAATGAATGTGAACAAGTTAATATCTGACAAAAGGGCTATTGTTATTATTATTTTTATATTTTTTATGGGCATTATGTTATTAGGTGGAAATGAAAATGAAAAAGAGAACAAAGTTAGCAATAAAGAAGAATTGAATGTTAAACTGGAAAAAATTTTATCTGATGTGGAGGGGGCTGGAAAAGTTAAAGTTTTAATTAACTACAAGCAGTCTGGTGAAAAAATTTTGGCATATGATTTAGAAAGCAACACAAACGAAAAAGACAGCCAAAAGGAGAATAAATCAAAAAGCGAGGTGGTCTATGATGGAAATAAGATGCCAGTTGTTTTAAAAGAATATATGCCAAAAGTTGAGGGAGTTATTATTGTGGCAGAGGGGGGAGATATTGAAAAAGTAAAAAAACAATTAATTTCTGGCACAATGGCATTATTAGGCATTGACGAGCATAAAATAGAAGTATTAAAAATGAAATAGGAGGACTTAATATGTCAATAGGTAAAAATCACATTATTATTACTGCTTTAGTAGTTATGATTGGAGCAGCAGGCTATCTAAACTACATAGATGATGGAGGTATTAACGATGTTATGCTTACAGACGAGGGGGATATGGCTTTTGTTAGCGACGGCGAAATTGCAGTTAACGACGAAAACCCAGAGATATTAGGCGAAGAAGCTAAAGTTGAAGAAAGTAGCGAGCAAGTTTCTGAGGAGGCTGCAAGCCCTGATGCAGGAACTGCTGTTTTTGTTAACTCCTCTAACGATTCTTCATATTTTGTTCAAGCTAAGTTAGAAAGAGAACAGGCTAGAAACAAGCAAAAGGATATGTTAAATGAAATGCTTAACAACGAAAACATTGACGATGAAAAGAAAAATGAAGTTACTACTGCTATGTTACAAATTCAGCAAAGAATAGAGAAAGAAACTTCAGCAGAGGCTATGATTGAGGCAAAGGGGTTTAAAGAAGTTTATGTGAGAATTGATGATGACACAGTTGATGTTGTTATTGACAAGGCTGAATTGACAGAGTCTGAGGTTGCTCAAATTGAGGATATTGTTAAGAGAAAAACTGGTGCTAGCGCTGAAAAAATTAGAATTTCTCCACTTAAAAAAACTGGAAACAAATAAAGAAAAAGGCTAATCTTTTTGAGGTTAGCCTTTTTTATTTTACAAAGATTTTACAAAGTTATAACTAAAGTTTGATAGATTAAATAAATTGTATTTATTATAATTAAATTGTAAATTAAGATAAAAAAAAGATTTTAGTTTAAGCGAGGAGATTAAAAAAATGAAAAAGACTATTAAATTAATTTTATCTAGTGTTTTAGCTATGGTTATGTTATCTGGTTGTGGTGTAGGTGCTGAAAATGATGTTATAACGATGAGTGGTTCTACATCTATGGAAAAGCTTTGCAACACTCTTAAAGAAGAATATATGAACAAAACTGGCGTTGAAATTGACGTTCAATTTACTGGAAGTGGTGCAGGTGTTCAAGCAGTTAGCGAAGGTGTTGTGGACATTGGAAATGCCTCAAGGGCTTTAAAAGAGGAAGAAAAGCAAAAGGGAATTGTTGAAAATGTAGTTGCACTTGATGGAATTGGCCTTATTGTAGACAAAAACAACAGTATAGAGGACATTTCAAAGGAAAACCTTTCAAAAATATTTAAAGGCGAAGTTAAGAACTGGAGCGAAGTTGGCGGAGAAAATTTACCAATTATTGTTATAGGCAGAGAGGCTGCATCTGGAACAAGAGGCGCTTTTGAAGAAATTTTAGGTGTTGAAGATGAGTGCTTATATGCTCAAGAAATTAACTCAACAGGTGCAGTAATGGCTAAGGTTGCGTCAACACCAGGTGCTATTGGCTATGTTTCCCTTGATGTTATTGACGAGAGTGTTAAGACATTAAAAGTAGACGGAGTTGAAGCAAGCGCAGAAAATATTAAAAATGGTTCTTACAGCGTTCAAAGACCTTTTGTTATGGCTACAAAGGGAGAAGTTTCTGAGCAAAGCGAAACAGTTAAAGAGTTTTTTAACTATTTAGACAGCGAAGAAGGGCAACAAATTATTACTATGGTTGGTCTTGTTAGCACTAAGTAAAGAAAAATAAATTTGAGGTGGTTATATGGAAAAGTTAATATCCATTGCAAGCAAAATGGCAATTTCTAGAAATAGAAATTGCCAAAATATTGAAAATGTTGATTCTATAAACGGAAAAAGCAAAGGCAAGTCTTTTATAGAAAATTTTATGAAATATATATTTACTATTTGTGGCTTTGTGGCTGTTGCCTCTGTTGCTGCAATAACTATATATATGATTATATCAGGTGTTCCTGCTATTTTTAAAGTTGGTTTAGGAGAAATGCTTTTTGGAACTGTTTGGGCACCAACTGCAAGCAACCCAAGTTTTGGTATAGCATATATAATTTTAACATCTATTATTGGTACACTATTTTCAATTATAATTGGTGTGCCTATTGGTTTATTAACTGCTGTTTTTTTATCAGAAGTTGCTTCAAAAAATGTTGCTAAATTTGTTAAACCAGCTGTTGAGCTTTTAGCAGGTATTCCATCTATTGTATACGGTATTTTAGGTTTATTAATTATTAACCCGTTAATGGGTAAAATTGAGGCTAGTTTATTTGCAAATTCTACAACACATATTATGAATGGTGGAGCAAATTTTATTTCTGCTATTTTAGTTTTGGCTATTATGATTTTACCTACTGTTATTAACAGCTCTGAAACAGCTTTAAGGGCTGTGCCTACACATATTAGACAAGCTAGTTTAGCTCTTGGAGCTACACCTACTCAAACTATTTTTAAAGTTACAATTCCAGCGGCTAAATCTGGAATAATAACAGCTATTGTGCTTGGTATAGGCAGGGCAGTTGGCGAGGCTATGGCAATTGTTTTAGTTTCTGGAAACGCTGTGAACATACCGTTACCATTTAATTCTGTAAGATTTTTAACTACTGGCATAGTTTCTGAAATGAGTTATGCTTCAGGTTTACACAGAGAGGCTTTATTTACTATTGGCCTTGTTTTATTTATTTTTATTATGGCTATAAACATTATCATTAACAAGATTTTAAAAGGTGGTGGCAAAGTTGAAAGATAGTATTTGCAAAAAGCAAGTGCGTGTTTTAGATGGTTTTTTAATTACATTAATTTATATATCTACCATTATTTCTGTTGGCATATTAATTGGAATTATTGGATATGTTGCATTTAGAGGGGTTAGCTCTATTAGCTGGGAGTTTTTATCAACAGTTACATCAGAGATAAGAGGAACATTTGGTATATTAGGAAACATTGTAAACACACTATATATTATTGTTTTATCTTTATTAATTGCTACTCCTATTGGCATAGGTGCTGCTATTTATTTAACTGAATATGCTAAGCCTGGAAAAATTGTTAGATTAATTGAATTTACAACTGAAACTTTAGCAGGAATTCCATCTATTATATATGGCCTTTTTGGTATGGCTTTTTTTGGAGTTAGTTTAAAGCTTGGCACATCTATTTTGTGTGGTTGTTTAACTCTTACTATTATGGTTTTACCACTTATTATTAGAACTACTCAAGAGTCTTTAAAGACTGTGCCTTTAGGATACAGAACAGGTGCTTTAGGAATTGGGGCGACAAAATGGTATATGATTAGAACTATTATTCTACCTAGTGCTATGCCTGGCATTGTAACTGCTATTATTTTAAGTGTTGGTAGAATTGTGGGAGAGTCAGCAGCTTTATTATTTACTGCTGGTGCTGGCTATTATTTACCAAGGCATTTTTTCAACCATATTTTTAAATCAGGCGGAACTCTTACTATTCAAATGTATTTAAATATGGAGAGAGGAGATTTTAACAATGCCTTTGGTATTGCTTTTGTTCTTATTATTATTGTTTTTGTTATTAATATTTTTACTAAAGTTTTAACTAACAAAATGAGAAAAGGTTAAATTATTTTGAGGTGTATTATGGAAAGTAAAATTAGTGTTTCAAATTTAAATTTATATTATGGCAACAACCACGCTTTAAAAAACGTTTGTATGGAAATTCCTCAAAAAGAGGTTACTGCATTTATTGGGCCATCTGGTTGTGGAAAGTCAACTTTTTTAAAGACTTTAAACAGAATGAACGACTTAGTTGACGGAGTTAGAATAGAAGGAAAAGTTATTATTGACGGGGAGGATATTTACTCAAGTGAAGTTGATACTACTTTACTTAGAAAAAAGGTTGGAATGGTTTTTCAACAGCCAAACCCGTTCCCTATGAGTATATATGACAACATTGCGTATGGGCCTAGAATTCACGGAATTAAAAACAAGGCTCAACTTGATGAAATTGTTGAAACTTCTTTAAGAGGTGCTGCTATTTTTGACGAGGTTAAAGACAGATTGAAAAAGTCTGCCCTTGGGCTTTCTGGAGGACAGCAACAAAGGCTTTGTATAGCTAGAGCATTAGCTGTTAAACCAGAAATTTTATTGATGGACGAGCCTACATCAGCTCTTGACCCTATCTCAACATTGAAAGTTGAAGAACTAATGGCTGAGCTTAAAAAGGACTACACTGTTGTTATTGTGACACACAATATGCAACAAGCTACTAGAATAGCAGACAACACAGCTTTCTTTTTAGTTGGAGAAATGGTTGAAATGGGGAAAACTGAGGCTTTATTTTCTAGGCCTTTAGACAAAAGGACAGAAGATTATATTACTGGCCGTTTTGGTTGATATTTATTAATATTTTAGGAGGTTATTTATGCACAGAAAAACTTTTGAGGCTGCTCTTGAGGAGCTTAATTTGGAACTAATAAAAATGGGGGCTATTGTTGAAAAATCTATTAATTCAGCCATAGAAGCCTTAAAAAACAACGATGAAAAACTGGCAAGAGAAATTGTTGAACAAGATAGAGTTGTTGACGATATGGAAAAAGACATTGAGTCTAAGTGTCTTTCTCTTATTCTTAGGCAACAGCCAGTTGCTAGAGATTTAAGAGTTATATCAACAGCTTTAAAAATGGTTACAGATATGGAAAGAATAGGTGACCAGGCTGCTGACATTGCTGAGCTTGTTTTAGATTTTGGAAGCGAAATGAAGTACCATTCGTTAAAACATATTCCTGTTATGGCTGAGGTTGCAGTTTCTATGGTTCACGGGGCTATTGCTGCTTTTGTTAGCGGGGATATAGAGGCGGCAAAGGAAGTTATTAAAAAAGATGATTTAGTAGACGAGCTTTTTGAAAAAGTGAAAAAAGATGTTTCTAAAAACCTTCAATCAGACATTAACAACTGTGATATGGACATTAATTTCCTTATGATTGCAAAGTACCTTGAAAGAATAGGCGACCACGCAGAAAACATTTGTGAGTGGATTGAGTTTTCAGAAACTGGCGATTATAAAAACGAAAGATTGTTATAAAAAAAACTCCCATTTGGGAGTTTTTTAGTTTATAGTCCAATTATTTTTTCCGTTGTTTTTTGCTTCATACATAGCTTTGTCTGAGCTATTGTATAGGGAAAGATAATTGTTATTTTGTTTGTTTACATAAGAAGCACCGATACTCATTGAAACATCAATGTCTTTATATTTATTGAAAAGTTCTTTATGAGCGTTTCTAATTAGTTCATCTAACTTAGTTTTTAAAGAAGCTTCTGGAACAGGGTAGGTAATGAAAACTAAAAATTCATCGCCACCAAGCCTACAAACAATGTCTTCTTTTCTAAAGTAGGACTTTAAGTATTTAGCAAACTCAGTTAAGAACAAGTCACCTTCTTGATGGCCTAAAGTGTCGTTTATGCTTTTGAAGTTATCTATGTCAAACAAAAGCATAATGCCTTCAGATTTTACTTTTAATATGCTTGAAATAAGTTCTTCAGCAGCGTTTCTATTGTAGAGGTTTGTTAAACCATCTCTTTTAGCTTTATCTTCAAGATTTTTTCTTTGTCTTATTTCATCATCTGCATTTACAACCTTTCCTATTGCATAAAGAGGGTTGTTTTTATCATCTCTTATTATTTTAACAGTTAGCTTATACCAAACATCAAGCATAATTTCTTGAGTGTCGTCAGTTTGGTTTTTAAGCATTGTTGTTAAAAATTCGTATTTATTATCTTTAACGCAGTTTTTAATTTCATTTTCTCTATCAAATAATATTTTATTATTTTGTATTTTTAAAACATCGGTTTTGTAGTTGTATTCGAGGATACATTCTTCCATAAGGCCAAAAAGTTCATTTAGCCTTTTATGTTGCAAAGCTATTTCATTTAAAACTTGATTATGATTTCTTATATGTCTTAAATATAACAAAATTATTATAGTTAAGACAATAGGAAGGAAAACAAAACACTTTTTTAAATAAATTTTAAAATTTTCAGCAAATGTATATTTAACAGGTGCATTTGAATTTTCATTTATTATATTTACTCTTGTTTGATTTGAAATTGAATTTATAAAGCCGTTATAAATTGGTAGAAGTTCTTTATAAGATTCATCAACTAAAACCATTGAGTATTGTATGTTTTCAGCATTGTTATAAATTATTGAAATGTTTTTATATATATCTTTTTTCTGTAAGTAATAGTTTAAAACAAGAGAATCTAAATTAGCAGACTGCACCTTATTTTTATTTATTAAGTTTAAAAAGTATAAATTATTATATACTGTTATTTCTGGAGCGTTTAAATCTGCATTATTATTTAATCTTGTTGTTTGTAGCAACTGGCTAGATAAAAACGGCAAAGTTAAAGTTAAATGGTTTTCATAGATTAAAGGAGAGTTAGTTGGCAAAGCAAGAATAAAACCAATTTTATTTTCTTTGTTTTGCAAAATGTCCTGAAGTTCGTTGTATGTATTAACTGGTACAATGTTATATTTTAAGCCAGTTGCCTGACTAAATTTATTAAGGTAGGACATTGCAACTCCTTTAAATTCATTTCCATCTTTATATTGAATTGGAGCGTTGCCATCTATCATAGCTATGTTGATTGTTCCCATATCTTGAATTAGTTTTTTATTTTCTTCAGATATTTGGAAAGTTTCGTTTGAAGAAAAATATTTTTGGTACAATTGGTCTTGAAAATATAAATTTGCCGAGTCTATGTTTGAAAGGGCTGTTGTTAAGCCTTGAACTATGTCAACATTACCTTTTGTTGTTGCAAAGTAGTATGGAGATGGAGAAAATTTTGTTATATTTTTTAAGCCATCTTCAAGACTAATGTCTTTTTGTATTATTGCATCAAGCTCGCCGTTACGAACAGCATCTAAAATTTCATAAGGTGAATTATAATGTACAAGTTCATATTGGAAGCCATTTATTTTAGCGAACTCTTCAATTAAAGAAATTCGACTTTCAAGACCAGGACAATAGCCTATTCTAATTTTTTGCCAATGGGAAAAGTCGTTATATAGCCACCTATAATCACTTTCGTTAACTGCTATTGTGTAGTAGGAAGAACCATAGCTATAATTTGGGTAGTCAAAGATTTTTGCTAGAGCATCGTTATGGTTAATTGTTCCCATTAAATCTATTTCACCGTTTTTGAGCATTGTTAAGAGGGTATCTAACTGAGTGTTAATGTTCCCATCTACTTGAACATACTCATATTCCCAGTTTGTATATTTTTGTATTTCTTTTAAATAATCTGCCGTGTATCCAATTGGGTTGCCGTATTTATCAAAATCTGTAATATTTTTTTGGATAGGATAGCCTACTTTTACAGTTTTTTTAGGCTTAGAATTAGCAAAGGCAAAAGAGTTAAAAAACACTATAAAAACAAGAGAAATTAAAATTAAAAAATTTATTTTCTTCATTATTAAAAACCTTTCTATTTATTTAATAAATATTAAGTGATAACAATTAAAATTGTATTGTTTTAAATATCTTTACTTATTATAAAATAAAGGTGAAAAGAAAGTCAATAGTTAAATGTAAAAAAATAATAAATTTTACAAAATTTAAAAAAAAGCAGAAATTACCAAACAAAAATTTGAATTATATATTGAAAAGTACGAAAATTTATGCTAAAATATTAAACAAAAGTTTTATAAAAAGGGTGTTAAAATGGAAAAAATTATATTACATTCGGATTTAAATAATTTTTATGCTTCTGTTGAATGTTTGGATAACCCGAAAATTGCAAATTTGCCAGTTGCAGTTAGTGGGGGAGAAAAAAACAGAAAGGGAGTTGTTCTAGCTAAAAATATGTTGGCGAAAAAATGTGGGGTTAAAACTGGCGACACTATTTACGAAGCAAGAAAGAAATGTTCTGAAATTATTTTTGTTGAGCCTAGGTTTGACAGGTACATTGAAGTGTCAAACTTAGTAAAGCAGGTATATTACGAATATACCAACCTTATTGAGCCTTTTGGTGTAGACGAGTGTTGGCTTGATGTGGGAGATAGTATAAAACTTTTTGGTTCTGGAGAAAATATAGCCAGTTTAATTAGAAAAAGAGTGAAAGAGGAGATTGGAATTACTGTATCTATTGGTGTGTCATTTAACAAGGTTTTTGCAAAACTTGGCTCTGATATGAAAAAGCCTGATGCTATAACTATTATAGACAAAAACAATTTTAGGGAAAAGGTTTGGCCACTTCCAATTAGTGAGCTTTTATATGCTGGAAAGGCTACTGTGAAAAAGTTAAATAGAATGAATGTGTTTTCTATTGGAGATTTAGCAAAGGCTAACAGTTACAACATTCAAAAAGTTCTAGGGAAAAACGGTTTAATGTTACAAAAGTATGCTCTTGGGTTAGATGATGAGATGGTTAAAGACATTGATTTTAAAAGAGAGGTAAAAAGTGTTGGAAACGGCACAACATTGCCATTTGATTTAACTAAAATTGACGATGTGAAAATTGTTCTTATGTTATTAAGCGAGAGTGTTAGCAAAAGGTTAAGAGAAAAGGGGGTGTATTGTGAAAATGTTGGGGTTGAAATTAAATATAGCAATTTTGAGGTGGAAAGCAAAATTCTAAAAATGGAAAACCCAAGCAATTGTGTTGACGACATTTACAGTATGGCTTTTAAAATTTTTGAAAAACAATGGAACTACAAGCCTATTAGAGCTTTAAGTGTTAGAGGGGGAAAGATTTGTTGTAAAAAAAGTGTGCAAGAAAGTATATTTGAGGCAGAGAAAAAAAGCTTATGCAGCGAAAAAATTGATTGTATGAACGAGCAAATTAGAGAAAAATTTGGTTTTAACTCCATTCAAAGAGGTATTATGTTATTAAACAAGGACATTTCGAAAATGGATTTAACTGACCAGAACACATTACAGAGCATAGCTTTTTACAAGGGATAGAAAAGAAAAAAATCCAGAATTTAATTCTGGATTTTTATTAATCTACTTTTGTGATTGAATTTATTATGTAGCCTTTAGCTTTAATATCTTCAACTGCTTTTTCAACATCATAAGAGCGAACTTTAACTACCATTTCAAGTTTACCATTTTCATTAAAGTTGCTTATGTTTCTTATGTCTATGTTATAGGAAGCAAAGATGTTTGTTATTTCAGCAAAAACACCTGTTTTATCATTTGCTGTGATTGCTATTCTAGTTCCAGGGGATTTAACACCCATAATATCTATAAAAGCTCTGAAGATATCTGTTCTTGTGATTATGCCAACTAGATAGTCACCATCTGTGACAGGCAAAGAACTTATTCTATTTTCTTTCATAAGCAAAGCTGCATCTTCTAAAAGTGCGTTTTTATCTATTTTAAAAACACCTGTTTTCATTATGTCTTTAATTTTAGTTTTACTAAGAAGATAGTTAATTTCATAGACACTTAAAGATGTGGCACTTGATGGATTAACTTCTGCTAAAAGCTTTTCTGTTACTAGACCTAGAAGTTTATTATCCTCATCTACAATAGGGAGCTGGGAAAACCTTCCTTCTTTCATTAGTTGGTATGCTTTAGCAACAGAATATTCTGGCATAACAGTTGTTGGCCTTCTTGTCATTCTTTCGTGAACGTACATAGTAGCACCTCCTAAAACATATATAGAAATTTAAGGAATTTAAAAAGATTACCTTTTCTAATATAATATTAACATATAAAGGCAAAAAAATAAAGTAGTATTTATTAAAAATGTAAAAATAATTTTTTTTCTTGTAATGGCTTTAAAATTGGTGTATACTAAATATAATGTGATATTATGCAAAAAAATGAATTAATGAAAAGCATATTGGAGGTTAAAAATGAATTCATCAGAGTTATTAACAATAAATTGTATGAGAGTGCTTGGTATGGAAGCTATTGAAAAGGCTAAGTCTGGCCACCCTGGTATTGTTATGGGTGCTGCACCTATGGCATATGAGCTTTTTGCAAAGCATTTAAAGCACAACCCTAAAAATGCAAAATGGATTGACAGAGATAGATTTGTTTTATCTGCTGGGCACGGTTCTATGCTTATGTATTCTTTACTACACCTTTTTGGTTATGGGCTTAAAATAGAAGATATTAAGCAGTTTAGACAATTTGGTTCTTTAACTCCTGGTCACCCAGAGTTTAACCACACTGTGGGTATAGACGCAAGCACTGGCCCTTTAGGACAAGGTTTTGCTAACGCTGTGGGTATGGCTATGGCTGAGGCTCATTTAGCTGACAAGTTTAACACAGAAGATATGAAAATTATTGACCATTATTCTTATGCTCTTTGTGGCGACGGTTGTATGATGGAGGGCATTTCTTACGAGGCTGCTTCTTTAGCTGGAACTTTAGGTTTAGGCAAGTTAATTGTTTTATACGATTCAAACAACATTACTATTGAGGGCAACACAGATTTTGCTTTTACTGAAAATGTTAGACAAAGATTTGAGGCTATGAACTGGCAGACTTTATTTGTTGAAGATGGCAACGACATTGATGCTATTGGAAAAGCTATTGAAGAAGCTAAGAAAGAAAAGAACAAGCCAACTTTAATTGAAATTAAAACTGTTATTGGATATGGTTCTCCTAACAAGGCTGGTAGCGAAAGTTCTCACGGCGCTCCTTTAGGCGAAGAAGAAGTTAAATTAACTAAGGCTAATTTAGGCTGGAAGTATGACGAAAGTTTTGTTGTGCCTGAGGAAGTTAAGGAGAATATGGAAAAGGTTCAGGCTGAGCTTGTTTCAAAAGCGGAAAAGTGGGAGAAGTTATTTGATGAGTACAAGGTTAAGTATCCTGAGCTTTATGCTGAGCTTGAAAAGTGGCTTAGCGACGACTTTGATGCTGAATTATTAGAAGATGACAGTTTCTGGTTAAACGAAGGGGATATGGCAACTAGAGATTGTTCTGGAAAGATTTTAAACAAGATTGCTGAAATTAGACCAAACTTATTTGGTGGCTCTGCTGACCTTGCTTCATCTAACAAGTCTGAAATGGTTGGTAGAGATTATTTTAGCAAGGAAAACAGAAGTGGCTCTAATATGCACTTTGGTATTAGAGAGTTAGCTATGACTGCTATTGCAAATGGTTTATATTATCACGGTGGTGTTAGACCTTATATTGCAACGTTTTTTGTGTTTAGCGACTATATGAAGCCAGCATTAAGAGTGTCTGCTATTTCTGGGCTTCCTATTGTGAGTATTCTTACTCACGACAGTATTGGTGTTGGCGAGGACGGACCTACTCACCAGCCTATTGAACAGCTTTCAGCTTTCAGAAGCACGCCTAACTTTAATGTATGGCGTCCTTGCGACATAAATGAGTCTGCTGCTGCTTGGTATAGTGCTATGACTGAAAAGAGCACTCCATCAGGCCTTGTATTTACTAGACAAAAGACTAAGAATTTAGGAATAGATGGTAGAAACGCTTTAAAGGGTGGATATGTAGTTAGAAAGTCCTTTAAGGAAACTCCTGATGTTATTCTTATTGCAACTGGTTCTGAAGTTGGGCTTGCTTATGATGCTTATGATGTGTTAAAGGAAAAGGGCATTTCTGCTCAAGTTGTTAGTATGCCTTGTGTGGAAGTTTTTGAAAAGCAAGAAGATAGCTACAAAGAAAGTGTTATTCCATCTAATGTTGAAAAGAGAGTTGTTATTGAGGCATCTTTTGATATGTCTTGGTACAGATATGCAGGAAACAAAGGCGTTGTTATTGGTATGACTGAGTTTGGTCAATCTGCTCCATTTTCTGTTTTATTTGAACACTATGGATTTACAGTGGACAATGTAGTTGAAAAGACTATGGAATTAGTTAATAGATAATAAATAGCAAAGACGGAGGCTTGCCTCCGTTTTTTTTATAAAAAATTTGAAAGGTGGTTTTAAAATGAAGTATTTTTTAGTGTTAGGGGAAGTTATAAAGCCTGAAAAGGTTGACGAAAAATTGATGAAAGAACATAAAGAATATACAAAACAATTGATGGACAAGGGAGAAGTGTTATTTTCTTCTTTAAAAGAGGATATGAGTGGGTCTGTGACAGTTGTTAAGGGAAAAGAGAAAGATAGCGTTTATGATTTTTATGGAAAAGAACCTTTTTATAGGGAAGGTGTGGTTAAGTACAACATTTCAGAAATAGACATTCATTATTTTAATGACAAAAATTGGTTTGAGATGTAGATTATAGTATAAGATTGTTTGGTTAGTTAAAGTTAATATATTTGGGTTTTAAGGGGGAAGGAAAAATGGTTAAAAAAAATAAATTAAATATTATATTATCGTCTATAATTATATTGCTACCTATTTTAATTTGGCTTTTTATGTGGGAGTATTTACCAGAAGAGATGGCTATTTATTGGGGTATTACTGGAAACGTTAAGGGATTAGCTGGCAAAGTTTTTGCTGTTTTTGGAGTGCCTTTTATTTTTTTAATTACACATTTTATTTGTTTAGGGTTTATTTTATTTGACAAAAAACAAAAAGAACAAAACCCTAAAGTTTTAAAAATGGTTTTTTGGATTATTCCTTTTATTTCAATTTTTATAAACGCAATTATGTATTGTGTTGCTTTTGGAAAGGTGTTTAATTTTTCTTCTATTATATTTATATTGCTTGGAATTATGTTTATTGTTATAGGAAAATATTTACCAGATATAAAGCAAAACAAAACTATTGGAATTAGGGTTTATTGGACATTAAACAACGAGGAAAACTGGGAAAAAACCCATAAATTTAGTGGCAAAGTTTGGGTTTTTGGAGGAAGCGTTATTTTATTTTCTGCTTTTATGCCCTTTAAAATTATGACAATTGTTTCTGTGGTTACAATTTTTTTACTGGTATTTATACCTATAATATATTCTTATTATATTTATAGGGGGCATAAAAAAGCAGGTGTTACATATTTTAAAGAGAATAAGAGCAGGAGAGAAAAAATTATTAGTAAAATATCTACTACAATTGCTATTATTATTTTAATTATTGCTACAATTCTTATGTTTAGTGGGGAAATTAAGATAGATTGTGGAGATGAGTTTATAAATATTGAAGCAAGTTATTGGGAAGATTTAAAGGTTGAATATTCTAAGATTGAAAAAGTTGAATATCGTAAAGATTTAGATTTAGGGGTTAGAACAAGCGGTTTTGGTTCAGCGAAGTTATTAATGGGCAGTTTTCAGAACGAAGAATTTGGCAGATACACTTTATATGCTTATGGAAGGGCAAAGGAATTTATTGTTTTGGAAATTGGCGGAGAAAAGTTAGTTATTGGAGGGAAAAGCACAGAAGATACTCAAAAAATTTATGAAAAAATTTTAGAAGAAACATTAAATAAAATAAAGGGCTAATATTTAAAACATTAGCCCTTTATTTTTATATGAAAGTTTTAATTAAGCCTCTACTTTAGTTGTCCAATTCATAGTGTCAGCTATTTTACCCCATTGAATACCTGTTAGAGTATCGTATAATTTTTGAGTTACTTCGCCAATTTTATTATCATTTATTACACAAACTGTGTCTTCATAGCGTAATGTTCCAACAGGGGAGATTACAGCAGCTGTGCCTGTTCCAAAAACTTCTTCTAATTTGCCGTTTTTATATGCGTTTATAATGTCGTCAATTGCTAGTCTTTCTTCTGAAACAGTGTAGCCCCAAGATTTTAAAAGTTCAATGCAAGACATTCTTGTTATTCCTGGCAAAACTGTTCCAACTGTTGGGGCTGTATAAATTGTTCCATCGATTTTAAAGAAGCAATTCATTGAGCCTACTTCTTCAACATATTTTCTTTCAACACCATCAAGCCATAAAACTTGCTCATAGCCTAAGTCGTGGCCTTTTGTTTGAGCAGCAAGGGAAGCTGCGTAGTTACCACCGCATTTTGTGAAGCCTGTTAAACCAGGAGCAGCCCTAACATATTCATCTTCAACATAGATTTTTACTGGGTTAATGCCAGTTGAATAGTATGCACCAACTGGAGATGCAATTACGATGAATTTATATGTTAAAGATGGGCGAACACCTAAGTGTGCTTCATCAGCAATTACAAATGGTCTTATATACAAAGAAGTACCGTCTACATTAGGAACCCAATCTTTTTCAACAGAAACTAGCGCTTTACAAGCCTGAACAAAGTCTTCTACTGGTATTTCAGGGATACACATTCTTTTGTTTGTGTTAATCATTCTTTCTGCGTTTTTTTCTGGCCTAAAAAGTTGAATTTCATTATTTGGAGTTCTATATGCCTTTAAACCTTCAAAAGATTCTTGAGCATAGTGGAAAACCATAGCAGCTGGGTCGAGAGAAAGAGGGCCATAAGGAACTATTTTTGCATCGTGCCAGCCTTTACCTTCTGTATAGTCCATTACAAACATATGGTCTGTATAGTATTTACCAAAGCCTAAGTTATTAAAATCTGGCTTTTCTTTTGGGTTTTTTGTTAATTCGTATTTAATATTAAGCATAGCGTTACCTCTTTTCTTTGAAATGTTTATTTTAAATTATAAAACTTTTAAATAAAAAATTCAAGAGTTTTTAAAAAAATATTAATATTTATAGTCGCCTCTGTCGTTTGATATTTCATAGCCAATTGAAGATATGAGTTTTTTTAGTTTAGAAAGGCCCTCAACTGCTTCCTCGTTTGTTGCTATTTTATTATCATAAAGAAGATATTTTTTTCTATCTTTTTCAGGGGAAAGATTAGGCATTAAAACATTTGCTCCTGCAAAAATTCCTTTTTGTCTACCTTTTTTATCTAATGTGCCAAGCGCTGTTGTGGCAGGGAGAAGAACATTTGGCAGGAGAATACGCATTATTGCAAGGATTCTTAATGTTAAAGGGACACTTCCATTTGGCATATTTTTAAAGATTGTATCTTTATGGGATATAAAAGGGCCAATGCCTATCATTTGAGGGTTAAAATCATACATATACAAAATATCGTCAACTATATTATCTATTGTTTGGTATGGAGAGCCTACCATAATTCCACAGCCTGTTTGAAAGCCAATTTCTTTTAAATTTTTAAGGCATTTAAGCCTATTAAAAAGGCTCATATTATCTGGGTGGAGTTTATTATAGTGTTCAAGAGTACAAGATTCGTGGCGAAGCAAGTATCTATCAGCTCCTGCGTCAAAAAATCTTTTATAAGTTTCGTAGGAATGTTCCCCAACTGAAAGGGTGAGGGCGTTTTTTGGGTATTTTGTTTTAATTGCTTTTATTATTTCAACCATATAATCTGTGCTAAAATACCCATCTTCGCCACCTTGTAAAACAAAGCTTTTTATGCCTAAGCTATTGCCTATTTCACAACAGTTTAATATTTCTTCAAGAGATAGCCTATATCTTTCTACTTTTGTGTTTGATTTATTAATTCCACAATAATAGCAGCCATTTCTACAATAGTTAGTGAATTCGATAAGACCTCTTATGTATATTTTATTTGAATAGATTGAGGTGGCTATTTCTCTAGCTGTTTTAAAAAGTTCTTCATCGTATTTATCTGTTTGTAAAATTTCTTTTAAATTTTGTTTGTTTAAAAGAGTTTCTTGCCAATCCATTTTTTCACCTACCTAAAATTTAAGGAACGGAAAAAAATTAGTCCGTTCCTTGAAAAATATTATTTTGAAAGCAATTCAATGCCTTTATTAATTCTATTAAGTGTGTCAGCTTTTCCTAAAAGTTCTGCTAGTTCACTAGCACCACAAGGCGATGTTGGTTCACCAGAAAGGGCAGTTCTTACAGGCCAAAGCATTTGACCATTTTTAATTTCCATAGATTGAATTTTTTCAACCATTTTGGAATAAAGTGTTTCGTTGTTCCAGTTGTTTTCTTCAATTGATTCAAGAACAGGCAAAATTTCTTTTAAGTTATTTAAAGACATTTCTTCAGTTGTTTTCATTTTTTTATGAATATATAACTCAGTTGAATATTCAGGAAGATTATCTATGAAGCTAACCATATTAGCAATGTCTTTTGAAGTGCCAATTCTTGTTTTAACATAAGTTGCAACTTTTTTAAGGTCTATATCTGTTCTTGTGATTGCAGATTTTAACTCAGGTTCTACCCAAGAGAAAAATTCATCAAAATCCATTTTTTTAATATATTCACCATTCATCCAAGTGAGTTTTTCTATGTCAAAGATAGCTGGAGATTTAGACAAACCTTTTATGTCAAAGATTTTAATTAACTCGTCCATTGTGAAAATTTCTTGGTTTACAGAAGGTGACCAGCCTAAAAGGGCTATGTAGTTTACAATGGCATCTGGCAAGTAGCCTTTTTCTATAAGGTCTTGGAAAGAAGCGTCACCGTTTCTTTTTGAAAGTTTATTATGTTTATCTTTCATTACTGCTGGAAGGTGAACATAGACTGGAATATCCCAACCAAATGCTTCATAAAGCAAGTTATATTTAGGTGTTGAAGAAAGATATTCTGCACCTCTAACTACGTGAGTTATGTTCATTAAATGGTCATCTATAACATTTGCAAAGTTATAAGTTGGGTAGCCATCTGATTTAATTAAAATTTGGTCTTCAAGCTCTGAATTATCTACTGTTATGTCACCATAAACTTCATCGTGGAAAGTTGTTTTGCCGTCTTTAATTTTTTGGCGAATAACGTAAGGTACATTATTTTTAAGATTTTCTTCTATTTCTTCTTTGGAGAGAGAAAGGCAATGTCTATCGTATTTTACTATTGTTTCATTGCCATTTTCATTTTTAAGGGAGTCAAGCCTTTCTTTTGTGCAGAAGCAGTAGTATGCTTCGCCTTTATCAACTAACTCAAGAGCGTATTTTAAGTAGTCGTTCTTTCTTTCGCTTTGAATATAAGGGCCGTAGTCACCACCTACATCTGGACCTTCATCGTGGGGCATTTTTGCCATTTCAAGAGTTTTGTAGATTACATCTGTTGCTCCTTCTACAAACCTTTCTTGGTCTGTATCTTCTATTCTTAAAATAAAAGAGCCACCCTGACTTTTTGCAATTAAAAATTCGTATAGGGCTGTTCTTAAATTGCCTATGTGCATATAGCCTGTTGGGCTAGGTGCAAATCTAGTTCTTATCATAATATCCTCCTAGTTTTGAGTGGTTTTGCCACTACTGTAGTTTCTTGCATAATTTAATTTTGATTTGACTGACAACAATTTTTGTTGAAGGGCGTCATAATTTAGCCTTTTATTATTTTCTAAACCTGTTGAATAATTATGGCCTTTTACAAAAACATAGTCACCTGTGTAGGTAACCATAGAAGATGCAATGTATGCTTTTAAAGCAGGTGTTTTAGCATTTTCTATGTTTGTTAAGTAGTAGTTTAAGTTTGTTAATTCATCTTCAGTTGCTTCCACTTTATTAAATGTGTCTTGGCAGGTTTTTACAGCCAAGTTAACAGAAGACAAAATATCTTGCTCATAAGAAGCATATTTTTGATTTGCTTCTGTTTTATTCATAAAGCCATATATAAAACTTACAACACTTATTAAGGCTAGTATGCCTAAAACAATTAATAAAATTGATTTAATGTTTTTTTTCATAAATATACTCCTTAAAAATAAAATTTTAAAGCACTTAAAAAGCTTTTTATAATATTTTACACTAAATAAGTTTCATTGTCAATTAAAGTAAGAAAGATGTATAAAAAAATAGTTAGAAAAAATTGGGGTATAAAAGTGTTATATATTGTTATATATAGAGAGGAGAAATTATTTTAAGAATGTCAACTAGTGTATTAAGGAACGCTGGTTCAAGCGTTTGACATAGAACAAAAAGATAAAAAGAGATAAAAAACGACAAATTATAAAAA
>CALWSP010000002.1 GCA_944384235.1 uncultured Clostridia bacterium
GACAAGGTTGATAGGCTGGAGATGTAAGCACAGTAATGTGTTCAGTTGACCAGTACTAATAGTTCGAGGGCTTGTCTAAGAAAAAAAGATAAGCTGTCAAGAAATCAAGAGATTGATTCAAGTAGCAAGATATAACGGTATTCGTTAGTGTTTGTTTTCAGTATATTAAAGGTCAATAATCCTCGATAGCTCAGTGGTAGAGCAATCGGCTGTTAACCGATGGGTCGTAGGTTCGAGCCCTACTCGGGGAGTTCTTCTTGAAAAAGAAGTAAAATTTATTTAAGTTTTTGTTAAATTAATATGGCCCGTTGGTCAAGAGGTTAAGACACGGCCCTTTCACGGCTGAGACACGAGTTCGATTCTCGTACGGGTCATCATTCTTTAGTGATGAAAATTAAATATCGGGGTGTAGCGTAGCTTGGCTAGCGCGCCTGATTTGGGATCAGGAGGTCGCAGGTTCGAATCCTGTCACCCCGACTACACCGATAGAGAACTGTCGGTTTTTATTAATGTGTACCAGTAGCTCAGCTGGATAGAGCAACGGCCTTCTAAGCCGTGGGTCGGGGGTTCGAATCCCTCCTGGTACACTTTTTATCATTCATATGGTGGGTATGGCGCAGTTGGTTAGCGCGCCAGATTGTGGCTCTGGAGGCCATGGGTTCGAATCCCATTATCCACCCTACGACAAAAAAGTCGTTATATATCTGGGACATTAGCTCAGTCGGCTAGAGCACTTGACTTTTAATCAAGGGGTCTCGGGTTCGAGTCCCGAATGTCTCATAAAAAAGCTACTTAAACGATTGTTTAAGTAGCTTTTATTTTTATATGTATATAAAAATAAAAGCTTTATATATTAAATAAAAGGATATAAATTTATATTAAAATCAAGTAATTAAGTTAATTTTACCTTTTTTACTAAAATATATTGCTTTAATTTTATATATATGGTATTATAAAATTAGATATATAAAGATAAAGATTAGAGGGATAGTTTTGGGTATTAAATTTGGTAAAAAAATAAATATTGATACTTTAGAAAAAGAAGAATTTTATAATAATTCTAAGCAAATAGAGCAAGTTAATGAGAAGATGTATATAAGTTCTTTAAAGATATTAGGAATAATATTTTTTATACTTTTTTGTTTAAGTTTTTTTGTAGGTATTTTTGCTGAAACAAGATATATTTATATTGTTACTTTAATATTTACTGGACTTATGTATTTAATATGGAGAGTATCCTTAGGTGGATATTCTTTATGGATGTCATATATTTTATTAGTTGGATATTTTTGCATATCATATATGTATGAAGTATATTATAGTGAACATACTTCAATATTGTTAGTGTCTGCTTTCTTTTTAATTCATATGATTATTACAGACAGGGGCTGGAGAATAAAATTATTTGTTGGAGTTATGTGTATTATATCTTGCATAATTTCGTTATTATATAAAGATTCTAGTGTATGTATTATTGATATTAGTTCCTTTATAGGTTTTTCTATTTGTGGTGCATATTTAGGAGGAAGATTAAAGGGGTTAAGACTTAGTAGTTTTTATAATCTTGAGATTTTATCTAAGCAAAAAGATACTGACCAGCTTACTGAAATGTATAACAAAAGAAGATTTTTCCAAGACCTTGCTGAAAAAGCGGACGAAAACGCATATCTTGGCGTGTTAATTATAGATGTTGATTGGTTTAAAAAGCATAATGATACATATGGACACGAAAAGGGTGACGAGTGTCTCAAAATTATTGGTAAGAATTTTGTGAAATTTGGTGAAGAAAACAAAATTGACTTTTATAGGTATGGTGGAGAGGAGTTTATAGCTTTATCTACTACTCATTCAACTCAACAACTTAGGGAAGTATCTAACAAATTAATGGAGATGGTTAGAGAAATTGCAGTGCCTGCCGAATACTCTCCATATAAGGTAGTTACTGTTAGTATTGGGTTTACTGACGGTGTAGTTAGAAATATGACTGAGTGCGAAAACCTTATTTCTTTAGCTGATAAAGCTCTTTATAGGGCAAAAACAGTTTCCAGAAACACTTGTGTAGGTTATTACAGAGATAAGTTTATTTGAATAGCTGGCAAATTGTCGGCTATTTTTTTTATTTCTTTACAAATATATAAAATTGTTGTAAGCTATTAATTGAGGTGAGATAATGTTTAAATTTTTATATCCTAAGAAATATATTAATTCAGTTTTTGAGATAGATAGCAATGTTGTTAAAAATTTAGGACTTGATACTGTTATATTTGATATAGACAACACATTAGTTCCTTATTGGATTAAAAAGCCAGACCAAAAGTTAGTGGATTATTTTAAAGAGCTAAGGGAGAATGGAATTAAAATTGGTGTTTTATCAAACAGTAAAGAGGAAAGAAGCAGGATTTTTTGTGAAGATGTTGGAATAACATATGTTTTTAGAGCTAAAAAGCCATCTACAAAGGGTTTTAATGAAATTATGGAAAAAGTTGGATCAGTTCCAAAAAAATCTATGATTATTGGCGACCAAATATTTACTGACGTTTGGTGTGGCAACAAGGCTGGGGCATTTTCTGTTTTAGTTAAGCAAGTTAGCCCTAAAGACGAGCTTATTACAGCTCCTAAAAGGCCATTTGAAAGGTTTATAGTTAAGCAATATTTAAAAAGAGGGGGAGAAAAATGATGGAAATTTTTTCAAAGGTAAAAGGAGATACTGAAGTTTTTACAGTTATAGGTTCTCCTATTGAGCATAGTTTTAGCCCAATAATACACAACACTATGGCTGAGGTTTTGAACAGAAATTTTATATATACTGCTATGGAAGTTGAGGAAGATTGTCTTAATGGTGCTATTAAGGGGGCGTATTGTCTTGGTATAAAAGGCCTTAATGTTACTGTGCCACACAAAATTGCTATATTAGACCTATTATTTTATATTGAAAAAAGTGCAAAAGCAATAGGGGCTGTTAACACTTTAAAATACAGTAAAAATGGATATATTGGATACAACACTGACGCTATTGGTTCTGCTTATGCAATTGAAAACGCTGGGTATGATATAAAAGGAAAAGTTGTGTTATTGCTTGGGGCTGGCGGGGCAGGAAATGCTTGTGCTGTTATGGCATTAGAGCAAGGCTGTAAAAAGCTTATTATTGCTAACAGAAATGTTGACAAAGCAAGAAGATTAAAGAAAAATCTTTTAAAATTTTATGATGTTGAAATAGAGGCAATTGATATTAAAGAGATAAATTCAATTGAAAGATGTGATTTAGTTATTAACTGCACAACTTTAGGTTTTGGAAAAAATGAAAATTTATCTCCTATTGAAGATAAAAATTTTTTTATAGAAAAGAAAGTTCAATTTGTTTTTGATGTGATATATGCTCCTTGGGAAACTAAGTTATTAAAAGATGCTAGAAGTATGGGAATTGAATGTTTAAACGGCTTTAGTATGCTTGTTTATCAGGCAATTGCTGCTGAAGAAATTTGGTTTGATGAAAAAATAGACAAAGAAATTCAAATTGAAATTTGCGAGAAATTAAGTGAATATTTTATGGAGAAAAAGAATGGATAAAAACATTGTTCTTATTGGCTTTATGGGTTGTGGCAAAACTACAATAGGGAAGTTAATGTCTAATTTGACAGGCAAAAATTTTATTGATATGGACGATTATATTGTTGAAAAAGAGGGTATTTCTATAAATGAAATATTTGAGAAAAAGGGTGAAAGTTATTTCAGGAATTTGGAAAGAGAACTTTGTGTTAAGCTATCAGAAAAAGATAATAAGATTATTGCTACTGGTGGAGGAGTAATTAAGAGCGAAGAAAATGTGGAAAATTTAAAAAAAGGTGGAACTGTGTTTTATTTAAAGTCAAGTTCTAAAAAAATTGCCAGCAATTTAAAAAATGACCACAGTAGGCCTCTATTAGCAGGTGGAAACAAGGAAGAAAAGATTGAAAAGTTATTAGAAGAAAGAAAAGAATTATATAAAAAATGTGCAGATGTTATTATTGATGTGGAAAAGTTAGCTCCTAAAGAAGCAGTTAGAGAGATTTTAGATTATATGAACAAGTTATAAATTAGATATACATAATTATTGCCAAATTAACATATAATGAGGTGTGGAAGTTATTACGCCACAGGAGGTGATTTTTATGTATGATAATATAGCAAAAATAGCAAACAAGTTTGGTTTAAAGCCAATTAATATTTACAAGTGCAGATACTATTATGTTTTAAATTGCAGTAATGGAGCATATTCTCTTTCTCAAGCAAGGCCAAAAATAAACAAAATAAATGAAATACATAAAGTTAAGGGCTGTCTATTTGATTATGGAATACATAATATTGACAAGTATTGTGTTACTGAAAATGGTTTACCATATTTTGAAGAAGACGGAAAGGTTTATGTTGTTTCAAAATTTTTTGGTTCAAACGAGCTTGATTTTTTAAACAACAATCAAGTGAGTGTTGCAATTAATGAAATTGGAAGAATACACAAAGGCTTAAAATTTATGAACGAAGAAATGCTTTTTGTGGCAAGCGAAAACAACCCAACGTTAAATATGTATAAAAACAAAGCTAAAAGCCTAGAGAACGTTAAAAGAATTATTTTGCAAAAAGGAATTAAATTTTGGAGCAAAGACAAAATAAAGGTTTTTTTAGAGCTTATTGAAGAAAGTAACGAAAACTACCAAAGGTTAAAAGAAGTTGGTTATGGCAGAGTTTCAACTTATTGTCATTGTGGGTTAAAAGAGGGAAATATTATATATAAAAAAGGCAAGGCTTATATTATAGATTGGGATAATATGAAATATTTAAATTATATAGAGGACATTGCCTTTTTTATTAAAAGATATGTTAGAAAGAATTGTTTTTATGCTGAAAATCATAATATGGAATATTTTAGCCTTGATGAGATGTTAAAAAGATATATTAAATTTGGTAGCTTTGACGACAAAGAGATAGAGAGTATAAAATATGTTTTATTATACCCTCACCGTTTTGTATCGACTATGGAGGAGTTTTTTAGAACTTCTAAAAATTTTGTGCCATCTGGTGTTAAAAACAAGTTAGATGAAATTGTTGAGCAAAGAGAGTTTATGAAAAATTATATTTTAAAAAGTAGTTTATAAAAAAATCCAGTTTTGAGTTTTCAAAACTGGATTTTTATAATTATAAAGCTTTTAAAATTGTTACAGAAAGTGGAGCAAGCCTTAAAGCAACGCTATTTTCTCTATTATTACAAAGTATTTTTTCTGACTTTAAAACATTTGAATTTACAACGCCACTTCCACCAAACTTTATATCATCACTATTTAAAATTTCTTGCCAATTGCCTTCAAAAGGAACAGCTATTCTAAAGAGTTCATCTGTGTTAGGTGTGAAATTACATACAACAACAAGGGTGTCTTCTTTTGTTTCACCTCGTCTTATAAAGGAATATATGCTTCTATCTTTATTATCAGCATCTATCCATTCAAAGCCAAAGCCATCAAAATCTTTTTGCCAAAGAGCTTTAGAATTAAGGTATGTTTTATTTAGCTCTTTTACATAGTCTTGCATTTGTTTATGGTGGTCATATTCAAGCAAGAACCAATCTAAAGGTCTATTTTCGTTCCATTCTATAAACTGGCCGAATTCTCCGCCCATAAACAAAAGTTTTTTGCCTGGGTGTGTCATAAAAAAGCCATAGGCTGCTCTTAAATTTGAAAATTTTTGCCAAAGGTCGCCAGGCATTTTATCTAACATAGACTTTTTTCCGTGAACTACTTCATCGTGGCTTAAAACAAGAACAAATTTTTCGCTATAAGCGTAAGTAGAGGCAAAAGTCATATTATAGTGGTGGTATTTTTTATAAATTGGGTCTAGCTTAACATATTCAAGGAAGTCATTCATCCAGCCCATATTCCATTTTAAAGTGAACCCTAGGCCACCTTCTTCAACTTTAGTGGTTACACCCTCCCAAGAAGTTGACTCCTCTGCAATTATGTGGACATAAGGATATTTTGAGGCAATTATTGAGTTTAAATGTTTTAAAAATTCAACTGCTTCTAAATTTTCTCTACCACCGTATTTATTTGGAATCCATTCGCCTTCATTTTTACAATAGTCTAAATAAAGCATTGAAGCAACTGCGTCAACTCTTAAAGCGTCAATGTGGTATTTTTCTATCCAGAAAAGAGCATTTGCTATTAAGAAGTTTTTAACTTCATTTCTACCATAGTTAAAAATTAAAGTTCCCCACTCTGGGTGTTCACCTTGTTTAGAGTTTTGGTGTTCATAAAGAGCTGTTCCGTCAAATTTTGCAAGGGCGTGAGCATCTTTTGGGAAGTGAGCAGGAACCCAGTCAAGTATTACGCCAATTCCAGATTGATGACACCTATCTATAAAGTGCATAAATTCTTCTGGGTTACCATATCGACTTGTTGGGGCGTAATAGCCTGTTACTTGATAGCCCCAGCTACCATCAAAAGGGTGTTCTTCTATTGGCAAAATTTCGATGTGTGTATAGCCCATTTCTTTTACATACGGAATAAGTTCATCTGCAAGTTCTAGATAGCTTAAAAACCTATTATTATCATTTTCAACTCTTTTCCAAGAGCCTAAATGAACTTCGTATATATTCATAGGAGAGTTAAATTTATCTTTTTGAGCTTGCTCTTTAAGCCAATTATTATCTGACCATTTATAGTTATTTATGTTATAAACAAGGGAAGATGTGCTTGGCCTTAATTCTGCAAATTTTTCATATGGGTCAGCTTTTTGGATTAGTTTATTATCACTTGTTTTAATTTCAAATTTATATTTATCGTTATTTTTTAGGCCTGGAACAAATATTTCCCATATACCTGAGTTTTGCAAAAGCCTCATTGCATTTCTTCTTCCGTCCCAATTATTAAACTCGCCAATTACACTAACTCTTTTTGCATTAGGTGCCCAAACGCCAAACAAAACTCCCTCAACGCCATCTATTACAGTGGGGTTTGCACCTAATTTATTATAAATTTCATAGTGTGTGCCTTGATTAAAAAGGTATATATCCTGTTCGCCTATGCCTACGCTAAATTCGTAAGGGTCGTAGGTAGTCCAGCTATTTGAGTTATAGTCTGTGATTTCAAGTTTATATTGAAACCATTTTTTCCTATTTGGAATTATACATTCAAAAAAGCCATAGCTATGAATTTTTTCCATTGGATATTTTTTGTTTTTGTTTTTTGCGTCAACTACATTAATTGTTTTTGCCTGTGGAATATAGGCCCTTACAACTAAAGATTGTTTATTATTGTGGTTTACCTCGTGCATTCCCAAAACTCTATGTGGGTCGCTATGGTTTGAGTCAATAATAAGTTGCATTTCTAAAATGTTAATTGTAGTAAGCATATAATCACCCCTTCTCTTATACTTAATTTAATTATAAACCAAAAAATAAAATAATGCTAGTATAAATAAGGTAAATATAGTAAAATATAGTATGAATATGGGAGGGTTTAAAAATGAATTACAATTGGTCTTTAGAAAGTATATACAAAAGTATTAACGACGAAGTTTTTAAAAGAGATTTGAATAGTTATATTGATTATGTTAAAGAGTTTAATTTATGGTGTGAAAAAAATTTAAATAGCTATGACAATGTTTCAAAAAAGTTAGAAGATTATGTTTTAAAGAAAAATAATGTTTTAGAGTTTGAAAAGATTGGTTTATATTTAAACCTTTTACAAAGCTGTGACACACAAAATGATGAAATTAATAAATTAATTGAGAAAGTTGAAAGTGTAGAAAGTAATTTATTGTATAGCAACGCAATTTTAATTGAATTTTTAAAAGGGTTAGAAGATATTGAGAAAATATGTGAAAAAAGCGAAGTGTTAAAAGAACACAAGTTTTACTTATTAGAGTTAAAAGGCAAAAGCAAGCACACACTATCGCCAAAAGAGGAAGCTGTTATAGGAAAAATGAAAAGCAACGGCTCTTTATTATTAGAAAAGCTTGCAATTAATTTAACATCTAATTTAATGGTTGAGTTTAATGGAAAAAAATTTTCTTTATCAGAAATTAGAAATATGGCATATAGTGAAGATGAAAACATTAGAAAAAATGCGTATTTTGCAGAAATTGAGGCATACAAAGAGATAGAAGTTCCAATTAGTTATGCTCTTAATGGAATTAAAGGCGAGGTTATTAACTGTTGCAAAATGAAAGGATACAAAAGCCCTTTAGAAATGACTTTATTAGATTCTAGAATTGACAGAGAAATTTTAGATGCTATGTTTTTAGCTATTGAAAAAAACTTAGACAAGCTAACAAAATATTTTAAAATTAAGGCAAGGGCTTTAAACAGGGGAGAAAAGTTACCATTTTATGATTTATTTGCTCCTATTGGGTTTTCAAGAAATTACAGTGTGGAAGAAGCTATTGAGTTTGTTAAGGAAAGTTTTTATGAATTTAGCAAGGATTTAGGGGATTTTGCTTGTTATGTTTTTGAAAAAAACTGGGTTGACTTTATGCCTAAAAAGGGAAAGGTTGGAGGAGCTTTTTGTGAAAGTATTCATCAAATAAAAGAAAGCAGAATTTTATTAAATTTTGGTGGAAAGTTTGATGATATTATTACTTTGGCACACGAGCTTGGACACGCATTTCACAACAGCAGGCTTTTTAAGTTATCTTCTTTAAACAGTTTTTACCCAATGCCAATAGCTGAAACTGCGTCAACTTTTTGCGAGGCTTTAGTTGTAAAATATGCTATGAAAAAAGACAGCAGGGCTGAAAAAGTTGCTATTTTAGAAAGTGACATAATGGGTTTATTACAATGTATTGTGGACATATATTCAAGGTTTTTATTTGAGGACGAATTTTTTAAAAGAAGGGAAGATGGTTTTTTATCTTCTGATGAAATAGCTGAGATTATGGTTAATGCTCAAAAAAGAGCGTATAAAAACGGTTTAGACGAAAAATATTTACACAGATATATGTGGGTTTGCAAACCTCATTATTATGACAGCGAATTTAACTACTACAACTTCCCTTATGCTTTTGGTGCGTTATTATCTAAGGGGCTTTTTAGCCTTTACAAGGAAAAAGGAGACAGTTTTATTAGTTTATATGACAAATTTTTAGAAAATAGTAGCATAATGAATTTAGATGATGTAGCAAAAATAGCAGGAATAGACATTAGAAGCAGTTTGTTTTGGGAAAAGGGTATTTCTGAAATTTTAATTCAAATTGACTATCTTAATGAAATGTTGTATAATGATTAGTTGAGATTTATTTTTATTTAGAAGATATTATTGTTTTAGTTTAGATTAAATTTTACTTAGAAAGAATGAAGGTTTATTATGTTAGAGTTTAGAAAAATAGAAATAACTGATAAAGCTACTGTTGAAAAATATTTTAAGGTTGAAAACCACTTTTTATGTGAATATAGTTTTACTGACTTATTTATATGGTCTAGCCATTACAACACACAAATGGCTATAAAAAACGATTTTTTATATGTTAAAAGTGGAAACAACGAAATGGATTATTATATGGTTCCAGAAGGTTTTGGCGACTTTAAAGAGGCTATGAATGTTCTTATAGACTTTGCCAACAACAGTGGCAAGAAGTGGTGTTTAGTTTCTATATATGAAAAAGCTAAGGAAAAAATTGAACAATGTTTTGGAGATATGTTTGTTTTTGAAGAAAACAGGGACAACGCTGACTACATTTACTTAGCTGAAAAATTAGCTAATTTATCTGGTAGAAAAATGCACAAAAAGAAAAACCACGTAAACAAGTTTATGAAAGAATATGAAAACCGTTGGTCATACGAGGACCTTAGTGAAAGCAATATAAAGGAATTTTTTGAGTATCAATACAACTGGTGCGAATATGACAACCAATTTTTAGGCGAGCTTTGTGCAAGTTCAGCTGCTTTAAAAAATTACAAAGAGCTTGGAATAGTTGGCGGAATTTTAAGAATTGATGGAAAAATTGTTGCCATCACTTTAGGGTCTAAGTCTTTTGAGGACACTATGATTGTTCACATTGAAAAGGCTGACATTAATGTTAATGGTGCATACCAAGTTATTAACCAGCTATTTGTTCAAAAAAACTGTAAAGATGTTATTTATGTGGATAGAGAAGAAGATTTAGGCATTGAGGGGCTTAGAAAAGCAAAAGAATCTTACTACCCAGAGTTTACAACTTTAAATTATATAGGTAAATTAAAATGATAAGATATGCAGAAAAAGAAGATGTTTTAGAAATTAGGAAACTATGGGACTTAGCTTTTGGCGAAGATGCAGATTTTAATGAATATTTTTTTGAAAATATATTTAATTACAAAAACGTTTTATTAATTGAAGAAAATGGCGAAATTATGGCTATGACTCAGCTTATTCCTTATGAAATTGAGGGGTTTGGGAAAGTTAGTTATGTCTATGGGGCAACAACAAAAAGTGAGTTTAGGTCAAAAGGTTATATGGGAAAGTTATTAAAAAAATCTTTTGAGCTTGACATAGAAAAAGGGAATGTAGCCTCAATACTTATTCCTGCAAGTGAAAGTTTATTTGGATACTACAAAAAGTTAGGGTATGAAACTAAATTTTACAACGGCAAGGAAGTTTACAAAAAAGGCGAAAGTTTAACAGATTGTTTAGAAGCAACTTTTGAGGATATTCAAAGGCTAAATGATATTTATGTTGGTGGAATAAAAAGAGATTATAAATATTGGCAAGAGCAAATTAAAATGTATAACAGCCTTGGTGGAAAAATATTTATATACAAGAGTTGTTATGCTGTTGTTTCAAACAAAGTAGAAGAAATTATGTATAAAAACAGAGAAGATAGAAACGTAGTTTTAGATTTTGTTTGTAGATATTTAAAGGTTGATTTTGTGGAAGTTACAGGTGTTGGAAATAGCAATGCTATTGGAATGATGAAAAACCACAGTAAAAAAGACTTCGAAAAGATGTATATGGGACTTATGTTTAATTAAAAAACTGGCTTGATTATTCAAGCCAGTTTTTTATTGTTTTCATAAAATAGCTAAAATGGGAGTAAAATGTTTTATATTTAAAATTTTTTAAAAGTATAATTTATTTTATTTTGTTAAAAATTTAGGAATACATAATTTTAGCAGGGGGTTTTTATGAAAAAGTTTTTTTTAACTGGCATTAGTTTTATTATTCTAGCTTTGATTGTTTTTTTATACAAAGAAAACATTGTTGGGGCAAAGAACATTCCTGAGGAAATAAAAAGTTCGGCAGTTTATGCTTATGTTCCTAAAGGTGCAGTACTATATGACAGAATTGATGGAAAGAGTATAGACCTAATTTTATCTGAAAGCAAGGTTGAAATTTTGCAGGACAAAAGTGAAAAGTGGTATTTTGTTCGTTACAAAAACAAAACTGGCTGGGTGAAAGGAGTTACCCTTTTAATTCCAAAAGATAGAAGCACAAACACTGCAAAGCTTAGCGACGAGTTTATTGAGGATTATGCAAACAGAAGTTTTAAAAGCGAAACTAGGCATTTTATTTGGGTGGATATTGACAGACAATATATTTATGTTTTAAACAAAGATGAAAACAAGTGGGCTATTGAAAAGAGAATTATATGTGCTACGGGAAAAAATGTTACACCTACAATTAGAGGGGATTTCAAAATAGGGGACAAAGGAGAGTGGTTTTATTCAGAAAGGCTTGGAAGCGGAGCTAAGTACTGGGTTAGAATTAGTGGAAGTTATTTATTTCACTCTGTTGCTATGGACAAGGAAAAGAAAATTATTGACGGAATTGTTGGGCAAAGAAGGTCTAGTGGCTGTGTTAGAATGAAAGTTGAGGACGCTAAGTGGTTTTATGAAAACATTGAAAAGGGTAGCAACGTTTGGATATATTAAAATTTATTTTTCTTGAAGTAGCATTTGTGGTGGTGTATAATTTTAGTATAAAGAAAAAAGGAGGTTTTGTATATGAAAAAAGTTATTATTATAGGCGGAGGACCAGCTGGTATTTCAGCTAGCTTATACACTGTTAGAGGAAATGTTGAAACTACTATTTTTACTCAAGGTGGAAGTGCTTTAATAAAAGCGGAAAAAATTGAAAATTATTATGGTTTTCCAGACGGTGTAAGTGGGCAAGAACTTTACCAAAGAGGAATTGAATCTGCTAAAAAACTTGGGGCTAAAGTTATTGAAAAAGAGGTTATTGGCGTTGGGTATGACGGAAGTTTTGTTGTGAACACAGAAGATGACATATACAAGGCTGATGCTTTAGTTATTGCCAATGGTGCAAACAGAACAACTCCTAGAATAAAGAACATTAAAAGTTATGAAGGAAGAGGGGTTAGCTATTGTGCTGTTTGTGACGCTTTTTTTTACAGAAACAAAAGTGTTTGTGTGATTGGTGACGGTGAATATGCAGTGCACGAGGCAAAAATTTTAGAAAAAGTGGCAGACAATGTTGTTATTTTGTCTGATGGGAAAAAAGGCCCTGATTATGAAAATGTAATCGACAAAAAAATTGCTTCTATTGAGGGAGATGAAGTTGTTGAAAGGGTTATATTTGAAGATGGCTCTAGCATAGAAACTAGTGGAATTTTTGTTGCTATTGGTGTTGCTGGCGGTGTAGACCTAGCTAGAAAATTAGGCGCTATTATTAATGGAAACTACATTAGTGTTGACGAAAATATGATGACTAATGTTCCTAACTTATATGCAATAGGGGACTGCACAGGAGGGTTATTACAAGTTTCTAAAGCTGTTTATGACGGGGCAAAGGCAGGAATTGAGATAGTTAAAAGATTAAAATAGGTTTATGAAAAAGATACAAATAATTATTTATATTTAAGGCAAAAAAAGACTTTAGTTGTTCATATTGTAGAAAAAAATTTTTAGATAAATTAATGCTCTTAATTATGTTGTATTTATTTAAAAATTGATGTATATTATTTGTATAGGCTTTTTTAAATAAGTAAAGAGGAGGTTTTTTAATGTTTAAAGGATTTAAGAAAGTTTTAAGCTTTATTCTTAGTATGGCTATTTTTATATCAAGTGTTTCAGTTGCAAATGTTAGTTTTACATTTGCTAGCGACAGCCATATTGTAGCAAGCAGTGGCTGGCTTGAAAGCGCTTACATAAAATGGGAAGAATTTCAAGGCTATGACAGCTACAAAGTTTATATTAAAGGTGCTAATGAAAGCAACTCAAGTTATGTAGAGCTTGACAATGAATTAATTAGAAAATATCCAGGTGTTTTTAGAGCTGATGCTTTAGGTTTAAAAGCTGGAGATTATGTTATGAAAGTTGTTCCTGGAGTAAATGGTAGTTTTGATGAAAGTAAGGCAGAAGTTTCTAGCGTTTTATCTGTGTTAGCTTATGACCGTAATGGTTCTGCTTTTTCTTCAAAATCTAAATTTTATGGAAAAGGCGTTGGTGCTTACAACAACGATGGTACTTTAAAAGATGGTGCAAAGGTTCTTTACATAACTAAGGACACTGCAAAAACTGTTTCTACTGACGTTATTACAGACAGTAAAGGAACAAAAACAACTTATGTTGGTTTTCAGAACATTATAGATGGTTTACAAAAAGGGTATGACACTACTCCAATTAGTTTTAGAATTATTGGAACTATTAACCTTGAAGATATGGACAAGATTTCATCAAGTGCAGAGGGTCTTCAAGTTAAGGGAAAAAGTGCAGGTAGCGAGCTTAATATGACAATAGAGGGCGTTGGCGATGACGCAACTATTAAAGGTTTTGGTATTCTTTGCAGAAACGCTGGAAACCTTGAGCTTAGAAACTTTGCCTTTATGTTATGTCTTGATGACAGTATTTCTATTGACACAAACAACGACACTGTTTGGGTTCACAATATGGATTTATTGTACGGAAAAACTGGTGGAGATGCTGACCAGGCAAAAGGCGATGGTACAGTAGATATTAAGGGAAAATCAACTCATATTACTGTTTCTTACAACCATTTCTGGGATTCTGGAAAGAGTTCTCTTTGTGGTATGGGCACAGAAACAAGTGCATCACACATTACATACCACCACAACTGGTTTGACCACTCTGACTCAAGACACCCTAGAATTAGAACTCAATCTGTTCACATTTATAACAACTATTTTGATGGAAATTCAAAATATGGTGTTGGTGTTACACTTGGTTCTTCTGCTTTTGTTGAAAGCAACTATTTTAGAAACAACAAGCACCCTATGTTAATATCTAAACAGGGTTCTGACATTATGGAAAACAACAAAACAGGCGTTGCTGACTTTACTGGAACTGGCACTTTCTCTGGAGAGGCTGGAGGTATTATTAAGGCCTACAACAACCACATTGAAGGCGCTGATGCAAACAAGTTTGGTGGTGGCAGCGAGCCAGTTTATTACGATGCTAACGACACAAAAACTAACGGAGCAGCAACTCAATTTGACGCTTATTTAGCAAAGGATAGAAGTGAAAAAGTTCCATCAAATGTTGTGTCTGTATTAGGCGGAAATTCTTACAACAACTTTGACACAGACACTGCAAATTTCGACCTTGGTGTTGATGAAAAGAGCATTACAAAGGTTGAAGATGTTCCAAGCGTTGTAAAAAAATATGCTGGACGAGTTGAAGGCGGAGATTTTAAAAACAGTTCTAGTTTTACTATATTAAATGATGACAGCAGTTACGCAGTTGACACAGTTTTAAAAGGTGCTCTTACAAATTACAGTTCTTCTTTAATATCTGTTGGTGGAATTGGTGTTGGTAGCAACCCAACAACAGAAACAACAACAGAAGCCACAACAGAAAGCACAACACAAACAACAACTGAAACTACAACAGAAACAACAACTGTTGGAACTAAAGTTGAAATTGGCGAAGCTGTTACATCTGCAAACGGTTCAAATATTTCTGTTACATACAACGAAAGCGACAAAAAATGGACTTTAAACGACGCATCTGACTCATTAACAGCTGAATTAAGCTTGCCTTTTGAAGAGCAGAGCAAGGGAAGAGTTTTAGTTTCTGGTAGTGTTGCTCCTAGTGTTTTAGGTAGCAAGTGGTATTTCTTACAGATACACGGAAAAAGAGCTGATGGAACTAATGGAGAGGTGTTCTCCTTTGGTGGTGGTGCAAGCAAAAATGAGCTTGCTTATAGGCTAAATGGAGATAGCAACAGTGTTAGTAAAATTGGAGCATTAGAAGTTAAAGAAATTAAGTATGAGCTTATATTTGACTTTGACAAAAGTGTTGTAAATTACAACATTGACGGAATTAAAGGAAGCACTTCATTTGACGGCGAGAGCATTAATTCAGTTAAATCTGTTACTTCAAAAAGTGGTTTAAGAAACGTTGTTCTTTCTGTGCCTTATGTTGCAGTTTTAAGCAATGAAGTTAATAACAGCACAACAGAGGCAACAACAAAAGTTACAACAGAAAGCACGACAGAGGCAACAACAAAAGCTACAACAGAAAGCACGACAGAGGCAACAACAAAAGCTACAACAGAAAGTACAACTGAGGCAACAACAAAAGCTACAACAGAAAGTACAACTGAGGCAACAACAGAAACAACAACTGATGTAGTTATTGGCGAAGAAGTTGCAACAGATAAAAACGGAAATGTTTATGGCGATATAAACGGAAATGGTAAACTTGATTGTGTAGATGCTTCAATGTTACTTGAAATGATTTTAGAGGACAAATACGAGGTTATAGCTGGGCTTACTGACTTAAATGTTGACGGAAAGGTGAACAGTGAAGATGTTGCTATTATTATTCAAAAGGTAAATGACAGCAGTTGGAAAATGCCTTGTGAAGAAATGGGAGTTGTTATTCCTACAAAAAATCCTGAAACAACAACCAAGGAAGTTACAACTAAAGAAAGCACAACAGAAACAACAACAGAAGCTACAACTGTTGGAAGCGATGTTGTAGAGAGTAACAAAGTTGTTAAAACTTTTGAGGAAAATTTGGAGTCTGACTTTTTTAGTATTTTTGGAAACATTGCAAGCAACAAGGGGACTGCAACATTTGAGGGAAAGACTTATTCTAAGTGTTTAAAAATGGAGTCTAGCACATCTATTAAGTTTAATGTTGAAAAGGCTGGAGTTTTAACTCTTGTGTTTGGAGAAAGTGACTTAAAGAGAAACTGTAAAATTGACAATGTTGCAGTTGAAGCAGACAGCAATGGTGTTTTAAGGATTAATTTAGAGGCAGGTTCTCACGATATAACTAAAAAAGATACTTGTAATTTATTTTATATTTCTTTTGAATAGATGAAAATGCAGGCAAAGCCTGCATTTTTGTTTTGTTGACAAAGAATATTAAATGTGATATTATTTTAATAAGGCGATGAAAAGAAGAGTAGGTTATGCTGTATATTAAAGAGAGTCTGGGCAGGTGAGAGCAGATATAAAGGCATAGTTGAAGATGGTCTTGGAGCTGCGTACCGAATGTTTTACATAGGCTACGATGGGTATGCCCAATACAGCATAAACGAGGCTTAGACTTATGTTTAAGTAAATCAAGGTGGTACCACGATGAATATACATCGTCCTTGTGTTTTGCAAGGGCGGTTTTTTTATGCTTAAAATTGATTTTTTTGGAGATAATATTAAAAAAATAAAAAACAAAAGTGGCTATATAAGCCACCTAAGGAATTAAATGTTATAAATATGTTTTAGATACTGTGCAACGCCAAAGTTATCGTTTGTGTCTGTAACATAGTTTGCAGATTTTTTTACTATATCAGAGGCGTTTTTCATAGCTACACCAAAGCCAACTGCTTTTAGCATAGAAATGTCATTTTCGCTATCGCCAAAGGCTATAATATCTTTTTTATCTATATTAAGCATATTTGCGTAGGCTAAAACAGCGTTACCTTTTGTGGCAAGGCTTGAGTTAATGTCTATGCAATTCCAATTAGATTGAGTGGCTGTTATTTCTGGTATATTTAAATTTATTTTATTTTTTATGTTAGAAAGCCTGTTTTGGTCATTTTCAATTACAACTATTTTTGTGACATTAGGCAAGTTGGAAATTGAATAAATGTCTTTTACAAATTCTTTTTTTAGACAATAGTTTAATTTCTTTGTATATTCAGTTACTATTAGTTCAATGCCACCGTTATAAAAAAGTTTGTTATTTGTGTAAAAAGTGTCGTTTGTGAAAACTTTTAGGCTTATATTTTCATTTTTTGCAATGTTAAAAACTTTTATTAGAACATCTTTAGGTATGTAGCTTGAAAAAAATTCTGTATTTGTGTATAAGTTTCTTATGGTTGCACCATTGCAACCAATTATTGGGCAATTTATTTTCATTTCATCAAGATAGTCTTTTGCTAGAATGTCACTTCTGCCAGTTGCAACTATGATATGAATTCCCATTTTGTTTAGGAGTTTGAAAGTTTGAACTATCTCTTGTGGCAAATGGCCTTTTGAGTTAAGAATTGTTCCATCGCAGTCAGTTGCTATTAATTTATACATAAAATCTCTCCTTTCGTTATATCTATCTATTTTATCACAAAGTATTTATTTAATCTATAAAATAAATGTATTTTTTATTGGAGGTAAAAAAATGAGTAAAGAAAAGTTTTATATGACAACGGCTATTGCCTATACATCTGGCAAGCCACATATTGGCAACACTTATGAAGTTGTTTTAGCTGACAGTATTGCTAGATTTAAAAGAATGCAAGGTTATGAGGTGTTTTTCCAAACTGGTACTGATGAACACGGCCAGAAAATTGAGAAAAAGGCAAGCGAAATGGGTGTTACTCCTAAGCAGTTTGTGGACAAGGTTGCAGGAGATATTAAAAACATTTGGGATTTAATGAACACAGATTATGACAAGTTTATTAGAACTACTGACGAGTATCACGAAAAGCAAGTTCAAAAAATATTTAAAAAGCTTTATGAAAAAGGTGATATTTACAAAAATGTTTACGAGGGTATGTACTGTATTCCTTGTGAAAGTTTTTGGACTGAAAGCCAGCTTGTGGATGGAAAGTGTCCTGATTGTGGCAGAGAAGTTAAAAAGGCTAAAGAAGAAGCGTACTTCCTCAAACTTAGCAAGTATGCAGACAGATTAATTGAGCATATTAACAACAACCCTGAATTTATCCAGCCAGTTTCAAGAAAAAATGAAATGATGAACAACTTCTTGTTACCTGGTTTACAAGACCTTTGTGTTTCAAGAACATCTTTTAAATGGGGTATTCCAGTTGATTTTGATGAAAACCACGTTGTGTATGTGTGGCTTGACGCTCTTACAAACTATATTACTGGCATTGGATATGATTGTGATGGCAAAAACGATGATTTATTTAACAAAATGTGGCCAGCAGACCTTCATTTAATTGGAAAGGACATTGTTAGATTTCACACTATTTACTGGCCAATTATTCTTATGGCGTTAGATTTGCCTTTACCTAAGCAGGTGTTTGGCCACCCTTGGCTTTTAAGGGGTGAGGACAGTTTTGCTGACGCTATTGCAAACAACGACGGAAAAATGAGTAAATCAAGAGGCAATGTGATTTATGCTGACGATTTAGTTAAGATTTTTGGTGTTGACGCTGTTAGATACTTTGTTTTACACGAAATGCCTTTTGACAACGATGGAGTTATATCTTGGGATTTAGTTATTGAAAGAAACAATTCTGACTTAGCTAATGTTTTAGGTAATTTAGTGAACAGAACTATTTCTATGACTAACAAATATTTTGACGGCGTTGTTAGAAACACTGGTGTAAACGAAGAAATTGACAACGAGCTTATTCAAATTGCAACACAGTGCAAGGCAAAAGTTGAAGAAAAAATGGAAAAGTATAGAGTGGCTGATGCAATTAGCGAAATTTTTGCTTTATTTAAAAGATGTAACAAATATGTTGACGAAACTGAGCCTTGGGTGTTAGGCAAGGACGAGAGCAAAAAGGACAGATTAGCTACTGTTTTATACAACCTTGTTGAAGCTATATCTATTGGTGCTGGGTTATTAGAGCCATTTATGCCTGAAACTACTGAAAGAATTTTAAACCAGTTAAACAGCAAAAAAAGAGAGTATTCTGAGCTTGCAAGCTGGGGCTTATACGAAAACGGAAGTGAAGTTATTAAAAAGCCTGAAATTTTATTTGCTAGATTAGACAGCAAAGAAGTTGTTCCTAAAATTATTGAAATTATGAAAGAGCAGGCTAGTGCTAGTGCTGAGGAGAAAATTGAGGACAAAAAGGAAGAAAATTACATCACTATTGATGATTTTTGCAAAGTTGAAATGAAAATTGGTGAAATTATTGAGTGTGAAAAAATTGAGGAGTCTAACAAGTTATTAAAGAGCAAAGTTAAAATTGGTGACAGTGTTAGAACAATTCTTTCTGGTATTGCTAAATTTTATTCTCCTGAAGATATGGTAGGCAGAAAGGTTGTTGTTGTTACAAACCTTGCTCCTAGAAAAATGTTAAAGGGCAAGTATGTTAGCGAGGGTATGATTGTGGCTGCTGAAGATGAAAATGGAAATTTAGGTCTTTTAAGTGTTGACAAAGACATTCAAAGTGGTGCAAACATAGGTTAATATATTTTTTAGGCTGTTGATTTTGTCGACAGCCTAAATTTATAAAAAGATAAAATTCGACACAATTTAGAAAAATTTAAAATAGGAGTAAAGAATATGTATTTTGATTCTCATGCTCATTTTGATGATGAAAAATATAATGAAAACAGAGATAGCCTTATAAGAGAAATGAACGAAAATGGAGTTGACTATATTATAAACATTGGTGCTGATATGAAAAGCTCACAAAACAGCATTGAACTTGCTAAAAAGTATGATTTTATATATGCTACTATTGGTGTTCACCCTCACGAAGTTGAAAAGATGACAGAGGAGGACATTAAGGCTTTAGAAGAAATGGCAAAATATGAAAAGGTTGTTGGAATTGGTGAAATTGGTTTAGATTTTTACTATGATTTTTCTCAAAGAGATAAACAAAGATATTGGTTTGAAAGACAGCTTGAGCTTGCTAAAAAGCTAGATATGCCAGTTAGTATCCATTCAAGAGAGGCGACTATGGAGTGTTTTGAAATTATTAAAAATAGTGGCGTTAGAAAAGGTGTTATACACGCTTTTAGTGGAAGTGTTGAAATTGCTAGAGAGTATATAAAAATGGGTTTTTATATAGGCGTTGGTGGAGTTTTGACTTTTAAAAATGCTAAAAAATTGGTAGATGTTGTTAAAGATATTTCAATTGATAACATTTTATTAGAAACGGATTCACCATATTTAGCTCCTGTACCTGTTAGAGGCAGCGTAAATAACTCACAAAATTTGAAGTATATTGCTGATAAAATTAGTGAAATTAAACAGATTTCTGCTGAAAAAGTGTGTGAAATAACGACAAAAAACGCAAAGTGTCTGTTCTTCTGAAAAAAAGTTGTTGCATAGTTATTACAAATGTGTTAAGATATATAAAGTAGAAGCTATAAAGTTATGCAATTGGTTGGTGTATCTTTTTAGCTTTACTATGGCTTTTGTCATATGATTGTAACTTAGAACAACCAATAAGGGATTTGGCCTTTTAGGTCTAAAGACTTTGTTATCTTTTCTAAGGAGCAAGGTTTAAAATCCCAGATGGGAGGAAATTATGTTTAAAAATTTTGCAAAATGTGCTGTGTTGATGGCATCTACTATTACTGCTTTATCAACTACAACATACGCTGCAGAAAACGCCTTTGTTGAAAGTAGCGTTAACTACACTGCTGAGGCAAAGAGTAAAATTACATACTATCAAACTAACACAGTAGATAGTAATGCAGAAAAAAGTGAAGTGAAAGTTAGTAGTAAGGAAGTTCCTTACACCACTATTACTGAGCAGAGCAACGAATTAAAAAAGGGTACTTCTAAAATTACTCAAAACGGAGAAAACGGCCTTAATAAGGTTACAGAGGTTACTAAGTATGTAAACGGCGAAGTGGCAGATGTTAGCTTTACTGAGGAAGTTGTTGTTGACCCTATTGCTGAAATTGTTGTTGAAGGAACTAAGGAAGCTATTGTTACAACAAACAAAAACAGTAACACTAGCAAGACTGTTGAATACAAAAAAGTTCTCACAATGACAGCAACTGCTTATTGCCCTTGTTCAGAATGTTGTGGACCTTATGCAAATGGATATACAGCTAACGGTATGAGAGCTGGTTACGGTGTAGTTGCGGTTGATACCAAAGTGATACCTCTTGGCACAAAGCTTTATGTTGAAGGGTATGGCTATTGTATAGCAGCAGATACAGGCGGAGCTATAAAGGGAAATAGAATTGACCTTTGCTATGGTTCTCACGAGGCAGCGTTAAATTCTGGTTTTGGCCATAAGGACGTTAAGGTTTATGTTCTTGCCTAATATGTACGTTATATAATAAAAAATCGGGCTTTTGCCCGATTTTTTTATTTGTCTAAAAATTTATTGCTATATTGTTGATTTTAGGTTAAAATATTTATGTATTATGCTTTAATAGAAGGGAGTTTTTTATGTTAGTTGAATTAATTGTCCCTTGCTATAATGAATCAGAAGTAATTAAAATGTTTTATGATGAATGTTGTAAAGTTATTGACAGTATTAAACAATATGAATTTAATTTTATTTTTATTGATGATGGTAGTAAGGACAACACTCTTGAAATTATGAAAGATTTAGCTAAAAAAGATGAGAGAGTTAAATATATATCTTTTTCTAGAAATTTTGGAAAAGAGTCTGCTATGTATGCTGGGCTTAAAAATTCTACTGGGGATTATGCAGTTATTTTAGATGCAGATTTACAGCACCCTCCAGCTCTAATTAAAGATATGTTAGAGGCAATGGAGCAGGGGTATGACTGTTGCGCAACAAACAGAGCTTCTAGAGATGGGGACCCATTTTTAAGAACGTTTTTAACAAGAGGTTTTTATAGGTTCATTAACAAAATTTCTGATGTTAATATGCCTGATGGGGCAGGAGATTTTAGAATGATGAACAGAAAAATGATAGAGGCTATTTTAAGCCTTTGTGAAGTTCAAAGGTTTAGCAAAGGCATTTTTAGCTGGGTTGGCTTTGACACTAAATGGATTGATTTTCAAGACGTTGAAAGAGCGGCTGGAACAACAAAATGGAGTTTTTTTGGTTTGTTTAAATATGCTATGGAGGGCATTACTGCCTTTTCAACAGTTCCGCTTAAAATGGCTATTTATTTTGGGTCTTTAGTTTCTATATCTTCTTTTATATATCTTATATGGGTAGTTTTAAAAACAATTATTTATGGAAGGGATTTTCCAGGTTATGCCTCTATTATTGTTATTTTATTGTTTTTAGGTGGTTGCATTATTCTTTGTTGTGGCATATTAGGAGAATATGTGGCTAAAATTTATATTGAAGTTAAAAACAGGCCTATTTACATTATAGGAAAGACTAATATTGAAAAACCTATTAACGATTATTCAAAGGAGAGGTAATATGTTTTTTAATATTTTTGAATATTTAATTAATAGCGAGGCTATTAGATATTTATTTTTTGGCGGCTTAACAACTGTTGTTAGCATTTTATCTTACGAAGTTTGCAAAAGAGTTTTAATTAAAAAAAGTGGAAAAAGCACGCCTTTAATTATAAACATAGCTACTATTTTTAGCTGGGTTTTAGCTGTTAGTTTTGCTTTTATAACAAACAAGCTATTTGTTTTTAACTCAAGCTCTTTTGAGGCTATGATTGTTTTTAAAGAGGCTACTAAGTTTGTTTGTGCTAGAGTTTTATCTCTTTTATTTGAAGTTATATTTATGAACATAACAACAGTTTTATTAAAATTAAACGACAGTTTTTGCAAGGTTGCAGCTCAATTTGTTATTGTTGTTTTAAACTATATATTTAGCAAGTTATTTATATTTAAATAAGGAGAAAGGAAAATGGAAAAGAGAAAAGTTAGTTGGTTTTACGAAAATCGATTTGTTATTGGGGCTTTTTTGCTTACAGCAATTTTAATGTGTGTTACCTACATTTTAAGGGAAGTTTACCCATTTGGGGACCGTATTGTTTTAAAGGTTGACTTATATCACCAATATGCTCCATTTCACGAGGAATTAAGAAGCAGAATTTTAAACGGACAAAGTCTTTTATACAGCTGGGAAGGCGGGCTTGGAAAAGAGTTTGTTACCCAAATGGCTTATTACACGGCTTCGCCTATTAGTTTTTTAATTTTGTTATTTCCTCAGCATTTACTTCCAGAGGCTTTGGCATTTTTTATTTTATTTAAAACTGCTTTAACATCTGCTTTTTTTACCTATTATTTAAAAGAGCATTTTAAGAAAAATGATTTTACAATTTTAATTTTTGGTTTGTTATATGGCTTTACTGCTTTTATGACAGGTTACTACTGGAATGTTATGTGGCTTGATTCAGTTGCTTTATTCCCTCTTGTAGCCCTTGGAGTTGAAAGGTTAATTGACGAGAACAAGCACATTTTTTATTTTGTTACTTTAACTCTTACTATGATTGTGAACTTTTATATGGCTGTTTTGGTTTGTGTTTTTACAGCTGCTTATTTTATGGTTGTGCTTTTTGCAAATTACAGCTGGAAAGAAAACAAGAGTTTAATGATACATAGAATGGTTAAATTTGGAATTGTATCCATTATAGCTGCTTTAACTTCTATGTTTATTTTAGCTCCTGTTGCTATTGCTTTAGGTCAAACTGCAACAAGCCAAACTAATTTCCCTAAATTTGAAGTTTACAAAAATGTATATCAAATTATAGCCAACCACTTTATTGGCTCTAGACCAGTTGTTTTGGCAAGAAACGAGGACCTTCCAAACATATATAGTGGCGTTATTACAATGATGTTGTTACCTTTATACTTTTTTAACAAGGAAATTAAAAAAAGCGAGAAATATCTCTTATCTGCACTTTTGATTTTTATGATTTTATGTGCTTGTATTAAACCGCTAGATTTTATGATTCACGGGTTCCATTTCCCATCAAACCTTCCTCACAGATATACTTTTATATATAGTTTTGTTTTATTATATATGGGATATAAAGGTTTTTTAAACATTAAAAGTTGTGACTTTATGTATGTAGTTTACACTGCTATATTTTATGTTGTTGTTATTTTAATTACTGAGTTTTTAGTTGTGCCAAACATAAGCGATATAGACAGAGCTTTAACAAACAGCGATATAATAATTAACATTGTTGCAATTATTGTTTATTTGGCTATTATATATTCATACAAAAACGCTAAGCCAGACATTATAGGCGGGTTAGTTGGAATTATATTTATTTGTGTTTTTGCTGAGTGTATGTTCTCTAGTTTTGAGGGCTTAGACAGAACAACTCCTAGAGAGGATTATGTTAAATTTATTGACGGAACAAAATCTGCTATTGAGTATATGGACAAAGAGCAAAAAGACAACAGCCAAGATGGGTTTTATCGTACAGAATTTAGGAGATTTACAACAATTAACGACGCCTCTTTATATCATTACAACGGTTTTTCACAGTTCTCTTCTTTAGCTCCTGGCGGAATATCTGAATTTATTGGAAACTTAGGTGTTGCTGCAACTGGCAACAGTTACAGATATTACGACCCTACTGCTTTAATTGACGCTATGTTTAACCTTGAGTATATTATGAACAAAGATGGCGAGATTGTAAACGATAGATATGAATTTGAGGCTCAATTTGACAATGTTTGGGTGTATAGAAACAATAGGGCGTTGCCTCTTGGTTTTTTAGTGGACACAGATGTTGAAAACTGGGTCACTGAGGATTCTATGCCTTTTGATGTTCAAAACGATTTTATTAAAAAATCAACTGGAATTAACGAAGATATGTTTAGCAAAATTACGCCAACTAGCATTGAAAAAACACATTTAGAGGTTAAAGAAGAAATTGACGAAAGTAGCTTTAAATACAGGCTAACAAGCCCTGCTAATTTAGCTTTAGAACCAACTGTTACAGCTACCTTTGTTTCTGACAAAGACCAATATATGTATGTTTATGTTGATGCTGGAAATGCAAAGAGAGTTAAGTATCAAAACGACACTCAAAACCAAGACAGAGAGCTTTCAGCTGGCAAGAGTTTATTTGACATTGGATATGTTAAAAAAGGAGAAGTTATTACTGTTTCTTTTGCACTTACTAACAAAGGTGAGTTTGAAAAGACATACCGTAAAGACGGCACTGTAAAGATTTATGGTGCAAGTTACAATGCTCCTGTGTTTGAAAAGGCTTACAACATTCTTTCTCAAAGAGGTTATCAAATTGACAAGTTTGAAGACACATATATTGAGGGTAGAGTTGTTGCAGAAAAGGACAGTCTTTTATTTACATCTATTCCTTATGTAGATGGCTGGAAAGTTAGTGTAGATGGAAAAGAGGTTGAAAAGGTTTCTATTGCAAAAGACGGCGTTATAGGCGTTAATATTCCTGAGGGCGAACACAAGGTTGTTTTTGAGTTTAAGTCTAAAGGGCTTATTCCTGCTGTGTTAATTTCTATTGTAGGTTTAATATTAATTTTTGTTTACACTATTTTTGACAACAAGTTAAAAACTAAAAAAAATTATATTATGAAAAAAGCTGAGCCTATTAAGCCTAGCTCTCAAATTAGAAAAAAGAAAAGAAAGTAAAAAATAAAAAGTCCTTTTGGACTTTTTATTTTTTTGCTTGTTCAAGAGCATTATCTATTGCATCTAATATTATTGAACCTGTTACAGAATAGTCTTTATTTAGTTCTATATCTGTGGATTGTTGGTTTATTACTTCTTTTGTTATTTCATCAATGCAATTTGAAAAAGTTGGGTAGAAAACTTCTTGTGTTTGATTTAATTGGTTTAAAGTTATGGACTTAATTTCTCCTTTTTCAATTTCAACTAGAAGGTCAACTGGGTTTGAATATAAAATTATTTGTGAAGAATATGTACCTTCTTTATATTCGCCTTTATTTCCGTTAAAAAAGGCTATAATTACCACTATTATAGCAATTCCTAGAACTGTGAAAATTGTTGTTTTTATTATATCTTTTAGTTTTACAACAAAAATTTTAGATGCCATTTTAATACCTCCTTTTTTATATAATTATATTAAAAATTTTTCGTAATTATGATATAATTAAGAAAAAAGGAGGTATTGCTTTGAGTTTAAGATTTATAATGGGCGAGAGTGGAACTGGAAAAACACAGACTTGTATAGATGAAATATGTAGCACAAATGGAATGGAGAGAAGGCTTTTTTATATTGTTCCTGAGCAATTTACACTTGAGTCTGAAAAAGCTATTTTATTTAAGAAAAAGGCACTTATAAACATTAATGTTCTAGGTTTTAACCACCTTGCTTATTATTTAATTAACAGATTTGGTGGCGACAAAAGAGTTATTATTGACGATGTTGCTAAAGCTATGTTAATAAAAAAGATTGCTCTTGAAAAAAAGGAAGAGCTTTCTTTTTACAAAAGTGCAGTGAACAAACAAGGCTTTATTGACGATTTAAACAAGACTATAACAGAAATGATGCAATATAGTGTTAGCATAGGCGATTTAAAAAAGCTTGCTAAAAAAGCTAAAAACAGCGGGTTTAAAGACAAATTAGAAGATATTGTTAAATTATATGAATCTTACAAGGAATATATGAACAGGGACTATATATCTTCAGAGGGAGCTTTAGATGTTTTATGTGAGCTTATAGAAAGTTCAGAAATTGCTGGCTCTGAGGTTTGGATAGACGGCTTTAAAAGTTACACTAAGCAGGAGCTTAAAATTATTGAAAAGCTATTAAAGTGTTGCAAGAGGGTGAACATAACTTTTAGTATTGGAGATATGAAAAAAATTTATACTAAATTAAGTCCTTATGACGAGCAATATGAAATTAAAAAAAGTGTAAATTCTATTGGAAAAATAGCAAGAGCAAACAATATTGAAATTGAGGACATTTTAAAGTGTAAAAAAGTATATACAAAATACAGCAAAGAAATGCTACATCTAAGAGAAAATTACTTAAAGTTTAAACCTTTAAAATTTGAATTTGAAAGCGAGAACATTAAATTATTTAGTGGAAAAAATATATATGTTGAAGTTGATTATATTTGCAAGAGTATTTTAAATTTAATTAAAGAGGAAAATTATAGCTACAAAGAAATTGGTGTTATTGTTGGAAGCAAGGAATATGAAAAAGTTTTTAGTGCATATTTTAAAAAGTATAACATACCAAACTTTTTAGACAGCAGAAAAGACATTAACAACCACCCTTTAGTTATTATTATTTTATCTGCCTTAGAGGCAGTTGGATATGGATATAACAACAGTGCTATATTTAGGCTTTTAAAAACTGGATATACAGACATTGATTTTGAGGACATATTTAACCTTGAAAATTATGTTATTGCAAACGGTATAAACAAATACAAGTGGAATATGGAATGGAAGTATGGTTTTAAAATTAATGAAAACGACAACAAGCCTACAAAAGAGTATATTTTAGAGATTAAAGAAAGAGTTCTTAAAATATTTGAGCCTATTTTAAAATACAACAGCAGAAAAGAATTTAATGTTAGAGAAATTACCAAAGATTTATTAAAGGTTTTAGAGTATTTAAATGTTAAGGAAAAAATTGAATTAGATTACAAGAGGGCTATTGAAAACGGAAATTTAGAAAGAGAAATTATTTCAAGCCAAATTTGGGAAGAAGTTATTTTAGTTTTTGAAAAATTAGTTGACATTCTTGGAAAGGAAAAAGTTAGTATAAGGGAGTATATAAGCATTTTAAGAACTGGTTTTAGTTCAGCTAACATAGGTGTTGCACCTCCTTTACAAGATTATGTTATAGTTGGCGATATTGAAAGAAGTAGAATGGCGAACATTAAGGCTATTTTTATTGCTGGAGCAAACGAAAGCAACATTCCTATTAAAATAAAAAATAGTGGCATATTTAGTGGCGATGAAAGAAGTGTTATAGAAGAGAGTAAAATTGAGATGTCGCCAAATGTTATACAGAAAATTAACAGCGGAAAATTAAGTTTGTTTTTGTCTTTAATTAGGCCAAGTGAAAAGCTATTTATATCTTATGCTAGTAGCAACTTTCAAGATATGGTTTTAGTTCCATCGATTATATTTGACAAAATTAAAAATATTTTTCCAAAAGTTAAGGAATTTGAAATTAACGACAAAGACTTTAATATTAAGAGCATATTGTCAAACAAAAATGTTACATTTGAAAATATGTTAAAGGCAATTTATAGTGGAGATGAAAGCGAGTTTATAGCCGAACTTTTAAACATATATCGTTTTGACAAGGAATATTTAAGAAAAATTGAGAATATTAAAGCTGGAGCTTTAACAGAAGTTCCTATTAAATATTTAGAAAAAGGGTTATTAGAGATGTTATGGTCTGAAGTTTTTGAAAATTCTAGCATATCTAAACTAGAAAGGTTTATGGACTGCCCATTTAAGTTTTTTGGAGATTATATTTTAAAGGCTCAAAAGAAAAACACTTATTACATTAAAAGCAACGACATTGGAAACTTTATACACAAAATTTTAGAGGATTTTATATCTAATGTTTCTAAGAAAAATGGGTTTGGAAACATTGAAAAGCAGGATATAGAAAGTTTTGTTGATAAAAATTATGAAAAATACATTGATATATTAAACACAGATATATTTGAGCTTAAAAGAAATGAATTTATATTTGACAAGATATTAGAGATTGTGAAAAACACTTTATGGGTGAATGTTGAGCAGATTAAAGCAAGCAATTTTAAGCCGAAAGAATTTGAATTTTCTTTTAACAAAAAAAATTGTATACAAATTGAGTTAGAAAACAACAAAAAAATGAATATTAGGGGGAAAATTGACAGAATAGACACCTTAGTTTCTGAAGATGGAACTGAATATATTAAAATTATAGATTACAAAAGTTCTGAAAAAAGTTTGGATTATGATGAAATATATCAAGGGCTTCAACTACAATTAGCTGTTTATATGAAAAGTTATATTGACTATGTTAAATCTTCCCCAGCGGCTATGTTTTATTCTTTAACTGACGAGCCTACAATAGAAGATTCTGAGGGCTTAAATTATTGCTCAGATGTTAGTGGAGAAGACATTATATTAAACAAAATGGCTGTTAACGGTATGCTTTTAGACAGATTAAAAGACAGTTTAGACACTTACAACATTAACATTATTAAAAGCAGAAAGGAAACAAAAACTAAAAGAGATATTAAAATTCCGAAAAGTTACGAAGTTAGTGACAGCGAGTTTAAACTTGTTTTAGATTATTCTATGGAAAAGATTAAAGAAATAGGAAACGAGATGATTAAAGGAAACATTTCTGTTAGCCCAAGCAAAGATAAGTCTAGTTTTTCTAGTTCGTGTAAATATTGTAGTTTTTCGCCTATTTGTAACATTAAAAACCAAAATGTGTTTAAAAAGGAAAAAGAGAATGTAGGAAAGAGAAACTGGAATGAAAAGTTTAATGAATATTTAAATAAAAAAAATAAGACTATCTAGGATAGTCTTATTTTTTTAGCTTAAAAGTTTTGCTTCGTATTGGCTTAAATTTCGTTTTAGTTTTTCTTTTAAAAGGAGTTTTTGGTTTTTGGAAATGTCTAAATAATCTAAGCCTTGTATTATTAGTTCGATTTCTTCGAAATCATACTCTTTTTTTACAACTGCATAGCCAAGCCTTTTATGATTTATTATTTCTAAACCTAGCTCTCTTAAAAGGTCAATGTCGTTATAGATGCTTTTTCTTTCTGCTCGTATATCAAGCGTATTTAAGCGTTCTATAATTTCGTTCATTGAGATATAGTGATTTTTGTCTGTGTTTTCCAACAAAATGTTACGCAAGTAAAACAATTTAAGTTTTTGATTGACGAATTTAGCCATAAAATACCACCTCTTATAAAAATATACTGTAAAATCGTAGAGTTTAGTTAAAAAATTAATTATAACGAATTTAGTAATTCATAAAAGTTTGGGAAAGATATGGCAACACAATCTGCATCTGTTATTGTTGTTTCGCCATCTGCAATTATGCCTGCAACTGCACAGCTCATTGCAATTCTATGGTCTAGGTGGGAATAGACAGTGGCACCTTTAAATTTCTGTTCACCCTTTATTATCATACCATCTTCTGTTTCTATAATATTTACGCCCATTTTTGAAAATTCTTCTTTTATTGTTGCAATTCTGTTTGATTCTTTAACTTTTAGCTCTGTTGCGTCTTTTATGTATGTAGTTCCTTTTGCACACAAGGCAGCAACTGCAAAAACAGGTATTTCATCTATCATTCTTGGAATAATGTCCCCTTCTAAAGTTGTTGAAGTTAGGTTAGAGGAGAAAACTTCAATATCTGCCACCAATTCTCCACCAGATTGCCTTTGGTTTAAGATGTTAATTTTTCCTCCCATAGCTTTTAAAGCGTCTATTATGCCTGTTCTTGTAGGGTTTATTCCGACATTTTCAATTATTATATGTGAGTTTTCGCAAACTAGGGCAGCAACAATGAAAAAGGCTGCTGAGGAAATATCTCCTGGAACAGTTAAGTCTTTTGCATAGAGTTCATCTACTTTTGAGCTTGTTATTATTCCGTTTTTATTTTCTATGTTTGCACCAAAATAGTTTAACATAATTTCTGTGTGATTTCTTGAAGCAACTGGCTCAACTATTGTTGTAACACCATCTGCAAAAAGGCTTGCAAGCAAAATTGAGGACTTAACTTGAGCAGAAGCAACTGGCATTGTGTAGTTAATTGCATTTAGTTTTCTACCATAGATAGTTAAAGGGGCAAAGCCGTTGTTTGTGCTTTCTATGTTTGCACCCATTTCGCTTAAAGGTTTAATAACTCTATTCATAGGCCTTTTTTGTATGGAACTATCTCCAGTTAATTTACTATCAAAATTTTGAGCTGATAAAATTCCTGAAATTAACCTTATTGTTGTTCCACTATTTCCTACATCTAAAGTTGAAGTTGGTTTTGTTAAGCCATTAATTCCTTTTCCGTGGACAAGAACCTTTTCTTTATCAAGCTCTATATTAATTCCAAGTTTTTTAAAACAAGATATTGTTGAAAGGCAGTCATCGCCTGTTAAAAAGCCTGATATTTCAGTGTCGCCTTTTGCAAGGCTTCCAAACATAACTGCTCTATGGGATATAGACTTATCCCCAGCTACTTTAAAATTTCCTTTTAATCCTAATTTTTTGACAATTGTTTTATCCATATTTTACTCCTTATTTAAAACTGTGTAATTTTTTGATTTTAAAATTTCAACAGCTTTTATTTTGTGGTTTGGTTCATCAAATATAATTTGCAAAGCTCCGTCTGAATATTCCCTATTATTTACAATTCCTATGTTTTTGATGTTTATATTTTGTACACTTAAAAGCGTTGCAACAGTTGCTATTGCTCCAGGCTGGTCTGTTATGTCCAAATATATTTCGTATTGATTGCAAGTGGTAAGAGGTGTTTTAACTGAAAAGCTATCCCTAAATTCTTTTGCTGTGTCAAAGAAAGAATATATATTTTCTTGGTTTTTAAGTTTTTCTTCTATTTTATTTATGCTTTTATTAAAGCTATGTAGCACTTTTAAAATTTGTTCTCTATTGTCATTACAAATTGAGCTCCACACTTCAGGGGAAGAACTGGCAATTCGAGTTATGTCTTTAAAGCCACCTGCTGCTAGAAGGTGCATATAGTGGTTTTCATCGTCTAAGGCTTTAACTGTGTTGACTAAAGCTGACGCTATTATATGTGGTATGTGGCTTATAGCAGCCACTGTGTAGTCGTGGCAGTCTGGGTTTAAAACAAGAGGTGTTGCACCAGTTATTTTTATTAATTCTAAAAAGCTATTTATTTTTTCTTCGCTAACATATTCATTTGGCGTTAGAATGTAGAAGGCATTTTCAAAAAGATGTGCTTTAGCTGAAGTATAGCCAGTTTTTTCTGAACCTGCCATTGGGTGGCCACCTATGTAGTTTATGTTTTTAAAATTTTGCATTTTTTCGTATATAACTTTTTTTGTGCTTCCTACATCTGTTATTATACAATCTTTTTTTATAAAAGGAAGTAGTTTACTTACATAAGAGGGTATTAAATTAACAGATGTGCAAACAAAGACTATGTCACAGTTTTTAAAAACAGACATATCATCAGTTGAGTAGTCGTCAATTACGCCTTCTTTTTTTGCTATTTCAAGGGAAGAAACACTTCTATTTATAGCTACTATTTTAATGTTTTTTAGGTTCTTTTTAAAGCATTTTGCTAAAGAGCCACCTATAAGCCCTAGCCCTATTATGCCTATGGTTTTCATAAATTCACCCCTATATTTATATTGATTTTATTTTATCATTTATGAAGTGATAGGTCAATAGAAACATAAAAAAATAGGCTACTTAATGTAGCCTATTTTATGTATTAAACTTCAAAAAAGCTATTTTCGGAGCATTTACCGTTAAAAACGTAGTAGCATCTACTTTCTTCTGGCTTATAGTAAAGTTCTAGCGTTAATAAATCTTTTACTTTATTGCCTTCAGATTTCCAAATTTCTTTTGCTATTTCTATTAACTTCTTATTATTGACTTCGTGACCTTTAAATTGAACAACTAATTCGCTTTTCATTTGTATTCTCCTTTCTTATATGAAAGTATAAACATTAGGTACTTTAGGTTATGATACAATATTTTCTATGTGTTGTCAACTAATAGTTTAAAAAAATTATTCATTTAAAGTTTTATCAAATTCAATTAGTTCTATTTGTGAAACAGAAACTTCATAGGCTGTTTTTTCTATAACCTCTGTTTCTGAAATTTTTTTCTGATATTGCCTTGACTGCATTCTACCTTGTATATTTATATTTTTTCCAACTTCTAGGCTAGATGCAAATTTTGCATTTCTTCCCCAGCAGATAATAGGAATATAGTCTGACTTACCATAGGCCCTATTTACTGCAAGAAGTATATCTGCGATTTCTCTACCAAAAGGTGTTGTTCTATAAACAGGGGCTTTACATATGTAGCCATTTAGGTGGATAGAGTTTATATCTTTTATGTTTTCGCAACATATTTCAATTTTTGTGGCAAAGACAGTTAATATTAAATGGTTTTTATTGTCATAGTAGCTATTATAAGTTCTTAGCTGGCCTAAAATGTTTACAAAATCATTTTCTTTTGCATCAATATTTATTAAAAGTCTTTCAGGAACTGTGATTGGCAAAATGTCATAATTATCGCTAAGGCGTTTAGTTTTTAGCATAAAGCTATAAAAATCTTCGCCATAGGCTTTATGTGAAAAGGTAAAAGAAGATATGATTTGTCCACTTAGACTAATTGTGTTATTTAAAAAAGATGTATTTTCCATTTTATTACTCCCTCTCGTAAGTTTTGTTTGTTACTTAATTAATTCTATTCAAAAGGAGTAGCATTTAGAATATAAAGTTTTGCAAAATTAAAAGCCCATTTAAAAATGGGCCTTTAGATTATTTTTTGTTTTTAGATATTACTTTTTCTTCTACATTTTTTGGAGCGTCTTCAAAGCGAGCAAATTCCATTTCAAAGCTTCCTCTACCTTGTGTTATGCTTTTAAGGTCAGTTGCGTAGTTTATCATTTCATAGGCTGGAACTTCAGCTGTTATTAGCTGTTTGTTTTTGTTTGCTTCCATACCTAAAATTCGGCCTCTACGCTTATTTAAATCGCTCATTATATCGCCAGTGTATGAATCATCAACTAGAATTTTAACAAGATTAATTGGCTCTAAAATTGCAGTTTTAGCTTGTTTAAAAGCTTCTTTAAAAGCACCTATTGCAGCCATTTTAAAGGAAAGCTCATTTGAGTCTACTGGGTGGTATGAGCCATCTACCAAAGTTATTTTTACACCTACTATTTTATAGCCAGCAAGAATGCCAGAATTTACACATTCTTGTATTCCTTTTTCTATTGCTGGGAAATATTGTTTTGGAACAGCTCCACCAAATATTTTTTCCTCAAAGATATAAGGCGTTGTTAAATCCCCGCTAGGTTCAAAGACCATTTCTACATCGCCATACTGGCCACCACCACCAGATTGCTTTTTATGTTTATAGCGTATTTGAACTTTATTTTTTATTGTTTCTCTATGTGGGATTATAGGTTCTGAAAGAAGAACATCTATTTTATATTTGTTTTTTAGTTTGTTTACAAAAACATCTAACTGTGTTGAGCCAAGGCCGGAAATTACAGACTGTTTTGTTTCTTTATCTACTTTAAACTCTAGCGTTTTATCTTCTTCTAAGATTTTATTTATTGCATTTGCCATTTTATCATCATCACCTTTTGTTTTTGGTGTTATACCTTTTGAATAAAATGGGGTAGGGAACTTTATTTCTTCTATTATTACTGGGCGTTCAGTAGAGGAGAGAGTGTTGTTTGTGCTTGTGTTTTGAAGTTTTGCAACTGCTCCTATATCCCCAGCACTTAGTTTATCTATTTCAATTTGTTCTTTTCCTCTTAAAACATAGAGTTTACCTATTTTTTCTGCAATGTTTTTATTTACATTTTTTAAAATTGAATCTTTTTTAATTACTCCACTACACACTTTAAAAATGCTTAACCTACCTATGTAAGGGTCTGAAATTGTTTTAAAAACAAAGGCAGACAAAGGGTCTTTTTCGTCGCAGTTAATTTCAATTAAGTCGTCAGTTTTAGGGTTTAAGGCAGGTATTGTTTGATGAACCTTATTTGTTGGAGGCAAAAACTTAATTATGGAGTTTAGCAAAACTCTTATGCCAAGTGTGTTAATTGCTGAGCTTGAAATGACAGGGGTTACTGTTCCATCTAAAATTCCTATGTTAATTCCTTTATATATTTCTTCTTCTGTGAAGCTAGTGTCTGAAAAGAATTTTTCCATAAGTTCATCGTCAGTTTCAGCAACAGCTTCTTCTATCATATTTCTGATGGAATTTACTTCGTCTAAAATATCTTCTGGCATTTCACAAGGCTCAACCATACCGTGTTCAAATTTTCTGGCTTTTTTTCGTATTACATTTACAAAGCCGTTATATATTCCGTCTTTATAAAATGGGACTTGTATTGGTGCTATGCTTTTGCCAAACTGTTGTTTTAGGGCTTGGCAAACTTCATTCCAATTTGCATTTTCTTCGTCCATACCATTTACAATTATTATTTTTGGCAAGTTTAAACTAGTTGCTTCCTCCCAAGCTTTTTCAGTTCCAACTTGTATGCCTGACTTTGCATCAACAACAATTAAAGCCATATCAGCAACTGAAAGCGCTTGTTTAACTTCTCCAACAAAGTCAAAATAGCCTGGTGTGTCGATGAAGTTAATTTTTTCGTCAAGCCATTCAACAGGTATTATTGAGGAATTGATGGAGGATTTTCTTTTAATTTCTTCTTGGTCATAATCACTTACTGTGTTTCCTTCATCAATTCTGCCAAACCTTTTTGTAGCTCCACTTACATAGAGGCAAGCCTCTAAAATGGTGGTTTTGCCACAGCCACTATGGCCTAAAACAGCCACATTTCTGATTTGACTAGTTGAATAATTTTTCATAAATATCACCCCATATAAATAATTTATATTAAATAGCAACAGTGCTAAATAGTATATAAATTTAAAAACTAAAAAAACCTTATTTAATTTTTATATACTACAAAAAAGTGCAAAATCCTTTATTATTTACAAAAAAATAAATTTAAATGTATTTTTAAAATAATATGGGGTAAAACTTAATTTTATTATATCATATCTACAAAAATTTGGTTTGATATGTCTATTCCGTTAGTGTTTAGGAAAATTCTATCGTTTTTTATTTCAATAAAATTTTTATATTTTTCTAAAACTAATTTATATTTTTCTAGAGGTGAAATATTAAAAAGAGTTGTGAATTTTGAAATTGAAACACCTTCAGTTTTTCTAAGGCCTAAAAACATAAATTCTGCCATTTCATCTTCTTTTGTTAAAACTTCTTTTTCTGAAATTGTTATTCCTTTTAAATATTCTTCCATTGAAGTTGTGTTTTTATATCTTATGTTATCAATTAGGCTTGCTGAGCCAAGGCCAAAGCCTTTATAGTTTTCTCTTTCCCAATAAACTTTGTTATGTTTACTTTCGTAGCCTTTTTTTGCAAAGTTTGAAAATTCATATTGAAAATAGCCTTTTGAGTTTAAATAATCTATTGTATAGTGGTACATTTTTCTATCTTCTTTTTCATCTGGCAAGTTTAGGTTCATATCATAAAAAGGTGTTCCTTCTTCAACAATTAGGCTATAAGCTGAGATATGTTGTGGGTTTAGGTTTGTGACATTTTCAAGGGTATTTTTCCACATTTCAAAACTTTGCTCTGGCAAAGAAAACATTAAGTCTATATTTATGTTATTAAAATGTTTTTTAGCTAGGTTATAAGTTAACAAAAAATCTTCTATTGTGTGTATTCTGCCCAAAGTTTTTAAAAGGCTATTTTGCCAAGACTGAAGCCCTATGCTTAGTCTATTTATTCCAGCTTTTTTATAGTCTAAGAGTTTTTCTTCTGTTACTGTTCCTGGGTTTAGTTCAATTGTGATTTCTGCATTTTCAGATATTTTAAATTTTGAAAGGCTGTTAAGTATTTCTAATATATACTTACTATCTATTATAGATGGAGTTCCGCCTCCAATAAAAATGCTTTTGATTGGTTTTTCACAATCAAAAGCATTAATTTCATTTATTAGAGCCTTTTTATAGGCTAAAACATTATCTGAAGATGGAAAACTTAGAAAATCACAATATTTACACTTACTTTGGCAAAAAGGTATGTGTATATAAAGTGAAAGCATTATTATTCCTCCTCAAGTTTTAAAACGCTCATAAATGCTGCCTGTGGCACTTCTACGCTACCAATTTGACGCATTCTCTTTTTACCTTCTTTCTGTTTTTCAAGAAGTTTTTTCTTTCTTGTTATGTCACCGCCATAACATTTAGCGAGAACATCTTTTCTAACTGCTGAAATAGTTTCTCTTGCTATGATTTTGTTTCCAATTGCTGCTTGAATTGGTATTTCAAACTGATGTCTTGGAATTTCTTTTTTAAGTTTTTCTGCCATTTTTCTACCTCTTTCGGCAGCAGAATCTTGATGGACTATGAAGCTAAGGGCATCTACAACTTCTCTGTTTACAAGCATATCAAGTTTTACAAGGTTGCTTTCTTCATAGCCAATTAATTCATAGTCAAAGGAAGCATAACCTCTTGAACGAGATTTTAAAACATCGAAAAAGTCGTAGATTATTTCGTTAAGAGGAAGTCTATATTTTAAAACTGCTCTAGTTGTTTCTAAATAGTCCATACCTTCATAAACGCCTCGTCTTTGTTGGCAAAGCTCCATAATTGAGCCAATGTATTCTGTTGGCAAAATTATTTCAGCTCTAACAATTGGTTCTTCCATTTTTGCAATTGTTGTTACATCTGGAAGGTCAGAAGGGTTAGAAAGGTCAATTACTGTGCCATCTGTTAAGTGAACTTTATAAATAACTGACGGTGCAGTTGTTACAATGTCAAGGTTATATTCTCTTTCTAATCTTTCTTGAATTATTTCAAGGTGTAAAAGCCCTAAAAAGCCACAACGAAAACCAAAGCCTAAAGCAACTGAAGTTTCTGCTTCAAAGTTAAGAGCAGCGTCGTTTAACTGAAGTTTTTCAAGGGCATCTCTTAAGTCTGTGTATTTTGAACCATCAGCAGGGAAAATGCCACAATATACCATTGAGTTTACTTTTTTATAGCCTGGAAGTGGCTCAGCAACAGGATTTTTAGCATCTGTCACAGTGTCACCAATTCGAGTATCTCTTACGTTTTTAATGCTAGCAGTGAAATAGCCTACATCGCCAGCTTTTAACTCATTTACTGGAATGTATTGGCCTGGGCCAAAAACACCAACTTCTACAACGTCAAACTCTTTATTTGTTGCCATAAATTTAACTTTTGTGCCTTTTTTAATGCTACCATCAAAGACACGCATAAAGACAATAACGCCTTTATAGCTATCATAGAAGCTATCAAAAATTAAGGCTTTTAAAGGAGCGTTTTCATCGCCAGATGGGGCAGGAAGGCTATTTACAATTTTATCAAAAACTTGGTCTATATTTAAGTTAGCTTTTGCAGAAATTAAAGGGGCTTCGCTTGTATCAAGGCCTATAATGTCTTCTATTTCAGCTTTTACTCTGTCTGGGTCAGCACTTGGCAAGTCTATTTTATTTATTACTGGCAATATTTCAAGGTTATTATCAAGGGCTAAATATACATTAGCTAAAGTTTGCGCTTCAACTCCTTGTGCAGCATCTACAACTAAAACTGCACCATCACAAGCTGCAAGGCTTCTTGAAACTTCGTAGTTAAAGTCTACGTGGCCTGGAGTGTCTATAAGGTTTAGGGTGTATTCTTCTCCATCAGCTGTTTTATGTATTAAACGAACTGCCTGAGCTTTTATTGTTATTCCTCTTTCTCTTTCTAAGTCCATATTATCAAGGACTTGAGCCTGCATTTCTCTTTCTGTGAGAAGGCCAGACTGCTGGATTAATCTATCTGCTAGAGTAGATTTGCCGTGGTCGATATGGGCAATTATACTAAAATTTCTTATTTTAGATTGTCTATCCGAACTCATCAATAACTCTCCTTATATTTATGTAAAATATTTTTATCTAGTTAATAACATTTCTATTATATCACATTTTAAGTTTTTTTAAAAGGAAAATATATTATATATTTATGAATTTTAATGAAATAAAAAAAGCTAGATTAATCTAGCTTTTAATTTTTATTTTGAATATGTAGCAGTTTTTGTTTTATTATCCCAGCTAACATTTACATTAAGTGCTTTTGCAAGAGCTCTAAAAGGAATAAAAAACCTATCGTTTTTAATTTCAGCTTTTGCGTTGTTTTCCATTTCAAACTCTATATTGTTTATTTTCATTATATTACTATTGTTTTTAAAGGAAATAGTAGTATCGTAGGCTTTAATTGTGGCTATTTTATTTATAGGGTCCCAAAGTATTTTATTATTTGAGTTATTATTAACATCATCATTTAAAATTGCAAGAGATGTAAATCTTAAAGGAACCATAGTGGAGTTTGTGGAAGATTGAATATAAGGGGCTACATCTATTGTTTCTTTTTTATCATCAATTTGTATTTTGTTGCTACCTATTTGAACTTTTATGTTGTTAGCAGTTTTAATTGATGTGTTTTCAGTTGTTGTTTCTGTAAAACTTTCTGTTGTGTTTGTTGTAGTTTTAGAGTAGTTTTCAACTTTAATATTTGACGAGCCACTTCCACTAGAGTAATTATTATATGTTGTAGTAGTTTCAGTTGATATTTCTTCTGATATATTAGAGTTATTTTTTATTATAGTAAATTCATTATCAATTTTTTCCATTGTATCTGTTCTATAGGTATTAATAGTAAATTTATTATCATTAATATCAATCATAGAAAATGTTGGAACATCTTCTTGCCATCTTGATGCAATATATGCTTGTTGATGTTCTACAAGGTCATAGTATTTACTGCCAGAGGCTGAATTTGCAGTAATATATAAAATTCCATCAGGGTTGTAGACAGTTGTGTCTTTTGAAGTGATGTTGTTTTTATCTTCTATTGATTCAAGATAGTTAGAGTAGGTTGAGTCTAATTCTTTTTCCCCTTCTAAATATTTTTCAAATTCTTCTTCAGTTATAAATTTACTATCATCTTTTGAGCCACCTTTCATAATGTAGGAACGGCTATATGTGTGGTCGTGGCCAGTTAAAACAACGTCAATTTTATTTTCTTCAAAAGCAGGTATTAAGCCATATCTTAGTTCTATTATTTCTGGCTCGTTTGAATGTTCACCAGAGCCATATATATCTTGATGTAAAGTGACAATTTTCCATTTAGCGTCTTTATTACTCATACAAGCATTTTTTATAAACAAAGAATGTTCTGCAACATTTTTATTATTTGTGTTTAACATAATAAAAAGTGTGTCGCCGTAGCTAAAGTGGTAGTTTCCTCCTGCGTATGTAGAGCCTAAGTTACTTGAGTTTGGGTTGTTAAAATGATAAGTGTAGTTTGTGCTTAAAGCGTCGTGATTTCCAATTGTTGTAGCAACTGGTATTTGTTTTAAAAGCTTTGGAGATAAATAACCAGCATATTCAATTTCATTTTCTGTGTAAGATAAGTGAGTTTCGCTTGATGTTTTTTTATCTCTTGTTTGTATTTGGTCGCCAGCTGAAACCATAAAACTGATGTTTGGATTTAGGTTATATGCTTTTTCGACAGTATCATTCCAATTAAAGCTATCGTTTCGTACTGCTCTGTCTTGGCCAAGAGCTTCTGATTCTCCTGTTGGTATATTTTTATTTGATGAACCTATTTGTGGGTCACCAAAAAAGACAAAGCTAAAATTTTTTGAAGAATTAGAGGTTTTATATTCAACTGGTTCTGACCAAGTTCCATCTATTGTATAGCTATAAAAATATGTAGTGTTAGGTTTAACATTTTTTACAGAAACTTTATTACTTTTGTAGCCAGGAACAGCTGTGTTTTGTTTAACTTCACATACGCCAGATGGTGAAAGTATTTCATCTTCATACCATCTAAATTTTGGTAGACCTTGGTTGTCTTTTGAATACCACGCAAAGTTAAGTTCTGTTTCATTAGCTCCTGGTGTTAAAGAAATGTTTTCCCAGTTGTTTTTTTCAACTTCCCAATTTTCACACCATTGCTCCCATTTGCCATTTAAAGCAGAGTTAGTATTTGGGGCTTCTGTCCAGCCGTCATTGTCTGCTGCTATTACTATTGATGAAAATAGCATAATAGAAGCAAGAAATAAGGATATTTTTTTCTTCATTTTCTTTCCTCCAATTGAGTTTTATTTTTTACAAATACTATTATACATTTATAAGTTTAATTTTCTATCTAGTTTATGTTAAATTTTATAGTACTTTCTGTAAAGTGTGTTGACTTTGGAAAAAATGAATTTATAATAAAGGTGAAAAAATTTTAAAGGAGCATATACATATGAAAAAAATTGTATTTATTTTATTTTTAATTATATTTATAATTTTTTTGTTTAAATTAAACAGAATTGAGTTTACAGAACTTATTAATGGCAATGGAAAAGAGTATGCAAAGGCTAAGGTTGTTCAAATAGTTAAGGACAATTTAATAGAAGATGGAACAAGGGTTGGTCAACAAGAAGTAGTTGTTGAAGTTTTAAGTGGAAAATACAAGGGAGAAAAACTTAGTGCAAAAAGCAACTCAGCATATTTATATGGGGCTGATTGCAAAGTGGGTATGAAAGTTATGGTTAGTATAGACGCTTATAACGATATAAAAATTGTAAATGTTAGCGGATATTACAGGGCTATGCCAATTTATATGATTATTGGAATGTTTTTTTTAAGCCTTTATGTAATTGGTGGGAAAAAGGGCATATTTTCTATAATTGGTTTAATTTTTACTTTTTTAATGATTTTCTTTTTATTTTTGCCGTTGGTGTACAGAGGGGTATCACCTTTTTTGGCTTCTGTTTTAACTGCAACAATTATTACAATAGTGACCCTTTATTTTATAGGTGGATATAGCAACAAAACTATTTCTTCGATTATAGGAACTGTTTCAGGGGTTATTTTATCTGGTATTTTTGCGTTTTTGTTTTGTAAAATGACAGACATTTCTGGATATAATGTATCTGAAATTGACGAACTTATGTTTATTTCTCAAAGCACTAAAATAAAGCCCGGGGAACTTTTATTTTCTGGAATTTTAATTTCTTCTCTTGGAGCGGTAATGGACGTTGCTATGAGTATTGCTTCAGCTATTGAGGAAATTTACAGGCAAAACAACAAATTAAGCAGAAAAGAACTTTTTAAATCAGGTATGAATGTTGGAAAAGATGCTATGGGGACTATGTCAAACACGCTTATTTTAGCATTTGTTGGAACATCAATTAATATGGTTGTTACTATTTATGCCTACAACTATTCGTATTTATATATAATTAACCTTTTAAAAATTGGTATTGAAATTATTCAAGGGGTAGCAGGAAGTATGGCCATTATTTATACAGTTCCAATTGTTTCTTTTGTTTCTTCTTTTTTATATTCAAGATTAAAAAAATAAAGGGCTATTTTAATAGCCCTTTATTTTTTAGATATGATATGCAATGTCTAATTGGTCTAAGAAAAACCCAGAAAATTGAATAAATTTTATAGACAGGGTTTTTAGTTGAAATTAAAACATTGTTTCTATATATTTTTATTACTGTGCCTAAAATTTGGCCTTTTCTAACATTTTTTTCTATATAGTGTTGGTTATCGCCACACATATTAAAGGTGTTATTAGGGTTTACTTTTAAGACTCTGTGCAAAACAAAATCCCCGTTATCTCTAACATAAAGAAGGATATCGTATTTTTTAATTTTTTTAATTTTTTTAATTACTACTTTATCTCCTTTATCCCTAATTGTTGGGAGCATACTTTTGCCAGCTGGGTTAAATGTTACAGAGCCTTTTTTTTCAAGCATTTCAACCATAACATAATACATATCATTTAAAGTTACTGTTTTAATTTTCAATTAAATTAGCCCCTTTTAATTGAGATATGAATTCTTTTACATCGTTAGTTAAAACATCTTCAGAAACATCATATTCTTTTAAGAGATTTTGAGTTATTTCTTCAAGTGTTGTGTCTTTTTCGAGCAAGTTCCAAATGTTAGCTCCTAACTCGTTTAATGTTATTAGGCCGCTAAAGTCTAGAGATTTTTCGCCAAAGGGAACAACTATGTAATTTCCTGCTACATTTCTTAGAACATATCCATCTTTTATTTTCATAAATTATACCTCTCTTTTAATTTTATTATAGCTTGTTTGAACAGCTTCGCTACTTATATTACAACCAAGTTTATAGACTTTCACGTTTTTTAAAAGTAAATCTAGCATATCCAAAAGTTTTAAAATTAAGTTTTTATCTTTTGGGCGAATTGTTTGTTGAAGAATTAGAGGAATTGCCTCTTGGTTTGAAATTTCTTCTATCCAATTATTTTCGGACCTTTCAAGAAAGATAATTGCCCCAAGTTTTGCTTTTATGTTTAAATTTTTATCTGTTTTGCCACTCCAAGGGGTACCATAGACATAAATACCATCTTCTTTTATTTTAATGGCTGGCTTATCATCGTTTATTATTTTTGCTTTATCAGCACCAAAATGTTTTAAATAAAGGTCTGTGTGGGTGGACTTTCCAACGCCTGAATCTGCCGAGAAAAGATAGGCATACCCATCTACCACAACTCCGCTTGAGTGGAGCATAAAGCCATTAAAATTTAAAAGGGCTTCATAAAAGGCAATGCCTGTGTATATATATTCTATATCTTCATCTGACAAGTAGTTTAGCTCATTTTTTATGTTTAAAAACTCTTCATCTGAAATTTGAATTTTTAGATTTTGTTTTTCAAAGTCTTTTACATATTTTTGTATTTGGTTTTTTGTTTTATTATATTTTAGGTTAATAGCAACATTTAAGCCTGCTACGCATATTTTTTCTTGCATAGTTTAATCCCTCTATTTTATAAGTGCTTGTGCTATTGAAAGGCGGTTAAAAGGAATTACAAAATAATAGCCATCTGTAAAGTGTGAAACTTTTTTCATTACTTCTTGTGCTATTTGAACGCCTATTTTTTCAGCTGTTTTTTTATCCATTTCAGGCGAGAACTTTTCAACGACCCAGTCTGGAATTGTTATTCCTGCAATTTCATTTTTTATAAACATTGCATTTCTTAAGCTAACTAGCGGCATTATTCCAACTAAAATTTTAGCCTGTGGCACTTTTTGTTTTATATATTTTATAGTTTCAATATCTTTATTATCAAAAACAGGTTGTGTTAGGAAAAAATCCGCACCTGCTTTTATTTTTTTGTTTATTCTTTCTATTTCAAGGTCAATATTTTTTCTTGCATAATTTATTGCACCACCATAAACAAAGTTATCTTCAGCAAAGGTTTCTTTATTCATTTCTTGAATGTAGTTCATTAGCTTAACAGAGTCGAAGTTAAAAACTCCTTTTACATTATCTCTTACAGAGTTTGGAACAGGGTCGCCTGTTATTACTAAAAGGTGTCTTACATCGTTTATATGAGCACCTAAAAGAGAAGAACTTATTGCAATTGCGTTTTTGTCACGACAGCAGATATGGGGCATAACTGTTATGCCTATTTCTCTTGCAGCTTTAATGCTCATAAGAATGGAATCTGCTCTTGTTCTTCCACTTGGTGAGTCAGCAAAGGTGATTATATCTACATCTTTTGTTTTTAAATAATTTGCTGTTTCCATTAGTGTTTCAAAGTTTAAATCTTTTGGTGGGTCAAGTTCAACTGCAATTAGTTTTTTACCTTTTTTATTTAGGAAAAAACCATTTTTCTTTACAGAACTTTTATTTAAATTTTCTAAGTTAGGTTGCAAATTTTTGATTTTATTATTTATGTCAAAATTTATATTTTCTTTAAGGGCTTTTATATATTGAGGTGTAGTTCCACAGCAACCACCTAGAAAGTCTGTATAAAGGCTTATTTCTTCCATTATTGAAGAAAAATAATTTATGTTGTCCAAAAACATCATTCTATCTTGTATTACAGAGGGATAGCTTGAGTTTGGAAGGGCAGTTATATATTTTGTTGTGTCTATTTTTAAATTTTTTAAAATGTTTAAAATATGTTGTGGGCCAACACCACAGTTTAGGCCAATTGCATCAATTTCCTCTATTTGGTTTGCGTTTTCAAAAAGTCTTTGAGCATTTAGGCCTATATCTGTATAGCCGTGTTGATTAACACAAAATTGTGTTATTACAAAAGAATTTGGATTTTTAGATTTTATGTATTTAATTGTGGGCAAAACATTTTCTAGTTCTGAAAGTGTTTCAAAGAGAAAAATTTCTCCTCCTTTTGACAAAAACAAATCTGCTATAAAGATACAATCTGAAATGTTTTGTGTGCTTATGTTGCAAGCAACAAAGGATTTATTTGAAGCAGCTTTTGTTGCTATGTCATAAGCATTTAAAATGTTTTTTGAAAGTTCTTCTTTGTCGCAACCTAGATTTTTAGTGTTTGAGCAAAATGTGTTTGTGCGAATTAAATTTGCTCCATTTTCTATATATTCTAGGTGAATGTTAGAAACCAGACTAGGCAAAGTAAGGTTTGCTTTTTCTGGCAATATGTTTGGATTTTTTTGTGCAAAGTATGTTCCAAACGCTCCGTCAAACAAAATTTTATTCTTTTTTAAAAATTCCCTTATATTCATTTTTTACTCCTTAGTATGCCATATATGCACTAATTCCGTGAACTTTATCGTTTTGAATGAAAAACTTTAAAATATAGCGAGCATCAACTAAAGATATGTTTGTGTCGGCTGGGCTAACTATTCTTGTTAAGCTTCCTTTTTCCTCGCCGTCGTTAAAGTTTAGGCGAATGGTGTAGCTACCATCTGTATGGATTTCGCCTTCGATATAAGCTTCATTTTCTGTGTCTATGCCATATTCTTTAATTACATCTTTAACATCGCTACATTTATCTTCTTCATTTACTATGCCAGTTGTGTGAATTCCTTTTGGGTTTATTACAGCCTCTCTACTGCCTGTGTAGTTAAAATATCTAATTATATCTTTTTCAATGGTTTTGCCTGGGTTTTCAATGTCGCCTTCTTTAACGTGAAGGGTGTCTGTTTCTACAAAATCAGCAACATATTTAGCTGTTGCATCTGTGTATTCTATTTCGCTAATGTCTGCACCTAACATTGAAACGAACTTAACTGGCTGAAAATTTTCGTCTGTTGTGTAAATTGCAAGGTCGCTTATTGAGTAGTTAATGTTATTTTTTGTTTGTTCTTGTGTGAGGTTTTGGCCATCGCCACCTTTACAACCTACAAAAACAGAAAGTGCTAAAAAAAGTGCTAATAATTTTTTCATAAAAATATCCTCCATAAATTAAATGTTTAAATATTCTGGGGCATCTCGCAAAAGGCTATATGGTGTCATCATTCCTTTTACATTGCCATCAAACCTACCAGTGTCTGTGAAAAAGACAACAGCAAGTTTTTTCATAGATTTACTATCTATATTAAAAAGGTCTGAAACTTCATACAAAGTTGCATCAGCTTTCATAAAAGCAAAATACTCGTTTAAATGAAAGCTAAGACCTAAATAATTTATAAATTCTAAAAGGGTTGTGTTATCATCAATATGTAAATTTCCTTTATCGCATATGTAGGAATATATCACATTGTCGCTAAAAACGCCAAGAAGTTTATTATCTTCAAAAACTGGTATGTGGGTGAAACCCTTTCTATTCATATAGTTTGTTATATAAAGAACTTTATCTTCTAGTTTTGCCGAAAACATATTTTCTCGTCTAATTGAAAAATCCATTGCTTTAATTGGGCTTTTAACTCTAGAAACACATTTTTCTAGAATTTTTATCATATCATCAGAGGGAATGACAGGGTAGACATCTCTTACTCTTGGTGTATGGACTAGAAAATTTCTAACAACTCGGCAATATTCCACATCTTCTTTAAATTCTCTAAGAGAGGGGATTGTTGTTAGCCTTGTTATAATTGGCGAGCCTTCTGGTATATCAGGAAAATAGTTTGAGCGGCCAATTCTTTCTAGTTGCCTATAAAGGTCTAAAAACTTATCTATGTTGTTCATAAAAATCACCTTTTCTTTCTAGTTACAAAGAGTATAACAAGGAGGGTAAAAATTCCTATTAAAACTATTGTTCCACCTGGCTTTAAGTCGTAAAAGGCTGTTGTTATTAAGCCAGTTAATGTGAACAAAAAAGCAAAGGCAACTGACAAAACCAGATTTTGTTTATAACTTTTTGAAACTAGCATAGCACAAGCAACAGGGATTATCATTAGAGAGGAAATTACTAAAGAACCAACTGTTCTTGAGGCTATGGAAACAACTATTGCAGTTAAAATTGTGAAAACTAGGTTTACTGTTTTAACTTTTACTCCAGAAAGAGTTGCTCCCTCTTCATCAAAGGAGATGTAAAAAAGTTCTTTATATAAAACAAGCATTGTTATTATTACAATTATGCTTAAAATTACAACTGTTACAAGTTCGGCCGTTGATATGGCAACTATTGAGCCAAATAAAAAGCTATTAAAATTGGCTGAGTTTTTTATGAAGCCTGAAAATACAGCTGCTATGCCAACACCAAAGCTAAGAACTATTGCAGTTGCTATTTCTGAATAGTTTGGGAAACTTCGCCTTATATATTCAATTGTTATAGCTGCAAGAAGGGAAAACAAAATTGCTACAAAAATTGGGTTTAGGCTAAAGCAAAGCCCAATTGCAACTCCTGCAAGGCAGGAATGGGAAAGAGCATCGCCTATTGTAGAAAGCCTTTTTAAAACAATTATGTTGCCTATTAGGGGCGTTATTATTGATATAAAAATTGCAACAACTATTGCTCGTTGCATAAAAGCTAGTGTAAATATTTCCATAAAAACCTCCTAATTATTATGGTGCAAGTGGCTTGAAATTGAGTTTGAACTAAATTTTTCAGAGGACATAAGTTCACCTTTTCCGTCTTCTGAAAGCACTAGCACCTTATTTGAATGGAATAAAGTGGAGGATATATCGTGAGTTACCATTATTATTGTTAAACCACTTTTGTTTAAATCCCCTAAAAGGCAGCAAATTGAATCTACTGCTTTTATATCTATGCCAACTGTTGGCTCGTCTAGAAAAAGGATTTCAGGGGAGGAAACAAGGGCTTTTGCAATGAAAACTCTTTGTTGTTGCCCGCCTGACAAATTTCCGATTTTTCTATTTTTATATTCATACATACCCACTCTTTTTAAAGCAGAACAAACTTTTTGTTTATCTTCTTTTGTGTAGGATTTTAAAAAGCCTTTTTTTGAGTAAAGACCAAGAGTTACTATTTCCTCAACTGTTGCTGGAAAATCTCTATTAAAAGAGGTTGCTTTTTGTGAAACGTAAGCAATTTTTGAAAAATCTTTAAAATCTTCTGACGATGTATTTAGAAGTTTGATTTCTCCATTTTGCTTTTGTAAAATGTTTAAAATAAGTTTTAAAAGGGTGGACTTTCCAGTTCCATTTGTTCCAACTACGCACAGAAAATCACCTTTTTGAACATTAAAACTTAAATTGTTTAAAATGTTTTTATCTGGATAACTAAAGGACAGATTTTTAACTTCTAATACATTCATATTTTTCTCCTTAGTCTATTGCTTTTTTAATGTTTTCTATGTTTTTTGTCATAACTGAAGTGTAGGTTACACCGTTATTAACATCTTCTTCAGATATTCCCTCAAAAGAGTTTAAAGGAAGTAGCTCAGCTCCAGTTTCATCAGCTAGAGTTTGAGCTGTTTTTTTAGAGCCTAGTTCTTCATAAAAAACATATTTAATGTTATTTTCTTTTACTATGTTTATTAGTTCCATCATTTTTTCTGGAGATGGCTCGCCATCAGAAGAGAAACTATCGATGGCTATTTGTTCAAGACCATAAGCAGAACATAAATAGCCGTAGGCATTGTGAGAAACAACTATTTTTTTGTTTGTTCCTTGGTTTATTATGGACTGGAATGTGTTATCAAGAGTTTTTAGCATATCTGAATATTTATGGAAATTACTTTCGTAATTTGCTTTATTTTCAGGGTCTACTTCGCACAATGCGTTATATATGTTTTCTGAAATTGTAATTACATTTTCTGGGTCAAGCCAAATGTGTGGGTCATTTACTTCTTCGTTTATTTTAACACCCTCAGAAACTTGAACAAAATTAGAGGACTCACCTAGCAAGGCTTCATCAAGGTGTTCAACCCAATGTTCCATATCTAAGCCGTTGTATAAAACTAAGTCAGCTTTGCTTAACTTTGCCATATCTTGAGCAGTTGGCTCCCAGTCGTGAGGTTCGCTTCCAACTGGAACAAGGTTGTAAATGTCTGCATTATCACCTGCAATTTGTTTTGCAAAGTCATAAATTGCATAAAAGCTAGTGTAAATTTGAGGTTTTTCGTTTTCAGCTTCTTTATTTGCTCCACAACCAACAAAAAGTATAGTTAAAAAAGAAGCTAAAAGTAAAGTAAAAAATTTTTTCATATAAAACTCCTTAAATTAAATAGATTTAGTCAATTAAAATTATAACACAAAAGAGTTAGTTTTTCAACATAAATTAGCTAAAGCTAACTAAGAAAATATGAAGAAAATATGAATTTGTTAGCACTCTTTAAATTTGAGTGCTAAAAAGACTTGACATTTTAAAACTTGTATGTATAATTATATATATGAGAGTGCAAAATTAGTTTTTTAAGGAGATGTGGTTTATGGAAAAAGGTAATTTATCTATTAATAGTGAAAATATTTTGCCTATTATTAAAAAATGGCTTTATTCTGATACAGATATTTTTTTAAGAGAGCTTGTTAGCAACGGTTGTGATGCTATATCAAAACTTAAAAAACTTTCTAGTATGGGTAAATTTGACGCTGGTGAAAAAGAAGAATACAAGGTTATTGTTAGATTAAACGAAGAAAAAAATACTATTGAAATTGAGGATAATGGTATTGGTATGACTGGCGAGGAAGTTAAAAAGTTTATTACTGAAATTGCCTTTTCTGGTGCAACTGATTTTATAACTAAATATCAAGACCAATTTGGAGATGGAAACGAAATTATTGGCCATTTTGGTTTAGGTTTTTACTCAGCTTTTATGGTATCTGACAAGGTGCAAATTGACACTAAGAGCTATTTGCCTGACACAGAAAGTGTTAAATGGGTTTGTGATGGTGGTATTGAATATGAAATGGGTGAAAGCGAAAGGCTTAACAGAGGTACTACTATTACTTTATATATAAATGAAGATAGCAAGGAGTTTTTAAACCCTTACAAGTTAAAGGAAATTTTGGCTAAGTATTGTAGCTTTATGCCTGTTGAGATATATTTTGAAGATATGTCAAAGGATATGCAAGAAGAAAAGCCAATTAACGAAACTACTCCTTTGTGGCTTAAAAAACCTAGCGAATGTAGCGACGAGGAGTATAAGGCTTTTTACCACAAAGTGTTTACAGACTTTAACGACCCTTTATTTTGGATTCATTTAAATATGGACTACCCTTTTAGGCTTAAAGGTATATTATATTTTCCTAAATTAAAGCACGAGCTTGAATCTATTGAGGGGCAAGTTAAATTATACAACAACCAAGTTTTTATTGCTGACAACTTAAAAGAAGTTATTCCTGAGTTTTTACTTCTATTAAAAGGAACTATTGACTGCCCAGACCTTCCTTTAAATGTTAGCAGAAGCTTTTTACAAAACGACGGTTATGTAAACAAAATGAGCAAATATATTACTAAAAAGGTTGCTGACAAGTTAAATTCTATATTTAAAAAAGATAGAGATGAATATGAAAAGTATTGGGAAGATATTAGCCCTTTTATTAAATATGGCTCTATGAGAGAAAAAGACTTTTATGAAAAAGTTAAAGACAGCCTTTTATTTAAAACAACTAAAGGCAACTATGTTACATTAAAAGAATACCTTGAAGAAAGCAAAACAGAAAACAAGGTATATTATGTTTCAGATGTTAAGCAACAAGCTCAATACATTAAAATGTTTGACGAACAAGGGCTTCAAGCTGTTGTTTTAGATAGCAAAATAGATGTGCCTTATGTTAGCTTCCTTGAGGCATATAGCGACGGTGTGAAGTTTGAAAGAATTGATTCTGCTGTTTCTGATGTGCTTAAAGGCAGTGGTGAAGTTTGCTTAGACGCTAAAGAGCTTGAAAGTTTATTTAAAGAGGCTGTTGGAAAAGATATTAATGTTAAGGTTGAAGCGTTAAAATCTAGCGATGTTTCAGCAATGATTGAGCTTAGTGAACAGAGCAGAAGAATGAAAGAAATGTCTATGATGTATGGTATGGACAGCAGCAGTTTTTCTGACGATGAAACAATTATTTTAAATGCAAATAACAATGTTGTTAAACTACTTTTAGATATTAAAGACAGTAAAAAAGAAGAAGCAGACATTATTTGCAAGCAAATATATTATCTTGCTATAATGAGCCACAAGCCTTTATCTCAAGATGAAATGACAGAGTTTATCTCTAGGAGCAACAAAATTATGGAGCTTTTAGCTGAAAAATAAATTTTTCAATTCTCTGTCTATAACTGTGGTAAATAATTTTTTGATGAGGTGTTGTAAATGAGTGAAATTAGAGTTATGCCTATTATATTACTTGATGATTTAGTGGTATATCCAAATTGTAACTACACTATTAGCCTTGAAGATGAAAAGGATATTAGTGCTATTAAAGCTGCAATGGGTGATGATAATTATATTGCCATAGCAAATGCAGAGGACTTTGAAAAGGGTATAATTGAAAACAATATTTATAGAATAGTTACTGTTTGCAAAATTAAAAATGCTATGAGAGGCCTTGATAGCGGTGTTAAGCTTGCTGTTAAAGGCGTTGAAAGAGCATATGTAGACACTATTACTAGAAACGATGAATTTTCTGTTTGTGCTATTGAATCAGTTGTGGAGTTTAACAGCGAAGATGAGGAAAAAACTTCTGCTTGTTTAGATATTTTAAAGGATTTATTTTCTAAATACAGAGGTGTTACACCTTTTATTCAACCTGTGCTTATATCTGAGGTTAAAAAGTGTGACGACATTGGAAAGTTAAGCGACATATTAGCTGACAAAATAGTTAGCAAAATGAAAAGTAAAAGAGATATTTTAGACGAAACTGATGTATATGAAAGAGCTGTTAAGTTAATTGGCTATATTGAAGCTGAAATTGAAAGAGCTAACATTAAAAACGAAATAGCTATTAAGGCTAAAGAAAAAATTGACGAGGCTCAAAAAGAATTTTTCCTTAGAGAGGAATTAAAGGTTATTCAAGAAGAACTTGGGGATAAATCTGGCGTAGGCGAGGAGATTGCTAACTACAAAAAGAAAATGGAGGAGCTAAAACTTCCTAGTTATGCTGTTGAAAAGCTTGAAAGTGAGTTTAAAAAGTTAAAAAGAGCTAATTCAGCTACGCCTGATTCTTCTATGATAAGAGATTATATTGAAAATGTTTTAGCACTTCCTTGGTCAAAAATGTCTGTTGAGTGCAAGTCTCTTAAAAAGGCTGAAAAAATTCTTAACAAAGAGCATTATGGTTTAGAAAAGGTTAAAGAGAGAATTTTGGAATACCTTGCAGTTAGAATGAAAGTTAAAAATCCAAACGCTCCTATTTTATGTCTTTTTGGACCGCCTGGAGTTGGTAAAACTTCTATTGCAAAATCTGTTGCAAAGGCTCTTGGTAGAGAGTATGTTAGAATGAGCCTTGGTGGCATAAGCGACGAGGCTGAAATTAGAGGCCACAGAAGAACTTATTTAGGTTCTATGCCTGGTAGAATTATGAACGCTTTAAAACAAGCTGGAACTAGCAACCCTTTAATTTTATTAGACGAAATTGACAAGCTAGGTAGAGATTACAAAGGGGACCCATCTGCCGCTTTATTAGAAGTTTTAGATGGAGAGCAAAACATTAATTTTAGGGACAACTACATTGAAATGCCTTATGATTTAAGCCATTGTCTTTTCTTCTGTACAGCAAACAGTTTAGACACAATTCCAGCTCCTTTAAGAGATAGAATGGAGATTGTTGAGTTATCTAGTTATACTACTGAGGAAAAGTATCATATTGCAAGCGATTACCTTATTCCTAAGCATTTAGAAGCAAATGGTTTAGAAAAGGGCGATTTAAAGTTTAAAAAAGAGGCTATATACGACATTATAGAAGGATACACAAGAGAAGCTGGCGTTAGAGGCCTTGAAAGAAACATAGGAAAAGTTTGTAGAAAAGCATTAAAGCAAATTATGGACGAGGAAAAAACTAGTGTAAATATTACTAGCAAAAACCTTTCCGAGTATCTTGGAAAAAGAATTTTTAGGCCAGAGAGCATAAACAGCGAAAACGAAGTTGGCATTTGCAAAGGTTTAGCTTGGACTGCAGTTGGTGGAACTACTCTTGATGTTGAAGTTAATATAATTAAGGGTAAGGGCAGCTACAAGATAACTGGAAATGTTGGAAAGGTTATGGAGGAAAGTTACAACGCTGCACTAAGTTACATTAGAGCCAATTCAGAGGAGCTTGGTGTTGACATTGACTTTGACAAAACTGATGTTCACATTCATATTCCTGAAGGTGCTACTCCTAAAGACGGCCCATCAGCAGGTATTACAATGGCTACTGCTATGATTTCTGCTATGACTAAAACGCCTATAAGAGCTGATGTTGCTATGACTGGCGAAATTAGCATTAGAGGAAAGGTTATGCCTATTGGTGGCTTAAAGGAAAAGGTTTTAGCAGCTAAAAGAGCTGGTGTTAAAAAGGTGATTTTACCTATTGACAACGCACCTGACCTTGAAGAAATTCCTGAATATGGAAAAGAAGATATACAGTTTGTTTTAGCGTCAAAAATGAGTGATGTTTTAACAAACAGTTTAGTTAAATAAGCGTTATTAAATAAAAAAAAGTAAGGTTTTTAAAAAACCTTACTTTTTTTATTATTTTGTTAAAAAATGTTAAATAAATTTATTGACAAATGTATAAATTTAGTGTATGATAAATAAAGTTAGTGAAAGCTAACATAAATAGAATATATTAACTAAGATAGCTGAATATAATTATATTAGAATAGGCTAATATTTTTGTGAATAAGGTTAGTAAAAGCTAACTAAATTAGCCCTATTAAATATAGGAGGGGTATTATGATGCCATTAACTTTTTGTAAGGCTGGAGAAGAAAATATAATTAAGAAAATTGGCGGTAAAGATGAAGTTAAAAAGCATCTTGAAAGCCTCGGTTTTGTTGTTGGAGGCAGTATTACTGTTGTATCTGCAATAGGTGGAAATGTTATTGTTAATGTTAAAGGTTCTAGAGTGGCTATTAGCGACGATATGGCTATAAAAATTATGGTTTAGGAGGATTAGTATGAAAACTTTAAGAGATGTGGAAATTGGCAAAAGTGCTAAAGTTTTAAAGTTAAGTGGTGAGGGTGCTACAAAAAGAAGAATTATGGATATGGGAATAACAAAAGGCGCTGAAATTTATGTGCGTAAGGTAGCTCCTTTAGGTGACCCTATTGAAGTTACTGTTAGAGGGTATGAGCTTTCTTTAAGAAAAGCTGATGCTGAAATGATTTTAGTTGAAGAATAATTTTTAGGAGGAACAAAAATGGGTGTTAAAATTGCACTGGCAGGAAATCCAAACTGCGGTAAAACAACTTTATTTAACGCTTTAACTGGTTCTAACCAATTTGTTGGAAACTGGCCTGGCGTTACTGTTGAGAAAAAGGAGGGTAAGTTAAAGTTTAACACAGAGGCAACTATTGTTGACTTACCTGGTATATACTCTTTATCTCCTTACACTTTAGAGGAGGTTGTTGCTAGAAACTATCTTATTGGTGAAAGGCCTGATGTTATTTTAAACATTGTTGATGGTAGCAACTTAGAAAGAAACTTATACCTTACAACTCAGCTTATTGAAATTGGTATTCCAGTTGTTGTTGCTATTAATATGATGGATATTGTTAGAAAAAATGGCGACAAGATTAATGTTGAAGAATTATCAAGACAGCTTGGTTGCAAAATTTTTGAAATATCTGCTTTAAAGGGCGAGGGTATAAAAGAAGTTTCAGAGGCAGCTATTAAGGCATCTAACGAGGCTAAAAACTCACCAAACCATTCTTTTTCAGGCGAAGTTGAACACGCTATTGCTCACATTGAAGACTGTTTAAAAGACAAGGTGAGCGAGGAACAACAAAGGTGGTTTGCTATTAAGGTTTTTGAACGTGACCCAAAGGTTATGGAAAAAATTGACCTTAGTGGAGATGTGAAAGAAAAAATTGAAAAAGTTATTTCTGAAGTTGAAGATGTTTTAGATGACGACGCTGAAAGTATTATTACTAACGAAAGATACATATATATAGCTGAGATTTTAAAAAGCTCTTACAAAAAGAAGCAAGTTGGAGGGTTAACAACATCTGACAAGATAGACAAAATTGTTACAAACAGATTTCTAGCTTTACCAATTTTTGCAATTATTATGTATCTTGTTTATTACATTGCAGTTACATCTGTTGGAACAATAGTTACTGACTGGGCTAACGACGGTGTGTTTGGCGAGGGCTGGCATTTATTTGGCATTGGTAGTGGCGAGTATGAGCAAGCTATGACTGAGTATGCTATTGAAAATGTTTATAGCGATGAATTAGTGTCTATTGTTTCAGAGGCTAGTGAAAATGGAGTTATTGGCGCTAGTGAGATTTTAGAGGCTATTGAGGGCGAGGACTTTGGTGCTTTTGAAGAAAATTATGGCCTTTATGCAAGTTCATTAGACGAGGCTGGTTACGAAATTAGCGAAATTGTAGACTCTGCTCTTGAGGCAGAAGATGTTCCTCAAAGTGATGAATATGGAATTTGGATAAAGGGAATTCCAGTTTATGTTGAGGCGTTTTTAGACAAAATTAACTGTGCTGACTGGTTAAAGAGTTTAGTTCTTGACGGTATTGTTGGCGGTGTTGGTGCTGTTCTTGGTTTTGTGCCACAGATGATGGTTTTATTTATTTTCCTTGCGTTTTTAGAATCTTGTGGTTATATGGCAAGAATTGCCTTTATTATGGACAGATTGTTTAAGAAGTTTGGTCTTTCTGGAAAGTCTTTTATACCTATGTTAATTGGTACTGGTTGTGGCGTTCCTGGTGTTATGGCATCTAGAACTATTGAAAACGACAGGGACAGAAGAATGACTATTATTACAACAACATTTATTCCTTGTGGTGCTAAGTTGCCAATTATTGCATTAATTTCTACTTCTTTATTTGGTGGCGAATGGTGGGTTGCACCTAGTGCATATTTTGTTGGTATTTTAGCAATTATTATTTCTGGTATTATTTTAAAGAAAACTATGTTATTTGCTGGCGACCCAGCTCCGTTTGTTATGGAGCTTCCTGCTTATCATATGCCTACTGTTTCTAATGTTTTAAGAAGTATGTGGGAAAGAGCTTGGTCATTTATTAAAAGAGCTGGTACTGTGATTTTACTTGCTTCTATTATTATTTGGGCTGGAAACAGTTTTGGTACTTATGTTTTAGATGGTGCAAGCAAGTTTGGTTACATTAGCGAAGCTAGTGTTGAGGCTACAAGCATTTTAGACATTATTGGAAAGGCTATTTGCTGGATATTTGCACCTATTGGCTTTGGAAACACAACTGCTACTGTTGCAACTATTATGGGTCTTGTGGCTAAGGAGGAAGTTGTTGGCGTGTTTGGTGTTCTTGACTTTGTAGCTTTAACAAAGATTGCTGGCTATTCATTCCTTATATTTAACTTACTTTGCGCTCCTTGTTTTGCAGCAATTGGTGCTATTAAAAGAGAAATGAACAACGGAAAGTGGACACTTTTTGCTATTTCTTACCAGTGTGGTTTTGCTTATGCAATTTCTCTTATTATTTACCAGCTTGGTGGTTTTATTATTGGTGAAGTTAGTTTTGGAATTGGAACTATTTTTGCAATTATAGTTTTAATTGCTTTAATTTATTTATTATTTAGACCTAACAAGGTTAAAAATGTTAAAGAAAACAAATTAAGTGTTGACATTTAAGGAGAGTGAGAAAAATGGGTACAGTTATTGTAAGTGTAATTATTTTAATGGTTGTTGTTTTAATTGTTAAAAATATGATAAAAAGCAAAAAATCTGGCAGTAGCTGTGGCTGTGGCTGTTCTGGTTGCAGTAAAAAAGGTGGTTGTTCTCACTAAAATAGAGAAGGTGCTTTAAGCACCTTCTTTTTTTATCTTTAAAAAATGTAAAAAAGTTTATATAAAAGAGTTGACAAATTATTTAAAGTATGGTACAATATATTTAAAGTTGAGGTGATAATATGAGTAAGAGTGTATATAGCATAGTTTTAAGTGATGCAGTTGTTGCTGCTATTGATGAAATGGCGTGCAGGCTTGGAACTAACCGTTCTAATATGATTAATCAGATTTTGGCAGAAAAGCTATCCTATAAAACACCAGAACAGCATATAAAAAATATTCTTCTACAAATTGAAGACATAATAAACAACCAAGATATTTTTAGAGTTTTAGGCATTAATGGAAACAGCACCTTAATGCTTAAAAGCTCTTTTAAATATAAATACAACCCTAGTGTTAAATATTCTGTTGTATTAAACAAAAAAAATGGGCAAACTTATGGAGAGTTTAGAGTTTTGTTTAGAACGCAAAATGAATGTTTACTTAACGAGCTAACAAATTTTATTCGAATTTGGGTTGCTTTTGAAAAGGGTTACATTAAAAGAGAAATTGTGTATGGACAAGGAAAGGGGAAGTTTGAAAGAGTTTTGAATTTGCCTAATGAAGATTTTGATGAACATACATTAGGTATAATAATTAGCGAGTATATTAACTGTTTTGACAAAATTATGAAATCCTACTTTAGTGGAGAAAAAATTGAGAAACTTGAAAAGGATTATGTTATGTTTTTAAGCAAATCCTCTTATATTTTATAATAATTTATAAGAGTGTGGGGAGAAAGGGGACTTGTGTATGAATATGAATAAAATGACTCAAAAATCTTTAGAGGCTATTCAGTTAGCTCAAACTTTAGCTGTTGAAAACAGCAACCAACAAATTGACCAGCAACACCTTTTATACAGCTTGATTTCACAAGACGGTGGAATTTGTGCTGAGCTTTTAATTAAAATGGGTATAGACATTGGAAGCTTTGGTTTAAGTGTTAAAAGGGAGATTGACAACTTGCCAAAGGTGTCTTCTAGTGGCAGAGAGCAGGGAAAGGTGTATGTTTCAAGCGAATTTGACAGAGCTATTGCTGAGGCTGAAAAAGTTGCAGGAAATATGAAAGATGAGTATACATCTGTTGAACACCTTATGCTTGGTTTAATGGCTGTTCCTAATTATAGTTTGAAAAACATTTTTAAAACTTTTAACATTGACAAAGACAGGTTTTTAAATGCTTTAAAGTCTTTAAGGGGCAACCAAAGGGTTACTAGCGACAACCCAGAGTCAACTTACGATGTTTTAAACAAATATGGCCAAGACCTTGTTGGGTTAGCTGAGAAAGGAAAGCTTGACCCAGTAATTGGCAGAGATAGCGAGATTAGAAACGTTATTAGAATTTTGTCTAGAAAGACTAAAAACAACCCTGTTCTTATTGGTGAACCAGGTGTTGGAAAAACTGCTATTGCAGAGGGTTTGGCTTTAAGAATTGTTAAAGGTGACGTTCCTGACAACATTAAAGATAGAAGAATTTTTTCTCTTGATATGGGTGCATTAATTGCAGGTGCTAAGTATCAAGGCGAGTTTGAAGAAAGATTAAAGGCTGTTTTACAAGAGGTTAAAAAGTCTGAAGGCAAAATTATTATGTTTATTGACGAGCTTCACACTATTGTTGGAGCTGGCAAGGGACAAGGTGCTATGGACGCTGGAAACCTTTTAAAGCCTATGCTTGCTAGAGGCGAGTTACATTGTATTGGAGCTACTACATTAAATGAATATAGGCAGTATATTGAAAAAGATGCTGCTCTTGAAAGAAGATTTCAACCAGTTATGGTTGACGAGCCTACTGTTGAGGACACAATATCTATTTTAAGAGGTTTAAAAGAAAGGTATGAAGTGTATCACGGGGTTAAAATTCAAGACCAAGCATTAATAGCAGCTGCTACTTTATCTAACAGATACATTACTGACAGATTTTTGCCAGACAAGGCCATTGACCTTGTTGACGAGGCTTGTGCAACAATTAAGACAGAAATGAATTCTATGCCTACTGAGCTTGACGAAATATCTAGAAAGATTATGCAGTGTGAAATTGAGGAGGCTGCTCTTAAAAAAGAGGACGACAAGTTGTCTAAAGAGCAACTAAGCAATGTTCAAAAAGAGCTTGCTGAACTTAGAAGCGATTTTAAAGAAATGAAAGCTCAATGGGAAAATGAAATGTCTGACATTAACAAAGTTCAAGACCTTAGAAAACAAATTGAAGATGTTAACAAGCAGATTGAAATTTACGAGAGAGAATACAATTTAGATGAAGTGGCTAAGTTAAGATATGGCAAGTTGCCTGAACTTCAAAAACAACTTGAAGAAGAAGAGGGCAAGAGCGAAACTCAAAGACAAAACAAAATTTTAAGGGACAAGGTTACAGAAGAAGAAATTGCTAAAATTGTTGGCAGATGGACTGGCATACCTGTGTCTAAACTAGTTGAGGGAGAAAGACAGAAGTTATTAACTCTTGACAAAATTTTACACAACAGAGTTATTGGCCAAGACGAGGCAGTTGAAAAAGTTTGCGAGGCTATTATTCGTTCAAGAGCTGGAATTCAAGACCCTAACAGACCTATTGGTTCGTTTTTATTCCTTGGACCTACTGGTGTTGGAAAAACTGAGCTTGCTAAGGCTTTAGCTGAAGCATTGTTTGACGACGAGAAAAACATTGTTAGAATTGATATGTCTGAGTATATGGAAAAATACAGTGTGTCAAGGCTTATTGGTGCACCTCCTGGATATGTAGGATATGAAGAAGGTGGACAGCTTACAGAGGCAGTTAGAAGAAAGCCATATTCAGTTGTTTTATTTGACGAAGTTGAAAAAGCTCACCCTGATGTGTTTAATGTTTTATTGCAGGTTCTTGACGATGGTAGAATTACTGACTCTCAAGGCAGAACAGTTGACTTTAAAAACACTATTATTATTTTAACATCTAACTTAGGTTCTAGCTACATTCTTGAAGGAATTCAAGAGGACAACACTATTAGCGAAGAAGCTAAGGCTGAAGTTAGCAACTTATTAAAAACTAGCTTTAGACCAGAGTTTCTAAACAGACTTGATGAAATTGTGTTTTACAAGCCTCTTGCTAAGGCTGAAATTGGTTCTATTGTTGAACTTATGATTAAAGACTTAAACAAGAGAATAGCTCACAAGCAAATATCTATTGAAGTTTCTGAAGCTGCTAAGCAATTTATTATAGACAGTGGTTACGACCCAATTTATGGTGCAAGACCTCTTAGAAGGTTTATTCAGTCAAAAGTTGAAACATTAGTTGGTAAAATGATTATTGCTAACGATATTGATGTAGACAGTGTTATTGAAATTGACTATGAAAACGGCGGTTTAGTAGCTAAAATTAAATAAAAAAAAGCCTAGATTTTATCTAGGCTTTTTTTATTTTAAAAATGAATATATTAAAGAAGAAAGGTTTTTGAAAAAGTTTGCTTTTTCTACATCTTTTTGGGCTATTAAGTTTGCCCTAGCTATTTCGTTGCCATTTGTGAAGTAGATTACCTCTCCAACTTTATCACCTTTTTTTACTGGTGCTTTTATATTTTCTAAAAGTTCTATTTTATAATTTATTTCTGAGTTATTTTCTTTTGGCGTTACTACATTAATTTGGCTGGCAACAACAGCTTTTACGCTATCTTCCATACCTTTTTGGATATTTACTTCTCCAGCAACTTCATTTTCTTTTAGACCTTGTTGCAATTTATAATTAGCAAAGCCATAGTCTAAAAGTTTCATTGTTGTTTGAAACCTTATTTTTGGGTCGGGAGCAGCCATTACAACTGCTATAAGTTCCATATTATCTCTTTTTGCAGTGCCTGAAAGGCAATAAAGAGCTTTTCCTGTTGAGCCAGTTTTTAAACCTGTTGCATCTGGATACCATTTTATTAGTTTATTTGTGTTTGTTAGGCCAAATTCGCTTTCGCCTTTAGATGTTTTATGAGTTATTGTATCTTGCCAAGTTGTGGTATATTGTTTTATATCAGGATATTTTGTTATTAATTCTCTACTCATAAGAGCAATGTCTTTTGCGCTCATTTTATGTCCTTCTGCGTCAAGACCACAAGCGTTTACAAAAGTTGTGTTTTTCATACCAAGTTGTTTTGCTTTTTCATTCATTAAATTTACAAAGTTTTCTTCGCTACCACCAATATGCTCTGCCATTGCAACGGCTGCGTCATTTGCAGAGGCGATTGCAATGGATTTTGTTAAAGTTTGAACGCTTTGTTGTTCATTTGGTTCAAGGAAAATTTGTGAACCACCCATACTAGATGCGTGTTCTGAAACTGTGACCATATCTTCCCATTTGATTTTTCCACTTGCTACACTATCATAAATTATTAAAAGTGTCATTATTTTTGTTACACTAGCTGGTGGCAGAGGTTCTTCAGAGTTATTTTCTGAAAGTATTACACCTGTTGACGCCTCCATAAGTATATAGGATTTTGCGTCAATTTGCGGTGGCTCGGCAAAAACTGTTGATGACAAGGTTAGAATTAAAATTAAAGTTACAGCTAATTTTTTAAGCATAAAAAAATACCTCCTTTTAGGAGATATTTTCTTCGTTTTTATTAAAATTATTCATTTAAAGAACATAAAAAATTACAGACAAGAAGTGGCTAATGCTTCCTAGAACTATAAAGATGTGGAAAATTGAGTGGGCATATTTTCTTTTGAAGCTAAAAATTACAGCCCCAACAGTGTAAAGAACTCCACTTAAGACTAAAAGGAAGATGCCTGTTGGCTCTAGGTTTGCAAAAAGATATTTATAGAACAAAATTATTGTCCAGCCCATACCTATGTAACATATCATAGAGAAAGCTTTTGTTTTTTCTAAGTCTATTGCTGTAAGTGTTGTTGCTAGAGCAACTAAGCCCCATTCAATTACAAAAATTAGCCAGCAAACAAATGTGCTTTCTTCTCTTATTGTGCAAAAGATAAAAGGCATATAAGAGCCAGCTATCATAAAGTAAATTGTGCAGTGGTCTATAACTTGGAGAACTTTTTTAGCTGTTCCACTTCTTAAGCTGTGATATATGCTTGAAATTGTGTAGAGGGTTAGCATTGTTACGCCATAGATACAAGAGGCAACAACACCCCAAGGGTTTTTATGTAGGGCCGCAACTATTATGCACATAACAAGGGCGAAAATGGAAAAAGCTCCACCAACGATATGGCTAACCATATGAAATATTTCTTCGCCTTTTGTGTAGGCAGGAAGTTGCCTATCTGCTAGTTTTATTCTTTGCAAAAAAAATCACCTCAAAAAAATGGGGCTATAAAAAATAGCCCCTAAATTTTATTATTTTTATTATTTATTTCTCATAAATCTTGGAATACTAATGTCCTCATCTTCGTAGTTTCTATTATAGCCATTGTTATTATAGTTATTATACTCTCTTTGAGGTTGATATTGAGAGTTAGAATTTTGCTGAGGGTTATTGTTTCTTGAAGAAGAAACAATTGAGGACATAGAGTTATTATCTATGCGATTATTATCGTTATTAAAGCTATTTTGTGCTGAAGTTTGGTTTTCATTTTCTGAAGACAAACCAGTAGCGATAATTGTGACTTTAACTTTATCTCCCATATTATCATCTACAACTGTACCGAAGATGAACTCTGCATCTGGGTCAATGCTATTAGAGATTAAGCCAGCTGCTTCGTTTACTTCAATAAGGTTAAGGCTTGGACCACTAGTGAAGTTTAAGATAACATTCTTAGCGCCCTTAATTGAAGTTTCAATAAGTGGAGAGTCAATAGCAAGCCTTGCAGCTTCAATTACATTATTTGCCTCACCAATACCAAAGTGAGCAAGGCCTTGGTTTGTTATTACTGTGCATACATCGGCAAAGTCAACGTTAATTTCACCTGGTTTTGTGATAAGGTCAGAAATTCCAATTACGCCTTGTTTTAAAACATCATCAGCCATTGCATAAGCATCTTGCATTGTTGTTGTGTTTTCTGCTCTGTCAAGAAGCTTTTGGTTAGGAACAACAATTAATGTGTCAACATATTCTTTTAAGTTTTCAATTCCTTGAAGGGCATTTTTCATTCTTTTATTTCCTTCAAACATAAACGGCTTTGTTACAACACCAACTGTTAAGATGTTCATCTCTCTTGCTATTTTTGCAATTACTGGAGCAGCACCTGTTCCAGTTCCGCCGCCCATACCAGCTGTTATAAAGACCATATTAATTCCTTCAAGAGCTTGCTTTATTTCAGCAGAGCTTTCTTCAGCTGCTCTTTCGCCAACTTCTGGCCTACCGCCAGCACCTAAACCACCAGTTAACTTTGCACCAAGTTTTACTTTTGTAGTTGCTGGGGATTTTGCAAGAGCTGCGGAGTCTGTGTTCATAACCATATATGAAATGTTTGGGGAGTTTTTGCCAATCATTCTACCTACGGCATTACCACCGCCACCACCTACGCCAAGAACAGCAATTCTAGCAACATCAGCACTAAAATCCTGCTCGTATGATTCATTTACAATATCTATCATAAAATTTAGCCTCCTAAACAGAAATATTCATCAAAAAAGTTTTATTACGAGTTATAACTTATCTATTTTATTTTACATCTTTTTAATACATTTTTCAAGTATAAAATGTTATTATTTTAAAATTTGTAATATTTATATAAAAAATTATATTTGTGAATGTGAAAAAACAAATTATTTACTTTAAGTATTTATAAGTTGCTTTATCAGCTGTTAGATTTATTGTTCCTGGAACACTTGTGTCAAAGGTTTTTAAAACCTCTATTAACATAAGCAACTTTCTGTTTGCATCATCAAAGCTACCAAAGTTTATATCTATATTTCCAGTGTAAAGATGGATATTATTTACATCTGTTATGTCTACTCTCATTACATTTGAAAGAAGTTCATATTTTTCAAAAAGTTTTGAAAGGTGAACCATTGTTTCAAAAGTTGAAGGGTTTTCTACTTTTAAAATTTCGCCAACATTTACATTTGTAAATTTTAAACCCTCTACAACAGGCAAGGATTTTGAAATTTCTTTTTGAACATCTAAAACTCTACCTTCGCCGTCTATATATAAATAGCTACCTGAGTAGGGAACATAGCCTCTTAGCTTATATTCTTCAATTAGTATTTCCACAGTTTTTGGAAGTATACGGTTTATATTTACACTTTTTACATAGTGGTTATTTAGAATTGATTTTTTATTTTTTAGTTTATTAAACAAAAAAACATTATCATTTTCTTTAAATGTTAAAAGGCCTTTAACTTGTTCTTGCGTTAAAACCTCATTTCCTACAACACGAATTTCACTTATTTTGAAAAAAGGAGTAAAAAACAATGTTATTATTGTTGCAAGTAGTATTAAACAAAACAAAGCTATTGTGCCAGAGCAACCACAACCTCTATTTTTTCTTTGTTTCATAAAAATTCTCCTTAATTAAATTATTATATTCATATTTTAATATTTGTTATTATTAATGTCAATATTGTTTTTGTGAAAATTTGATTACAAAGAAAGATTGTGGTATAATTAATATATTTTATTTTTTGGAGATGATTTTTTTGGATAACTACGTTAGATTAGTTCAGTATTATGAAACTGACAAAATGGGAATTGTTCACCATTCAAACTACATTAGGTGGTTTGAAGAAGCTAGAATTTTTTGTATGGAAAAGCTTGGATTTTCATACAAAGAGATGGAGGATAGAGGCGTTATGTTGCCTGTTACTGAAGTTAGCAGCAAATACAAAAGCTCAACTAAGTATGGCGACAAGGTTAAAATTGAAGTTAGAGTTGAAAAAATTAGTTCTGCAATTCTTGAATTTAGCTATGTTATTAAAGACTTTACAAGCGAAGAAGTTAGAGTTTTAGGAAGCAGTAAGCATTGTTTTGTGGACCTTGATTTTAAACTTGTGAACATTAAAAAAATAATGCCTGATTTTTATGAAAAGTGTAGAAATAGTTACAACTAGAGTGGGCATTTAACTCTTTATGTTATTGACTTTTTTAAGGGATTAGTATATAATTTAAAGGAATATACTTTGATTATCAAAATAATTTTGGAGGCATTTGCTTATGGAACATACTATGATTACTTTAAACAAGCTAATAAGTGGTGCCTTTAACGATATATCAAGGAGTGAGTGTCAAGCCATTAAAGAAAGTGGCTTTTATGATGTGTCTGTAAATGAAACTCACACAGTAGATGCTATTGGTATTTATCTGCCTAAGACAATGTCTAATGTGGCTGAAAAACTTGATATAACTATGGGAACTTTAACTATTTCTATTAACAACTTAGTGAAAAAAGGTTATGTAAACAAGGTGAAAAGCGAGCTAGACAAAAGAGTTTTTATGCTCAGTTTAACTGAAAAGGGAAAAATGCTTTACAAAGCTCATCAAAAGTTTCATTTTGAACTTGTTAAATCCCTTATTGTTGACCTTTCTGATTACGAGGCCGAAATGTTTATTGACGCCTTATCTAGTTTAAACAAGTTCCTTAAAAAAAGGTAGGCTTTAAAATTTAAGTATAAGGAGATAATTATGACAAATACAGGTATTGTAGCAATTGATTGCTATGCACCACAAAGGGTGGTTACAAACGATGAATTAAGTCGTTTTGTGGACACTAACGACGAGTGGATATATTCTAGAACTGGTATTAAAAAGCGTCATTTATCTATGGGAGAAAATACATCAGATATTTGTGTAGAGGTGGCTAAAAGGCTGATTGAAAAAACTGGAACTAAGCCTGAAGAAATTGACCTTATTGTGGTTGGTACTATCAGCCCTGATTATGCTACACCTAGCACTGCTTGTTTAGTTCAAGGGGCTATTGGAGCTTTAAATGCTTTTGCTTTTGATGTTAGTGCCGCTTGCAGTGGTTTTGTTTATTCCCTTAGTGTGGCTGACAAGTTTATTAAAAGTGGACAATGCAAAAAAGCTATTGTTATTGGGGCTGAAGTTCTTTCAAAAATTATGGACTGGAAGGACAGAACTACTTGCGTTTTATTTGGAGATGGTGCGGCAGGTGCTTTATTAGCTCCTTGTGAAAATGGTGGCATTTTAGCTGAAAGCTTAGGTGCTAAAGGCGAAGATGCTTTAAAATTAACTGCTAGTGAAAGAAAAGTTGAAAATATTTTTGTTGAAAAAGACGGCGAAAACAGCAATTATCTTCAGATGGACGGCAGAGCTATTTTTAATTTTTCAACTAAGGTAGTTCCTGAAAATGTTAAAGGGCTTATGGATAAATGTGGTGTTAGTGCTGATGAAATTAAATATGTTATTCCCCATCAGGCTAATTCAAGAATTATTGATGTAGTGGCTAGAAAGCTTAAAATGCCTGTTGAAAAGTTTTATTTGAATCTTTCGGAATATGGCAACACTTCTGCTGCAAGTATTCCTCTTGCTCTTGCTGAAATGGATAAAAAAGGGTTGCTTGAAAAAGGCGACAAAATTATAATTGTTGGATTTGGTGGAGGACTTACTTGGGGTAGTATGCTAATTCAATGGTAAAAAACTAATTTACTATATAAATGCGGAAAGGTTTTTAAAAGGTGAAAAAAATGAAAACTAGAATTTGTGATATGTTAGGTATTAAATATCCTATTTTTCAGGGTGCTATGGCTTGGATTGCTGACGCTGAGCTTGCATCTGCTGTTTCTAACGCAGGTGGCTTAGGTATTATTGCAGCAGGTAACGCTCCAGCTGATGTTGTTAGAGAAGAAATTAGAAGATGTAAAGAGCTTACTGACAAGCCTTTTGGCGTTAATATTATGCTTTTATCTCCTTTTGTTGAGGAAATTGTTGACCTTGTTTGCGAAGAAGGGGTTAAGGTTGTTACTACTGGTGCTGGAAACCCATCTAAGTTTATGGAAAAGTTTAAGACTAATGGAATTTGTTTAATTCCTGTTGTGCCTAGTGTTGCACAGGCTAAGAAAATGGAAAAAATTGGCGCAAGTGCTGTTATTGCTGAAGGTATGGAATCTGGTGGACACATTGGAAAATTAACTACTATGGCTCTTGTTCCTCAGGTTGTTGACGCTGTTAACATTCCTGTTCTTGCTGCTGGCGGTATTGCTGATGGTAGAGGTATGGCAGCTGGGTTTATGCTTGGTGCAGAGGGTGTTCAAATTGGTACTCGTTTCCTTGTTGCAACTGAGTGTACTATTCACGAAAATTACAAAAACAAGATTTTAAAAGCTAACGACATTGCAACTGTTATTACTGGAAACATTACAGGCCACCCTGTTCGTGTTATTAAAAACAAGTTAGCTAACGCATTTTTAAAGGCTGAAAAAGAGGAAATGGGCAAGGACGAGCCAGATTTAGCTAGATTTGACGCTCTTGGTACTGGCGCTTTACAAAAGTCTGTTAAGGCTGGAGATGTTGACAACGGTTCTGTTATGAGTGGACAGATTGCAGGTATGGTTAACAAAGAGCAGACTTGTTCAGAAATGATTGAAGAAATTATGGCTGAATTTAACAACTTAGTTAAATAAGAGCTATTTAGGAGGATATATGAAAACTGCTTTTATTTTTAGTGGTCAGGGTGCTCAGTATGCAGGTATGGGCAAGGACCTTTATGAGAATTTTGAGTGTGTGAAAGAAATATTTGACAAAGCTGACAGTGTTTTAGACTTTAAGGTGAGTGAAATGTGTTTTGGAGAGGACGAAAGACTTAACGAAACAGAGTTTACTCAGCCTGCTCTTTTAACTATGAGTTACGCTGTTTACAAGTTAATGAGCGAAAAAGGTTTAAAGGCTGACTATGTTGCTGGCCTTAGCCTTGGAGAGTATTCTGCTCACACAGCTAGCGGAACTATGAACTTTGAGGACAGTGTTGTTCTTGTTAGAAAAAGAGGCAAGTTTATGACTGAAGCAGTTGAAAAGGGGAAAGGCGCTATGTGTGCAGTTTTAAACCTTGATGCTGACAAAATTCAAGAAGCTTGCGACGAAGTTTCTGAAATTGGAAGATGTATGATTGCAAACTACAACGCTCCTGGACAGATTGTTATTGCTGGCGACAAGGAGGCAGTTGAAAAGGCGTCTGAAATTGTTATTGAAAAAGGTGCTAAAAGAGCTGTTATGTTAAACGTTAGCGGGCCTTTCCACACATCTTTATTAGAAAGTGCTGCTGAAAAATTAAGCGTTGAGCTTGAAAAAATTAGTTTAGGTGAAATGAAAACACCTGTTGTTACTAACCTTACTGCTGAGGTTGTTGAAAAGGTTGAAGATGTTAAAGAGATTTTAACAAAGCAGGTTATGAGCCCAGTTAAGTGGGAGCAGTCTGTTAAGAAAATGCTTGAAATGGGCGTTGACACATTTGTTGAAATGGGGCCTGGAAAAACTCTTTCTAGCTTTGTGAAGAAAATTGCTAAAGATGCTGGAAAAGACGTTTCTATTTACAATGTTGAAGATATGAAATCTCTTGAGAAAACTTTAGGAGGCTTAGGTTTAAATGAAAAATAAAACTGTTATTGTAACTGGTGGTGCTAAGGGTATTGGCAAGGCTATTGCTCTTAAATTTGCTAGTGAAGGTGCTAATATTGTTTTAAATTACAGAAGTTCATCTCCTGATGAAGTTAAAAGCGAAATTGAAGATATGGGTGTTAAGTGTCTTACAGTTCAGGCTGATGTTAGCAAAGCTGACGAGGCTCAAAGGCTTGTAGACGAGGCTATTAACGAATTTGGCGGAGTTGATGTTCTTATAAACAATGCTGGTATTACAAAAGACACTTTACTTATGAGAATGAGTACAGAGGATTTTGAAACTGTTATTGATATTAACCTTAAAGGTTGTTTTAATATGGTTAAGGCTGTGAACAAAATTATGATGAAGCAAAGAAGTGGTTCTATCATAAATATGTCTAGTGTTATTGGCCTTGCTGGAAACATTGGGCAAGTAAATTATGCTGCAAGCAAGGCTGGTGTTCTTGGCTTAACTTACAGCGTTGCAAAAGAGCTTGCTAGCAGAAACATTACTTGTAACGCTATTGCTCCAGGTATGATTGCAACAGATATGACTGATGTTCTTCCAGAAAAAACTAAGGAACAAATTTTAGCTAGTATTCCATTAAAGAGATTTGGACAGCCTGAGGAAATTGCTGAAGCAGCTCTTTTCTTAGCTAAGAGCAAGTATATTACTGGCCAGGTTATCACAGTTGATGGTGGTATGGTAATAGGAAGATAATTAAGGAGGATTTATAATGGAAAGACGAGTTGTTATTACTGGTATTGGTGCTTTAACGCCTGTTGGTAACAATACTGTTGAGTTTTGGGACAGCCTTAAAAATGGTAAAAGTGGTATAGATTTTATTACTAGATTTGACACAACTGAAAGCAAGGTTAAGTGTGCTGGCGAAGTTAAAAACTTTGACCCAACTACTGTTGTTGACAAAAAAGAAGTTAAAAGAAACGATATATTTAGCATTTATGCTATGGCTGCTGCTGACGAGGCAGTTAAAATGTCTGGCATTGATTTAGAGAGCATTGACAAAACTAGACTTGGCGTTATGGTTGGCTCTGGCATTGGTGGCCTTTGCACTATTGAGGAGCAGGCTGGCAAGTTAGCTACTAAGGGTATGTCTAGAATTGCTCCTTTATTTATTCCTATGGCTATATCTAATATGGCTGCTGGCAATGTTGCTATTAGATTTGGTGCAAAGGGTACTTGCCTTGATGTTGTTACTGCTTGTGCATCTTCAACTCATTCTATTGGTGAGGCATACAGAAGCATTAAGCACGGTTACAGCGACTACATTATTGCTGGTGGTTCTGAGGCTTCTATTTGTGAGCTTGGTATTGGTGGTTTTGCTGCGTTAAAAGCTCTTTCTACAAGCGACGACCCTAAGAGGGCTTCTATTCCTTTTGACAAGGAAAGAGGCGGTTTTGTTATGGGCGAGGGTGCTGGCATTTTATTTATGGAAAGTTTAGAATCTGCTCAGGCTAGAGGGGCTGAAATTTTAGCAGAAGTTGTTGGCTATGGTTCAACTTGTGACGCTTACCACATTACTGCTCCAAACCCTGAGGGTGCTGCAAGGGCTATGGGCTTAGCTATTGAAGAAGCTGGCATTGAAAGAAACGAGATTGGATACATTAACGCTCACGGCACTTCTACTCCAGCTAATGACGCCTCTGAAACTAAGGCTATTAAAGCTACTTTTGGTGAATATGCTAAGGAAATTAACATTAGTTCAACTAAGTCTATGACTGGACACCTTTTAGGTGCAACTGGTGCTGTTGAGGCTATTGCTACTATTTTAGCTCTTAAAAACGGTGTTATTCCTCCAACTGTTGGATACAAGGTTGCTGACGAGGAATGTGACTTAAACTACACAGTGAACGAGGCTGTTGAAAGAGATATTAAGTACGCTTTAAGCAATACTTTAGGTTTTGGCGGACACAATGGTGTTCTTTGTTTAAAGAAGTGGGAGGCATAAAATGTTAGATATTAAAGAAATTCAAAAGATTTTACCTCATAGATACCCTTTTTTACTTATTGACAGAGTTTTAGAAATGGAAGTTGGCAAAAAGTGTGTTGCTCTTAAAAACGTTACTATGAACGAGCCATTTTTCCAAGGACATTTTCCGCAAGAACCTGTTATGCCAGGAGTTTTAATTATTGAGGCTCTTGCTCAAACTGGTGCAGTTGCTATGTTATCTATGGAAGAATTTAAGGGAAAAATTGCATTTTTTGGCGGAATTGACAAGGCAAAATTTAGAGGTATGGTAACTCCTGGAGATACATTGCGTCTTGAAGTTGAAATGATTAAAATTAAGCGTAATGCAGGTATTGGCAAAGGTATAGCTTATGTAGGCGACAAGAAAGTTGCTGAAGGTGAGCTTACATTTATGATTGGCTAAGAGGTTATTAATATGAAATTTTTTAAAAGTTTTAAAGCTGGTATAGACAAAATTAGCGTTGAAAACCTTAAAGGCAAAGTTGACGCTATAAAAGAAACTGTGCCTAGCAAGGAAAAAGAAGAAAAAGCTAAGGACAAAGACAAAAAGGAAGAAATTCCTGAAGGTCATATTAAATGTCCAAGTTGTGAAAACATTATTGAGAAAAAAGCGTTAGGACATTATAAAATTTGTCCTAAGTGTGCAAAGCTTTTTAGAATGAATGCTAAAGAAAGAATTAGAACTGTTGTTGACAAGGATAGTTTTGAGGAATTTGATGTTAATATGGAATCAAAAAATCCTTTAAACTTCCCTGATTATAGCGAAAAGGTTAAGTCTTTGCAGGAAAAAACTAGCCTTAAAGACGCTGTTAAAACTGGCAAGTGTACTATTGGTGGAAGACCTTGTGTTATTGCTGTTATGGACAGTGGGTTTATGATGGGTTCTTTAGGTTCTGTTGTTGGCGAAAAGATTACAAGAGCTTTTGAGTATGCAACAAGAAACAAAATGCCTATTATTGTGTTTACTTGTTCTGGTGGCGCTAGAATGCAAGAGGGCATTGTTTCTCTTATGCAGATGGCTAAGGTAAGTGCTGCTTGTGCTAAACATTCTGACGCAGGTTTGCTTTATGTAACTGTGCTTACTGACCCAACAACTGGTGGCGTTACTGCTAGTTATGCAATGCTTGGCGACATTATTCTTGCAGAGCCTAAAACTCTTATTGGTTTTGCTGGACGCCGTGTTATTGAAGGCACTATTAAGCAAAAACTTCCTGACGAGTTCCAGACAGCTGAGTTTTTACTTGAACACGGTTTTGTTGACGCTATTATTGAAAGAGAAAACCTTTCTTATGTTTTAAGCGACATTTTAAAACTTCACAATGTTAAGAAAGTAGGTGAAAATTAATGCCAGCTTATGATAAAGTTAAAATTGCAAGAAAAGTTACTAGACCTACTGCTCTTGATTATATAAACCATATTTTTGAGGATTTTATTGAGTTACACGGCGATAGAAATTTTAGAGATGACGCTGCTATTGTGGGTGGTATTGCTATGCTTGAGGACACTCCTGTTACTGTAATTGGTGTTCAAAAAGGCAAGACTATGGAAGAAAACATTGCTAGAAACTTTGGTCAGCCTCACCCAGAGGGTTACAGAAAGGCTTTAAGACTTATGAAGCAGGCTGAAAAGTTTGGCAGACCTATTATTAACTTTATTAACACTAGTGGTGCTTACTGTGGTGTTGGTGCAGAAGAAAGAGGCCAAGGCGAGGCTATTGCTAAAAATCTTATGGAAATGGCTAATTTAAAAGTTCCAACTATTTCTATTGTTATTGGCGAAGGTGGTAGTGGCGGCGCTTTAGCACTTGCTGTTACTGACAGAGTTTGGATGCTTGAAAACTCTGTTTATGCTGTTCTATCTCCAGAGGGGTTTGCGAGCATTTTATGGAAAGACCCTAAGAGAGCTAAAGAAGCTGCTGATGTTATGAAGATTACAGCTGAGGACCTTTTAGAGCTTAACATTGTTGAAAAAGTTATTAAAGAAGCTGATGGTGGCTGTCAAAACGATTTTGGTTTTACAGCTAACCTTTTAAGAGGCAAATTAATTAACGAAATTAACATTTTAAAAGAAAAAGATTTAGACACATTACTTGCTGAAAGATACGAAAGATTTAGAAAATTTGGCGAGTTTACAGAATAATTAAAAAAATCTAGCTTTGTTTTCAAGGCTAGATTTTTTAATATATTAAAAGGAGATTTATATGGAAAAAATGATTTTTGAAAAAAAGCCAAATGTTGCTTTTATTTGTGTGCATAACTCTTGCAGAAGCCAAATGGCTGAAGCGTTAGGGAAATTATTTGGAAGGGAGAAAATGAATTGTTATTCAGCTGGAACTGAGGTTAAAGACAGAATTAACCAAGATGCAGTTAGATTGATTAAAGAAATTTATGGCGTTGATATGGAAAAAAGCCAACACAGCAAGCTACTTAAAGATATTCCAAAGGTTGATGTTGCTATTTTTATGGGGTGCAATGTTAAGTGTCCAAATTTTAAGGCAGAGTATATGGAAAATTGGGGGCTTGATGACCCTAGTGGAATGGGAGATGAATTTTTTAGAGAAACTATTAGGAAAATTGAGGAAAATATTTTGTCTTTAAGGGATAGAATTGAAATAAAGTAGTAGTCAAAATTTAATCATATTGTAACATAAACCTATTGAAAAATTAGGCAATTTATGAGAAAATAGTAAATATCAAATGTATGTATGGAGGTATGAATATGAAAAGGTTTATTATTAGTTTAGCTGCAATTACTATGGCTTTATCTATGCCTTTAACTTCTTTTGCTAATGTAAACAATTCTATATATTTTACTGATGTTAACGAAAATCATTATGGTTGGGCTGCTGAGTATGTAGATTACATTGCTAAAAACGGAATTGCTCAAGGCGTTGGAAACAACAAGTATGCACCTGAAAACAAAATTGAAAGAGGCGACTTTGCAATTTTATTAAACAGAGAATTTCAGTTTACTGACGCAAAGCTTATAACTTACGCTTTAAAAGACGTTAAAGAAAGCGACTACTATGCTCAAGCTATTGCAAACTGTTATGCAGCTGGTGTTGCTAAAGACATTGGTCTTTTCTACCCAGAAAGCCCTATTAAGAGAATTGACGCAATGATTATGACTTACAGAGCTTTAGAGAGCCAAAACCTTATTAATGGCAACATTAGCACTACTATTTCTATGTTTAAAGACAGTGCTAATATTTCTGGAATTGAAGCTCAAATGGCTGCTGGAACTTTATATAAAGCTGGACTTATTAATGGCGACAACAACGGCAATTTAAACCCTGACGACACTATGAACAGAGCTGAAATGGCTGTTATGATTTCAAAGCTTGACAAGTATGTTAAGGCAACTAAGCAGGAAATGGCTGAAAAAGAAGAGCAAGATGCTATAATTGAGCAGGAGCAAAACGCTCAGAAGGAAGAGCAGGAAAAAGAAAACGCTAAAAACGAAGAAACTAAGGATTATTTAAACGAAAGTTTATCTGACGGTGTTTCTTTAGTTAATGGCGGAAGCACTTATGTTGAAGATACAAGCATTAAAGCTACTAGCGAAAATGCTTTAACTCTTGAAAATGGTAGCACTGCTGAAATTAAAAATTCTAATTTAAGTAGTTTAGGTGGAAACGGAATTAGTGCTGGAAAAGACACTAGTGTTAAAGTTACTGGTGGTAGCGTTTCAGCAACAAATGGAAACGCTATTAGTGTTTTAGAAGATGCTAAAGTTGTTGTGGACACAACTAAGGTAGAAGTTGACGGAAACAAGACAAACTATGTTTTAGTGAACGATGGCGGACATCTTGAAGTTTTAAATTCTGAAATTGAAGCTCAAGAAGGATATTCTGCTATTAGCGTTTCTGACAACAGCACAAACAAATTTGAAAACGCAACAATTAGTGCTAAAACTGGCGTTGGACAAAGCACTTATATGGGTTGTATTGATGTTGTTTCTAAAAACAAAAAGCCTATTGAAATAACTCTTGAAAACACTATGTTTAACAACCCAACTGGCGGAGCTATTTATGTTAGAGAAAGCGATTTAACAGTTAACATAAAAGGCGACAATGTGTTTAACACGTCTGCTTTAATTTATTCGCCTGAAAAGTTTAAAGAAACTCAAGTTAAGGGCAACGACATTTATTTAAACCTTTCTGACAATGCTAACATTCAAAACACTAGGTTTGACTTAGACAACAAGACGATTTTAAACATTAGCCTTAAAGAAGGTTGTTATTTAGGTGGACAAATTGGATATGATTCAAATAGTTATATTAATTTAAAGATGGAGCAAGGCTCAACTTTAGATTTAAACAGCGATTGTTACTTAGACGCTTTTGAAAACGGCGAAGATTTAGTTTTCAAGGGTATTGAGGACAACGGATTTAACATTTACTACAATGTTGACAACCCAGAAAACGACTGGTTGTTTGCAAACACTTACAATTTACCATCAGGTGGTATGGTTATTCCATATTCAAAGGCTGAAATTAGCAGATAATAGAGTTTTTAAGTGCCTCTTTAAAGAGGCACTTTTTTAGATTTGACATAAAAAAACCGACCTCAAAGGTTAGGGTTTGCCTAACTTCTGGTCGGTTTTAATTTTTAAACTACAAAGCCTTTTGAAATTACAACAGGTTCTTCTGGCGTTCCAATTACTTGTTTTCCATCGCTTATTACTGCTTCTTTATCTATTATTGCATTTTCTATTACGCAATTTTTGCCTATGTAAGAGCTTTTCATAATTATGGAGTTATTTACAGTAGCACCTTCAGAAATTGTTACTTTTCTAAAAAGGACGGAGTTTGACACGTTACCATCGATTATTGTTCCTGTGCCAACAATTGTGTTTTTAACATTTGCTGTGGAGTTAAATTTAGCTGACGGGTCATCACTTGGTTTAGTTGTTATGTAGGGTTCTGTTTTTAAGATGGACAAAACCTCTGGCTTTAAAAAGTCCATATTTGTTTCCATATAGGCTTCAACACTGTTTAAAGTGTTCCAATAGCCGTCAAATTTATAAGCAAAGATATTTAAGTGTTGTTTATTTCTTAAAATAATATCTTTAACAAAGTCATAGTAGCCTTTTGGAATGGCATTTTCAAGAAGTTTTATTAAAAGTGGCCTTGAAATGACATAAATTCCTAGAGAAATGTCGTTGCTTGTGGATTCTATAGGCTTTTCTTCAAAAGACACCATTCGCATATTTTCGTCCATTGTTATTACACCAAAGTCGTGTGGGTCTTTTGTTGTGTCAAGGACGTTTTTGGTTACAATTGTGATATCAGCATTTTTTTCTACGTGATATTCCAAAACTTTTTGATAGTCCATTTTATAGATTGCTTCGCCAGATGCTATGACAACATAAGGCTCGTGGCTTCGTTTAAGGAAAGATATGTTTTGGTAGATTGAATCTGCAATTCCTCTAAACCAAAAATTGTTGTCGCTAGAAAGGAAAGGCGTGAAGATGTAGAGGCCGCCTTCTTTTCTATCTAAGTCCCACCATTTTGCGGAAGAAAGGTGGTCTTGCAAGCTTCTAGAGTTATACTGTGTTATAACAGCCACTTTTTTAATGGAGGAGTTTGACATATTACTAAGAGCAAAGTCTATGGCTCTATAACCAGCTGCAACTGGCATAGCTGCTATTGCTCTTGCTTTACAAAGAGATTTTAATCGTTCGCTGTTTCCACCAGCAAGAATAATACCTATTGCTTTCATAATTAAATCGCCCCTTCCATTATTATAACAGACTTACCACTTTCAAGCTTATTATTTTCGTAGTTTTCTGGTTTTGTGTTTCCGTATATTACGCAGTTTTTGCCTATTTCTAGGTTATCTGGAACTATGGTGTTATTTCCTATTACAGTTATTCCTGTGTTATAAATGTGTGGTTTTTCTTCGTTTGGAACATTTTCACCAATTCCCATTTTAACATTTGAACCAATAACTGTGTTTTGGTCTATTATACATCTTTCTATTATTGTGTTTTTGCCTATGTGGCAATTTTCCATAATTATGGAGTCTTTAACAATTGCCCCTTCTTCTATTGTTACATTTTTACTAAGGACAGAGTGGTGGACTGTTCCTTCTACTTGGCAACCTTCAGAAACTATGCTTGTTTTTATATCTGAGTTTATGCCAGAGTACATAGGTGGCTGAAGGTCGCTTTTTGTGTATATTTTCCAGAAATATTCATAGAGGTTAAACTCTGGGAGAGTTTTTATAAGCTCCATATTTGCTGCCCAATAGGATTCTATTGTTCCAACATCTTTCCAATAGTCTTTAAATCTATAAGCGTATAAAGTCATTGATTTTTCTAACATTGACGGTATTATATGTTTGCCAAAGTCGCTATCGCTATGGATTTTATTATCTTCTATAAGGGCTGCTCTTAATTTATCCCAAGTGAAAATATAAATTCCCATACTTGCTAAATTACTTTTTGGGTGTTCTGGCTTTTCTTCAAATTCGTAGATTTTATCGTTTTCATCGGCGTTCATAATTCCAAACCTACTAGCTTCTTCCATACTTACTTCTAAAACTGCTATTGTTACATCACAGTTATGTTCTTTATGGTATTTTAGCATAGCGGAATAGTCCATTTTATAGATGTGGTCGCCTGATAAGATGAGGACATATTCTGGGTTGTTTGCATCTATATAGTCTATGTTTTGGTATATAGCATTTGCTGTTCCAGAATACCATTCTCCAACTTCTCCCTCACGCATATGTGGAGCAAGGGTTGCTACGCCACCATTTCTTGTGTCTAAGTCCCAAGGTACGCCTATGCCTATGTGTTGGTTTAGGGTTAGAGGTTGATATTGTGTTAAAATACCTACTGTTTCAACACCAGAATTTACACAGTTACTCATTGGGAAATCTATTATACGATATTTGCCACCAAAAGCAACAGCAGGCTTAGCTTTATCCATTGTAAGAATACCAAGTCTACTTCCTTGCCCACCTGCTAAAAGCATTGCCATCATTTCTTTTTTTCGCATAGCATTAATACCTCCGTTCACAAAATGTTTATATAGATATAATAACATATTTTAGTATTAAATTACAAGAAAAATTATTTAAAAATTAATATTTTAATTAAAATAGAATTAAAGAATTAGTTTTATAAAAATTAAATTTGTGATATAATACTTAAAAAGGTTAGAAAAGAGTTAAATTTATATACAAAATATATAAAATTTATATTTTATATTAAATATATAAATTTAGTGGCTTTTTTATGTAAAATAAGTTAATATTAAAGTAAATATATTTTGTGGAGGATATGTTATGAAGTTTGGTTTTATAAAGGTAGCAGCCTCAACGCCTAAGGTTAGGGTAGCTGATTGTAAATTTAACTGCGAAAACATTATAAACGATATAAATTTAGCTTATGAAAAAAAGGCTGGAATTATTGTTTTTCCTGAGCTTAGCATTACAGGATACACTTGTGGGGATTTATTTTTGCAAAAAAGGCTTATAGATTCATCTTATGATTGCATTGAGCAAATTAGAGATTTTTCAAAGGGAAAAGAAATTTTAGTTGTTGTAGGAGCTCCTTTTGATTATTTAGGAAAGTTATACAACTGTGGCTTTATTATATACAATGGCAAAATTCTTGCAATTATTCCTAAAACATTTTTACCTAACTACAACGAGTTTTATGAAATGAGATGGTTTAACGAGGCTCTTACAGAAAACAAGAAAATTGAGTTTTTAGGGGACAATGTAGTTTTTGGAACTAAGGTTTTAGTTCAGTCAAAGGAGATTAAAGAGTTAAGAGTTGGGTTTGAAATTTGCGAAGATTTGTGGAGTGTTATGCCTCCATCTTTAAGCCATTCATTAGCTGGAGCTACAATTATTGCTAATTTATCTGCTGGAAACGAAATTACAGGAAAGTCTATTTACAGAAAAGAGCTTGTAAAGAGCCAATCTGCAAGAATAATTGGTGGATATATATATGCTTGTCAAGGCGATGGAGAGTCTACAACTGATGTTGTATTTTCTGGGCATAATTTAATTTGCGAAAACGGAAATGTTTTAAATGAGTCTAAGTTGTTTGAAAACGGAATAATATATTCAGACATAGATGTTTCTAGGTTATATAACGAAAGGTGTAAAAACACAAGTTTTAGGGCAAATGACGATGGATATGAAGTTATTGAAATTGAATTTAAAGGTTTTGATTACAAGATTGACAGGTTTATTGACCCACACCCATTTGTGCCTAAAAACCAGAGAAAAAGAGATGAAAGATGCAACGAAATTATTAACATTCAAGCTCACGGTTTGAAAAAGAGAATTGAGCATATTGGAAACAAAAATGTTATAATTGGAATTAGTGGTGGTCTTGATTCTACTCAAGCTTTAATTGTTGCTGACAGAGCTTACGAGCTTCTTGGACTTGACAAAAAGGGGATTATAGCTGTTACTATGCCAAGTTTTGGAACTACTGACAGAACTTACAACAACGCTATTAACCTTGTTAAAAGAATTGGTGCAACGTTAATTGAAGTTGACATTAAAAAGGCTGTTTTACAGCATTTTGAGGACATTGGGCATAGTAGCGAAAAGCACGATTTGACTTATGAAAATTCTCAAGCTAGGCAAAGGACTATGGTGCTTATGAACCTTGCTTCTAAATATAACGGTTTTGTTATTGGAACTGGTGATTTAAGCGAGCTTGCCCTTGGCTGGGCAACTTACAATGGCGACCATATGAGTATGTATGGCGTGAACTGTTCTGTTCCAAAGACTTTAATTAAGTATCTTATTGAGTATTATGCTGAAACAACTAAAGACGAAGTTTTAAGGGATATTTTAATGGATATATTAGACACTCCTGTTTCTCCAGAGCTTTTACCGCCAGATGAAAAAGGGGAAATAGCACAAATTACAGAAGATGTTGTTGGGCCTTACGAACTACACGATTTCTTTTTATACAATATGATGAGGTTAAGTTTTGAGCCAGACAAGATTTTTTATTTAGCTAAAATTGCTTTTGAAAACAAGTATGATGAAAAAGTTATTTACAAGTGGCTTAGAACTTTTTATTGGAGATTTTTCTCACAGCAATTTAAGAGAAATTGCATACCTGACGGGCCTAAAGTTGGTTCTGTAAGCCTTAGCCCTAGAGGCGACTGGAGAATGCCTAGCGACGCTTCTAGCAGAGAGTGGCTTGTTGTTTTAGACGAGATTGGTATGGAGCTTGAGCTTAAATATGGGGCTTTAGAAAAATAACACTTGTGTAAAATGTTTTTTCGGTATAAAATATAAATTAATTGAGTTTGAAAGGAGTTAGTTAAATGGCTAAAAAGGTTATTGCAGTTTTATTTGGTGGCCAATCTTCTGAACACGAGGTTTCAAAGGTTAGTGCTGCAAATGTTATTTCTAAAATAAATCAAGACAAGTACACAGTTATTCCAATTTATATAACAAAAGAAGGGCATTGGCTTTTATATGACGGGCCAGTTGAAAACATTAAAAACGACAACTGGCAGAAATACGCAACTTCTGCTATTATAAGCCCAGACGCTACTCACAAGGGAATTTTTAGAATTGTTGGGGACAAATTAAAGCTTATTCCTATTGACCTTGTGTTCCCTGTTTTACACGGGCTTAACGGCGAGGACGGAACTATCCAAGGGCTTTTAGAGCTTGCTAAAATTCCTTATGTTGGGTGCGGTGTTTTATCTTCTGCTGTTAGTATGAACAAGGCTTATACAAAAATTGTTGTAGACAGAATTGGTGTTGACCAAGCAAAGTTTGTTGTGGTTTACAGAAATGAAGTTGAAAACAACATTGAAAGCTGTATTGAAAAAATTGAGCAAATTGGCGAATATCCTTTATTTATTAAGCCTGCGTGTGCTGGCTCTAGTGTTGGTGTTAGCAAGGCTCATAACAGAGATGAGCTTGTTGACGCTCTTTGGGTTGCGGCTAAAGAGGACAGAACTATTTTAGTTGAAGAAAATATAAATGGTGTGGAGCTTGAGTGTGCTGTGCTTGGAAACTCTGAAGTTAAAGCATCTGCAATTGGCCAAGTGTTGCCTGCTGCTGAATTTTATGACTTTGACGCAAAGTATAACAACAAAGAGTCTAAGACAGTTATTCCTGCTCCAATTCCTGAAAATAAGGCTGATGAAATTAGAGAAAAGGCTGTTAAGATTTTTAAGGCTTTAGATGGTAGAGGGCTTTCAAGAGTTGACTTTTTTATGGAAGAAAGCGGGAGAATTGTATTTAACGAAATTAACACACTACCTGGATTTACGCCTATAAGTATGTATACTATGTTATTTAACGAAATTGGCATTAGCACAGAAGAATTAGTTGACAAAATTATAGACTTAGGTTTTAGCAGAAATGAGGACTAAATTATGGATAACAGACCTATTGGTGTTTTTGATTCTGGTGTTGGCGGGCTAACTGTTGTTAAGCAAATTATGAAAGTTTTGCCAAATGAAAACCTTGTTTATTTTGGCGACACTGCAAGAGTTCCTTACGGCTCTAAAAGCAAGGAGACTGTTACAAAGTTTTCTGAGCAAATTATTAGGTTTTTACTTACAAAAGATGTTAAGGCTGTTGTTATTGCTTGCAACACTGTTAGTTCAAACTGTTATGATGATTTAGCTAAGAAGTTTGAAAATTTGCCTATTATTGAAGTTGTTACACCTGGAGTTGAAAGCTGTTTAAAGGCAACCAAAAACAACAGAGTTGGGCTTATTGGAACTAACGGAACTGTTAGTTCAGGTGCTTATGAAAGAAAGTTAAAAAAGTCAAAAGAAGATATTTCAGTTTTTAAAAGAGCTTGTTCTTTATTTGTTCCTTTAGCAGAAGAAGGCTGGATTGACAACGAAGTTGCTAAGCTAACGGTTAAAGAATATTTAAAGGGTTTAGTTGAAAAAGATATTGACACTTTAATTTTAGGTTGCACTCATTACCCTATTTTAAAAGCGGTTATTGGCCAATTTGTTGGGGAAAAGGTTAAAATTGTTGACCCAGCAAAAGCTACTGCTTACAAGTTAAAAGAATGTTTAGAAAAAAACGACATCATTAATTTAAGTTTAAAAGAGGGCAACAGAAAGTTTTATGTTAGCGACAACTATGCTCATTTTGACAAAATATGTGAAACTGTTTTAAAGTACACTTGCAAGGCTGAAAAAGTTGACATTGAAAAATATTAATACATAAGTTTGTAAAAAATATTGTATTTGGCTTATTTTAACTCTTGACTTATTTTTAAGTTGGTGTTATTATGATATTGATTAAAATGTTGATAGGGACAGTAGCCCTTGTGTGTCATTTAAGAGAGGAGTATCTTGGCTGTGAATACTCTATGATTGCAAGATGTGAAAACTACCCTGGAGTGGCTCTAATAAAGCCCGGTTGACTGCCGTTATTTAGTTTAAAGTGATAGCTTTTTTGCTATAATTAGGGTGGAACCACGGTAACTCGTCCCTTTGGGATTTGTTACCGTTTTTTTATTTGTTAAAAATTTTAGAAAAGGAGAAAAAATTATGATTAATGTTACTTTAAAAGACGGAAGCGTTAAGTCTTATGAAGCTGGTATTTCTGTAATTGATGTTGCTAAAGACTTAAGCGAAGGTTTAGCTAGAAACGCTTGTTGTGGCATTATAAACGGTGATGTTGCAGATTTAAGAGATGAGATAAAGAGCGATTGTGAGCTTGAAATTTGTACTTTTGACTCTCCAGAGGGTAAAAGAGCTTTTAGACACACTGCTTCTCATATTTTAGCTCAAGCTGTTAAGAGATTATATCCTGAGGCTAAGTTAGCTATTGGTCCATCAACTGAAGATGGTTTTTATTATGATTTTGACGATGTAGTTTTTAACCCTGAAGATTTTGAGAAAATTGAGAAGGAAATGAAAAAAATTGTTAAGGAAAATCTTTCTATTGAAAGGTTTGTTCTTCCTAGAGATGAGGCTATTAAGCTTATGGAAGAAAAAAACGAGCCTTACAAGGTTGAGCTTATTAACGATTTGCCTGAGGACGAAGTTATTTCTTTCTATCAAATGGGTGAGTTTGTAGACCTTTGTGCTGGCCCTCACCTTATGAGCACAAAATATTGCAAGGCTATTAAGATTATGAGTGTTGCTGGTGCTTACTGGAGAGGTAGCGAGAAAAACAAAATGCTTTCTAGACTTTATGCAACAGCATTTACTAAAGCTAGTGACCTTGAGGCATATATTAATATGCTTGAAGAAGCTAAAAAAAGAGACCACAGAAAACTTGGCAAAGAGTTAGGCCTTTTCTGTATTCTTGACGAAGGCCCTGGTTTTCCATTTTTCTTACCTAAGGGTATGGTGTTAAAAAACACTTTATTAGAATACTGGAGAAAAATTCACAACGAAGCTGGTTATGTTGAAATTCAAACTCCTATGATGCTTAACAGACAGCTTTGGGAACGTTCTGGCCACTGGGACCACTACAAAGAAAATATGTATACTACTAAGATTGATGATGTAGACTTTGCTGTTAAGCCTATGAACTGCCCTGGTGGTATGCTTGTTTATATGCAAGAGCCTCATTCATACCGTGACTTACCTATTAGAGCAGGTGAAATTGGTTTAGTTCACCGCCACGAAAAAAGTGGTGCTTTACACGGCCTTATGAGAGTTCGTTGTTTCTCTCAAGACGATGCTCATATTTTTATGACTCCTGAGCAGATTAAAGACGAAATTAAGGGCGTTGTTAAATTAATTGACGAAGTTTACACTTTGTTTGGTTTTGATTACCACATTGAGCTTTCAACTAGACCAGAAGACTCTATGGGCTCTGACGAGGATTGGGAAAGAGCAACTGAAGGCTTAAAAGGCGCTTTAGACGAGCTTGGCAGAGATTATGTTATAAACGAGGGCGATGGTGCTTTTTATGGACCTAAGATTGACTTCCACCTTGAGGACTCTTTAGGCAGAACTTGGCAGTGTGGTACTATTCAGCTTGATATGCAGTTACCTGAAAGGTTTGAGCTTGAATACACTGACAGCGACGGTTCTAAAAAGCGTCCAGTTATGATTCACAGAGTTGTGTTTGGTTCTGTTGAAAGATTTATTGGCATTTTAACTGAGCATTTTGCTGGGCATTTCCCAACTTGGTTAGCTCCTGTTCAAGTTAAGGTTCTTCCTATTTCTGACAAATATGCTGACTATGCTGTTAAGGTAGAAAAGGAATTAAAGGCTAATGGTGTTAGAGTTGAAACTGACCACAGAGCTGAAAAAATTGGTTACAAAATTAGAGAAGCTAGAAACGAAAGAGTTCCTTATATTTTAGTTGTTGGCGAAAAAGAGGCTGAGGAAAACACTGTTTCTGTAAGATGCAAGGGCGAGGACCTTGGCAGCTTCAAACTTGAAGAATTTGTGAAAGACCTTACAGAAGAAATTGAAAACAAAACTAAAAGATGGTAACAAAAAAGCGACTTTTTAGTCGCTTTTTTTTAAATAAAAAAAGGAAATTTTATTCTTTTATAGAATATAATTTAGCATAGAGGTTTAAAAAAATTGGCATATGCAAAATAAAATTTGTTGCTTATATTATTTTGGTATGTTATAATAAAATCAATTAAAATACATACAAGGAGGGCGTTATTATGGCTTTAGTTACAACAAAGGAAATGTTTGAAAAGGCATTTAAAGGCAACTATGCAATTGGTGCTTTTAACATTAACAATATGGAAATTATTCAGGGTGTTTTAAAGGGTGCTGCTAATAAAAATTCTGCAGTTATTCTTCAATGCTCAAAATCTGCTTTAAAGTACGCAGGACCTAAGTGTTTACTTAAAATGGTTGAGTCTATTTCTGAGGAATATGGTGTAGATGTTGCTTTACATCTTGACCACGGCCCAGACCTTGAAACTATTAAGCTTTGTGTTGAAAATGGCTTTACTTCTGTTATGTTTGACGGTTCTCACTACGACTACGAGGAGAATGTTGCAAAGACTAAAGAGGTTGTTGAGTATGCTCACGCTCACGGTGTTGTTGTTGAGGCTGAGCTTGGCAAACTTGCTGGTGTAGAGGACGATGTTAAGGTTGACGCTGCTCACGCAACTTACACTGACCCTGACCAAGCTGTGGATTTTGTTAAAAGAACTGGCGTGGACTCTTTAGCTATTGCTATTGGTACTAGCCACGGTGCTTACAAGTTTAAAGGCGAGGCTAAGCTTGATTTTGACAGACTTGCTACTATTACTGAAAAACTTGAGGCTAACGGCTTTAAGAATTTCCCTATTGTTTTACACGGCGCTTCTAGTGTTGACCCTGCTGTTATTGAAATGTGCAACAAATATGGTGGCTCTATAAAGGGTGCTAGCGGTATTCCTATTGATATGCTTAGAAAGGCTTCTAGTATGGCTGTTTGCAAGATTAATATGGATACTGACATTAGACTTGCTATGACTGCTGGTATTAGAAAAACATTAGCTGAAAAACCTGACAATTTTGACCCAAGAAGCTATTTAAGCGTTGGTAGAGATATGATTGAACAATTAGTTGAATACAAAATTGAAAATGTTTTAGGCTCTGTTGACTCTATGAAATAAGAATATTTTTTAAAAAGGCTTGAAAAATTATTTTTGTTGTGCTATTATATTTTTTAAATTATTTATTTAATTTTATATACAAAGGCGATTGTGTTTTTTACAATCGTTTTTGTCATTTATTACAATACTTTTTTTACAAAGGAGATTACAAAAATGGCTTACTATTACAAAGAACCATCACACACTTTTAGCGAATATTTATTAGTACCTGGTTATTCATCTGAAGAATGTATACCTGCTAAGGCTAGCCTTGTTACGCCTTTAGTTAAGTACAAAAAAGGGCAAGAAGAATGTCCTCTTACTATGAATATACCTTTAGTATCAGCTATTATGCAGTCTGTTTCTGACGACAATATGGCAATTGCCCTTGCTAAAGAAGGTGGCGTGTCATTTATATATGGCTCTCAAACTATTGAGCAACAGGCTGAAATGGTTAGAAAAGTTAAAAGCTATAAAGCGGGCTTTGTAAAAAGTGATTCTAATATTAGACCAGATGAAACTTTAGCTGACATTATTGCTTTAAAGGAAAAAACTGGTCATTCAACTGTGGCAGTTACTGAAGATGGCACTGCTACTGGTAAACTTTTAGGTATTGTAACAAGTAGAGATTATAGAGTTAGTCGTATGGATTTAGGCACTAAGGTGTCTGAGTTTATGACTCCTATTGAAAATATGATTTATGCTAAAGAAGGCACAACTTTAAAAGAGGCTAACGACATTATTTGGGACAAAAAGTTAAACGCACTCCCTATTGTTGACAGCCAACAAAGATTAGTGGCTTATGTTTTTAGAAAAGACTATGAAAGCCACAAGGAAAATGCTATGGAGCTTTTAGACTCCCACAAGAGATACATCGTTGGTGCTGGAATTAACACAAGAGATTTTGCTGAAAGAGTTCCTGCTTTAGTTGAAGCTGGCGCAGACGTTTTATGTATTGACTCATCTGAGGGTTTCTCTGCTTGGCAGAAAAACACTATTAGCTGGGTTAGAGAACATTATGGCGACAAGGTTAAAATTGGTGCTGGAAATGTTGTAGACAGAGATGGTTTTAGATTCCTTGCTGAAGCTGGTGCTGACTTTATTAAAATTGGTATTGGCGGCGGTTCTATCTGTATTACTAGAGAAACTAAGGGCATTGGTAGAGGCCAGGCAACAGCTGTTATTGAAGTGGCTGAAGCTAGAGATGAATATTTTAAGGAAACTGGCATTTACATTCCTATTTGTTCTGATGGTGGTATTGTTTACGACTATCACATTACTCTTGCTCTTGCTATGGGTTGTGATTTTTGTATGCTTGGTAGATACTTCTCAAGATTTGAAGAAAGCCCTACTAACAAGGTTATTGTTAATGGAAACTATATGAAGGAATACTGGGGTGAAGGCTCTGCTAGAGCTAGAAACTGGCAAAGATATGATATGGGTGGCGCAAGCAAGTTATCCTTTGAAGAAGGTGTTGACTCATATGTTCCTTACGCTGGTTATCTTCACGACAACCTTGCTATTACTCTTGCTAAAATTAGGTCTACTATGTGTAACTGTGGTGCATTATCTATTCCTGAGCTTCAAGAAAAGGCTAAAATTACTCTTGTTTCAGCAACTAGTATTGTTGAGGGTGGAGCTCACGACGTTGTGTTAAAAGACCAAAATGCAGTTCCTATTAAGTAATTAATTTTGTAACAAACCCTTCTCCTACTAAGTAGAATAATAGTGGGAGGAGGGTTTTTATGTTGAAAAGTAGTGCTTTAGAATTTTACGAAAGTGGATACGACTGTTGTAGATGTATTTTACTTGCTTGTGACGATTATTTTAAATTAAATTTATCTAGAGATTTTTTTAACTCCAGCAGGTGCTTTTACAACGGCCTTGGTATAGGGCATTGTTGTGGCGCTGTTTTAGCAGGGCTTATGGTTATTTCTACAATGTGTGAGGACTTTAAGTTTTATAGGTTAGAGTTTTTAGACAAATTTCAAAGAGAATTTAAAAGTTATAATTGTTGCTATATTAAAAACAATTTTGATTGCGAAAAAGTTATTGAGTTTACTTGCCAATTAATTTTAGATATAATTGACAAAAGTTATAAAAAAAATTAATATTATAATTAAAAGGGCTGTTGTTTAGCAACAGCCTATAAACAGTTAAAGGAGGGTCTTATGATAACAAATGTTTTACTTGGAATTTTGATTTTGGTTGTTATTATTTTAATTTTTAAAATTAAAAACAACAAAGACAATTACAAAGAAGTTGAAAAGGCTATTGAAAAAAGCAACATAAATTTAAGCAGAGCTTTAAACGAAAACATAAACAGCAACCAAAGGTTATTTAACGAGATGTTAGGGGAAAAGATAGGATATATAGAAAAGGGTATTTTAAAAAGCCAAGCTGTTTTAAGGGAAAGTGTTACTAGCTCTCTTAGGTTACAAGAGGACAGGTTTAAAACTTTTTCCCTTGAAAACGAGCAGAAGCTTGAAAACATTAGAAAGACTGTGGAAAATAGCCTTTCAAGTATGCAAAAGGACAACAATTTAAAGCTTGAGCAAATGAGAGGAGTTGTGGAAGAAAAATTACAACAGTCTATTGAAGAAAAAATGAACAGGTCTTTTGCTCTTGTTAGCGAGAGGCTTGAACAGGTTTACAAAGGCCTTGGAGAAATGCAAAACCTTGCCACTGGTGTTGGCGACCTTAAAAGAGTTTTAACAAATGTTAAGGCTAGGGGAATTCTTGGCGAGTTACAGCTTGGAGCCATTCTTTCTGAAATTCTTTCTAAAGAGCAATATGACGAGAATGTTGAAGTTGTTCCTGGAAGCAACAAAAGGGTTGAATTTGCAATTAAATTGCCAAGCGATGACAATTCAAAAATATATTTACCTATTGACAGCAAATTCCCTGCAGACAGATACCAGAACCTTTTAGACGCCTACGACACAGGGGATAAGGACAAAATTAGTTTGGCCGAAAAAGAGTTATTAAATGTTATTGAGTTAGAGGCAAAGGAAATTAGCGAAAAATACATATATCCGCCTTATACTACAAATTTTGCTATTATGTTTTTACCTTTTGAAAGTTTATATTCTGAAGTTGTTGCAAAAGGTATGATTGAAAAGTTACAAAACAAATACCACATTAACATTGCTGGGCCAAGCACTATGGCCTCTCTTTTAAACAGTTTACAAATGGGTTTTAAAACTCTTGCAATTCAAAAAAGAAGTATGGAAGTTTGGACAACCTTAGCTGCTGTTAAAACAGAGTTTTCAAGGTTTGCTGACGCTCTTAACAAAACAAGAAAGCATTTAGACCAAGCAAGTAGCGACTTAGACGCCCTTGTTACAACCAGAACTAATGCTATTAACAGAAAATTAAGAGAGGTTGAAACTTTAAAGGACGGAAGCTATTCAAAGAGTTTATTGGAGGATTTTGGATATGAAGAATAGATTAGTTTGCGAGTGTTACAACATTTATGTTGAGGACATTAAAAACGAAGTTTTAAAAGGAGCAAGAACTTTTGAGGATTTAGTTAAAATTAACAGGATAGGTGTTATGTGTAGTGCTTGCATAGGCGATGGAAAAAGAGTTTTAGAAGAAATTAAAACGGAGCTTGGAGTTGATTAAATGACTTTACAACAACTAAGGTATGTTATAGAGGTGGCTGAAAAGGGGAGCATTAGTGGGGCTAGTAAATCTCTTTTTATTTCTCAGCCAAGTCTTACAAACGCTATTAAAGAACTTGAAAAAGAAATTCAAATTACTATTTTTTTAAGAACTAACAAAGGTGTTGTTTTATCTAACGAGGGAATAGAGTTTGTTGGGTATGCTAGGCAGATTATTGAGCAAACAAACCTTTTAGAGGACAAATATATAAATTACAAAAAGCACAAAAAAAGGTTTGCTGTTTCAACTCAGCACTATTCTTTTGCTGTAAATGCTTTTGTTGATGTTATTAAAGAGTTTGGATATGAAAATTATGACTTCACATTAAGAGAAACAAAGACTTATAACATAATTAGAGATGTTAGCCAGTTAAAAGCCGAGCTTGGAATTTTATATTTATCTGATGAAAATGAAAAGATAATTTCAAAATTAATTTATGAAAATGGCCTTGTTTTTGAGGAGATTGTTAGAGCAAAGCCTCATATTTTCATTAGTGCAAACCACCCACTTGCCAAGGAAGAAATTATTACTTTTGAGCAACTTAAAGGCTACCCTTGTTTGCAGTTTGAGCAAGGAGAGTATAATTCTTTTCATTTTTTTGAGGAGTTATATGGCTCTTTAGAAAAGGAAAAAGCAATTAATGTTAGGGACAGAGCAACGCTTTTTAACTTAGTTATTGGGCTAAATGGATATACTATAAGTTCTGGAATTATAAGCAAGGAGTTAAATGGAGAAAACATTATTTCTAAGCCTTTAAAAGCTGATGACGAAATGAGGATTGGAATTATTTACCACAAAAACATAACTCTTAGCAACCTTGCTATTGAATATATGAAAGCAATTAAAAACCACATTTAAGGGAAATAGGTTTGATATAGTTTAAAACTATATCAAACCTATTTTTTTATGTATTTTACAGAGAGAGGAAAATTAATTATAATAGCTATAGAACAAAGATGAGGAGTTGAAAAAAATGAGTAATTTAAAAGTGCCTTTTAAATTTGATATAGTAGGCAGTTTTCTTAGGCCTGACTATTTAAAAGAGGCAAGAGCTGAATTTCAAAAGGGAAATATTTCAAAAGAGGAGCTTAGAGAAGTTGAAAACAAAGCAATTACTGAGCTTATTAAAGAGCAGAAAAATGTTGGGTTAAACGTTATTACTGACGGCGAGTTTAGAAGAAGTTGGTGGCATTTAGACTTTATGTGGGGACTTTGTGGCGTTGAAAAAACTTTTCCTAAAAATGGTTACAACTTTAACGGGGAAGAAACTAGAAACGAATCTTGTGGCATTGTTGGGAAAATTAGCGGAGAAAACCACCCATTTGTTGAAGATTTTAAGTTTGTTAAAAATTTTGAGGACAAAAACTGTGTTGCAAGGCAGACTATTCCTGCTCCAGCTCAATTTTTAGCTGAGCTACAAAGAAACACAGGAAAACACAAAATTTCTGACTTTTACAAAAGCGAAGAAGATTTAATTTTAGACATTGCAAAGGCTTACAAAAAAGTTATTTTAGACCTTTACGATGCTGGTTGCAGAAATGTTCAATTAGACGACTGCACTTGGGGTATGTTTTGCGACAAGGAATACTGGGAGAAAAGAAACGGGGAAATTAAAATTGAGGATATAGCTAACCAGTATTTAAAAGTGAACAACTTAGCCATTGAAAATTTACCAGAAGATTTAGTTATTACAACTCACGTTTGCAGAGGCAACTACCATTCTACTTGGGCTAGTTCTGGCGGTTACGAGCCTATTGGAAAGTTTTTGTTTGAAAAAGAGAATGTTTCTGCTTATTATTTAGAGTTTGATGACGAAAGGTCTGGCGATTTTGAGCCTTTAAAATATGTAAGCGAAAACAAAAGCGTTGTTTTAGGGCTTATTACAACTAAATCTCCAGTTTTAGAGGACAAGGAGTATATTGTGAACAGAATTAGGCAAGCAAGCAAATATATTCCTTTAGAGAGGTTATGTATTAGCCCACAATGTGGCTTTGCATCAACTGAAGAGGGCAACAAGTTGACTGAAAAGCAACAATGGGACAAGTTAAGGTTAGTAAAGGAAATTGCTGAAGAAGTTTTTAACTAAGTTAAACATTAATTAAATTATTTTGAGGAAAGATAAGGGGCAAAAAGTCTTTGATTATATAATCAAAGACTTTTTTTGTTTAAAAGAGCTTGTAAAAAAAGTGAAAATGAATTAAAATAAATATAAAGAACTGGTAGGAGGAGATTGAAATGAAATCAGTGGAAATGGCTAAAGTTTTAAGTATTGGCTTTTTAAATGATAGTATTTGTGACTTAAAAATTCTTTGCCCTAAAATTGCAAAAGAGGCAAAGGCTGGGCAGTTTGTGGAGGTTTACCCTGACAACGGCGAAAACCTTTTGTCAAGACCAATTAGTATTTGTGAAATTGACAAGGAGGTTGGCTCAATTAGGCTTGTTTTTCAAGTTGTTGGAAAGGGAACTAAACTCTTTTCTAGGTTAAAGGTTAATGATGAAATTAGAGTTTTAGGGCCTTGTGGAAATGGTTATAATTTAAAAGGTGGCAAGAGTGTTTTAGTTGGCGGCGGAATTGGTGTGCCTCCATTAATTGAAACTTGCAAACAGCTTGAGGGCGAGAAGATTGTTGTTTTGGGTTTTAGAAGCGGCAGTTTTTTAGTGGACGAGTTTGAAAAGCTTGGCGCAAAGGTTTATGTGGCTACTGACGATGGTTCTGTTGGGTTTAAGGGAAATGTTGTGGAGCTTTTAAAAAGCGAAAACATTGTAGGCGACAACATATATTCTTGTGGGCCTAAGGTTATGCTTAAATTCCTTTCTATGTATGCTCAAGAGAAGAACATTGACTGCCAAGTTTCTATGGAAGAAAGAATGGCTTGTGGCATAGGTGCTTGTGTTGGCTGTGTTGTTCAAATTAAAGACGGAGATGGCTGGGTATACAAAAAGGTTTGCAAGGACGGGCCTGTATTTGATAGCAAGGAGGTTTGTTGGTAATGAATACAAAGGTTAATATTTGTGGCGTTGAACTTAAAAACCCTGTTATGACTGCTTCTGGTACATTTGGAAGTGGTAGGGAATATTCTGAGTTTGTGGACTTAAACAGACTTGGTGCAGTTGTTGTTAAAGGTGTTGCAGACAAGCCTTGGAACGGAAACCCTGCACCTAGAATAGCAGAAGTATATGGCGGTATGCTAAACTCTGTTGGTTTGCAAAACCCTGGTGTGGACTATTTTATTGAAAATGATATTCCTTTTTTAAGACAGTTTGACACAAAAATTATTGTTAATGTTTGTGGACACTCTATTGAGGAGTATACTAACGTTGTTAAGAAGTTACAAGGGCAAGATGTGGACCTTCTTGAGTTAAATATTTCCTGTCCTAATGTTAGCGAGGGCGGTATGTCTTTTGGCACTGACACAAAGATGGTTGAAAAGGTTGTTCAAGAAGTTAAAAAGTGTGCTGACAAGCCTTTAATTGTTAAGCTTAGCCCAAATGTTACAGACATTACAGAAATTGCAAAGGCTGCTGTTAGTGGCGGTGCAGACGGGCTTAGCCTTATTAACACTTTAACTGGTATGAAAATTGACATTTACAAAAGACAGCCAGTTTTACAAAGAAAAATTGGCGGTATGAGTGGACCTGCTGTAAAGCCTGTTGCAGTTAGAATGGTTTACCAAGTTTGCAAGGCTGTTGATGTGCCTGTTATTGGTATGGGTGGCATTTCAAACGCTGAAGATGCTATTGAGTTTATTATGGCTGGTGCTACTGGTGTTTCTATTGGCACTGCTAACTTTATTAACCCTAGAGCAACTGTTGAAACAGTTGAGGGAATTGAAGAATATATGAGAAAATATGGTGTTAAGGACTTAAGTGAGATTAGAGGCATAATTGAGTAGAGAGGTGATTTTTATGAAAAAGTCAATTGGTGTTTTATTTACAGCTTTAGTTATTGCTTTTTGTTTTAGTGGGTGTAGTGATAATAAAAATCAAGTAGAGAACGAAAATGTTATTGGCGAAGTGGTTCAAGGGCAAGAAATGATTGATATAAAGACTTATGCTGAAAACATTAAAAAGTCAGCTCAGGATTTAAGTGGTTTTGTTGAGGAGGCCTTGAAAAACAACCTTATTGACGAAACAAGAGTTGAAGAATATAAAAATATGTGTAAAAGGCTTGAGGAAATTATTGATAACCCAGAAAGCACTCAAGAAACAAAAGACGAGCTTGATTTGATTAAAAACAATATGGCAGTTATTGCATCTCAGGTTTCTGCTGAAAATGAAGTTATAGACGAAATTTTAAGCGAAAAGGGAAACAATGTAGAAGTTGAACAGAAGGAAGATGGAAACCCAGAAGTTAAACCTTTAAACAACGATATGAACAGCCTTATAGAAAACTTTACTTTGTTGCAAAACGAGGCTTCAAGGGCTGTTGAAAAGGGCGACATTGCTCAAGACGAATATGTTACTCTTATTCAAGAGGGAACAAATTTAGCTACATTAAAAGATGAAATGGAAAAACTTGGAGAAAGCGACGAGTTAAACAAGAGAGTGCAAAACTGCAAGGAAAGAATATACAACATTGCTGTAAAAATGGGGTCTAGCTTAGCTGAAAATTTTAAGTAGAGGGAAAAGAAAAAGAGCAAGTTTAAAACTTGCTCTTTTTTATTATTTAAATAATGTTTTAAATCTTTCCATAGCCTCAACAGTGTTTTCTTTGTTGTTAAAAGCTGTAAGTCTGAAGTAGTTATCCCCGTTTTTACCAAAACCAGCACCTGGAGTTCCAACTACTTGAATTTCATTTAACATTTTGTCAAAGAAATCCCAGCTATACATATTAAATGGACATTCAAACCAGATATATGGAGAGTTTACACCACCATAGTATTTAACTCCAAGCTCGTCCATTGTATCTGCTATGATTTTTGCATTTTCTCTATATGTAGCTATCATAGCCTGAGCTTCTTTCATACCTTCTTCGCTAAACACGCTAGCAGCTGCTTTTTGAACAATGTATGGAACGCCGTTAAACTTTGTTGTTTGCCTTCTATTCCACATTTTGTTAAGGAACATATCTTCGCCCTTAGAGTTTTTATATTTTAAAGCTTTTGGCACTACTGTGTAGCCACATCTTGTTCCTGTAAAGCCTGCTGTTTTAGAAAGAGAGCAAAATTCTATACAACACTCTTTTGCACCTTCAATTGAGAAAATGCTACGAGGAAGTGTTTCGTCAGTTATGAAGCTTTCATAAGCAGAGTCAAAAAGAATGATTGCATCATTTTCTTTTGCATAGTCAACCCACTGTTTTAACTGCTCTTTTGTGTATACTGCACCTGTTGGGTTGTTTGGAGAGCAGAGGTAGATAATGTCTGCGTGAACGTTTTTATCTGGCATAGCTAAGAAGTTGTTTTCTGCATTTGAGTTCATATAGATGATGTTTCTGCCATTCATTGTGTTTGTGTCTACATAAACTGGGTAAACTGGGTCTGGAACTAAAACTGTGTTGTTTACATCAAAAAGGTCTGTTATGTTACCAGTGTCAGATTTTGCACCATCTGAAACAAAGATTTCATCAGCTTCTAATTCTACGCCGTTTCTACAGTAGTAGTCTTTAATTGCATTTCTTAAAAAGTCATAGCCTTGTTCTGGGCCATAGCCTTTAAAAGTTGCAGAATTTGCCATTTCATCAACAGCCTCGTGCATACTTTTAATTACAGACTGGCTGAGAGGAAGAGTTACATCACCAATACCAAGTCTAATTACTTTTTTGTCTGGATTTTCTGAAACAAAGTTATTTACTCTTTTTGCTATTTCAGAAAATAAGTAGCTATCTTTTAAGTTTAAATAATTTTCATTTAATTTTGGCATAATTTATTCTCCTTTATTTTCTAATAATTTATTTACAGCTGAAAGCTTTACACAAACACTAAAGACTTCCATAGCCATTTTTAACTCATCAGTTGTTGGGTAGGAAGGGGCAATTCTAATGTTGCTATCAAGCGGGTCTTTACCGTAGGGGTAGGTAGAGCCAGCATTTGTTAAAATTAGGCCACATTCCTTTGCAAGTTTAACAGTTTCTTTAGCACATTCTGGGAGGGTATTAACTGAAATAAAATACCCGCCAGCTGGTTTTTCCCAAGTTAAAAAATCGCTGTTTGAAAACTCTAAATCTAGTTTATTTAAAACTATATCAAACTTTTCTTTTAACATTTCACCAAGCTTTTTCATATGGTTTAAAACACCCTCAGCGTTTTTAAAGAAGTTATATGTTTTAAGCTGGTTCACTTTATTATAGCCTATTGTCATAACTCCAAACCTTTTCTTTATTTCAGCTATGCTCTTATCTCCAGAGGCTATTAGGGCTACACCTGAGCCTGGGAATGTTATTTTTGAAGTTGAAAAGAAGTATAAAATTCTATCTTCTGTGTTATATTTTTTTGCTAAAGTGAAAATGTTAGCTAAGTTTGTTTTTTTGTAGACGTGGTGCACTCCATAGGCATTATCCCAAATTATTGTGAAATCCGCAGCTGCTGTTTTCATAGAAACTAAGCGAGTTACAACTTCATCACTATAACAAACACCATTTGGGTTTGAATAGAGAGGAACACACAAAATTCCTTTTATTGAGGAATCGTTTTTTACAAGGTTTTCAACCATATCCATATCTGGGCCATTTTCATTCATTGGGACATTAATCATTTCAAAGCCAAATTCTTCACAAATTGCAAAGTGTCTATCATAGCCTGGAACAGGGCATAAAAACTTTACTTTATCTAATTTAGACCAAGGAGTAGAACCAAGTTTTCCAAACATAAAGTATCTAGCTATGGCATCATAGATTAAATTTAAGGAAGAATTTCCCCCAATTATTATATTATCTGGGTTTATTTCTAGTAGTTCTCCAAACAAATCCCTACATTCTTTAATTCCAGTTAAAATGCCATAGTTTCTTACATCATTTCCCTCACAATTTATGTAGTTTGTTATTGGGGCAGTTAAAATTGCATTTGACAAATCTAGCTGTGATGCAGCAGGCTTACCTCTTGACATATCAAGGTTTAAATTGCAAGATTTAAGTTTGTTATATTCAGAAACAAGTTGTCTTTGGGCGTCAACAAGCTCAGCTTTGCTAGAATGACAGTTTAAAGACATAAAATCACTCCTTTAGTTTAAAATAGGATATTTACAAAAGTTTTAAAAAACATAAACTACCTATATTATACCTTTTTGTAAATATATCTGTCAAGTAATTATGAAATATAAATGTATAAAATTTTAAAAATAAATTAAAAATGAATTTTTGGGAGTTTTAAAATTCATATTGCCTTAAAATTTTAAGTTTTTATAGAAAATATTAACAAAAAAAGGTGTTTTATAAAAAATTTATTTATAAAAAATTATGTTTACTTTCGTTAATTAAAGTGTTATAATTGTTTTGATAAATTTTTTGAGGTGAAAAAAGATGATAGATAAAATTGCTAATGATTTAGATATTAAAAAATTTTTTGAGGCTATTTTGACTTTAGAAAACGAAGATGAATGTTATAAATTTTTTGAAGATATATGCACAATTAAGGAGTTACAGTCTATTTCTCAAAGGCTTGCAGCTGCTTCTATGTTAAAAAAAGGAGAAACATACCAAAACATTGTTAATGCAACTGGTGCATCAACTGCTACTATTAGCAGAGTTAACAAGTGTTTAAATTATGGCGATGGTGGTTACAACCTTGTTTTAAAGAGATTGGAGAGTAAAAATGAGCATTCAAGAGAAAATTAACAGTTTAAACCCTATGCAAAAAAAGGCGGTTCTTATTACAGAAGGGCCTCTTTTACTTTTAGCAGGTGCTGGGTCTGGCAAAACCAGAGTTTTAACCCACAGAATAGCGTATTTAATTGAACAAGGTGTTAGGCCATTTAATATTTTAGCTATTACATTTACAAACAAGGCTGCAAGGGAGATGAAAGAAAGAGTTGCAGCAATTACTGAAAGAGGCGACGAAGTTTGGGTGTCAACTTTCCACTCTACTTGTGTTAGGCTTTTAAGAAGGGAAATTGACAAAATTGGATACAGCAACAAGTTTTCAATTTACGACGCTGACGACAGCGAAAGGCTTATTAAAGACATTTTAAAAGAGCTTAATATAAGCGACAAAGTGTATCCACCAAAAAGTGTTGCATCTGTTATTGGAGAGCAAAAAGACAATATGATTTCTCCTGACGAATATATGAAAATGGTGGAAAAAGATTATAGATTAAAAAAATATGCTGATATTTATTTTAGATACCAAGAAAGATTAAAACAAAACAATGCTCTTGACTTTGACGACATAATTTACAAAACTGTTCAGTTGTTTAAAGAAAGAGAGGATATTTTAGAAAAATATCAGGACAGGTTTAAATACATAATGGTTGACGAGTATCAGGACACTAACGCTGCTCAGTATCAGCTTATTAAACTTCTTTCTGGGAAATACAACAACCTTTGTGTTGTTGGCGATGATGACCAAAGTATTTATGGCTGGAGAGGAGCTGACATTAGAAACATTTTGGATTTTGAAAGCGATTTTAAAGACGCTACAACTATTAAGCTTGAGCAAAACTACCGTTCAACAGACAACGTTTTAAAGGCGGCAAACTCTGTTATTAAAAACAACAGAGATAGAAAAGACAAAGCTCTTTGGACTGAAAGCGAAAGTGGAGAAAAAATTAGTTTCCATTTAAGCAGTTCTGACAGAGAAGAAGCAAGGTATATTGCAAACACAATTGAAAAATGTCACAACGACGGGCAAGATTACAGCAATTTTGCTATTTTATACAGAAACAATGCTCTTTCGAGAGTTATTGAAGAACAACTTGTTAAAGCTAGTATTCCTTACAGGCTTTTAGGGGGAACTAGGTTTTATGACAGAAAAGAAATTAAAGACATTATGAGTTATTTAAAGGTTTTAAACAACCCAAATGACGATATTGCTATTAAGAGAATTATAAATGTGCCTAAGCGTTCTATTGGCGACGCAACTGTTAATTATATTACAGAGTATGCTTTAGAAAACAACATTAGTTTCTATATGGCTCTTTGTGAAGTTGAAAACATTGACACCCTTAGCCCAAGAGCTAAAAGTGCTGTGTTAGGCTTTGTAGACATTATAAACGAGCTTGCTCTTGACACTATGGAGCTTAGTTTAACAGAAATAGTTGAAAATGTTATTGAAAACACAGGTTATGCTGAAAGTTACAGAGTTGTTGGAGATGACGAGGCGAAAGGCCGTTTAGAAAACATTGAGGAGCTTAAAAGCAAGGCTGCTGAGTTTGAAGAGAAAAACGAAAACGCTACTTTAGATGAGTTTTTGGAAGATGTTGCTTTAGTTGCTGACATTGACGGATATGTTGAGGGAGAAGAAACTGTTGTTTTAATGACTTTACATTCTTCAAAAGGCCTTGAGTTTGACACAGTGTTTATTGCTGGTTTTGAAGACGGTGTTTTTCCTGGTTACAGAGCTGTTCAAGGAGATAGCCTTGGAAAAGAAATGGAAGAAGAAAGACGCCTTTGTTATGTTGGAATTACAAGAGCTAAAAGAAAGTTATTTATAACTGCGGCAAAGAGCAGAATGCAAAATGGTGCAAGAAGGTTTAACACAGTGTCTAGGTTTTACAAGGAAATTCCTAGCAATTTAATTGAAAGAACAGAAGAAGGGCTTAGCGTTAAAAAAGCTGACAGTGGGTTTAACTTTGACTTGCCAAGGGTTAAAAAACAGGCTACTAGAATTAATTCTAACCCTTACAAAATGCCAGAGCCGAAAAATGTTCAAATTAATTATAGCATAGGCGACAAAGTTAGACATATGAAGTATGGTATTGGAACTGTTTTGGACATTTCAAACGCTGGTGCTGACTTTGAAATTACTGTGGAATTTGACAACGCAGGCGTAAAGAAGATGATGAGCAAGTTTGCTAATTTAAAAAAGATTTAGGTGAAGAAAAATGGATAATATTGTTTTAATTGGTATGCCAGGAGCTGGCAAAAGCACAATAGGTGTTGTGTTGGCAAAAAACATTGGATATAGTTTTGTGGACTCTGATTTGGTTATTCAAGAAAAAGAGGGAAAATTGTTGCACGAAATTATAAGCGAAATAGGCGACGATGGGTTTAGAGAGGTTGAAAACCGAGTTAATGCTGGTTTAAAAATTAAAAAATCTATTATTGCAACCGGTGGTAGCGTTGTGTATGGCAAAGAGGCTATGGACAATTTAAAGAAAATTGGAAAAGTTGTTTATTTAAAACAGGATTATCAAGAAATTAAAAAAAGGCTTGGAGATTTAAGCAAAAGAGGCGTGACAATAAAAGGTGGGCAAACTTTAAAGGACCTTTATGATGAAAGAGTGCCGTTATATGAAAAGTATGCTGACATTGTTATTGACTGCCAAAACAAGTCTATTAGGGAAATTGTAGAAGAAGTGAAAGAAAGTATTTAAAAAAAGCTGTTGCTAAAAGCAACAGCTTTTTATTTTACAAAAACTAGTGTATTTTCTGAGGACATATTAGAGCAGAATTTAAAGCCAAAATCGTTAAAGGACTTTACTTTTTCTAAGTTATCAACATTGTTTTCAGCTAAAAACCTAACCATTGAGCCTCTTGCCATTTTAGCCAATGTAGCTTTTTGTGTGTGTTTTCCGTTTACATTTTCGTAAAAAAGGCAAGTTACAAAATTATTATTAGCTGTTAAATAATTTTCAACAGCTTTAGAGTATTCTTTTGAGGCTAAGTTTAAAACAAGTTCGTTGTTTTTAAAAACTTCTTTATATATTTTATCTCCCCAGAATAAATACAAGTCTTTTTTATTATTTACACTAAGCTTAGCTTGCATTTCAAGCCTATAAGGCGTGACGCCGTCAAAGGGTTTTAAAACACCGTAAAAGCCTGACAAAATTCTTAAATTGTTTTCTAGGTATTTTAAGGCGTTATTATCTAAAACGTTAGCACCTATATATTGGTATTGTATGCCTTCGTATGAAAAAAGGGCAGGGGATAAGTTTTTTTCGAGGTTCATAGTGTTAAACCTTTCAAAATTTAGTTTAGCTAAGTTGTCGTTACACTTCCATATGTTTTTTAAAGTATCATAGTTTAAGCTTTTAATGACATTTTTTATTTCTTTTGTGTTTTCTAAAAAAGTTGGCAACGACTTAAAAGCAAAATCCTGCTCTATATTCATTTTTTTAGTAGGTGAAATTATTATTTTCATATTTTCACCTATATTAAGTCTAACATTTGTTGTGGGTTATCAGCAGCTTTAACATTATCAAGGGCTTTTTCTATTATGCCCTCTTCGTTTATTAAATAGGTAGTTCTAACAACACCCATAGAAACTTTGCCATAGTTCTTTTTTTCGTGCCAAACATCATAGGCTTTTATTGTTTCTAATTCCTTATCAGAAAGGAGAGTGAAAGGCAAGTTATATTTTGTTTCAAAATTTTTATGAGCTTTAACGCTATCTTTACTTACACCAACAACAACAGCTCCTTTTTCTGTGAACAAAGGAAGAAGCTCGCCAAAGCCACAAGCCTGTTTTGTGCAGCCAGGGGTGTTATCCTTAGGGTAGAAATACAAGACAAGTTTTTTGCCCTTATAATCTTCTAAATTGTGTATAGTTCCGTTTTGGTCTGGTAGTGAAAAATTTGGAGCTTTAGTTCCAACTTCTAACATATGTATACCTCCTTAAGTGTTTTTTATTCTTTAGTTCCAATTAATGTTACTTGTCGCCTTGGCAAGTATCTACTTGTGTTTATTTTTACTGTTTCTTTTAAAGTTCCGTTTTCATAAACATCTTTATAAAGTTCGTAAGTATAGCCTTTTTTTGCCGTTACATCGATTTTAGTAGTTCCCTTTGGTAGAGTTGGGTCTTCCTTTGTGACAGGGGAATCAGGCTCTGTTTCTTTTATTAGTTTATTATGGAATTTTAAAGTTCTATTTGGGCTATGTATTTCTTTGCCATAAATGTTTACAACTACGCTAGAGCTAGTTAAATAAGATTCTATAAAAATGGCACAGTCTGTGTCGTTTACAAATTTTAAGTCTTTATAATCCCCAGCTAAGGTTGCGTCATAGCCATAGTCTGCATAGCCTACTTTTAGGGAGTGGTTATGGCGTTCTGTTATTTTAAGCTCTGCATTTAAAAGAGCCATATAAAGAGCAGTTGAAACCTGGCACATTCCACCACCTATGCTATTTTCTATTTTACCATTTACTATTGTTCCAGCACTTGCCCAGCCATTTGCCTCTGTGCAAGGGTTAAAGTGGGCGTTTGTTGAAAAGCTTTCGCCTGGATAAAGAACAACTGTATTAATTTTACTACAAGCGTTTTTTAAATTTTGAATTCTATTTTTATCTCCAGGAGTGTAGTGGCTAGTGTAAGAGCCAATTATGCCAGTTATTCCGTTTACATCAGCGTCTTTATGTTTTGGTTGCTCAGATTTTATTTCAAAAACAACTTCTTTATTAAACTCTTTATTATCTAAAAGAGTGTAAACTTGATTTAAAATGGATTCTTTATCTATTTTATAGCCAATTTGAGCTGGGGTTACTATAAATTGTCCATTTTCTCTTTTAAGGCCAGCATCTTTAACATCAACTTCTATTTCTTCTGCAATTGCATTTACATAAGAGGCTACTTTTGCTTTATTATAGCTCATTACAGCAAGGTTTACGCTTCCTCCTTCAAGGGCTTTAAACTCACGCCACCAATTTGGAGAAGTAACATCTTTTGCAAACCCCATAGCCCTATCAACGGCAGACTTTATGTCGTAAGTTAGCTCAAAGTCTTGGAAGGTGTATGTGTAGGTGTGGGATTTATCGCTACTTCTTATTGTGATTATGTTTCCTTGAGTGTTTGTGTCAACAGAAGATGTAACAAGCTGATAGGCACTTTCGTATGTCATATTTGACACATCTTTTCCGTCTATTAAAATTCCTTTATGTATTGTTTGAACTGTTTCTTCTTTTGGTTGGTTTAGCTTCCAAAGGTAGTATCTACTTGTTAAAGGCCTTTTTAAAGCTAGACCAAGAGAAACAAAAATTAACAGAAAAAGAAAAATTTTTGTTAAAACAGATTTTATGTTAGATTTCTTTTTTTTCTTTTTTCTACGCCTTTTAGCTGGTATTTGTGTATCTGCATTAGGCATAAACAAACTCCTTTTTATTATTTTATTGAAATATCAAAAACAATATCCTTATCTCCAATTAGCATACTATTTTCAATTGATGGAACCATTAAGTTAATGTCTATTTCTTTGCCAGTTTCTTCTTTTAGCTGGTTTGAAAGCTCTTTTAAGGTGGATTTCATTTTATTTTTATCAATTGACAAATTAGAAACTAAATATTGTTTTTTATTAGAAATTGCAGATGTAATTTCAAGCCTACTAGCTTTTGAGCCACTTCTGCCTATTTTATAGGCTTCATCTACTGTTTGTTTTATATTGTAGCTTCCACCTAGTTGTTCATAAGTTAAGTCTTTAGAAAATTTGCCAGATGTGAAGGTGAATTTCCTTTCTAGCCTTGGCTTTGCATAGCTATTTTCGCCCCTTAAAACTGCTTGCTCTTTTGTTAGGCCACTTATATTAACTTCTTCTATAAATATTCCGTCATAAATTAGGTTTGAATCAAGCACTTCATAGGCGTTATCTATTGCTGAAATTTCTTTTATGTTTGTGGCATAATAAAGGCCGTAAATAGATGTGCAAAGCAAAACTACAATTCCTAAAGAAGCTAGAGGAACAAATTTATCTGAAGTTTTTAAAGCTGATTTTATTTTTTCTATTTTTATAAATTCCCTTATTTTCATTTATTTTCTCCTTTGTATTTTTATTATAAGAAAAATACTGAAACTGAGCTAAAAAGCATAATAGCTATTAAAAAAATAGCCATAGCACTTATTAAATGTCTTTTAATGTTTTTATTTATTTTTTTCATTGCTATTTTCTCCTAAAATTTTATATTTAAATTAAAAATTCTTATATAAAATAATTATACCAAATAAATATTTTTTTTCAACAATAATATGTTGACAATAGTGTTAAAAAAAATTACAATTTGATTAAGCATAAAAAAATGTGTTATATATTGTATGTAGTTTTAAATTAAATATGATTAAAGGGAGCAACAAAATGAAGTTAAGTAAAGAGCAGAAAATTGCAATTAAAGTTGAAAACAAAAACACTTTAGTTAGTGCTTCAGCTGGGTCTGGAAAAACTTTTGTTCTTACTAGAAGGGTTATTGACAGAATTTTGAACAAGGGCTGGAGTATTGACGATTTTTTGATTTTGACTTTCACTAATGATGCTGCAGGAGAAATGAAAAACAGAATTTACAGAGGCATTGAAGAAGAAATTAACAGCCTTATTGAAAAAGATGGAGATGAGAGCTTAATTAAGCATTTAGAAAACCAATTGATTTTAACTTCCAATGCTAACATATCTACAATAGACTCTTTTTGTTCAAAGGTTGTAAAAGAAAATTTTAACAAAACCCCTTTAGACACTGGATACAAAATTCCAAGCAAAGTTGAGGCAAATTTAATGAAAAACGAAGCCTTTGACACTGCTATGGATAAGGTTTTAAGTAGAAACGATGAAAATATAAATAGATATTATAAAAAGTATATTACAAAAAAAGACAACAACAAAATTAAAAACATTATATTTAGATTATTTGAATTTGTTGACAGTTTGCCATACCCTTTTAAGTGGCTTGACGAAGTTTTAGAGGAATATCAAAAGGATTATTTTTATGAAACTAAGTGGTATAGCGATGTTTTTGAGAAAATGAATTTTGCTCTTGAAAATTCTAAAGAATATCTTGACGGAATATTAGATATTGTAAGATTTAATGAAAAACCAGGGTTTGTTGACAAAATTTGTGAATATTTAATTGAAATTGAAGATTTGATAAAAAGAAGGGAAGTAAAAGGGCTTGCAGAAATTACACCTAGTTTTATAATTAAAGTTTCAAAGCTTGAAAAAGATGAAGAAGAAAATGTAAAAATTTATGCTGGGTTTATAAAAGAAAATTTAAAATTCATTGTTGAAATGGCGAAAAAAATGATTTTCTTTGGAGAAGTGCTTTTTGAGGAAAACAAAAAGGATATATACGCAGTTGTTGAAATTGAAAAAGAGTTTATTAACTGCTATAAAAAATTAAAGTTTGAAAACCAATTTGCTGAATTTAACGACATTTCTCATTTAGTTTTAGAGATTTTTAGAGATGAAAACGGAAAATTGACTGACATTGCAAAGAGGTATAAAGAAAAGTTAAAGGAAATTATTATTGACGAATATCAAGATAGCAACCATTTACAAGAAGAAATTTTAACTGCTATATCAAAAGATGGGAAAAATATGTTTATGGTTGGGGACATAAAGCAGGCTATTTACAGGTTTAGGCAAGCTACGCCTCAGCTATTTTTAGAAAAATTGTTTAGAAACCAAAAAATTGATTTAGGCGAAAACTTAGAAGATGTTAAAAGCGATGAAGTTTTAGTTTTGTTAAGGGACAATTATAGGTCTAGAAACAATGTTTTAGAAACTTGCAACTTTATTTTTAGCAAAATTATGGATATAAAACTAGGCGAAGTTGACTACGACGAAAATGCTAAGCTAAACTTTAAAGCTAGCTACAAAGAATGTGACGACGAAGAAAAAAGTGTGAATGAAAAAAGTGAAATTCTTTTTGTTGAAGTTGAAAAAGGACAAGACAAAAACGAGGCTGAAGCCAAGTTAGTTGCAAAAAGAATTTATGATATGTTAAAGAAAGAGAAACTGCACATATTTGACAAGGATATTAACAATTACAGAAAAGTAGAGTGTGGGGACATTGTTATTTTAGTTAGCACAAAAGGAAAGGTTAAACACATTAAAAAAGAGCTTGACAAGTTAAACATTAATTGTGTATATAATGCTGACAGTTCTCTTTTTGAGTCTAACGAAGTTAGAAAAATTATTTCTTTATTAAAAGTTATAAACAACCCTTATGATGATGTTGAGTTAATTAGTGTTTTAAACTCGCCAATGTTTAACTTAAATTTAAATGAAATTTCCTATGTTAGAATGTTAAACAGAAATGTTAGTGTATATTCATCTTTTAAAAATTATTTAGAGGGTTTTGAGGGAAATAAAAATAAAAAAACGTATGAAAAAATTAAAACTTTTTTTGAAGCTTTAGTTTATTTTAGAGAGTTTTTTAACAACAACTCTATTGGAAACTTAATTGACGAAATATATTTAAAAACAGGTTTTTACAACTATGTTGGAACTAAGGAAAACGGAGAGTTTAGGCAAGCTAATTTAATGTATTTTAAAGAGCTTATTGAGCAAAGGGAAAGTTATGGAGTTTGCGACCTTAGCTCTATATTAGAGGGAATTGATGTTGAGCTTGAGGGGGAAATAGAGGAAAGCCAAAAGACAAGCACAGCTTCTATTTTTTCTGGAAAAGAGGAAGTTATTAACATTAAGACAATTCACTCTAGCAAGGGCTTAGAATACCCTGTTGTGTTTTTATGCAACACTGGAAACAGCAAAAATGTTAAATATAAAAGCGAGGACTTTATTTTTAGCAGGGAGCTTGGAATTGGGTTAAAATATTTAGACAGAGAGCTTGGAGTGAAATATAAAACCCCTATTTACGACATTATTTTAAAGGATTTTGAAGGGGCTGAAATATCAGAAAGGTTAAGGCTTTTATATGTTGCTTTAACTAGAGCTAGGGAAAAGTTAATTGTTACTGGGGCATTTGAAAAAAGCGAAAAAAAGTTAATTTTTACTCACAACAAAAACCAATTTTTACCTTACGATTTAAGGTATAACTGCAACAGTTTTTTAGAAAACATTAGAGCTTCTTTTTTAGGGCAGAAAAATTTTGAAAATGATTATTTTATATACAAAGAAATACCTTATGAAAAAATAGAAAGCGGAGAAAAAGAACAGTTTGAAAGCGCAATAAGTTTAATTGAGAAAATTAATAAGCTTGAAAACAGAAAATTTACTGGAAATTATGATGATATTATTGAGGAGAGTTTTAATTTTAAATATAAAAACGAAGATTTAACCAAACTTCCTGCTAAAATATCTATTACTGAAATTAAGAGAAAGTTAAACAACCAAAATTCTGAAAACGAAGTTAATTATTACAGTGAGTTAAAATTTAGAGACATTGAGTTTGGGGGAAAAGAAAACATTTCTGCAAACCAAGTTGGTATTGCATACCACAGTATTATGGAAAGGTTTGACTATGAAAAAATTAAAAGCATAGAAGATGTTAAAAACTTTTTATATATTTTAGAGAGTAAAGGCATTTTAAGCGAGGACGAGCTAAAAGAAGTTAATTTAAACAAACTTGAGATGTTTTTAAAATCTGAATTATATGAAAGAATTAAAAAAGCTGAGCTTATGTTTAGAGAAGTGCCTTTTGTTATGTCAATTAGCTCGCAAAGGCTTAAAGAATTTGAGAAAGTAGAGGGAGAGATTGTTGTTCACGGAATTATTGACCTTTATTTTGTTGAAAAGGGGAAAATTGTTTTAGTGGACTACAAAAGTGACAGAGTGGGAAAGAGGCTAGAAATACTTAAAAACAGGTATAAGGTTCAAATTGATTTATATAAAGAGGCTCTTGAAAAGGCAACTGGTATGGAGGTAGCAGAGGGGTTAATATATTCTATTGACAAAGGTGTGTGTATTAATGTTTAATTGTAAAAATCCTTTTTATTCGGCAAATATGTATTACAAGGAGATATTTGGCGAAAAAATTATTAAACTAGCAATAGATGGAGGGTTTACCTGCCCTAACAGAGATGGTTTACTTTCAAGAGGTGGTTGTGTTTTTTGCAGCGAAAGCGGGTCTGGAGATTTTGCAGGCAGCAGAAATTTAAATATTAAAAAACAGTATGAGCAAATGAAAGAAGTTATGGCTAAAAAATGGGACAACGGAAAGTATATGATGTATTTTCAGGCTTATACAAACACTTATGCTCCTATTGAAAGGTTGAGAAAGCTTTATTACGAAGCCATTAGCCAAGAAGGGGTTGTGGCGTTATCAATAGCTACAAGGCCAGATTGTTTAGGAGAAGATGTTATTGAGCTTTTAGAGGAGATTAGCAAAAAAGTTTATGTATGCGTGGAACTTGGGTTTCAAACAAGCAAAGAAGAAAGCGTTAAATTTATAAACAGATGTTATGAAAACGAAGTTTACAAAAAGGCTGTTAAAAGGCTTAGAAAAAGTGGGATTGATGTTATAACCCACATTATACTTGGTTTGCCAAATGAAAGTTATGAAGATATGCTTGAAAGTGTTAAATACGCCATAAAAAGCGGAACTAAAGGCTTAAAGTTACAGCTTTTACACATTATAAAAAACACAAGGCTTTATGATTATTACAAGGAAAATGAGTTTAAAGTTTTTAGCTACGAAGAATATATTAAAGTTATTGTTTCTTTAATTGAGAACATTCCTCAAGATGTAGTTATTCACAGAATTACTGGAGATGGAAAAAAAGAAAACCTTTTTATGCCTTTATGGAGCCTTGACAAAAGGCGTGTTTTAAACGGCATAGCAAAGGAGTTTATTAACCAAAACACATATCAAGGGAAAAAAATCCAACCGTGAAAGGTTGGATTTTAATTTATTAAAATGTCTATTGCACTAGGCTCTACTTCAATGTTAATGTTTTTATAATCCCCACAGTATTCTCCATCGACTGTCCATTTTATATAGGATTTTGCTTCTATTTCAAGTTTATTAGTTTTAAAGCTATAAAACATATCATTGTCGAAATTTCTTTCTTTTAGGCAATTTATTATTGTTTTTAAAAGAGTTGCGTTATTTGGTTTTTTAACTAAAAGAACTTCAAAAAGCCCATCGTTTAAGTTTGCATAGTTTTCAAAAAGTTTTTTCATTCCTGCTATGCTATTTGAGTTTGAAATTAGACCTAGCATTATTTCATCTTCTATTACTTTATTTTCATAAGTTGCTTTTATTTGATATGTCTTTATGTTTGTTATTTCTTTTAAGCCAGTTAGAAGGTAGGCTTGGTAGCCAAAAATATTTTTAATGTTTTGAGGGGTTTCATAAGATATGTTTGTAAAAAGCCCAAAACCAGCTATATAGGAAAAATATTTATTATTTATTTTGCCTACATCAAGGTGGAAGGGGTGGCCTAAAACTGAAGTTTTATAGCTATCTTCAATTATTGTGGGAATTGAAATGCTATTTGCAAAATCGTTTGTTGAGCCACAGGGAATGTAGCCTAAAAGAGGCCTTTTATCTAAGCACATAAGTCCGTTTATTGTTTCATTTAAAGTTCCATCGCCACCGCAACAAACTATATTATCGTAGTTGCTACCAGTTTTTTTAATTATTTCTGTTATATGGCCTGAATACTGTGAAGATATTACAGTTGGTTCAAAGCCTTTGCTATTATAAAAGTCTATTATTTCTGCAAGATTAGGTTTAATTATGCCTTTTCCTGAGTGGAAATTAGCTAAAAGTAGTAATTTTTTCATAACATCACCTCTGGTTACATTTTAGCACATAAAAAATTTTTATTCAATAGTATATGTTGGCAAAAAAAGGTTAAAATTTAAATTGAGGTGATTAAAAATGAGAATACCAAAGCATATTGGAATTATTCCTGATGGAAACAGAAGGTGGGCAGTTGGGCAAAGTATGACAAAAGACAGAGGGTATGAAAACGGTTTGTTACCAGGGCTTGAAGCTTTTAAAGAATGTCAAAATTTAGGTGTTGAAGAAATTAGTATTTATGGCTTTACTGTTGACAACACTAAAAGGCCAACTGCACAAAGGCTTGCTTTTACTAAAAGTTGTGTGGATATGGTGAACATATTAAAAAACGAGGATTGTGATATTCTTGTGGCAGGAAATTACAACTCTAATATGTTTCCTGTTGAACTTTCTGACTTGGTTAAAAGAAAGAGGTTTGGCAAAGGCGGAATGAAAGTTAATTTTTTAATTAATTACAGCTGGGAATGGGATTTAAAGGGGAAGAGCGAAGTTAGCTACTACAACACAACTGACATATCTAGAATTGATTTAATTCTTAGGTGGGGTGGAATGAGAAGGTTATCTGGATTTTTGCCAATTCAATCTGTCTATGCTGACTTTTATGTTATAAACGAATTATGGCCTGATTTTAAAAAAGAACATATTAGAGATGCTATAAGTTGGTATCAGCTTCAAGATATTACACTAGGTGGTTGATTAGATAGTTTATATTGTATATTTTTTTAATACACGCTTAAAGCGTGTATTTTTTTTATTAGGCTATTGTGACTATTTATATTAAAATATATAATTATATATTGGCTTTTTTGTTGATTGAATATTTTGTTGAGAAATGGTATAATTAAAGGGATTACATTATGGTAAGTATATGGAGGAAAACAAAGTGGAGAGAAACAACAATGTTTCTGCTGAACAGCTAGCTAGACAGCAGGAATTTATGAAAAAAATTAGAGAAATTAACGACGAATATTTTAATAGAACTGGAAAGAAAAAGTCAATGTTTATTACAACTTTTGGCTGCCAAATGAACGCTCACGATTCTGAAAAGCTTTTAGGTATGTTAAAAGAAATGGGATATGAAGAAGCTCAAGAAGAAAAAGACGCTGATTTTGTTATTTACAACACTTGTTGTGTTAGAGAAAATGCTGAAAACAAGGTTTATGGAAACCTTGGCTATTTAAAGCACCAAAAGAGAGAAAACCCTGAAATGAAAATTGCTATTTGTGGTTGTATGATGCAACAAGAAAGTGTTTTACAAACTATTAAAGAAAAGTATAAGCACGTGGATATGGTTTTTGGAACATTTAATTTATACAAGTTGCCAGAAATTATGTATATTAACATTGAAACTAAAGCTCCTGTTTTTGACATTTGGAAAGAACACAAGGAAATTGTTGAAGATTTACCTACAATTAGACATTTTAAATACAAGGCTAGTGTTAACATTATGTTTGGCTGCAACAACTTCTGTTCATACTGTATTGTGCCTTATGTTAGAGGCAGGGAAAGAAGCCGTTGCCCTGAAGATATTTTAAACGAAATTAGAGAGCTTGCTAAAGACGGTGTTAAGGAAATTACACTTCTTGGGCAAAATGTAAACAGCTATGGTTTAGGGCTTGGAGAGGACATTACATTTGCTAAGCTTCTTAGAATGGTCAACGAAATTGACGGCATTGAAAGAATTAGGTTTATGACTTCTCACCCTAAGGATTTAAGCGACGAGCTTATTTATGCTATGAGAGATTGCAAAAAGGTTTGCAACCACATTCACCTTCCTTTCCAAGCTGGCAACAACGACATTTTAAAGGCTATGAACAGAAAGTATACAAAGGAGCAATATCTTGAGCTTGTTGAGAAAATTAAAAAGGAAATTCCAGACATTTCTTTAACAACTGACATTATTGTTGGTTTCCCTGGAGAAACTTCTAGCCAAGTTGACGACACTATTGACGTTATTAAAAAAGCTAGATTTAACGGCGCTTTTACTTTCATTTATTCAAAAAGAACTGGTACACCTGCTGCTGAAATGAAAAACCAAGTTGATGAAAAAGAGGCTAAAGAAAACTTTAACAGAGTTTTAGACGCTTTAAACCCTATTATTTACGAGCTTAACTGCCAAAAGGTTGGAAAAACTTACAAAGTTTTAGCTGACGATGTTAGCAACGGCGACAAAGAATATATTACAGGCAGGTTAGAGGACAATTCTTTAGTTCATTTTAAAGGTGACAGTTCTATGATTGGCCAAATTTTTGACGTTAAAATTACAGATTGTAAAACTTTTTATTTAATAGGTGAGAGGGTATAATGTTTTTTTTAGATAGAGTAGAAGAAGGTTTAGCAATTATTTTTAAAGACGATGTGGAGTTTTTAAAAATTGATGCAAAAAATATTAAGGGGAATGTTAGAGATGGCATAGTTTTAAGTTTTGACGGACAAAACTGGGAAGTTGACGAAGTTGAAAGCAAAAAAAGAGCTGAAAAAGCTCAAAGCCGTCTTAACAGGCTATTTAACAAAAATTGAAAGGTGGATAAAAAAATGGAAAAAAATGTTTATGAATTGGCAAGAGAGCTTGCTACTGCAGTTTTAGAGACTAAAGAAGGGCAAAAAGTTAGCGAGGCTAGGTTTATTTTTGACAACAATGAAGAAGCTAGACAGCAATTATTAGATTACAACATTTACAAAGATGCTGTAAATTCAAGAATTGAAGAGGGCCAGCTTTCAAGAGAAGAAATGCAAAAAGAGGGCGGAAAAATGGCTCAAATGGTAGATGAGTTAAAGAAAAACCCTATTATTAACGATATGGTTAAGGCTGAAGCTGAGTTTAATATGCTTGTAAACAGAGTTATTGGAATTTTTCAGGCTAGTTTAACTGGCGAGGACGAAAACGAAGATGGCTGTGGTTGTAGCGGCGGCTGTGGAAGTTGTAGCGGTTGCCACTAATTAAGGGGTAGTTGATATGTCAAAATTAACTCCTATGATGGAGCAATATATGCAGATTAAAGACCAATATAAAAACTGTCTTTTGTTTTACAGGTTAGGGGATTTTTACGAGCTTTTTTTTGACGATGCTTTAATTGCTTCTAAAGAGCTTGAAATTACTTTAACTGGCAAAAGTTGTGGTTTAGAAGAAAAGGCACCTATGTGTGGAGTGCCTTTTCATTCTGCTGATGGATATATTGCAAGGTTAGTTGAAAAAGGATACAAAGTTGCTATTTGTGAGCAAATTGAAAACCCTAAGGAAACAAAGGGAATTGTTGCTAGAGATGTTGTGAGAATTGTTACGCCAGGAACTGTTCTTGACACAAAGTATTTAGAAGATGGAAAAAACAACTATATTATGTGCATATACAAAGGCGGTATTGATTACGGCATTGCCCTTTGTGATGTTACAACTGGCGAATTTCAGGTTATGGACATAGCAAGTGATTTTGAAAGCAAGATTATTGACGAAATTGCTAGGTTTATGCCATCTGAAATTATTTGTAACAGTGAGTTTGATTTAAAAGAAAAGATTTTAAGAGTTTTTGACATTAACACTAGCATTTACACTAATTCTAGCTTTAATTACTCTGATGCAAATATTTTTCTTTGCAACCATTTTAAAGTTATTAACTTATCAGGCTTTGGCATTGAAAAAGAAAAGTCTATTGTTTGTGCAGCTGGTGCTTTATTGCAATATTTAATTGACACTCAAAAAAATCAACTAGCTAACATATCTAGCATTAAGCTACACACCCCTGACAAATTTATGGTTTTAGACATTAGTTCAAGACGAAATTTAGAGCTTACTCAAACTATGAGAGAAAAGTCTAAAAAGGGGTCTTTACTTTGGGTTTTAGACGAAACAAAAACTTCTATGGGCGCTAGGCTTTTAAGGAGCTGGGTTGAACAGCCTCTTATTCAAAAAGAGGACATTCAAAGAAGGTTAGACGCAGTAGAAGAATTAAAAAACGACAGTTTAGGCAGAAAAATTTTGCAAGACTTACTTAAAGGCATTTACGACATTGAAAGGCTTATGAGCAAGGTTGTGTATGGAAGTGTAAATGCAAGAGAGTTAATAGCTCTTAAAAATTCTTTTAAAGTGCTTCCAGAAATTAAAAGCTACATTAAAAACTATGATTGTAAGTGTTTAAAAGACATTTATGAAAATTTTGACACATTAAAGGACATATGTGAGCTTATAGAAGAAAGCATTTCTGACGAGCCTCCTGTTAGTTTAAGAGAGGGTATGATTATTAAAGATGGATATAGTGAGGAAGTTGACAGATTAAGAAGCGCTAAAAAAGAGGGTTCTTCTTGGCTTTTAGAATTAGAGAGAAAAGAAAAAGAAGAAACTGGAATTAGCAAACTAAGAATTAAATACAACAAAGTTTTTGGATATTTTATTGAAGTTACTAACTCTTACAAGGATATGGTTCCTCAAAGGTATATTAGAAAGCAAACTCTTGCAAACGCTGAAAGATATATTACAGAGGAATTAAAGGAAATTGAGGACACTATTTTAGGTGCAGACGAAAAAGTTGTTTTACTTGAATACGAGTTATTTACAAAAATTAGAGAGCTTATTGCTATAAATGTTGAAAAAATTCAGGAAGTTGCAAGGTTTATTTCTGAAATTGACACACTTCAATCCCTTGCTGAAGTTGCAGAAAACAGAGGCTATTCAAAGCCTACTATTTCAAAGGAACAAGAGCTTTATATTGAAGATGGAAAGCACCCAGTTGTTGAAAAAATTATTGGCGATGAGTTTATTGCAAACAACTCAAAGCTTGACAACAAAAACTACATTTCTGTTATTACTGGGCCTAATATGGCAGGAAAGTCTACGTTTATGCGTCAAAACGCTTTAATTGTTTTAATGGCTCAAATGGGAAGTTTTGTTCCTGCAAAAAGTGCTAAAATTGGCATTGTGGACAGAATTTTTACAAGAGTTGGAGCCTCTGACGACTTGGCGACAGGGCAATCAACTTTTATGGTTGAAATGCTTGAAGTTGCAAACATATTAAACAACGCAACAAGCAAAAGCCTTTTAATTTTAGACGAAATAGGCAGAGGAACATCTACCTTTGATGGGCTTAGCATTGCTTGGGCTGTTTTAGAGTATATTGCAAACAAAATTTGTGCTAGAACTTTGTTTTCCACCCATTACCACGAGCTTATTGCTTTAGAGGGGAAAGTTAAAGGAATTAAAAATTATTATGTTAGTGTGAAAGAAATTAAAAACGAAAACAACGAAGAGAGTATAATTTTTCTTAGAAAAATTTTAGAGGGTGGAACTGACAAAAGTTACGGTATACACGTTGCTAAAATTGCAGGTGTGCCTAGAAGTGTTATTAAAAGGTCTAACTCTATATTAAAGTTACTTTCAGAAGAAAAAGGTGTGGACCTTGAAAGAACAAACTTTGATTTTGATTACATTAACGACCCATTAGAAGAAAAGTTAGTATTTTTTGATGATATAATAAACGACATTGAAAGAATTGACTTAGAAAATATAACTCCTTTAGAGGCTATGAAAAAGTTATTTACTTTAAAAGACAAATTAAATAGCCTTGACAAAGAACAGTAGGTGAGAAAATGGCAAACATACATTTACTTGAGAACAGCCTTATTAACAAAATTGCTGCTGGTGAAGTTGTTGAAAGGCCAGCATCAGTTGTTAAAGAGCTTATGGAAAATTCTATTGACGCTGGAGCAACGAGTATAAGCGTTGAAATTAAAGAAGGTGGAATTAGCCTTATTAAAATTGTAGACAACGGCAAGGGCATAGAAAAAGACGAAATTAAAACTGCTTTTTTAAGGCACGCAACAAGCAAGTTAAATAGTTTTGAGGACCTTGAAAACATTTTAACACTTGGCTTTAGAGGCGAGGCTTTATCTAGCATTGCCTCTGTTTCAAAGGTTGAAATGGCTACAAGAACTAAAGAAAGCGAAGTAGGAAACCGCATTTTTATTAACGGCGGAGTTATTGAAAAAATGGACGAAGTTGGTATGAATGTTGGCACTTGCTTTATTATGAGAGATTTATTTTACAACACTCCAGCTAGGAGAAAGTTTTTGAAAAAAGCAGCAACAGAGGGAAGCCAAATTTCCGAAGTTATTAACAAAATTGCTATGGGACACCCTGAAATTGCTATTAGATATGTAAACAACTCAAACACTATTTTACAAACTAGTGGCAGTGGAGATGTTAAAGACTGTATAATGAAAATTTATGGAAGTCAGGTTGCAAAAGAGTTAATTAAAGTTGAGTATGAAAAAAGTGAATATAAAGTTAGTGGTTATATAGCTAAGCCTAGCCTTTCAAGAGGCAACAGAGGATATGGAAACTTTTTTATTAACGGAAGATATATTAAAAGCTCTTTAGTTCAAAACGCTGTTGAAGAGGCCTACAAAGGGAAGATTATGGTTCAAAAATTTCCTGTTTTTGCACTTAATTTAAAAACTCCTAAAAACAGTGTAGATGTAAATGTTCACCCAACAAAGCTTGAGGTTAGGTTTGCCGATGAAAACTTAATTTATGACTTAATTTACGATTGTGTTTCAAAGGCTTTAAAAAGCGAAAACCTTATACCAAGTGTTGAGTGGGGGAAGAAAAAGGTTGAAAAAGCTAAAAGTGTTCAAGTTGAAATTGACGATTTAAAATACGACGAAAAGCCAATTCAAAAAGAAGAACTTTCATTTAATTCACCTTTAAAAAATGAAAAGTGTATAGAGGAAAGCAAAAAAGAAAACAATATAAACAGTTTTAAAAATGTTATTGAAACTTTATATTCTAGCGAAAAAAAAGAAGAAAAAAAGGAAGATGTTTTTAAAAAGTTAGAAACGCAAAAAGTTGAAACGCCAAAGGTTATAGAAAAAGTAGAAACACCTAAAGAAACAGAAGTTAAAAAAGAAAGAAAGCCGTTTTTTAACAACTACACCATTGTAGGGCAAGTTTTTGGCACTTACTGGATAGTTGAGCAAAACGCAAGTATGTATTTAATTGACCAACACGCAGCTCACGAAAGGGCTTTATATGAGGAGCTTGTTGAAAAGTTTAGAAACTATGAAATAGCAAGCCAGCAACTTTTACACCCAATTGCTGTTAATTTAACTGAAAGGGAGAAAGTTGTTGTTGAAGAAAATATGGAGCTTTTAGAAAAGTTTGGTTTTGAAGTTGAAGAATTTGGGTTTAAAGCTTATGCTTTAAGGGCTGTTCCTTATATTTTTGACAAGCCAAGTGATGTGAGTTTTTTTACAGACATTGTGGATATGTTAGGTAGAAAAAAAATAAATGGAGTTTACGAAACTAAAGAAGATGCTATTGCTACAATGAGTTGCAAGGCTGCGGTAAAGGGAAACAGCGTTTTAAGCTATTTAGAGGCTAAAGAGCTTATTAAAAAGTTATTAGAGCTTGAAAACCCTTTTAATTGCCCTCACGGCAGGCCAACTATTATTGAAATGAGCAAGTATGAGGTTGAAAAGAAGTTTAAAAGAGTAAAGGATTAGGTGAATTATGGTATATATTTTAGGTTTTATTTTAAAAGCTGTTGCAATTATTATTGTGACAACTGTGTTTGAATTTTCAAAGGGAATTGCATCTTATATGCAAGGGGATATGATGGCTAAGCAACAAAGAAAGCTTAGTTTAAACCCTTTTAAACATTTTGAGCCTATTGGGTTTATTTTGTTTTTATTTATTGGTTATGGCTGGGCTAACCCTATTCCAACATCTAGCCTGCACTACAAGGACAGAAAAAAGGGAACTATTATTACCTACCTTACGCCAATTATTTTAAGTGTTGTTTTAGCAAATGTTTTTAACTTAATTTACCAAACATTTAGCTATTTGATTATATTTAATTATTTATCACAGTTTTTTGCTAGAATTGCTGTTTTTAACATTATTCCAGTTTATCCTTTAGCTGGTAGCTGGATACTTAAAGCTTTATTAAACCCTAATTCTGCAATGAAATATAGTTTTTATGAAAAGCAGGTTCAATGGGCTTTAATCTTTTTCTTGTTTTTAGGTTTATTAAACCCTATTTTAAATGAAATAGTGAATTTTGTTATTTGGTGATTTTATGAAAGTTGAGCTTGAAGTTAAGCTAGAAAAATTTGAAGGTCCTATGGACCTTCTATATAGCTTAATTGTGAAAAACAAAATTGATATATATGACATACCTATTGCAGAAATTACTGAGCAGTATCTTGAATACATAAATTATATGAACAAGTATAATATGGAAAATTTAAGTGAATTTCTTGTTATGGCTGCTAACTTAATTGAAATTAAGTCTAGAATGCTTTTGCCTAAAGAAGTGAACGAGGAAAACGAGGAAATTGACCCTAGAGATGACCTTGTTAAAAAAATTATTGAGTATAAAATTTTTAAGGGCATTGCTTTAGATTTTAACAAAATACAACAAGAATCTGGCTTTAGCTATTACAGAGAGGCTGAAAAAGATGTTGTTAAAAAGGTTAAAGAAAGTGTTCCAAAAGAAATTTCTGAAATATTAAAAGATGCTGATGCTAATATGCTTTTTGACGCTTTTAAAGAGGTGTTAAAAAGAAAAGAGATTAAAGTTGAAAAAATTAAGAAAGATTTTGAGCCTATAAAGCCAGATGTTTTTACTGTTGAGAGCAAAATTAAGTATTTAAAAAGCATTATTAAAAAAGGTGAAAAAATTAGCTTTTTTTATTTTTTTGAAAAAGATAGTAGCAAAAACGAAATTGTTACTACTTTTTTGGCTATGCTTGAGCTTATAAAAGAAAATTTAATTTATATTGAGCAAGGAGAAAATTTTTCTGACATTATTATTACTAGGGCATAGGAGGGGGATTTTTTGACTATTTCTGAATTAGAAGCTGTTATTGAGGCTATTTTATTTGCTTCTGGTGACATTGTGAACATTAAAAGCATTGCCTTTGCTACTGGTGAAAAGGAAAAAACAATTAAATCTGTTATAGAAAATATGGCAGACAGGCTTGATGAAAGAAAAAGCGGTGTTCAAATTATTCAAATTGAAGATGGATACCAAATGTGTAGTAGAAGTGAGTATTTTGAGTTTTTGAAAAAAATTTTTAAAGCTCCTAAAAGAAAGGTGTTATCAAGCACTTTACTTGAAACTTTAGCTATTATTGCTTACAAACAGCCAATTACTAGAAGCCAAATTGAAGAAATTAGAGGCGTTAGTGCTGAACATTCTTTAAACAAGTTATTAGAGTATAATTTGATTAAGGAAGCTGGACGTCTTGAGGGTTTAGGAAAGCCTATTTTATTTGAAACAACTACGGAGTTTTTAAGATATTTTGGGTTTAGTTCAATTGACGCTTTGCCAGAAAATGTTGCAGACATTGAAAGCATTAAAAAAGAGGCTGAAATGGAAGTGGAGAGTTTAAGAAGTGTTTAAAAAGGGGTATTTATGAAAAAAAGAATAATATTTTTTATTTTTTTACTTTATGTTTAGTAGTTATTTTTTTATCTATTTTTACAGAGGTTTGCAAAAACAGGCGGAATGTGAAAGTTGCTATATATCAATATGGAGAGTTTCAAAGCATAGACGAAGTTGGCTCTGTTAAAGGGTATAACATTGAATATTTAAAAGAGATTGAGAAGTATTCAAATTTAAAATTTGAATATGTTGCAGTTGACAACTTTGTAGAGGCAGAAAAGGCTTTAGAAAGCGAAGAAGCAGATATTATATGCCCTGTGGAATACAACGAGTTGACAAAGAATTTATTTGAGTTTTCTGACAATTTAGTTGCTTACAAGTGTGGAGGAGTATACACATTAAAAGGCAGAGAAGATGTTGGGCATTCAAACTCTAAAAATTACAAAGCTTTTAAATATGGCTGTATTAAAAACTCTACAACATTTAGCAACTTTTTAGAACATCAAAAAAATGTGAACAAGTTTGAGCCTATTGTGATTGAATTTAACACAACTGAGGAGATGATTAAGGCTCTTAAAAGAAAAGAAATAGATGTTATGCTATCAGATGTTAAGGTGTATGAGGAAGATTTAGTTTTGGAACACAAAACAAACCCATCTGCCATATATTATGGAAGCAAAAAAGGAAACAGGGCTGTTTTAGAAGAAATGGACACAGCTATGGAGAAAATATCTCTTTACAAAGGGGATTTAGAGAAAAAACTTTTTGACAAGTATTTTATAAATTTAGAAGAAGTTAGGGAAGATGTGAAGTATAGAGATTATTTAGATTCTCTACCCACTTTAAATGTTGGATACAGGCTTTCTGACGCACCTATTTCGTATTTAAACGAAGATGGTGAATTTTCAGGCATTGTTAGGAGAATGCTTGATAATATATCTAAAAAGTTAGGTGTTAAATTTAATTATGTATTAATTGAAGAAGACAAGCTTACAAGGGAATATTTAATTGAAAATAAAATTAACATAATTTCTAACTATGTTTATGGAAATTATGATGAGAATATGACTTATTTAAAAAGGTCAACACCTTATTTACAAAGCTCAAGCGTTCTTGTTTCTAGAGGGGATATTAAAAGTTTAGATGTTAAAAACAAAAAAATTGGTGTTGGAAGCAACGTTAAAATTTACATTAGAGAGTTAGAACAGCTAGAGCCTAGCAACGAATATGTAGTTTATGAAAGCATAAACGATGCTTACAACGACCTTGTTAGAAAAGAGTTAGATGGCTTGATTGTGAACAATTACATTGCAAATATTTACAGCTCAAGGGCAAAGTATGAATGGTTAGACACTTTTCCTTTAGAGGAAGTTGACAACAGCCTTTGTATGGGTGTTATAACTTTTAGCAATGTAGATTATTTAGAAAACAACCTTTTAAAAGACGAAAGATTTATTGAATCTTTAAACAGTGTTATTAGAGGGTTTGACGCTGTTGATGTGAACAACATTGTTTTATCTGAAATGACAAAGCTTAAATTTGACTACTTCTTTTTATATATTATATATACATACAGATATGGCCTTGCAATTTTTATTTTATTTATATTAACTATTATTTCGGCGATAGTTATTTTAAGCGAAATATTAAGACACCAAAAAAATGATTTAAAAAGCAAAAACGAGCTTTTATCTAAGAGTATTGAAGAAATTGAAAAGTCAAACAGAGCTAAAAGCGACTTTCTTTCAAGAATTAGCCACGAAATTAGAACACCTTTAAACTCTATTCTTGGCACAACAGAAATTATTAGACAAAGCAAGCCTGAAAAAGAGTTAATGGCAAATGTAGAAACAATTTCAGATTCTAGCAAGTTTTTACTTTCTATTATAAACGACATTTTAGATATGAGCAAAATTGAAAGTGGAAAATTTGAAATTAAGCCTGTGTGGGATTACCCTGGAACGATTTTATTTGATTGTGCTGAAATTATGAAGCCTTTAATTGAAAAAAAGCATATTGAATTTATATACCCTAAACCTTTATTTGGTTCAGAATTTGAATATTATATTGACAAAATGAGGGTTATGCAGGTTATTATGAATGTTTTAAACAATGCTTACAAATTTACACCACAAAATGGTAAAATTGAGATTAAGGTGGAAAACGAGGCTATATTAAATGGAAAAAATATTTCAATTGACAAAATTACTATTAAGGACAATGGCTGTGGAATTAGCAAGGAGTATTTAGAGCATATTTTTGAGCCTTTTAGCCAAGAGGGCGAGGGTGTATACACAGAAACTGCTATTGGTAGCGGGCTTGGTCTTGCTATTGTGAAAAACATTATGGACGCTATGAATGGCGAAATTATTATTAAAAGCGAAAAAGGCGTTGGAACTGAAGTTATGCTTACTTTTAGGCATAGGTACAGGTATTGTGAGAAGAAAGATAGGAAAGAAGAAGTTATTGACTTTAACAAGCTTAAAGGAAAGAGAGTTTTACTTGTTGAGGACAATTCAATTAATTATTACATTGTGAAGCAGTTACTTGAAAACAAGGAAATGATTGTTGAAGGGGCTGAAAACGGTTTAGAGGCTGTTAAGATGGTGGAAAAAGCTGCTTTTAACTATTATGACATTATTTTGATGGACATTAGAATGCCTGTTATGGACGGCATTGAGGCAACAAACATAATTAGAAAGATGGATAGAGAAGATTCAAAATATATTCCTATTGTAGCCTTTAGTGCTGATGTTTTTTCTGAAAACGAGAAAAGGTCTAAACTTGTTGGCATTGACGAATATCTTATTAAGCCTGTTGAACCAGAGATTATGTATAAAATTATTTTAAGAATGATTGAAAAGAAAGAGAGTTAGAAAAAGGCTGTTGCAAAAGCAACAGCCTTTTTTATTTATTTTTTATATAGATATGGTTAAGTTTTGTGGCGTGTTTTTGCTCATCAGTTATTATTTCAAAAAGATAGTTTTGAAACTGTTGATTTTCAAGAGCAAACAAAATTGGCCTATACATTTCAATTTCTGAAAGCTCACCTGAAACGGCATTTGAAAGGTTTTCATTTAAATTTTCTGAAACAGTTTTATAATTTATATTAGTTGGTTCAAAGCTAGTGTCAGTTAGTTTTTGATATATATCTTCAAACATATTTTTATGTTTTTGTTCATCTTGAGCTATTGACAAAAATTCCATTTTATTTTCTGGAAATTTATTTGCCATTTCTGTATAAAATTTATTATCTATTGTTTCATCAACTATTGCATCTTTTAAAAGGTCTAACACATATTTATTGCTATACATAGAGTAAACTCCTTTTTTTTATATAGTATGAAAAAAAGGCAAAGGTGTTACTAAAAAAGATGTCGGATAATGGGAAAAAAAGACTGGCAATTTAAGTGGTAAAAAATGGTATATATGGTATAATTAGTTTAAAAGACATTTTTTATTAAATATAAGGAGGAAATATGGAAACGAATTTATTTGGATATTGTAACAAAATGGAGTTTGTGCCAGTTGATAGAATTTTGCCAAACCCATATCAGGCTAGAACTAGATTAGACAATATGCCAGAGCTTTTAAGGTCGATTAACCAATATGGAATTATAGAGCCAATTGGGGTTAGAGTGATTAGCAAGAGGGTTTACGAGCTAGTTTTTGGGAGCAGAAGGTTAAATGCGTGCAAGAAGTTAGACATTGCGTATATACCAGCTATTATATTAAAACTAAGTGACAGAGAAGCAGGCATATTAACTGTTGAAGAAAACATACATAAAAGGGATTTAAATGTTATTGAAAAGGCTAATTCTATTAAAATTTTAAATTATGGTTTTGGATACAACGAAGATGAGATTTCTCAAATTCTTTCTTTAACTTTAGAGGACATAAAAAGTTACATTGGAATTTCAAAGCTTAACAAAGATGTTAAAAAAAGTGTTATTGAACATAATTTATCTCTTAGGCATATTGAGGGGATTTTAAAAATTGAAAGCAAGGAAGAACAAAAAGAGATTGTTGAAAAAATTGGAAAATTAAACTTAAATTCTGTTAGGGCTAGGTTATATATTGAAAGATATTTAAAAAGAAAAGAAAGGCTTAATCAAGTTATTGATTACAGGGACATTATTAAAAGCAGAGTTATAAATTTAGAAGCATAAAAAG
>CALWSP010000003.1 GCA_944384235.1 uncultured Clostridia bacterium
TTTTTTGATTTAAATTAATGTATTTTAGACATCTTTAAGATGTCTTTTTTTATTGTGAAAATTAAGTTAGAAGGTGATATTATTAATCCTTATATGATGATAATTGGGGATATAATTGTGCCAGTTACGCCAGGGAAAATTACAACAAAGTACAAAGGCAGAAACGAAACAATGGAGCTTGTGGACGGAAGTGTTATTAACAAACTAAACCCACCAGCACTTATTACATATTCGTTTAAATTGCTTTTGCCTAAGCAGACAAATTTGCCTTTTGCAAACAGGTTATGGACGCCATATAGCACAGAGAAAGTGGAGCATATGGAACAAGATTATTATTTAAATTATTTTTATGACATATTTAAAAACAACAAAGTTGTGTTGCTTACTATTTGGAGAAATGCTATTGGCGGGAAAAGAGATATGGGTGTTACAGAAGGCTCTAATATATCTGGCGACGGCATAATAACAAGCAAATCTGTTACAATTGAAAGCTATGAAATTGAAGAAGATGCCGAAAACAATATGGACATTGAGTTATCTCTTGAGTTACAAGAATATGTGGGGTATGGAACTCAAACAATTAAATACACACAAACAAAAGCAGGCACTATTACAGCAACAACAAACACAACTAGAAAAAGCGACACAAAAGAAACTGCCTCTACATACACAGTTAAAGAAGGGGACACTCTTATGAACATATGTAAAAAAGAGTTAGGAGATTCAAACAAATGGAGGGAAATTGCAGAGCTAAACAAGCTTGAAAACGCAAACAAGATTTATCCTAAACAAATACTTAAATTAAAGTAGGTGATTATTTGGCTAGAAGAAGCGATGTTGTTAAAATTGCAAAAGAAGAACTAGACATAGGTGTTTCTGGGAGACCTAACAAGTACACGAAGTGGTATGGCTCAAACGATAAATGGTGTGCTATGTTTGTTAGCTATGTTTTTAACAAAGCAGGGGTTAGCACATCTATTGTTCCTAGAACTTCTGAGGTGCAGGTTTTATATAATTTTGCACAAAACAAAGGCAGGTTTAAAAGCAAAAACAGCGGCTATGTGCCACAGGCTGGAGATATAATGATTCAAAAAAGTAATAGTGCTAGCCACACTGGAGTTGTTATTGAGTCAAGTGGAAGAAATTTTACTACAATTGAGGGAAACAACGGAGATGCTGTGAGAAAATGTTCATACAACCTTAGCTCCCCTTCTCTTACTGGCTTTTTTGTTCCTGCCTACGATGGAAAAGACAGCGAATTTAACGAAGATAATGGCAGTGTGTCAGAGGGAGATGTTTCATTGTGTTCAACAAGGGTTGTGTCAACTGTGAACATTGGGGAGGAAACAAGAGAGAGAAGTTATGTGAACATAAAATCTCAAAGTGGCAGGGAATACGAGCTACATATAATAAACAAAGGAATTGATTACATTCCTATTGTTATAGGCGATGTAGAGTGGAAAACAGAGTGGTGCGACACCCCAGGCACACTTGAATTTACTGTTTTAAAAGACAAAAACATTGACATAGAAGAGGGAAATGTTGTTATTTTTAAAATGGGTGTATACAACATATTTTACGGTTATTTATTTAAAAAAAACAGGAACAAAAACGGCACAATTAAATGCACGGCTTATGACCAACTTAGGTATTTTAAAAACGTAGACACATTTTGTTACAAAAACAAAACTTATTCTGATTTATTAAAGTATTTAGCAATGGAATATAAGCTTATTTACAGCAAAAATATGACAGAAACAAAATATATAATTGACTATGCTATTGAGGACAATGTGTCAATTTTTGAAATGTTGAAAAATGCTAGGAAAAGAACTGCCCTTGAAACTGGAAAGCTATATATTTTATTTGATGATTTTGGAAGCTTAACTTTAAAAGATGTTGAGCAGTTAAAAACAAATTATTTACTTACAGAAAAAAATTTTGAAGATTTTGAATATGAAACATCTATTGACGACGGGGTGTATAACAGAATACAGTTTTACAAAGACGACAAAAGCACAGGCAACAGAGAAAAATATATTTACGAGGACGGCACAAACATAAACAAATGGGGCGTTTTACAACAAACAATAGACATTAACGACAGCGAGCTATCCCAACCTTTAGGAAAGTATATTTTAGATATAAACAACCAAAAGAAAATTTCTTTAAGCATAAAAAATTGTTTTGGAGATGCAAATTTAAGGGCTGGGGCAAGCCTTTTTGTTAGCCTTGATGTTGGAGATGTTATATACAACAACTCTTTATTTTTTATAACAAAAGCTACACATAAGTTTTCAAGTAGCTACAAATGTGATTTAGAAATTGTTGGACAAAACAGATTTGTGGGAGAAATATAATGTTTAATAGCGATGATTTATACAACATAATTAAAAACATTGTTTCAAATGTTATTAACAGCAAGCATTTATGCGACTGGTGTTATGGATATGTAAAAGATACAAACCCTTTTACTGTATATTTAAACGAAAAAATTATTATAGACAAGGATTATATTGAATTTGGCAACAAAAAAACAGAGAATATTAATATTAACGACAAGCTGATACTTTTGAGAAAGGCAGGAGGTCAGCGTTTTCTTTTATTTGATGTAATTAAGGAAGAAGGTGAATAAAATGCTCCCAAGGGAAAGTGGAATACAAGTTGTGAGCAAATTTGATTTAGAAGAACAGCCAATTAAAACTTATTATTTAGACAAAGAAAACAATAAAATAGTTGGCGTGTTTAACGACTACCTTAAGTCTGTTGAACAAGCTATTTATTTAACGCTTACAACAGAAAGATATGGCTATTTAATGTATTCTTGGAATTATGGAATTGAATTAAAAGATTTATTTGGAAAAATAAAAGAATATGTCATTCCAAGTTTAATTATTAGAATTAAAGAAGCCCTTTTACAAGATGACAGAATAATTGATGTTAAAAATTTTAGTTATGTAATAGACAAAGGCGAGTATTCTATTAGTTTTGATGTTGAAACAAAATACGGGAAGTTAAATATAAAGGAGTTTAAATTTAATGTTTGAAGATATGACATATGAAAATATTTTAGAGCAATTACTTAAAAATGTTCCCTCAGATGTTGACAAACGAGAGGGAAGCATAATTTTTGACACGCTTTCTCCTGCGGCAATAGAACTTGCAAATATGTATATATCTCTAGATATAATATTAAACAATGCTTTTGCTGAAACTGCAGAGCGTAACTATTTAGTTTTAAAAGCAAAAGAGCTGGGGTTAGAGCCTTTTTCTTCTACTAAAGCTATTTTAAAGCTAGATGTTATTTACAGAGGGAAAAGCGAAAATGTGGTTGAAGGGGACAAATTTATTTTAAACAATTTAACCTACACTGCTATTGAAAAAATTAGTTTTGGCAGCTGGAAAGTTGAATGCGACACAAAAGGAACAGTTGGAAACACTCAGCTAGGCAAATGTTTACCTATGCGTTCTATAAAAGATTTATTATCTGCAAATTTAACAGAAGTATTAATATATGGAGAAGAAGTTGAGGAAACAGAGGAGTTTAGAAAGAGATATTTTAAAAGCATTAATTCTAATGCTTTTGCTGGAAACAGAAGCGACTATATTAAAAAAGTTAAGGCTATAAATGGTGTTGGCCAAGTTAGAGCAGTTAGAGCACCTAAAGGCGGGGGAAGTGTGAAAATTATAATAACAGACACAGAAAACAATGTGGCTAGCGAAGAGCTTATAAAAGAGGTAAAGCAAGTTTTAGACCCATCTTCCTTTGAAGGGCTAGGCTATGGAGAAGCCCCAATTGGCCACCTTGTTGTTGTAGAGTCTGTTTCTAAATGTAGCGTTAATGTTTCTATTAAATGTGAAAGCGATGGTGTGTTAGAAAAAAGTAAAGTTGAAGCAATTATTAAAAGCTATTTTGACGAAGTGAATGAAAACTGGGAAAAAAAGAACAGCTTAAAAATTTATTCGGCACACATTATATCAAGGTTGCTTGACATAGACGAGGTTATAGATGTATCTAGTGTGAGCTTAAACGGATATTTAAAGCTAGAAAGCGACAGCGAAATATTTATATTAAATTCATTAGAGGTGGTTAATTGAAATATTTAGATTATTACCCTCCTGTTAGGCAAAAAATAAGAGAATATAAGATTATTTCAGATGTTATGGACAATGCCTTTGAGAGATTAAAAAACAATATTGAAAATGTTAACGATGAAAATTTTATATTAACTGCAAAAGATGAGGGGCTTAAAAAATGGGAAAAAACTTTTGGCATAAACACAAACAATGAAAAGGATTTAGAGCTTAGAAGGTTTGAAATTTTAGCAAATTTATTGCGTAAAAAAAGTTATTTAATAGATATTTTAGACACATTAGTTGGCAAAGAAGATTATAAAATTAATTTTGATTGTTCTAATGTTTTATTAGAGGTTAAGTTAAATTTAAACAAGTCGGAATTTTTAAATATAGTTAAGGACTTATTAGAAGATTTTGTGCCACTTAATGTTGAATTAAAAGTAGATATGAATAAAAACAGGCATATAGATTTAGAGGGGTTAACCCACAAAAATCTTTCAAGTTACAGGCACAGTGAAATTATGCAGTTTTTCTTTGAAAAGGAGTGATTATAAAAATGAAAAAAAGCGAAAACATTAAATTAAATTTACCTGAGAAAAACGACTATTACAACGTTGAGGATTTTAACGAAAATTTT
>CALWSP010000004.1 GCA_944384235.1 uncultured Clostridia bacterium
GATTGAGTTTATTTCTTTAAGTTATTTAGTTTTCAATGTTCTGATTTTTTTTTTTTTTTTTTAGCTTGTTTATTATATCACAACTTTTTAAGCTTGTCAAGAACTTTTTTTATTTTTTTTTTTTTAGTTTTTGTTGTTTTGTGTTGCATTTTGTTTAGTATATTACTAGTCTTTTGATTTGTCATGCACTTTTTTATTTTTTTTGCTAACTTTTTTTGTTAGAACGGAGATGGAGAGATTTGAACTCTCGCGCCGCTTTCACGACCTACTCACTTTCCAGGCGAGCCCCTTCAACCACTTGGGTACATCTCCAAAATCTCTCATCTTCTACTAATGTTTTATTAGCAAAAAAAATAACGCAGAGGGTGGGATTCGAACCCACGGTCCCTTTCGAGATCACTGGTTTTCAAGACCAGCTCCTTAAACCGCTCGGACACCTCTGCATAATATTTAGTTAGTTGTTTTAGCACTTAACCGCCTCAACAAAATAAAGTATATCATAGTTCAATCACATTGTCAAGCACTTTTTTAAAATTTTTCTAGATTTTTTTTTAAACCTGTGATAAACTAAGATTATATCAATGTTTTTGGAGGTTTTTTTATTATGAAAAAAGATTTAATTGACTTATTTTCACGACTTATAAAATATGATACCACATCTAATCCTAAAAGTAAAGAGTTTCCTTCAACAGAATCTCAAGTTTTTTATTCTGATGTTTTAGTTGCTGAACTTATGAGAATTGGTCTAAAAGATATTTCAATTGATAGATATAGTTATGTAACAGCTACATTGCCAGGAAATATAGACGGCCCTTCAATAGGTTTTATATCCCATATGGACACTAGCCCTGATTGCAGTGGATATGAAATTTCTCCCATTATAATAGAAAATTATGATGGAAGTGATATAATAAGAAAAGGCCCTACCCTTTCATCTAAAGATTTTTCCTCTTTAAATAATTATATAGGAAAAACTATCATATGTTCAGATGGAACAACTCTATTAGGAGCAGACGATAAAGCAGGCATAACAGAAATAATAACTGCCCTTAAATATTTAATAGATAATCCAGATGTTTTGCACCCAACAATTAAAATTGCCTTCACACCAGATGAAGAAATTGGTGCTGGTGTAGATTATTTTAATGTAGAAAATTTCAATTGTGATTATGCCTATACTATTGATGGTGGTGAAGTTGGTGAAATAAGCTATGAAAACTTTAACGCAGCAAGAGCAAAAATTTCTATTAAAGGAAGAAGTGTTCACCCAGGCAGTGCTAAAGACTTAATGATAAATGCCTCTTTAATTGCTTGTGAGTTTAATTCAATGCTTCCAAAGATAATCCCATCAAATACAGATGGATACGAAGGTTTCTTCCACTTAACTAGTATAGATGGAAATGTAGAAAACGCTAGCCTAGACTATATAATAAGAGATTTTGATAAAAATAATTTTCTAGAAAAGAAACATATAATAAAAAATATAGTTAAAACACTAAACCAAAAATATGGTAATGATGTAGTTACATTAAATATGTATGATGAATATTATAATATGAGTGAAATTATCAAAAAAAATAAAAAAATAGTCGATATAGCAGTTCAAGCAATAAAAGATGCAGGTGTAGAACCAAAAATATCTCCTATAAGAGGCGGAACAGATGGTGCAAGACTTTCTTATATGGGTTTACCTTGTCCAAATATATTTACAGGTGGCCATAATTTTCACGGTCCATTTGAATATATTTGTGTAGAATCAATGGAAAAAGCTGTTCAAACTATAATTAATATCGCTACCCTTTCTTCAAATAAGTAAAATTAAGCCTCTTTTGTAGAGGCTTATATTATTTTATACAAACTTTTATTCCTTAACAATAAATAATTAAACAAATTCTATATATAATAATATTAAAATTATATAGCGTTATTAAACTTTGTTATTTTTTTATCATAAAACACTTTCTATCTATAATATATAACTAAATTAATTACTGTTAATTATAAATATAAATTTTTAAACAAAAAATACCCCCTAGCCAAAATATAATAATTATTGTATAATGTAATTGTAACTTTGTTAATTATTTATCAATTTAAAATTGGAGGAATATATATGGTATCAATGAGAAAATGTGCTGTAATAGGCTGTGGTTTTGTAGGTTCTAGTTCAGCCTTTGCATTAATGGAAAGTAGACTTTTTAATGAAATAGTGTTAATAGATGCAAATAAAGATAAGGCTGAAGGTGAAGCAATGGATATTAGCCACGGTATGCCTTATGTTGGAAATATTGATATTTATGCTGGCGATTATAAGGACTTGTCAGATGCAGGAATAATAGTCATAACAGCAGGAGCTGGCCAAAAACCTGGTGAAACAAGACTTGACTTAGTAAACAAAAACGTAGAAATTTTTAAATTAATAATCCCTTCTATAACAAAATATAATAAAGAAGCAATTTTGTTAGTTGTAAGTAACCCAGTTGATATATTAACTTATGTAACATTAAAACTTTCTGGCTTCCCTAAAGAAAGAGTAATAGGAAGTGGAACAGTTTTAGACTCAGCAAGGTTAAAATATGTCTTAGGTAGACATTTAAATGTAAATCCAAAAAGTGTTCACGCTTATATAATCGGTGAACACGGGGATAGTGAACTTGCTGTTTGGTCAAGTGCAAATGTAAGTGGTATTCCAATTAGTGACTTTTTTGAATTAAGAGGCTTCCATAACCATAACGAAACAGAAAGAAAACTTTTTGATGAAGTGAAAAACTCTGCCTACGAAATTATAAATAGAAAAGGTGCTACTTATTATGGCATTGCCCTTTCAGTTAGAAGATTATGTGAATGTATTGTAAAAGATGAACATAGTATTTTGCCAGTTAGCTCATATCACGAAAATGACCATTATGAACTTTCTGGCTTGTGTATGAGTGTTCCTACAATAGTCGGCCACGATGGTATTCAACAAGTACTTGAAATAAAATTAGACCACGTTGAAAAAAATGCACTCAAAGAATCTGCAAGAGCATTAAAGTCAGTAATAGATGAATTAAACTTATAATTTTAAAAGGCTGTTTCATTTTTTGTGAAATAGCCTTTTTGTTACAATTTGTCTTTAAAATTCTAAAAAAACTCTTGACAATAAAATAGTTTTATGCTAAAATATTAGTGTTATAAAGAAGAAGCTCCACTTCTCACCTTACGACTTTCGTGTTTTAAGGTCAACTTTTTTCACTATATGTGTTAATTGTGAGATTTCAAGAGCAGACTTCGTCTGCTCTTTTTATTATGGAGCAGCAGCAATTATTTTTTAGGAGGTGCCTACTATTACCGATTTAATGATTAACGGACAAATAAGGGACAAAGAAATTCGTCTTATTAGTGATACCGGCGAACAGCTTGGAATTATGTCATCAAGAGATGCACAAAAAATTGCAGATGAAAGAAATCTTGATTTAGTCAAAATTTCTCCACAAGCTAAACCACCGGTATGCAAAATTATGGATTATAGCAAGTACAAATTTGACCTTGCTAAGAAAGAAAAAGAAGCAAAGAAAAAACAAAAAGTTGTTGAAACTAAGGAAGTTCGTCTTTCCCCAAATATCGACACACACGATGTTGAAACTAAGGTCAAAAATGCTATCAAATTCCTTAAAGCCGGTAATAAGGTCAAGGTAAGCATCAGATTTAGAGGACGTGAGTTATCTCGTCAAGATGCTGCGATAGATATTATGAAGAACTTTGCTGAATTAGTTTCTGAATATGGCCAAGTAGATAAAGAGCCAAAAATGGAAGCTAGAACAATGGCAATGTTCATAGTACCAAAAACTAACTAATTTTCAGGAGGAATGTAAAATGCCTAAATTAAAAACAAGAAAAGCTGTAGCAAAGCGTGTTTCTGTTACAGGTACTGGTAAAATTAAGAGAACAAAAGCTAACAAGCAGCATATCTTAACAAAGAAGAACTCTAAGAGAAAGAGAAGTTTAAGACAGTCTACTCTCGTAGATTCTACAAATGTTAAGGCTATGAAGAAGGAATTACCATATATCTAAGGAGGACACATAAATGGCTAGAGTTAAGGGTGCTTTAAATGCACGTAAAAAACATAAGAAAGTATTAAAAATGGCTAAAGGTTACTTTGGTGCAAGAAGTAAGCAATACAGAGTAGCTAAGCAGTCAGTTATGAAAGCTATGGCTCATAGCTTTGCAGGTAGAAAGCAAACTAAGAGAGCTTATAGAAGACTTTGGATTGTAAGAATCAATGCAGCTGCAAGAATGAACAACATTTCTTACAGCCAGTTTATGAACGGTCTTAAGAAAGCTGAAATCAACATCAATAGAAAGATGTTAGCTGAATTAGCAGTTAATGATATGAACGCTTTCAAGTCATTAGTTGAAAAAGCTAAGGCTGCTTTATAATAACTAAATAATATTTAAAAAGCTAATCTTTGTGATTAGCTTTTTTTCTTTCCAATTCTTTAATTAAATCTCTCTTTAATTTACTTTGACCACTTCCCATACTGCTCTATCTTCCAGTTTAGCCTCTCTAAAGTTTTATTCAATTCATCAATTCTTAAAATTAGTTTATCCCTTTCTTCAATCAATATCTCTTTTCTTGCCTGGTTTGTGTGCTCACCCTTTTGATATAAAGATATATACTCAATTAAAACCTCAATTGACAAACCTGCACTTCTCATACATTTAATAAACTCAACCCAGTTACAATCTTCTTCAGAATAATCTCTAATACCACTTTTGTTCCTATTAACTCTCGGTAATAAACCTATTCTTTCATAATATCTTAATGTATCTGCACTTATATCATATTTTTTGCTAACTTCAGCTATTGTCATATCTTCTCACCTCCTATATTTAATTATAACATTTAAACTTAACTCTAAGTCAATAATAAATAATAATAAAAATAAAAAACCGCAACCTAGCCGAAACTAGATTGCGGAAATATATATCATATATTATAATGTTAATTACTCAATGATAGATACAACAGAACCAGAACCTACTGTTCTACCACCCTCACGGATAGCGAATCTAAGACCCTGCTCCATAGCGATGTGAGAAATAAGCTCGATAGTCATTTCTACGTTATCGCCAGGCATACACATCTCTGTACCCTCTGGAAGAGTGATAACACCAGTAACGTCAGTTGTTCTGAAGTAGAACTGTGGACGATAGTTGTTGAAGAATGGCTTATGACGACCACCCTCGTCCTGCTTAAGTACGTAAACCTGAGCAGTAAACTTAGTATGAGGAGTGATAGAACCAGGAGCAGCAAGAACCTGACCTCTCTGGATTTCATCTCTACTTACACCTCTTAAAAGTGCACCAATGTTGTCACCTGGCTCAGCCTCGTCAAGAAGCTTTCTGAACATTTCGATACCAGTTACAACAACCTTTCTAGATTCATCAGCAAGACCAACGATTTCAACTTCGTCGTTAACCTTAAGGATACCTCTTTCTACTCTACCAGTAGAAACAGTACCTCTACCAGTGATAGAGAAAACGTCCTCAACTGGCATAAGGAAAGGCTTTTCAACATCTCTTTCTGGGTTTGGAATGTACTCTTCGATTACGTTGAATAACTCAACAATCTTGTCACCCCAAGGACCAGCTGGGTCTTGAAGTGCCTGGAAAGCAGAACCTCTAACAATTGGGCAACCTTCGAAGCCGTATTCTTCAAGAAGTTCAGTAATTTCCATTTCTACTAAATCTAATAATTCCTCATCGTCAACCATATCACACTTGTTCATAAATACAACGATGTAAGGAACGCCTACCTGTCTAGAAAGAAGGATATGCTCTCTAGTCTGAGCCATAGGACCATCAGTAGCAGCAACTACAAGGATAGCACCGTCCATCTGAGCAGCACCAGTAATCATATTCTTAACGTAGTCAGCGTGACCTGGACAGTCAACGTGAGCATAGTGACGGTTAGGAGTCTCATACTCAACGTGAGCAGTAGAGATAGTGATACCTCTTTCTCTTTCCTCTGGAGCCTTGTCGATGTTATCGAACGCAACTTCCTCACCTAACTGATATCTCTGGTGAAGAGTCTTAGTAATAGCCGCAGTTAATGTAGTCTTACCGTGGTCAACGTGACCAATAGTACCGATATTAACGTGAGGCTTGTTTCTTTCAAATTTTGACTTAGCCATTTAAAATTTCCTCCTTAAATTAAATAAACTTTTTAGTTATCCTAGTAAAAAATACTAGTCTTGTACTATAATTATTATAGTAAATTTTATGGCAAATTGCAAGCATTATTTTATAAATAATGCTCGCAAAATATCAATAAATTTAATTAGTTGTTAGCTTTGCCAGAAGCAACCTGGTCTTGAATAGACTTAGGAACAGCTTCATAGTGGTGTACTTCCATAGAGTAAGTACCTCTACCCTGAGTAGAAGATCTTAAAGAAGTTGAATAACCAAACATTTCTGCAAGAGGAACAAATGCGTGAACAATCTTAGCACCATTTTGGTCGTCCATACCTTCAATTCTACCTCTTCTAGAGCTTACATCACCCATAACATCGCCTAAGTATTCCTCAGGAATAGTGATTTCAACCTTCATAATAGGTTCAAGAAGTTTAGGGTCAGACTTTCTCATAGCCTCTTTAAATGCCATAGAACCAGCAATCTTGAATGCCATTTCAGAAGAGTCAACTTCGTGGTAAGAACCGTCATAACATCTAGCTCTTAAACCAACTACTGGGTAACCAGCAATAACACCAGCCTGCATAGCCTCTTGGATACCTGCGTCAACAGCTGGGATATATTCCTTAGGAATAGCACCACCAACTACTTCGTTAACGAACTCGTAGCTCTTTTCTTCATCAGCATCAATAACTTCAAACTTAACTTTACAGTGACCATACTGACCACGACCACCAGACTGTCTAGAGTACTTATGCTCTTGGTCTACATCGTGACCAAATGCTTCTCTGTAAGCAACCTGAGGAGCACCAACATTAGCCTCTACCTTAAACTCTCTTAAAAGTCTGTCAACAATAATTTCAAGGTGAAGCTCACCCATACCAGCAATAATAGTATCACCAGTTTCCTGGTCAGTGTAAGTCTTAAATGTTGGGTCTTCTTCTGCTAACTTAGCAAGAGCAATACCCATCTTATCTCTACCAGCCTTAGTCTTAGGCTCAATAGCAACAGAAATAACTGGCTCAGGGAAGTTCATAGACTCTAAGATAACTTCATTATTTTCATCACAAAGTGTATCACCAGTAGTAGTAAGCTTTAAACCTACTGCCGCTGCGATATCACCAGCGTAAACCTTGTCAATTTCTTTACGGTCGTTAGCGTGCATCTGAAGAATTCTACCAATTCTTTCCTTCTTACCCTTTACAGAGTTGTAAACGTAAGAACCAGACTCTAATACACCAGAGTAAACTCTGAAGAATGCTAACTTACCAACGAATGGGTCGTTCATAATCTTGAAAGCAAGAGCAGCAAATGGCTCGTTGTCAGAAGACTGTCTTTCAATAACATTTTCCTCATCGCCAGGAATGTGACCCTTAATAGCAGGAATATCAGTAGGAGCTGGCATATACTCAATTACGCCATCAAGTAACTTCTGAACACCCTTGTTTCTGTAAGCAGAACCACAGAATACAGGAATAGCTTCACAAGCGATACAAGCCTTTCTAAGAGCAGCCTTCATTTCAGCAACATCAAGGTCGCCTTCTTCGAAATACTTGTCCATAAGAGCTTCATCAGTTGAAGCAATAGACTCAATCATAGCCTCTCTATATTCCTGAGCTTTGTCCATCATATCAGCTGGAATATCTTCCACGCTAACATCAAGACCCTGCTTGTCATTAAAGTAATATGCTTTCATCTCCATAAGGTCGATGATACCAGTAAAATCGTCTTCAGCACCAATAGGTAACTGAACAGGAACTGGGTTAGCATTTAATCTTGTTTTAATCATACCTACAACGTTGTAGAAATCAGCACCCATAATGTCCATTTTGTTAACAAATGCCATTCTAGGAACTCTATATTTGTCAGCCTGTCTCCAAACAGTTTCAGACTGAGGCTCAACGCCACCCTTAGCACAGAAAACTGCAACAGAACCATCAAGAACTCTTAAAGAACGCTCAACCTCAACAGTAAAGTCAACGTGTCCAGGAGTATCAATGATGTTAATTCTGTTTAATGGGCCGTCACCAACGCCCCACTGAGTAGTAGTTGCAGCAGAAGTAATAGTGATACCTCTTTCCTGCTCCTGCTCCATCCAGTCCATAGTAGCTGTACCCTCGTGAGTATCACCAATCTTATAAGTTCTACCAGTGTAGAATAAGATTCTCTCAGTAAGAGTAGTTTTTCCGGCATCAATGTGAGCCATAATACCGATATTTCTAGTTCTTTCCAATGGAAACTCTCTGTTAGCCATACTAATAAATCCTCCTTATTACCACTTATAATGTGAGAAAGCCTTATTAGCTTCTGCCATTCTATGAGTTTCATCTTTCTTCTTAACAGCACCACCAGTGTTGTTAATAGCGTCAATAATTTCGCTAGCAAGACGAGCGTCCATAGTCTTCTCGCCACGCTTTCTACTAAAAGTAGTTAACCATCTAAGACCTAAAGTCTGTCTTCTTTCTGGCTTAATCTCGATAGGTACTTGGTAAGTAGCACCACCTACTCTACGAGCCTTAACCTCAAGAACTGGCATAATATTACCTAAAGCCTCCTCAAAAGCTTCAAGTGCTGGCTTTCCTGTCTTTTCTTCAACTTTAGCAAATGCACCATAAACAATTTTCTGTGCAACGCCCTTCTTACCATCTAACATAATAGAATTAATAAGCTTAGTTACAAGCTTACTATTATACATAGGATCTGGTAGTACTTCTCTCTTTGAAACATGACCTTTTCTTGGCACGATTCTTCCCTCCTTAATCAAATAATATTAATTCAACGGTACTTGCAAATTCTTCTTTGCTATACATGCCTTATACTACCAACGAACCATCTGCAACAACAGAATTTATCATTAATGTATGAGGCATTAATTTTTCAAAATAAATTACTTCTTAGCTTTTGCACGCTTAGCGCCGTACTTAGAACGAGCCTGCTTTCTATCAGCAACACCAGCTGTATCTAAAGTACCTCTGATAATGTGGTAACGTACACCAGGAACGTCCTTTACTCTACCACCTCTTAAAAGAACAACGCTATGCTCCTGTAAGTTGTGACCTTCACCTGGGATATAAGCTGTTACTTCAATACCATTAGAAAGTCTTACTCTGGCAATCTTTCTAAGAGCTGAGTTAGGCTTCTTAGGTGTAGCAGTCTTAACAGATGTACAAACACCACGCTTTTGTGGAGAGCTCTGATTTGTCTGCTTCTTCTTAAGAGTATTAAGACCCTTCTGTAATGCTGGAGCAGTAGACTTAGTAACTTTGTTCTGTCTGCCCTTTCTTACTAACTGATTAAATGTTGGCATTAACTGCACCTCCCTTAAAAATAATAAAAATCTGTTATTGCGTGAGGTTCAATGTAAAACCGAACTACACACATACAAGTTATATTTTAACACTAAGATTTAAAAAAGTCAACACAATTTTTAAATTTTTTTCATACTATTTAATTAATTTTTTCACAAATTTTTTTATTTTTTATCCCTTAAATTTCTACAAAATAATAATAAAACTGTTGACATTTTGCTTTTTTAGTGTTATCATTAACTTTGAACTAAATATTACTTATCAAGAGTGACGGAGGGAAAGGCCCTGTGAAGTCCAGCAACCGGCAAAAGCAGCGGTGCTAAATCCTACGGTGTTTATTCCGAAAGATGAGTTTAGAATAAGCCCAATGGGGCTTTTTTTGTGCCCTAAAATATATATTTTTCGAAAGGAGAAAACAATGAAAAGATACTTTACTTCTGAATCTGTAACAGAAGGACATCCAGATAAAATTTGTGACCAAATTTCTGACGCCATTTTAGATGCAATTCTAGCAAAAGACCAAATGGCAAGAGTAGCTTGCGAAACAATGACTTCAACAGGTCTTGTAATGATAGCAGGTGAGGTAACAACAACAGCACATATTGACATTGACGAAATAGCAAGAGAAACAATTAGAGAAATAGGCTATGATAGAGCAAAATATGGCTTTGATTGCGATAGTTGCTCTATTTTAACTTCCTTAAAAGGCCAAAGCCCAGACATTGCTCAAGGTGTAAACTCCTCTTTAGAAGCAAGAGATGGCCAAGCTGATTTAAACGACACAGGTGCTGGAGACCAAGGTATGATGTTTGGTTTTGCTTGTGATGAAACGGAAGATTTTATGCCAGCTCCAATCTACTACGCTCATAAACTCACAAAAAAACTTAGCGAAGTAAGAAAAAATGGAACTTTAGCATATTTAAGACCAGATGGCAAAAGTCAGGTAACAGTAGAATATAACGATGATAAAGTAACAAGAATAGATAGCATAGTTATTTCTTCTCAACATTCACCTGATGTTGAACATAGCCAAATAGAAAAAGACATAATCCAAAATGTAATTAAGGCTGTAATTCCAGCTGAATTAATTGATGAAAACACAAAATACTATATTAACCCAACAGGTAGGTTTGTAATTGGCGGCCCTCAAGGCGACTGTGGTTTAACTGGTAGAAAAATAATTGTAGACACATACGGAGGCTATGCAAGCCACGGTGGTGGTGCTTTTAGTGGAAAAGACCCAACAAAGGTAGACCGTTCTGCGGCTTATGCTGCAAGATATGTTGCTAAAAACATTGTAGCAAGTGGAATTGCTAAAAAATGTGAAATTCAGCTTGCTTACGCAATTGGCGTAGCAAAACCACTTTCAATCCTTGTTAATACTTATGGCACTGGAAAAGTTTCAGATGAAAAAATTGTAAACTTAATTAATCAAAACTTTGACCTTAGACCATCTGCAATAATTAAAAACTTCAACCTTAGAAGGCCAATTTATAAGCAAACAGCTGCTTATGGCCACTTTGGTAGAACAGATATTGATGTGCCTTGGGAAAAACTTGATAAAATTGATGTGTTTAAATCTGCATACTAATAAAAAAACCTCAGTTAATACTGAGGTTTTTTTATTTTTCTAGTAAATCAGGCCTTTTTAATTTAGTTCTTAAAATAGACTGCTCTTTTCTCCATTTTTCAATGTTTTTATGATGCCCACTTAATAATACATCAGGAACTTTTCTGCCTAAAAACTCATATGGCCTAGTATATTGTGGATATTCTAATAAGTTGTCAGAAAAGCTTTCGTCTTCAAAACTTGCCTCTTTGTTTAAAACTCCAGGAATTAACCTTGAAACAGCGTCAATAATAGTCATAGCCGCAAGCTCTCCTCCAGTTAAAACAAAATCTCCAATAGATATTTCGTCAGTAACAATTTCTTCTATAACCCTTTCGTCCACACCCTCATAATGTCCGCACAAAATAACCATATCTTCTAATTTAGCTAAACTCTTTGCCTTTTCTTGCTTAAAAGTTTTCCCTTGAGGTGTCATATATATAACTGGGCAATTAGGAGATAACTTGTCTTTAATACTCATATAAGCATCATAAATAGGTTGGGCCTGCATAACCATACCTGCACCCCCGCCATAAGGATAGTCGTCAATATGGTTGTGTTTGTTCTTTGAAAAATCTCTAATGTTAATAGCCTCTATGCTAATTTTTCCTTCGTCACAAGCTCGCTTAATAATTGAATGCTTTAAGCCGTCTAAAACCATTTCAGGAAATAGAGTTAAAACATAAAACTTCATTATCTAAGACCCTCCAAAAGTTTAACTTTCATTTTTTTGTTTTCAACATCAACTTCTAATATACAATCCTTAATAGCAGGAATTAAAATGTCGCTTTCACCTTTTTTAGAAACAACATAAACATCGTTTGCTCCAGTAAATATAATGTCAGTAATAATTCCAAGAAATTCGCCCTCGTCAGTAAAAACTTCCATATCATAAATGTCACGAATATAATATTCATCTTCTTTGCAAGGCTCTGTCATATCTTCAGTAATTTTAGCAACTGCCCCCTTTAAAGCCTCCGCACTAGTCATATCGTCAACACCCTTTAATTTTAAAAGAACAAATTTCTTATGCAATCTAACATTTTCAATTTCATATTCTTTTAAATTCCCTTTTCTTTCAACAAAAATTTTGTCAAAATCAAAAAATCTGTCAACGTTGTCAACAGTAGGCATAATTCTAATTTCGCCTTTAATCCCTTGCGTATTTACAATGTTTCCTACCACAAAATATCTTTCCATTTTAACACCTCAAAAAAAGTCTAATTCAATATAGTTAAAAAAAAGGTGTTGTTTTACACAACACCCAATCTTACAACAATAGTTGTTATGCCAAAAGGCAAATCTGAAATCAGATTACATAATCTTAACTACTACTTTTTTGTCTTCACGACCAGCAGCAGATTTCATAAAGGTTCTAATAGCCTTAGCTATTCTACCTTGCTTACCAATAACCTTGCCAATATCCTCAGGAGCAACAGTCAACTCAAGAATAAGAGCATCGTCATCTATTCTTTCGTTCACCACTACACTTTCAGGATTGTCAACAAGATGCTTAGCAAGTGTTTCAAGCAATTCTTTCATGGCATTACCTCCTGATTATGCTTCGATAACGCCAGCCTTCTTCAATAAAGACTTTGCAGTGTCAGTAGGCTGAGCACCATTACCTAACCACTTCTTAGCTTCTTCAACATCAACCTTTAATACAGCAGGCTCTTTACAAGGGTCATAGTAACCTAACTGAGCGATAGCCTTACCACCTCTTGCATTTCTTGAATCAGCAACTACTATTCTATAAAAAGGATTTTTCTTAGCACCTAATCTAGTTAATCTAATCTTTACCACTTTACATTCACCTCCTTAAAAATATTTTATATATCTTATTAAAACTAATAAGTAACTTAATTAAAATGGAAGCTTAAACTTTCCACCAGCAAGCCCTCCAAGAGAGCCAAACCCTTTCTTTCCTTTAGTCAAACCATTCATCATTTTCATCATTTTTTTCATTTCTTCAAATTGCTTTAAAAGCTTGTTAATTTCTTGAATAGAAGTTCCAGAACCTTTAGCAATTCTTCTTTTTCTTGCACTGTTTAAAATGTCAGGGTTTTGTCTTTCTTTTTTTGTCATAGATTGAATAATGGCTTCAACGTGCTTTGTAGCGTTTTCGTCAATATTCAAATCATCAAAATTAACTTTTCCGCCAATTCCTGGCATCATTTTAATAAGGTCTTTTAAAGGTCCCATTTTTTTAATTTGTTGGAGCTGGTTTAAAAAGTCCTCCAAATTAAAATCAAGGTTTCTCATTTTCTTTTCAAGCTCTCTAGCTTGGTTTTCATCATAAGCTTGTTGTGCTTTTTCAATAAGCGTAAGCACATCACCCATACCTAATATGCGAGAGGCCATTCTGTCTGGGTAAAATGGTTCTAAATCTTCCATTTTTTCGCCCATACCAACATATTTAATTGGCTTTCCAGTAACAGCTCTAACTGAAAGTGCAGCGCCACCTCTTGTGTCGCCGTCCATCTTTGTAATAATAACGCCGTCTATACCTAAAGTGTCGTTAAAAGTTTGAGCAACATTTACTGCGTCTTGGCCAGTCATAGCGTCAATAACAAGTAAAATTTCTTGAGGAATAACCTCTTTTTTAATTTCAACAAGCTCATTCATTAAATCCTCGTCTATATGTAAACGACCAGCCGTATCAATAATAACTACATCATTTCCATTAGACTTAGCATACTCAATAGCCTTTTTTGAAATTTCCACAGGGTTGTTTTGCCCCATTTCAAAAACAGGAATATTGTAATTTGCTGCAACAACCTGCAACTGCTTTATAGCCGCTGGTCTGTAAATATCACAAGCAGCAAGCAAAGGCTTTTTGCCTTGCTTTCTAAGTTGCCCTGCTAACTTTCCAATAGTAGTTGTTTTACCAGCACCTTGCAAACCAACCATCATATATATAGTAGGAGATTTTGAACTAAAAGTTAACTTAGACTGAGAACTACCCATAAGCTCTACAAGGCCGTCGTTTACAAACTTAATAACCTGCTGAGCAGGGTTAAGCCCAGTTAAAACATCTTCACCAATAGCCTTTTCGCTAACTTTGTTAATAAAATCTTTAACTATCTTAAAATTAACATCAGCTTCTAATAAAGCTAATTTAACCTCACGCATAGCAGCTTTAACATCTTTTTCAGTTAATTTGCCTTTGCCTTTAAGGTTAGAAAAAACTTCTTGTAGCTTACTTGATAAATTTTCAAAAGCCATAAAAGCCTCCTAATCTAGAATACTAGAAACTAAATCCTTCACTTGAATTAGTTCATCATTACCCTTTTCAATTAAATCATCAATCATTTTTGTAGCTTGGTTTAGCCTGTCTTTTCTTTTCATAAATTTTTCAACAAGCAATAACTTTTCTTCGTACTTATCCAAAAGTTTTTCAGTCCTTTTAATCATATCTTGAACAGCTTGCCTAGTAATTTCATATTCTTCAGCAATTTCGTTTAAGGAATAGTCGTCAAAATAATATCTTGCCATAATATCCCTTTGCTTTTGAGTAAGTAACTCTCCGTAAAAGTCCATCTTTAAGGTAATGTAATATATTTTGTCCATACTGCACCCCTCATTCAAGTGCTTACTATGTAAAGCATTTTTGCCTTACACTTCTATCATAATACCACATCACAATTTAATTGTCAAGTATTTTTTCTTGACAATATATAAAAACTACTTGTCATCAATTTCCCTCATACCATATTTAGAATATTTAAATTTTTGACTTTTATATAATCCATAATATCCAGATAACATATAACTAATCGAAATAGCTAAAAAATAAAACGGTAAAAATTCTAAACCAAATAATTCTAAAGAAATCAATAAAGAAGATATTGGACAATTTGTAACACTGCAAAATACAGCTACCATACCTATTGAAGCAAAAAGTTGTGGAGAAATACCAACCAAATTTCCAAACAAACAACCAAAAGTTGCCCCTACACAAAAAGATGGAACTATTTCTCCTCCTTTAAAGCCGCAAGCTAAAGTAATTGATGTAAATAAAATTTTTAACATAAAATCATAACTTTTAGCCTTGCCATCAATAGCTAATTCAATTAAATGTATACCAGTTCCAGAATATTCAAAAGACCTTAGTAAAATAGTTAAAAAAATAATTAAAATTGAACCAACTAAAATTTTCATATATTGATTTTTAAAAAAATAATCAAAAAATTTATGACTACCCTTTAAAACTTCACAAAATATAGTGCTTAAAATAGCACAGGCACAAGCAAATATAATAGTTATAATAGCAGTGTTGCTGCTAAAATCTAAATTACTATCTACAAAAAATCTTTCTGGCGCAACCCCTAATCTTGTAGCTACTGCACTAGCAAATAAAGATGATATTGCACAAGGAACAAGGGCAGAATATTGCATAGTTCCAATATTAACAACCTCAATTGAAAATATAGCTGCAGCAATAGGCGTGCCAAAAAGTGCCGAAAACCCTGCACTCATACCAGACATAATAAATATTTTCTTGTCAGAAACATTAATTTTTAAAATTTTGCCTAAAAAATTTCCAATACTTCCACCAATTTGTAATGCTGCCCCTTCTCTGCCAGCAGAACCTCCAAAAATCTGAGTAATAACAGTTGAAATAAATATTAAAGGTGTCATTTTAATTGGAACTTCTTTGTCAGAATGTATAGATTCAAGAACTAAATTAGTTCCACCATCTTTACTATATTTAAATAATTTATAAATAAATACAATAAAAAGTCCACCAAAAGGTAAAAATAAAAGAATATATTTATTTTCCATTCTAAAATCTATACTCATATTTAAAGCTTTAGCAAATATAGCTCCAATTACACCAACAATTCCTCCAGTAAAAACAGAAAAACAAATCCAACTTAATAACTTGATACTTCTATTTAAGATATGCCTAATAAATCTTTCAACAAATTGCATTTTTATTTTCCTTAAATGTTAATAAAATACTCCATAATTTTTGGCCCGTTTTCAATGTAAATACCACTGTTTTTAGCCCCATCTTCAGTAAACACACCGCCTACAACAGCAGGGTTAGATTTTTTGTAAACTAAAAATGGAACAGGGTCGTTGGTATGTGTTTTAAGCTCTAAAGGTGTTGCGTGGTCAGGTAATATAAGAACTTTGTAATCCTCATACTTTTCTAAAGCTTCTAAAATTGGTCCTAAAACTTTTTCGTCAATAATTTCTAAAGACTTTTTCTTGTTTTCAATTTCATACCTGTGTCCACACTCATCAGGAGCTTCAATATGAACATAAACTAAATCTTGTCCGTTTTCAAACTCTTTAATACAAGCCTTAGCTTTTCCCTCAAAATTTGTGTCTAAATAACCAGTAGCATTTGGAACATAAACAACGTTCATTCCAGCAAACTTGCCAATTCCCTTTAATAAATCAACAGCAGAAATCATAGAACCTTTTAAACCATACTTTTCAACAAAAGGAGTTAAACTAGCCTTTTTCCCTTCACCCCATAACCACATACTGTTAGCAGGTCTAAGCCCCTTTTTAACTCTTTCTAAATTAATTGGATGGTCTTTAAGTAATTCATAAGACCTAACCATCATATCATATAACTTTTTAGCATTTTCGCTTTTTGGTAAATACTCTTTAATAGGCTTTCCAGTTATATCGTGAGGAGGAGTTAAAACCCCTAAATCTAAAGTTCCGTTGTTCCAAATCAAACAATGTCTGTAACTAACACCGCTATATAACTTAAATTCTTCGTTTCCAAGCTCTTTTTCTAAATAATCAATTAAAACTTTAGCTTCTTCTGTGCTAATATCTTCAGCACAATAGTCTAAAATAGTTTTATCATCATAATTTTCTTCGTCAGATAAAGTAACTAAATTGCATCTAAAAGCAATATCTGTTTCTTTCATATCAATGCCAATAGAACCAGCCTCAAGAGGAGAACGGCCAGTGTAATAAACATTAGGGTCATATCCTAAAACAGATAAGTTTGCAACATCACTGCCAGGTTTCATATTGTCAGCAACAGTTTTAACAAGTCCAACAACGCCTTTTTCAGCTAATTTATCCATATTAGGAGTGTAAGATGCCTCCATAGGAGTTTTGTTGCCAAGCTCAGGCACTTTGTAATCTGCCATACCATCACATAGTAAAACTAAATACTTCATTTCATTCCTTCTTTCAAAATTAATATAAAAATATTTTAACATATAATAAATAAGTATTCAATAAATTTATATCTTTTAATTGGAAAATATTTTATTAAACTTTAATATATCTATTTACAATTTTAAAAAGAAATGATATACTACAACAGATATTTGTTAGATATAGAACATTTATCTACAAAAAATAAAAATGGAGGTTAAAATATGATAAAAACATTACTTTCCCAAGTAAAACAATACAAAAAATCATCTATATTAGCCCCTTTATATGCAGCTTTAGAAGTTGTTTTAGAGGTTCTAATTCCTTTTGTAATTTCAAAAATTATAGACTTGGGAATAGAACAAGGAAATATGCAAAATGTTTTAAAATATGGCATAATTATGCTTGTTTTAGCTATGCTAAGCTTGCTTTGTGGAGCTTTAGCAGGTAAATATGCAGCAGAGGCGTCCACAGGCTTTGCTTGTAACTTAAGAGAATCTATGTATGAAAAAATACAAACTTTTTCTTTTTCAAACATAGATAAATTTTCAACATCAGGTCTTGTAACAAGAATGACAACAGATGTAACAAATGTCCAAAACTCTTATCAAATGATATTAAGGCTTTGTATAAGGTCCCCTTTTATGTTAATTTGTGCTCTTATAATGTGCTTTTTCATAAACGTTAAACTAAGCCTTGTCTATGTAGTTGCAATAATTTTCCTAAGTGTGTGCTTAGGTCTTATGATAAAGTTTACAATGCCAATTTTTGACGATGTTTTCAAAAGCTATGATAATTTAAATGCAAGTGTTCAAGAAAATGTGTCTGCAATTAGAGTAGTAAAAGCATATGTAAGAGAAGAAAATGAAAAAGAGAAATTTAAAAAAGCAGCAAATAAGCTCTACTCTCTTTTCCTAAAAGGTGAGTCTATCTTGGCTTTTAACGGCCCAATTATGATGACTTCAGTTTATGCTTCAATTTTAGGCATATCTTGGCTTGGTGCACACCTAGTTGTTCAAAACACATTAACAACTGGTGAGTTAACAACAATGTTTAGCTACATTATGAACATAATGATGTCCCTTATGATGCTTTCTATGATTTTTGTAATGCTAACAATAAGCTCATCAAGTGCAAAAAGAATAAGTGAGGTCTTGGTAGAACAACCAGACATAACAAACCCAGAAAATCCTTTAACAACAATTAAAGATGGTAGCATAGACTTTGAAAATGTATGCTTTTCTTATAAAACAACACCTGTAAATAACAATCAAGTAGGAGATTATGTTCTTGACCACATCAACCTCCACATTAATTCAGGTGAAACAATAGGTATAATTGGCGGTACAGGAAGTAGCAAATCAAGCCTTGTAAACCTAATTTCTAGATTGTATGATGTAAAGTCTGGAACTGTAAAAGTTGGTGGAGTAGATGTAAAAAAATATGACCTTGAGCATTTAAGAAACAATGTTTCAGTTGTTCTTCAAAAAAATGTTTTGTTTAGCGGAACAATCCTTGAAAATCTTCGCTGGGGTAATGATAATGCAACTTTAGAAGAATGTAAAAAAGCTTGTGACCTTGCTTGTGCAAGCGAGTTTATAGAAAAACTTCCAGATAAATACGAAACTTATATAGAACAAGGTGGAACTAATGTTTCTGGCGGTCAAAGACAAAGGCTTTGCATAGCAAGAGCTTTGCTTAAAAACCCTAAAATCTTAATTTTAGATGACTCAACAAGTGCAGTTGATACAGCAACAGATGCAAAAATAAGAACAGCCTTTAAAGACTATATTCCAGATGTAACAAAAATTATAATAGCTCAAAGAATAAGTAGCATTCAAGATGCTGATAGAATAATAGTTTTAGAAGATGGCCTTATAAATGGCATAGGAACGCACGATGAGCTTATTCAAACAAATGATATTTATAAAGAAGTATATGAATCACAAATAAATGCTAACGGTGATTTTGATAAAGGAGATGAGGATTAATATGCGAAATATGGCTAAAAAGAATAATGGTTCAAAAGTCAAGGCAGAAAATCCTAATAAGATTTTAAAACGCCTTTTAGGAATAATTTTAGCAAACTATAAATTTCAAATAATAATAGTAATACTTTGCTTAATTGGTTCAACCTTTGCTACAGTTAGAGGAAATATGTTTGCACAAGAGCTAATTGATGGCTATATAATTCCTTTAACAAAGCAATCAAACCCAGATTTTGGGCCTTTAGCTTTAGCTATTTTAAAAATAGCAATTTTTATACTTATTTTTGGTGTTTTATTTAACCTTGTATATCAAAAAATTATGGTTTATGTTTCTCAGGGAACATTAAGAAATATAAGACTAAACCTTTTTAATAAAATGGAATCTTTGCCAATCAAATATTTTGACACTCACCCACACGGTGATATAATGTCAGTTTACACAAACGATGTAGACACATTAAGGCAGTTAATAAGCCAAAGCATTCCACAGCTTTTAAACTCAATAATATCCATAGTCTTCATTTTTGTTAGCTTGGTTATCTTAAGCATACCTTTAACAATTTTAACAGTAACAATGGTAGCTATAATGGTTTTAACATCAAAAAAAATAGCGTCAAAATCAGGAAAATACTTTAGCTTGCAACAAAAAGATTTAGGAAAAGTAAATGGCTATATAGAAGAAATGATAAATGGCCAAAAAGTAGTTAAAGTCTTCTGCCACGAAGAAGAGTGTATAAAAGATTTTAATAAAATAAATGATGAACTTAGAGAAACTGCTTATAATGCAAATAAATTTGCAAACATTTTAATGCCAATAGCTTCAAACCTTGGTAACATAAGCTATGTACTTTGTGCAGTAATAGGTGCAATTTTAGCTTTAAGTGGCTTTTCAAATATGACTCTTGGAACACTTGTTGCCTTTTTAATTTTAAATAAAAGTTTTAATATGCCTATAATCCAAGTTAGCCAACAGCTTAATAGCGTTGTTATGGCATTAGCTGGTGCAGAAAGAATTTTTAAACTTTTAGATGAACAGCCAGAAATAGACGAAGGCTGGACTACATTAGTTAATGTTGTTGAAAACTCAGATGGCACATTAACAGAAACAGACCATAGAACTGGAACTTGGGCTTGGAAAAAAATATATGAAGATGGTTCAAGTAGGTTAGCAAAATTAGAAGGCGGAGTTGTTTTTGATGATGTAGACTTTGGATATGACGAAAAGAAAACAGTTTTACACAATATAAGCCTTTTTGCAGAGCCTGGCCAAAAAATTGCCTTTGTTGGTAGCACTGGTGCAGGAAAAACAACAATAACAAACCTCATAAATAGATTTTATGACATTCAAGATGGTAAAATAAGATATGATAGCATAAATATTAATCACATAAAAAAAGCTGATTTAAGACGCTCTTTAGGTATAGTTTTGCAAGATACACATCTTTTCACAGGCACTGTTATGGAAAATATTAGGTTTGGTAAATTAGATGCAACAGACTCAGAATGTATTTCTGCTGCAAAACTTGCTAATGCACATAGCTTTATAACAAGACTTCCAGAAGGCTATAACACAATGCTCACTGGAGATGGAGCAAATTTAAGTCAAGGTCAAAGACAGCTTTTAGCAATTGCAAGAGCAGCTGTTGCAGACCCACCTGTTTTAATCTTAGATGAAGCTACAAGCTCAATTGATACAAGAACAGAAACATTAGTTCAAAAAGGTATGGATAGCCTTATGAAAGGTAGAACAACCTTTGTAATAGCACATAGACTTTCAACAGTTAGAAATGCAGATTGTATAATGGTTCTTGAAAATGGTAGAATAATCGAAAGAGGAAACCACGATGAACTTATAGAAAAGAAAGGTAGATACTACCAGTTATACACAGGAAATCTTGCAGAAGAATAAAAATAAGGTCACTTTTGTGACCTTATTTTTTTTATAAACACTATTGTCTTTTATATAAATTTAGTGTAAAATATTTCTTGCAAAAAATAAACTAGAGGTGAATTATGTACCAAAACACAAGTAAAGAAGTTTTTAAAATGAGTATACCTATTTTCTTTGAACTCTTGCTTCAACTAATGGTTGGAAATATAGACCAAATTATGGTAAGTAGATATTCTCAAGGCTCTGTTGCTGCAATTAACAACGGAAATCAAATAATGAACATAATAATAATTGTAATAAATTGTATGAGCGTTGCAACAACCATTTTAATAACCCGTTCATTTGGTGCAGGAAATAAAAAACAAGCTAAAGTTGTAGCAAATGTGTCAATCTATCTTTTGTCTGCTTTTAGCGTTGTTATAACACTTTTTATTTTCCTTTTTAGTAAATCTATATTTAAATTTTTGTCTGTACCAAGTGAAATTTTCCAAGAAACAAATAACTATACCCTAATTGTAACTAGCTTTGTCCTAATTCAAGCTCTATATATGGTCTTTGCTGCAATTTTAAGAGGCCATAACTTAATGAAAGAAATAACAATAGTGGCACTTGTTATGAATGGAATAAATATAATAGGAAATGCAATTTTAATAAAATACTATGGCATAGTTGGAGCAGCAATATCCACTAATATAAGTAAATTAATAGGTCTTGCACTTATTTTATATGTTTTTTTGAAAAAAACAGAAATGGACTTGTCCTTTTTAAAACTAAAGTTTTTCTCAAAAAAAGTTTCAAAACAAATTATGCTAATTGCCCTCCCATCTGGAGGTGAAGCACTTAGCTACCAACTTTCTCAAATGTGTATTTTAATGTTTGTAAATACATTTGGCGTTGCAGTTATAGCCTCAAGAGGCTATTGTAATATGTTAGCTAATGTAGCCTATGTCTACTCAATGGCAATAGCACAAGCCTCTCAAGTTTTAGTTGGCTACCTTTATGGAAAAGGAGATTATACTAGCATTTCTAAAAGAGTTAAAAACTCTTGCATAATCTCAATTATAGTTTCAGTTTCAATAACAATTTTAATTCTTTTAAACTCAAATATAGTAGTTGGAATCTTCACAAAAGATACATTTATTCTTGAACTTTGCCATAAAATCTTGCTTGTTGAAATAATTCTTGAAATAGGTCGAAGCATAAACATAACTATGGTAAAATGCTTAGTAGCTACTGGCGATGTAAATGTTCCAGTTGTCTTTGCTTTAATATCCACTTGGTTTGTTGCCGTAGGCCTAAGCTACCTCTTTGGAGTTAAAATGGGCTATGGCCTTGTAGGAATTTGGGTAGCAATGACAATAGATGAATGTTTAAGAGGAATAGCATTTATATTTAGATTTCTTCAAGGAAAGTGGAAAACTGTTAAAATATAAACTTATACACAAAAAGGCATAATTTAAATTATGCCTTTTTTCTTTCATATAAAATATTTAATTCTTCTTTTAAAAAAATATCTTCCCCTATTTCACCTCTTTTTTAATCTATTTAACTAACTTAATTCTATAATTTAAATTTAATCTCTCAATAAACATTTTCCATAATTTTGATACATAATGTTATCATATTTTCTAAATTTTTATCCTCTTTTCATTAGGTTCATTATTATTTTCTATTATATTAAAATAACACTATCGTAAATTACTTCTAATAATTTAATACTATCTCCTTCCTCTTTAATATCTTCAACGTTTTTAATATACTCTTTTAAAATTTAACTTGCCCTTCTTTTATAACCATAATCCTTAATCTACCTTTCCTCTTTAACTTAAAACATAAAAAAGCCTTGGAAATAAATATTTCCAAGGCTTTGTATATACAATATAAATTATCTCTTTGATAGTTTTTCACACTTTGAAACGCCTGATTTTATGGGGTTTTTGCATATCTTTGTTTCTTGCGCGTTACTTGTGCAGAACTTCTCACCACAGCATAATAACACAATACCAATAGATATTTTCTTAATATTCTTACATACAACAATCAGAAAATTTCAAGGTATATATGTAGACATTTAGAACATTTCAACCCCTTATTTCATGCGGCTTTCAAGGCTCAAAATCAGCGAGGTAAGGTGTTTATATTACCACCCTCAAAAATAGCGTTCTAATTGTCCACTATATTGAGTTCTATTAACCTATATCTAAGCGCCTCTTTTGAAACCTTAAAAAAGTCTTTTAAATAATCAATTAACGCATCATCGCTATAATTCTTATTTCGCGTTTCAAAATCCTTCCTCTTTTGCATTATCAAATCTTTCGGTATTAAAAGACAACTTGCAAAATAGTCCGCTTCTTTTTCTGCTTCGGGACGTTCCTTGTTACTTGCGTCTAAGGCGGATTTATCGCAAATTATAGCGCCATCAGTTAGAGCATGACCTAAATAATGGTGTCCTAATTCATGCGCTATTGTAAAATTCTTTCGTGGCTCATACATATTACTGTTCACAAAAATTATTTTCGTATCATTTAGTTCAATATATATGCCGCAAAATTCTGAATCGTTTTCGTCTCTCTCCTCGAACACTATATTTCGTTTTTTCATTATATCACCGATTAATTCAATCGGCGGTTTTCTCAAAACATTAAAATCAAGGATTCCGTCAACAAGATTTTGTATGTTGTTTCTTCTTTTCCAATCCATCATTTTTCTCCGTTAGCAATTTCAATAGCACGTTTTTGCAAACTTTCCAAAGTTGATTGTTTAATACTTCCTCTTGCAGCCATAGCAAAATGCAATTCTGTTTCTTGTTTCGGTTGAATAGGAATAACCTTACACTTTTGCTTTGATTGTTCTTCCGCAATCGGCTTATCAGTTGAAAATGCTTCTTGCAATACTGCTTCCATAAGCTGTGATGCGTATTTTTGTGCAGCATCAACTTCTTTTTCAAGATCATCACACAAAAGCATTAATTTATTGACTTTTTCAACAATTCGTTGTTGCTCTTGCAATGGCGGTATTGGAACGAGAAACTTCTCAATAAAACTTTTACTTACCCTTTGCTGCCCTGCTGTACCAGTATATGTTGAAATACCCTCGTTAATAAATCTATCGGTCTTCAAGCAAAAAAGTATATAAGAATTATTTATATCCCGTATAGATCTTAAAACAAATAATTCTGTTGTTCCCGCCCCTATATAGTTATACAAATTTTTAAATATCACAGATTTTCGATTTTCAAAACATGGTGTAATCTTTGCAATTCCAATGTCGTTTTCTTGAAAATGAGTATACCCCTTTTTTACATCAAACCACATTCTTTTTTCACTTGAATGTTTATTATTAAATCCATCACCAATTAAATTCATTGGCACAAAAGATACCTCAAGATTCTCGTTTAGCTCATTTTTAGGATTTACAATATATATATCTTCTAACCTACACCATTCCCAACCTTGGGGCAATTCAAATGATTTTTCCTCATCGGAAACAGGAGACAACTCTTTTGACTTTTTAATTTTGCCTTCCTTAACGAGTTTATCTTTTTCTTTTTTTATTTTTTCTAAAAGAACACTTGCCGGATCATCATCAGGATTCTGTTCGCACAATTTCCCTTCGACTGCTTGTTGCAATATAGATTGACGAAGTTTTCCTACACACTCTTTTTGTTCAACTATATTATTTTTCAATTCATTAGTTAATTGCTGCGTATTTTCAATAATAGGAATTAACTTATTCTGTTTAT
>CALWSP010000005.1 GCA_944384235.1 uncultured Clostridia bacterium
GGGGCTTTGTTGGGAAAATTGTTGAGCTTATGTTTATTTCTATGCTTTATTTAATTGACTGGTGTTTAGGGTGTAGTTTTTTAAAGTATGTTGGCATTTACTATTTTGGTTTTTGCGAGGTGGCAAGTGTTGTGGAGAGTGTGGCCAAGTTAAACAGCAACGTGCCAATGGCTTTAGTAGAGGTTTTAAACGATGTGAAAGCAAGTTTTTCGACGCTTATTGTAAAAAAAATTAAGGCTTTATTGGACAAGTTTATTGAAAAGGAATGAAAAAAATATGAGTAGAGATATAAGTATGTGTCACCCAGAATTACAAGAAAAGGCTAAAAAGCTAGTTCAAGAATGTAAAAAGCAAGGTTTGATTGTTAAAATTGGGGAATGTTTTAGAAGCGTGGCTGAACAAAACGAGTTATACGCCCAAGGCAGAACAAAGCCTGGAAATGTTGTTACAAAGGCAAAAGGCAGCTCTTTTAGCTCTATGCACCAGTGGGGCGTTGCTTTTGATGTTATTAGAAATGATGGAAAAGGGGCTTACAACGACAGCGATGGGTGGTTTGGCAAGGTTGGCAAGGTAGGCAAAAAGTTAGGCTTAGAATGGGGCGGGGACTGGACTAGCCCTGTTGACAAACCTCATTTTCAGCTAAAAAACTGGGGTAGTACAGCTGTGAAATTAAAAAAAATTTACGGAAATGTTGAAAATTTTAAAAAGACTTGGGAGGTTGAGGATATGACTGAAGAACAGGTGAAAAAAATTGCTACAAAGGTTGCAAACGATATGGTGTACAAGTATAGTGATAAAGTGTATAACAAAATTGAGGAAGTGCCTGAATGGGGCAAGGATACTGTTAAAAAACTTATTAACAAGGGTGTGTTTAAGGGAAACGAAAAGGGGCTTGATTTGAGCTATACTTTGCTTAGATTAATTGTTATTAACGATAGGGCTGGGGTGTATGATTGATTGAGAGGCGCAAGGAGCGCCTCTTTTTTGGGAACATAAAGTAACAGGGGTATGTGGTATAATTATATCATAGTAAAATAGAAACATTAAAAATTGTAACAGTGTGTTTAAAAACTGTATTTTTTTGGTAAAGCACTTGCAAACATTCAGAGATTAGTATATAATAATAATGCAAATATTACCTATAGGTAATATTTACAAATAAAAGTATAATAAGAGGAGGTATTAATGAATAAAAAGAGTATGGAGATATACCTAGAAAAATGTTTAAATGATTGTTTTTACCATAAAGCTTTACCAGGAGAGATTATAGATATTTTGAATCAATCAGGTTTTGAAGCCGGATTCTTTAAATTATTCGTAAAAAAATTAGCAATATTGCAAGGTACAGGATATAACGCAGTTAAGAATGCAAGCTTTAAGAAATTAAAGAAAAATAATGATTTATGGAGAATGAAATTATGTATAAAAAAAATTAATATAAGAATAATATATACATATAACAATAATGGCAAAGCGGTATTATTACACGCATTTTTCGAAAAAAACGGGAAAAATGTTAGTGATTATAGTAAGCATTCTTTAGTGGCAGAATCAAGAATGGAGGATATTAAAAATGGATGTAAAGGTTGGATTAGGTAAAGATCTCAAAGAATTAGTAAATATCATAACAGGAGCTGATTTAATAAGTGCAAAAGTTTTAGCTGATATTTCTGTAGCAATTTTTAAAGAAAGGTTGAAAAGAGATATGACTCAAAAAGAATTTGCTGATTTGATGGGCGTATCTCAGGGTATGGTATCAAAATGGGAAAGTGATAACTATAATTTTACAATAGAAACATTAGCATCTATATGTGATAAGTTAGGATTTGATTTAGAAATCAAAATGGAAAATTTAGAAGATAAATATAGATATGCAGATATTGAAAACCAGTATTTAGGTTGGAGTATTAAAACAAATATTGAGGATTTAAGGGGGATTGCGTAAATGGATGTTAATAATATTATTGCAAGTATGCAGTTAATAGGAACATCTGTAAGGCATCTAAAGCTTGATAATATTTTAGTTTCAGCAAACAGAAAAGACAACCTTGATAAAAAATTAGATGTGACCTATGATATAAATGAATTGTATACATCAGAAGATAAAAATGTAGGCTCATTAATATTACATATAAATTTAAGTATAGAGGAAGATAAGAAAGAATGTGTTGCCTTAAAATTAGATATAGAAGGGGGATTTATATTTAAATTTAATGAAGATGTTGATGAGGAAGATAGAAAGCAACAAATGGAAATTATGCTCTCTCGCAATGGGTGCGCAACATTGTACTCAATTGCCAGAGCTTTTATTATTAGCCTAACAGGACAAATGTGCGATGAAGGTACAATAATTTTGCCAATGATTAATGTGTATAAATTAAATGAAAATAAAGAACAAAACAATGAATAATGAAAGTGGTTGTCGATTGTGGAGAACAAGGTATCTATTATATTATTGTTACCTCATTGTAATATATTGTTTTGAGTGTGTTGCCTAGGCAGCACACTTTATTTTTTTGCAAATAAAAAATTTTTTATAAAAATTATTTACATAATGGCGTTAGTAAGATGTGCTATAAGTATAAAGTATTTACCTAGGAAGAACTCAGAAAAGTGAGAAATATGAAAATAAAAAAGAAAAAACTTGTTTAAATTTTTGTTAAAAAGTCTTAGTGCAGCAATAATAACAGCAATTGTAAACAAGTTAATAACTTAAAGGGTGGGGTGAAGTCATTTTCTCTTAATTTAATTATTATATATATGTATTATTATTTAAGGAGATATCTAATGTGAAAAAAGTTTTTTATTTTTGGATAAATTAATTATGGTGTTTTATTAGAATTGATATTAGTTTTTGTAGTTAATATGATTATGATTATTTTAGGAGAAAAAACATTTTAAACAAAGGAAAGGTTTTTTAAAATGGCAAAATTAACAGAGGTAAAAAGAAGATAGAACGAAAAGACATATGGCAGGTGGTTTGTGTATTTGAGAAAGGAAGTGTTTTAAAAAATAGAAAAGATTAGAGAGGAGCTGGCTTTAGTAGAGCTGAATTTTTGAAAATGCTTGTTAGGGAGAAATATGGGGTGGAGTTTGGTTAATAAAAGGTAGGATTTGGGGGAGGGGGTTTGATGGGTTGAAACGTAACGAGTTGAATTAGTTATTGTGAAGTTATAGCCTCTATTTCTATACCATTCTGTGAAAACTCTATTTAGCACAAAAGACTGGATTGCAAGCACATTAGCTCTTATTGCTGCGTCTTGCCAAGTGGAGTATATTTCAGAAGATGCCACATTTTTTATATAGTCTTTATAAGGCACATAATAGACGTTGCCATCGCCTTGTGGAACGCCGTCTTTAACCACAACATATTCAGGAATTACAACTTCATCTAAAACCACAAAGCCTGTTTCTTCGGGAACTGGCTTAACTTCTTCCTCATACTCTTTTTCTGGGTAGTTTCCCCAAAGAACTGGAGGCGGAACATTTATTACTCTTTCTTGGTTGCCTGGCTCTAAAATTACTCTTTGAAGTGCTGTTCTATCTGCAAAAATTTGCACTCCATTTATTAAAACGCTATTATAGCCATCAGCTGTTATTAAGACATCATAAGTTGAGTAGGGCTGTGGCTCATTTTCTTCAAGGGAGTATTCAATAGGCGGTGCTTCAAGGGAAAGGGATTGTGTTTGACCTGAAGAATTTGTGAAAACATTATAAAGTATTTCCCCATCTTTTGAAACTATTACATTTCCTCCATTAACTGGTCTACCTACGCTTTGGTCGTATAGCTCTATTTTTAAAAAACCTGTTGCCATAATTCCTCCAAAATTAAAATATAATTAATTATATGTAAAAATGCTTGATAAGTTACGGGTTTTGGTGTATACTTATATTGATAACTTAGGAGGAATGAGATGGGAAAAATTTTCGGACTTGACAGCTATTTTTACAAATATGGTGTCATTTTATGCGACTTAATTATTATAACTGTTTTATGGTGTGTTTGTAGCTTGCCTATTTTTACAATTGGCGCTTCTACAACTGCCGTTTATTATGTTACAACAAGGCAACTTTCTGACAGAGAGGGCTATGTTAGTAGAGATTTTTTCAAAAGTTTTAAACAAAATTTTGTTCAAGCAACTTTAGTGACTCTTTTAATTGGCCTTGTGTCAGCTATTCTTTTTATTAACATTATTTTATTTCAACCTGATACTTTAATTGAAACAATTATTGTAATTATACAATATGTTATATTGTATCAACTTATTATTTTTACAATATATGTTTTCCCTTTGTTATCAAGGTTCAAATTTAAGTTTTTTGAGCTTTTAAAAAATGCTTTTTTTATGGCTAACAGGCATTTACTTACAACTTTTACTTGCCTTATTTTACTTTTTGCCATATATCAGCTTGTTTTAAGGTATTTTATTTTAATTTTTGTTGCTATGGGATTTTATGCAATTTTAACTTCCCTTATGTTTATGAAAGTTTTTAGAAAGTATGTTCCAGAAATGGACAAAGATGTGTAAAGGAGAATTTGATGGAAAGAGTTATTGGCTCAAAAGTTGATTTTACTGACTTATCTAACCCAGACATTTTAGAGTTTAGAAGTTATGTTGATGACATCTGGTCTTCTGAAATGGTTCAAAGGCTTGACAACTACGAACAACATCACAAAACTTCTAGAAAACAACACAGTTTAAACGTTGCTTATTATAGTTTTAAAATAGCTAAAAAAATTGGGGCTAACCCAAGGCTTTCTGCAAGAGCTGGCCTTATGCACGACCTTTACTGGTATGACTGGCACACAAAGAAAATTCCTCAGTGGCACCCTGTGTTCCACCCAAGGTTAGCTATGAAAAACGCTACAAAGTTAAACAGCGACATTACTAAAAGGGAGCAAGACGCTATTTTAAAGCATATGTGGCCTTTATACCCTGGTGTTCCAAGATACAAAGAGTCTTATGCTGTTACTATGGCTGACAAATATGCTGCAACTTTAGAAGTTGCAACCCAGTGGAGCAAGTCCATAGGAAGTGTTTCAGCTAGGGCTGTTTTAAAATCTTATTCTAGAATGAAATCTGCTTTAAGATTTACAAGATAAATAAAAAAATTAAACCCCCAAAGAAAACTTTGGGGGTTATTTTTTTAAGCTTCGTTTTTTACTTTAAGATGTTTATTATAAAAGCGTAAAAAGAGAGTTGTTGTTGTTAAAGCAGCAATTACATCTGAAATTGGCTCTGCTAAAAGAACTAAAAACACTCTTGATGGGTCAAGGGCAAATTCGCTAATTGGCTTTGAAAGAGTTTTTGCAAACTCAAAATCTCCAAAGACAAAAGGCAAGATGTAAATTAAAGGAATTAAAAGAATTACCTTTCTTAAAAGCGCCATTGAAAGAGAGATTTTTGCTTGACCAAGAGCCATAAAGCTATGTTGGCAACAAAGTTGAAGCCCAAAAATTGTCATTCCTATTAAGAAAATTTTAATTGACCACCTAGAAAACTCTATATAAGTTAAATCTGGTGTGAAGATTTTTACAAATACATCTGAAAAGAGAATTATGGAGCCTGCTATTATAAAAGTTGAGGCTGTTGTTAGTTTAATTGCAAACCTAAAACATTCTCTTACTCTATCATATTTTTTAGCTCCGTAGTTATAGCTTAAAATTGGCTGTGTGCCTATCATTATGCCTTGAGTTGGCAAGGACACACATTGCATTAAAGTGTTCATTATGCTCATTACACCAACTGCTGTTGTTCCACCATAAAGAGCTAGTCTATTGTTAAAAGAAATTTGCAAAAGGCTTTCTGTGCTTGTCATTATAAAGGTTGAAACGCCTAAGGAGCAAATTGCAAAAATTAGCTTAAAATCTGGCTTGAAGTATTGTTTTTTTAGTTTAACATTTGTTTTTTCGCTTGTTATAAATTTAAGAACCCAAAAGCAAGAAACTGCTTGAGACAAAACTGTTGCTATGGCTGCTCCTGCTATTCCAAGTTTAAAGAGATATATAAAAATTGGGTCTAAAATTATGTTTAAAACAGCACCTATTAAAGTTGTTTTCATTCCCATTTTTGTAAAGCCTTGAGTGTTAATGTAGGCGTTTAAGCCAACTGTTAGCTGAACAAAGATTGTGCCAATTATATAAATTGAAATGTATTGTTTTGCAGGGGTTATTGTGCTTTCATCTGCTCCAAAAAGGTACAAAATTGGCTCTCTAAACAAAAGAACGAAAATTGTTATTAAAACAGAAGATGCAACCAAGCAAACAAAGGAGTTTGCCATTATTTTTTCTGCCTTTTCTAAGTTTTTTTCGCCTAAGCTTATTGCACAAAGAGGCGCTCCACCCATTCCAAAAAGGTTTGTTATTGCCGTTATTAAAGTTACTATTGGAAGGGTTATTCCAAGAGCCGCCATTGCCACAGTTCCATTTGCTGTGTGGCCTATATAAATTCTATCTACCATATTGTAGATTATTGTTACTAACTGAGCTATTATTGAAGGAATTGCAAGGCTTATTACTAGGCCTGGTATTTTGCTATTTGCAAGTTTTTCATTTTCTACGCTCATTTTTAAACCTCCTCTTTAATTAAAATTTAGTTTACATTTTGTGTTATTTCAAGGCTTTTAAAAAAGCTCTTTATTTTATTTTCCCAAAGTATTTCAAGGCTATTATCAAGGCTAAAATAGGTTTGGGAAGTTCCAGTTACAACTAGTATTTTATTGTTATCAAAAAGTATGTTAAGAAAAAGAGCTTTTGCATTTTCGTGGAACTTTTTTGTGAAGCTTTCTGAAGCTGAAAAGACAAACTTCATTTTACTTGGCTTAATTTTCCCTTTTATTATTTCATAAATTTTTGGCCTAAGCTCTTTCCAAAGGCAAAACTCTCTTTTTATTTCCTCTTCTTCTTGAAAAAGCTCTAAATAGTCTTTATTTAACTTACAGTCTATTTCAAAGTTTACAAAAGTTGAAATTTCACAGTTTCTAATTTCAAACTTATCAAAGGTGTTTTCTTTTAAAAGCAGGTTTACAAACTTTTTAATATCTTCTCCATCTATATAAAAACTATACATAATATCTCCTATTTAAAATGATTACAATTTTTTATTATAGCACAAGATATTTAAAATTACAACATTGCTTTTATTTTAGCTTAAATATGAAAAATTATATTAATAATTGGCTTAAAACTTGCATATTTTTTCAAAATATATTATAATAAACCCTATATGATTATTTTTTTGAAAAAATAGGGGTTAGGTATGGACTTATTATCTATTGTTAAAGAGCTTGAAAACTCTGAAAATTTTGTGGAAACAAAAAATTATTATTTTGAAAACCACCTTTGTGGAAACGAAAATAAAAAAGTTGAATTAGAATATACTATATCTAATGACAAAAGTGATGAAATAGTTAGATTTGGCTTTTGCAAGGATTGCAACAAGTGTTTTTATCACAAGGATTTTGAAACTAAGGGCTTTTAGGAGGTTAATAAAATGGAAAGCAACAACGAAGTTAAAAACAGCAATTTTATTAAAGACATTATTGAAAAGGATTTATCAGACACATCTAAGGTTGTCACTAGATTTCCACCAGAGCCTAACGGTTATTTACACCTTGGCCACGCTAAGAGCATTTGCCTTAATTTTGGCCTTGCTAAAGAATATGGCGGAAAGTGCAACTTAAGATTTGACGACACTAACCCTGCTAAAGAGGATATGGAGTTTGTTAACTCTATTAAAAACGACATTAAGTGGCTTGGCTTTGACTGGGAGGACAGGTTGTTTTTTGCCTCAAGCTATTTTGACAAAATGTATGAATGTGCTATTGAGCTTATTAAAAAAGGCCTTGCTTTTGTTTGCGATATGAATTCTGAAGAAGTTAGGCTTTACAGAGGCACTTTAACTGAGCCTGGAAAAAACAGCCCTTACAGAGATAGAAGCGTTGAGGAAAACCTTGACCTTTTTGAGAGAATGAAAAACGGCGAGTTTAAAGACGGGGAAAAAACTTTAAGGGCTAAAATTGATATGTCTTCTAGCAACATTAATATGCGTGACCCTGTTCTTTATAGAATTGCTCACTTAACTCACCACAGCACTGGCGACAAGTGGTGTATATACCCAATGTATGACTATGCTCACCCTATTGAGGACGCTATTGAGGGCATTACTCACTCTATTTGCACTATGGAGTTTGAGGACCACAGACCTCTTTACGACTGGGTTATTAACAACCTTGATTTTGAAATTAAGCCTAGACAGGTGGAGTTTGCTAAGCTAAACCTTGAGGACACTATTATGGGCAAAAGATACCTTAGAAACCTTGTTGAAACAAACCAAGTTGACGGCTGGGACGACCCAAGGCTTATTACTTTATCTGGCATTAGAAGAAGAGGCTACACTCCTGAGGCTATTAGAAACTTCTGTGAAAGTGTTGGCGTTGCAAAGGCTAACTCTGTTGTTAGCTTAGCTCAGCTTGAGTATTTTGTTAGAGACGATCTTCAGCCTAAAGCCCCTGTTAAAATGGCTATTTTAGACCCTATTAAGCTTATTATTACTAACTACCCTGAGGGGCAAACAGAAATGCTTGAAATTGAAAACCACGCTAAAGATGAAAGCTTTGGCACAAGAAAAGTTCCTTTTTCAAGAGAGCTTTACATTGAAAGAGAGGACTTTATGGAAGTTCCTGAAAAGAAGTTTTTTAGGCTTGCTCCTGGAAAAGAAGTTAGGTTAAAAGGCGCTTACTTTGTTACTTGCCACGATTTTGTGAAAGACGAAAAAGGAAACATTACTGAAGTTCACTGCACTTACGACCCTGCTACAAGGTCTGGCCTTGAGTTTACAGCAAGAAAAGTTAAAGGAACTATACACTGGGTTAACTGCGAAAGTGCTGTTGATGTTAAAGTTAATTTATATGAAAATTTAGTTGAGCCAAGCGAAGATGGCTACAAATTAAATGAAAATTCTTTAAAGGTTGTTACTGCTAAAGTTGAGCCATCTATTAAAGAGGCGAAGCCTATGGACAGATTCCAGTTTATTAGAAACGGCTTTTTCATTGCAGACAGCAAGCATTTTAGCGAAAGCAACTTAGTTTTTAACAGAATTATTTCGTTAAAGAGCTCTTTTAAGCCTAGCAAGTAGTCTTTATTGGAGGATTAAATATGGGTAAGGACAGATATGATGCTTATGATGATTTTGAGCCTATGCCAAGCAGGAAAAAAGCATCAAACAAAAAAAGAAACGGAAGAAAAAAGAAAAAAAGAAGCCTTAAAGCAAAGTTTTTTATGGTTTTATCTTTAGTTTTATTTGTATATTGTGTTGGGGCTTTAGGATATTTTGGATATGAGTATTACATTGAAGATTCTCTTGATATAAACAGCGACAGCAACAGGGACAAGCCTAGCATTTTAGAAAGCCTTGTTAAGCCAACCCTTAAAGAAAGAACTGTTTTTGTTGTTATGGGAACTGACAAGGAGGGGGACAGAACAGACACCATTATGGTTTGTTGCTACAACCAGCCCCTTGACGAGCTAACTATTATATCTATCCCTAGAGATACTTTAGTTGAAGTTAGCCAAGAGGATTTTCAAAAGCTTCAAGAGGAATACCCTGAGCCTGGGCAAAGGGGAATGAAAATTAACGCTATAACTCACTATGGCCTTGAAAAATACGGAATACCTATGCTTATTTCTGAAATTGAGGAAATGGTTGGGGCTGAAGTGGACTATTATTGTTTAGTTAATTTTGAGGCTTTTGACTATTTAGTGGACTCTATTGGCGGAATTGAATATGATGTGCCTATGAATATGGACTACGACGACCCAAGCCAAGACCTTAGCATTCACTTAAAGGCTGGCCTTCAAACCTTAAACGGAGAGCAGGCTCAAGGCTTAGTTAGGTTTAGGTCTGGCTATGCAAACGCTGACATTGGGCGTGTTAGCGTTCAGCAAGATTTTTGCAAGAAGTTATTACAACAGCTTGTTAGCAAAGAAAACTTCTTTAAAAACGCAACTACATACCTTAAAACTTTTTACAAGTATGTTCAAACTGATTTAAGGCTTAGCGACGCAATTAAGTATATGAGCGTTGTTAGAGATTTTAACGCTAACAACATTAACACATACACTATGCCAGGGTATGTTGGAAGCAACTATGGAATTCACGGAGCTTGGATTTTAGACGAGGCTGAAGTTGAAAAACTTTGTTATGAAGTGTTTAGGCAGCCTGTGAGCGAGATTAAGGCTCAAAGAGCGCTTGAAAGCCAAAGCTCTGGCGAGGCTGGCGAGCAAGTTTTAAACGACAAAAACTACACTGTGCAGGTGCTTAACGGCGGGTTTACTGACGGTATGGCTTCAAAGGTTCAGACAAAGTTAATTGAAAGCGGATACAACGTTAAATCTATTGGCACTTTTGACGGAGAAAAGGCTGACAACACTCGAATTTATGTTAAGCAAAGCGGGTTAGGAAGCCAAATTAAAGAGCATTTTAAAGACGATGCGAAAGTTATTGTTGACAGCAATGTTGCAAGCAACTTTGACATAGTTGTTGTTATTGGCATTACAGAGGAATAGAAAATTTAAGGTCAGGTAAAGTTCCTGACCTTTATTAATTAAACGAGGTGATATTTTGAAAGTTGGCATTGTTGGCGGTGGTGCTGGGGGGCTTATTTCTGCAATTGAAATTAAGAGAAACAGCAACTTTGAGGTTATTATTTTTGAGAAAATGGACAGAGTTGGAAAGAAAATTTTAGCTACTGGAAACGGCAGGTGCAACTACACAAACATTAACGCTTCTAGCAAAAACTATTATTCCATTGAAAAAGGGTTTGTGGACTTTGCTTTAAAGGAGTTTGATGTGCAAAGCACTATTAACTTTTTTAACGAGCTTGGTGTTTTTCCAAGGGAGGAAAAAGAAGGGAAGTTATACCCTTTTTCAGAGCAGGCAACTGCCATTTTAGACTGTCTTAGAAATGAAATTGAAAGGCTTAAAGTGGAAGTTAGGACAAGCTTTAAAGTGGAAAAAGTTAAAAGGCAGGGCAAGGGCTTTAAAGTTATTGGGGAAGATGGCGAAAGTGTGTATTGCGACAAAGTTATTATAGCTAGTGGCGGGTGTGCCTCCCCAAGCTTAGGCTCTGACGGCTCTGGGTTTAAAATTTTGGAAAGTTTAGGCCACAGTGTTAGCAAGCTTGCACCTGTGCTTGTGCAAATTAAAACTGATGTTAGCGACATTAAAGGGCTAAAGGGAATAAAATTTGACGCAAATGTTAGCCTATTACAAAGGGACAAGTTAATTGGCTCTTGTTTTGGGGAAGTTTTATTTACTGAATATGGCCTTTCTGGGCCTCCTATTTTTCAGCTTTCTACAAAAACTGCTTTTAGGAAAAATTTGAAAATTAGCATTGACTTTATGAGCGAATATTCTCCAAAGGAAGTTTACGACATTTTAGAAAACAGAAAAGAAAACCTTTCCCATTTAAATATGGAGGCTTTTTTTAGCGGGCTTTTAAACAAGAGAATTGGAAACGTTGTTGCTAAAAGAGCTGGAATTGAAAAGCTCTCTTTTCCAGTTTCAAAACTTGAGAGGCAACTTCTTTGGAAAATGGCTTCTATTATTAAAGATTTTGAGCTAGAAGTTGTTGGTGTTAAAGGCTTTAGCAATGCTCAAGTTACTGCTGGCGGTGTTTACTCTTTAGAGTTTGACAAAAAAAGTATGGAGTCTAAAATTGTTAAAGGCTTATATGCTTGTGGAGAAGTTTTAGATGTGTATGGCGACTGTGGCGGATACAACTTACAATGGGCTTGGAGCAGTGGAAGGCTTGCTGGAAGGGCAATAGTTAAGGAGGGTTAGGTTTGTTAAAAATATCTAATTTAAAAATTAGCGTTAAAGAGAAAGTGGACATTTTATTTCTTGAAAACAAAGTTAAAAAGGCTTTAAAGTGCAACAAAGTTTGGGATTTAAAAATTTTGAAAAAGTCTATTGACGCCAGGGACAAAACTAACGTTTTTTACAACTTTTCTGTTGCTTTTAAAGTTGAAAAGGAAGAAAAGTATTTAAAGCTTAAAAACGTTACAAAGCACGAGGAGATTATTTACCAAATTAAAGAGGCTAAGCCCATTGAAAAAAGGCCTATTATTGTGGGGTTTGGCCCTGCGGGTATGATGGCTGGTTTAACTTTAGCTAGGGCTAAGCTTAAGCCAATTATTTTTGAAAGAGGATATTGTGTTGAAAAAAGGCAGGAAGCTATTAACACTTTTTGGAGTGGCGGAAAGTTTGACAAGGTTAGCAACGTTCAATTTGGCGAGGGTGGAGCTGGAACTTTTTCTGACGGAAAGCTTACAACTGGCATAAAGGACAAAAGGTGTTCCCTTATTTTACAGGACTTAGTTAAATTTGGCGCTCCTAGCGAAATTTTATACGAAGCTAAGCCACACATTGGAACAGACAAGCTAGTTGACGTTGTTAGAAACATTAGAAAAGAGATTATTTCTCTTGGCGGAGAAGTTCATTTTAATTCACAAGTTGAGGATATTATTGTGGAAAAAGGCAGGGTTTGCTCTGTTGTTGTGAACCAAAGAGAGATTGAGTGCGACAACCTTATTTTAGCAATTGGCCACTCGGCAAGGGACACTTTTTCTATGCTTAAAGAAAGAAAAGTTGAAATGGTGCAAAAGCCTTTTGCTATGGGTGTTAGAATTGAGCATAAGCAGGAGATGATTAACTTTGCTCAATATGGAGAGTTTAGCAAGTATTTACCTAATGCCGACTACAAATTAGTTGCTCACCTACCTAACGGCAGAAGTGCCTACACTTTTTGTATGTGCCCTGGCGGAGTTGTTGTTGCTTCAAATTCTGAGGAAAAGACTGTTGTTACAAACGGAATGAGCTACTACAAAAGGGACAAGGAAAACGCAAACTCTGCCCTTTTAATTGGCATTAACCCATCTGATTTTCCAAGGGAAGAGGTTTTAGCTGGAGTTTTAATGCAAAGGCAGTTAGAAAAAAAGGCTTTTGAAGTTGGAGGGGGAAATTATTTTGCTCCAGCCCAGTTAGTTGGGGACTTTTTAGAAAACAACGCCTCAACATCTGCTAGAAGCATTACACCAAGTTACAAGCCAGGAGTTAGATTTTGTGACATTAAAAAGGTTTTTCCTGAGTTTATGAACCAGTCTTTTGAGCTTGCTCTTTACGAAATGGAGAAAAAAATTAAGGGCTTTGCTTTTAGCGACGCTGTGATGACTGCTGTTGAAAGCCGTTCTTCATCTCCTATTAGAATTACTAGAGGGGAGGACTTTGTTTCCACTAATGTTAAAGGGCTTTACCCTTGTGGAGAGGGCTGTGGATATGCTGGAGGAATTATGTCTGCTTGCGTTGACGGAATTAGGTGTAGTGAAGCTTTAATTCAAAACAATTTTTAAAAGGTTAAAAAAATTAGAAAAAATAGTTAAAAAAGCTTGACAATTTATTTTTATAAGTTTATAATGAAATTGAAGAATTTGTTCTTTTTATATAGGGCGTTTCATTTGAGAACAAATTCTTCAAGGGTTTTTTAACCCTAAGCTATCAAACTGCGCTCAATGCTTTTTAGCATTGAGCTAAGCCGCTGTGGCGGAATGGCAGACGCACTTGACTCAAAATCAAGCGAGGCAACTCGTACCGGTTCAAGTCCGGTCAGCGGCACTAGCACTTTATTTGAGTGCTACATATTAATTTTTTTCTTTTTCTTTTATTATATTTTGTCAATGTTAAAATATATGTAATTATCTTCACCCGAAAGGGTAATATATTTTAACCTTTTTCGTTTTTTATTTTTATATTTTTTTATTTTTCGTTTTTTTATTTCTTTGTTGATTTTTTTATATCTCTTTTTTTTTATTTTTTTAATTATTTTTATTTATTTAATTTAGTAAAAAAGCACCTATCAAGGTGCTTTTTTACTGTTTATTTTAAAGTTATAGGCTATATACTAATTTTATGAAACAAGTTATAATTTAAAAGTTATATAAAAAATGTGTAAAAAAAGGGTTTAAATTTTAATTTAAAGATATAAATTTATGTAAGTGTTTTTATATTTTTTGTAACATTGCAACATTGAAAATATAGCATAAAATTAAGTTTTTTTCCATAGATAATAATTATATTAAAGTTTTTTATAAATATTTTTAGTTTTATTTATATATTAATTAAAAGTAGTTTTTAGATTTATTTTTAATTGTTAGACTTGTGGAATATTTAATTAAAAATATACAAAAAGAACAAGGAAAAAAGGGGAAAATATGTTAAAAAACAGAAAAGTTAGGTTTCTAACAAGAAGTTATGTTATTATTGTTTTTTTTGTAGATTTGTTGTATAATATGTAGTAAATATCAATAGAGGAGAGTTTAAAATGGATAAATTTAAAGCTGGTATAGATATTGGCTCAACTACTATTAAAGTGGTTGTGTTAGATGAAAAAAACAATATAGTTTTTAAAGATTATAGAAGACATCGCTCAAACATTCAGGAAACTCTTTTAGACCTTATTAAAGAGGCTAGGGAAGAAATTGGGAATGTTCACTTTAGTGCTATGATTACTGGAAGTGGCGGGCTTTCTATTTCTGAATGGATTAAAATTCCTTTTATTCAAGAGGTTGTGGCTGTTAGCAACGCTATTGATTTTGTTGCTCCTCAAACTGATGTTGCTATTGAAATTGGTGGAGAAGATGCTAAAATTATATATTTTAGAGGCGGTATAGAGCAGAGAATGAACGGAATTTGTGCTGGAGGCACAGGTTCTTTTATTGACCAAATGGCGTCCCTTTTATTAACTGACGCAACTGGCTTAAACGAATTTGCTAAAAGTTACGAAGTTATTTACCCTATTGCTGCTAGATGTGGCGTTTTTGCAAAAACTGACATTCAGCCTTTAATTAACGAGGGTGCGAGCAAAGCTGACCTTGCTGTTTCTATTTTCCAAGCAGTTGTGAACCAAACTATTAGCGGACTTGCTTGCGGAAAGCCTATTAGAGGCAAAGTGGCTTTTTTAGGCGGGCCTTTACACTTTTTAACTGAGCTTAAAAACAGATTTATTGACGTTTTAAACCTTAAAGAGGACGAGGTTATTGAGCTTGAAAACTCCCACCTTTTTGCTGCTATGGGCAGTGCTTTAAGTTCTAAGAGCGAAGATGATTTTGATTTTGACAAGCTTATTTCAAATTTAATGGGGCAAAAGCATTTGAAGATGGAAATTAACAGACTTGAGCCTCTTTTTGAAAGCGAAGAAGATTACATAGAATTTAAAGAAAGGCACGAAAAGGCTCAAGTTGCTAAAAAAGAGCTTAGTTCATATAGTGGCGACATATTTTTAGGAATTGACTCTGGTTCAACCACTTCTAAAATTGCTCTTATTGGAGAAGAGGGAGAGATTTTATACTCTTTTTATGCTGGAAACGAGGGCAGCCCTTTAAAAATGATTACTTCTGCTTTAAAGCATATTTACGAGATTTTGCCAAGCTCAGCCCAAATTAAAAAAGCTTGTGTTACTGGATATGGCGAGGGGCTTATTAAAGAAGCTCTTATGGTTGATTTAGGGGAGATTGAAACTGTTGCCCATTACAGAGCAGCTGCATTTTTTGACCCTGAAGTTGATTTTATTTTGGACATTGGCGGCCAAGATATGAAGTGTATTAGAATTAAAGACAAGGTTATTGACAGCGTGCAATTAAACGAGGCTTGTTCTGCTGGCTGTGGCTCTTTTATTGAAACTTTTGCAAAGGGCCTTAATTTTAATGTGCAAGACTTTGCTAAAGTTGCTTTGTTTGCAAAGTGTCCTATTGACCTTGGCTCTAGATGCACTGTGTTTATGAACTCTAGAGTTAAGCAGGCTCAAAAGGAAGGGGCTGAAGTTTCGGACATATCTTCTGGCCTTGCTTATTCTGTTATTAAAAACGCTTTACAAAAAGTTATTAAAATTACTGACCCAACTCAAATGGGTGAACATATTGTTGTGCAAGGCGGAACTTTCTACAACGAGGCAGTTTTAAGAGCTTTTGAAAAAATATCTACAAGAAAGGCAATTAGGCCAGACATTAGCGGAATTATGGGCGCTTTTGGTGCGGCTTTAATTGCTAGGGACAAATATGTTAAAGGGGAAAAAACAACTCTTTTAACTAAAGAGGAGCTTGAAAGTTTAAAGGTGAACACCGCTTTTACTAGGTGCCAAAAGTGTAGCAACACTTGCCTTTTAACTATTAACAAATTTAACGGTGGAAGAAGATTTATTTCTGGAAACAGATGTGAAAGAGGTTTAGGAAAAGAGGCTAACATTTCAAATGTTCCAAACTTATTTAAGTTTAAATATGACAGGCTTTTTGGCTATAAGCCACTTAAAGAGGAAGAAGCTAAAAGAGGCGTTGTGGGGCTTCCTAGGGTGCTTAATATGTATGAGGATTATCCTCTTTGGTTCACATTTTTTAACGAGCTTGGTTTTAGCGTTAAATTAAGCCCAAAAAGCAACAGGGCAGTTTATGAAAAGGGCATTGAGTCTATTCCTAGCGAATCTGCTTGTTACCCTGCCAAAATGGTTCACGGCCACATTAAGGCTTTAATTGACGATGGAGTTAAATTTATTTTCTACCCTTGTGTTGCTTACGAGAAGAAGGAAATTGAAAACTCTGACAGCAGTTACAACTGCCCTATTGTTACAAGCTACCCTGAAAACATTAAAAACAATGTTGAAGAAATTAGAGAGCTTAACATTGATTTTAGAAGCCCATTTTTTAACTTAAACGACGAAGAAAACATTGTTAAAAGGCTTCAAGAAGTTTTCCCTGAAATTGACAAAAACGAGGTTGAAAAGGCTGCTAGAGCTGGAATTAAAGAGCAGAAAAAGTTTAGGGAAGATGTTAGAAAAGAGGGAGAAAAAGCCCTTGAATATGTTAAGAAAAACAACATAACTGGCATTGTTATTGCAGGCAGGCCTTACCACATAGACCCTGAAATTAACCACGGTATTCCTGAAATGATTACTAGCTATGGTGTGGCTGTTTTAAGCGAGGACAGCATTTCCCACCTTGGCGTTGAAAAGGTTGAAAGGCCTCTTAATGTTAGGGACCAATGGGCTTACCATTCAAGGCTTTATGCTGCCGCAAGTTTTGTTAAAGACGAGAAAAACCTTGAGCTTATTCAGCTTAACAGCTTTGGTTGTGGCCTTGACGCTGTAACTAGCGACGAAGTTAGCGACATTATGGCTAACGCTGGAAAAATTTACACTCTTTTAAAAATTGACGAAGTTAGCAACCTTGGCGCAGTTAGAATTAGAATTAGGTCGCTTTTTGCTGCCCTTGAAGAAAGAAAGGACAAGGCTTTTAAGCCTAGCAGAAGCGACAAGAAAATTAAAAGAGTTATTTTCACAAAAGAAATGAAGAAAAAGCACACAATTTTAATGCCTCAAATGTCACCTATTCATTTTGACATTGCAAAAGAGGCTATGAGAAATTGCGGATACAACGTGGAGTTAATGCCAGCTATTGACAAAAGCAGTATTGACACTGGTTTAAGGTATGTAAACAACGACGCTTGCTATCCTGCACTTATTGTTGTTGGACAGCTTTTAAACGCTTTAAAATCTGGCAAATACGACCTTGACAACGTTTCTGTTATGATTAGCCAAACTGGTGGCGGTTGCAGGGCAACAAACTACATTGGCTTTATTAGAAGGGCTTTTAAAAACGCTGGACTTGAACACATTCCTGTTATTTCTGTTAGTGCTAGTGGAATTGAGAAAAACCCTGGCTTTAAAATTACTCCAAAGCTTGTTATGGGCATATTACAAGCCATTTTATACGGCGATTTACTTATGAGAGTTCTTTACAGAACTAGGCCTTATGAAGTTAATAAAGGCTCAGCGGAGGCTCTTTACAACAAGTGGAACGAGGTTTGTAAAAAAGCTGTTTTAAAGGCTAGTTATTTTGAGTTTAGAAAAAATGTGCAGGAAATTGTTAAAGATTTTGACAACTTAGAGCTTGATGAAAGGGTTAAAAAAGTTAGAGTTGGTGTTGTTGGCGAAATTTTAGTTAAGTTCCACCCAACTGCTAACAACGACGTTGTGGGAATGTTAGAAGAAGAGGGAGCAGAGGCTGTTGTGCCTGATTTAATTAACTTCTTTACTTACAGCCTTTACAACAACAAATACAAGGAAATTTACTTAGGTATGAGCCGTAAAAACACTATTATGGCAAACACTGCTATTAAGTTTATTGAAAGTTACAGAAGATGTATGAGCGACGCTCTTGAAAAGAGCAAAAGGTTTGAAAGACCTATGGACATTGCTGAGCTTGGGGCTTTAGCTGAAGATGTTGTTAGCCTTGGAAACCAAACTGGCGAAGGTTGGTTTTTAACTGCTGAGCTTTTAGAGCTTATTCACAGCGGAGTTGACAACAACATTTGTGCTCAGCCATTTGCTTGTTTACCTAACCACATAACTGGAAAGGGCGTTATTAAAGAGCTTAAAAGAAGAAACCAAAACAGCAACATTGTTGCTATTGACTACGACCCTGGTGCAAGCGAGGTTAACCAAATTAACAGAATTAAGCTTATGCTTAGTGTAGCCGAGAAGAACTTAGCTAAAAAAGAAGCTGCAAGCTGTGTTGAATAAAAAAAAGAGAGGTTTAACCTCTCTTTTTTTATTAGAAATTATCATCAACTGAAAGAGCTTCAACAAGCTCAACATCTTCGTTTCTTTCAGCAAATGTGTTTAGCGCATATTCATTTGCAAAGAGCAAAATTGGCCTTTCAAAGTGGTCAAAAACTAGTGTGCAACGAGAATTTGTTAAATCCTTTATTTCATCAACTGTTTTTCCTTTAACCCACCTTGCAACGCTATAATTCATAGGTTCCATTCTAATTTCTGAGTTATATTCGTTTTTAAGCCTATATTCAAAAACTTCAAACTGCAAGTTACCAACAGCTCCTAAAACTACGTCGTTATATTCTGTTTTATAAATTTGAATTGCACCTTCTTGAGCCAACTGGTCTACACCTTTTTGGAACTGTTTTGCTTTCATTGTGTCTACTGGCCTAACTTTCATAAAAAGTTCTGGTGGGAAAGTTGGGAGAGGCTCAAAGAAAAGTTTTTCTTTAGAGTTTGTTAAAGTGTCCCCAATTTGGTATGTGCCAGTGTCGTAGATTCCGATTATATCTCCAGCCATTGCGTTATCAACTGTTTCTCTTTCATTTGCCATAAGCTGTGTTGACTGGTTTAGTTTCATTTTTTTACCAGTTCTTGAAAGTGTTACTTCCATTCCTCTTTCAAATGTTCCAGAGCAAATTCTGAAAAAGGCTAGCCTATCTCTATGAGCTGGGTTCATATTTGCCTGTATTTTGAAAATAAAGCCTGAGAAAAACTCATCTGTTGGCTGAACTTCACCATCTAAAGTTTTTCTTGCTGTTGGAGGAGGGCTCATTTGCAAGAAGTGGTCTAAAAATTCTGTTACGCCAAAATCTGCAAGGGCTGTTCCAAAAAAGACTGGGGAAAGTTTACCTTTTGAAATTAGCTCCATATCAAACTCGTTTCCTGCCACGTCTAAAAGCTCAATTTCATCTCTTAAATTTTGCAAGTTTTCTTCAAAAAGAATGTCATCAAGCTGTTTATCATAAACTCCATCTTCGGAAAGATTTATTGTGCGTTTTTCTTTGAAAAGGTGAATTTTATTTTCTAGCCTATCGTAGACACCTTCAAAATATGCTCCATTTCCTATTGGCCAAGTTACCGCAACAGATGGAAGGCCAAGAGCGTTTTCAAGCTCCTCTAAAAGAGCTAAAGGCTCCATACCATCTCTATCTAGCTTGTTCATAAAAGTGAAAATTGGAATTCCTCTCATACTACAAACTTTGAAAAGTTTCCTAGTTTGAGCTTCAACGCCTTTTGCAGAGTCTATTACCATAACGGCAGAGTCTACTGAAGTTAAAATTCTATAAGTGTCCTCGCCAAAGTCGTTATGGCCTGGCGTGTCCATTATGGAAACTATTTTGTCGTTATATTCAAATTGCATAACAGAGGAAGTTACTGAAATTCCTCTTTGTTTTTCAATTTCCATCCAGTCTGACTTTGCAGAACGGCCTTTTCTTGCTTTTACTGCACCTGCCTCGTGAATTGCCCCGCCGTGGAGCAGAAGCTTTTCTGTTAAAGTTGTTTTACCAGCATCTGGGTGGGAAATGATGCCGAAAATTCTTCTTTTATTTATTAAATTAATATCAGGCTTTGCCATAACAAAATTCCTTTCTTAAACTAAACTTTCTTCTTATCTTTTCTATTTTATAGTATAGGTTACATATTTGCAAGAACTTTTTTACAGATATGGCAATTATTTTGCATTTATTTATTATGTGTTATAGTTTAAAATATTATTTGTAGCTTAGAAAAAAAGGAGGTTTTTAAAATGAAAAAAATTATTTTGTTAAGTTGCATTTTTTCTTTAGCTATGGGTAGTGGAGTTATGGCTAAGGAGGTTTACAAAGGTTACATATTTTTAGGTGGAAGCAATGGTTTTGAAGTTATTAAAGATTTTGGTTGGATTAAGGACAAATGCACAACAGAAAGCACTAGTTGTGTTGTAGAAAGCACGACAGAGGCGACAACAAGGCCAGTTGTAGAAAGCACGACGCAGGAGACGACAAGGCCAGTTGTAGAAAGCACGACGCAGGAGACAACAAGGCCAGTTGTAGAAAGCACGACAGAAAGCACAACTGAAGCTAGTGGATATGAAAAAGAGCTTTTAAATTTGGTGAACAACGCTAGAAAACAGCAGGGGCTTGGAGAAGTTAAATTAAGTGAAAGCCTTTCAAATGTTGCTAGAATTAAGTCTGAGGATATGAGCAAGAACAATTATTTTTCTCACACATCGCCTACATATGGCACGCCTTTTGAAATGTTGAAAAAGTTTCAAATTAGCTACAAAACAGCAGGAGAGAACATTGCAAGAGGGCAGAAAAACGCTCAAGAAGTGTTTAACGCTTGGATGAACTCTGAAGGCCACAGAAAGAACATATTAAACGGCAATTTCACTCAAATGGGAATTGGCTTACATAACGGATATTGGACCCAAATTTTTATTGGGTAGTTAAATTTAAGTGTCTTAAAAGTTTCTTTTAGGACACTTTTTTTGCATATTAAATGGATATTTTTAATAAAATTATACTTGAAAAAAAGTGGAAAATATATTAAAATAGAAACATTAGTTTAGGTGGGAGAGTTTGAAAATGGCAGAAAAGAAAACAGTTGAAGAACTTATTGGAAAATTAGACGAGAAAGAGAAAAAGCGTTCAAGAAAAAACAAAGGCGGAAAAGGAGGCAAAAAACCTTTTATTTACTTAGGTTTAGCCCTTTTAATTTTGTTTGTTTTATACATAGCTATTGGCGAGGTTAAATACAAGGGCAAGTTTTTGCCAAACACCGTTATTAACGGAACTGATTTTTCTGGTATGACAGCTGAGGAGGTTGAAAGCTACTACCAAAAAGTTGCAAACAACTACAAGCTTGACATAACTAAAGGTGGAAGCGTTGTGGACACCCTTTTAGCTAGTGACTTTGACTTTGTTGTTACTGGAAGTGCTGTTGAAAAAATTAACGAAAAAATTGACTTACAGCCTAATTACAAATGGCTTAGTGCTATTTTAGGGGAAAAAGACGAGTATGAAATTAACAACATTTTATGGTATGACGAGGGAAAGTTAAAAAACTTTATTGTGAATTCAAAAGGCTACAATATGCCAACAACTAGAAAAAGCAAGCAAGGAACTATATATTACAACGGCGAAAATTTCCAAGTTATTCCACCTGTTGTTTCAGACGAAATTGAGCCTTTAAAGTATATTAACGCTGTTAAGGGGAAAGTTGACACCCTTCAAAGGGTTATGAACGTTGAAGAAGAAAACTGTTATGCTAAGTATGACTTTAACGACGAGATTAAGCAAAAGCTTGAAAAGGCTTGCGAAGATGCCTACAAGTTTTTTAACGAAAAAGAATTTAACATTAAGTTAAAAAACAACGAGGACTACGACTTTAGAAAAGAAGTTATTAACTACGCTTACAACATAGACTACAAGTATGATTTTATTTGCAACGAAAAGACTATTTCTTCTGGTGTTGAGGCTCTTTCTAAAATTCACAACACTATGGGAAAAGAAATTGAGTTTGAAACTTCCCACGGCACTAAAGTGAAGGTTAAAGGCGGGGACTATGGCACAAAAATTAACTCTAAAGAGCTTGAGATGTATATGAAAAAGGCTTTTATTGAAAAAGAAGATGTAAACTGTGTTATTGACTACAAAAAGAACACTTTAGGAGATAGCATTGGAATTGGGGACACATATGTTGAAATTGACTTAACAAACCAATATTTATATATGTATGTTGACGGGAAGTTAGTTAAAAAAGCCCCAGTTGTTACTGGCTTGCCTGGAAGCAGGGCAACGCCTCAAGGGGTTTACAGAATGAAAAACAGGCTAACTGACGTGCCTTTAGTTGGCGACAATTATGTTACACCAGTTAAATACTGGATGGCTTTTAACGGCGGTATAGGAATTCACGACGCTGTTTGGCAAAGATATTTTGGCGGAGAGTATTACAAGAAAAAAGGCTCTCACGGGTGTGTTAATATGGCTATGAGCGATGCTAAAGATGTTTACGAAAACGCTATTGTAAATATGCCAGTTATATGCTATTACCACGAAAGGTTACCAGAGTTTAAAGAGGTTAAATCAAGCGGGCCTATTATGGCTCAATACAGGCCTTTAACCCCAAGAGAAAGAGCTATTAGAAACAGTTTATAGTGTTTTGAAACGGAGAAATGTATGGCAGATAATGGTGAAGAAAAGAAGATTAATTATTCTGACTTTATTAAAGAAAGCGAAGAATTTGAAAGGGAAGTTGAGTTAGAGGAAAACAGGAGAACTAACCGAATTAAAAACAAAATTAAGTCAGAAAACGGGCAAGAAATTTTAAAGGAAATTAAAAAAGAAAATTATTCTGGCAAAAGAACGAGGAAAAACCGCAGGAAAAAGGCTAATTTAAACATATTTGAAGAATATGGAAACTACGGGAAGGAAGAAGAAAAGGCTGAGGAGGAAAAAACTTTTTTCTCTTTCTTTGACAAGTTTAAGAAAAAAGAGGCTGAAGCAGAAGAAGTTAAAATTGAAGTTGAAGAACCAGAAGATGTTGTTTTTAGCAAGGAATTTGAGTATCTTGCCCTTGACGAAGAATATCAAGAGGTGGATTTTGACCCAGAGGAGGCTAAAAAAGCTGAAAGGCAGAAAAAAAGGTTTAAAATTGGCTTTTTTGCTGTGTTAGCTTTTGTTTTAGTTTACTTTGTTTTTGGGCAAATTTATTACAGCAACAGATTTTTACCTAACACTTACATTAACGGAGTTAGTTGCTCAAACAAAAGCATTAAAGAAGTTTCTGAAATTTTTAAAGACAAAATTAAAAATTACCACCTTAAAATTGTGGAGGACGAAAAGGTTATTGACGAGATTTATGGCTCTGACATTGACCTTAAATACGGGGATATGGACACAGTTTTAAAGGACATTTCTAAAAGCCAAATTAAGTTTTTATGGGCTTTTAGAGTTTTAGGCGAAAAAGAAGATGTTAAGACCAACTCTGGTTTAAAATATGACACTGACATTTTACACCAATTTATTAAAAGCTCTCTTGTGCTTTCAATTGAGCCAAGTGTGAAAAGCCAAAACGCCTCCCTTGAGTTTGTTGACGGGAAATATCAAATTAAAAAGGCTGTTGTTGGGGACGAAATTGACAAAAACGCTTTTTACAACAACGTTATTTTTTGCATTAACAGCCTTGATGAAAACTTGGACATTAAAAACGACAATTGTTTTGTTATGCCAACTGTTTACGAAAACGACAAGGAAATTGTTAGAGCTTGCAGAGAGGCTAACAGAATTATTAAATTTGACCTTACAATTTCTATTGACGACGACAAGTTTAATGTTCCTACTGAAGTTAAAAAAGACTGGATTGGCGTGGACTCAAGCGGGAATTTAAAAGTTCTTACTGAAAATTTTGACCAATACATTGACAAGCTTAACAAAAGCTACGGCAAAAGCGAGAGCGAAATTGATTTTAAAACTTATCACGGCGACAGTGTTAAAGTTAAAGGTGGGGACTTTTTTAAGTCTATTAACAGAGAAAAGTTTATTACAGATATGGAAAGTGCCATTTTGTCTGAAATTGACAGAGAGGTTGTTGTTGAGTTTGAGAAAAAGGAAGTTGAGGACATTGGGCAAAGTTACATTGAGGTGGACCTTTCAAACCAAATGCTTTGGCTTACTTTAAACGGCAAAACTGTGCTTTCAAGTCCTATTGTTAGCGGAGATGAAAGCAGGGAAAAGGCAACTAGCGAAGGTGTTTACAGGTTAAAGGGCAAAAGCGAAAAGGTTGAAATTTTAGAAAAAGGCGAGAAAAAAAGTGTTGACAAGTTTATTTTTATAAACAGCCAAAATGGAATTTGCGACTCTAGCTGGAAAACATTTTTTGGCGGAACGGCTTACAAAAACGACGGGTCTGACGGGTATATATATGTGCCTAAAGACAAGATGGAAACTATTTTTGCAAACACCACTTTAAATATGCCAATTATATACTACCACCACAAAATTATTGAAAGTTATTTCCAAGAGGACAGCTATATGAACGAGCTTATGGAGCTTATTAGAAACAAGCCAGAAATTCCTACATATAGCGGAGAAAGTGGAAACGAAAGCGAAGAAGAAGGCGAAGAAAAACCTGAAACAAAGGAAGAACAAAAGAAAGACGAAGAAAAGGTGGAAGAAGAAACTAATTTAGAGGCCACAACTGAAAAAAGCGAAGAAGTTTTAGAAAACTCATCTGAAAGCTAAAAAGTTAAATTTAAGTCTAGGCAATTTTGCCTAGACTTAAAAAATGTGTTGACAAAATGAATTAAAATTGTTATATTTAAAGAGAGCTACATAACTGACGGAAATGTGGGTTACCACAAGGGAGTGTAGCTTTAGTAGAGCCGACCGTCTGGGCAGTTTAAATGCTTGGATTGTGCGGTTTTTTTTATTTTTACGTCTTTTAGGAGGATATTTTATGAGAGCTTTAATTAGTGTTTCTGACAAAACTGGTGTTGTTGAATTTGCAAAGGAAATTGCAAAACTTGGAATTGAAATTGTTTCTACTGGCGGGACATACAACGTTTTAAAGGCTGAGGGAATTGATGTTATTAACATTTCTGAAGTTACAAACTTCCCTGAATGTTTAGATGGCAGAGTTAAAACTTTACACCCTAAAATTCACGCTGGCATTTTAGCTATGAGAGCAAACAGCGAGCATATGTCACAAGTTAAAGAGCTTGGCGTTGAGCTTATTGACCTTGTTGTTGTGAACTTATACCCTTTTAAAGAAACTATTTTAAAGCCAAATGTTGAGCTTGAAGAAGCTATTGAAAACATTGACATTGGCGGGCCTAGTATGCTTAGAGCAGCTGCTAAGAATTATCAAGATGTGTCTGTTATTGTGGACCCTTGCGACTATGAAAAGGTTCTTTCAGAGCTTAGAGAAAACAAAAAAGTTAGTGTTGAAACTAATTTTTACCTTAGTGCAAAAGTTTTTAACCACACAGCTTGTTACGACACTTTAATTGCTAATTATCTTAGAAAAAAGGCTAATTTAGAAAAGTATCCTGACACTATTTCTATGACTTTTGAGAAAGTGCAAGATATGAGATACGGCGAAAATCCTCACCAAAAGGCTGCATTTTACAAGGAAATTGGCGAAAACAGCGGTATGTTAGCTGGCGTTAAGCAACTTCACGGAAAAGAGCTTTCTTTTAACAACATTAACGACACTCACGGAGCTTTAGAGCTTTTAAAAGAGTTTGACGAGCCAACTGTTGTGGCTTGCAAACATTCTAACCCTTGTGGCGTTGGCTCAAGCGACAACATTTTTGACGCTTACATTAAGGCTTATTCTAGCGACCCAACTTCTATTTTTGGCGGAATTGTTTGTGCTAACAGAGAAATTGACAAGAAAACTGCTGAGGAGATGTCTAAAATTTTCCTTGAAATTATTTTAGCTCCAAGTTTTAGCGAGGAGGCCATTGAAATTCTTACTAAGAAAAAGAACATTAGGCTTTTAACTCTTGAAAACATTGAGAAAAAGCAAGGCGAGGACGCTTTCGACCTTAAAAAAGTTAGCGGCGGTTTACTTATTCAGGACATTGACAACAAACTTCTTGCAGGGGAGCTTAAATGTGTTACAAAGAGAAAGCCTACTGAAGAAGAACTTGAAAATATGTTATTTACTTGGAAGATTGTTAAATATGTTAAGTCAAACGGCATTGCAATTGGAAAAAACAAGCAATCTATTGGCATTGGGCCTGGTCAGGTGAACAGAATTTGGGCTACTATGCAGGCTATTGACCACGGGCAAAAAACTCTTGGCGAGGATTTTGTTAAGGGGGCTTGTCTTGCTAGCGACGCATTTTTCCCATTTTCTGACTGTGTTGAGGAGGCTCACAAGGCTGGAATTAGTTGCATTATTCAGCCAGGTGGTTCTATTAGGGACGAGGAGAGTATTAAAGCTTGTGACAAGTATCAAATAGCAATGGTGTTTACAGATATGCGTCATTTTAGACATTAAAAAATATAAAAAAAGATATAAAAAAAGCCTACTTTAAGTAGGCTTTTTATTTTATAGAATTTGGTACATATCTAAAAGAAGTTTCTTTGTGTCTTCAAAGCTTAAGCAAGGGTCTGTTATGGACTTGCCGTAGATATGGTTTTTAACGTCACAGCCTTGGCTTCCACCCATTATGTAGCTTTCTATCATTACGCCTTTTACAAGGGATTTTAACCTTTCGTTACAAGAGCGTGAATGGAGAATGTCTTTTACTATTCTTGGCTGTTCTGTGTGGATTTTTTTGGAGTTAGAGTGGTTTGCATCTACTATTACTGACGGGTTTTCGTATTTTCCTGCCAAGTACATATCTGAAGCCTGAATTAAGTCTTCATAGTGGTAGTTTTGAATGTGCAAGCCTCTTTTATCTACTGAACCTCTCATTATTGCGTGGGCTAAAGGATTGCCACTTGTTTGAACTTCGTAGCCGTTATACAAAAAGTCGTGGGACTGTTGGGCTGCCCTAATTGAGTTAAACATAACAGAAAGGTCGCCACTTGTTGGGTTTTTCATTCCTACTGGGCAATCTATCCCGCTTGAGATGAGCCTATGTTGCTGGTTTTCAACACTTCTTGCTCCAACTGCTATGTAGGAGAGAATGTCTTCAACAAAAGGCAAGTTAGAAGGATAGAGCATTTCATCTGCTATTGGAAGGTGTGTTTCTTTTATTACTTTTAAATACATATTCCTTATTGCTTTAATTCCCTCTGACATATTTGGCTCGCCGTTTGGATCTGGCTGGTGCATCATTCCTTTATAGCCCTCGCCAGTTGTTCTTGGCTTGCCAGTGTAAACTCTTATTACTGTGAAAATTTTATCACTTACTAGCTTGCTAACTTCTGAAAGCCTTTTTGCATAGTCACAAACTGCTTCTTCATCATCAGCTGAGCAAGGACCTACAATTACTATAAACCTATCGTCTTTGCCTGTGAAAATGTTTCTAAGGGCTTTATCGTTTTCTTCCTTTATTTTTCTAAGCTCTTCTGTTAAAGGAGATATTGCCCTTATCTCCTCTGGAGTTGACATTTTTCTAATGTTTTTAAAGCTCATTTTATTCCCTCCTTTTTTATATAATATTAAATATAGTCTTTTTTTTAAAATTAGTCAAGTGATTTTATTAAAATCTATTAATTTGGTATTGAAAAGAGGGGGGATTGTTGGTATAATTAAATAAAAAAGCGAAGTTTACTTTACTTGAAAGGAGCTAATTTATGTCAAGAAACATTATTGTGGGCCAATCTGGTGGGCCTACGGCTGTTATTAACTCCAGTTTAGCTGGCGTTTTCCAAGGGGCTAAAGACCTTGGTGCAACTAAAATTTATGGTATGAGAAACGGTATTGAGGGGCTATTAGACGAACAATATATTGATATGAGTGAATATTTAAAGGGCGACATTGATGTTGAAATTTTAAAAAGAACTCCATCTGCTTTCTTAGGTTCTTGCCGTTTTAAATTGCCTACTTACGAAAAAAGCCCTGAAACTTACGACAGAATTATTGAAGTTTTAAGAAAGCTTGATATTTCACATTTTTTCTATATTGGCGGAAACGACTCTATGGACACTATTAAGCAACTTAGCCAATATGCTAAGGAGAAAAACATTACTGACATCACTTTTATGGGCGTGCCTAAAACTATTGACAACGACCTTGCTGTTACTGACCACACTCCTGGCTTTGGTTCTGCTGCAAAGTATATTGGAACTACAATTAAAGAGCTTTCTAGGGACTGTGTTGTTCAGCCAATTGACGTTGTTACTATTGTTGAGATTATGGGAAGAAACGCTGGTTGGTTAACTGCTTCTGCTGCTCTTGCTAGAGGTGAGGACTCTGACGGAGCTGACCTTATTTATTTACCTGAAAAAGTTTTTGAGATGGACAAATTCCTTGCTAAAATTGAGGAAGTTAGAAAGACTAAAAAACAAGTTCTTGTTGCTGTTTCTGAGGGTGTTAAAACTGCTGATGGAAAGTATGTTTGCGAGGCTGCTAGTTCAAATATGATGGTTGACAGCTTTGGACACAAGGCTTTAAGCGGAACTGCTACTGCTCTTGCTGATGTTGTTAAAAGCCACTTTGGTTGCAAAACTAGACCTATTGAATTTAGCACTATTCAAAGATGTGCTAGCCACATTGCTTCTCTTACTGACGTGAACGAGGCTTTCCTTGTTGGTTACAGAGTTGTTAAGGCTGCTTTTGAGGGCGAAACTGGAAAAGTTGGCATTTATGTTAGAGTTTCTAACAAGCCTTATTTAATGAACACTGACATTTACGACGTTAACGCTATTGCTAATGTTGAAAAGACTGTTCCTGAAAACTGGATTATTAACGACGGTACATATGTTTCTGAAGAAGCTCTTGACTATATGCGTCCGCTTATTCAAGGAGAGTCTTATCCTTATATGGTAAATGGTTTACCTAAGCACATTAGATTATAATTTTTGGGGGTGGCAAGGCTACCCCTTATTTTATTTGACGGAGGGATTTTTTGAAGGCTTTTTTGTTTTTTTGGGAAGTTAAAAACAGAGTTGTTAAAAACGATTTAGTTACTTACGCAAATAGTTTAACTTTTAAGCTGATTTTAGCTATTTTTCCTTTTATTATTGCTCTTTTGGCTTTTCTTGGTTTTTTGAGCTTGCCTACTGAAAAAATTACTTACGCAATTGTTTTAGATATGCCAAAAGAAATTGGAGAAATGATGAGCCATTATATTAGCGAAGTGTTAGAAAAAAGAAGCATTAGCCTTTTATCTTCAAGTGCCATTATTGCTATTTACAGCGCCTCTGCTGGTTTTCACACTATGATTAAAGGCGTTTGCAACTGTTATGACATAAACGAGAACAGAGGCTTTTTTAAAACTAGGCTTATTGGCCTTTTACTTATGTTACTTTTTGTGTTTGTTATTATTGCTATTTTATATATTGTTATTTTTTGGGACATTATTAACTCTTTTTTAATTAAAATTGGCGTTTTTGAGAAAATTCCACATTTTATTACAACCTTAGTTACCCACAGCATTGTTGCAGTTGCCATTGTTATTTTTTTAGTTAGTTTATATAAATTTGCTATTAGCATTAAGCTTAAAATTAAATGCCTTTTGCCTGGCGTTTTTTTCACAATTATTAGCTGGTTTATTGTTTCAAAACTATTTAACATCTACATTAGCAACTTTTCAAAATATTCTGTTATTTACGGCAGTATTGGGGCTATTTTTGTTTTTGGAATTTGGCTTTTTCTTCTTTCTTTTTTAATTCTTATGGGCGCTCAAATTAACGCTATTATTAACGACAAAAAGTTTATGGAGGAAATTGGAATTAAGAAAGGGTGAAATGAAAAAAGGCTCGTTAAACGAGCCTTTAAGTAAGTTAGAGATATAAAAAATTATGCCTGTGGAGCACCAACTGGGCAAACATTTGCACAAGAACCACAATCAATGCAAGTGTCTGCATCGATAACGTACTTGCTATCACCCTCGCTAATTGCTGAAACAGGACATTCAGCTGCACAAGCGCCGCAGCTGATGCAATCATCATTAATAGTATATGCCATAGTTAAGCACCTCCAAAAAATTTTCGCAAGCATTTTTGCTTACATTAATATATTATAACAAAATTATAAAAATAGCAAGTAGTTTTTTAAATTTTTAATATTTTTTTTGACACAATTTTGGTAGAATATGTTAAAATTAATTGAAAGGAGTTTTTTGAATATGATTGACAAAAGTATTATTGAATTAGTTTTACTTAGTGCAGTTTCTAACGGGGCTGAATTTGCTGAAGTTTTTGTGGAAAACAACGTTAAAAACAGCCTTTCTCTTATAAATGGAAAAGTTGAAAGCTCAAACTCTGGCGTGGACTTTGGCTGTGGAATTAGAATTATTAACAAAGACAGAGTTGTTTACACTTACACAAACAAAGTGAACAAAGAAAACCTTATTAGGCTTGCCAAAGAGGGAGCAAGGGCGTTAAAGGGCAAAAGCCAAATTAAAAACATTGTTTTTAGCGACCTTGATTTTGACAAGCTTTATATACCTAAAAAAGAGTTTGACAAAAGGGCTATTGTGGAAATGTTAAGAGGCGGAAGTAGTGTTTGCTACAACTTTAGCAACCAAATTACCCAAACTAATATGGGATATATGGATTCAAAGCAAAATGTTTTAATTGCAAACACTAACGGGCTTTTTGCAGAGGACGAGAGAGTTAGAACAAGGGTTATGATTTCTGCTATTGCCTCAAACGGGGACGAAAAGCAAACTGGTTATTTTGGGCCTGGGGCTTTAAAAGGGTTTGAGTTTTACGAGGAAATTAACATAGAAGAAATTGCAAAAGAAGCGGCTAGGTCTGCTGTTACAATGTTAAACGCAAGAGAGTGCCCTAGCGGGAAAATGGACGCAATTTTAGACAACGGCTTTGGTGGAGTTATTTTCCACGAGGCTTGTGGACACGGCCTTGAGGCTAGTGGAATTAGCAAAAATGCCTCTGTTTTTGCTGGAAAAATTGGGCAACAAATTGCTAGCGAAAAAATTACTGCTATTGACGACGGAACTATTGCTGGAAAGTGGGGCAGCATTAACATTGACGACGAGGGCGAAAGAGGCAGAAAAAATGTTTTAATTGAAAACGGCATTTTAAAAGGCTATTTAGTTGACAAATTTAACGGAAGTAAAATTGGAATGGAGGCTACTGGTTCATCAAGGAGAGAAAGCTACAAAAACATTCCTACTTCTAGAATGACTAACACTTACATTGCCAGCGGAAAGGACAAAAAAGAGGACATTATTAAGCAAACTGAATATGGAATTTATGCAAAGTATATGGGTGGCGGTTCTGTAAACCCTGCTAGTGGAGAGTTTAACTTTGCTGTGAACGAGGCTTACATTATTAGAAACGGGGAAATTTGTGAGCCAGTTAAAAGCGCTACCCTTATTGGCAAAGGGGCTGAAGTTTTGAAAAACATTGATATGGTTTCTGACAACTTAGCTCTTGCTGAGGGTATGTGCGGAGCATCTAGCGGAAGTGTGCCTGTGTGTGTTGGCCAGCCTATGCTTAGAGTTAAAAACATTACAGTAGGGGGTAGAGGCTAAATGGAAATTAAAAAGATAAAAGAAGAAATTTTTGAAAAGGCTAGGGAAGTTGGTTTTTTAGAAAGCGAAATTTACATTAGCCAAAGTTCTAGTTTTAAAGTTAGCGTTTACAAAAGCGAGATTGAAAAGTTTCAAAACAGCGAAAGTGGCGGGCTTTGTTTTAGAGGCATTATTGACGGCAAAATGGGATATTATTTTAGCGAGCAGGTAGAAAACATTAACCCTTATGAAATTGTTAAAGGGGCTAGAGAAAACGCTATTTTAATTGAAAGCGAGGACGAAGAAGAAATTTTTGCTGGAAGCAAAGAGTACAAAAACTTTGAAAACTTTGACGAGGAAATTGAAAAGCTAAGTGTTGAGGAAAAAATTAAAATGGCTTTTGAAATGGAGGAGCTTGTTAAAGGCGAGGGTATTAGCGTGAACAGCTCAACTGTTGCAAAGGGCAAAACAAAAACTTACATTTTTAACACAAAAGGCCTTGAGCTTGAAAAAGAAAGTTGCTACATTCTTGCCTACATTGAGGCTATGGCAACTAAAGGGGAGCAGACAAAGGAAATGGGCAAAAGCAAAATTTCTGTTAGTTTAAAAGACTTTGACTACAAGAAAATTTGTTATGAGCTTAAAAAGGACCTTATTGCCTCCCTTGGAGCTGAGCCTATTGAAAGTGGAAAGCAAAAGGTTTTATTAAAAAACGAGGTTTTTGCCGACCTTTTAAGCTGTTTTGTTGGAAACTTTTATGCTGAAAATGTGCAAAAGGGCTTTTCTAGGTTAAAGGGCAAGATTGGAGAAAAAGTTGGCGTTGATTTTCTTACTATTACAGACAACCCATTTCTTAAAGGTGGGTTAGACAGCTGTAACTTTGACAGCGAGGGCGTTGCAACTTATGAAAAAAAGGTTATTGAAAAGGGAATTTTAAAAACTTTCTTATACAACCTTAAGGCCGCTAAAAAAGACGGAGTTAGTTCAACTGGAAACGGTTTTAAAGACAGTTTTAAAGCCAAGGTTAGAACTAGCTGCACAAACTTTTATGTAGAAAAGGGCGAGCTTAGTTTTGAAAGCCTTATTAAAGAAGTTGAAAACGGAATTTTAATTACTGACGTTGCAGGGTTACATTCTGGAACTAACAGCATTTCTGGGGACTTTTCTGTTGCCTGCGAGGGTTTTTTAATTAAAAACGGCAAAATTGACAAGCCTTTAAACCAAATTGTTATGGCTGACAACTTTTATGATATGCTTTTTAAAATTCAAAAAATTGGAAAGGATTTAGAGTTTTATTCTAGCATTGCTTCGCCATCTATTATTGTTTCAAATGTGAACATTTCTGGCATTTAAAAAGGAAAGTATTTCTATTTAAAAAAATTAATATTTTAGGGTTTTTAGACAATAATATTATTAATCGGAACTGCAGTACTGATTAAGATTTGCTTTGACTTATGATTGCTTTATCTAGTTTGTGTGCAAACAGAAAGGAGGGCGTTTATGAGTATGAAAGCCTTAGATTACACAGCTCTTACTTTAGTCATTATTGGCGCAATTAACTGGGGGCTTATTGGCTTTTTCCAGTTTGACCTTGTGGCTACTTTATTTGGCGGTATGGATTCTTGGATAAGCAGAATTATTTATGCTTTAGTTGGTATTTCAGGTATTTATACTTTAACCTTATATGGCAAAATGGACAATGAAGAAGTTGTGGTTAATAATCATTAATTTTAAAATAGCCGACTATGTCGGTTATTTTTTTGTGCAAAAATTTTTTTGTGTATTTTTTTATGAATTTTTTTGTGCAACTTTTAATAAATTGTATTAGGTAAGGTGTTTTTAATTAATTTTTTGCCTTTATTTTAAACTTCTTTAAACACTAAGTAGCTTTTTTGTTATTTTTTGTTCATATTTATATTGCTTTTTTTCTTTAATTTTTTTATAATTTTTTTCGGAAAAAGTTAAATTTGTTAAAAAAATGGTAAATTAGCACAAAAAAATATTGATTTATTTTAATTTTATAGTATTCTTATTTAT
>CALWSP010000006.1 GCA_944384235.1 uncultured Clostridia bacterium
AAAGAACAACATGGATTTCGTTATACGCAGTATAAAGGAAAAGCACGGATGGAAATGAAAGCCGGGCTTACTTTTGCGTGCATGAATCTAAAAAAACTAGCGAAGATTCTGGCAAAAAGGGAAGAAAGAAACACAGATCCTTTCAGGAATTTTAGTAATCGATACCACTATTTTATAAAAGTAGAAAAGTTGGTATGGAGCTTTGCTCCACTACCAACTTTGTCTACAGTCTGAAATGAGCTACTAATTTAGTAGCTCATTTTTTTATTTTATAATCTAAATAACACAACTGCAGCTTCTGCTCTTGTAAGGCTCTTTTTAGGCTCAAATTTGCCTTCGTTGTTGCCCTTTAAAATACCAAGAGTATATAGCTTAACTACACTTTCTTTAGCATAGCCTGAAATGCTGTTTTCGTCCTTAAAACCGTTGTATTCAGCCTTTGTGTCAAACTCTAAATCATATTTTTTAATATATCTTTCAATAACACAAGACATATCCTGCTTAGTAATGTAACCATTTGGGTTAAATTCGCTTTCACTAACACCATTTACAATGCCATTTGAATAAGCCCAAGCAACAGCGTCATAATACCAGCTGTTCTTCTCTACATCACTAAATTCACAAACATACTCATCATTTACATTTGCAAGCCTAAATAACATAGTAACAAACTCAGCTCTTGTAACATTGTCATTAGGATAGAACCTATCTTCGCTCTTTCCACTAATAACTTTTCTTTCAAATAAGCTTTCAATTGCCTCGCTTGCCCAATGGTTCTTAGCCACATCTTCAAACTTGTGCTTTTCGCCACTTTCATCACTATTTGAGCCATTTAAGTTCTCAGATACATTCTCTCCGTTTAATTCTTCAGTTGAAACTTCGCTAACACTTTCAGAAACATTTGTTGTAATATCAGTTGTAGTTTCTGTCACATCTTCAGCCACAACACCGTTTCCAACTGTTGTATAATCTACAACATAGAAAAATTCTACAACATCTCCGTCTTTAAGTCTGTAACTTCCAATAGCAACTTCAGGAATTTCCCCGTTAACTGAATACATCCAGCCACTATTAGGCCCTTTGTCAAACTCAGCTAAAGTAACACCATTGTATGTAACTGAACTAATGTACCCTCTGTCCATACCAACACATTGAACATTGTTAGCGTCAAATACATTTTTCATTAAAGCTAAAACACTAGCATTGTTGCTAATACTAATGTTGCTTTCGCTTAACCACATACCCTCGCCTTTAAGAGTAAAGCTAACGTTAATCTTGCTAACAGAACTGCCTCCGCCAGAGCCACCAGAACCTCCAGATGGTCTTGTAGTAGTTGTTTCTGTGCTTTCAACAGTTGTAACCTCTGTTGTTGCCTCTGTCGTTTCTGTGTTTTCTACAGTTGTTGTTTCTGTTGTAGCCTCTGTTACTTCTGTGCTCTCTACAGTTGTTCCTTCTGTTGTTGCCTCTGTTGTTTCTGTGCTCTCAACTGTTGTTTCTTCTGTTGTAACCTCTGTTGTTTCTTCAACTGCAATTCCCTTAATAGCAATTAAATATCCAGAGTCGTTTTGATGATAAAGAACACCCTCGTCATCAACAATAATACTGTGTAATGAATACTGCTTGTATTCACCTAAATCAATTAAGTTGCTTAATTTACCATTTTCATAAACTAATAAATCGCCGTTTCCGTTGTTGCAAGCAACATAAGCCCTAACACTTTCTCCATCAACAATAACTAAAGGAGATGTTTGAACAGGCCCTAAAGTCATTTCAGTAAACTCAAGATTTAACTCAGAGTCAAAAACACTAAAATATCCTGTGCTACTGTAAATTTCCATATTGTAAGCACCAGTTGCACCTACATAAATTTTTCCATCATAAATAGCTGGTGTAGATGTTGAACCAACTGCATTTTCGTTTATAATAGCACTTTTTCCATCAGAAAACTTTCCATTTTCTAACTTAACAGAATATACACTTCCCTTTGTGTCAGTAAAGTACACTCTTCCATTGTCGTAAACAACAGTGCTTCTAATGCCTGAATTTGCATTATATGTGTCTAAAATATTGCCCTTAGCGTCAATTGCCATTAATCTTCCGCTGTCGTCGCCAACAACAATATTTCCTTCAACTTCTACACAACCAGACCAATAAAAACCATTGTACTGGCCCTTTTGTCCTTCAACTGTCCAAATGTAGTCACCAGTTTTCGCATCTAAACAATAGTAATAACCCTTTGCAGAGTCGTTAAAACTCACTGTTCCAGCGTAAACTTTGCCATCTTTGTAATATATAGGAGAAATGCCATAGGCATTTGCCTCGTTCTTTGGCACTTCACTTGTCCAAACAGTCTTTAAACTTTCAGCGTCAATAGCCTGAATTCTACCATCTTTAAGCTGAACAAATATTTTGCCCTCGCCAGATCCAATAAAATATGTATAATAAATTTCGCTATCTAAAGAGCAAGTGTCAAGTGTCTGTCCACTTTCCTTGTCAACTACATATAATGTTGACTTTACAACTGTGTATATTTTTCCATTTAAAATCACACTGCCTGTGTTTGCAGACCAGTCAGTTTTAACTCTGTTTGCCCACTTAAACTCAGCTTCACCAGCACTAATGCCCTTCCCAAAAACAACAGCATTGTTGCTTTCGTGCTTTCTAAATAAGCCCCACTCAACATTTCCAGCTGAAACATCAGGGTTTTGTTCAGTGCTTGCCTCTGTTGTAGTTTCTGTTGTAGTTTCAATTTTGTCAAGAACAACATTAATGTGAACACCAGCACCACTAACTACAAAGTCCTCACTTTTAGTTTCGTATCCATCTGCACTAGCCACATAGTTATATTTGCCGTTAAAAAAGCTGTAAGAACCATAGCTTTTTTCAATAACATCACCCTTGTCGTTTGTAACAACAACTTCTGCATCACTTGGAGTAACATTAATAGTTGAATAATAGCCATATACCTCTGCGCTATAATCATCTACATAAAATACTTCAACAACATCTCCTGCACTAGGATATGTTTTGTCCATTGAATAGTTAGATAATTCGTCGTTAACTTTAAACAACCAGCAACTTCTATCTCCGTTAGTAAGGTCGCCTAGTTTTACGCCATCAGGTGTTGTAATTGAAGATAAATAACCTGTTCCATAGTCAAAACTATATCCATTGTCAGTTAAAACTTCATTTAACACTTCATAAACATTTTGTCCATCAATACTAAATTTAGTATCAATCCAATTTTCATAAGCGATGTGCTCGCCTTCTTTGTGTGCTTTATCGCCAGTTAATACAAATGTAATTTCACCACTTACTGCAAATACATTAACACTAAGTGTCATAACCATTGCTAAAACAAAAGCGATTAAGCGATTAAACTTTGTCTTAAACATAAGTTCCTCCTTAAAAAATTTTTCTAATAGAAACACGCATACCCTCCACCTAAGAGTATGCTCTAAAAAGTAATAGTGGCAAGTATTCTGACTTGTGCTTCTTCCTAAACCAAGCCTTCTCATTACAAAAGTAACAATGGCATAATATGGCTTCGTCCACACTTACAGCAGAGGTAAGACTGTACTGGATTTTCACCAGTTTCCATAACCACAAACACTTTTTATTCAATTCTAACTAAATAATTATAACATCAAAATTTTTCCATTTCAACATAAATTTATATAAGCCCAAACTTTTCTTTAATTCTAAACACCCTTTCTAATATAGGCTCTGCCATAGCCAATATAAAAATAAAAGTTGAAATAGCGTGAGTTAAGTCAAATATAAATCCACTTGCGCAACTAGCTAATATAACACCTAAATTAACATCGCTAATGTAACTAAAGGCAGATTGTGTGTTCATAATAAAGCCATATAAAAATAAAACTATAAAAAAACCAAAAAAAGAAATTCTATATTTTTTAATTAATTTGTTTTTCCCAACAAAAAAATAACTAAAACAACCTGAAATAAAGCCTATAAGACCAAAAGCAAACATTTGCCAAGGTGTCCAAGGCCCTTGCCCAAAATAAAAGTTGCTACAAAATGCACTTAAAGCCCCAACTATAAAACCAGCCTCTCCGCCAAAAGCAACTCCGCTTAAAATCACAATTGCAGAAACTGGCTTAATTTGTGGAAAAGGAGCAAATAAAATTCTCCCTATAACAGCCATTGCACACATAACAGATAAAATCGCAATTTCTCTTGACCTTGCCTTTTTGCTTTCAAATAAAATAAAAAATGGAGTTAAAGTAACTAAAATTATTCCCAAGCTAACCACAAAATACTTTCTATCCTCAAAAAAATTCATTCCAACATAAATCATAAGTGGAACTAAAAAAAATATAGCTAAAATACTCAAAAAAACTCCAACTTTACTTCTTTTAGTTTTTTCTATTTTTTCTTCTTTTAAATCTTTTGGTATAGGCTTTTTAATGCTTTTTTTCTCTATTTTTTCACTTCCACCAATAGCATTAATAATTTCATCAAATGTAATAGCGTTCTCAACAACATTTTCTGCTATTTTTCTAGCGTTTGTAGTGTAAAAAATGTTGTCGCTAAAAAATTTATGCCTTTCTTCGCAGTTAATAATTTGCCCGTCAAAAAACATACCACACCTGTCAGACACTTTTGCGCAAAAATCTAAATCGTGGCTAACAATAATTGTGGATATCTTAAGCCCTTTTAAAATATCCACAAGTTTGTCCTTTCTAAAAGAATCAATACACTTTGTTGGCTCGTCTAATAACAATATATCAGGCTTTGTAATAATTAATTTTGCAATGGCACACCTTTGAATTTCCCCGCCAGATAAATCATTAGGGTTTTTATCTAATAAATTTTCTATTTCAAGTAAATTTATAACATTTGAAAAATCCTTTCCAGTGCTTTTTAAATCAAGTAAAACAGTTCTTTCTGTAAAAAGTTCAATTGGGTTTTGTGGCAATAAAGCCATTTTTAAACCCTTATCCATTTTTCCGCTATATGCCTTTAATATTCCAGCAAAAATTTTCAAGGTTGTTGTTTTTCCACTTCCGTTACTTCCTAAAATTGAAAATATTTCACCTTTGTAAATTTCTAAACTTAAGTTTTTAACAACATCTTTTTCTCTTTCATACCCAAAGTATAGCTCTTTACAGCTAAAAATAACTTCTTTTTCATTTTTTTCTTTAATGTCAACTTTATATTTTTTTTCAACATTTCTTTCTAACCAAATTTTGCCTTGGCTTGCATTAATAGGTATATCTCCTTTTCCATTTAATGCGTTGTATAGCCTCATACTTGTTGGCATAGCAGATATAATGCTAGATTTTCTCTCCCTTAAAATTGGCATAATTTTTTCAGGCTTTTCATTTGCAATAATTTGACCATTTTCCATTGCAATAACCCTGTCAGCATACTCCATCACACCATCTAAATTGTGTTCACTAATTAAAATAGTAATTCCAAGCTCTTTGTTTATTCTGCTTAAAGCGTTTAAAAACTCAACCCCAGCTAAATAATCAAGTTGTGATAAAGGCTCGTCTAAAACTATAATCTCTGGCTTTAAAGCTAAAATAGAAGCGAGGTTTAAAAGTTGTTTTTGTCCGCCTGAAAGCTCATAAGTCTTTTTGTGATACCAACTTGTAATTCCAAAAAAATTTGAAACTTCAGCACACCTTAGCCTTATTTGTTCTTTGTCCATACCCATATTTTCTAAACCAAAAGCAAGCTCACTCCAAACCTTGTCTGTAACAATTTGACTTTCAATATCTTGCATTACATACCCAACAAAATTTCCCTTGTCAACTATTTCTCCTTTTCTGTATCCAAAAGGCGTCAACTCTTTTTTAAAATGCTTTAAAAGAGTTGTTTTTCCACAACCACTTTCTCCACAAATAAGAATAAACTCTCCTTTTTCAACATTAATGTTTATATCCTCTAAAATTAAATTGTCGCTGTTTTTGTATGCAAAACTTAATTCTTTGATTTCAAATATTCCCATTTCCTAACCTCATAAACCTCTAATATAAAAGGCATAAAAACTAATATACTAAATAAAACATAAAATATAAGCCCCTCTTTAAACCCTTTAAAATATATTTTAGGATAAAATCTAAATTCTAAGTAATCTTTTAAAAGCCCAAATAAAATAAAACTAAATAAAATAAAAATCACACAAAATGTAATATTGTCCCTTTTGGTAAATTCAAATATGTTGTAGTTGCTCCTTTTTTTCTTTCCATATTCCCTTGCTGACATTGAATCAGATGTAATAATAGCCTTTTCAAATAACCAAGTCATTGTTGCTGAAATAACCCTTGAATATAATTTAATTTTTAAAATAAAACTTTTCTTTTCTTCTAAAAATCCATTTTGTGCTTGTAAAACACTTTGAAAATGCCTCTTTATATTTGGTATTAATCTAAAAGTCATAGATATAATTAAAGACCCTTTTGGCATAAACTTTCCAAATAAATAAACTATTTTGTCGTCACTTAAAATTTTAGACAAAATTTTGCACCAAACCATAACAGAAAAAACCATTAACCCAGAACAAACTCCAAATAATATAGACTCTAAAGTAATCGGGTTGCCAAAGTAAAATAAAATTGTCATACCCTTGTGAGAAAATATAGGGTTTAAAACGGCAATAAAAAACATAAGAGGAATAAAATAAAATATTCCTCTTAAAGTCTTTTCAGTATAATATATGTAAAATAACCCACCTGTTGCAGATGTTAAAATAATAATAGGGTTATATATAGACATATTAATTCCAATTACAAAAAGAAAATATAAAAAAGAAAATAAAGGGTGAATTCTTTCTAAATTAACCATATCTAACCTCTGTACTCGTTTCCTACATCTTTTCCTAAATCACAAGTGTAAACCCATTCTATAACATCACCTTTTTGAACTTTATAGGCATCACAAGCAACATTTAAAAACTCGCCATTTACCTTATACATCCAGCCAGATAACTCCCCACAGTCAAACTCATATAAATTGTTTATTCCCTCTATATAAACATTTGTAGTTTTGTTGTATTCATATTGAATTCCCTCTAAAACAAGAACTCTTTCAAGAATAGAAAAAACTGTATCCCCCTCTTTAATTTCACAAGTGTAGGGCTTTAAAATTACGCCATCACTTGGCAAGGAATCTAATTTATATTTTTCTATCTTATCAGCATTTTTAAACACTGTGCTAAAATTTATTGAAATAGAACAAACATTGTCACTTAAAGGTTTTTCAGTTGTAGCCTCTGTTGCTATTTCAACGCTTTGAATTTCTTCGCTTTCAACCTCACCTACTGGAACAAGGTTTGGCACTTCAATAAACCCTGGCGTGTCATCAATTTGAATAATAGTTGTGCTTTCGCTAACTGTTTCTGTTGTTTGTTCTGTGCTACTTTCGCTACTTTCAACACTTGTTAATATCTCTGTTGTTTCTTCCCCAATGTAAGCAACTTCTATGTCGTTTTTTGCCTCTGGCAAAAACTTTTCATTTTCAACTAAAACAAAACTAAAAAATAAAGAAGCAATCACCATAAAGGAAATAACAAAAAATAAAATTATATCTCTAACGTCTTTTGAAATTTTCAAAACCTAACCTCCTATTTCACATTAACTTCTTTTAAATCTTTCATAAAATAAAGAGGAGTTTGCCCATTTTTATATCTTTCATAAGCAACAATAGCATACATTCCTTGCTCGCTAGCCATACTATTAATTTCGCCTTCTAAAACGTGTTTAAATCCGTTTCCCGCCTTAAACTTTAAGATTTTGCCATAAACTCTCTCTATTTCAGCCTTTTCAACTAGTGTCGGAACACTAGTGTATGCAACAAGCATCTGAGCATAGCTTTCAACAAACCTGCTGTCTTTTCCTTTTAACCAAGCTAAAGCTCTTTGAATGCTCTTTGAAACATTTTCCCTTTCGCTATAAAAACTTAAAGCTTGTATAGCACTTGCTGTAACATCAATGTCCCCATCTCCAGTTAAAGAAAAACTTCCATCTTTATTTTGTCTGCTTAATAAAAGCTTTAAATAGTTTTCACATTCAGGGTTTTCATACCCACCACTTTTTGTGGCAATTATAGCATAAATGGTTCCATTTAAACCTTGGCTTGTAACCTTGTTAAAATCTGATAAATTCGCCATAAGGTTGTAATTAGCTACATTGTATGGAGATTTTCCCATTGCATTTAAAGCAATAACAATTCTAGAATATGTAGTGTATTTTCTGTCTATTTCTCCATTTTTTTCTTTCAAAGTCTTGCAAATGTCTTGGTAATACTTTTCAAATTCGCTTTTATATCCACTTCTTGCCATACCTAAAATAAGCCATTCTCCGTTTGTATAACCTGACCTTATTTGGTCTGTGTTAATATTTTTGTAATAGTTTTCAGTCAAACTGCTTGCACAAACACTTTGGCTAAATAACATTAAAAATAACATTAAAAAAGCAATAATTCTTTTCATAACCTTTCCTCCTAACAATCCTCTTTTTTTAATTATAAATCAAATAATATTTTTTTTCAACAATCAAATATACATAAAAATGCCATAATATTTGCCTTTTAACTGCATATATTCTTATAAAGGAGTGATGAAATGGAAATTTATACAGTAAAACAAGGAGATACAATAAACTCAATAGCAAATATGTTTAACCTAACACCTGAACAATTGCTAAACACAAACCCAATACCAAACCCAGATAACCTTGTTGTGGGTCAAGACTTAATCATTCTAATTCCAGATGTAACATATACAACAACAGAAAATGACACACTTTATAGCATTGCTAATAAATATAATGTAAGTGTGTCAAGTATACTAAGAAACAACCCAAATTTATCATCAAATAACCTTTTGCCAAACACAACAATAACCATAAGCTATAAAGATGTTTCACCATCTCGCTTAGTTGTTGTAAATGGCTATACATACCCTGAAATAAATATAGAAAAACTTGTAAAAATTTTGCCCTATCTAACCTTTTTAACAATCTTTACTTATGGCTTTGATGAAAGTGGCCAGCTAATATCCCCAAATGATACAGAACTAATTGCTCTAGCAAATGATTTTGGTGTTCTTCCAACAATGCTAGTTTCCACTTTAACTAAATCTGGAACTTTTTCAAACGAACTTGCTAGATTACTTTTAAATTCAAATGAACTTCAAGATATATTAATATCAAATATAATTCAAACTATGGAGGAAAAAGGCTATAAAGCTGTTGATGTAGACTTTGAATACTTGCCAGTTGAAAATAGAGATAGCTACATTTCCTTCATACAAAAACTAACAAAAAAGGCAAATGAAAAAGGGTTTTATACTTTAGTTGCCCTTGCTCCAAAAACATCAACAAACCAGCCAGGTCTTTTGTATGAATCCCATAGTTATAGTGGTCTTGGAAATTCTGCAAACTTTTCGCTTCTTATGACGTACGAATGGGGCTATTCAGCTGGCCCACCCCTTCCAGTTGCCCCTTTACCAAATGTCGAGCAGGTAATTAGCTATGGAGTCACTCAAATACCGCCTTATAAAATACTTATGGGCATACCTCTTTATGGCTATAATTGGACCTTGCCTTATACTAAAGGAACAATAGCAAAATCTTTGTCGCCAGAACAAGCAGTTGAACTTGCCCTTGAAACAAATTCACAAATAGAATATGACTACCTTCAACAAGCACCTTATTTTAACTACACCCAAGATAATGCTGAACATATAGTTTGGTTTGAAAATTTAAAAAGTATAGATGCTAAATTAAACCTTGTTGAAAAATATAAACTTGGTGGAGTAGGCCTTTGGAATATAACAAGAGATTTTCCTCAATTTTATATACTTTTAAATTCAAGGTTTCAAATAGCAAGACTTTAGGAGGGATACTATTTCTAATTATAAAATAATAGCTTTAATTCTTTGCACGCTAATTGGGGCTGGCTTTGCAACTGGTAAAGAGCTTTTAACCTACTTTGTGCAATATGGAATTTATGGTTTTTTTGGCATACTTTTTTCAACAATAATTTTTGCAATAACAATTAAAAAAATTTTTTCCTTGCCATATTCATCTTTAGAAGAACTTTTAAACCCTCTGCCCTTTAAAAAATTGTTGTTGTTAATATCAAACACATTTTTGCTAATTTTATATTCAGCAATGCTTTCAGCTGGTGGAGAGCTTTTACAAGAAATGTTCCACCTCCCAAAAATATATAACATAATAATAATATCAATTTTAACAACTATAATACTTTTTAAAGGCTACGAACTTTTGGCAGACACTAACCAAATAATTTTTATTCCAATACTTGTAATAATTTTTATAATAAGTTTAACCTCAACAAATAAAAACATAACTTTACCACCAGAAAATACCTTAAATTTAAACACCATCTTGTCCCCAATAATATATGTATCCTATAATATGCTAACTATAATACCCCTTTTAATAACTATCCCAGAAAAAAATAAATATAAAAATTGTGCCAAGGAAGTTGGCTTTTCAATTTTTATACTATCTACTTTGCTTGCCTTGCCTTTGTTTACTCACTACTTAACAATATATAACAAAAGTTTCCCTTTTTTAACAATTTTAAATAACAACATAAAATATTTTTACCAGTTTTTCCTTTTAATATCAATTTTTTCAACTGCAATATCCTCAGCATACTCACTTTTAAACACTATTAAAACAAAAAATAAAACTTTAAACATTTTAATAATTAACTTTTTGTCTATTCTTGTTTCAACTTTAGGCTTTTCAAACATAGTAAATAAAGTTTATTTTGTTTTTGGTTTTTTAGGTCTTTTTATGCTAATAATTTTGTTTCTTCCGCAAAAAAATAAGGCTGTTTTGTAACAGCCTTTTATTTTTCTAATAATTCAATTTCATAAAGCCTTTGATATATAGCCTTAGCTAGTGTGCTATAATCCTCGCTTGATAAAATAACTTTGTTTTCGCTATCTTTTTCAAATTCCTTTTCAAATATATCTCTAGGGTTTAAATAATTTTCACCAAATTCTCTTTCCATTTTCCTGTCAATATATCTGTTTTCCCTGTAAGAACCACTTATACGCCCAATAACAATAACTTTCTCGCCTTTAAATTTCTCTATAAAAGCCCTATACTGGCTGTAAAGCTCTGAATCTGAACTATATCCTCCATTGTCCCCAATTTGCAAAATGTTTATATAGTCCTTATACTCTTTTGAGCCACTTGTTTCTATAATGTCACCAGCTTTTACATTAACTGTTTTTGAGCTGTTGTCTACCCTTCTAATGCAATATTTCCCATTTTCACTTATATATAAATTGCACTTAACACCATTTATGCTACAAGGGTTAATTGCAGAATTTTTTCCTATTTTTAAACCACTAATTCCACTTCCATCAGATGACATAATACCTAATTCAATTAAATTTTTGCCATTTCCCTCAATATTAAAATCCTCTTTAACAGCAAATGGTAAAGCCCCATTTCTGCCTAAAACAGTTCTACTATCTTCACCTAAAACACCTAAGTTAAAAACTTCGTATGGATACCCATTTTGCTTAATCAAATCACTTAAAAAAGTAGGGTAACTTTCACTCCCACCTAATGTAATTTCATCTCCCCAACAAACTATACCAGGTGTGTTTTCTAAAATCTCTAATCTCCTAGCTTGCTTTTCTTCGTTCTCTCTCTTCTTCTTTTCCGTTCTAATGTTGTATTCACTCACTCTTTGGTAAAAATCCTCTGTTTTCCAATCCTCACCTTTGTCAAATGTTATAAACAATATCAAAAATAAAATTAAAAAAACACTTCCAAATAAAAACTTTTTTCCCATAAAAACTCCTTTTAATTAAAATAAATGGAGTGTTTACACACTCCATTTAAAACTATTTTTTGTTTTCTTCTTCTCCATAACTTGCATAGGCATAGCCATATTTGCTATAACCATATTTTCCATATTTTCCACCATTACTAAGAGTGGAGTTAACAACAATACCAAGTTTGTTAATGTTCATATTAGCAACATTTGATAAAGCCTTTTCAACTTGGTCATATGTAGTAACTTCTTGTCTTGTAACAAGAATAATACCAGCTGTATTTTTAGCAATAACTAAAGAGTCAGACACTAAATTTATAGGTGATGTATCAATAACTACATAGTCATATTTTTGCTTAACATTGTTAATAAATTCAACCATATTGTCAGATGCTAAAATCTGAGATGGGTTTGGTGGAATAGGGCCAGCTGTAAGAATGTCTAAATTTTGATGCACATTTTTGTGAACAACCTTGTCAAATTCACACATACCAGCAAGAACAGTTGATAAACCGTTTTTGTTGTCTAGTTCAAACATTTTGTGTTGAACTGGCTTTCTAATATCAGCATCTACAAGTAAAACCTTTGACTCTGTTTCACCAATAGAAATACACATATTCGCAACACTTGTGCTCTTACCCTCTCCAGGAAGTGCGCTTGAAACCACAAACACATTGTCTTTTCCTGTTGATAAAGAGAAAATTAAGTTGTTTCTCATTGTGTTGTAAGCTTCTTTTACAGCAAAAGGAACTTCAACATCAAGCATAGTCTTTCTTTCTTTGTCGTTAGTAACAACTTTCTTTTTTAACTTTAACTTAACTAAAAGACCATCTTTTTTGTTGTTTTTAACATTGTTTCCAAAAGAATAAAAAGGAATTTCGCCAATAAGAGGTAAATCAAACTTTTCAACAGCGTCGTCGCCAGATTTAATAGTGTTATCAAGCATATATCTAATAACAATAAATGCCATAGCTAAAATTAAGCCTGCAATAAAACCTATACTAGCATTTTTTCTAACACTAGGTAAAGATGGCTCTGTTGGAACTTTTGCCTGGCCAACTGCCTCAGCAGCACCAGCACCAACAACTCTAATTAAAATGTCAGGAGCAATTTCAGTAATATAATTACACATATCAGCTGCAATAACAGGGTCGCCACAAGTAACAGTAATTCTAATAAGCTCTGTGTCGTTTACTGTGCTGTAACTAACCTTTTGAGAAATGCTCTCAGTTTTTATAACAACATTTCCATCAGCAGTTTCTTCAAATGTAAAATATTCGCTAAGTTCTTCTGCAGAGTAGTCTTCTAATAACTTTTCACCAATATTGTCCACAACAACATCGTCAGATAAAATTTCAATACAAGTTGTTGCAAGTTGCTTTGCAGCGTTAATATCTGCTTGGTTAACAACATCAACTGCTGTGTTGTTTGTTGCATTTTTTACATAAATTGAAACATCGGCAGTAAACTGATATGGTATAAACAACTTTGTGTAAACAAAAGCAAACACAAACCCAAATAATGCGACAAAAAGAATAACCCATTTTTTAGCTAAAAGAATGTTTAATATATCCTTTATATCTAAAATTTCATCATAGTTTCTATCTTCCATTTTTTCTCTCCTAAAAATATATTAAATAAAATTTATAAAATGTTTAAGTCTTTTAATCTAGACCACTTTTGGTCCTTTTCGCTTAAGTTCAATTTAGTTCCATCTTCTAAAGCATAACCCTCAGCACTAGCACTTCCGCCATACTCGCCTACAACCTCAGGCCATTTAATGTTAATATCTGGGTCGTTCCAAGCCAAGCCACCCTCGTCGTTTGGGTGGTAAAAGTCTGTGCATTTGTAGCAAAATTCTGCCACATCAGATAAAACTAAAAAACCGTGAGCAAAACCCTCTGGAATATAAAATTGTTTTTTGTTTTCCTCGCTAAGCTCAACACCATACCACTTTCCATAAGTTTTAGAGCCTTTTCTAAGGTCAACAGCCACATCAAACACTTTCCCCTTAATAACTCTAACAAGTTTGCCTTGTGGGTAATTTTTTTGGAAATGTAAACCTCTTAAAACGCCTTTAGCAGATCTAGATTGGTTGTCTTGAACAAAAACCATATTAAGCCCAGCTTCAGCCATATCTCTTTGGCTGTATGTTTCCATAAAATATCCTCTTTCGTCGCCGTGAACAGTAGGTTCAATAACAACTAGCCCGTCTATGTCGCATTTTGTAACTTTAATTTGTCCCATTTTAAAAACTCCTTAAAACTCAATTTCCTTTAAATATCTTCTTAAGGCATCTTGCCAACTTGGAAGCCTTTCAAATCCCTGCTCAGTTAATTTGTCTTTACTCATTCTACTGTTGTACGGTCTTTTTGCCTTTGATAAACCATATTCTAAAGTAGAAACAGGGTTCACAACAACATCGCTATACTCTATATGCCCAAGCTCAATTGCTTCACTAAAAATTTCCTTTGCAAAATCATACCAGGAACAAATTCCTTCGTTAGTTGCGTGGTACACGCCATACTTTTCGCTTTCAACCATATCAACTAACAACCTAGCTAAATCAAAGGTGTATGTTGGCGAGCCAATTTGGTCGTTCACAACTTTTAAACTCTTGTGCTTTTTTCCAACATTTAACATAGTTTTAATAAAATTGTGTCCATTTTTTCCAAACACCCAAGCTATTCTAACAATAAAATATTTGTCTAAAATTCTTTTAACAGCGCATTCGCCCTCATATTTAGTTTGACCATATACATTTAACGGTGCAAAATTCTGGCAATCTTCTTTTAAAAAATCTTCACCCTCTCCGCTAAATACATAATCTGTACTAATATATATCATTTTAGCATCTATCTCTTTTGTACACTTAGCTATATATTCTGTGCCTAAGGCGTTTACATTTCTAACTTTTTCAATGTTTTCTTCATCTTCTGCTCCGTCAACATTTGTCCACGCAGCACAATGAATAATTGCTTCTGGCATATCTTTTTTAATAATTTCTCTAACCTGGCTTTCGTTAGTAATGTCCATTTCATCAACATCATAACCAAGGGCAATATGTCCTCTTTTTTTTAATTCATTTAGAACATCATATCCAAGTTGCCCTTTAATACCAGTAACTAATACCTTCATAATCTTCGCCTTTCTAATTTAATTCCTATTTTAAACATACTTTAAATTATATCACAATTTTTTAACTAATAAAAGCCACTTTTTCTTATTTATACTTATTTTATATAATAACAGATAATATTACTAATTTTTTTAACAATTTACACAATTTCCTCTTTTTTGTCAGCTAAAGCTCTAAGCCCTTTTAACACTGACATTTGTAAAATAACTGCAATTAAAAAAGTAATAATATCAGATGCCATTTGTCCCATTTCAAGGCCTTTTAAACCAAAAAACTTAGACAATATAAAAATCATAGGTATAAAAACTAACCCTTGTCTAGATATAGCTAAAATAGTTGCTCTAATAGGGTATCTAATTGTTTGTAAAAGCATATTAGATAGAACAATAAAACTGTTTAAACAAAGAGCAATACATTGATACCTAAGAGTTGCAGAAGCAATTTCATTAACTTCTAAACTGTTTGTAAAACCACCAACTACATTAGGAGCAAAAATAAATCCTAAAATAGAAACCATAGCTAAAAATATAAAAGAAAACTTAACACAAAACCAAAAAGCTTTTAAAACTCTTTTGTGTAAACCTGCACCAAAGTTAAAGCCACAAACTGGCTGAAATCCTTGTCCAAAGCCAATAATTGCAGAGTTTGCAAACATAGCAATTTTTGAAACAATAGCCATTGCAGAAATAGCTACCTCGCCATATGGCCTTGCGGCAAAGTTTAAAACAATAGTTGAAATACTTGCTATTGACTGCCTGCTTAAAGATGGCATACCCCCAGCTGTAATTTCTTTGTAAAAATATAAAGATGGCTTAAAGTTTTTAATTTTAATCTTAATTGCACTACTTTTATAAACACCAATTAATAAAATAATAAAACTAATAAGCTGGCTAATAATTGTTGCTATTGCTGCCCCGCTTACACCCATATTAAATTTAAAAATTAATATAGGGTCTAAAACAATGTTTAATACAGCACCTGCTGTAATTCCTATCATAGAAAAAAAAGCTAACCCTTGAAACCTAAGTTGGTTGTTTAAAACTAATGCACCAATCATATATGGTGAGCCTATTAATATGTATTTCATATAGTCAATAGCCTTAGGCAATATAAGTTTTGTTGAGCCTAGTGCAATAGCTAAAGGTTCAATATATATAATTCCAAAAACCGCAATAATAACTCCCACAATTATTGCAGAAAAAAAGCCAGTGCTTGCCATTTTCTCTGCAACATCAAATTCTTTGCTTCCAAGCTTTCTAGATATAAAGTTGCTACAACCGTGTCCAAAGAAAAAACCAACAGCTTGAATAAGAGCCATTAACGGAAACACAACTCCAACTGCACCAGTTGCAACAACACTGTCACTAGTCTGCCCAAGAAAAAAAGTGTCAGCCATATTGTAAAAAGATGAAACTAACATACTAATAATTGTTGGAACAGCTAGTCTGCAAACTAACTTTTCAACAGGCGTTTCAGTTAACCATTTAATTTTTTCCTCTTGCGTCATATTTTTTGCCATTTAAATCCCTCCAAATAAAAAGATGGCACAAAATGCGCCACCTTAATTAATCAATATCCATAACAATAGGTAAAATCATAGGACTTCTCTTAGTTTTTTGCCATAAATAATCTCTTAACGTGTCTTTAATCAATGTTTTAATATAAGCCCATTCGTTAATATTCCTTCTTTCACACTTATCTAAAGCGTCATTAACCACTTCTCTAGCCTCGTCCATTAGCTCTTCGCTTTCTCTAACATAGACAAAACCTCTTGAAATAATGTCTGGTCCGCTTAAAATCTCGCCACTATATTTATCCATAGCCACAACAACAATCATAAGTCCATCTTGTGATAAATGGCGTCTATCTCTTAATACAATATTGCCAACATCACCAACACCTAAACCATCTACAAATATTTGACCACTAGGAACAGCATTTACAGTCTGCTTTGCACTATTTTTTGTAAGCTCTAACATATCACCATTTGACATAATAAATACATTGTCTTTGTCCATACCAAGTTCACAAGCAACTTCTTTGTGGCATCTAAGCATTTTGTATTCACCGTGAACAGGCATAAAATACTTTGGCTTAACAAGAGAGTGCATAATTTTAACTTCCTCTTGCCTTGCGTGCCCAGAAACGTGCACGTCCATAAGCCCGTCATAAATAACATCTGCGCCTCTTCTAATCAATTCGTTTATAACCTTGTATATACTCTTTTCATTTCCAGGAATAGGCGAAGCAGAAATAATAACCTTATCTCCTGGCTTAATGTCAACTATTCTATGCTCGCCTTGAGAAATTCTTGAAAGTGCAGCCATATTTTCTCCTTGTGAACCAGTCATAATAATAACAAGCTCGCTGTCTGAATAGTTTCTAACTTCTTGAATATCTATTAATGTGTTTTTAGGAATTTCAAGGTAACCAAGCTCACTAGCAGTCTTAACCACATTTAACATACTTCTACCAATAAAGGCAACCTTTCTTTTGTGGCTAACTGCAGAATTAACAATTTGCTGTATTCTATCAATATTTGATGAAAATGTAGCAACCATAATTCTCTGTTCTTTGCTATCGTCAAAAATCTTGTCAATAATTCCACCAACTGAACGCTCACTCATAGTATATCCAGGGCGTTCAACATTTGTTGAATCACACATAAAAAGTAAAACGCCTTTTTTGCCTAGCTCAGCAAACCTCTGCAAGTCAATCATTTCACCTTGAATTGGTGTAAAGTCAATTTTAAAATCGCCTGTATGCACAACAGTTCCAACAGGTGTGTTAATAGCAAGGGCAACACTGTCTGCAATAGAATGAGTAGACCTAATAAATTCAACTTTAAAATGCTTTCCTAGCTTAACTGTTTCTCCAGCATTTACAACATTTCTCTCTACACTATTTAAAATGTTATGCTCTTTTAACTTTGTTTCCACAAGGCCAATAGTTAATCTAGTGGCATAAATAGGAACATTAACTTCCTTTAAAAAGTAAGGTAAAGAACCTATATGGTCCTCGTGGCCGTGAGTTATAACTAAACCAACAATTTTATCCTTGTTTTTAACTAAATAAGAAAAATCAGGTATAACTAAATCAATACCTAACATATCATCTTCTGGGAAAGCAACACCACAGTCCACAACTAATATTTCGCTGCCATATTCAAAAGCAGTAATGTTCTTTCCAACCTCTTGCAAACCGCCTAAAGGAATAACCTTTAACTTGCTTTGGCCTTTTCTTCCATTAGGCTTAGTGCTGTTAGACACTTTAACTAACTCGTCCTTCTTTTCCTTTGTGGCAAATTTAGCCTCCTTAGTTTTTGTAGCTTTGCCATTAGCCTTTTTCTCTTGAACTTGGTTGCTTTTAGCTTCGCTAGAATTTTTATTGTTTCTAAATCTTCTTTGATACAAAAACCACACCTCCAAATTATTTTATTTTTTTATATTTAAACGAACTTTTTTACACAACAATAAAAGACCAAAAAGGTCTTAATTTAATATAAACATTTTAAAAAAAATATAGCTATATTCAATAAAAACAAATATAGCTATTTTAATATAATTTTACCTTAAATTTTCATTTCATATTCAGAGTCCTCGTCTTGAAGAAGTAAAATCACCTTGTTGTACTCATCTTCGTCCTTAACTTCTTCATAAGTGCACTCTTCTTCGCCAGTCATAACTTCTTTAAATAAGAAAGCATCTGGCTCGTTCTTATCAAAATCTTCAGTCTTAACTAACAAAAGGTATCTAACCTTTTCAACATCAATTCCGTCAACCACAAAAAAATCAACTTCTGTTCCGTCGTCATCAACCATAGAAACAACGTCATACATTTCTTCTTGGTCCCCAAAAAGGTTTAATTCGTCAATGTTTAACTTTTCATCATTCATTTTAATAATTCCCCTTGATTTTTTTATTTAGAATCCAAATAGCCTTGCAAAATAAAAACAGCAGCCATTTTGTCAATAACCTGCTTTCTTCTTGCTCTTGATAAATCAGCCTCTAACAAAATTCTTTCCGCACCCACAGTAGAAAGCCTTTCGTCCCACAATTCCACAGGTATATTAATATCTCTTTCAATTCGTCTTTTAAAGGCTTCAGTTTTTTCAACTCTTTCGCCGCTAGTATTGTTCAAATTCTTAGGAAGTCCCAAAACTATTTTTTCAACCTGATATTCGTCGCAAATGGCCTTTAAACGCTCAACACTGCTTTTTAAATTGTTTTCTTCTTTACGCCTAATAATTTCAACACCTTGAGCAGTCCAGCCAAACGGGTCGCTAACAGCAACACCTATTGTTTTCATTCCAAAATCTAAACCGAGTATACGCATATTTTAACCAAAATCATAACTTATTTTCAATATAATAAGTCACAAATTCTTCCAAAAGTTCATCTTGTTCAATCTTAGACATTTTCTTTCTTGCATCTTTGTAACTAGTTATATAAGTTGGGTCACCAGAAAGAATGTATCCAACAATTTGGTTAACAGGATTGTATCCCTTTTCTCTCATAGCGTCATAAACTTCGCCAATAATCCTGTTCACTGGTGACTTAACTTCATCATCTCTAATTTCTATGTCCTTTAAAACGTCTTTAAGGTCACCAATTTTTTGAGTTTCAGAAAAATTATTACTCATATTTAATCCCCTCCAATCATCTTCGGGACTGCTACTTAAACAAATATTCAATTTTAATCTCGCACAATACTATTTCCTTTATATTGTACTACATCTAATAAAATTTTGCAACTTAAATATTTATTAATATTTAGACAAAAAATAAAAGATAACTTATAGAAGCTATCTTTTAAAAATCATTTTTCTTTACTTTCCAAAAATCATTAATAGTTAATCTAGAATAATTAGCTGAGTTGTCGCTAAGTCTTTTTTCTTTGTCGTCAAAAGCCTTATGAAAACTTATGTAAAAATCAACACAATATGCAACTAAAATTATGCAGGCAACAAGTTTGCCAGTCATATAATAATAGCTGTTCACAATGTATTCAACAGTAGGCTGAAAAAGAATAAAAACTAAAAGAGTCATAACACCCCAGCAAACACTGCTTTCAAGACATATAACGCCTTTAAAGTTAAATTTTTTATTGTTGTAATTCCACCAAAAATAGCCAAATAATTTAGTCATTAAAAGAGCAACAACAATTTCTAAAATAGTTGCAAGCAAAGCTCCAACTAAAAAAACCATAAATTTGTTGTTTGAAATAGGCTGTAAAAGAAAATACATACTTAAAGCACCCACGCCATATATAGTGCATAAAGGCCCTTTTATAAAACCTCTGTTCACAACTTTCTTTTCTTCATAACTCATAACTAAACATTCAAAACACCAGCCAAAAAAACTGTATACAAAAAAACAATTTAAAAAATAATAAAACTCCATTCCTGTATACTTGTTAAATAGCAAAGCCAAATAAAACACCTCTCAAAACTTATCGCATATATATTAAAAATATTATAACATATCTACCCTTAAAAATCAATGTAATCTTTTAACAAATAATGAACATTTAAATCTTTTATTGACTATAAAAATCTAATACTATATAATATTTAATAAAACTTTATCACATAATATATTTAATTTTTTACTTAGGAGGAGATATTATCGATTTTCTATCAAGTTTCACATCTTATATAGGTCTTATACTAGGCTTTATTTTTTTAATTAAAGGTGCAGACCTTTTTGTAGATGGAAGTAGTTCAATTACAAAAATTTTCAAAGTTCCAAGTGTAATAATTGGCTTAACAATTGTTTCTATGGGAACATCAGCTCCAGAAGTTGCAGTAAGCATCTCAGCTGCCTTAAAAGGCTCAAATGAAATTGCAATAAGTAATGTTGTTGGTTCAAATTTTTTCAACCTTTTAGTTGTTGTTGGCCTTTGTGCCATATTAAATCCAATAGTAATAACAAAAACGTTAATAAAAAGAGATTTTCCTCTTTCCATTTTTGCTAATTTGCTTTTAATTTTGTCTTTAGTAGTTGGCTTTTTCATAAACGGTAACCCAACCCTTCTAAGGCTTAGTGGAGTTTTGTTTTTAATAATATTTGCAATATATATCTACATTCTTGTAAAATCAGCTTTAAAAAACCCAGAACAAGTAGAAGAAAATATAAAAACTCTTTCTCTTCCAAAAAGCATAATTTTCATTCTAATAGGTATTTTAGGCGTTGTTTTTGGTGGAGATTTTGTTGTAACAAACGCAAAAATAATTGCCTCAAGCTTTGGAATGAGTGATAACCTAATAGGTTTAACTATTGTAGCTGTTGGCACATCTCTTCCAGAACTAGTAACAAGTGTTGTTGCAGCAAAGAAAAACGAGGCAGACTTGGCTTTAGGTAATGTAATTGGCTCAAACATTTTTAACATACTTTTTGTTTTAGGCGTTTCAGCCTCTTTAAACCAAATTTCAGTTGGTTTTGATTCAATTATAGACTCAACGCTTTTAATTTTGGTCAACCTTTTTGTTTTAATAGTTGCTATAAAGAAAAAAAGCTCTTTAGGCAAAGTTATGGGCTCAACTATGATTTTTATCTATGTTTTATACTCTCTTTACATCATAGCAAGAAACTACTCTATATTACCATTTTAAAAAACTGGCTTTTGCCAGTTTTTTTAATATTTTTTAATTAAATTTTCTAAAATAACTTCGCCAAAATATAAATCTTCAGGGGTTGTAATTTTAATGTTGTTGTAATCCCCCTCAACCATTTTTAATTTAACACCAATTCTTTCAACCAACATTGAATCGTCAGTTCCTAAAAATCCATCTTTTTCAGCTTTTTTGTAAGCCTCTATAATTGTTTCAAACTTAAAACATTGAGGTGTTTGAGCCACCCAAAGGCTATCTCTTTTAGGCGTGTCTAAAATAAACCCCTTCTCGTCACACACCTTAATAGTGTCTTTAACTTTTGCCCCTAAAACACAACCACCAAATTCCATAGCACACTCAGATAAATTCTTTATATATTCTTCTCCCACAAAAGGCCTAACGCCATCGTGAATAAAGACAACGTCGCTGTCTAAAGAAACTTTTTTCAAACCATTGTAAACAGAATATTGCCTTTCGCTTCCACCTTTAACAATTGCTTTAACCTTTTCAAAATTATATTTTTCCACAATTTCTTCTTTAACAAAATCTAAAGCATCTTCATTAGTAACTAATATAATTTCGTCAATATATTTGCTTTTGTTAAATGTTTCAATAGTATAACTTAAAATAGTTCTGCCCTTTAACTCAATATATTGCTTAGCAATTGCAGACTTCATTCTTTTTCCACTTCCACCAGCAACAATTATTACAGAATTTTTCATATTTTTTTCACCTCAAATTCATTTTTTTCCATTGATATATTTATCTATCAATATTATACTATATATATATAATAAAAATCTACTGTTTACAAAAAGAAAGGGTGATAAATATGGATTTTATTGATTTAATAATAAAAAAAAGAAATAAAGAAACGCTAACAAAAGAAGAAATTAACTTTTTTGTTCAGGGAGTAACAAATAAAACTATACCTGATTATCAAATTTCTGCAATGCTAATGGCAATATGTATTAACTCTCTTAATGAACAAGAAACATCTGATTTAACAGTTGCAATGATAAACTCCGGCAAAACCCTTGACTTAAGCTCAATAGATGGCTTTAAAATAGACAAGCATAGCACAGGTGGAGTTTCAGACACAACCACATTAATTGTAGCTCCTTTAGTGGCTTCTTTAGGCCTGCCTGTAATAAAGCTATCTGGCCGTGGCCTTGGCCATACAGGTGGCACAATAGATAAACTAGAATCAATTCCAGGCTTTAATGTAAACTTGTCAATTTCAGAAGCTTTAGAAAAAGTAAAAGAGCATAATCTAGTTTTAATGAGCCAAACTGAAGACTTAGCCCCAGCAGATAAATATATGTATGCTTTAAGAGATGTAACTGGCACAGTTGAAAGTATGCCACTTATAGCATCAAGCATTATGAGCAAAAAAATAGCTAGTGGCTCAGATGGCATAGTCCTTGATATTAAATGTGGTAAAGGTGCTTTTATGAAAAACCTTAATGATGCTAAAATTTTAGCAAATGAAATGATAAAAATAGGCCAAAACCTTAATAAAAAAGTAACAGCCATAATAACTAATATGGAAACTCCTCTAGGTATGAATATAGGTAATAGCCTAGAAGTAATAGAAGCAATAGAAGTTTTAAAAGGCAATTTAAACGGTCCGCTAAAAGAGGTTTCCCTTGCAATTGGTGCTCAAATGTTAATTATGTCAAACATCGCTAAAGACACAAACACAGCCCTTGAAATGCTCAATGAAAACATAAATAATAAAAAAGCTCTTTATAAATTTGAAGAATTAATTCGCTCTCAAGGAGGTAACCCTGCTGTAATTCATAACTACTCCCTTTTCCCTCAAAAAATTCATAAAAAAACTATAACAAGCGAAAAATCAGGCTATGTAACAGAAGCAAATGCCTTTTTAATAGGCGAGGCTGCTTTTAAAACAGGAGCTGGAAGGTTAACAAAAGATAGTAAAATAGATTATGGCGCTGGAATAATGCTTAAAAAACAAGTTGGAGATAAGGTAGAAAAAAATGAAATACTCGCAATAATATTTGCAGAAGATAGCATAAAATGCGAAAATGCTGGAAAACTTTTAAAATCTGCAATTAAAATTGAAAATAATCCACTGCCAAAAAAACCTTTAATCTACGATATTATCAAATAGGAGGTCTTTTATGAAAAGAGGAATAATAATAGTCTTAGACGCTGTTGGAATTGGCGAACTTCCAGATGCAAAATTATATGGTGATGAAAATAGTAACACACTAATGCACATAAAAGAACAAGTTCCAACTTTAAATTTAAAAAATATGTGTAACCTTGGCCTTGGGCTTATTGATGGCTACAACATCTACGAAAAAACAAATAACCCACAAGGTGCATATTGTAGGCTAAAAGAACGCTCAAAAGGAAAAGACACAACCACAGGCCATTGGGAAATAAGCGGAATACACTTAGATACACCTTTCCCAATCTACCCAAATGGCTTTCCAGATAGTATAATAAAAACCTTTGAAAAAAGAATAAACTCTAAAATTTTAGGCAACTGCGTAGCCTCTGGAACAGAAATAATTAAAACCCTTGGCAAAGAGCATATGAAAACAGGCTACCCAATTGTCTACACATCGGCAGATAGTGTTTTCCAAATTGCTGCACACGAAGATGTTATTCCTTTAAATAAACTTTATGAAATTTGTGAAATAGCAAGAGATATTTTGCAAGGAGAGCATAGCGTTGCAAGAGTCATTGCTAGGCCTTTTAAAAACGATAATGATACTTTTTATAGAACCCAAAATAGAAAAGATTTTTCTTTGCCACCAGTTAGTAAAACTCTCTTAGACTATGCAAAAGAACAAGGAAAAACTGTAGCTTGCGTTGGCAAAATTGAAGATATTTTCTGTAATAGAGGTGTCACAAAATCTGTCCACACCCACACAAATTTAGAGGGAATAAACCAAACAATAAAATATCTTAAAGAGGACTTTGAGGGAATAATTTTCACAAACCTAGTAGATACAGATATGCTTTATGGCCATAGAAACGATATAAAAGGCTTTGCAAATTCACTGCAAGAATTTGACAATAAACTTCCTGAAATAATAAGCTCTATGAAAGATGAAGACATTTTGTTTATAACAAGCGACCACGGCTGTGACCCAACAACTCCATCTACTGACCACTCAAGAGAATATACCTTTTTGCTAATGTATGGCAAAAACATAACCCCACAAAACTTAGGAACAAGAGAAACCTTTAGCGACATTGGCAAAACAATTGCAACCTACCTTAACTTAAAAAACAACCTAGACGGAAAAAGCCTAATATAAAAAGCCTTTCGTTAAGTTAATTCTTAACGAAAGGCTTTTCTTTTTTATAGCTTTCTTCCATAAACTAAAACTTCAAAATCTTCCTCGCTAATAGGTCTAGAGAAGAAATAACCTTGCCCCTTGTCGCAATCAATTTCCTTTAAGAAATTAACGTGAGCCTCTGTTTCAACACCCTCAGACACAGTCATCATACCTAACTGTCTAGCCATAGAAACAACCTCGCCTACAATAATTTTTTCCTTAGGCTCTACAACATCTGGGGAACGGAAAAACGCTCTGTCTAACTTAATTATATCCACATCTAAGTCCTTCAAAATGTTAAGAGAAGAATATCCGCTACCAAAATCATCTAAAGAACATAAAAATCCAGCTTGATGAATTTTCTTAATAGCGTCCATAACTTCTTTAGGGTTTTCAAGCAATAAGTTTTCAGTCAACTCAAGCTCTAAAAGTTTAGATGGAATGTTGTATTTTTTCTGTATTTCAACATAAGGCTTTAAAAAGTCCTTGTTTTCTAAATGAGCTCTTGAAAGATTAATTGAAACAGGAACAGGCTCAACGCCAGCATCAATCCACTTTCTAATATACTTACAAGTTTGCTCAAAAACGTAAATATCTAACTTGTTAATAAAACCATTTTTCTCAAAAAATGAAATAAACTTGTCAGGAGGAATCATACCCTTGTCTTTGTCAAACCATCTAACTAAAGCCTCAGCCCCAGCAAATTTTCCGTCTTTAAAATTCACCTTAGGCTGTAAATAAACAACAAACTCGTTGTTTATCAAAGCAGATTCCATTTTGTTTTCCATTTCCTTTTCTTCTCTCAGTCTTTCTCTTTCCTCGTCAGAGTAAAAACCGCAAGAACAAATATGTTTAACAATATAGTCAGAATTTTTCTTTCTCGCAATAATAGCTCTATCTCTTATATTCACAATAGGAATACTTGTGTCATCAATATGATAAACACCAACACTTAAAGATAATAAATAGTTTTTGTTTTCAGGTTTTTCATTTAAAACCTTAACAATGTCTTCAACTATTTCTGAAAGAAATTTTAAAATTTCACTGTCTGTTCTGTTTTTAATTAAAACATCAAAATTGTCAGATGAAGAACGGCAAATAAGTTCCTCATTTTTCAAATGCTGTTTAATTTTGTCGTGAACAAACTTAAGAGTTTCATCTCCCTTTTCAGTTCCAAACATATCGTTAATAATTTTAAACCTGTCAATGTTAACAGATAAAAAAGCATAAGTGTCAGCTGGAGATTTTTCAATTTTCTCCTTAGCCTCAATTTGAAACCTTAAGTTAGAATAACCCTTAGTTATGCTATCTTCAAGAGCCATACTTCTACTGTTTTTATAAACCAAAAATAAAACTAAAGATAGCAACACAAAAAACGCAACTATAACAATGTTTAAAATAACAATAGTTTGCATTATGTTTGTCATATGTAAAGTTGTTGCATTTCCAGCAACAGATAGGTTTAAAAGCAAATCTCCATATTCAAGAGGGTAAAGCTCTGCTAACCTTGGAAGATTATCTGCTCTAAAACAAAAACTAAGTACATATTTTTCTTTTTGTTCAACAGCTCTTTTGTAATCTTCAAGAGTAAAGCCATCTCTTAAAATAACGTTGTTTTCAATAACTTCATATATGTTAGAATATATTTTAAATTTGTCGCTTTCAAACAACTCCTGAGAATACGCATTGTTAGCCTGAATAACATAGTTTCCCTTTGTGTCAATAATGTGGAAATAAACTGCTCCATCAAAGTAAGACTGAGAAGATAAATCTTTGTTCCAATCAGCGTTAGTGCAAGCCACAACAGCTTTAACAACTTGACCATTTCCATCATACACAGGCACAGCAAAAGTAAAACCGTTGTTAACTTCATAATTCCCGTCGTTTCCAAGGTGCTTCATAGACTCTCTTGTAATAATGTTTTTGCCCTCAAAAACTTCCATAATTTCTGGCAAATCTTCATACAATGGAATTTCAATGTCGCCGTTAGTAAGCATACCATTGGGGTATAATATATAAATATGCTCATACTCCATAATTTCAGAAGACTTGTTTAAAGATTCTAAGTCAACTCTTTGGCTACCCTTTCCAATTTCCATTGCTATTATCTCAAGTGCATTTATGTTGTTTTCTATTCTCTTGTTAAATGAATCAGCAACGCTTTTTGTTAGCTCATCAACATACTTTTTGTTTTCAAGCTTAATACCTTTTTCTAAAGAATTTATACCAATGTCACATATAATAATAACAGAAGCAATAACAATAGATAAAAAAACTAAAAACAGCTTAGTAAAATTATTCGAGCTAAATTTGTTCATTTTGCGAAAATTCTCCTTTCTCTTAAATCTTATACTATTTGTATCTAAGATTTAATACTAAAATACCCCCCCCCCTATTTTCGCAGTTGTGTAGCTTTTCACATTAAACAACAACAAAAATCACCATTTCATCAATATTTTATTTTTCTATATACCAATGTAAATTATAATCAATTTACGCAAAAAAATCAAGATAATTATTTTTATTTAATAACAATTAATTAATTTATACCAAGTATATAGGATTTAACTTAAAATATTTTATTTAATCTGACAAAACACCTTATTTTTTTTAATAAATTAACTAAGCCTTAATAATTTTTAAATTTTTAAACTCTAAAATTATTGCATAATTATATATTATTCAACAATTTTCACTTGGTGATAAACTTTCTTGCCTTTTTGAATCATAATTGTCTTTTCATCATCAAATAAATCTAGGCCAATAACTGTTCCTATGTCAGCAACCTTTTCTCCGTTCACTTTAACGCCGCCTTGCTGAACAAGCCTTCTGCCCTCGCCTCTTGATGAAATAAGTCCACACTTTTCTAAAAGCTCAATAATCTGTAAACCATCGCCATATTCACTTTCACTAATTTCAGTTGTAGGGGCAGAGCCAGCAGCACCAGCACCACTAAATAAAGCCTTTGCAGCTTCTTGAGCCTTTTTAGCTTCTTCTTCTCCGTGAACAAGGTTTGTAAGCTCGTAAGCTAAAATTTCTTTAGCCTTGTTAAGCTGGCTACCCTCCCACTTGTCCATCTCGTCAATTTGCTCTAAAGGAAGGAAAGTCAACATTCTAAGACACTTTAAAACATCTGCATCTGCAACATTTCTCCAATATTGGTAAAATTCATAAGGGCTAGTTTTGTTAGGGTCAAGCCAAACTGCACCAGATTGAGTTTTACCCATTTTCTTGCCCTCAGAATTTAATAAAAGAGTAATAGTCATAGCATAAGAATCCTTGCCAAGCTTTCTTCTAATAAGCTCAGTACCACCTAACATATTGCTCCACTGGTCGTCGCCACCAAACTGCATATTACAGCCATAATTCTTAAAAAGCTCATAAAAGTCGTAGCTTTGCATAATCATATAGTTAAACTCAAGGAAAGAAAGGCCCTTTTCCATTCTCTGCTTGTAACATTCAGCGCTAAGCATTCTGTTCACACTAAAGTTAGCGCCAACTTCTCTTAAAAGCTCAATGTAATTTAAACCCATAAGCCAGTCAGCGTTGTTCACTAATAAAGCCTTGCCCTCAGAAAAGTCAATAAATCTTGACATTTGCTTTTTAAAACACTCAACGTTGTGGTTAATAGTTTCAACTGTCATCATCTGACGCATATCACTTCTTCCAGATGGGTCGCCTACCATAGCAGTACCGCCACCAATTAATGCAATAGGCTTGTTTCCAGCCATTTGAAGTCTTTTCATAAGGCATAAAGCCATAAAATGCCCAACGTGTAAACTGTCAGCAGTTGGGTCAAAACCAATATAAAAAGTTGCCTTGCCTTCGTTTATTAAATCTCTAATTTCTTCTCTGTTAGTTAATTGGGCAAGCAGACCTCTTGCTTCAAGCTCTTCAAAAATTTTCATATTTCTTCCTCCTAATAGTTTTAAAAAAAATGGTATTCTCATCAAAAAAGGAAGAGAATACCCTGTTATTTTAAACACTAGATATAATCTAGCAAATATTTATTTTGCAAATTTTTTACCAATAAAAATATATCACATAAATATTTTTTTGTCAAGGTATATATACTATAATTCTGTATAAAATACAACTATGGAGGTGCAATATGAATAAAAAAGAAAAAAACTTTTTAATAGGCCTTATGTATAACGATGGCGACCTTGCCCATCTCTCAGAAGGAGTTTCAGACTCCATAGGAGAAAGCTATATTAATTTTGTAAAGGAATATGATAATGATAAAGACAAAGAAATTAATTAAAACAACCTTATACTCCCTTTTATCTATATTTTTTCTTGAAATCTTTTCAGAACTAAATTACCTTTTTGAAACAATATTTGCTAAGGGAAATAAACTAGAACTTGCAAAGTGTGCAGACCTTTCAAAAGAAGAAAATGTGATAGCCTTAGATAATAAATTAGAACAAAAAAATAGAGAAACTTGGGAAAAAAAATCTCATACCACAACTTGCTACATTAAAGGCTATAAAAACACACCCATTTTTTGTAAAATATACCACCAAAATAAATTCACAAATAAATGGGTAATAATTATGCACGGCTATGGTGGCTATGGTAGCACAATGACTTATGCTGCACAAAAATTTTATCTAAAAGGCTACAATGTCATAGTTCCAGATTTAAGAGCTCACGGAAAAAGTGGCGGCAAATATATAGGCCTTGGCTATTTAGATTCTTTTGACCTTTCAAACATAATAGACCTTGTTGTAAAAGGAAATCAAAATGCAGAAATAACACTTTTTGGAGTAAGTATGGGTGCTTCCACAATAATACAAACTTCCGCAAGAAAACACATTAAAAACATTAAAGCTCTAATTTCAGATTGCTCTTTTGACTCAGCCACAAACATAATATCCTACGAAATTAAGCATAATTTTAACTTGCCAGCTTTCCCAATAATATGCTTTTTAAAACTTTTTTGCAAACTTAAAGCTAAATATAACTTAAGCCTTTCTTCTCCAATTAAAGAAGTTGCTAACATTAAAGTTCCAACTCTTTTTATCCACGGCTCAAAAGATAGCCTAGTCCCAACTGATATAGTATACTCTCTTTATAAAAATGCAAATTGTAAAAAAGACCTTTTAATAGTTGATAATGCTGGCCACGGAATTTCTGCCCTTGTAAATAGTAAGCTATATTGGTCCACAGTTTTTAATTTCCTTTCAAATCTATAAAAAAAGCCTAATATTACTTTTCGTAATATTAGGCTTTTTTTAATTTTCACTTTTTCCAAGATAAAGCTCTTTAACTTGCTTGTTGGCTAAAAGCTCTGTGCCAGTTCCCTCAAGCCCAATTCTACCAGTTTCCATAACATACCCATAATGAGATATTTTTAAAGCAGCGTTTGCGTTTTGCTCTATTAATAAAACTGTCATATTCTTTTCTTGGTTCACTTTTTCAATAATTCTAAAAATGTCTTTTATAACAAGAGGAGCAAGCCCTAAAGACGGCTCGTCCATCATAAGTACCTTAGGGTTGCTCATTAAAGCTCTACCCACTGCCACCATCTGTTGTTCTCCGCCAGATAAAGTTCCACTTAACTGCTTAGACCTTTCTTTAAGCCTAGGAAACATTTCGTGAATAAAATCAATGTCTTTTTTAAAATTTTCCTTGTCTTTTCTAAGGTAAGCCCCAATCATAAGGTTTTCTTCAACTGTCATTTCAGCAAAAACGTGTCTACCCTCAGGAACAAGAGTAATACCCATTTTAACAATGTCTTGAGTGCTTAAATTAGTCAACTCAACTCCGTTATATTTAATAGAACCACTAACAGGTGTAACTAACTTTGTAATGGCCCTTAAAGTTGTGCTTTTTCCAGCTCCGTTAGCACCAACAAGAGAAATAATTTTGCCCTCCTCAACATTCATAGAAATGTTGTCTAAAGCAGTAATACCACCATACTTAACAACAAGGTTATTTATTTCTAGCATAAATCATCATTCTCCTCTCCAAGATACGCCTTAATAACAGCTGGGTTTTCTTGAATTTCCTGTGGCTTACCCTTTGCTATTGTAATTCCATATTCCAACACATATATTCTGTCTGAAATACTCATTACAAGCTGCATATGATGTTCAATAAGTAAAATTGTTAAATTAAATTTATCTCTAATATTTTTAATAAACTCTGTAAGGTCGTCACTTTCTTTTGGGTTCATACCAGCAGCAGGCTCGTCTAATAAAAGGATTTTTGGCTTTGTAGCTAAAGCTCTTGCAATTTCAAGTCGCCTTTGTAAACCATAAGGTAAATTTTCAGCCTTTTCGTCTTTAAGGTGTAAAAGCCCTGTCTCTTTTAACAAAAATTCAGCATACTCAACCATTTCCTTTTCTTCTTTTCTAGCCTTTGGAGTTTTTAACACAGAAGAAAATAAATTAGATTTTATGTTTAAATGCGTTGCAATTAAAACGTTTTCTAAAACAGTTAAACTTTTAAAAAGCCTTATATTCTGAAAAGTTCTGGCAATTCCAATTTTTGCAATTTCATCTGGCCTTTTTCCACTAATTCTTTCTCCGTCAAATAAAATAACGCCTTCAGTAGGCTTGTATACGCCAGTAATAAGGTTAAAAGCAGTTGTCTTTCCTGCGCCATTTGGCCCAATAATAGATATAATTTCGCCTTTTTCAACCTCAATGTTTAAAAGGTTTACAGCCACAAGCCCACCAAATCTAATAACAACATCTCTAGTTTCTAATATAGCAGCCATCACTTTTCAACCTCCTTTTTTGGAGCTTTTTTAAACTTACTAAAAAAGTTAAACACTTTATCCCAGCTAAACTCCTCGTTTCCAAAAATACCCTTTCTCCATTTAATAATAACAAGCATAAGTAAAATAGAAAAAACAACCATTCTCATACCGCCAATTCCAGGATATTCAAAAATGCCAAAGTTAATAGGCTCGTCTAAAAATCTTAACTTTTCAAGCGCAATTCTAACAATAAACGCACCAGCTATACAGCCAGAAACAGACCCCTGTCCGCCTAAAACCACCATAAGTAAAATGTCGTAAGCAACAGTAAATTTAAACTGGTTAGGGTCAATAGCACCAACCAGAGAAGCTAAAAGCCCGCCACCAATGCCTGCTAAAAAACCACTAATAATAAAAGCGAGCATTTTGTGCTTAAATAAATTTATACCCATAGCCTGAGCTGCAACTTCGTCCTCTCTAATAGCTAATAAAGCTCTACCATAACTAGTTTTCATCATCGATAAAATAAAAATAACAACTAAAGCTAATATGCCACATAAAACATATAAGTTCATAAAATCATTTGGTATTCTGTTAATACCAGTTGGTCCGTTTGTAAGCCCTTGAGCATTTGTAATAAAAATTCTAATAATTTCAGAAAAACCAAGAGTTGCAATAGCTAAATAATCGCCTTTTAAACTTAAAACAGGAAACCCAATTAAAAAAGCAAAAAAAGCAGCCACTAAACCACCAATAATAAGTGCAATAAAAAATGGTGCGTTTAAATTTGCAAGCCCCTCTGAAATAGGAACAATTTTGTATATTGCTATTTTGTCAGATGGCGTAACAGTTAAAAAAGCTGTCACATAAGCGCCAATAGCCATAAACCCAGGCTGCCCAAGAGAGAATAAACCTGTGTAACCATTTACCATATTCATAGATAAAGCACATATAGCATATATACAACAAGTTTTAAAAATTCTCTGGTTGTAAACACCAAACGCCTTAGTACACTCCTCAGCCCAAATAATAAAACCAATTAAAACTAAAATAGAAACAACACTTAAAATCAAATTTCTCTTTTTCTTTTCCATACTATAACCTCCTTTTAAACCTTTTCAGCAATCTTTTCGCCAATAATACCATTAGGCCTAAATAAGAGAATAATTATAAGAATAGCAAAAGAAAATATATCTTTGTAAGCAGATATAGATGGGAAAAACGCAACTGCCATAATTTCCACAAACCCAAGTATTAATCCGCCTAAAACAGCCCCCTTAATGTTTCCAATTCCACCAATAACAGCAGCCACAAAACATTTAAGTCCAGGCATAACACCCACAAGAGGAGATATTTGAGGGTACTTTAACCCCCATAAAATAGCACCTACACCAGCAATAGCAGACCCAACTGCAAAAGTAAAAGAAATTGTGCTATTAACATTAATGCCCATTAACTTAGCTGTTTCTAAATCCTTGGAAACAGCTCTCATAGCCATACCAGCCTTTGTTTTGTTAATTAAAGTTAATAATATAACCATAAGTAAAAAAGTAACAATTGGCACAACAAGAGCAAGCCTTTGCAACCTAATAGGTCCAATTTCTATCATACCAACTAAAAGCTCAATTTGAGGGAATGTCTTTGGCTTTCCTGTAAATAAAACAGTTGCCAAGTTTTCTAAAAGATAAGACATACCAATAGCCGAAATAAGCATAGATATTTTAGGAGCATTTTGCTTTCTTAAAGGCGTATATGCAATTTTTTCAACACCCATACCAAGTATTGCAGTAATTGCTATAACAATTATAAAACCAATAAACCACCATCTGGAATCTGGAGCTACAATAAAAAATGCAATATACATAGCCATCATAAATATGTCACAATGAGCAAAATTAATAAGCCTTAAAATACCATAAACCATTGTGTATCCAACTGCTACAAGAGCAAACAAACTACCTAACAAAAGACCATTACAAACTTGCTGTAATAACTCTGCCATTGTCGGTATAACTAACATTAACTTCACAACCTTTCTTTTTCCCTTACTTAAAAAATAAAGGGTACATTTTCTGCACCCTAAAAATTTCTACCCTGCTAATAAAGAATCAAAATAAACAAATTTGCCATTTTCAACTTTTTTAATAACAGCTGCTTTTGTCGGGTTACCATTTTCATCAAACTTAACAGGGCCAGTCACGCCAATAAAGTCACTTTCTGCTATTGCATCTCTAATTGCAACGCTGTCAAAAGAATTAGCCTTTTCTATTGCATCACAAATTAAATTATAAGCATCATAACCTAAAGCCGTTTCACCTGCTGGGTCTTTTCCACCGTTTTCTTGTCTGTATTTTTCCACAAACTCTTTAGTTAAAGGTGTCAATTCAGCATCTGGGTCAAAAAATGCAGCAAACATAACGCCCTCAACTTCTTTTCCACCAATTCCAATAAACTCCTGAACCTCATATGTATCTCCACCAAGCATAGTTGAATTAACTCCAGCTTGTCTAGCTTGCTTAATGAACATAGCTGCCTCAGTAAAATTGCCAGGCACAAAGAAAACATCAGGGTTTTTGCTTTTTAAACTAATTATTTGAGCGTTAAAATCTTGGTCACCAGTTTGGTAAGATGCTTCATAAACAGTACCACCTAATTTTTCAAAAGCCTCTTTAAAATATTGAGCAACACCAACAGAATAGTCATTTCCTTTTTCTGTTGTAACAGCCGCCACTCTAGCTCCTAAGTTGTTGTAAGCATAGTTGGCCATAACAGTGCCCTCGTAAGGGTCAATAAAACACACTCTAAAATAATTGTCGTTTCCTTCAGTAACAGCAGGGTTAGTGCAACTAGCTCCAACTGCTGCAACCTTACCCTTTCTAATTATATCATAAGCACCAATAGATGGGGTTGAAGAATAAGACCCAATAATAGCTGCAACTTCGTCTTCTTCAACAAGTTTGCTAACTGCTGTTGCCGCCTCAACCTTGTCTGACTTGTTGTCTGCTTTCACAAGCTTAACATTAACGTCTTGACCATTAATTTTAACAGTAGGTCTTTCCCTATAAGCAAGCTCAATGCCCTCAATTTGAATTGCAGCACCTGCAGCCATAGACCCAGTTATCGGCTGAAAAACACCAATTTTAATACTCGAACCATCTTCTTGTTCGCCACTTCCGCAACCAGTTAATAAAAAAGGTATTGTAAACAAACACGCCGATATCCTAGCCAATAATCTTTTCATCTAATGCCTCCTTAAAAAATAAAACATAAACTAATTAAGGGCACGCTTACACTTCGTGCCCAAACTGACAATTTAATTATAAATTCTAAGCATATTTTTGTCAATAGAAATATAATATTTGTTCTTTTTATCAAAAAATCCAGCCTCTAAAAAATAGAAGCTGGATAAAATAAATCTTTATTTGCTAAAAAAACCTTTTTTCTTGTGGTTAATGCCGTTAAAACTTTCACCTAGTTTTTGCAATAAATCTTTTTGTTCTCTCTTAAGCTCAGTAGGTATAACAACCTTTAAAGTAACAATAAGGTTTCCTCTTGCCTTGTCGTTTTTAACATTGTAAGCGCCTTTGCCTCTTAAAGTAATCCTAGTGTCTGGCTGTGTGCCAGCTTTAATAGTATACTTTTCATCTCCGTCAATAGTTGGAATAGTAATTTCGTCGCCAAGAGCAGCTTGCACCATATTAATAGGCACTTCAGTATAAAGGTCATTTCCTTGTCTAGTAAATTGTCTGCTTGGTGTAACAAGAACTTGAATAAGTAAATCGCCATTAGGCCCACCCTTAGTGCCTGCTCCACCAAAACCTCTTTTTCTAATAGACTGGCCACTAGCTATACCCTTAGGAATGTCAATAGTGATAGTCTTGTTGCTAGTAACATTTCCGTTGCCCCCACAATTAGAACATTTCTCTTTAATAATCTTTCCTTCTCCACCACAATGTGAACAAGTTCTAACAGTTTGAGCCATACCAAAAGGAGTCCTTGTTGTAACCCTTTCTTGTCCGCTACCGTGACAATTTGGACAAGTTTCAGCACTAGTTCCTTCTTTAGCACCGCTACCGTGGCACTTAGGGCAAACTTCACCTGTAGGAATAGTCACGCTTTTTTGGCAACCAAACATAGATTCTTCAAAAGAAATAGTAATATTAACCTGTAAGTCAGAACCTCTTTGAGGCCCTCTCCTTCTTGATGAACTTCCGCCGCCAAAAATATCACCAAAACCGCCAAAACCGCCACCAAATAGGTCGCTAAATATGTCACCCATATCCATTCCACTAAAGCCACCAAAACCGCCTGCACTTCCCATTCCGCCGTTTTCAAATGCAGCGTGACCATATTGGTCATAAGCAGCTTTTTTATGAGGGTCGCTTAACACTTCATAAGCCTCGCTAACTTCTTTAAATTTAGCCTCAGCTTCTTTGTTGTCAGGATTAGCGTCTGGGTGATATTTTTTGGCCATCTTTCTATATGCTTTTTTAATTTCTGTTTCAGATGCGCCCTTACTTACCCCAAGGACTTCATAATAATCTCTTTTAGACGCCATAATCTCACCTCTTGCAAACTTTATTTAATCTAAACAAAGAGTTAGAGCAAAAGCTCCAACTCTCTGCTATATTCTATCATAAACCAAATTACTGGTCAATAACATCATCAGATGTAGTAGCACCTGCATTAGGGTCTACACCAGCAGCCTGAGCTGCCTCATATAATTTAGTTGAAAATTCCTGAACAATGTTGCTTAAAGCCTCGCAAGCAGTCTTTAAAGTAGCAACATCAGTTTCGCTCATATTCTCAGCAACTAAACCGTCGTTAATCTTCTTAACATTCTCAATTTCAGCTTCAATTCTGTTCTTGTCCTCGTCACTAATCTTGTCGCCTAAGTCCTTAATAAGCTTTTCAGTCTGGAACACTAAGCTGTCAGCTTCGTTCTTTGTGTCAACTGCTTCTTTTCTCTTAGCATCTTGCTCAGCATACTGCTCAGCCTCTTTAACTGCCTTGTCAATTTCTTCGTCAGAAAGGTTAGTAGAAGAAGTAATAGTAATGTTCTGCTCTTTGCCAGTGCCAAGGTCCTTAGCAGAAACTTTAGTAATACCATTAGCGTCAATATCAAAAGTAACTTCAATTTGAGGAATACCTCTTGGAGCTGGAGCAATTCCATCAAGACGGAATCTACCTAAGCTCTTGTTGTCCTTAGCCATAGGTCTTTCGCCCTGAACAATGTTAATATCAACAGCAGTCTGGTTGTCCTCGTAAGTAGAGAAAATCTGCTTCTTGTTAGTTGGAATAGTAGTGTTTCTTGGAATTAAAGCAGTAGCAACACCACCAGCAGTTTCAATACCTAAAGTAAGAGGAGTTACATCAAGAAGAAGAATAGAACCAGCACCCTCGTCACCAGCAAGCTTACCACCTTGAATAGAAGCACCAATAGCTACACACTCATCTGGGTTAATGCCCTTAAATGGCTCTTTGCCAGTAATTTTCTGAACTTCTTCCTGAACAGCAGGAATTCTTGTAGAACCACCAACAAGTAATACCTTGCTTAATTCACTAGCACTAATGCCAGCATCTTTTAAAGCGTTTTGAACAGGAACTAAAGTAGCCTCAACAAGGTCGTGGGTTAATTCGTTAAACTTAGCTCTTGTTAAAGTAACATCTAAATGCTTAGGGCCGTCTGCACCAACAGTAACATATGGAATGTTAATGTTAGATGTAGTCGCAGAAGATAATTCTTTCTTAGCCTTTTCAGCAGCCTCTTTTAATCTCTGCATAGCCATCTTGTCGCTAGAAAGGTCAATGCCCTCTTTAGCCTTGAAATCGCTAACTAAAAAGTCAATAATTCTCTGGTCAAAGTCGTCGCCACCTAAGTGATTGTTACCACTTGTAGCTAAAACTTCAATAACACCATCGCCAATCTCAATAATAGATACATCAAATGTACCACCACCAAGGTCGTAAACCATAATAGTCTGCTCTTCTTCGTTGTCAAGACCATAAGCAAGAGCTGCTGCAGTTGGCTCGTTAATAATTCTCTTTACATCAAGTCCAGCAATCTTGCCAGCGTCTTTAGTAGCCTGTCTTTGAGCGTCTGTAAAGTAAGCAGGAACAGTAATAACTGCCTCTGTAACAGGCTCTCCAATATAAGCCTCAGCATCTTTTTTCAACTTCTGTAAAATCATAGCAGAAATTTCTTGTGGAGAATATTGCTTTCCGTCGTTTTCAAACTTGTAGTTTTCACCCATATGTCTTTTAATAGAAATAACTGTACCATCAACATTAGTAACAGCCTGACGCTTAGCAGTTTCGCCAACTAATCTTTCGCCACTTTTTGTAAAACCAACAATAGATGGAGTAGTTCTAGCACCTTCTGCATTTGCAATAACAGTTGGCTGGCCACCTTCCATAACAGCTATACAAGAGTTTGTTGTACCTAAATCAATACCAATAATCTTTCCCATTATTCTCTCTCCTTTTTTTTAATAAACTTCTATATAATTAAAAATTTAATTAGCAACTTTAACCATAGACGGTCTAATCACTTTGTCACCGTGTCTATAACCTTTTTGAAAAACTTCAACAATCACATTTTCATCACAGCTTTCATCTTCAATGTGCATAACAGCTGAATGAACATTAGGGTCAAAAGTTTGGTTTTCAGCAGGAATTTCTTCCACACCTAAACTTGCCATAACTTCCATTATTTGCTTTAAAATCATTTCAACACCCTTATCTTCTGTTGCTTTAACAGCTCTTTCAAAGTTGTCAATAACAGGTAAAAACTTTTCAATAGTGTCCCTAACGCCGTTGTTATACATACCTTGCTTTTCTTGGTTAGTTCTTTTTCTAAAGTTTTCAAACTCAGCAAGTTGTCTAAGCCACTTATCTTGAGCTTCTTTAACCTGTTGTTCAGCTTTCACAAGCTTTTCAGCTAAAGTTTCTTCTTCAGTTTTTTCTTCAACTGTTTCTGCTTCTTCTGTTGCTTCCTTTTCAACAACATCTTCGCAACTTTCATTTTCTTTAATGTCGTCTACTTTTTCTTCCTTTTCAACAACTTCTTTTTCTAAGTCCTTACTCATTATACCCTCCATTGTCCTCAAGCATACTATCTATAATAACATCTAATTTTTTAACTATTTCATCAAGTATAGAAACCGTTTGAGAATAGTTCATTCTAGTAGGGCCAATAACACCAATTCGCCCAATAGAATTTCGTCCTACTCTATAATTCGCCTTAACTATACTGCAATCCTTTAATTGTTCCATATTATTTTCGCCGCCAATTAAAATCTGTATTTTGTCGGCAGCGTTTTCATCGCCCTTTCCTAATAACGTAATTAACATATCCTTTTCTTCAATAGCTTGAAAAACATTTTTAACTTTTTCAACATCGCTAAATTCAGGAAAACCTAAAAGGTTTCTAACGCCACTAGTATAAAGCTGAACATCTCTTTCCTGTCTAACAGTTGTAACAATAGCCTTAAATACCTTTGCAATAAGCTCTTGATATTTACTGTGCTTTTCAATTAATTTGTTTGTAGCCTCGCTATCCACATCTACTAAAGAGGAATCTTTTAATATCTCACTTAACTCATTTGATATAATAAATAGCCCTTCAGCATTTGGAATATCCTTAGCCTTAATAATATGGTTTTTAATAGCATTGTCGTCAGTAACAATAACTGCTGCAACAGTGTTGTTGTCCACAGGAACAAGCTGAATGTGTTTAATCTTCATTTTAAAACTTTCAGGCTCTGTAACAACAGTTGTGTAATTTGTAAGCATAGATAATGCCTTTGCAGTTTGTTGCATTAAATACTCTAGCCTATTAACATTTAAAGAAATTGCATTTTTCAAAAACTCAATTTCATCCCTTGTCAGCTCTCTAGAACGCATCATATTGTCAACATACATTCTATAACCTTTTTGAGAAGGTATTCTGCCTGCCGATGTATGAGGCTGTTCAATAAGTCCCATATCCTCTAAATCACTCATCTCGTTTCTAATTGTTGCAGGAGAAATACCAAAGTTATATTTTCTAGCAATGGTTCTTGAGCCAACAGGCTCAGCAGTGGCGATATAGTCGTTGATAATAGCTTCAAGTATCTTAAATTTTCTATCATTTATCATCAAACTTATCACCTCTTTACTATAAAGTTCAATCTGTTAGCACTCATTACACCCGAGTGCTAACTATGAATATAATATACCACAAACCCCAAACTTTGTCAATACTTTTTAATAAATTTTTTTACAAGTTTTTATGTAGTTTTATCTCTAAAAACAGCCCTTTCCCCCTAAAATATTAGTATTTAAGCCATTTTTTCTAACAATACAATTTTAGTATAAATTTTTCTTCATATTTTTTTCATACTTCGTTAAATAAAAAAACCTTGCCTAAAAAATAGGCAAGGTTAAAATTAAATTTTAGCTATCATATTTTTTATAATTCTACCAGCAGTAACAGCTGATTCCCTGAAAAATCTTTCATAATTTACATCGCTACCCTCTTCAGCATTGTCAGAAATAGCTCTAATAATAACAAAAGGAACTTTGTTTAAATAACAAGCGTGAGCAATTGCTGCCCCCTCCATTTCGCAACACATAGGGTTAAATAATCTAGCTATCCTATCCTTAACACTAGGGTCTGAAACAAATTGGTCGCCACTTGCAATTCTACCCTCATACACAGGGAAACCAATTTCTTCCACAACTTCCTTTGCAATGTCAACTAAACGCTCGTCAGCAACAAACACACTAGTGTCCATTCTTGAAATATATCCAGGCTCGTCACCTAAAGCAGATGTGTCAAAATCGTGCTGAATAGCATCTTTAGATATAACAATGTCACCAATTTTAATATTTTTGTCAATAGCTCCTGCAACACCAACATTAATTACAGCGTCAACTGCAAATAAATCAATAAGCACTTGGGCACATAAGGCGGCATTTACTTTTCCAATTCCAGATCTTACAAGCACAATACTATTGCTACTATTACTTAATGAACCTAAATAAAAATCAAGGCCTAAGGCATTAGTTGTCTTAATAACATTCATATCCTCTAAAATGTTCTTAATTTCTTCCTCCATAGCCCCAATAATACCTATTGTCATAATTAAATCCTCCTAATTATTCAACAGTCACACTCTTAGCTAGGTTTCTAGGCTTGTCAATATCTTCACCTAAACCTAACGCCATATAATAAGCAAATAACTGCTGAGGAATATTTGCAAGTAAAGATGTTAACATCCAATGAGTCCTTGGAATATATATAACATCGTCAGCAACATCTTCAATACTACTGTTCCCTTCCATAGCAATGGCAAGAACCTTAGCTCCTCTTGCCTTAACTTCTTTTATGTTACTCTTAGTTTTGTCAAATAAAGCTTCTTGAGTTACAACACCAACAACAAGTGTAGCTTCTTCAATTAAAGCTATTGGTCCGTGCTTTAACTCGCCAGCTGCATAAGGTTCAGAGTGTAAATAAGCAATTTCCTTTAACTTTAATGAACCCTCCATACCAACAACATAGTCAAGGCCTCTACCAATATAGAAAACATTTTTAGACTCAATATACTTGTCTACAAACCCTCTAATTTTTAAAACAGCCTTGTTTAAAATGTCGTTTATTTGAGACGGTAAATTGTCCATAGCCTTTTTAATTTCAGCAAATTCTTTCTCGTCTATTTTGCCAAGCTCTTGAGCTATGTGTAAAGTAATAAGATACATTGCAACAACCTGAGCAGAAAACGCCTTAGTTGAAGCAACAGCAATTTCAAAACCAGCTAAAGTATATAAAACATCGTCAGCATCTCTTGCAATAGAGCTACCAACAGCGTTTACAACACCAAGAACTCTAGCACCCTTTGACTTAGCTAACTTTAAAGCTGAATGAGTGTCAGCAGTTTCGCCAGACTGAGATATAACCATAACTAAAGTCTTTTCGTCAATAAGAGGGTCTTTGTATCTAAATTCACTTGCAACATCAGCATTAACAGGTATTCTAACAATTCTTTCAAGAAGATATTTTCCAATCAAACCAGCATAATACGCTGTACCACAAGCCACAATGTAAATTTGGTTAATGTTTTCAAGCTCTTTTTTTCCAAGCTTAATTCCATCAAGTTCAATACTCTTTCCATCTTCAGAAAATCTCTTAGATAAGTTGTCTTTTACAACCTTTGGCTGCTCATAAATTTCCTTTAACATAAAATGTTCATATCCATTTTTCTGAGCTGCCTCTACGTCCCACTTGTAAGTGTAAACTTCTCTTTCAATTTCATTTCCCTTAATGTCATATAATTTAACATCGTCAGATTTAATAACTGCAAGCTCCTTGTCGCCAAGAATATAAGCGTCTTTAGTGTAATTTAAAATTGCAGGAATGTCAGAAGCAATGAAGTTTTCACCCTTGCCAAGCCCAACAATAAGAGGAGATTCTTTTCTAGCTGCAATCAATTGGTCAGGGTAGTCTGTGCAAAGAACACCTAATGCGTAAGACCCCTCAATTCTTTCAAGAGTTTTTCTAACTGCCTCTAATAAATCGTTGCCCTGCTTGTAAAAATAGTGAATTAAATGAGCAACAGTTTCAGTGTCTGTTTCAGAATAAAACTCATAACCCTTTTTTTCTAACTCATCTTTAAGCTCTTGATAGTTTTCAATAATTCCGTTATGCACAACAGCAATGCTGTCGTCGTTGCTAAAATGTGGGTGTGCATTCATATCAGATGGTGCTCCGTGAGTTGCCCATCTAGTGTGTCCAATTCCAATGTTTCCTGACACAGGTTCGTTTAATAAAAGGTTTCTTAAATTGTCTACTTTACCCTTTGTCTTTCTAATACCAATGCTGTTTTCCTCTAAAACTGCAACACCAGCTGAGTCATAGCCTCTGTATTCAAGGCTTTGCAAACCGCTAATAAGCACAGGCACAGCATTTTGCTTGCCCACATAACCAACTATACCACACATTTTAATGTCCTCCTTAGCTTAAAAGCCCTTCAATCAACTTAGCAAGTCTTTCAGCCTCTTGCTGAATTTCTTTCTGGTTTCTGCCCTCAATCATAACTCTAACAATAGGCTCTGTACCAGATGGTCTAATTAAAACTCGACCTTCACCACTAAATTTAGCTTCTAACTTTTCAATTTCAGATTTTATAGTTTCATTTTTTAAATAATCTTTTTTAAGACTGTTGTCCACTCTAGCATTAACAAGCGCTTGAGGTAAAACTTCCATAATAGTTTTAGCCTCGTCTAAAGTTTTTCCTGTTTTCTTTAAAATGCTTAATAACTGAATAGCAGTCACAATACCGTCGCCAGTAGTGTTGTAATCAAAGAAAATAATGTGGCCAGATTGCTCTCCGCCAAAATTGTCGCCATTTTCTAAAATATGCTCTAATACATATCTGTCGCCAACGCCTGTTTTTTCAATTTTAATACCCTTTTCCTTGCCCATTATAAAAAGACCAAGGTTGCTCATAACAGTTGCAACAATAGTGTCGTTTTTAAGAGTGCCATTTTCTTTCATATAATTTCCGCAAATAGCCATAATAACATCGCCGTCAACTAAATTGCCCTTGCTATCAACAGCTAAACATCTGTCACCATCGCCATCAAATGCAATACCTAAATCACAATTGTTTTCAACCACAAATTTAGATAAATTTCCAATGTGAGTTGAGCCACAATCCTTGTTTATATTAGTTCCATCTGGCTCTCTAAAAATAGTATAAACATCAGCTCCAAGCTCAGAAAGAGCTAAAGGAGCAGCTTGGTAAGTTGCGCCGTTAGCACAGTCTATAGCAACTTTAATCCCGTCTAACTTAATGTCAGTTGTGGTTTTAACAAACTTCACATAATCATCTATTGCACTTTCGCATATAACCTTTGAACCAACTCTGTCCCCTGTTGGTCTAGGAATACTTTCCCATAAATCAGTCATATATTTTTCAATTTCGTTTTCAATTTCATCTCTTAATTTAAATCCTTGAGAGTTAAAAAACTTAATTCCATTGTCTTGAACAGGGTTGTGAGATGCACTAATAACGATTCCTGCATCTGCACCATATTCTCTAACTAAATGAGCTACAGCTGGAGTAGGCACAACACCAAGGCTAATAGCCTTAGCCCCTACTGAACATATGCCAGCAATAAGAGATGACTCTAACATATCTCCAGAAATTCTTGTGTCCATACCAACAATAATTTTAGCAGTATGGTTTGTTTGTTTAGTAAGTACAAAAGCACCTGCTCTACCTAATCTATAAGCTAACTCCGGTGTAAGCTCAACATTAGCGACACCTCTTACACCATCAGTACCAAAAAACTTACCCATTATTTTTTTCCTCCTATAAAAAGGTCATACCTATAATTAATAACATTATATCACTAAAGCTAAATTAAGACAACAATTATTTATTAAAATCAGCTTTCATAAACTCTAATTTTAAATAAAATATCTTTATTTTATTAACCTTTTTTGCCATCTTTGTTAACAATATATATTCCAATGCAAACTAAAATTAAAGCTAAAATACTTTTTACATTAAAAATGTTTTCTCCAAGCATTAAACCTGATAAAATAACGCCAAAACAAGGGTTTAAAAAACAATAAACAGATATTTTCCCAACCTTGTTATATTTTAATAATTGAGCCCAAAGAGTAAATGCTCCAGAAGATATAAGGGCTAAATAAATAAGCATTAAAATAGCCTTTCCGCTTGGAAAACCTATTCTTCCGCCAAAAACAATTCCTATTAAAAATAAAACAAACCCACCTATTGTAAGTTGCCAGCCTGTAACAGTCACAGAATCGCTTTTTTTAGTAATAATCTTTGTAATAACAGAAGATAAAGCAAAACAAAAAGCCGCAATTAAAATAAATCCATCGCCTTTAAATGTAAAACTTAAATCTAACCCATCTTCAAAACAACATAATAAAACGCCTAAAAATCCTAACAAACAACCGATAGATTTTCTAAAATTAATTTTGTCGTTCACAAAAAAGAAATGAGCTAAAATAACAGCAAAAAAGTTTCCTATACTGTTTAAAATAGAGCCTTTAACTCCGCTTAAATAAATTAAAGATAAATAAAAGAATATGTACTCAATAGTTGTTTGAACCATACCAAGAATAAAAATTCCCTTTATCTCATCTTTCCTTGGCAAAACAATTCTTCTTTTAACTATACAATCAAATATTATAACTATAATTCCAGCAATAATAAATCTTAAACCAGCAAAAACAAATTTAGTTTGAGCATTGCTTTCTACAATTCCAAAAAGCTCATAACCAATTTTTATTGCTGGAATTGCACTTCCCCATAGAGCAGTTGCAATAACAGCACATAATAATAGCGTAGCAGGTCTTTGAAAAAAATTCTTTTCTTCCATAATAAAACTCCTTAATTATTCCTTCTCTTTTTAACAAAAAGTGGCATAGACAAAAGCCTACACCACTATTTAAATTCAATTATTTTTCATTATATTCAATAGAAGCACCAACAAGTCCCATAAATAATGGATGTGGCTTGTTAGGTCTAGACTTAAATTCTGGGTGGAATTGAACACTCACAAGATATGGGTGAATTTCCTTTGGAATCTCAACCATTTCCACAAGTCTACCATCAGGAGAAGTTCCAGCAATTTTCAAGCCAGCCTCCTCAAGTCTTTCTTTGTAGGCATTATTAAATTCATAACGATGTCTGTGTCTTTCGCTAATTTCCTTTTCCCCATAAAGCTCAATAGAGCGAGTTCCGTCTACAAGAACACAAGGATAAGCGCCAAGACGCATAGTACCACCTAAGTTATCAATATTTTTCTGGTCAGCCATAATATCAATAACAGGGTTAGAAGTTGTTGGGTCAATTTCAGCAGTGTGAGCGTCTTTAAGCCCAAGCACATTTCTAGCATATTCAATAACAGTACACTGCATACCAAGGCAAATTCCAAGCATAGGTATTTTGTTTTCTCTAGCATACTGAATAGCTGCTATTTTGCCCTCAACACCTCTTGTACCAAAGCCGCCAGGAACAACCATACCGTCAATACCCTCTAAAAGTTCGCTAGCGGATTTTTCTTCAATCTCCTCAGAATCTACCCATCTTAACTTTAAGTTAGCACCGCTGTGAATACCTGCGTGGTTAAGACTTTCCACAATAGATAAATAAGCGTCGTGTAAAGCCACATACTTGCCAACAATAGCAATTTCAACATTCTTTTTTCTAGCCTTTTCTTTAGTAACAACATCTTCCCAATCAGAAAGATTAGGCTCAACTAAAGGCATATTCAATTTTCTACAAATAATGTCTGCAAGGTTTTCCTTTTCCATAAGTAAAGGAACTTCATATAATGAATCACAGTCAATGTTTTCAATAATGCAATCCTTGTCCACATTACAAAACATAGATATTTTTTCCTTCGCCTCGTCTGTAATAGGATATTCCGTTCTGCAAACAACTACGTCAGGTTGAATACCAATAGAACGAAGCTGGTTTACAGAGTTCTGAGTTGGCTTAGTTTTCATTTCCTTGCTCTTAGATAAATAAATCATAAGTGTAACGTGAATATATGCAACATTTTCAGCGCCAACATCAGACTTAACTTGTCTAATAGCCTCAATAAATGGGCTAGACTCAATGTCGCCAACTGTACCACCAATTTCTGTAATAACAAAATCCACATCTGCTTGCTCTCCAGCAGCATAAACCTTTTCTTTAATAGCGTTAGTAATGTGAGGAATAACCTGAACTGTATTACCTAAATATTCGCCTTTTCTTTCTTTGTTTAAAACAGACCAGTAAATTTTACCAGTTGTAATATTGCTGTTCACATTAAGACTTTCGTCAATAAATCTTTCATAATGCCCAAGGTCAAGGTCAGTTTCAGTACCATCGTCAGTAACAAAAACTTCACCGTGCTGGTATGGGCTCATAGTACCTGGGTCAATATTTACATAAGGGTCAAATTTCTGAATAGTAACCTTGTACCCTCTTGCCTTTAAAAGACGGCCTAAAGAAGCAGCAGTAATACCCTTTCCAAGGCCAGAAACAACACCACCTGTAACAAAAATATATTTCATTTTAGCACCTCATAAATTTCACAAAACTTAAAAACTTCTATATATTATACATTAGAAAACAATTTCAGTCAATAGATTATCCTAAAAGATTTATATATCCAACGCTTAACACTCTGTCGTTTTGCATAAGCTCAGTATATATTTCATAATTCATAGCTGCAACAGTTGGCCCATCTAACTCGTATGTTAGCTTAAGCCCCATTTCAGCTTGGTATCTTCCAATGTTTCTAGCCACTGTGTTGTTTTTGTCAACTTTGTATCCTAAAAACTTAATAGCAGCTATAACATTTTCGTTGTCAAGGCTTTCGCCTTCGTTAACAAATAATATTTTATCTACCGTAACATTTGGAGTAATACCAATTCCGTCAATCTTCTTTCCATATCTTGATGAATACTCCATTGTAGTCATTTTAACATATCCAATGTCGTCAAATTCCATCACACTTTGCATAACACCTTTTCCAAAAGTCTGTTCGCCAACAATTTTTGCAGCCCCACTGTCTTGCATAGCTGATGCAACAATTTCAGAGGCAGATGCAGTTAAACCGTCAACTAAAACAACACATTTTTCATAAGGCTTAACTTTCAAATCAGATGTATATGTAGTAATTTTTCCACCCTTGTCCCTTGCAGTTATAATAACACCACTAGGAACAATTTGCCTAGCAACACCAATTGCCTCGTCAACATATCCCCCTGTGTTTCCTCTTAAATCTAAAATCAACTTTGTCTTTCCTTGATTTTTAAATTCTCGAAGCTCTTTTGAAAACTCGTTAGATGTGTTTTTGTTAAAAGAACTAATTTTAATGTATCCAACACTTTCATCATTGTATTTTTGGCTGTTTGAGTTAAAACTAGACATATCATTTATAAAATTAACAGAATGATACTCAACTCTACTAAGAGAAACACTATACTCTTTAATGCTATCTCCTCTGGCTATTTTCATACTAATAACTTCTGCTATATTTGAAGTAACAGATTCGTTGTATTCCTCCTCACCAATGTCGTAGGAAGACACACCTTTAATAGCCCTAATCTCGTCTCCAACTCTCACGCCGTCTTTATATAAACTAGAGGTTTTAGGTAATTTTGATATAATAGGGTAACCACCGCCTGAAAAATCACACTCAAAATCGGGAGCATACCAAACAGTTCTCTCAGCGTTTTTTAACGCCTCATACTCCTCTTTAGTTAAATAGTCGCTATATTCATCAAGCTCGTCAACCATTGCTCTAATTGCAGTTTGCATAAGGTTTTTAATGTTAACATCTTCGCCAACATAGTTGCTTTTAATATATTTTATTATTTCCTCAAAATAAGACCCAGCCATTTCTGCTTGCTCTTGGCTTGACATACTTTCAAAATTTTCCTCAGCATAAACATTTCCAGCAAAACCTAAAACTAAACCTAATATAACAAAAAATCTTTTCAACCCGTCACCTTCTTTTTGCTACCTAGCCCTTTAAAACATCTTTGTTCTTTAAAATATAATCAAATGCAGAAATAATTGCAAGAACTAAACTGCCATAAATTAATATATAACTTAAATAATTAAAAAATACATTGTCTATGTTTAATAATAAAACAATTAACATAGCCATTTGGCAAATAGTCTTTATTTTACCCCAAAAACTAGCTGCAATAACAACATTTTGTTCAACTGCTAAAGTTCTAAACCCAGTTATAATAAACTCTCTAGCAATAATAACTATAACAACAACACTTGGTAAACTAACTAAAGCATCTTCAATTCCAATTAAAGCAATCATAGCAGAACAAACTAATAACTTATCTGCCAAAGGGTCCATAAACTTGCCAAAATTAGTAATAAGATTATATTTTCTAGCAATATATCCATCTAAACAATCTGTAAAAGATGCCACACAAAATATTGCCGTTGAAATGTATCTGCCTGTAACTCCAAAATCACCAAGTAAAAAGAATATAAAAAAAGGTATCATAATTATTCTAAGTAAAGTTAATTTGTTTGGCAAATTCATATTAATCAATCCTTTCCCCAATAAGGTCGTAATCTCCTGCCTCAGTTATTTTAATCTTATAAAAATCTCCTGCAAGTAACTCTTCTTTAGACCTAAAGAAAACAAAACCATCTATTTCATAACAATCTCTGTAACTTCTTCCACAGTAAATATCGTCCTCGCCCTCAATTTTACCTTCTACAATAACTTCAAGAGTTTTTCCTACATATTTTTCACAAATAGAAGCAGAAATGCTCTTTTGAAGTTCTAAAATGTAATCTTTTCTCTCTTCTTTAACATCTTCATCAATTTGGTTAGGAAGTTTTGCAGCAGGAGTTCCTTCTTCCTGAGAATAAGTAAACACACCAAGCCTATCAAACCCAATTTCCTTAATAAATTCACATTGAGCATTAAAATCTTCCTCAGTTTCTGATGGAAAACCAGTAATTAATGTAGTTCTAATACACATATCTGGCATTTTTTCTCTAAGTCTTTCAATAGTCTTTTTAAGGCCCTCTCTAGTGCTTCTTCTTCCCATCAGCTTTAATATTTTGTCCTCACTGTGCTGAATAGGCATATCAAGATAATGTAAAACCTTAGGGTTTGTTGCCATTTCTTCAATTAATTCTTCAGTAATATTTTCAGGGTAACAATATAAAATTCTAAGCCACTTAATGTCCTCAATTTCGCTTAATCTTCTAAGTAATTTAGGTAAAGCCTTTTCACCATATAAATCTTGTCCATATAACGAAGTGTCTTGAGCAATTAAAATAAGCTCTTTAACTCCCTTTTCAGCTAATATTTCAGCCTCCTTAACAAGAGATTCCATATCCCTTGACCTATAATGCCCCCTTAAAGAAGGTATTGTACAGTATGTACATTTGCTGTCGCAACCCTCTGCAATTTTTAAATAACTAAAACCTCCAGTAGTAGTCACCATTCTCTTGTAGCTGTTTTCAGGGTTTAATATATGCTCTTTGTCAGTAACTAAATTAACTTTTTTCTCGCCGTCAGCAATTCTTTTAATAACAGATGCAATGCTTTCAAAATCTCCAGTTCCAACAACAGCGTCAACTTCAGGCAACGCCTCAAAAATTTCGTCTTTGTATCTTTGAGCCATACAGCCAGTAACAATAATTCCCTTGCACTTGCCCTCTTTTTTGTAGTCAGCCATTTCAAGAACCTTGTCAATCCCCTCTTGGTTGGCGTCCATAATAAAACCACAACTGTTTATAATAATAATGTCAGCTTCACTATCATTGTCAGTAATAACATAACCCTCTTGGTCAATAAGCCCAAGCATAATTTCACTATCAATCAAATTCTTATCACAACCAAGTGATACAAAACTTATTTTTGCACTCATATCAATTCTCCTATAAAAATTTATACTTTCATTATAACACTTTTTAATAGAAATTTACAAACTAATTTTTCCTTAATACTTAATTTTTTTAACCAAAAATATATAGAAAACCACCTACATTTATAGGTGGTTTATTTCATTTATGATATGGTTCATTTTTCATTATTCTATTTGCTCTGTAGATTTGCTCAAGAAGTATAACACGCATAAGTTGGTGAGGAAATGTCATATCAGAAAAACTAATTTTAAAATCTGCTTTTTTTAATATTTTTTCACTAAGCCCTAAAGAACCACCAATAACAAAAGTTAAGTGGCTAACACCTCTAACCATTTTGTCGCTTATAAAAGATGAAAATTTTTCGCTATCAAGCTTCTTTCCATCAATAGCAAGAGCAACAACATAACTTTCTCCTAAAATCTTTAAAAGCCTTTCCGCCTCTGTGTCTTTAACTTGAATCATTTGAGCCTCGCTCATATTTTCTGGAGCTTTTTCATCTGCCACTTCCACAATGTTTAAATTAACATATCTTGAAAGCCTTTTTGAATACTCTTTAATAGCGTCAATAAAATACTTTTCCTTTATTTTTCCAACACAAGCAATAGTAATTTTCATTTAAAACTCAACCCTTCTTTTAACACCATAAGGCGAAGCAACCCACATATCAAAATCTCCACCAAGCTCAATTCCACTGCTTGTAACAATGTCCTTAACTGTGTCAAAAGCCACTCTTGGTGTGTTGTTTTCTCTGCTCAAATGCCCAAGAAAAACATACTTTAGCTTGCTGTCAGCAAAATCTTTTAAAAAATTGCCTGCACTTATGTTGCTAAGATGTCCATAATCGCTTAAAATTCTCTGTTTTAAATTGTATGTATACGAGCCGTTTCTAACCATATCCTCGTCGTGATTGCTTTCAATTAATAAAAGAGAAGAGCCTTTTGCATTTTCAATAATGCTTTCCGAAATATGCCCAATATCCGTAGCTATTGTAATCTTTTCCTTTTCTGTTGTAATGCTGTATCCAACTGGCTCACTTGCATCGTGAGGAATTGAAAAAGGCTTTATAGTTAAATCATTAAAAATTGTATACTCGTCAGCATAAACTCTTTTTTTCAAATTTTCTCTAATGCTATCTACCTTTATTTTAGCTGGCATATTGTTCCAAGTTCCCTCTGTTGCATAAATAGGTATGTTGTATCTTCTGGCTAAAACGCCAATACCATCTACGTGGTCTAAATGCTCGTGAGTAACAAAAACAGCATCTATGTCGTTTCCGCTTAACTCAAGCTCGCTTAAACCTTGTTCAATTTTCTTTCCACTCAAACCAGCGTCAACTAATATATTAGTATATTCTGTGCCAATATATATACAATTTCCAGATGAACTGCTTGCAATTGGAGCAAATTTTAGCTTCATTATTCTTTCACCCTGCAAATATCTGCACCTAAAGCCTTTAGCTTATACTCAATTTTTTCATATCCTCTGTCAATAAAACGAACATTACCTATTTTAGTTATGCCATTTGAAGCAAGCCCAGCAATAACCATAGCCGCACCAGCTCTTAAATCTGTTGCCATAACATCTGCTCCAAAAAGCTGGTTAACGCCGTGAATAGTAGCAACTCGCCCATCAACACTAATTTCACAACCAAACTTTTTCAACTGGTCAATATATTGAAAACGGTTTTCCCAAACAGTTTCGGTCAACAAACTAATGCCCTCTGCCTTAGCTAAGCCTGCAACCATTTGTGGCTGCAAATCTGTTGGAAAACCTGGGTAAGCCATAGTCTTAACTCTAGTAGCCCTTAACTTTCCAGTTGATATAACATTAATATAATCGTCGCCTTCTTCAATAACACAGCCCATCTCTCTTAACTTTGCAGATAAACTGTCCATATGTTTAGGTATAATGTTTTTAACACAAACATTTCCCCCACAAACAGCAGCTGCAATCATATAAGTTCCAGCCTCTATTTGGTCAGGAATAATCATATACTCTGCCCCGTGCAATTTTTCCACACCAGTAATTCTAATAACATCAGTGCCAGCACCCTTAATTTTAGCACCCATCATATTTAAAAAGTTAGCAGTGTCAACAATATGTGGCTCTTTAGCTGCGTTTTCTATTGTTGTAACACCCTCAGCTAATGTAGCTGCAAGCATTGCATTAATAGTTGCACCAACAGAAACAGTGTCAAGGAAAATGTCAGTTCCAATAAGCCTTTCAGCCTTTAAAGAAATTATTCCATTTTCATAATCTTCTTCAATTTCAGCACCTAAAGCTCTAAAAGCCTTTAAATGTAAGTCAATAGGTCTAGTGCCAAAGTTGCAACCACCAGGTAAAGCAACTTTAGCCTCTTTAAATCTACCAAGCAAAGCACCCATTAAATAATAAGATGCTCTTATTCTTCTAACAGAGTCAAAAGTAGCATTGAAATTAGTTAAATTTGATGAATCCACCATTAATGTACCCTCACCAATTAACTCACAAACTGCACCTAATTTAATTAAAGTATCTTGCAAACATCTAACATCTTCTATTGATGGTAAGTTGTCAATTATACAAACTCCATTAGCCATAATAGCAGCAGGAATAATGGCAACAACTGCATTTTTTGCCCCGCTTATCATAACTTCACCGTTAAGAGCCTTTTTGCCCTTAATTAATAAATGCTCCACTAGCACACACCTCTCTGGTATACAATAATTTTATCTATTTAAGGTTTAAAACCCTTTAAATCAAACTACACTACTTATATCTAGTATATATTAACTTTTTATATTTTTCAACACAAAAATAAGGTCAAAGTCCAAAATTTTTAAAATCATTGTACTTCGACCTATTAATATTAACAACAAAGACATAACTTGTCAAGATTTTTCTAAACTATTTAAAATTCAAAAACACTCACCAGAGTAAGCATTAACAAAATATTCCTTGTTATTGCAAAAAATTCTGTAAAAAGGCACAAGGTAATCATCTAAATTGTTTTTACTATCCACACTTTTGTATCCAAATTCAATGTTTGTAACAATAAATTTGTTGCTTTCATAGTCAAGGCTATTTTTAAAACTATATAAAATTTCATCACTAGCATATATAGGAGTTTTTTTGCCACTTTCTTTGCCTATACTAGAAAAATTAAGTTGCATATTTAATTGGTTTTTTCCCACATAAAATTTTATATAGTTGCTAAAAACGTTGTATCCATCTGCCTTTTCGTAATATGTTAAAACAAACCTATCTTCCTCAAGGCTATATGAATGAAACTTGTACTTTCCAAATTTGTTGTTCACACTCTCAACAATATTGTCACAATATGCTTTAACATTTTCATAGTCAAAACTTTCAAAATTAATATCTCTTTTCAACTCTAATTTACTGTCCTTTATTGTAAGGTTTGAACAATCAGATAATAAAACAACGCCGTTTTCAACATCTGTTCTTTTAATGTTGCTTTCATCTTTTAAAAAAATCTGCTCTAGTTCTATATAGTCATATCTATAATCATTTACCTCAATTCTTGCCTTAGGAAAAAATTCTTTTGGAATTTCACATTCCACCTCTATGTTGTTTTCCCCTAATAAACTCTTAATGCTTTGAATTCTCTCGCCATCTAACATATTTTCGCTAACTCTGTTAACATTTAAAACAAAAAGAAATATGTTTAAAATAATTAACATTATAATAGTGTAATTTTTAGCACTTGACCATTCCAAAAAATCACCTGCCCTCAGTATCAATAACAAATGTGTTTCCGTTTATTTCAAATATCCATTTCAAACCAAAACTTCTCTCGCTTGCCACATATACAAGCTTCATATCGTCAATAACTCTTTCTTTTCTTTCTCTTTGGTCAATACCCTCGTAAACCTTGTCAATAGCAGAAATAAAATCCACTTTAGCCTCTAAAACATTTTTTTCAGAAATAGTGTACCTACAACCATATTTTTTGTAATTATCCACACTACCATTTGAAGTAACAACCTCAATAAATGAACTCATACCAGTGCTTTCTTTAATTTCACTACTAGGAATGATAGGCAAATTGTTTATTTTATAATTAAAATAAAATTTATACTTCCCATCTTCTACCTTGTAATCACATAAATATATTTCGTTTGTAACAAATCTATCTCTTTTAATAATGTTTATAGCTGTGTTGTAGTTTTCTAAAAAACTGTTTTCTTTTTTGCTTTTAACATTATAATTAAAATATTCAAATACATTGTTTTCATATAATTTAACAACTGTTGTTTCGTCGCTAAAAGAATAATTGTCGTTGTTTTTGCTATAATTTTTAATAACAGCATTTTCAAAAAATAAATTCGCATTTTCTTCAATCATATTAGAAATATAATGTGGCTCAATAACATTGTAGCTGTAAATATCCCCTTTACTTTGAGGAAGAAAAATGTTTCCTTTAAATACATCAAATCCATTTTCTACACTTGATATATAGTAAATATCCTCCTCACTCTCTGAAAAACTAGAGCAAGCCTCATATATTTTTCCAATAACATTGTTGCTTTTTATTTCCACAAAAACACTAGTGTTTTCTTTTGAATTTAAAAAAATAACTCTCATAAATGAGCTGTCTACCCTTGGAGAAATAATAATCTTATCATACTTTGGTATGCTTGCATAATTATCTCCACTAACGCCAAAAATTTCCTTTAAATCCTTGCCATCAATTAAAAAATCATACTCGTATATAATTGCCCTGTTTTGTAATATACTTTCCCAGTCTAAAACGTTTTTGTTTTCAACAACAGCCCCCTTTGATAAAGCTAATATAATACCCTCATCAAACACATCTGTATAATCTTTAAGGCTTTCACCCTTGCAAATCACCTTGTTTTCCCCAAGGTTTATAATCAATCTATCAAGTGTATAATCAACATTTTTGCTATATATGGCGTTTCTGTCATCATTAAAGAAAAAAAAGTTATGGTCTGAAAAATCTCCAAACCATAACTCACCTGTTTGATAAATAGCCAAAACCATCAAAAAAGCAATTATACAATTCCTTCCGAAGTTTTTCATATATTTATACCTTTAATTTTAATTTAACTACCAGTTACTACTGCCAGGCATAGCAATACTTTGAGAAAGTGTTGCTTTTAAAACAGCCTTTTTTCTTGTTATATTTGCCTTCACATCAGAATAGTCGTTTAAATTTTTTGCAGCAACAACAATATAGTTTTTGCCCTCTTTAAGTGCAATATTCTGACTAAATATACCACTAGAGCCAACAATCAAATTATAACCTCTTACATACTTGTAAGTTGTTGTAGAATTTGCCACAATTGGCTCATAAATAGTTATAGACACCTGAGAACCAGGCTCTGAAGTGCCAGATACAACTCTAAAATAGTCAAAAGTAATTTCATTTGACTTGTTTGGATTAATTCCATTAGTAACCTTAAAATCTTTAACTTGTGCAGCGTTGGCAGATGCAGGCATAGCTAACATCATAAAAGCCATAGTCATTACAGCAAGAAAAGTAAGTATAAACTTTTTCATAACATTAGTGCCCTCCCTCCGAAAAAAATAAGCGTGCATTTTAAAATAATTAACTATGTATTATAATAACAAATTAATCTTAAATTATAATTACAGTCAAATTACTTTTGCGTTAATTTTAAGATGCCTTTAAACTTTTATCTAAAAATATTATACCACATTTTATTCAATTATAATATTACATTATTATTTCAATTATAATCTTGCAACACCAGATTTTCTAGCAGCCTCTGCCACTGCAAAAGCAATATCCTTTGAAACACTTTTGTTTAAAGCTGATGGAATAATAATGCCGTTTTCAAGGTCTTTTTCTGTAACTAAATTTGCTATTGCATCAGATGCAGCAAGTAACATTTCTTCGTTAATATCAATAGCTCTAACATCTAAAGCCCCTCTAAATATTCCAGGAAAAGCTAATACATTGTTTATTTGGTTAGGGTAGTCTGACCTTCCAGTTGCAACAACCTTTGCACCAGCTTCTAAAGCTATGTTTGGCAAAATTTCTGGGTTAGGGTTTGCCATAGCAAATATAATTGCGTCCTCATTCATTGTCTTAACCATTTCACCAGTTAAAATGTTTGGTGCAGAAACGCCAATAAAAATGTCTGCTCCTTTAATAATGTCAGCTAATTCGCCCTTTTCATTGTTTGGGTTAGTAATCTCGCTTAACTCAGTTAAAGATGGGTCGTCATATTCTACATCTCTTGAAATAACACCATCAATGTTGCACATAACAATGTTTTTAAACCCAGCTTTTAATAATAACTTTGCAATAGCAGTTCCAGCAGCTCCTGCACCACTCATAACCACCTTGCAATCTTCTATTTTTTTCTTAGTCAACTTTAAAGCGTTTCTAATTCCTGCTAACACAACAACTGCTGTTCCGTGCTGGTCGTCGTGAAAAATAGGTATTTGACACTTTTCTTTTAATCTTCTTTCAATTTCAAAACATCTAGGTGCGCCAATATCCTCAAGGTTTATGCCGCCAAAACTGTCAGATATGTGGTAAATTGTGTCAACTACTTGGTCAACATCTTGAGTGTTTAAACATAAAGGAAAAGCGTCTACATCAGCAAATTCTTTAAATAAAACACATTTACCCTCCATAACAGGCATACCAGCAACTCCACCAATGTTTCCAAGCCCTAAAACAGCAGACCCATCAGTTATAACTGCCACCATATTATGCTTTCTTGTAAGCTCGTAAACCTTTTCAGGGTTCTCCTTTATAGCAAGGCAAGGCTCTGCTACACCTGGAGTGTAAGCAACTGAAAGGTCGTCAGCTGTGTTCACAGTAGCTCTTGATATAACTTCAATTTTGCCACCCCATTCTCTGTGTTTTTCCATTGCAACTTTCTTGTAATCCATTTTAATTCTCCTTTTATGTTTATTTATAATTGTAATTTATGCTTAAAATCCTTTTCAGCACTTCTCTTAGCGTCTTTTTTAGCAATATCGTGCCTTTTGTCATATAACTTTTTACCCTTGGCAATAGCAATATCAATTTTAACAAGGCTACCTTTAAAATATATTTTTAAAGGAACAATAGTGTTACCATCTTTAGTCACAGCCCCAAGCAATTTGTTTATTTCATACTTGTGAAGAAGTAAACGCCTGTCAGCTAAAGGGTCGTGGTTAAATATGTTCCCTTGTTCGTAAGGGCTAATGTGCATTTGCTTAATAATAGCCTCGCCATTTTCAATTTGAACATAACTTTCTTTTAAATTACATCTACCAGCCCTTAAAGACTTAACCTCAGTGCCAGTTAAAGAAATACCAGCTTGAAAAGTTTCAAGAATAAAATAATCGTGGTAAGCCTTTTTGTTTTGAGCAATCAACCTGTTTTCACTTTTATTGTTAGCCATCTAATCTCTCCTATTTTTATAACACTTTTTTAATCCCTCAACTACACTGTATGGAACTAATAAATCTCCATATCCTTTGCCTAAACTAATTTTAGGCTTGTTTAAACCGTGAAAATCACTTCCACCACTTATAACTAAACCATTTTTGCCAGCAATTAATTTAACATAATTAATGTCAGCTTGGGAATATGAGCTGTAATATGCCTCAATCCCCTTAAGGCCATCTTTAGCCATTTCACTAACTATCATTTCAAGCCTCTTGTTTGACATTTTGTATATTAATGGATGTGCTAAAATTGCAATTCCACCGTTTTTGTTAATCATATTTATAGCTTCTTTAACATTAATTAAATCTGGCTTAACATATCCAAATTTTCCCTTGCCAATAAACCTTTCAAAACATTCATTGTTGTTTTTTGCATATCCACATTCAACAATTTCTCTTGCAATGTTTGCCCTTGTAATAACCCCAGCAGATTTTTTCAATATATTGTTGTAATCTATTTTAATTCCATTTTCCCTAAGCTTTTCAACCATAAGAAAATTTCTTTCATCTCTTTTGTTCCTAGCTATTTCAAGTTTTTTGTTAAACTCCACATCATAGATATCTAAAAAAAGCCCTACAATATGTAGCTCATTTTCATCATACATAGCCGATATTTCAACTCCAGAAATAACCTCAACACCATACTTGTTTCCATAATATATAGCTTCTTCAACACCATTTACTGTGTCGTGGTCAGTTAAAGCTAATGCACTAATATTACTTTTATTAGCACATTTTATAATTTCCATAGGCGAAAATGTACCATCAGAATAATTACTATGCGTGTGTAAATCAACTATTTTCATATTTACTCACCTCATATTATATAATAAAACAATTTAACAAATTTAACAATAGTTATTTTATTTATTTTTAATATACACAATTTTTCAGTATTTTTTTCATAAACCATTAGTTTTTAATGGAAATTTTAGTTTTTTTAAGATACAATATATAAAGAAATGGAGGGTTATAATGTCAAAAGCAATAAAAAATACAAAAGAAATTTTATCTGGCAATATGGTCGTTGCACTGCTTTCTCTTGCAATACCTATTGTTGTAAATAACTTTATACAAACAATGTATAACTTAACAGATACCTATTGGCTTGGCAAGTTAGGCACAAATGAAATGGCAGCCATCTCCCTTGTAAGCCCTATGCAAAGCATAATAATAAACTTTGGAACAGGCTTAACACTTGCAGGTTCAATTTTAATCTCCCAATATATAGGAGCTAAAGATAAAGAAAATGCAAAAAAAATGGCAAACCATATTTTAATTTGCTCTATGATTTTTGCAATTTTTTGCGGCATTTTGTGCTTCATATTCACTCCTAGCATAGTAAATTGGCTAGGTGCTGATGCCACAGTTCATAAAATGGGAACAACATACCTAAGAATAGTTCTAACAGACTTGCCTTTTCTTTTTATGATAAACATTTTTTCTTCTGTTAGCCAAGCACAAGGCGACACAATAAAACCAATGAAATTAAATATGCTTGGTGTAATAATAAATATGTTTCTTGACCCACTATTTATTATGGTTTTTAAGTGGGGAGTAGCAGGTGCTGCTCTAGCAACAATGTTGGCAAAAGTTCCTTGTGCAATAATAGCTTGCTTTATCCTTTTTAACACTAAAAACGAAATTTATATAAACTTAAAAGGTTTTAAATTCAACAAGTCTATGATACAAAGAATTTTGTCAATAGGTCTCCCAACTGCAATTGGTAGCTCCACAATGCAATTTGGCTTCCTTTTAATGACCAAAAATGTTTTAGTCTACGGAAATAACGCAATGGCAGCTTATGGCATAGGAAATAGAATAAATGGCATAATAACAATGCCTGCTAATGCAATGGGCTCAGCAGTTGCAACAATAGTTGGCCAAAATGTAGGAGCAAAACAACTAGATAGAGCTGTTGATGCCTATAAAAAGTCAAGGCTAATAACAGTAGTATTCCTTTTCATAGCTGGTTTTATATTGTCTAGAAATGTTGTTTCAACTTTCATAGTAACAATTTTCTCAGATGATATAAATGTAATTCCAATGGCATCACAATTTTTGTCTATAATGGCTTTTTGGTGCTGGACAAACGGTATATATAATAATACAAACGGGCTTTTTAACGGTGCTGGAAACACTCTTGTCACAATGCTTGTTGATGCAGCAAGGCTTTGGATATTTAGGTTTGCAACACTTTTTATCTTCTCTTATTTCTTTAATATGAAAGAAGCAAGCGTTTGGTATTCAGTTGTTGCTAGTAATGCTATATCAGCTCTTATAATGTATATTTGCTATAAATTAGGCTGGTGGAAATATCGCATAAAGGAGAAAAAATGAAAATAACAGATATTCAAACTCAATCTAAAAACGAAAATAGAGTTTCTGTTTTTATAGACAATAAATTTGCCTTTGGCTTAGAAAAAGCAGATTGCTATTTTATGGGCTTAAAAATTGGTATGAAAATATCAAAAGAAAAATATGATTATATTTTAAATAACACCCTTTACACAAAGGCATATCAAAAGGCAGATAGGTTTTTAGGCTTTAAAATGAGAACAGAAAAAGAAGTTTATATTAAATTAAAAGACCTAGAATATCCCGAAGAAATTATAACAAAAGTAATTAAAACTTTAAAAAAATATAACTACATTAATGACACACAGTATGCAATACTTTATGCAAAAGATTGTCAGAAATTAAAAAAATGGGGAGAAGCTCGAATTAAACTTGAACTAATTAAAAAAGGAGTTTCAAGCCAAGATATTTCAGTTGCACTAAACGAACTAGAAGATGTAAATATTGATATGATAACTTCACTACTTGAAAAAAGAATAAAGTCTACGCCTATTGATTTTAAAGAAAAACAAAAACACTTTAATTTTCTTCTTAGACGTGGTTTTAAAAGTGAAGATATTAAAAGAGCATTAGAAAAATATTGTTAAAAAAAGGATTGTCTTTTGACAATCCTTTTTTACTATAATAAAACAGAAAATACATCGTATAAGTTCACTAAATCAACACTGTCGTATGTTGCATATACACAGTCTTTAAAATCTTCTTTCTCACTTGTTGAAAGCCCGTTGTAAAGGCTCTTTGCCTCTGTAAATGCCCCAATTAAGTCAAAACTTTCGTCGTTTACAAAACTTTCCATACTAGTTATCATAAATTTAACAACTTCTTTTTCTGCTTGAGTTTTCACCTTGTAAACTAACTTAGACTTTGTAGCTTTAATTACATTGTCAAGAGATTTCTTCTGAACAGCATTTAAAACTATGCTTGGCTTGTTGTTTTCACTTGAACTGCCACCATTTGAAGAACTTCCGCTATTTGAAGAACCTCCACCTGATGAACTACCGCCAGAAGAACTTCCTCCACTTGATGAACTTCCTCCACCTGAAGAACCTCCGCTTGATGAGCTTCCTCCGCCTGATGAACTACCGTTGTTTTCACTTAAAGTAGTTGTTTCTGTAGATACCTCTGTTGTTTTAACTTCACTACTTGTTTCAACACTAGTATCTTCCTCTGTGCTTAAATATTTAACAAGTGCTTGGCAAACTTCTCCTCTAGTAATGTTTTGAACAGCTCTAAAATTGCCGTTTTCAAGTTTAAACGCACCGTCAGCAATAGACGCCTTAACATAGTTAGATGCCCAAGGAGCTACATAATCGTTAATAACAATGTCTTTAACAGGTGTTTGTAAACCTGCTGCAACAGCTAAAACTACACAAGTCTGCTGACGAGTAAAGTTTTCATTTGGTCTAAATGTGCCGTCATTAAAACCGTTTATATATCCGTTAGTTTGAGCAATTCTTAAATCCTTGTAATACCAAGCATTTTTGTCTATATCAGAAAAATCTGGTAAAACCTTGTCCTTTTCTTCGTTTAATTCATATCCAAAAACTTGGTTAAAAACTTTTGTAAGCTCAGCTCTTGTAATAAATGAATTAGGTCTAAATGTACCATCATTATATCCCTTTAAATAACCAGCTTCATACATTTTTTCAATAGCTTGTCCTTGACTAGTAGAAAAATCAACATCAGGGAAAGCTTTGTTTTCTTCAGCAAAAGCAGTTGTAGCAAAAACTGTACTAACAGCTAAAGCCATAACAGCAAAAAACTTCATTTTCATATCATATCTCCTTTATTTATAAAAAAGAGGGATATAAATCCCTCTTTAAATAATTTTAATTATTCGTTAACACTTGCTTGAACAACAAGCTCAACAGTTGCCTTGTTAGCACCGTAAGTAACAACTAACTTGTCACCAAATGTATCTCTAACATCACCAACTGTAATGTTCTTGTAGCCACCTCTCTTAGTGATAAGGTCAGCCATAACATTAATAACTTCGTCCTTTGTGAAGTTGCCCTTTTCAGCTTCAATAGTAACATTAATGTTAAACATATCATTAATCTGGTTTGCAACGCTCTTAATATCTTCAGCTCTTGCATCAGCTGGAATAAGGTCTGGTAAAGTAGAAATAGCCTTTCTAACAGCGTCTTTGTCAACAGGAGTAGAAACTTCTTTTAACATCTTAAATGTGTCGTTGTTAGGGCTGTAAGAAGGAATCTTATCCTCTGCCATTTCAATAGCCTTAGAAATAGCTTCAGTCTTAGCGTGCTCAATCTCAGCATCGCTTACTGTAAAGCCACCCTTTTGAGCTTCATCAACAATAGTATCTCTTACTGTCTGTCCTACCTGTGCTTCAATTTTAGCCATAACATCAGCCTTAACACCGTCCATAAATGCAATAATGTTTGGGTTTTCAATTAACTCGTCCTTAAATTCAGCGTTGTCTGGGTAGATAACAGCCTTAATGTTGTTTAAAGCTTCCTGCTGAGCAGTGTCGCCGCTCTTAATAAGTGGAGCTAAGATGTCGTTTAAAGCTTTCCAGCTTGCTTCACTTCTAATAGGAGCCTTAATAGAACCATTCACAGCAGCATCATAAGATACAGTAACACCATCAACTGTTGCCTTAACAGGAACTTCAAGATATGTTTCCTTGCCATTCCATTCTACTCTTAAAGAAACAATTTCGTCAACTTCAGCGCCATTTATTGTGTTTTCATGCTTAAATTCCTTTAACTCATAAGGTCTTTCAAATCTGTTAATTAAAGTATCAATTCTAGCATCAGTTACAAATCTGTCAATAAGAGTACCGTCTTTATCAACTAAAGTTTCAACTTCAGCAGCAGTTGCACCAATATTGTATGTAGATCCAATAACAGTCATACCCTTTTCATCTGTAGCAGTAATAGTACCTAATTCGTCCTGATAGTTAGCTAATGCTTCATATGTTCTAACATTACCCTTAGCAGACTCAGTAGTAACCTTAACAGCTACATTTTCAACAATAGTAGTTGGTCTAAGAATAGTGTTGTATAAAACCTTAGCATCAAGAGCATCAATGCCATCTTTACTACCATCTACATTAGCCTCTGCATCATTGTTAGCTAAGCCAACTAAAATTTTATATACATCATTTGCAGTAAGACCATTACTACCGTCTACATCACCAGTTCCTCTTGGTGTAGCAGCAAAAGCAGAAGTAGTCATAGACATAGCCATAGCAATAGCAGCAAATCTACAAAGTTTTCTTTTCATTTTTTTGCCTCCTTAATATTAAACATATATAATTGATTAATTACAATTATATCAAATGATTATATAAATTACTAGTCTTTTTTTTAAATTTGTTAATATTGAACAAATATCTTATAAACTTACATATACATTACATAATAATATATTAAATTGTATAAATTTTTAATACTATTTTAATATATTTAAACATATTTTAAACATATTTTAAACAAAAAAAGGATAGCAGAGCTATCCTTTTTAGAGCGCGAGACGGGATTCGAACCCGCGGCCCTCGCCTTGGCAAGGCGATGCTCTACCACTGAGCCACTCGCGCATATAATAACATTATTAACCAAGCGGGTGAAGGGAGTCGAACCCTCGTCCTCAGCTTGGAAGGCTGATGTACTAGCCGTTGTACCACACCCGCATTTTTTAATGTGGTGCCCAGAGACGGAATCGAACCGCCGACACGAGGATTTTCAGTCCTCTGCTCTACCGACTGAGCTATCTGGGCAAGTTTGTCATTGCATAACTGCGATGACAAATATTATTATAAATCAAACTTTCTCCTTTGTCAAGCATTTTTTTAAAATTTTTTTATTTTTTTTAATAATGCTCTAAAACGCAATATTTAATCAGCTTTTTCTTCTTCAATTTCAGTTTCTTCAGCCTTTGTTTCTTCTTCAGAAACATTTTCTGTAACATTTTCTTGTTGAACATTTTTTTCCTTTATAGTCACATTAACATAAATATCGTTAATTAAAATTGCGTTGTTTGGTAAGTTAACCTTTAGCTTAACATCATATACGCCACTTTTGTACCCTGTTAAGTCTATTAAAGGAGATAGTGTAACAATATCTACATTGTCTATTCCACCAATTTCAACAAAAGTATCCTCGTTTATAACTGCCTCTAGTTCTGGAGATAACCCGCTAATTAAAATATCGTTTTTTGATATATCTACTCTTTTAGCACTTTTTAATTTAACTTTAATATCCACTTTAATATGCCTTGACTTAGAGTCTAAACCAGCCTTTTCTAATATATCGCTAATATCCACATCAACTGTTGTGTTTTTGCTAATTTGGCTTAAATCAATAGCTGGTATACTAATGCTTTTTAATGAATTTTCACTTAAGCTAGTTCCCTCAATAACCTTTGGAGTCCAATCCATTGAAACAAACTCTAAATGCTCAGGTAACATTCCAACTAAATTAGGCTCATCAATGTTCACACTAACCTCTTTTTTAATAATCACATTAACATTTAAACTGTTGTAATCAACATTAAAGTTGTTTAACTTGTTTCCTTTCCCATCTACAACAAATAGTTCACATTCCCTGCTAAGGCTTTTCTTAGTCCCTGTAATGTCCACAACAGCAACAACACAATCAACTTCGTTAATTTTGCTTTTTGGTCCAGAAACAACAACTTCTTTAACTTTGCTTTCAACTGCATCAAGATTATATCCGTCTGCAACCTCTCCATAAGTCTTAACTTCAACTGGAACTGTCTTTTCCCCAACTTTGTCAATTTCCACTTGACAAATTGTAGGGTAATAAGTTGCTATATCGTAATTATGAGCATAAACACCAGTAGGTAATGACGGAGAAATAACAACAGAATAATTTTTAGGAAAAACATCGTCCTCTTTTATATCAAGTTTAGATAAATCAACCTTGGCCTTAATGTTGTTTTTGTTTTCACTTTTGCTAAGCTCATCTAAAGCAGGCCTTGTAGCTTCTATTTTAAAAGATATGTTCATACTCTCTAAAGTGTCGATGTTGCTAATAACAAACCCCTTTTTTGTTATGTAATCCATATTTTCTAGCCCAACTTTAGCGTTAAAAGTTTTTACTTCTGTTGGGTTAATAATGTTCATAACAACAAGCCACATTATAATTGCAACAACTAAAGAAAATAATTTCCATAAAGTATCTTTTGCAAAAAAATTTTTAATATAATTAAATAAATGGTGAGAAGTATTTTTGTTATTCATTCTTTCCCTTCCCCCTCCATATTTTGTTTATATTTATACTAGATGTTTTGTTAACATCTGCCATTTTGTATAATGTATTTTCTAATTCTTGGTTTGAAACACCTTTTTTTAACTTGCCCTCTTTAGCAATTGAAATTTTACCAGTTTCTTCAGACACAATAATAAAATAAGCGTCAGAATTTTCGCTTCCACCAACAGCAGCTCTGTGCCTAGTTCCAAGCTCTTGCCCTATTTCCTTTTCAGTAACTGGCAATATACAGCTGGCTGCCGCAATTTTATTGTTCCTAATAATCACAGCGCCATCGTGTAAAGGCGTTTTGTTTACAAATATATTTTGCAACAATTGAGAAGAAACATCTCCGTTAATAACAACACCTGTTCCTCTAGCCATATCGCCAATTGGCACGTGCTGTTCCACAACAATTAAAGCACCTGTTTTTTCCTTTGCCAACTTAATGCAAGCATTATATATTTCCTTTGCGCTTTCAACGCTAATTTTCCCGTTTCCAGTTGGTGTTTGTAAAATTCCAGAAACACCGTTTACAGCACCAGTTCCAATATGTTCAAGAGCCTTTCTAAGTTCTGGCTGGAATATAATTATAAAAGCAATAATACCAACAGATAATGTTTTTTCAATTATCCAAGTTAATGTATAAAAATGTAAATAATAACTTAAAGAGGATACTAAAACAATAATTATAAGCCCTCTAAATAAAGTCCAAGCTCTAGTTTCCTTTATCCATCTAATTAATATGTAAACTAAGGCAGCAACTAATAAAATATCTATAACATCAGTTATTCTAATAGATGGTAGCCTTAAAGTAGTAATATTTATCTGCCTAAAAAACTCACCAATAGGATTAGTGATAGCATTTTGCATAGACTCACCCTCTTAACATTCTTTCTTATTAATATAGTATATCACACTTTTGCACATTTGAATGTTACAAATTAATTAAAAACGAGTATAAAATTTAAAATAACATTCAAAATAAATAATATGATAAAAAGATTTACATTATATGGACTAATTGGAATTTTCCTTGAAATATTCTGGACAGGGTTTAATTCCTTTTTAAATGGCGATTTAACCTTTCAAGGTCATAGCTCTTTAATAATGTTCCCAATTTATGGAAGTATAATTTTTTTAGAAAAAGCCTTCATTCAGCTTAAAAATGCCCCTTTGTTTTTGAGAGGGCTTGTGTATATGTGTTTAATATTTTCAGCCGAATACTTTAGTGGAATTTTGCTAAATAAACTAAATATGTGTCCTTGGAGCTACGCTAACGCATATTTTAACATAAACAATGTAATTCGCATAGACTATTCTCCACTTTGGTTTTGTGCAGGGCTATTTTACGAATTACTTTATAAAAAAATCACTTCAAATCATAATAAAAACATTTAATGAATATGCTACATTAAGGAGGTGTAGCAAATGCTAAATTTTTTATGGGGAGCTATGATATTTATAGGAATAGTAGTTGCAGCCTTTACAGGAAATATGTCAGAGGTAACAAATCAAGCAATAAATTCTTCTAAAGAAGCTGTAACTCTTTCTATAACAATGTTAGGAATAATGTCTATGTGGACTGGAATAATGAAAATTGGCGAAAAATCAGGTTTAATAAAAGAAATGTCTGTAAAACTTCAACCTTTTTTAAGTTGGCTTTTTCCAACAGTTCCAAAAAACCATAAAGCTATGGAATACATATCTACAAATGTAATTGCAAATATACTAGGCCTTGGTTGGGCTGCAACCCCTGCTGGAATAAATGCAATGAAAGAACTTCAAAAACTAAATAAAAATAAGCAAGTTGCAAGCAATGCAATGTGTATGTTTATGATTTTTAATATGTCCTCACTTCAGTTAATAAGCATAAACATAATAGCTTATAGAAGCCAGTATAACTCTCAAAACCCATCTGAAATAATAGGCCCTGGCCTAGTAACAACTTTAATTTCAACACTTGTAGCTGTTTTTTATGCAAAACTAAGGGAGATAAAAAAATGAAAATTGTAACTTTAATTTCCGACTTAATAATGCCTTTAACAATAATTTACATACTTTCTTATGGATATAGCAAAAAAATAAATGTCTACGAAACATTTATAGAAGGAGCAAATGATGGCTTTAAAACAGTTCTAGAAATTTTGCCAACCCTTATAGGTTTAATGATGGCAATTGGAATTTTAAGAGGAAGTGGAGCTCTTAATTTGCTTTCACTTTTGTGTGAGCCTTTTGCAAATTTAATAGGCTTTCCAAAAGAAGCAGTCCCAATAACGCTTATGCGTCTTGTCTCCTCCTCTGCAAGCACAGGCATATTGTTAGACCTTTTCAAAACCTATGGCCCAGATAGCTTTGTTGGCAGGTTTGTTTCTGTTATGATGAGTTGCACAGAAACTGTTTTTTACACTATGAGCGTTTACTTTTTGTCTGTTAAAATCACAAAAACAAGGTATACTCTTTCAGGGGCATTAATTGCAAATTTTGCTGGTGTTTTTGCCGCTCTTTTGTTAAGTAAATACCTTTGGGGTTAATAATATATTTCTTATTTATTACAAAACTTAAAAAAAGTTGTAATTTAATTGTAAATGTTGTATACTTGATACATAGTTTTTTAAATTCAATTTTATCAAATTATTATTTGACATAATTAAACAAAATCATAATAAACTAAGGAGGAATTATATGTCTGAGCATAATAAGGGCAATTTAAATAGCAAAATTCTTGCTGAAAAGAAAAACAAAAGACTTGAACAAGCCCTAAGTGCATTTTCTGATGAACAAGCTAAGGAATCCGTAAATAAATTAATAGAAAAATTTATAGACGATGGAGAAGAATCCTACTTTAACGCTGGCTATGTAGATAAAACATTATACTTTGCTGATGATGACTACATCGAAGCAATAGAAAATGAAAAAAAGAAAAATAAAAAGAAATCAATAACAAATAAATTCCAAAAATTTGTGTCTAAAAAATCAGATAAAAATGATATCTTCAAAAACTCAGATTCTAGTCAGTCAAGTAACGACGCTTCAAAGAACAATCTCGATGAAACAATGGTTTTTAAGCCAATTAATGACGAAAGTAATTTAACAAATAAAAATTTTAAAAGAGATTTTGATGAAACAAAACTTGACTTAGAGCTTGAAAAAACAACAGTTATAACACCTGTTGATGAAAACATTTTAAATAAATCTACAAACGATGATAAATTAGAAAATAAAGATAATACAGAAATTTTAGAAACAAATAAAACTTCTAATGATAAATTAGAGGAGGTAAATGAAAATATGAGACGAGAAACTTTTGAAACTGTAGATAAAACAAAAGAAAATCAGTCAGAATTTCAAAATACAAACGAAAATAACTTTAAATCAGATGAAACTAAAATTTTCAAAAAAGAACCTGTTTTGCCATCTGATGAAATAGCATCTGATGTAGAAAAAACAGACAATGAAACAGAAACATCTTCAAAAGAAGTTAATAATGAATTTGTAGAATCTAATAACAACTTTGAAATGGAAAATGAGTTAGAAAATACAGACCTTAACGATGAAAAAGTTAATGAAGATGAATACAATGAAGATTTTTCTAACGAAGATGAAGAAAAAGAAGAGAAAAACAAAAAATTTGGTAACTTCTTTAAACGTAAAAACTTAAACGACCCTTTTGAAGATGATGACGATGAATATGACGAATTTGACGATGAAGATTATGACGATGAATATGATGATTATTATCACGAAGGTCCATCTAAACTTTCAAAAGTGTTAAATGCTCTTTTAATAATTGTGTTGTTAGGTTCAACAGCTTTCTTTGCTGCTAGTAACTACTTAAATGTTAAAAAATTAGAAAGTGTAAACTCCCAAGTTAATAACACCACAAATAACGATGACCAGCTTGTTGAACAGCTTCAAGAGCAAGTAAGTAAACTCCAAGCAGAAAATGCAACATTAAAAAATAATCAAACACAAAACACTGAGCCAACTTCAAGCTCAAATACTAACTCAAATTCTGAAACAAACACAAATACAAACACATCAACTCAATCTACATACACAATTCAGCCAAATGATACAGGCTCAAAAATATGTATAGCAGTTTATGGTAAATACACAGAGGAGTTGTGGCAAGGTATACTTAAAGCAAATAATATGACAAGCTCAACTGTATACCACCCAGGCGATGTTCTTCAAATTCCATAATAAAGAGGATTTTTATGAATTATTTAGACTTAAATCTAACTAAATTAAGAGAAATAGCAAAAGAAAAAGGTATAGAAAGCGTAACAAAATATAAAAAATCTGAACTTATTGAGCTTTTAAATAATTTAAACTCTCAAAAAGAAGAAATGCTAGAAAAACCTTCCTACCTTGACGAATTAGACTCTGGCATAATAGGCGAAGGCATTTTAGAAGTAATTGCTGATGGTGGCTTTGGCTTTTTAAGGTCAGATAACTACCTTTCTAGCACAAAGGATATCTACATCTCTCAATCTCAAATTCGTAGGTTTAACCTTAAAACTGGCGATAAAATAAAAGGTAAAATAAGAATACCAAAGGAAAACGAAAAGTTTCCTGCCCTTCTTTTTTTAACAGAAGTAAATGATGAAAACCCTACTCAAGCTCAAAAAAGGCCTAATTTTGAAGATTTAACACCAATTTATCCAACTAAAAATTTACACCTTGAAACAAATAAAAACGAGTTTTCAACAAGGCTAATAGACTTAATTGCACCTATTGGTAAAGGCCAAAGAGGGCTTATTGTAGCTCCGCCAAAGGCAGGCAAAACAGTTCTTTTAAAGAAAATAGCAAATGCTATAACCCAAAAATATAAAGATGTTTATGTAATGGTTCTTTTAATCGATGAAAGGCCTGAAGAAGTCACAGATATGCAACAAAGTATATCTGGCAATGTTGAAATACTCTATTCAACATTTGACGAACAAGCAGAACACCATAAAAAAGTTGCAGAAATGGTAATTGAAAGAGGAAAACGCCTTGTAGAGCAGAAAAAAGATGTTGTAATTCTTCTAGATAGCATAACAAGGCTTTCAAGAGCCTACAACTTAACAGTTCCATCTAGTGGAAAAACTCTTTCTGGTGGCCTTGACCCTGCTGCTCTTTATATGCCAAAAAAGTTCTTTGGAGCAGCTAGAAATTTAGTTGAAGGTGGTAGTTTAACCATTTTAGCAACAGCCCTTGTTGAAACAGGCTCAAAAATGGACGATATGATTTTCGAAGAATTTAAAGGCACTGGAAATATGGAATTAGTCTTAGATAGAAGAATGAGTGAAAAACGCATTTTCCCAGCAATAGACATTTCAAAATCTGGCACAAGACGAGAAGACCTCTTGCTAAAAAATGATGAAATAGAAGCAAGCTATTTTATAAGAAAATCTTTCACAAACAATCTATCAAATGCTGAAGTAACAGAACAAATAATTGACATACTTTCAAAAACAGAAAATAATAGTCAATTTGTCCAAACAATTTTAAAATTATATAAACAATAAAATACACCTAATAAGGTGTATTTTTTGTAAAAAAATAGGTGGCTATATGGCGAAAATATCTTTTATAGACGATGAGCAAGTATACATTGTAACTGATAATAATAAATTTGAATCTTATAATAAAAAAGCTTTAAACTTTAATGCAAAAGTTGGAGATGTAGTTTCTGTTGATGTTGTAAATAACAAAATAATAATTTCAAAACAAAAAACTAAAAATTTTAATACTGAAACAAAAAATAAACCTAAAACATCAACTCAAAAATATAATAATATAGAAAAACCCATTTTTAACGAAGAACCTACAAAACCTGTAAATAAACTAATTTATTGTATTTTTGCAATTCTTTTCGGCTCTTTAGGGGTGCATAATTTTTTTGCTGGTAAATCTAAACAAGGAATTTTGTATTTGCTTTTTTCTTGGAGTGCTATTCCTAATATACTTTCAATAATTGACTTTATAAAAGCCTTAACAAAAAAAGCTGATGAAAATGGAAATATTTATTTATAATATATCTACAATATTCTACTTAAAACCACAAATAATATCTAACTTTTTTGTATAAAAATCTACTTGCAATTTAATTTTTTCTATGTTATAATTTTAATGTTGTAAAAGGTCGGGATGCCAAAATGTATCCCAATATATATGAAAGAGGTGTAAGTAATGAAGGAAGGTATCCATCCAGAATATTACCAAACAAAAGTTACTTGTAACTGTGGTAATGAATTCGTTATTGGTTCAACTAAAGAAGAAATCAGAGTAGAAGTATGTTCTAAATGTCACCCATTCTACACTGGTAGCCAGAAGCTTCTTCTTGACGCTGGTGGTAGAGTTGACAAGTTCAACAAGAAATACAATAGACAGTAATTCAAAAAATGTTCTGACAAAGTCAGAACATTTTTTATTTTCACTCCCCTATAAACTTTTTCTCTATCTCACACACTAAAATTGGCACAAAACTTAAAGCAAAAACTATTCCCCACTGTGGCAAATTAAGGCTGTATGTCCCAAATATACCATTCATATACTCAGGTGCAACAACTAAATACTGTAAAAACACTCCTAAAATTAAAGCTCCAACTAAATATATGTTCTTAAAAATATGTATCTTAAAAACACTTTTTTCACTTCTCATATTAAAAGAATGTATAAGTTGAGATATGCTTAATGTTGAAAAACATAAGGTTCTAGCAATGTCCAACCTCCCAAACATAAACTTTCCAATAGCAAAAGCTAAAAGGGATAAAGCCCCTATCATAATTCCCTCTAAAATTATTCTTCCATATAAATCTTTTTCCTTTCTGCTCCCAACCATTATATCTTTATCTACTATGTCAACACCTAATGCAACCGCAGGCAAACTGTCTGTAACAAGGTTCACCCAAAGCAACTGAACAGGTAATAAAGGAACACTAAACCCCATTACAACTGCTAAAAATATAACAATTATCTCGCCTATATTTGACGATAATAAAAAATGTATAACCTTTAAAATGTTTTCATATATTCCTCTACCCTCTTTAATCGCCTCAACAATTGTGTTAAAGTTGTCGTCAGCTAAAACAATGTCACTAGCCTGCCTTGCAACCTCTGTTCCGTTCCCACCCATAGCGCAACCAATGTTTGCAAGCTTTATAGATGGTGCGTCGTTAATTCCATCTCCAGCAAAGGCAACTATTTCCCCTTGGCTTTTTAACTCGTTCACTATTCTGTACTTGTCCTCAGGAGTAACTCTAGCATATATTGAACACTCTCTAACAGCTTTAGAAAACTCTTTTGCCCCCATATTTTTTATTTCATTTCCAGTTAAAACACTTGAATTTATACCTATTTCGTTTGCAATAGCTTTTGCTGTAACTCCATTATCCCCCGTAATCATTATAGTTCTTATCCCTGCTAATTTACACACTTCAACAGACTTCGAAACACCGTTTCTTGGCCTGTCAGCAAGTGCAATAAGCCCAACAAACTCAAAATCTCTTTCGTTTTTAACAATTGTTGAGGAAGCTTTTTTTGCAACACCCATAACTCTAAGCCCTTTTGAGGCTAGAGTTTCAGCTTCTTTTAATATCTTGTTGCCATATACATTTCTACATATTTTTAAAATTTCTTCTATTGCACCTTTAGAAATAGCTAAATAATCTCCTTTAACTTTGTGAACAGTTGTCATAAGCCTTCTCTCAGATGTAAAGGGAATTTCAAACACTCTTGGCATAAATAGCTCTAATTCCTCTTTGTCAAATCCCCTTTCCTTTGCTCCCCTAACAATGCCTATCTCAGTAGCTTCTCCTTTTTTTAAACTTGCATCACAACAAAGGCAAGCTAACTTTATAGCTTCATCGTTGCTAGAATAACAAAGTGTCATTTTGTTTTCAGTTATAGTTCCTGTCTTGTCGCTACAAATAATTGTAGCATTTCCTAAAGCCTCAACAGCAGATAATTTTTTAACAATAGCGTTTTTCTTTGCCATTTTTTGAACACCAATAGCTAAAACAATTGTTATAACTGCCGTAAGCCCCTCTGGTATAGCTGCAACAGCAAGGCTAATTGATGTCATAAACATTTTAAAAGCTGAAAACCCTCTAAAAACACCTATACAAAAAATTGTTATACAAATAAAAATTGCTCCAATTCCTAAATTTCTTCCAAGCTTGTCTAACTTTTTTTGTAAAGGAGTTAGTTCTTCTTTAACTTTAAGCATTGCAGAAATTTTTCCCATTTCACTTTCTTTTCCAGTTTCTGTAACAACAGCTTTGCATCTTCCCTGAACAACGCTTGAACCCATATATATCATATTTTTTCTCTCTGCTAAAGCCACTTCCCCTTTTAAAGTGGCCTCGCTTTTTTCAACGCCCACAACTTCTCCAGTCAAAAGAGATTCGTCTGTTTTAAGGCTCATAGCCTCAATAATTCTGCAATCAGCTGGAATAATATCTCCCGATTCTAAAACTATAATATCCCCTTTAACAAGGTTTTCTGCATCTATTTCAATTTCTTCCCCGCCTCTAATAACTTTTGCCTTTGGCATAGACATTTTTTTTAAAGCATCAATTGCATTGTCTGCTCTAAACTCTTGTATAGTTCCAATTATGCCGTTAAAAATAACAATCACACCAATAACAATGCTGTCTATAAAATCGTTGCCACCAGAATATATCTCTGCCAATGCACTAATAATTGAAGCAGCAATTAAAATAATAACCATAAAATCTTTAAACTGCGATAGAAACCTTAAAATAATTGGCTTTCTTTTTTCAGTTTCCAAAACATTTTTTCCATCTCTTTTAAGCCTTTCTGTAGCTACATTATAATCCAGCCCGTTGTTAATACTTGTTTTTAACTCTTTAATAACCTGTCTTATATCCTCGTTGTAGTATCTCATATTTTACCTCCTTGTAAAATGTCATATTCAAATATATGCGTACAAGCACAAAACTATAACCTAATCATATTCTTAATAGAGGTGGTAAAATGTTAGAAATTATTACATTGTCAATAATACTTTCAATAGACGCTCTCTTTTTTGGAATAAGCCTTGGAATAAATAATATAAAGCTCCCTAAACGCTCTCTTTTTTCAATGACAATAACAGGCTTAGTAATAGTTTTAGGAGCTGTTGAACTTGGAGATATGCTTTATACAATTTTACCAAGTGCAAAAATTTTTGGTGGCATACTTTTAATAGGAATAGGCATTTTTTTAGCAAGTGATACTAAAAACAAAAATTCAATAAAAACTATGCTTGACAATCCTAAAACAACAGATATAAATAATAATGGTGTAATTGAAGTTCCAGAGGCAATAGCAATCTCTCTAGCTCTTTCAATAGATTCCTTTGCAGTTGTAACTGGAACAGCATATTTAGGATACTTTTTCCCTTTTGTTATTATGCTTATGCAGTTTGTCTTTTTAATCTTAGGAAATATTTTAGGCAAAAAAATAAAGCCTAATATAAAAGGCAAATACATTGCCATTATATCAGGCGTTATCATTATAATAATAGGCTTTAAACAACTTATCTAATAATTGAAAGTATACCTGAGCCAGACTCCACATCATCTTTAGGTATGCTTTCTGTTTCTTCTTCAGATGTTGTTTCTGTTTCTTCTTCAGTCCCAAAAATTTCAAATATACTCTTGTTTGTATCTGGTATAGCCTCAGTTGAAATTTCTTCTTCAATTTTTTTCTTATCGTCAACATCTTTTTTAGCAAACAAAAATTCCACAGCCACAACCACAACACTTATAACAACAATAGCTATAACCCCATATATAAAAGCATAAAACCAGAAATCCTTATTTTTTCCTTTTTGAACATCTTCTTTGCTAATACTTTTTTTCTTAGGGCTTTCTTTAACTTTTAAATTAATTTCCTCGTAAAATTCTTTAACGCTACTTGTCCTGTTTTTTTCGTCAATAGCTAAAGCTTTCATAATAGCATCGCCAATGTTTTTGCTAATATCTACATATCTAAAATCTCTTAAAGTGTCGTTTTCGCTTCTAGCCACTGCTGTAATAGGAATAATGTTTGTTGTCATTTCATAAAAAATAGCACCTAAAGAATATATATCAACTTTTGTAGTTAGCTTTTCCCCTCTTTTGTACTGCTCTAAAGGGGAGTACCCTTCGTTTGTATAAACTGGTATAATTCTTGACATATACCCACAAAAACTAAAAGAAGTAAAAACAATTTTGTTGTTTCTGCTGTCAATAAATATAGTTTCTGGAGTAAGGTTTCCGTGAATAATTCCCAAGTTGTGAATAGGCTCTAAAGCTTTTAAAGTAGATGAAATTAACTTTTTAACATAACTTTCGTTAATGTCATAATCCCCGTCAATAATTTCAGCAAAAGAAACGCCTTCAACAACTCTCCTAACAACATAAAAAGTGTTGTTTTCTTCAAACCCAGCTATAATATCTGTATGTTCTATTTCTAAAAGGTCACTACACTCGTCAATAAAAGCATTTAAACCAGATAAATACTTGTTTTTGTTATGTTCTTCAAATACAACTTCTAGCTTGTTTTTCTCTCTTTTACAAATTGAAATAGGAAGAAATTCATCAATAAAAACTTTCTCGTTTTTTTCTTCATCAAAAGCATTGTAAGTAACAAAAATGCTATTTGCCTCTAAAACACAACCAAGTTCATATCTATTAAATAAAATAGTTCTAGGAGCTAAATGCCTTTTTTCAACTGTTTCCATAACTTGCTTTTTGTTGCAAAAAGGGCAAATTTCAGAATTTATTTCTTTCATACAGCTAATACATCTCATAACTACACCTCCACTATGAAATTTTATTATATCACTTTTTTCTTAAAATTCAATATATTTAATAATTGTTTAAAAAAATATTTGTTCACAAAAAGTTTACAAATAAATTCCTTAATTTTTCTTTACTTTTTTATTAATATATTGTATAATAAATTTATCAACAGGGGAAACCCTTAATAAACTTTTAGTTTATATTAAATTTGCCAAACTCTATTATTCATATACAACTCTCCAAACAAAAGGTAGCAATCTCCACGCTACCTTTTGTTGTCTTTAAAATCATTTGACTTTTTCCTAAAACATTATATAATTAAACTATAAATCAATAATTTATAGAGGTAAAATATGCTAAATATATTAGAACAAGTCTTTGGTTACAAAAGTTTTAGAAAAGGTCAAGAACAAATAGTTTCAAATCTAATATCTGGAAAAGATGTGCTTGCTGTAATGCCAACAGGCGCAGGAAAATCAATTTGCTATCAAGTCCCTGCCCTTAAACTAGATGGAATTACAATCGTTGTTTCTCCCCTAATCTCCCTTATGGTAGACCAAGTTAGAACCTTAAGACAATACGGCGTAAAAGCAGCATATTTTAACTCTCTACTCTCCCCCTCAAACTACTATAAAGCTATTAATTTAGCAAAAAAATATACCTATAAAATAATATATGTAGCCCCAGAAAGGTTAAATACAGAAACATTTTTAAACTTTGCAAAAAGCGTAAACATTTCAATTGTGGCAATTGATGAAGCTCATTGCATTTCTCAATGGGGGCACGATTTTAGGCCAAGCTATTTAAACATAATAGACTTTATAAACCAGCTTCCAAAACGCCCAATAATTGGTGCTTTCACAGCCACTGCAACTGATAAAGTAAAAAAAGATATAATATCTTCTCTTTCCCTAAATAACCCCTTCACCTTAACAACTGGCTATAATAGAGAAAATCTATATTTTTCAGTTTTAAGAAATAAAGATAAAAAGTTTGAACTTTTCAAAATTTTAAACCAAAACCAAAATAGCAGTATAATAATATATTGTAACTCAAGAAAAAATGTAGATGAATTAACAGATATTTTGCTTTTCAAAAAATATAAAGCAACAAAATATCACGCAGGTCTTGAAGATAGTGAAAGAAATGTAAACCAAGAAAAATTCATTCAAGGCGATTGTAACATTATGATTGCCACAAATGCCTTTGGTATGGGAATAGACAAACCCGATGTTAGAGTTGTTGTCCACTATAATATGCCTCTTAGTATGGAAGGCTACTACCAAGAAGCTGGCAGAGCTGGTAGAGATGGCGAAAAATCAGAATGTATCCTCTTATATAACTATCAAGACTATACAACAAATAAATTTTTAATTAATCTAGTTAAAGATAATGAAGATTTAACAGAAGAAGAAAAAGACGATATAATAGCTAAAGAAATGTATAAACTAGATAGAATTCGTTCCTACTGCTTAACAAATAGATGTCTACGAGAATACATTTTAAAATACTTTGGCGAAAAATCAACCTCTACTTGCTCAAGTTGTGGAAATTGCCTTGGGGAAATAACTCAAGATGTAAAACAGTTTAATAATAATAAAGAATTGTTTAATAAACTAAAAGCAATAACAAGAGAAATTGCAAAACACGAAAGAATTCCAACTTACGCCGTCTTAAACGACTCTGTTCTTTTAAATATGAGTGTTAAAAGGCCTAAAACCCTTGAAGATATGAAGTCAATATCTGGTATGGGTGCTTTTAAAATCAAAAAATATGGTCATATTTATTTAAGAATTATAAATGAATAATTTTAAAATTTGTTGCAAATACAACAGACTTCTAAAATTACTTGTGTTATATTATCTTTGTAAATGACGCAAATAATTAATTTTAATATAAAAAGTAATTTAGGAGGAATAAATATGGAAAACAAAATGTTTTGCTATCAATGTCAAGAAACTGCTGCTTGCAAAGGCTGTACACAAGTTGGTGTTTGTGGAAAAAAACCTGACACAGCTTTCTTGCAAGACAAATTAATTTATGTAACAAAAGGCTTGGCTCAAGTCACAACTGCTCTTAGAAAAGAAAATAAAGAAATAAAAAAAGATGTAAACTACCTTGTAATTGAAAACCTTTTTGTAACAATTACAAACGCAAACTTTGATAATACAGATATTAAAAATTATATTACAAAAACAATTGCTTTAAGAGATGAACTTCTTTCTTCTTTAGATGACACTTCTTCTTTAGGCGATGAAGCTAAGTGGCACGAAGGTATGAACGAAGATAAAATTGGCGTTTTAGCAACTGAAAACGAAGATATTCGCTCTTTAAAAGAACTTATCACATACGGCCTTAAAGGTATGGCTGCATATCTTCACCACGCAGCAGCTTTAAACTACTACGATGAAAACATCGATAAGTTTTTACAAGAAAGCCTTGCAAAAATAACTGACGAAAATGCAACTGCTGATGAGTTAGTGGCTTTAGCCCTTGAAACAGGTAAGTTTGGTGTAAACACAATGGCTTTGCTTGACACAGCAAATACATCAAGCTTTGGTAACCCAGAAATTTCAAAAGTTAATATTGGTGTAGGCAATAGACCTGGCATTTTAGTTTCAGGCCACGACCTTCACGACCTTGAAATGCTTTTAGAACAAACAAAAGATAGTGGAATCGACATTTACACTCACTCTGAAATGCTCCCAGCTCACTACTATCCAGAATTAAAGAAATATACTCACCTTGTTGGTAACTATGGTAACGCTTGGTGGAAACAAAAAGAAGAATTTGAGTCCTTTAATGGTCCAATTCTTTTAACAACAAACTGCCTTGTTCCACCTCTTGAAAGCTATAAAGACCGTATCTTCACTACTGGTGCAGTAGGTTTTGAAGGCTGTAAATATATTTCTGCTGATGAAAATGGTTATAAAGACTTTAGTGAAATAATCAATCTTGCAAAAACATCAAACCCACCAACAGAAATTGAAACTGGCGAAATAATCGGTGGCTTTGCACATAACCAAGTTTTAGCCTTAGCAGATAAGGTTGTAGATGCAGTTAAATCTGGTGCAATTAAGAAATTTGTTGTTATGGCTGGTTGTGATGGTAGAAGTAAAGCTAGAAACTACTACACAGACTTTGCTAAAGCTCTTCCAAACGACACAGTAATTTTAACAGCAGGTTGTGCAAAATATAAATATAATAAACTTGACTTAGGCGATATTGGCGGAATTCCAAGAGTTTTAGATGCAGGCCAATGTAATGACTCTTACTCCCTTGCTTTAATTGCTTTAAAACTTAAAGAAGTATTTGGCCTTAATGACATTAACGAGTTGCCAATTGTTTATAACATTGCTTGGTATGAGCAAAAGGCAGTAATTGTTTTACTTGCTTTACTCCACTTAGGTGTTAAAAATATCCACTTAGGTCCAACACTTCCAGGCTTTTTATCCCCAAATGTTGCTAAAGTTTTAGTTGATAACTTTGGAATTGGTGGAATATCCACAGTAGAAGAAGACATTAAAAACTTAATAGGTTAATAAATAAAAACCCCTTTACAAATGTAAAGGGGTTTTTATTTATATCCTGTTAAATTTTCTTAAAACATTAATTAACTTGTTTCCAGCAGGTATCATCTTTAAATCTTCTTCCCTAAAGCCCTTAATTAAAGCCATAACAACAAAATAAACAACCATAGCAAATAAAATTGCCATAATAGTTGCAAATGTGTTGCTAGGAATAATATACATAATTCCATAATATGCAGCAATTGCTGCTATACTCATAAAAATAGCTGATATACTAGGCTTAATAAGCATACCTACATAATCTGGCTTTGTGTTTGTCGCTCTAATTAAAGCTCTAAAGTTTAATATACTACAAACAATATAACAAACAGTTGTGCTAATTACTGCACCAACTACATTAATTTGAGGTATAGCAATAAGAACATAGTTTACAGGAATTTTAGTTAAAGCACCCCATAAAGCGTTGTAAGCAGGAGTTTTCACCTTTCCAATTCCCTGTAAAACACCTGTTGAAATTTGGCTTAAAGCTAAAAATATAACACTAAAAGAACCAACGCTAATAAGCACTCCACCATCAGAATAGTTAGGAAATAACATTTTTAAAATTTGGCTTCCTAAAGCGCCAAGCCCAGCTGCCGCTGGAATAGAAATTAACATAGTAACTCTTAGCGCTGTGTCCACTTTAGACTTAACAACTGCCATATCTTTTTTTGCCATACTAACAGTTATACTTGGTATAACAGCTGTGGCAATAGCTGTTGAAATAGAAACAGGCATTGTTGTAAGGGTAACATATTTTCCATTTAACTGGCCATATAAACTTTGAATAGCCTCTGAATTAAACCCCGCTGCTGCAAGCCTGCTGTTCACCATAACCATATCAACAAAGTTTGTCATACTAAAAATTGCAGTGCCAGTAATCATAGGAATAGCAATTTTAAAAAGCTCAATAACTATGCTTTTTCTACTTTCAATTTTGTAATTTCCCTTGTCTAAAGAAAATATTTCTTTCCTACTTTTTCTAGACTTAATATAGAAAATAAATAAAACTATAAGGCCTGAAACAGCACCTATACCAGTTCCAGCAGTTCCACCTGCCGCACCAAACTCAACACCAAATTTAACTAAAACATAAGCTAAATAAACACTAAAAATAGCGTTAAATATTTGCTCTATAAGTTGAGATAAAGCAGTTGGAACAGTTGTGTTAAAGCCTTGAAAAAATCCTCTAAAAACAGCCATAATACTAACAATGAATATAGTTGGAGCTAAAGTATATAAACACCATATACTGTCATACCAAAACTTGTATTTATAACTGTCTTCTAAAAAACTCCATTTACTGTGCCACATAAAACTAATTCCATTAGCAATTAAAACCATTAATATAGCACAAATAAAACTTAAAACACCAGTTGCTATCATTGAAGTAGTAAAAACTTTTTTAACATTTTTATACTCTTCAAAGGCAATTCTTTTAGACACCATTTTGGATATTGCAACAGGTAAACCAGCCGAACTCATAATTAAAAAGAAGTTGTAAATGTTATATCCCGCTGCATATATACCATTTCCCTCGTCACCAATCATATTAGTTAAAGGCAACCTATATAAAAAGCCAATAAACCTAACAATTAAGCCTGCTGCTGCTAAAATTGCAGCCATTTTCACAAACGAACCGCCAAATAAATCCTTGTTTTTATTTTCACCCATTTTTTCACCTATAAAAAAGTATAGAAAAAGAACAAAAGCCTTTTTCTATACTTAAATTTATCACTGAAATAACAAAACTTAAACTATAACTACACTATTTGTTTCTGTTAGCTTTTCTTCTTTCAACAGGGTCTAAAATCTTCTTTCTAAGTCTTAAAGACTCTGGTGTAACCTCTACAAGCTCATCATCAGAAATAAAGTCAATACACTGTTCAAGGCTCATAACAATGTGAGGAGTAAGCTTTAAAGCGTCGTCAGAGCCAGACGCTCTTGTGTTAGTAAGCTGCTTTTTCTTACAAACATTAATAGGCATATCCTCACTTCTTGAGTTTCTACCAACAACCATACCCATATAAACCTTAGTGCCAGCACCAATAAATAAGTCGCCTCTTTCTTGTGCATTGTAAAGACCATAAGCAACTGCATCGCCAGTTTCGCTAGCAACTAAAGAACCTTGGCTTCTAGATGGAATATCGCCTTTAAAAAGCTCATATCCGTTAAATTGGCTGTTCATTATGCCGTTACCTCTAGTGTCTGTAAGAAATTCGTTTCTGTAACCAATAAGCCCTCTAGCAGGAATGTTAAATTCCAATCTAGTGTATCCACCTTGCCCTGGAGCCATATTTACCATTTCGCCCTTTCTAGTGCCAAGCTTTTCAATAACAGCGCCAACAAATTCCTCTGGCACATCAATTGTAACAAGCTCCATAGGCTCAATCTTCTTGCCATCTTCATCAGTTTTGTATAAAACTTCAGGTCTTGAAACTTGGAACTCATAGCCTTCTCTTCTCATTGTTTCAATAAGAATAGATAAATGAAGCTCACCTCTACCACTAACTTTGAAAGCCTCAGCAACGTCTGTGTCTTCAACTCTTAAAGACACATCTGTGTTTAACTCTTTCATAAGTCTATCTCTTAAATGTCTGCTTGTAACGTACTTACCCTCTTGTCCAGCAAAAGGAGAATCATTTACGTGGAAAGTCATAGATAAAGTAGGCTCAGAAATTTGGCTAACTTCTAAAGCAATAGGGTTGTCCATACCTGCAATAGTGTCGCCAATGTGTATATCTGGCATACCAGAAACAGCAACAATAGAACCAACAGTGCTTTCTTTAACCTCAACTCTCTCAAGCCCTTCATATTCATATAACTTAGTTACTCTAATTTTAACTTTCTTATCTGGCTCGTGATAGTTTAAAATACAAACTTCGTCATTAACTTTAACAGTACCCTGCTCAATTTTACCAATACCAATTTTTCCAACATACTCGTTAAAATCAATAGTAGTAACAAGCATTTGTAAATTAGCCTCAGGGTCTCCCTCTGGAGCTGGAATATGCTCAATAATAGTGTCAAATAAAGGCTTCATATCTGTTGCTTCAAGAGCTTCTTCAGGAGTTAAAGCTGCCTTTCCAAGTTTAGCAGAAGCAAACACAAAAGGTGAGTCAAGCTGTTCGTCAGTTGCGTCTAATTCCATAAATAACTCTAAAATCTCGTCAACAACTTCGTCAGGTCTAGCTTCTGGTCTGTCAATTTTGTTCACACAAACAACAACAGGAAGCCCAAGAGCTAAAGCGTTTCTAAGAACAAACTTAGTCTGTGGCATAGCACCCTCATAAGCATCTACAACAAGAACAACACCATTAACCATCTTTAATACACGCTCTACCTCGCCACCAAAGTCAGCGTGTCCAGGTGTATCTACAATATTAATTTTAGTATGCTCATAATAAACAGCAGTGTTTTTTGAAAGTATAGTAATGCCTCTTTCTCTTTCAATATCACCACTATCCATTACTCTTTCTCTAACAACTTGGTTAGTTCTAAAAGTACCACTTTGCTTTAAAAGCTCGTCTACTAAAGTAGTTTTACCGTGGTCTACGTGTGCAATAATAGCAATATTTCTAATATCATCTCTTGTTTGAATCATTTAAAATTCCACTCTTTCTTCTTTAATTTACAAAAAATTAAACACTTTCGCATTATTTTATTTTATCATTTAATACTCTATTTATCAAGATAAATCACTTACCAAATTTATTATTTCCTTTTAATACATATCTAGTCAAAATAAACAAAACATAAATATATTTTACTAAAAAAACTATTTAAACCTTTGCTAAATAAATACATTTGTGATATTATTAAATTAATAAAAAGGGGGCATATTTTATGAAAATTTTACACATTGGCAAAAAAGGAAACATCTCAAAATACATTCCTGATTTTGCTAAAGAAAAAAACTACAATTTCTTGGAAATATCAAATGCCAATGATATTTCCGCTATAAAGTCAAGCCTTGATGAAATTGAGTTTATAATAGCTGATGCTATATCTCAAATTTCAGGGGATTTTCTTAAAAAATTCAAAAACTTAAAACTACTTCACTCAGAGGGTGTAGGCTACAACTTTTTTGACTTAAATCAAGCTGATAAACAAAATGTTTATGTCTGCAATTGTAAAGGTATGAACTCGTCAGCTGTTGCAGAGCATATAATTATGCTAATGCTCACGTTAATAAAAGACACAGTAAAAAACGACTTTTTGGTTAAACAAGGCAAACAAATTGAACAAAAAGAAAAATATATGAAAAACGGCAATCTTTTAGAGCTTTCAGACCTAAAAATAGGGCTAATAGGCTTTGGTGACATTGCAAAAAGCCTTGCAAAACTTTTAAAAGCTTTTAACGCAACTACATACTACTACAATAGAACAAGAGCAAGTAAAGAAGTTGAATCTCTTTATAATGTCAATTACCTTCCTTTAGATGAACTTCTTAAAAATAGCGATATAATAAGCCTTAATATTGCTGTAACTGATGAAACTAAAAATTTAGCAAATAAAGACTTTTTTAATAAAATGAAACCTAATTCCTATTTCATAAATACATCAAGGGGAGAATTAGTTGATGAAATGGCATTAATAGAAGCCTTAAAAACAAATAAAATTTCTAAAGCAGGAATTGACACATTAAAAAACGAGCCTATAACTTTAGAGAACCCAATTTTAAAAGAAAATAAAGAACTTTTAGATAAAATTATACTTTCCCCACATATAGCAGGAATAACATCTTCTAGCTTTAAAAGAGGCTATGAAACTATATTTAAAAACATAGAAAGAATAGAAAATAATCAAAAACCAATAAACATTGTAAATTTCAAAAAGGAGCTATAATATGATAAATCAAGAATATAAAAAATTGCTAAAGGGCAAATCAATAATAAGAGAGTTAAGCGAGTATGCAACTAAAAGAGGTAAAGAAATTGGCTATGAAAACGTGTTTGATTATAGCTTAGGAAACCCTAGTGTGCCTTGTGCTAAAGAATTTAACGAAGCAATAATTAACATTGTGTCAAATAATGACTCAACTTATGTCCACGGTTATAGCCCATCTCTTGGCATAACAAGCGTTAGAGAAGCAGTTGCTAAAAGCTTAAATGAAAGATTTAATATGGACTATCAAACAAAACATATTTTTATGACTTCTGGTGCTGCTGGTGCTTTAGCTCACGCATTAAGAGCTGTAACAAAGCCAAATGACGAAGTTTTAACTTTTGCACCTTTCTTCCCTGAATACCATCAATATGTAAATCAAACAGGGGCAGTTTTAAAAATAGTTCCAGCAAACACAAAAGATTTTCAAATAAATTTTGAGGCTTTTGAAAATATGCTAAATAAAAATGTAACTGCTGTTTTAATAAACACACCAAATAACCCATCAGGCATAGTCTATTCAACTAAAACTATTAAAAAACTAGCAGAAATTCTTGAAAAAAAGCAAAAAGAATATAACCACGACATCTTCCTTATAAGCGATGAACCTTATAGAGAAATTTTGTTTAAAAACGCAGACTCACCTTATATTAGTAAGTTTTATAATAACACTCTTTCTTGCTACTCTTTTTCAAAAAGTTTAAGCCTACCTGGTGAAAGAATAGGTTATGTTGCTGTAAACCCAAGGTGTACAGACTCTGAAATTTTAACAACAATTTTTGGCCAAATAAGTAGAGGAATAGGCCATAACTGCCCAGCCTCTTTAATTCAATTAGCAATAAAAGAAGTTTTATATAAAACAAGCGACCTCTCTGTTTATGAGGAAAATATGAACCTAATTTATAATAAACTTCTAGAACTTGGCTTTGAAGTTGTAAAACCAAATGGAACATTTTATATTTTCCCAAAAGCACTAGAAGAAGATGCAAACGCATTTTGTATGAAAGCAAAAAAATACGACTTAATCTTAGTCCCAAGTGATAATTTTGGGTGCCCTGGCTATTTTAGAATGGCATATTGCATTTCAAAAGAAAAGGTTCTAAGAAGCCTTGATGTCCTTGAAAAATTTGTAAAAACTGAATATAGGTAATAAAAAAGGCTGTTAATAAAATTAACAGCCTTTAACTTTTTATTTTGCCATCTTGTAAATGTTATAAACATCTTCAATTCCAAGCTTTTTAACTACGCCAACTGTTCTTTTGCCACCAAAACAACACTTTGTTGCAAGCTCTCTCATTTCTTCGTCGCTAACATCTAAGCCAAGCTCTTTTAAACTAATTGGCATCTCAATTTCTCTATAAAACCTTTCCATTGCCTCAATTCCAGCAATAGCTGTTTCTCTTAAATCTCCTCTATGCTTAATATCCATTACATTAACAGCAAATTTAGCAAACCTGTCAAGCCTTTCGTCCATAACATACCTAGCCCAACTTCCCCAAACAGCAGCTAAACCTGCACCGTGAGCAACATCATACATTCCACCAAGCTCGTGCTCAATTTGGTGAGTTGCCCAGTCGCCGCCGTCGTTTCCACAAGACATTAAACCGTTGTGAGATAAACTTCCAGCCCACATAACTTCAGCCCTAGCATTATAGTTTTTAGGTTCGTTTAAAAGTATTCTAGCATTTAACATAACATCTTTTAAAAGTTCTTCACTCATTCTGTCTGTAATTTCCATTGTTTCGCCGTAATTTAAATATCTTTCCATAGTGTGCATCATAATGTCAACACACCCGCAAGATGTTTGATACTTAGGTAAAGACATAGTAATTTCAGGGTTCATAATGGCAAATTTAGGCCTTGAATAGTTGCTACTATATCCTCTTTTAATAAGCCCTTCTTCTTTTGTAATAACAGAAGATTGGCTCATTTCAGAACCAGCTGCCGCAATAGTTAAAACAACACCTATTGGCAAACAAGCAGTTGCCTGCCTTTTTTTCTCATAAAAATCCCACACATCTCCTTCGTTTGTAACACCATATCCAATAGCTTTGGCAGAGTCAATAACACTTCCGCCACCAACAGCTAAAATAAAATCCACACTATACTTTTTGCATAATTCAATTCCCTCGTAAACTAAAGATAATCTTGGGTTAGGCACAACTCCACCAAGAGTTATATAATTAACATTGGCTTCGTCTAATGACTTGCAAATTTTTTCCAAAAGCCCTGTTTTAATAACACTTCCACTACCGTAGTGAATCAAAACCTTTTTGCAATTATTTTCCCTAACTAAATTTCCAACTTCGCTTTCAACACCCTTGCCAAATACCACTTTAGTTGGCGTATAATAATTAAAATTATACATACCTTTCCTCCTAAATATAAAATTTATTTTTTGTTGTTTGTTTTTTCTTGAAATTTTAAATTTTCAACAACAAATCTTTCGTGAACGCCCTCTCCAATTTTCCCAACTTTGTCATAAGCTTCAACTTTAAAAACAAGCTTTCTTCCCTCAATTTCAATTAACTCACATCTAGCTTTAACCTCCATTCCAACAGGAGTGCTAGATAAATGCTTAACATTCATACTTGTTCCAACGCTACCAAATCCATCTTCTAAATAATTCAAAACACAAGTATATGAAGCCTTTTCCATTAAAGCTATCATAGCAGGAGTTCCATAAACTTCAAGCTCTCCACTGCCTAAATAAATAGCAGTTTTTTCCTTTGTAACTACCTCACTTACCTCGTTTTTAAGTCCAATCTCTAACATAAATCCTCCACTTAATAAAAGCCTTTCTAAATTTAGCTTATCACACATTCAACTTTCCGTCAACATTTTTTAAAATCAAAAACATACACAAAAAAACAATTTAAATAAAAAAATAGGAGTAGAAAAATCTACTCCTAAAAAAAATATGCCCAGAGACGGAATCGAACCGCCGACACGAGGATTTTCAGTCCTCTGCTCTACCGACTGAGCTATCTGGGCAAATAACTTATAGACAACATTCTACCACATACCTCAAAAAATGTCAAGTTTTATTTTCAACACCAAAAAAGTGTGGAAAAACCCACACTTTTTCAGAAAATACATATAAGAAGGAATTTATATAAACAACTGCCATTGGCAGATTGGGAATTTTATGCCACACTTTCTCCAAAATAATCTAAAATACCCATATAAATTGCCCACGCAATTTTTTCTTGATATTCATCACTTAATAACTTTTCTCTTTCAATATGGTTGCTTAAAAAACCACATTCAACAATAACACTTGGAATTTCAATTTGCTTTAAAACATAATAACTTTCATTTGCCTTTGAAACCCTGTCGTTTTCAATGTCAACAACTTCTTTAAGCCTTTTTTGAATTTTGTTTGCCAACTCTTTGCCCTTTTCAGACTCTTTGTAATAAAAAACTTGAGCCCCTTTAACATCTCCTTTAGGAAAAGAATTTTGATGTATACTAACAAATAAGTCAGCCTTTGAAGTGTTAGCTATTTCTGCTCTCTTTTTCAAGTCCTCTCTTTTATTGTTTGATAAAGCGTCGTCATTTATTCTTGTTGTTTTAACAATAGCTCCACCTTGCTCTAAAAAACCATATAATTTGTTTGCAATAGAGAGGTTAATGTTTTTTTCATCTGTCCCTGAAGCAACCTTTCCAGGGTCAAAGCCACCGTGTCCAGCGTCAATTACAATACACTTTTTATCAACTGGCATAACAGCAACAGCAATGTTTTCGTCATAATAAGACTTGCAAACACCTATAAATATAATACATACATATAAAAGGACTAATAATTTGTTTCTGCTTAATTTCATAATAACAACTCCCAAAGCTATTATTATATTATACTAATTTAAACATTTTATTATTACCTTTTAATTAATAATATATTACCATATATTTCTAAAAAAACAATTACATCAATATTATAATATTATTAAGTTTAATCAATTTAAATGCTTCAAAAAAAAGTAGCAAGGTTAAACCTTGCTACTTTTTTTTATTTTGACAAATATAAGTCAAATTTATAAAAAGAAGGAATCAAACTCTTTCAGAATTTCTGCTCAATGAATAAAGAACTTTATCTTTACTACAATATAATATTAACATATAATTTTAACAAAAAAATTAAGTCAAAATTATAATATTATTAAAATCATAAGCTACATAATAAAACATTTGATTTATTAATAATTTTACATAGCATTTCCATAAGTCTAACTTGAATTTCATTTATTTCTGAAAATAACTTATGTAACTTGCTATAATCGTTTTCTATACTGTTAAATTCAATACAAAGTTGATGTTCAAAAGAAGTCTTTTCAAACTTTTCATTAAACTCAACTAAAGTTGTTTCCATTTCACTTTTCGCATCTATATAATCTCTAAATAACTCAATTTGCTCGTCAACTAAATTTTTCTTGCTTTTTGCATACTCTTTCATTCTGCAATTAATTTCTTCCCCGTTGCTTTTTGTGCAACTAAGCATATTGCTTATAATTTCTGAGTTGCTTTTAACCGACTTAACCATAGATTCTACATTGTTAAACGAATATACCTTAACTTTTTCTCCCATACACTTTACCTCTCTTTTTCTTTATTACAATTAAATTATACAACATAACTTTAAAGAAAAAATTACAGCCAAGTTATAATATTATTAAAAATATTGGTAAGAATAATTTTTGAGGTGATTAAATGAAAAAATTAATATTTATAATTAGCTTGGTTCTTTTAACAGCTTGCACAAAACTTGAAGCTAAAAACACGCCTATAAACAATGTTTTGTCAGAAATAAAAACAATAGCAGAGTTTGAAAATACATCTACCCTAGATTTAAAAGACATAAAAAACGCTTCAACTTTTGGTCTTAACCCTAATTCTATATCAGAAGGCTACGCCTACTACACAAACTCAACATCGCCAGATTTGGTTTTAATTGCAAGAGCAACTAATATTGATGAAGTAGGTAATGTTGAAAAATCATTTTCAGCTGTTTTAAACTCACAAATAATAGCTTGGCAAGACAATAAAGAACAATCAGATAAAATAGATAAACATCTCCTTAAAACCATAGGAGATTGTGTAATTTTGGCTATTGGTGAAAACACAAACGAAATAAATCAAGTTTTTAGCCAATTAAAAAAGTAACCTAGCCCAATATAATACTTTGCTATTGACAAACCCTCTTACAAATATTAAAATAGAAGTAGTAAGCCATTTTATATATGGCAAGTGGGAGGATTAATATGTTTGTAAATAAAAAATTCATTTTGACTTATTCTCTTGCTGTATTATCACTTTTTGCTGTTGGCTGTAATAAACCAAAGCAAGATGAAATAAACCCTAATATAGCTATAACTGGTGAAACTCCAATAGTTAATGATGATATAGCGCCTTCAGATAAAGAAAAATTAAATATTGAAATAGGCATAATTAAAAACAGTGCTTCTGCTTTAGGTGCAACATCTCTTTTTAAAAATAGTGAGGATAATTCATCTTATGAAAACTATTCCCCCGTTATTTTTAATACAAATGAAGAACTTAAAAACGCTTTTATAAACGGCGAAGTAAATGTGGCTATCTTGCCACCAGATGTAGCCTATGAAGCATATAATAATAAAGATTGCTATATACTTGCTGTAACAAACGGCTGTAACTACTATATAGCCGAAAACGGCAATACAATTCAAAACATTTCAGATTTAGCAAATAAAACAGTTTACACAAGCAAAGAGGACTCTCTTTCAAAAACTATGCTTTCTGCTATTTCAAACTATAACAACTTAAATATCAATATATTAGAAATAGACACAACTAGCAATTTGCTTTCTCAAATAAAAAATGGTACAATAACAACTGCAATAATCCCAGAGCCATATTTAAGCTATGTAGCAAATGAATCTATAAGAAGTGCCATCGACCTTTACGACATTTGGAACGATTCCTTTGGTGCAGATTTGCCTACTTCCTGCCTTTTAATTGAAAAATTCTATCTCTCAAATAACATAATAGATATACAATTTTTCTTAAAAGACTATTCTGCGTCAGCTTCAATAGCTAGAAGAAACGCTGAAGAAACTGCAAAAAATGCAAATAAATTTGCTTTAATAGATAATGTTTCTGCAAGCAAGTCAGCAATTCCAGGCTGTGGTTTCACTTTTAAAACAGAAGATGAACTCTATAAAATGTTAAACACATACTATACAGCTACAAAAGAAATAACAAACCAAAATCCACCAGATGATAATTTCTATTATAAAAACCAGCATTAAATTAATGCTGGTTTTTTATATAACTAAATTTATTTATGCCAATTTTAATAAAAATGGAACTACATAAGTTATAAAACTCATAATAGCACTTGCTAATAATATACCTAAAAATATGGCTGGAACCGCTTTTTTAAGCTTAATTCTAAGTAAAGCTGCCACTAAAGCACCTGTCCAAGCGCCTGTTCCTGGTAAAGGAATTCCTACAAATAATAAAAGCCCCCAAAATTCATATCTTTGAATACTTTCACTTTTCCCCATAGCCTTTTCCTCAATCCTAGTAACTAAGCCTTTAGTTAGCTTAACTTTCTTTAAAATAGCAAATATTTCATTAATAAAAATCAAAATAAATGGAATAGGTATCATATTTCCAACAATACATAAAACTAAAGCCCTAATATATGGAATTTTTAAAATAGCACTAGCTATTAACCCTCCTCTAAGCTCTAAAATAGGCACCATCGATACAATAAAAACAGTAAGGTCTTTGTTAAGTCCATTTAAGGCTTCCAGCATAAAATTAAGTAAAGATTCCATCAATTCTTCCTCCAAAAAAATAAATTCCCTTAAATTATACAACATTAAAAAATTATATTCAATATATATTTTATGAACTATTTTAATATATTATATCCAATTGTTCACAAAAATAAAAGAAGGCTATTAAAATAGCCTTCTTTTTTAATTCATTTTGTTTATATAGTCTATAATGTAATCAACTGTGTTGTCAAAACCAATTTTAGATGTGTTAATTACTAAATCATAGTTTTCAATGTCTTCCCAACGGTTGCCAGTATAGAATTTGTAGTAAGAACTTCTTTTCTTATCTGTCTTAGCAATAACCTCTTCAATAGTGGCTTTTTCAGGCTTTCCATAAACCTTTTCATATCTCGCCTTTTTAAAATCCTCGTCAGCCTTTAAAAACACTCTCACAAGCTTCTTTTCTTCTCTTAATATGTAGTTAGAGCAACGGCCTAGAACCACACAAGAACCCTCATTAGCTGCCTTTCTAATAATATCAGCTTGTATATTAAATAACTTGTCATTATCTGGCATCATACCAGCTTGAGCTGAATTGTGAACACCCATAATAAGAGAATATAACAAACTGTTAGTAGCAACCTCATCAACCTTTTCAAAAGCAGATTCTGCATATCCAGCTTCCTTAGCTGCTAAATTAACAAGCTCCTTGTCGTAAAAAGGAATATCAAGTTTTTCAGCAAGTTTTTTCCCTACATAGTTACCACCGCTACAAAACTGTCTGTTAATTGTAATAATAACCTTATCCATATACAACACCTCCTAATATATATAAATATATTTTATAACAAATAATCACCTTTGTCTACAATAAAAGTAAAATTTTTTCAAATTCCTTAAATAATTAATAAAATATATTTATAACTAAATAAATTTTAAACATTCCTTTTAATTAAAATAAAAATATAATTTAATTTATTATATTTTTATGAATCTAAATATATTACAAATAAAAAAAGGACTACTATCTAAATCACACCTAAACATAAGCCTAAGGTGCAACCCAGCCAGTAATCCTCATTTAACTAAATCTTACTCTGCAACGTAAGCCATAAGAGCAACGTGTCTTGCTCTCTTAACTGCAGAAGTTAATAATCTCTGATGCTTAGCACAGTTGCCAGTAATTCTTCTAGGTAAAATTTTACCTCTTTCAGAAACAAACTTTCTTAACTTTGCTACATCTTTATAATCAATAGAAGTTGCCTTTTCAGCACAGAATAAGCAAACCTTCTTCTTTCTTCTACCACGCTTTTTATTAATCATGATTAAGAATCCTCCTTACTTAAAAATTCAACAACAAATTACCAAGGTATATCGTCGTCCTCAACATCGCCATTGATGTCAAAGCCAGCTGATGTATCCTGCATAGGGCTAGTTGGCTGAACATTGTTGCTGTAATTGTTAGCATTCATATTTGTTCCACCTTGATTAGCCTCTCTTTCAGCCTTACTTTCAACAAACTCAAAATCTTCAACAATAACATCTGTTGAATATCTCTTGTTACCCTGTTGGTCAGTATAGCTACTCACCTGCATTCTACCAGTAACAGCTATTTTGTTACCTTTTCTAAAGTATTGACCAATGCTTTCGCCTCTTTTGCCAAAGCAAACGCAGTTAATAAAATCTGCCGTTGGCTCGCCCTCTTGTCTATTTCTAGAAAAAGGCCTGTCCACAGCAACTGCAAACCTGCAAACTGCAAGTGGTTCAACACCTTGAGTAAACCTAATTTCAGGGTCTCTCGCCATTCTTCCTAACAATATAACTCTGTTCATATAGGCGACCTCCTTTAATTAAGCTTCTTCTTGAGCAACAATTAAATAACGAAGAACCTTTTCATTGATACGCATACGAGACTCAATTTCAGCAGGAGCTGAAGTCTCTGCAGTGAAAGTAACAAAGTTATAAAAACCTTCGTTTACCTTCTGAATTTCGTAAGCAAGTCTCTTCTTACCCCAATCGTCAACGCTTTCTACATTACCGCCAAATCTCTCAATAAGAGCTTTAACGCCTTCCTTAGCTGCATTTAATGCTTCTTCATCTAAAGATGGGGAATAAACTACACAAAGTTCATACTTTTTCATCTTTTCTTGCACCTCCTTTTGGTCTTTGGCCCTTGCCTTTTTGCAAGAGCAAGGCGATGTTTTTCACATCGTATGGAATATATTTTAACAAATTTAAACACTAATGTCAACACTTTTTTTGCTATTTTTTCTTAATATTTGCTCATAAATAATGGTGTCTAAAAACTTTGAAAAACCAATTCCAGAACTTTTACAAGCCATAGGAATTAAACTACTTTTAGTTAAGCCAGGGGAAGTGTTAATTTCTAAAAGATAAATCTGTTCATCTCTAACAATCATATCAATGCAAGCATAATCTTTGCACTTAGCACATTTAAAAGCTTTAATTGCTATATCTTTAATCATATCCTTCATAAAATCTGGCATTAAACTAATTTCAGAGGAAACACCTCTTTCATACTTGTCCTCATATCCAAAAATATTACCCTTTTTGTTCGCCTCTAAAATAGCTAGAACCTTAACCTCGCCATCTTGTTCCATCATACAACAGCTTATTTCCTTGCCCTTAATATATTTTTCAACTAAAGTGTCGTCATAATACTTTTCTCTTATTTTATAAACAGCATTTTCAAGCTCGCAAATGTTTTCAACAATTTCAATTCCAATACTTGAGCCACCTAAATTAGGCTTAACAATTAATGGAAACTCCATAACCCTTATATCGTCTAAAAACAGCTCAAATTTGTCGCTTTTTTTAATTAAAACATCTTTTGCAACTTGTATGTGGTTAAAACTTAATAACTCTTTTAAAGCCTTTTTGTCCATACATAAAGCACTTGAAAAAACCTTGCTTCCAACATACTCAATTTCAAGGGATTGTAATAACCCCTGAATTGAACCATTTTCTCCAATTCCACCGTGTAATGTGTTAAATATAACATCTAAATTGCTGTTTATAATCTCATCTAACCAGTTAATTTCGTTGCTCTCTGTTATTTCAATCCTCTTTATAATATACTTGTTTTCATCTAAATGCTTGATAACATTTTCACAAGATTTAATAGAAATATACCTTTCGCTAGAAACTCCACCAGTTAATACACCAACCTTAATTTTATCCAAACTCCACACCACCTTTTACTCCACATCAACACTTCTTAACTCCTCTGCTGCAACTTCAGGCAAAACAGAGTTAATATAACAGCCTGTGCTAAACTCAAAACCTGCCATTCTCCCTATTCTAGGTATAATTTGAGCATAAAAGTGAAAATAATCTCCACACTTAATATCCTTAGGAGCTGAATATATGCACACATTGTAAGATATGTTAGGTCTTAATTTAACAAGCCTTTTTAAAGAATCTCTAAGTATCTTTCCAAACTCCTTAACCTCGCTGTCAGTAAAATCCTTAATTGAATATATATGCCTTTTTGGCAGTATATCCATTCCATATGGAAACTTTCCATCTGCTGGTATGTAAGATATAAAACTTTCGTTTTCTTCAACAATTCTGTTTTCAAATTCTAAATTACAAAAATAACACTTCTTGTTTTTTTCATAATAGCTCTTTAAAACATTTAAAACATTTTCCATTTTAACTGGAACAACCTCTAAAGAAGTTATTTGCCAATGAGAGTGGGACTGGCTTGCGCCAGCCTCCATACCCTCATTTTTAAATATTTGAACATATCTGCTTTTTTCATCTTTTTCTAACTCAATAAACCTGTTTTTTAAAACGGTTATAAGTCTTTTAATATGCTCGTCGCTAAAATCCACTAGCTTTAGCTCGTGCTCAGTTGTGTCTATAACAACGTCGTGAACACCGTAAGTTTCCTCGTTTGTTTTAACAAAAGGATATTTGTTTGGCACAATTTTAATTTCACCATCATCATATATAGGCTCTGGTGTCATAAAACTGTTTTGCGGACAAAACGGGCAAAAATCCTTAGGCGTACTTTGTGGTATACTTTTTTTAAAGCTATGTGGCCTTTTAGCCCTGTCTGTTGCATAAAATACATATTCACCTGTTAAAAAACATCTTTTAATCATCGTCTTATCTGCCATTAAATTTCACCCCTAACCAATATACCACTTATAAATATTGCCATAAATGTTGTTTATTGTCGGCTCTTTTTCCCCTTTAATTTTACCACTTGTAACTAAAACTTCAGACTTAAACCCTATTCCAATCACAGGTAGCTGAACACTAAAATACTTGTTTAATTCGTTTAAACAAGCCTTGTATCCCTCGTTGCTAATAGCCGAATTACAATCTCCAATTAATTTATCCATATTCACATCTTTATACTTTCCAAAGTTCATATTGCCGCTGCTACCAGCTAAGGCCATAATGTCCATATTTTCTTTTAAAACAATTCCACCAACATACATATCAAATTGGCCGTTTTTAAGCCTTTCTTGATACTCTTGAAAATCAACTGCTTCAACTTTTGTGTTCATACCTACATCATTAAAGGCAGAACAAATTAATCTAGCACTTTCAATTCTAGAAAAATTTTCTTTGTTTACTAATATACTAAAATTAAAGCTGTTAAACCCTCTATTTCCAGCAGAAACTAAAGTGTTTGCAAGGCCTTTGTCATATTCATAACTACTTTCGCCCACTTTTGAAGTGTTGTAGTTGTTAGGGTTTATAGGCGTAATTGATGGCGTCATTTTGTTTAAGTATATATTTTTAATAATATCCTCTCTAGGAATTAAATGTGCAAGTCCTTGTCTAACAGAAAGGTTTGAAAACATATCTTTTTCAACATTAAATCCAATAAATTCAAATTGGTTTGTGTTGTAATCTATTGCACTGTTTCTTAAATCTGTTGGTAAAGAGCCTAGCTTGTTAATGTCAATAGTCATTGCGTCTATTAAACTAGCTTCTAAGGCGCTTAATGCCGTTTCATCATTTGAAATAATCATAACTTTAACATCGTTAATATATGGCCTTCCATTTAAACCACTTTCAGATGCCTTTAAGTTTAATTCTTTCACTAGCTTGTAGTCAACAAATTTATATGAGCCATTTCCAACAGCACCAATTTCATCAACACTTTTTCCTGAAAAATAATGTTTAGGAATAATAGGAAAACACAAGCTATATCCAACAGAACCTAAACCCTTTTTATAGCTTATTTTAACAGTCAAATCATCAATTTTAGAATAGCTTCCTAAATTTTCCACACAATATTTGTATATTGTGTCAAGCCCAGCCTTTTCAAGCTCCCTTAATGTATATATTAAATCGTCTGCACTTACATTTTTGCCATCGTCCCATTTAACATTAGCTTTTAGTTTAACAATAACATTGTTTCCCTCAACTGTGTAACTTTCAGCTAAATTTGGCGTAATGTTCATATTGTTGTCTAAAACAAATAACGGCTCATACACTAGCCTTAAAACCTTGTCCACAGTCTTATCTCTGTTGTAAATTGGGTTTAATGTTTCTGGCTTGTGCATAGCTAAAGATATTTGCCCGCCAACACTAGCTTGTTTAACCTCGTTTTTGGTTTCAACTTTTTCTTCAACACTATGTTCGCTTTCTTTTCCACAACCACTTATACCTAAACATAAAGCTAACAATACACTAATTATTCGCAATTTCATATAAATCTGTCCTTAAAATTATTTTATAAACCTTTTCATATAGCATAACTTTTTCTACATAATCTGCAGTTTCTTTAAATGGAATGTTGTCTAAACTTTCTCCATCTTTGCTATATTCCTTGTTTCCTAACCATTTTCTAACATTTCCGATTCCAGCATTATAGGCTGCTGCCATAAGTTCTTCATCAGAATCTAGTTGCCCTTTTAAATAACTTAATAGCCAGCAACCAATTTCAATGTTAACTTCTGGGTTTTGAATATCTTCATAATTAAAATCTTCATATTCCATTTTTTCAACAGCCCAGTTTATTGTGCCTGGCATAAGTTGCATAAGCCCAATAGCCCCCTTGTGTGACTGTGCATCTGTTTTAAACCTACTTTCAGTGTTTATAATAGCACAAACAAAACCTGGCTCTAAATCATATTTTTTGCTAAACTTAATAATTTCATCTCCATACTTAATTGGAAATAAAACACATATAACACAATACCCTATAAATAAAAATATTATTAACCAAATTATTGCCGTCAAAACAAATTTAAGCAATTTAAACATTAAATAATCTCCTCAACCCTCATATTATTCAAAACAGCTTCTTCAAGCTCTCTAATGCCTTTGTTGTTTTTAATAATAACATTAGCATATTTTTTCATTTCTTCAAAACTCATTTGGTTTTTAAACCTTAAAATTGCATCTTCTTTTGAAATACAATCTCTTTTTACAACTCTTTCCACTCTAATATCAAAATCTGCGTATACAATCCAAACACTGTCACACATTTTCTCAAGCCCAGCCTCAATTAATAAAGGTGCATCAATAACAATTGCTTTTGCAAAACTATTTTCACAAATAAATTCCTTAATTTTCTCCACAATATATTTGTGAGTAATTTTGTTAAGCTCTTTCAACTTTTCATTGTCATTAAACACAATTTGGCCAAGCTCTCTCCTGTTAATAAACCCATTTCTATCTAAAACTTTCTCTCCAAAACTTTCTAAAATAGGCTTGTAAGCTTTCCCTTTTGGTAACATATTTTCGTGAGCAATTTTGTCGCAATCTAAAATCAAACAACCTCTATCTTCCATAATTTTTGCAACAGCCCCTTTTCCGCAACCACTGTTTCCTGTTAAACCAATAATTTTCATTTTTTATCCTCAATCATACCATATTCTAAATAATTAACAATAACCATTAAAGCAAAACTTGCAATAAACATAGTTCTAACATTTGCAAAATATGATAACACTAAAGAATATCCTAAAAATATAACCCATAAAACTAATGAAGCTAAATAACCGTAAAACCATTTTTTGCTTTCTTTTATAACATTTCCAGTCCATAAATAAAATTTTGTAAAAACTAACACGCCAATAGCAAACATACAGTTTCTAATTGGGAAAAACTCGCTGTAAGTTATTCCCTCGTTGTTTTTATTTATGCTAAAAATCAAAAAAGTTATAATAAGAGTTAAAACAAAAATAGCCACATTCACCACATAAGATATAATTTTTCTATTTTCCATATTCTCACCTTTACTTCACATCGTACCAAGTTTTTCCAGTATGAACTTCAGCAACTAAAGGCACAAATAAACTCACTGCATTTTCCATTTCATCTTGTAAAATCTTAGATACTCTCTCAACTTCGTCAATGTGTGCTTCAATTAAAAGCTCATCGTGAACTTGTAATATCAATTCGGCTTTTAACCCCTCTTTTTTCATTCTTTCATAAACTCTAACCATTGCCACTTTAATAATGTCAGCTGCTGTTCCCTGAACAGGCATATTCATAGCAACTCTTTCTCCAAAAGAACGCTGAATAAAGTTAGAACTGTTTATTTCTGGTATATATCTCCTTCTGTTAAACATAGTAATTCCATATCCGTTGTTTTTAGCAAATTCCACACAAGAGTCAATAAAATCTTTAATTTTAGGGTATTTGTTAAAATAGCTTTCAATATAGCTGTCGGCCTCTTTTTTAGTAATTCCTAAATCTTGAGAAAGGCTAAAAGCACCAATACCATAAATAATTCCAAAGTTCACAGCCTTTGCATTTCTTCTTTGTAAAGAAGTAACTTCCTCAAAAGGCACATTAAACACTTGAGAAGCTGTTATAGTATGAATATCTTGGTTTTCTTTAAAGGCATTTATAAGAGTTTCATCACCTGATAAATGGGCTAAAACTCTAAGCTCAATTTGCGAATAATCAGCGTCTATATATACATAGTCTTTTTTAGGAACAAAAACCTTTCTAAGTTGCCTACCAAGCTCAATTCTAACAGGAATGTTTTGTAAGTTAGGCTCTGTTGAGCTTATTCTTCCAGTTGTTGTAATGGTTTGGTTAAAATTAGAATGTATTCTGTCATCACTTTCTATTACAGCCTTTAAACCATCAACATAAGTTGACTTTAACTTCGTATAAGAACGATATTCTAAAACTTTCCCAACTATTTCGTCGCTGTCTTTTAACTTTTCAAGTATCTCTGCTGATGTTGAATAGCCAGTTTTAGTCTTTTTGCCGTGCTTTAAACCAAGCTTTTCAAACAATATATAACCTAATTGTTTAGGGGAGTTAATGTTAAATTCCTCTCCAGCAAGCCAATATATGTCGCTTGTTAGCTCGTCAATTTTAACATCTAAGTTTTTGCCATACTCCTCTAAAGTTTCTCTGTCCACACCTATTCCAACATACTCCATATTTGCAAGCACATTAATTAAAGGTAGCTCAATGTTGTAATATAAATTCTCTTGCTCGTTTTCTTTTAGCCTTTCTTTAATAATAGGATAGGCTCTAAAACTTATGTCACACATTCTTCCACAAAAACTTGTAAATTCTTCGTCACTTAAGCTAGATAACTTTTTCTTGCTCTTTCCCTTTCCAAGAACTTCTTCTTCAGATGGGTAACTTTCGCCTAAAAAGTCCTCTGCTAGCTCATTATATTCATAATTGTCCATAGAAGAATTTATTATATATCCACCAAGCATAGTGTCAAATATAATGTTCCTTAAATTAATGCCCTTCTTTTTAAGCAAAACTAAGTCAACTTTTCCATTGTGTGCAATTTTAGAATTCTGGCTTTCAAAAAAGTCCTTAAATATATCTAAAATAACATCTTCTTTTAGCCTAAAAATGGTTGCACTGTTTTCTTTTTGAGTTGTCGCAACTGCTATTATTTCTTGCTCCTCAACAAAAATTTTATACCCACAATCACTAAATGGGTTAATTTCTGATATAGCAATTTTTGCCTCTTCAATGTCTGTAATAAGCTTATAATTTGCTTCAACACTCTGTTTTTTCTCGCCTACACTAAACCTATTTAACATAGACTTAAATTCATATTTTTTAAACATTTCATAAGCATTTTGGTTAAACATATCTTCAATTTTCATCTCAGAGATGTTAATTTCAAAAGGCACATCGGTTTTAATTGTAACAAGATATTTGCTATCTAATGCCTGCTGAGAATAAAGTGCTAAATTTTCACTAGCTCTTTTTGGCTTAACTTTGTCACTGTTAGCTATTGCGTTTTCAACACTTTTAAACTCTTGAATAATTTTTATAGCAGTCTTTTCACCAATTGATGGAACTCCAGGCACATTGTCGCTTGTATCTCCCATAAGAGCTTTAACGTCAATAAATTCCTCAGGTGTAACACCATATAAATTAAAAACATCTTTTGCATTGTAGTTTTCTATAATAGTGCTTCCAGCCTTAGTCTTTGGTATTCTAATTTTAATAGTTTCAGATGCAAGCTGTAATAAATCTCTGTCGCCACTTACAATAACAGGAACAATTCCGTCTTTGTCTGCACTTGTTGCTATTGTGCCTAAAAGGTCGTCAGCTTCAAACCCACCCATTTCACAAGTTTTAATATTCATAGATTTTAAAACTTCTTTAACTAAACTCATTTGGGGAACTAATTCTTCTGGCATACCCTTTCTAGTTCCCTTATAATCTTTATATTCTAAATGCCTAAAAGTTGGTTTTTTCACATCAAAACAAACTGCACAATACTCAGGTTTTTCCTCGTCTAATAACTTAAAAAATATATTTAAAAAGCCATATACACCGTTTGTATATTCTCCATCTTTGTTTGTCAGTAGGGGCATTGCATAAAAAGCTCTGTTCATTAAGCTGTTTCCATCAATTAATATTATTTTTTCAGCCATTTTCTTTCCTCCCTAACATATAAAAATCAATACAATATCCTATTTTATAGTATACTAAATTTTTAACAATATTAAAAGAGCAAAATTTATTTTTTTCAAAAAAATAAAGCTGTTAGCTAGAGTTTTTCCTCTAAAACTAACAGCTTTTATTTTATTTTTCTTCAGCTAATATAGGTGTAAATATGTCGTTGCTACTTTCCTTTTTAAACTTGTCGTAATCTCTTTTTGCTATTTTGTAAAACTCCATTTGGCTTGATAAAATTTCCCTTGCCCCTCTTTTGTCAACAGCTTTGTAAGAACCATCTTCTTGCTGTATTTTAGCTTTTAAATTGTCCCTTAATGTAATATCTATAATGTCTATAACTTTCTTTTTTAACTCATCGCTTTCAATAGGGAATGCAACCTCAACTCTGCTATCTAAGTTTCTGTTCATCCAGTCAGCAGAAGATAAATAAATTTTGTAGTTTCCACCATTTTCAAAATAATAAATTCTACTATGCTCTAAAAACCTGCCAACTATGCTTCTAACAGTAATGTTTTCGCTAACATCCTCTATTCCAGTTTTTAAACAACAAATTCCTCTAACAATAAGCTCAATTTTCACCCCAGCCATACTAGCTTTGTATAAGGCTTTAATAATTCCTGTGTCAACTAAAGAATTCATTTTAGCAATAATTTTAGCTTCCTTTCCTTCTCTAGCATTTTTCTCTTCGTTTTCAATGTTTTTAATAAACATTTCTCTAAGGTCAGTTGGAGCAGCAGCTATTTTGTTCCAATGTGGATACTTAGCATATCCAGATAAACAGTTAAATATAGCGCTAATATCCTCTCCAATAGTTTCGTTGCAAGTAAAAAGCCCTAAATCTGTATATAACTTTGCAGTTTTGTCGTTGTAGTTTCCAGTTCCTAAATGGCAATATCTAACAATGCCTTCTTCCTCTCTCCTAACAACTAAACATAATTTGCAATGTGTTTTTAAGCCAACTAAACCATATATAACGTGGCAACCTGCCTTTTCCAATTTTTTAGCCCAGTTAATGTTGTTTTCCTCGTCAAACCTAGCTTTTAATTCCACTAAAACAGTAACTTGCTTTCCATTTTCTGCCGCTTCTATAAGAGCTTTAATAATAGGCGAATTGCTAGAAACTCTGTATAGAGTCTGTTTAATAGCAAGAACATTTTTGTCCTTTGCAGACTGCCTAACAAAGTTCACAACTGGCTCAAAAGATTGATATGGGTGGTGCATAAGAATATCTTTTTCTTTAATTGCATCAAACATATCCCTTTCCTCAAAATCAATAACAGGTATAGGTGGCATAGGCTCGTCACATAAGTCAGGTCTATCTAATATTCCCCTTAAACTAAATAAAGTTGTAAGGTCAATAATATCTTCAATTAAATAAACCTCGTGTTCCTTTATTTCCAATTGCTTTTGTAAAAACGAAAATGAGCTTTCACAAATGTTTTTCTCTATCTCAAGCCTAACTGGTGCACCCCATTTTCTTTGTTTAATAGAATCTTCAATTTCAGATAATAAGTCCCTGCTGTCCTCCTCGTCTATTTCAAGGTCAGCATCTCTTGTAATTCTAAAACAAAAGGCAGATAAAACTTCGTTTTCGTTAAATAACTTTTCAATATATGCCTTAACAATTTCCTCTAAAAATATAAGTTCTACTTTTCCGTTTTCGCTAGGCAATTTAACTATTCTAGGCACAACAGATGGAACTTGAACAACTGCAAACCTTTCTTCTTTTAACTCTATTATAAGGTTTAAACTTTTGTTAGCCAACAAAGGAAACGGCCTAGATTGGTCAATAGCCATTGGCGTTAAAATTGGATATAAAGTCGTGTTAAAATATGTTTTTACATAGCTTTTTTGCTCTTTAGATAATTCATTAAACTTTAAAATTTTAATTCCATTTTCTTCTAACATAGGAAGTAACATTTTGTTTAAACAATTATACTGCCTTTTAACAATGCTATGTACCTTTTCTGATATAGCCAAAACCTGCTCACTTGCTGTCATACCAGCTGGGTCTAATTTTTTTGAACCAAGATATTGCTGGGTAATAAGCCCAGCCACTCTAACCATAAAAAACTCGTCCATATTAGAGGCTGTAATAGCTAAAAAATTAAACCTTTCAAGTAAAGGGTGGCTTTTGTCAATGGCCTCCTCAAGAACTCTAATGTTAAATTCTAACCAGCTAAGTTCTCTGTTATAATAATAATCTTTGTTCTCTAAATTTATCATCACATTACACTCCTTTTGTTTAAAACTGCCTTTATTCCATACACATCTTCAAATAACTGTTTTCTCTTTTTAAACGCCCACTTTTCAAGGTCAATGTTTTTGTATGTGGATATTGTAACAATTAATTCTTTGCCACTACACTTAACATTCACACTCTCAAACTTATTGTTGTGGCTTGTATATACTGCATTTGCCAGTTTTAAAATAGCACTTAATTTACACACTCTAACTCTTTTTTCGCAGTCCATACTTAAATAAACCCCATTGTCATCAAATGGCATAACATCGTTGTGATAATAAGAAATTGAAGCAATAGTTTGCTTTTCCTCGTCGTTAATGCCAACTATATCTAAACCCTTTATCATATGGTATGATAACCTGTCGTGAGATGTAATATTTACAGCCTTTCCAATGTCTTCAAGAATTGCTGCAATATTTAACATAAGCCTATCTCTTTCTCCAAGCCCGTGATGTTTTTTCATTTTGTCAAAAATTTCTAAAGCCGTCTTGCTAACATCGTTAAAATAATTTTCATCGCTACCAAATTTTTTAGCAATGTTTTTAGCTGAAATAATGCTAAATTCTTCGTATCCCTTGTTAATTTTTTCATTTTCATAAGGGAATAATATCTCATATAATATTGCATCTCCAACAGTATATATAGGCGATAAAATGCTTTTAGCATTTGTAAATTTTAATATTCTAGAATATATAATAATAGCTGGCAAAATAACTTCAGCTTTTTCAACTTCTATTCCATATTTTTCTGCAATTTCAACTGGTGAAACATCTCTAACTTCTTTATATAACTTTAAAAAATCCTCTCTTGATATTATATTAATGCCATTTTTCTTTTTTGCCTTGCAAATGCTTGAAATACTTTCTATTTGATTTCCAGTTATAACAAACTTTTGAAAATTTTCTTTAACAAAATCCCCAATGCCGTCTTGAAAAGGCTTTAAATACTCTTTTATAACCTGTAAATAATTAGAAGCATTTCCCCTGTAACTGTCAAAAAATTCAGATATTCTAAGAGCACCAGTCTGTATGTTTTGGCTTGCAATAGCCTTGCAATCTTTAAATATAGTTATGCTTATATTTCCAGAGCCTAAATGAGCAATTAAAGTTGAATCCATTTCTTCTTTGCTAAGAAAAGATAAAACCATTTTGTTTATATAAATTTTTTCTTCAGTTCCATCAATAACTTCTACATCTATTCCAGTTTTAACTTTAATTTGGTCAACAAAAAAATCTCTGTTTTTGCTTTCTCTAACAGCTGTTGTTGCAAAAGCATATATTTCCTTAACCCCATAATCTCTTGCAAGTAACTTATATCCATTTATAATTGCCGACAACTTTTCAATGCTGTCAAAAGAAATAATTCCACTATGAAAAGTGTCTTTTCCAAGAGAAAGCGGGTTGCTTACAGACTCAACAACTTTAACTTTCTTGTTTCCTTTTTCCCCAATTTTTAGCCTAATTTCATTAGAAGCAATTTCAATAACAGCAACACATTTTTTCATAAAAAACCCTCCTCCTTGTTCTAATAATAAATATCTTATAATTCAGTAAATTTTTAAAGACCCTTTAGGTTAAACTATTGTAAAATAAATGTAAAAACAAAAAACATTTTACATACTTCAAATTTTAAGTTAAAATATAAATATATATTAATAAGTTATAGGTGGTGAAAATATGCTAACAATTTTAAACACAACAGAAAACTACACATTTAAATCAAATAAAATCACTAAAGGTAGCTGGGTTAGTTTAAATGCCCCTACAAACCAAGAAATACTTGATGTAGCTAATTCTCTTCAGATAGATTTAAAAGACATACGCTCAGCCCTTGACTCTGACGAGGTTTCCCGTCTTGAAAAGGAAGATAACTACACTCTTTTGCTTATAGACATACCAACTGTAATTTTAAAAAATCAAAGGTCTATATATACTACTATACCACTTTCTATAATATATTCAAGAGAAAATATAGTAACAGTTTGCTTAGAAGATACTCCTGTAACAAAAAAAATAATGTCAAATAAAGACCTTTGCACATATAAAAGAACTCAACTTATATATAAAATTCTATATAATTCCGCAAAACTTTATATGGAATATCTTATAAAAATAAATAGTATGCGTTCTTATATAGAAACAAAGGTTTCCACAAAAGAAACACTAACAGAACTTTATGACCTTGAAAAAAGTTTAGTCTACTTTAAAACTTCTTTAAAAAGCAATGAAATAGTTTTAAATAGGCTTTTAAAACAGCCCACAATAAAACAATATCCAGAAGATGCAGATCTTTTAGAAGATGTTTTAATAGAATATAAACAGGCAATAGAAATGACCCAAATCTATTTTGAAGTTTTAGATAACACAATCGCAAAATACTCAGCTCTTATGGACTATGACTTAAATAACGCAATGAAACTTTTAACATCTTTTACAATTGTTTTAGCCATTCCAACAGTTATTTCTGGCATCTTTGGAATGAACCTTTTAAACATACCTTGGGGCAACTCTAGCTTAGGCTTTTGGATTGTTAATTTTATCACACTTTTTATATGCATTGTAAGCATAATTTTGCTAAGAAAAAAGAAAATGCTATAAAATTAAGGCTACCAAAAGGTAGCCTTAAAAAGGGTGTCTAAAGACACCCAAACAAAGTTATTAAGGGAGAGGGGATTGCCCTTAACTCCTTTAATATATTATATTCATTTTTTAATTAAAGGTGATTAACATTTTCAAGCCCAGCATTCATAAACTTGTCGTGAATAGCAATAGCGGCTCTATCAGCGTCGTTTTCGCTAACAAGAACAGTAATTTTAATTTCAGATGTAGAAATCATTTTAACATTAATACCTGCATCATAAGTAGCTTCAAACATCATTGATGCAACGCCTGGGTTAGTAGCCATACCTGCACCAACAGCAGAAACCTTAGCAACTTGGTCGTTGTAGCTAATGCTTTCAAAACCAATAGTAGCTTTGTTTTCCTCAAGGAACTTAACAGCTGGCATCATATCAGCCTTAGTCACAGTAAATGAAATATCCTTGCTAGAATCCCTACCAATAGACTGAATAATAAGGTCAACACTAATTTTCTCCTTGCTTAATAAAGAAAAAATTTTAAAAGCAACACCAGGCTCATCTTTAACGCCTAAAACAGCAATTCTAGCAACATCTTTATCTACGGCAACACCGTTTACTAACATTCTTTCCACTTTTGTTTCCTCCTTAACAACTGTACCCTCAGCATCTGTCATACTGCTACGAACAACTAAATTCACATTATATTTTTTAGCAAGCTCAACCGAACGGTTGTGAAGCACTTTAGCACCTAAACTTGCAAGCTCAAGCATTTCATCATAAGTAATTTCTTCAAGCTTTCTAGCTGTCTTTACAATTCTTGGGTCGCAAGTATAAACTCCATCTACATCAGTATAAATTTCACATAAATCCGCACCTAGCTTTGCTGCAAGAGCAACAGCAGATGTGTCAGAGCCACCTCTACCTAATGTAGTAACATCAAGGTTTCTGTTTATTCCCTGAAAACCAGTAATAATTACAATATTTTTTCTATCTAATTCGTTGTTAATTCTTGAAGTTGAAATGTCTTTAATTCTAGCATTGCTATAATTAGAAGTTGAAAAAATATTGCACTGAAAAGCATTGAGAGAAATAGCTGGGTAACCAAGCTTTTCAATAGCCATAGCCATAAGAGCAACAGACTGCTGTTCACCAGTAGCTAAAAGCATATCCATTTCTCTTTTACTAGCGTTAGGGTTTATCTCTTTAGCCTTTTCAATTAACTCATCAGTAGTGTCGCCTTGAGCACTAAGCACAACAACCACTTGATGACCTTCTTTGTAACTATTTACAATAGTTTGAGCAACGTGATTTATTCTCTCTGCATTTGCAACAGAAGAACCACCAAATTTTTTAACAATTAACATACTTTGCCTCCTAGCCTTCCATTCTTATACTGTTAAGGATACTAACTATACCCTTGCAATTAATAAGTTCATTAAGTTTGTCGTTAATTTCAGCCTCTTTAGCCTCGCAAGTAACAAAAGCAAACTCATTTTCCAAACCAAAAAACTCCATAATTTCATCTGTTCCAAACACTTTTAAAACATCTGCTTTTGCTTCCTCTTTATTATTATATTCAACTCTAACAAACTTTCTCACTAAAACATCGTCAATGCTCATAAGCTCTTGTTTTTGCTCAGACCAGCCAATTCCAAGGTTAATATCCTTGTGCCTTATAGCCTCTACAATGTCTGAAACAACAGCGCTTGCCGTTGGCAACTTTCCAGCACCCTTGCCATAAAACATAACATCTCCAAGCATATTGCCCTTTAATAAAATAGCGTTAAAAACGTCGTTTACCATACTTAATGGGTTTTCATTTAACACAACAGCTGGAGCAACTCTTGCCCAAACCTTACCGTCATTAAACTTAGCAGTAGCTAATAACTTCACGCTACCACCCATTTTCTTTATGTAAGCAATATCTGCTTTAGATATACTAGTTATACCCTCTGTATATATGTCATCATAACTAACAGTTTTTTCAGTTGCTAAAGATGCTAATATAGCAATTTTTCTACAAGCATCATAACCCTCAACATCAGCGTCAGGGTTTCTTTCAGCATATCCTTTTTCCTGAGCATCGCTTAAAACGTCATTATACTCTAAGTCTTCGTCACTCATTTTAGAAAGCATATAATTAGTTGTTCCGTTTAATATGCCTGTTATTTCCTCTATTCTATCAGAAGTAATACTTCTGTTAATTGGTCTAATAATTGGAATACCGCCACCAACAGATGCCTCATATAAGAAATTCACGTTGTTTTCTTTTGCAATTCTCATAAGCTCGCTACCATAAGAGGCAACTAATTCCTTGTTTGATGTGCAAACACTTTTTCCCTTTTGTAAAGCACTTTTAACAAAAGTGTAAGCAGGGTTTGTCCCACCCATAACCTCCACAACCACTTCAACACTAGGGTCGTTTAATATATCATCATAATTGTGTGTAATAACATTTTGGATTGGGTCGTTAGGAAAGTCCCTTAAATCCAAAACATATTTAATTTCTATTGGCTGACAAGCCTTAGCCTCAATTCTTTTTTTGTTAGTTTTTAAAACTTCAACAACACCAGAACCTACGGTTCCGTAGCCTAAAATCGCAATGTTTGCCATTTTATTATCACTCCCTTGCTATAACCTTTAAAGAAATCACCCCGTGTATTTTAGAAATATTTTCGAGCATTTCTTTAATCCCCAAAGTCAAACCAGCTGTGTCAATAGTAATTGTTACATTAGCAACATTGTTGATAGGTATTGTTTGGTTTATAGTCAAAACATTAGCACCTTGGTCAGCCATAATGTTTAAAACTAAAGATAAAATACCTGCTTTGTCCTCAAGACTAAAAGCTAAAATAACAATTTTTCCCCTTGAATTGTTACTTAATGCAGAAACATAGTCCTTGTACTTGTAATAAGCACTTCTGCTAACGCCAACTTTTTCTACGGCTTCTTGCACAGAACTAACAAGCCCTTTTTCCATTAATTCTTTAACCTGCACAACTTTTATAAAGACTTCTGGCATAACCTTTTTGTCAACAATGTAATAGTCTGAATTCATTTGCATTTGTTTTCCTCCTATGTACATTTGTTTTCCATAGGAGAACTATACCACAATTTTCATTTTTTTGCAACACTTTTTTTAATTTTTTCTTAAAAATAAACCTCTAAAAAGTATAAAATAAATTTTTTAAACTTTCAAGAGGTTTTGTCAATAATATTATTTTTTTAATTTTATAACATAATACAAATTAAACCACCGTTGCCTTCGTTAATAATTTTTTGTAATGTTTCTTTAAATTTAAATTGAGTGTCCTCAGGCATTCTCATAAGTTTAGAGTTTAAATCATCTGTCATAAGCTCTTTTAAAGTTCTGCCAAATATACTATAACTCCACATACCCTCAGGGTTTTCTTTGTATTGGCTGCATAAATACTTAACAAGCTCTTTAGATTGCTCCTCGCTGCCAACAATAGGCGAAACACTAGTTTTTATGTTAGTTTTTATAAGGTGTATTCCTGGTGCGTCAGCATCTATTTTAATTCCATATCTACTACCTTGCTTTAAAACTTCAGGCTCAGAAATTGTCATTTCTTCAACAGATGGAGTAACAATTCCATATCCCTTTTCATTAACTTCATCTAAAGCATATCTAATTTTATCATAAGCTTTTTTCGCCTCTGCTAATTGCTTCATCATCGAAATAAGCTCATATTCGCTTTTAATCTCCATACCAGTTGTTTCAGATAATATTCCGTAAAATAAATGGTCTTTCAAACTAACTTCTAACCCAACTTTACCCTCGCCTAAATTTATTTCATCAGAATATAACTTTTTAACATTTCCGTTGTTTTCGAGAATAGAAAGGTTTTTGCTAATATCTCTAATGCCGTTAATTTTTTCCATCATTTCTTTAACAGAGTCAATAATGTTTTCTTTAAGCCAGTGGTTGCTAGGCATAGCCTCAAGCCATTTAGGTAACATAATGTCAACTTCACTTAAAGGAAATTGATATAAAGCTTCCTCTAATATAGAATTTATATCCTCTTGGCTTAAATTTTTACAATCGCAAATAATAACCCTGCAACCATATTTGTTTTCCATTTGCTTTGCAACTTCTAAAGTTGATTCTGAGTTTTTCTTAGCAGAGTTTAAAACAATAACAAAAGGCTTGTTAAGCTCCTTTAATTCCTTTATAACTCTTGCCTCGCTGTTAATGTAACTTTCTCTAGGTATGTTTGTAATAGAACCATCGCTTGTAATAACCATAGCAACTGTTGAATGTTCTCTTATAACTCTCTGAGTTCCAAGTTCAGCAGCCTGAGCAAAAGGCATTTTTTCATCTGACCAAGGCGTTGAAACCATTCTAGGCTGGTTGTCAATAATATGTCCACTTGCCCCGTCTACAATGTAACCAACACAGTCAATTAACCTAACATTTAAATTAATGTTTCCATCTAAATTAATTTTAACAGCTTCATTTGGCACAAACTTAGGCTCTGTTGTCATAATTGTGCTACCCTCGGCAGATTGAGGCAACTCATCTCTAGTTCTAGTTTTAACATACTCATTTTCAATGTTTGGTATAACTAGCTTTTCCATAAAATTTTTGATGAATGTAGACTTGCCAGTTCTAACAGGTCCAACAACACCTATGTAAATATCCCCTGCTGTTCGTTTTGCTATGTCCTTGTATATATCAAAACTATTCATATTAAACCTCCATTTAAACTCTTACACTATAATATGAATATTAATTAATTTTTAGAATATAAATTTAAAATATTAAAAGCATAATTAATTATTAAATATAAAAAAATATATTTGACAAATATATTAAATACAGTTATTATTATCTTATAAACAATTTTTATCCTAAAGGGAGGTAATGCTATGAAATCATTAAATATCAAATTAGACTCTATCGATAAGGTAAAAGACTTTGTAAACACAGTAAACACATTTGATGGTGACTTTGATTTAGCTTCAAGCAGATATGTAGTAGATGCTAAGTCAATTATGGGTATCTTCTCATTAGATGTAAGCTCAACTTTACGCCTTGATGTTCACGATGACTCTGAGTTTGAGGCAGTTAAGTCAGCTTTAAATGACTATATCGTAGAATAAAAAATACCTCTTTACGAGGTATTTTTTTATAAATATTTTTCCAATTTTTCAATTTCTTCGTCTTTTGTTGCCCAACTTGTTACAAACCTAACAATAGAACTTTTTCCATCATATTTTTCCCAAAAACTAAAAGAAACATTTTCTCTTAACTTCTTTATTTTTTCATTCTCAATTATAACAAAAATTTGGTTTGTAGGCGAGTTAATATATAATTTATACCCCTTTTCAATAAAAATCTTCTTTAGCTTTTTTGCTTTGTCTATTGCATTTTCAGCTATTTTAAAATATAAATTGTCGCTAAATAAAACATCAAATTGCAACCCAAGTAGCCAGCCTTTAGCTAAAAGAGCTCCCCTTTGTTTTATCATAGTTTTAAAATGAGGAATAAAATCTTTTTCCTTCATAACTATTGCCTCTCCAAACAATGCCCCAACTTTTGTTCCACCTATATAAAATATGTCGCAACTATTTGCTAAAAAAGATATGTCCATATCACACTCATCACAAACTAAACCATATCCAAGCCTTGCTCCATCAACCATTAAATAAACATTATATTTTTGACAAACATTATATATTTCTTCTAACTCCCTTTTGCTGTATATAGTTCCAAATTCAGTTGGCATTGAAATATAAACTAGCTTAGGAAAAACTGTATGTTCATTGTTTTCATCGTCATTAAAATCTTTTAAAAACCTTGAAAGATTTTTTGCCTCCATTTTTCCGTCAACACCAGAAATTGTAGAAACTTTATGCCCAGTTGCTTCAATAGCCCCAGCCTCGTGGGTTGATATATGCCCGCTTTCAACAGCCACAACACTTTCATATGGCTTTAAAATAGAGCTTATAATAGTCATATTAGCCTGCGTGCCACCACTTATAAAATATACATCTCCATTTTCTAAACCACAAGCTTTCAAAATTTTCTCTTTTGCACTTTTAGAATAGCCATCTGTCCCATACCCAGCGTTTTTCTCAAAATTAATTTCAGCTAACTTCTCTAAAATGTTTGGGTGGCAACCCTCCATATAGTCACTATCCAATTTTAACATACTTTCCTCCAAAAAAGCCACCTAAAAAGGTGGCTATAATATATTATTCAATTAATCTAACGCCTAAAACGCCGTCAATACTTTCAATTTTAGATACATCAACATTTTTAACATCAGCTATTGTGTATCCATATTCGCCCTTAACTTTAGCCACAAACTGCTCTGCACCGCTAATAGCGTTTTTAACACTGTCCATAGCACTTTCTCTTGAAAGAACACAAACTCTCTTGCAACCATTAACTCTGTTTGCAACAACAGATGGGTAGTTTACAGAGTTAATAATATTTCCCTTTTCTAAATATTCCATCATTTGCTCTGCTGCCATAGTTGCACAATTGTCCTCTGCTTCTGGTGTAGATGCACCAAGGTGAGGTAAAGTAATAATTCTTTCTACGCCAACAGTTTCTTCGTTAGGAAAATCTGTTGCATAGTAACTAACTTTTCCGCTTTCAATAGCCTTTTTAATAGCCTCTACATTAACTAACTCGTTTCTAGCAAAGTTAAGTATTCTAACTCCGTCTTTACACTTAGAAAGGCTTTCCTCGTTAATAAAGTTAGTTGTTTCCTTTGTTGCTGGAACGTGCACAGTAATATAGTCGGCTACTTCATATATTTCATCAAGGCTATTAACCACTTTAACATTGCTGTTAAGAGCTAACGCACTTTTAATTGAAAAATATGGGTCATAACCAACAACTTTCATACCAAGGTCAATAGCAGCGTTTGCAACAAGAACACCAATAGCACCAAGCCCTACAATACCTAAAGTTTTGCCCATAATTTCAGGTCCAGCAAAGTTAGCCTTGCCCTTTTCAACCTTTGCAGCAATTCCATCTTCGCCTAAAAGGCTTTGAGCCCACTTGTAAGAGCCAATAATATCTCTGCTAGTAAGCAACATCGCAGTTATAACAAGCTCTTTAACAGCGTTAGCGTTAGCTCCTGGTGTGTTAAAAACAACAATACCCTTTTCAGCACACTTTTCAAGTGGAATGTTGTTTACGCCAGCACCACATCTAGCAACAGCCTTTAAGCTTTCTGGTAATTCCATATCGTGCATTTTAAAACTTCTTAATAAAATAGCATCTGGGTTTGCCATTTCATCAGCCACATTGTAGTTTGCATTTAATTTTCCAAGACCAACCTTAGAAATTTTATTTAAAGTTAAAACATTAAACATATTTTTTCCCCTTTCAATTCAAAAATATAAACCATTTTTATAAAAATAGACAAATCAAGGTCGACATTAGCCGACCTTGATTACTACTTGTTTTCTAATTCAAATTTCTTCATAAAATCAACTAACGCCTTAACGCCCTCTATTGGCATAGCGTTATAAATACTTGCTCTCATACCACCAACAGTTCTGTGCCCTTTAAGGTTCACAAAACCTTGGCTAGTAGCTTCTTTAATAAACTTAGCATTAAGTTCTTCGCTTTCAGTAACAAAAGGAACATTCATTAAACTTCTGTCCTTTGGAATAACAGTTCCTTTAAACATCATAGAGTTGTCAAGGTAGTCATATAAAATGCCTGCTTTTTCAACATTTAATTTATACATTTCCTTAACGCCACCCATTTTCTTAAGCCACTTAAACACTAAGCCAGCAATGTATATAGCGTAACAAGGTGGTGTGTTGTAAAGAGAATTAGCCTCACAATGAACCTTATAATCTAACATAGTAGGGCAATTTTCCTTAGCCTTGCCAATAAGGTCCTCTCTCATAATAACAACAGTAACGCCAGCAGGGCCAATGTTCTTTTGAGCACCTGCAAAAGCAAGACCAAACTTGTTAATATCAATTTCTTCAGACATAATCATACTAGATAAGTCAGCAACTAAAGGCACATTTCCTGTGTCAGGTAACTCAGTGTATCTAGTGCCATAAATAGTGTTGTTGTATGTAATATAAAAATAATCAGCATCTTTATTAAATTTAGATTTATCTAAGGCAGGAATATAATTGTATACCTTATCCTCGGAGGACGCTACAACATTTACCTTACCAAACTTCTTTGCTTCCTGCATAGCCTTTTTAGACCATTGGCCAGTGTTCACTAAGTCACAGGAGCCTTTAACCATAAGGTTTAAAGGTATCATTGCAAACTGAGTTGAGCCGCCACCCTGTAAAAACATAACTTTGTAATTTTCAGGTATGTTCATAAGCTCTCTTAAGTCAGCTTCAGCTTCTTTAATAATGTCATCAAACCACTTGGATCTATGGCTCATTTCCATAACCGACATACCTGACCCCTTGAAATTAAGCATATCTTTTTGAGCCTGTTCAAGCACCTCAATAGGTAACATTGATGGACCTGCTGAAAAATTGTAAACTCTTTCCATTTTCTTCATCCTCCAATTTTGTAACAATAGCTACTTCATTGATAAAAAAATATCTATCATTAAATAACTTAATCTATATTATAATACACTTCATCACAATATGTCAATACTAATTCTTTAATATATAGACATTTGTTTTTCTACTAAAAAACAAAAAATAAGGTGGTAACCCACCTTATTTTAAACATTTTTCATATTCGTTTTTTTCTTTATAAGAACTAAAACTAAAATTAAAACTAAAATAGAAATTGGTAATACAATAACAGATTGTATAAAACCAGCTAAAATGTAACCTACAAAACTAATTAAAGCTACAACTAAAACATATGGAATTTGAGTAGTTACGTGGTTCATATGGTTACACTTAGCACCAGCTGATGCCATAATAGTTGTGTCTGAAATAGGAGAACAATGGTCCCCACATACAGCGCCTGCCAAACAAGATGAAATAGTTATAATTAAAATTTCGCTATCAGCTGGGAATATAGGCACAATAATTGGAAGAAGAACACCAAAAGTTCCCCAAGATGTACCAGTTGAAAAAGCTAAACCAAAAGAAACCATAAATAAAACTGCTGGCAAGAAATAATTTAAACTTTTTGCACTTCCTGCAAGAATTCCAGCCACAAAAACATCTGCTCCTAAAAGGTTTGTAACACCGCTTAAAGTCCAAGCAAAAATTAAAATTAATACAGCTGGAACCATAGCCTTAAAACCTTCTGGGAAAGACTCCATAATTTCGTTAAACTCTAAAACACCTCTAACCATATAGAAAACAAAAGTAACAAAAATTGCAACACTTGAACCTAAAACAAGGCCTATTGAAGCGTCTGAGTTAGCAAAAGCATTAACAAAATTTTTAAAGTTTTCTGAACTTGAATCAAAAAATCCACCTGAATATATCATACCTAAAACACAAAAAACAATAAGAGATATAACAGGTAAAACAAGGTCAATAACTTTTCCTTTTGAAGAAATGTTAATCTTTTCTTCGTCTTTCATTGCTTTTCCACCAAATAAATCTCCGTTTTCAGCCATTATTTCGTGCTCTTTCATAGGTCCAAAATTAATATCCATAACAATAATTAAAATAACTGCTATAATAGTTAAAATTGCATATAAATTATATGGTATGGCTTTAATAAATATTTCTAAACCATTTGCTCCCTCAACAACACCAGTAACGGCAGCTGCCCAAGAAGAAATAGGCGAAATAATACAAACAGGAGCTGCTGTTGCGTCAATAATGTAAGCAAGTTTAGCTCTCGAAATTTTATACTTGTCTGTTATTGGACGCATAACGCTACCAACAGTTAAACAGTTAAAATAATCGTCAACAAAAATAAGAATACCTAACCCAAGAGTTGATAATAAAGCAGTTTTTTTGCTTTTTATCTTCGTTCTAGCCCACTTACCATAAGCGTCAGAACCACCAGCTTTATTTATCATAATAACTAATGTACCAAGTAAAACTAAAAAAATTATAATACCAATATTCCACTGATTTGCAACCTTAGGAATCATACCACCAACAAATTCACCATCTATTTCTACGCCCTGGAATATACCAACAAAAGCTTTTTCAATATCCAAGTCAAAATATAATAAAAAACCTGTTGCTATACCAACAAAAAGAGATGAATAAACTTCCTTTGTAACTAAAGCTAAAACTATTGCCACAACTGGTGGAATAAGCGACCAAATAGTGTTTACTGCACCACCGTCGTTAAAAACTATATATGAAACAAATATAGCAACTAACACAAAAAAAGCAGTGCCGTATAGCTTAATTTTAATTTTTTCATTGGAATTCATAAATTTTTCCTTTCTATACTCATAATTATTCTATAATATCATATAATACCACATATTTATTCACTTTTCAATAAAATATTTTAAATTACAATCTCAATTATAAATATATCATTTTTATTACAACTTTTCAAAATTCTTGAATTAATAAAATTAATATATTATACTAAAAAAAGAGTTAAAAGAGGTGATACAAATGAAAAATTTAATTATACTTATACTTACAATATTTCTTTCTAGCTGTTCTTTTTCAACTGATTATGTCTTAAAAATCGGAAATGAAAAAATATCAAAAGGCGAGTATCTAATTTATCTAATGGAACAGAAAAAAAGTTTTGAAACACAAGGCGGAACTGACATTTGGGAAGCAGACTTTGACGGTGTTAGTGCTGAGGAAGTCGCAAAACAAAATGCTTTAAACACAATAACAGTTGTTAAAACTGCTGTTAAGGAAGCTCCTAATTTAAATATTTCACTAAATGATGATGAATTAAACCTAGTAAATAAACAAACTGATGAACTTATTTCTGAGTTTTCTCAAAACGAACTAGAAGAACTTGAGTTAAATAGAGATAAAATTTTTAACATTATGAAAGAAGTTTCAATTCAACAAAAAGTTTATAAATACATAACAGATAAATACACTATAAATGAAGCCCAGTTTCAAACCTACTTAGAAGAATATTATAACGACCATAAGTCTGACTATTCAAAATATATAATAAAAGAAATATTCATTCAGCCAGATACAGACGGCGAAGATAATAAAACTAAAATAGAAAAGGCATATAACTTAATTCAAAAGGGTGCAAACTTTGATGAAATTTCAAAATCAATAAACCCAAATATCTCAACAGAAGCTGTTGAAATAGATAAAAGTTTATACACAGAAAACACACTCTCTCAAATATACTCCCATACAACTGGAGATATATTCTTTGTCGATGATATAGATGGTTACCACATTTTTAAAATAGAAAATATAATAACAATCTCAATTGAAGATGTGAAAGAAGAAATAAAACAAAACTATATAAATCAAAAGAAACAGTCTATATATCAAGAGCAAAATATAAGCTGGCAAGGTAATTTAAAAATCGAAAAAAATGATGCCATTTGGAACTCAATTTCAATAGTCAAAAGTTAATATAAAAAGCCTATACATAATCCATACAGTCTTTCTGCTATAAATTATGAATAGGCTTTTTATATTTCTAAAATAATTTTTGCTATTTCTACCATTTTTTTGCCTGTGTCCATACTCTTTTTCTGAATATACCTATAAGCTTCGTCCTCGCTTATTAAATATTTGTCAATAAGCATTTTCTTTGCCTCTTGAATAACACTTTCATCACTTTCATTCTTTTTCTTTTCTGGCATATAATTGTTCTCAACGCACATAAACATTTCAACAAAACTAATAAGCTCGTGTTTTTTTAAAGGCAAAGCAAGCTTAAAAACTCTGCTACAAGAAATATTAGTTAAACAACTACTATTTCCAAGAACAATTATACTAAACTCCTCTGGAATATAATCAACAACACTGTCAATAAATACTCCATCAAAGTTATGGCTTTTAATAATTATGCCACCTGAATAATATCTTAATTTATCCAAAAGCTCAGAAGAGCTTTTTGCAATACACACAACATTGTTTCCGTTAGAAATTAAAATCTTTGCAATACTTGTTGCAATCTTGTAATTGTCAAAGGCTATAAAAATATTATTGTTCATATTTAATTACCCCTTTTTTTACACAAAACCTATACAATTATATTTCCATAAGCCAAACTTTATTATCAATATAATTTTAGGCTTCTGAAAACAGAAGCCCAAAACAATTTAAATTAATAATTAGTTAAATACTTGTCAAGTTCCCACTGGCTAACATACATTCTAAATGCGTCCCATTCAGCCATCTTACAAGCCATATAAGAGTTGTAAGCGTGGTCACCAAGAACTTCTCTAACAAGGCCGTCCTCTTCCATAACTTGAAGAGCCTCATATAAGTTGTCTGGAAGGTTTTTAACACCAAGAGCATCTCTTTCCTCTTGAGTTGACTTAAATAAGTTAATGTCAACACTAGGTGGTGCTGGCATATTGTTTTTAATACCATCAAGACCAGCAGCTAAACAACAAGCTAAGCAAAGGTAAGGGTTTGTAGCAGGGTCTGGGCTTCTTAACTCAACTCTAGTTCCTGCACCTCTTGAAGCAGGAATTCTAATAATGTCAGTTCTGTTAGATGCAGACCAAGCAATATAACAAGGAGCTTCATAGCCAGGAACTAATCTCTTGTAAGAGTTAACAAGAGGGTTAGTAATAGCTGTAATGCCAGCAACGTGCTTTAACACACCAGCAATAAAGCTGTATGCAGTGCTAGAAAGCTGTAACTCACCATTAGGGTCAAAAAATACATTCTTTCCATCTTTAAATAAAGACATATTAGTGTGCATACCAGAGCCATTAATTCCATAAATAGGCTTTGGAATAAATGTAGCGTGTAAACCATACTTCTTAGCAATAGTTTTAACAACAATTCTAAAAGTAACTACATTGTCAGCAGTAGTTAAAGCGTCAGCATACTTAAAGTCAATTTCGTGCTGACCTTCAGCAACTTCGTGGTGAGAAGCCTCAATTTCAAAGCCCATTTGCTCAAGAGTTAAACAAATATCTCTTCTTGCATCTGTACCTAAATCTACTGGGTCAAGGTCAAAATAACCTGCCTCGTCGTTAGTGTCCGTAGTTGGTCTGCCGTCCTCGTCAGTCTTAAATAAGAAAAACTCACATTCGTTACCAACATTAAATTCATAACCCATCTTTTCAGCTTCTGCAATCTGCCTTTTTAAGATAGCTCTAGGGTCGCCCTCAAAAGGCTTGTCATTTTTAGCATCATATACATCACAAATAAATCTTGCAACCTTGCCCTTTTGTGGTCTCCAAGGGTAAATAACAAAAGTATCAAGGTCAGGTCTAAGATACATATCAGATTCTTCAATTCTTGCAAAACCCTCAATAGAAGAACCGTCAAACATCATACCGTCAGTAAGTACTTTTTCAAGCTGTGAACGAGTTACAGCAATATTTTTAGATATACCTAAAACATCGATAAATTGAAGTCTTATAAACTCAACATCTTGTTCGTCACAAATTCTAATAATTTGCTCCTTAGTGTATTTAGCCATTTTAAAATCCCCTTTCATACATCAATAAAAAAAGGTGCTCGAATACCTCGTATTCAAACACCTTTGTTATGATGTTATTATACGCACTTTTTAACTAAAAGTCAACTAATAAAATCAATTTATTATTTTTTTATTAAAATTGTATATATTTTTTCTTAAATATAGTCTTGTTTCAATGCAATTTTATACATACTAAACAACATTATCTATATAAAATTTCATCTCTCTTAGGCCCGTTACTTACCATACTAATTCTTACGCCAAGCTCTTTTTCAATAAACTCAACATAGTCTTTAGCCTCTTTAGGCAATTCATTGTAGTCTTTAATGCCTCTAATGTCACACTTCCAACCAGGCAATGTAGCATAAACAGGCTTAGCTTCATATAACTTATCAGTAGTTAAAAACTCCTTGTAAACAACACCATCATACTCGTATCCAACACAAATATGTAATGTTTCCATATAGCTTAAAACATCAAGGCAAGTCATACAAACTTCAGTAGCACCCTGAATTTCACAACCATATCTAGTAGCAACAGCGTCAAAGTAACCAACTCGTCTAGGTCTGCCAGTTGTTGCGCCAAACTCGCCCTTGTCGCCGCCTTTAATTCTAAGTTCATCAGCTTCTTCGCCGAAAATTTCAGAAACAAATGGGCCTTCGCCAACAGCAGAAGAATATGCCTTTGTAATAACAGTAATGTTGTCAATAGCATAAGGAGGCACACCAGCACCAACTGCTGCATAACCAGCTAAAGTAGATGAACTAGTTACATAAGGATAAATACCGTGGTCAGTGTCTTTTAATGAACCTAACTGGCCTTCAAATAAAACGTTTTTACCCTCTTTAATAGCATCTCTTAAAAGCTTAGAAGTGTCGCAAACATATTCTTTAATAAATTCAGCGTCAGCAATTAATTTTTCATAAACTTCCTTGTAGTCAATTTCAGGCTTGTTGTATAAATACTTAAACTGAACATTAACCTTTTCATATAAATGCTTTAACTTGTCAAGAAGTCTTTCCTTGTTGTAAAGCTCCCAAACTTGAATACCAGTTTTAGAATACTTGTCTGCATAAAAAGGTGCAATACCGCTTTTAGTAGAACCAAATTTTCTATCCCCAAGCCTTTCTTCCTCGTAAGTGTCCATAAGAACGTGGTGAGGTAAAATAACTTGAGTTCTTTCACCAATACGCAAATTAAACTCAATGCCAGCGTCAATAAGAGTTTGCATTTCCTCTCTTAAAGACTCAATGTTAAGAGCAACACCATTTGCAATAACATTAATAATATTTTTATGGAAAACACCACTAGGAAGTAAATGTAAAGCAAATCTACCATATTCATTTATAATAGTATGCCCTGCGTTAGCACCACCTTGGTATCTAACAACAATGTCAGACTGGCTAGCACACATATCAGTAATTTTACCCTTACCTTCATCGCCCCAGTTTGCACCTACAATAGCTCTAATCATTAACAATTTCCTCCTTTATACAGATAATTCTGCATCATCTATAAGAATATCCTTGTTCATTTCAAGGACAGGCTTAACCTGTTCATTAATATATTCCTCAACCTGTTGAGGAGCACGGCCTACAAAGTTTTTAGGCTCTAAAACCTTTTCTAATTCTTCGTAAGTCATATTAAACATTGGCTCGTTAGCAATTCTTTCCATAAGGTCGTTTTTGCCACCTTCAGCCTTAACAACATAAGCTGCCTCCATAGAAAGCTCTCTAATTCTTTCGTGCAACTCTTGTCTATCTCCACCTTTTTTAACAGCGTCCATCATAATGTTTTCAGTTGCCATAAAAGGTAATTCTTCCATAAGGTGCTTGTTTATAACCTTTGGATACACAACAATACCACTTGCTACATTAATGTAAATGTTTAAAATAGCATCACAAGCAAGAAACGCCTCTGGAATAGCAATTCTCTTGTTTGCACTATCATCTAAAGTTCTTTCAAACCACTGGTTTGAAGCTGTAATAGCTGGGTTTAAAGCATCAACAATAATGTATCTAGCAAGAGAAGACATTCTTTCGCTTCTCATAGGGTTTCTCTTGTATGCCATAGCAGATGAACCAATTTGGTTTTTCTCAAAAGGTTCTTCCATTTCCTTTAAATGCTGTAATAATCTCATATCGTTAGAAAACTTAGTACAGCTTTGAGCAATACCACTTAAAACATTTAAGAAAATAGAGTCAAGCTTTCTAGTGTATGTTTGGCCACTCACTGCAAACACGCCACTATATCCTAACTTTTCAGCTATCATATAGTCAAGTTTTTTAACCTTTTCAGTGTCGCCCTCAAAAAGCTCCATAAAAGAAGCCTGAGTTCCAGTAGTTCCCTTAGAACCTAAAAGTTTTGCATTTTCAAGAACAAAATCAACCTGCTCAAGGTCCATCATTAAATCTTGAATCCAGAGAGTAGCTCTTTTACCAACAGTTGTAGTTTGAGCTGCTTGGAAGTGAGTAAAGCCAAGGGTTGGCATATCTTTATATTCCATAGCAAATTTAGATAACTTGTTTATAACAGAAAGAAGCTTTCCTCTAATAATTTTCATAGCCTCAACCATAATTATAACATCTGTGTTATCTCCAACAAAACAACTAGTTGCACCTAAGTGAATTATACCCTTTGCCTTTGGGCATTGCTCGCCGTAAGCATAAACGTGTGACATAACATCGTGGCGAACAAGCTTTTCTCTTTCTCTAGCAACTTCATAATTTATGTTGTCCTTGTTAACAATAAGCTCGTCAATTTGCTCTTGAGTAATCTCAAGGCCTAACTCTTTCTCGCTTTCAGCAAGAGCAATCCATAACTTTCTCCAAGTTTTAAACTTCATATCAGGAGAAAAAATTTCTTTCATTTCTTTACTTGCATATCTTGAATTAAGAGGACTTTCATATTCGTTTTTCATCTTAACTACCTCCAAAATTTAACTCTCTAATAAATGCTCAACATCTACACTGTATTTTCCGCTAAAACAAGCGTCACAAAAACCACAACTACTATTTGGTGCAATTTTGTGTAAATTTTCATAGCTTAAATAATCAAGAGAATCTGCGTTAATTATCTTAGCAGTTTCTTCTATTGTGTATTTGTTTGCAATAAGCTGGTCCCTTGATGGAATATCTGTTCCAAAAAAGCAAGGCCAAGTAAAAGGTGGTGCAGAAATTCTAACGTGAACTTCTTTTGCCCCAGCATCTCTTAAAAGCTGAACTATTCTGCCACTTGTAGTTCCTCTAACAATACTGTCATCTACCATAATAACTTTTTTGCCCTTAACGGCACTTTTAAGAACATTTAACTTTAACTTAACAGATATTTCTCTATCTTCCTGAGTTGGCTTAATAAAAGTTCTAGCAATATACTTGTTTTTAATAAACCCTGTGTCAATTGGTATGCCACTATATTCAGCATAACCTTGAGCAGCAGATAAGCCAGAGTCAGGCACACCAATAACTATATCAGCCTCAACTGGGGATTGCATAGCTAAAAACGCACCAGCTCTTTTACGACACTCGTGAACAACTTCGTTTGCAATTTCACTATCTGGCCTAGCAAAATAAATATGTTCAAAAATACAAAGGCTTGATTTTTGAGTGTTGCAAAGCTCTGTGTCGTTTCTCATTTTTCCATCTTCTACAACAATGATTTCACCTGGCTCAACATCTCTAACAAATTCAGCATCAACAGCGTCAAAAGCACAAGTTTCACTTGAAAAAATAATTGCATTATCTCTTTTTCCAATAGATAAAGGTCTAAAACCCCAAGGGTCCCTTGCTGCAATTAATTTGTTTGGGCTCATAACAAGTAAAGTAAATGCCCCTTTAAGCTTTCTCATAGCCTTTTTAACAGCTTCTTCAATAGACTTTGAGTTAATTCTCTCTCTTGCAATTAAATAAGCTATAATTTCAGTGTCTGCTGTTGTCTGGAAAATAGCGCCGTTTTGAATTAACTCTTTTCTAATCTCGTCTGTGTTTGTAACGTTTCCGTTGTGGCTAATAGCAAGTTGTCCTTTTATATATCTTAACACAAGAGGCTGAACATTTTCTCTTAAAGAGCCTCCAGCTGTTGAATATCTAACGTGGCCAATAGCCATTCTGCCTTTTAAATTTCCTAAAATTTCCTCATCAAAAACTTCATTTACAAGCCCAATATCCTTGTAATGAAAAATTTCTCTATCTCTATTTACAGCAATGCCACAACCCTCTTGCCCTCTATGCTGTAAAGCCACAAGACCATAATAAGTTGTTGCCGCTGGGTTACACTCTGGGTCATAAATACCAAATACACCACATTCTTCACGAAGTTTAGCCATTTTTCATTTCCTCCATTTGATAATATTACTTGTAAAATTCTGTAAGTCTTTTCCAGACTTCGTTATAAACATCACCAAATTCGCCCAGGTCTAGCCTAAATCTATCTTTGTCAAGTTTTTTATTTGTTTCTTTGTCCCAAAGCCTGCAAGTGTCAGGACTAATTTCGTCAGCAAGAACTATTTCGCCATCTAAAGTTCTTCCTAACTCTATCTTAAAATCTACTAACTTTATACCTATATTCAGAAAAATCTTTTTCAGACTTTCATTCACCTTAAAAGCGATTTCGCTAATTTTTTCTATATCTTCTCTTGTTGCAACACCTAGGGCAATAGCCTGGTAGTCGTTTATAAGAGGGTCGCCAAGCTCATCGTTTTTGTAGCTAAACTCAAGTGTTGGAGATACAAATTCCCTGCCTTCTTCAACACCATACCTCTTAGAAAATGAGCCTGCTGCAACATTTCTAACTATAACTTCAAGTGGGATAATATCAACTCTTTTAACAAGAGTCTCTCTAGGAGATAACTCCTCAACTAAATGCGTTTTAACGCCGTCTTTTTCCAAAAGTTTAAAAATAAAATTAGCCATTTGGTTGTTAATAATTCCTTTGCCTTCAAATGAACCCTTTTTTTGTCCATTAAATGCAGTTGCATCGTCCTTGTATTCAAATATACAAAGTTTTGGGTCATCTGTTTTATAAACTTTCTTTGCCTTGCCTACATAGAGTAAATCTAGCTTCTTCATTTTTCATTACCTCACTTATTAAGTTAAATTATATAGATTTTTAGCATTAGTAGATTAATATATTTTAAATCTCTAAAACCATACATTTATACTATAACAGATTTTTTAACAATAATCAATCGAATTTTATACTAAATTTAACATTAAAATAAAGTAAAAATTAAATATATTGCTTTTTTTATAAATTAAGTATAAAATAAATATATAACACAAAAAAAGGAACGATTTAATGGATATATTAACAGTTGAAGGCATTGTAGAAAGAATAACCTTTTACAATGCAGAAAATGGATATGCTGTCTTTGTTGTAAACCCAAACAACACAGAAAAAGTTAATGAAATAACTTGTGTTGGCTACACCTCCACAGTAAATGTTGGAGAGTCTGTAACAATAAAAGGCAAAGTAGTAAACCACCCATACTACGGCAAACAAATTAATATAGAAACCTTTGAAAAAACTGAGCCACGTTCAGAAAAGGCAATAGAGCTTTATCTTTCAAGTGGGGTTATAAAAGGAGTTGGTCCAAGAACTGCTAAAAGAATAGTAGAAAAATTTGGTGATAAAACTCTAGAAGTAATAGATAAAACCCCCGAAAAACTTTCAAAAATAAAAGGCATAAGCCACGAAAAAGCCATTTCAATTGGTAAAGTGTATAGAGAAAAAACAGATGAAAGAAATGCTCTTTTGTATCTTTCAGAATACGGAATTAGCCTCTCTTATGCAATTAAAATTTACGATAAATATAAAGACAAAACCATTAGCATAGTAAATAAAAACCCCTATGCTTTAGCTGATGACATTTTCGGAATTGGCTTTAAAATAGCTGATAATATAGCTGAAAATATAGGAATTCCTAAAAACTCGCCTTTTCGAATAAAAGCAGGAATTAAATACATCTTAAATCAAGGTGCAAATAATGGCAATGTGTTTTTGCCAGAAAATGTTTTAATTTCAAAAACAGCAGAACTTTTGTCCCTTCAACAAGAGCTTGTTGAAACAGAGCTTTTAAATATGCACATAGAAAATAAAATCTGGATAGAGCGAGCTGAAAACTCAACAAATGTCTATCTAAACTTCTTCTATTATGCAGAAGGCTATGTTTCAAGAAAACTAAATGAGTTAAATTCAATAAATGTCAATTTAAACTATAACTACGATGCTGAAATTGACTACCTTGAAAACATTCATAAAATCAAGTTTGCTAAACAACAACGAGATGCAATAAAACTTGCCACACAAAACGGGGTTTTAGTAATAACAGGTGGCCCTGGAACAGGAAAAACAACAATAATAAATGCCATAATAGAAATATTTAAGGCAGAAGGCTATAAAATAGAACTAGCTGCCCCAACTGGTAAAGCAGCTAAAAGAATGAAAGAGGCAACTGGCCACGAAGCCCAAACAATACATAGGCTTTTAGGCACAATTTCTTTAAGTGAAACTTCAAGAAATCAATCTTTTGAGAAAAACGAAGAAAATCCAATAGAGGCTGATATAATAATAATTGATGAATCCTCTATGATAGACATTTTGCTAATGCACTCTCTTTTAAAAGCCATAGCAAGGGGAACAAGGCTAATTTTAGTTGGAGATAGCAATCAGCTCCCGTCTGTTGGCCCTGGCAATGTTTTAAAAGATGTGATTAATTCAAAAATTATAAGTGTTGCTAACCTAACAGAAATTTTTAGACAATCTCAACAAAGTGATATTGTAATAAATTCCCATAAAATAAATAACGGCGAATATCCGTCTTTGAAAAACAATAAAAATGACTTTTATTTTATGAAAAGGCTAAATGCTGTGGATATTCAAAACCTACTTGTTGAACTTGTTAGCTCAAGGCTTCCAAACTATTTAAAATGTGACCCAATTAAAGATATCCAAGTTTTAACACCAATGAGAAAATCCCCTCTTGGAGTAATAGAACTAAATAAAATTCTACAAAACGCATTAAACCCACCTTCTCCAGATAAAACAGAAAAAACATATAGAGATAATGTTTTTCGTGAAGGCGATAAAATAATGCAAATAAAAAACGACTATAATATAGATTGGAAAATAATTGAAAGAGGTAAAATTATAGACGAAGGCACAGGTGTTTTTAACGGAGATGAGGGCATAATAACCTATATAGACCTTTCAAATGAATATGTTGAAATACTCTTTGACGATAATAAAGTGGTTCACTATGAGTTCACTCAACTAGATAAAATCTCTCTAAGTTATGCTGTAACAATCCATAAAAGCCAAGGTAGCGAATATAAAGCAGTAATTATGCCTCTTTTAAATGGCCCTGAAATGCTAATGTCAAGAAACCTTTTATACACTGGCTTAACAAGAGCCAAACAACTTGCTGTTCTTGTTGGTTCTGAAGAAACCATCAAAAAAATGGTAGATAACAATAAAGAAATTAGTAGGTATACAAACCTAAACCAAAAAATTAAAGACTTTGCAACCTTTGCAAACCAAAAATAAAACAGTTTAAAATCAAAAGATTTTAAACTGTTTTTCTCTTTTAAATATTTATTACATTTAATATTTCTAATGCAATTCTTTCAACCACTGTAACCACTACACTATTTCCAGCCTGTTTATACAATCGTGTATTACTTAAAGTGGTTGGTATTTTAAATGTATCAGGAAATCCCTGTAACATAAAACACTCCATAGGTGTCAGCTTTCTTATACCATATTTTGTATTTATTAATGGAACATTATGTCCACCTGTTCCCATATTAGCAGTTAAAGTTGGACAAAGACCACTCTTATTTTCTCTAACATATATCCTCCTCCATTGATATATTGATTTTTCATTTTTCATATTTTCATACAATTCATTATAAAATTTACAATTTTCTTCTGTATAATAATATTTTTTATCAACCTTTTCTTCAAAATCAACTATATCTTCTATTTTCTTTGTTAATTTAATAGGCAAAGGAAAAATAAACTTTTCATATTTTTCTTTAGATAAAAATCCAACAATATATATTCTTTCTCTGTTTTGTGGTGTATTACCATATTCAGAAGCATTTAAAACTTGTTGCTTTACAAAATAACCTAATTTCTTTAACTCCTCTAAAATAGTTTGAAATGTATTTCCACTATCATGACTAACCAAATTTTTAACATTTTCAAAAAATACTATTTCTGGTTGTTTTCCCGTTTCAATTTTTTCTTTTATAATTCTTATCATTTCAAAAAATAAGGTTCCTCTACCTTTTTCATCATTAAACCCTTGTCTATAACCTGCCAAAGAAAATGCCTGACAAGGAAACCCTCCTATCATAATATCAAAATCAGGTATTTCTTTGCCACTTACAATATTTATATCTCTATTATCTACCTTTAATTTAAAATTATTTTCATATGTTATTACTGGATATTTATCTATCTCATTTGCATAAACTACCTCAAATAAATTAGTTTTTTCAAATCCTAAATCTATACCTCCAACTCCCGCAAAAAAACTTCCTACTTTATATTTATTCATAATATCTCCTTTATTACGCGGCGTGCCGCTTTTTTATAAAATAAAAGTAAAGGAATGTTTCACTCCTTTCTTTTATTTTTTTCTATTAATACTTCTGCTACGAATATTAAAGATTATATCTGGTTCTAAATTATATTTATCTATTATCATTTTTTGTATTGAGAATCTAGGTCTACGACCTTGCTTCTGTTGGTCTTCAACTGTTTCATTAGCATTAACCATTATCTTTTTTAAATCTTCTGAACTAACTCCTGTTTTATAAATTTTTAAAATATCATCATATTTTTCTAATCTAACAAAAACTAACTCATCAAAATATTCAGATGGACTAAAGCTATTAGGTGCAAATATATTTTCTGCACTACTTCCCTTTATTTCTATAACAAGAGGATTTTCAGGATTTTCCATATCTACAGAATCTCCATATGTTCCTTTTTTATTAACATAAAGATTTAGAGCATAACAAGCCATATATTCAGAAATTTCTGAAGGAAAATTTATTCCCCTTGTTCCAGATAAAGTTTTTATTTCAGTATCTAAAACTTTCCAATGAAAATATATATCTATAACTTGATTTATTCTTGCATCATCTACTTTAACTAAATCTATTTTTTGTATTTTTTCCATATATCTACATAATGAAACATTCCATTGCTTTTTCTCTTTTAAATATTATTCTGGTTTTTGCAAGCAACTATACAGTTTTTCATAAGCATAGCAATAGTCATAGGCCCAACGCCACCAGGAACAGGAGTTATGTAGCTAGCCTTTTTCTCAACTTCCTCAAAATCCACATCTCCACATAACTTTCCGTTTTCTAACCTGTTAATACCTACGTCAATAACAACTACACCCTCTTTTACCATATCGCCTTTTATAAAATTAGGAATACCCACAGCTGCCACTAATATGTCAGCCTCTTTGCAAACTGCCTTAATGTCCTTTGTCTTTGAGTGGCAAATAGTAACAGTTCCGTTTTCAGCTAAAAGCAACATACTAACTGGCTTTCCAACAATGTTGCTTCTGCCAACAACAACACAATTTTTCCCTGAAATGTCAACGCCACTTCTTTTAATAAGCTCAATGCAACCAGCAGGAGTGCAAGCCTTTAACTCAGCCTTTCCAATGCTTAACAACCCAACATTATATGGGTGGAAACCATCTACATCTTTTTCAGGTGAAATTCTTAACAAAACCTTGTTTTCGTCAATATGCTTAGGTAAAGGTAATTGAACTAATATACCATTACACTCCTTGTTTTCATTTAATTTATCAATTAAATCTAACAACTCTTTTTCACTAATGCTTTCATCAAGCTCATAACTTAAAGACTTTATCCCACAATATTCACAAGCAGTTTTTTTGTTTCTAACATAAACCTGGCTTGCGGGGTTTTGTCCAACTAAAATAACTGCTAAACAAGGCTTAACTCCCTTTTCTACTAAATTTTCAGCTATTTGCTTAACTTCATTTTTTATATCCAAAGAAATTGTTTTGCCATCTATAATCTTTGCCATTTTCCTTTTCACCAATCCTCTTTTAAATTTCATTTTAAGTCAACCTTTTTAATATAAGGCTCTTTGTTTAACTCTTTAATATAGCAATATAAACTTTCATCTGTAAGGTTTATAAACATACCGTTTTCATCACATATAAGCTTTTTGTCCTCGCCCTTTAAATTGCAACTGTATACCTTGCTATCTTCTAAATTGTTGTAATATATTCTGCCATCATATATATTAATGTCGGCACAAGGGCTTTCAATAACTGTTGATGTAGTTTTCTTTTCTATATCATAACAGAATAAAAAGTTTTGGTAATCAGCCTTTGAGCCCTCGCTTTCAGTCACAGCATTTGTGTAATATAGCTTTCCATCGTTATAATTTAAATAAGCAGCTGTAATAGGATTTTTGTCGTCCATTACTTCCATTAAATCCCCGTTCGGCGTAATTCTTGTAACCTTTCCACCGTTTTTATAATCTATATAATAAATATATCCATCATCTGCAACAATTGGGTAATAACAAATAGTGTCAACTAACTTTTTAAGCTCACTTCCGTCTGTTTTAACCTTATATAAAGCTTGATTGTCATCATAGTTTACAAAATATATATAATCGTTATAAACAGTCATATAATAAGCTGACTTGTCAACTATCTCTGTGTTTTCACTTCCATCAGTTTTCATCTTGTATATATGAAAATCGCTATCTTCGTGAACATAATAAACATAATCTCCAACTACATTAATAAAATAGCTAGTGCCACTGTTTAACTTTTGCCCCTCTCCACCATTAACTGACTTATATATAGAAAATTTATCTTCAAAATTTTGATAATAAATAGTGTCACCTTTCTGACAAACACTTCCTATGTTTGTAATGTTTCCATCGTTGTTTCCTATCTCGCCTTGAAGCTTGCTTTCAACCTTGCTTCCACAACCAGAAAGCATAACACAACCTAAAATTGTAGCTAAAAATAGCTTAATTTTCATAATAATTCCTCCATTTAAAATAAACCTGTGATGTTTCCATCTTTGTCTATGTCAATATTTTCTGCAGATGGCTTTTTAGGTAAACCTGGCATAACCATTACATTTCCAGTTAAAACAACAATAAAACCAGCCCCAGCACTTACTCTAACTTCTTTTACATTAATTTTAAAATCACTAGGTCTGCCTAACAAACTAGGGTTGTCGCTTAAAGAATATTGAGTTTTAGCTATACAAATAGGCATTTTGTCAAAGCCTAACTCCTCAAGCCTTTTAATTTCCTTTTTAGCCTTAGCGTCAATTACTATGCCACTTGCCCCGTAAATTTCTTTGGCAATAGTTTCAATTTTAGCCTCAATGCTGTCCTTTTCATCGTATAAAAACTTAAAATTGCTTTCGTTTCTGTCAATAACCTCTAAAACCTTGTTAGCAAGCTCAATTCCGCCATCTCCACCTTTTTCCCAAACTTTAGAAATAGCAAAATCAGCACCTAGTTCTTCACATCTTGCCTTAATATAGTTTACCTCATCTTCTGTATCTGATACAAAATTATTTAATGTAACTACAACTGGCACACCAAATTTATGTAAATTTTCAATATGCTTTTCAAGGTTGCAAAAACCGTTTTTAACAGCCTCTAAATTCGGCTCGTTTAAATCAGCCTTTTCTACACCACCGTTATATTTTAAAGCCCTAACAGTTGCCACAAGAACTACACAATCTGGCTCTAAACCTGCCTTTCTGCACTTAATGTCAAAAAACTTTTCTGCACCTAAGTCAGAACCAAAACCAGCCTCTGTAATAGCTATGTCACTTAAAGCCATAGCCATTTTAGTTGCCTTAACAGAGTTGCAACCGTGAGCAATGTTTGCAAAAGGTCCACCGTGAATAATAGCTAGAGTATGCTCAAGAGTTTGAACTAAATTTGGCTTTATAGCATCTTTTAAAAGAGTAGCCATTGCTCCAACAACATTTAAATCCTTTGGTGTAACTGGCTTTCCATCATAAGTGTAAGCTACAACAATTTTAGATAACTTGTCTTTTAAGTCAGAAATATCCTCAGCAAGACAAACTATTGCCATAATTTCAGATGCAACTGTAATTGTGAAACCGTCCTCTCTAGTAACACCGTTTAACTTTCCTCCAACACCAACTATAACTTGTCTTAAAACTCTGTCGTTTAAGTCTAAAACTCTTTTCCAAGTTATGCTGTTTGGGTCTATACCAAGCTCATTTCCTTGATGAATATGGTTGTCAATAATAGAAGATAGCAAATTGTTTGCTGTTGTCATAGCGTGAATATCGCCTGTAAAGTGTAAGTTAATGTCCTCCATTGGAACAACTTGAGAATATCCACCACCTGCAGCTCCGCCTTTAACACCCATACAAGGCCCTAATGATGGCTCTCTTAAAGCCACAATAGATTTTTTTCCTAGCTTGTTAATCCCTTGAGATAACCCAATAGTCACAGTAGTTTTTCCCTCTCCTGCTGGAGTAGGGTTAATTGCTGTAACAAGAACTAACTTGCCATTTTCGCTTCCCTTTTCTAACAATTCATCTGTCAACTTTGCCTTATATTTTCCATAGTTTTCTATGCAGTCAATGTCTATGCCAAAATTTTGTGCCACCTCAGTTATAGGCTTCATTTCACACTCTTGTGCTATTTGAATATCAGTTTTCATTGCTATCTCCTCCTGTTTTTCCACATAAATTTACTTACATTTTAACCCCATATTCTCCCTTTGTCAATATTTTACGACAATTATAAATTCTCTTTTATTTTTCTTTTAAATATTTTAAAAGCCCTTCACAGCCATCTAACACATCGTTAAATGTTGCATCAAAATTTCCAGTGTACCAAGGGTCTGCAATGCTTTCGCCCTTTCTTTTGCAAAAATCTAAAAGCATATATACCTTTTTATCTTTGTCATCACCTATTATCCTCTTTAAGTTCCTAAGGTTGTTTGTGTCCATAACAATTAAATAGTCATATTTGCCATAATCACTTTTTTCAACCCTTGTTGCTCTGTGGTCACCACAATAAATGTTCATTTGCTCTAACTTTCTTCTTGTCCCAAAATGAACAGGGTTTCCAATTTCCTCGTAACTTGTGGCAGCAGAGTTAATGTAAAACTCCCCCTCCATATTCCTTTCCTTAACTAAATGCTTCATAACATACTCCGCCATAGTCGAACGACAAATGTTGCCGTGGCAGATGAATAATATTTTTATCATAATAAACTCCTATCTCAAATTCTATATAATTACATATTTTGTATATTTTCCCCATTTAACAATAGCATAAATTTTTCTTTTATTAACTATATTTCTGTAAATTAATAAAAAAATTACAAATAAGTATATGTATAATAAGATTATATTAGAAAATATAAATATATTAATATTCTCTAAATAATTATATTTTTTATATTAATTGGTAAATATATAATTAACAAAATGGGGTGCACATACTCACACCCCATCAACTACAACTTCCTCAATAATCTCTGTATAATCTTCATATATAAAATCAGTACCAGAAATCAATGTGTTAATTCTAGCTTCTTTTTCTATCAAATATCTTTTATGGTAAAAAACATCTGCATATTCCAACACTATATTCATTTGAGCAGTATCGATTAATGCCCCTATTGCCGCACCCGCAACAGGCATAGCCTTGCTAAGAGATTTCTTTGTAAGATTTTTTCCAATCTGCTCAAATACCCCTTTTAATATACTCTGTTCAAGACCTTTTTTTCCTGCTTTTTCAAGCCCTTTCTTTGCCGCCTTATTAGCCAATGCTCTCATTTGACACATTAATAAAGCTATTCCCCCATGTTCGGCCATTTCTTTCCAAGTTTTTTTACTTAATTGCTTAACAACAGTTATCTCCGTCATAAACATTATTTTTTCAATATAATCTGTAGACCCATTAAGTCCATGTATACCAGGGCTTAAAGCATTTTTAAATACATCACCTGCAATAACCAATTCCGAAGGATTATTCTTTATATCATATCCATAGAACATGGCCACCATCTGAACTGCTCTATAGTACAAAAATATGCTTAATACTAAATTAAATGGTAAACCAAAAAATCCAAAGTATCCTGTTGCTCCTCCTTCAAGAAGTGCTAATCCTAAATTTTTTTCTTATAATCATTAACTAACTTTGATATGTTATAACTTCTTGCAAGACAAATCTCATGTATAGATGAAATTTCTACTCCATCTGAAATATCATTAATTTTCTTAACAATTACATCTTCATTAACTGTAAATTTTGCAGCCTGTTTTTCTAATATAATAAAACCATCTGTAGCCACTTTTAAACACTGTATGTATAATTCATTTTCAGTCACAACATCTCTTAATTCGCAAACATTTTTCACCTTAACAGGAATAATATCCGTAGCTTTTTTACCTAATTTAGCAATCACTCCTGGTTTTGTTAATTTATCAGACCTCTTAATTAAATCTTTCATTACATCTTCCTCTTTAGCATCAATAATCGGAGATGGTAACGTTATTTTTTCACATAGCATAATAAATCCTCCTAAAATACTTTTCTTAACATAACTTGTAAATTTCGCGTACATTAAAAACTTTTATAAACTGTATCTCCATAAAAACTTAATACCACCTAAATTATACCATAACCTCTAATTTTTTTCCATAAAAAAAGAGCTGTTAAACACAGCTCTTTAAACTCAATAAATTATCTTTTGTTAAACTCCTCTCTAATCTCTCCCAATATATCCTCAATATATCCATCTAACCCAAAAGACTTTTCTTTTATACTCTCTCTAATATAAACCTCCCCTAAGTTAATTGTAATATATGTTGCATTTTTTTCTCTCTCCACAATATCCATAAAAGGAGCTTTAATAAGTTGGTTTCTAAAACCAATTCCAAGCTCTAAAACAACAATCTTTTTATTGTGATACTTTTCTATAAACTCATAATAATTTTTTCTTTTTTCATTACAAGATAAAGCGTTTAGCCCAAATTCCATATCAATTGCCATTTCTGCTCCACACTTTTGACAAACTGGAATTAAATCACCAATTTCTTTGCCCTGACTATGTCTATCCATTATTTTTTTAACTATGTCAACATTTGAATAAACCTTTTTGTGGCAATGCTTTTCACAAACCATACCAAGCCATTTTCCCTCTATTTCAAAAACCTTGCTTTCTTCAAAACCACCCATTTGAAAATGTCCCTCTCCATTTGATGTAACCACAAAATAATCCTTGTCAGAAACAATAGCTCTTAAATCTTCCATAGTCTTTGTTTTTTTATATTTAATACAATAATTGTAAATTAGTTTGCTCCAAAAAGCCCACTTTTCTCTTTCATTTGGCCACATAGCTCCCATACCGTGTAATATACATCTTAAACCATATTTTCTTTTAAAATCGCCAAATAAATCTTCAAAATCTTGGTTATCTGCAAATAAGTTCAACCCCTCAGCAATTGAAAATCCATTACTTGCACCAATTAAAATGGCATCACAATCTTTAATTTTTCTAACAACTTCTTTTATTTCACACACAACTATAACCTCCTCTTACCTACTTACTTTCTTTTAACTTAACAACATCTTCTAAAACCTTTGCTATATCTTCTACAATAACCATTCCCTTGTTTTCAATAGCCTTAGGCAAAAAGTTATATTTGTCATTTACAGCAATATAGCTTGCATTTTTTAAACTATAAGTTAAATTCCAAAATGGTTCTTGAATAAACATAGGTGTCATTCGCCCTACACCAAGCTCAATAAACAAAATTTTCTTATCCATATTTTTTTGTATATAATCAGATATTTTTTGATACTCCTTTTCATACTTCTTTCCTTGTAAAAAATTTCCATATCCTCTTTCCCAAGTAAATGCTTCATCTCCACAATGTGGACAACGAGGTATTAAATTGCTAGGAACGCTTGTTCCATCTCCCATAGCTTCAACCATTTTTCTAACAGGTTCAGTGGCATCCCATACATCGTCAGTACAACATCTATAACATTGGAAAAATCTTTGATTTCCTTGAATTTCACTAACTTTATCTTCTTTATATATTTTGTTAAACTGAGAATCTTGGTTTGTAGTTACAATATGAAAATCTTTTCCACTAATAATTTTATCAAGGTCTAAATAAGTCTTTCTAACATCTGCATTTTGCGTAGTATATAAAAATGTCGCTAAATACCCCCAATATTCCTCTCTTGTTTCAAACCTGTGCATCATACCTGCAAAAGCACCTTTAAACCCATATTTTTCTGCAAATTTCCCAAAATACTTTCTGTATGATGGCGTATCATCATAATAAAAATCTCCACCTCCAGCAGAAGATAAGCCAGACGCCCCTCCTACAACAATACATTCAGCCTCCTCAACTTTTTTAACAAATTCCTCTATTTGCTTTCTGTAATCTAAAGGCTTTTTGTCAGACAAAACATATGGAGTTTGCCCTGTTGCGTACATCGAATAATACTTTGAATAATTCATTTGAGTTTCCAAAACTAAGTTTTCATAAAAAGTCATAATTTATCTCCTTGTCACCTTTTGGTGTTATTTTTATACTAACAACAATTTGAGTATAACATACCCTTGTTTTATTGTCAATATGTTGTTATAATAATAAATACAACAAAGGAGGTCTAAAATGAAATATTCAACAAAACTTAGCGATGCCGTTCACATAATGGCGTTTATATCCCTAAACCCCGTAGAAAACTTATCTAGTGAAAAAATTGCATATAGCATAAAAACAAATCCTAGCTATGTAAGACAAATTATGTCTTTACTTAGAAAATCCAACTTAATAACAAGCATAAAAGGCCACCCAAAACCAACTTTAACAAAAGAACCTAAAAACATTACTCTTTTAGATATTTATAAATCAGTTGAAGGCGAAAAACCTTTGCTACATCTTGACACACACACAAACCCCGAATGTGGTGTTGGCGTTCAAATCCAGCTTTCCTTGCAAGATTATTTTAATAAAATCCAAGAATGTGCAGAAAAACAAATGCAAAAAATCACACTTCAAGATATTTTAAATAAATATCACGAAAAGCTTTCAAAAATTAATATTTAAATAAAAAAGCACCTATTAGTTATAAAACTAATAAGTGCTTTTTCTCTCAAAAAATTTTGCCCTTCCCCTTTACAATAAAACTATTTTCCCTAACTTCCATATTAAGCCCGTTTGTTATATCGCTACTCCCTGATATATTAACTTGCTTCATTTCAACATCTTCAAAACCATTTTTCGTCATAAATTCTAATAATCTGTATGTACTTTCTAGCCCCTTGCAAGCAACAACAAACCTACATTCGTTTTCCTTAGAAATGTCTTTTACAAGCTCCACAATGTCCCCTTTGTAATTGCTGTGAATTAAAACACAGCTTGGGTTTGGCAACTTTTCAATAATTTTATTCATATCTCCAACAATTGCCTTAACATTATTTAAAAAATAGCTTTTTATGTTCTTCTTTATGCTATATTTTGCTTGCTCGCTTTCCTCAATAGCAAAAACTTGACTTCTGTCGCAAATCAAGCCAATTTCCACTGAAGTTGCTCCACAACCACAACCCACGTCAAAAACTATCTCGTTGTTTAATAACTCTAAGTCCTTTATAAGAATGGCTCTAAAACTTTTGTCAGGAAAATATAAACCGCCTTTGTAAAAGCTTTCGTCCTCAATACTTAAACGAATTTTTTTATATTCCTTGTTTTCAATATAAATCATAGTTAAGTCACTAAATTTTTCGTTCTCATATTCATATAAACTACCAGTTAATATTAATTCATTTTTTAAAGATAAATTTTGTGCTATACAAACAAAATTGTCCTCAAAACCACTTTCCTTTAACTGCCTTAATATAATGTTAGTGTCATCGTTTGTGTATATAAAAGTGTGTTTGTTTTCTAAAACAGCTCTAACATAATTATCTCTTTCGCTGTTCACTACCTTAGCCTTAGATAAATCTAAGCCAAGCCTTGCAGAGAAATAGGCAACAGCTGAAATGCCTTGTAAAACAATAAGCTCAAACTCCCTTAAAACTTTAATATACTCATAAAAATTGTTGTATAACGAAACATTTCCATCAAGTATAATTGCTATTTTGTTGTAATTGTGGGAATCAATAAAATCCTTTATTTTAACTGGGTCGTTGCTAAATAAATGCCTCTTGTTTTTTATCCCAAGAATGTTTAAAAACCTTTTCTCTCCTATAACAACTTCAACCTTGTCTATTGCCTCAATAGCCTCAACAGTCATATTTTTGTAGCTTCCAACGCCACCACCAATAATATAAACTTGCTTTAAACAGTCTATTTCCTTAATCTTTTCAATAGCCTCATCTACTGTATAACTTTCTTCTCCTGAATTTAAAATAATCATAATTATATTTTCTTCAACAGAAATGTCATACTTCATCTTAAGTACTTCTTCACTTTCGTCGCTACTTGCTATAAGATACTTAATATTGTTCTCTTTTATAAAACTAACTATATTTTCTTTGCTGTGGTCGTCGCCATAGTTCACCTTGTTTATGCTTATTCCCTTAGTTGCTGCCTTTAAAAGAATTGCATTTCCCCTTGGCAAGTCAGCATAAATTCTTTTCTTAAAATCTTTAATGCTGTCTAATTCGTCAATTTCTAAAGCTTCATTGGTAAAATAAATGTTGCTTCTAGTTCTGTTCACTACTGAAATAAGCTCTTTCATATCCTCGCAGTAAACAACATTAAACTTTTCCTTTTCTTCCTTTAATTTAATGTACTTTTTGTTCTCAACAATGTCTTTAATGCTTTCGCAAAGTATAGTATTTTTTTCTTCAACACCGTTTACAACAATGTCTGGCTCAATTTTTTCATACTCATACTTTATATCTTCTTCACTAAGGCTTGTAATATGAATATTAATATTGTTTCTTTTCGGGTAATCTAATAAAAGGCTTTCACTTTCTGCATATACATCAATTATTGAGTCTAAACTGCTAACTTCTTCACAAAGTGAAATAGCTTCTTTTATTCCCGCAAAAATCATAATTCTACTCACATACCACACCTCCATTTAAACTTTACTCATTTATCCACTTTAAATAAGCATTAATATACATATCTAAATCGCCGTCCATAACTGGTTGAACATTTCCAGTTTCAGCACCAGTTCTGTGGTCTTTAATCATATTGTAAGGGTGGAAAACATAACTTCTAATTTGGCTACCCCAAGCAATGTCTTTAACCTCGCCTCGAATACCCTCAAGCATTTCCCCTTGTTCTTTTAATTTCATTTCATATAACTTAGCTTTCAACATTTTCATAGCCATATCTTTGTTTTGAAACTGACTTCTTTCGTTTTGACATTGAACAACTGTGTTTGTCGGTATGTGAGTTATTCTAATTGCAGAAGAAGTCTTGTTTACGTGCTGACCACCAGCACCACTAGCTCTGTAAGTATCTATTCTTAAATCATCAGGGTTAATTTCAATCTCAATTTCTTCGTCAATTTCTGGCATAACATCACAACTAGCAAAAGATGTGTGCCTTCTTCCACTTGAATCAAAAGGAGAAATTCTAACAAGTCTATGAATACCTTTTTCGCTTTTTAAATATCCATACGCATTTTCACCTGTAACCATAAATGTAACGCTTTTAATTCCAGCTTCATCACCCTCTTGATAGTCCATAAGCTCAAAGCCAAAACCCTCTCTTTCAACCCAACGGCTATACATTCTGTATAACATAGAAACCCAGTCACAAGCCTCTGTTCCACCTGCACCAGAATGTAAAGTAACAATAGCGTTGCAGTGGTCATACTCTCCAGTTAATAAAGTTGAAATTCTAAGATGTTCATATTCTTGAATAAAGCTTTCTTTCATCTGCTTTGCTTCATCTACAACAGAACTGTCATCTTCTTCGTTTCCAATTTCAATAAGAGTCATTAAATCTTCGTAATCTCCGCAAAGTTTTTCAAAACCGTCAATTTTTTTGTTAATTTGCTTTATTTCTTGTAAAGTCTTTTGAGCTGCCTCCATATCGTTCCAAAACTCAGGGTCGCCAGTTATTTCTTCTAACTCTTTAACCTTTTCCTTAGCCTCGTCTATACTTAAAGAATTTCTAAGTTCTTTTAAACTATCCTCATACGAGGACATTTCTCCAGCAATCTGTTCTAGTTCAAATACCATTTTATCAACCTTTCTGTTTAATAACAATAGGTGTGCCATAAGACACACCTATTAAATATATATTTTAATAATTAGTCTGCTCTACCACAGCATTGTTTATACTTTTTGCCACTTCCACAAGGACATAAATCGTTTCTACCAACTTTAGGCTCTTTTCTAACCTTTGTGTTGCCTTTTGCAGTTTCGTCTTTGTTAGTTGCTGTTGGCTTAGCCACCTGCTCTCTTTCAATAGGTTGCTCAGGTGCTTGTATTCTAATGTGATATAAAGTCTTAACAATATCGTTTTGAATGTTGTTAGAAAGCTCGTCAAACATATCATAACTAACAAATTGATAATCCACAAGAGGGTCTCTTTGAGCTAAAGCTCTAAGCATAATACCTTGACGCATCTGGTCCATATCATCAATATGAGCCATCCACTTAGAGTCAACAACCTTTAAAGTAATAACTCTTTCAAGCTCTCTCATCATTTCTTCGCCATACTCAGCTTCTTTTGCGTCATACTTAGCAATAGCGTCTAAATAAACTCTTTCAATAAGCTTTTCTTTAGTGATGTTTTTCATATCTTCATCACTTAAAATATACATTTCCTCAAAACTAAAGAAAGGTCTTAAAAGCTCGTTAAATTCTGTCATATCCCATTCCATTGGGTCGTCGTTGTTAGGGCAAACAGCGTCAGCACATCTAGTAATAACAGCCTTTACCATATTTAAAATTTTGTCCTTTAACTCTGCGCCTAAAAGCACTTCTTTTCTTTGAGCGTAAATAATCTCTCTTTGCTCGTTGTTAACCTTGTCGTAGTCAAGCAATCTCTTTCTTGCAGAGAAGTTGTTGCCTTCAACTTTCTTTTGAGCATTTTCAATAGTCTTAGTGAGCATTTTTGCCTCAATAGGCTCATCTTCAGGAAGACCCATTTTCTTAATAAGCTCTGCTGTTTTTTCAGAGCCAAATAATCTTAAAAGTTCATCTTCTAAAGATAAATAAAATCTAGATTCACCAGGGTCGCCCTGTCTACCAGCACGTCCTCTTAACTGGTTGTCAATTCTTCTTGATTCGTGTCTTTCAGTACCAATAATTTTCAAACCACCAAGCTCAACAACGCCCTCGCCAAGTTTAATGTCAGTACCTCTACCAGCCATATTTGTAGCTATTGTAACAGCACCCTTTTCACCAGCTTTAGAAACAATTTCAGCCTCTCTTTTGTGGTTTTTAGCATTTAACACTTCGCACTTAACACCTTCTCTTTTAAGAAGTGTGCCAAGCATTTCAGATATTTCAATGTTCACAGTACCAACAAGAACAGGCTGACCTTTTTGGTGTGCCTCTACAACATCTTTAACAACAGCTCTAAACTTAGCAGCCTCTGTTTGATACACAACATCGTTAAGGTCCTCTCTAATAACAGGCTTGTTAGTAGGAATACACACAACGTCCATACCATAAATAGCTCTAAACTCAGCTTCTTCTGTCTGAGCAGTACCTGTCATACCAGATTTTTTCTCGTATTTGTTAAAGAAGTTCTGGAAAGTAATAGTTGCAAGAGTTTTGCTCTCTCTCTTAACTTCCATATTCTCCTTAGCCTCAATAGCTTGATGTAAACCGTCTGAATATCTTCTACCAGGCATCATTCTACCAGTAAAAGTGTCTACAATAACAATTTCAGGCTCGCCTTTGTCATTTTCTGTAACATAGTCTTTGTCCTTAAACATATTGTAATTTGCCTTTAAAGCATTGTTTATATGGTGCTGTAAAGCAATGTTTTCAGGGTCTGAAAGGTTTTCAACATTAAAATATTTTTCAGCCTTAGCCACACCCTCTTGAGTAAGAGTAGAAGTTTTGCCCTTTTCGTCAACAACAAAATCTCCTTCTTCTTTTAATTCTTCTCTAACAAGAGGATTCATAGCCTCGTCTTCATTTAAAATTCTACCTTTAGTTAATGTCTTAACAAACCTGTCAGCTAATTCATATAACTTAGTTGACTTGTCAGACTGTCCAGAAATAATAAGAGGAGTTCTCGCCTCGTCAATAAGAATAGAGTCAACCTCGTCAATAATAGTAAAAGGTAAACTTCTTTGAACAAGGTCTCTTTCATACACAACCATATTATCTCTTAAATAGTCAAAGCCAAGCTCGTTGTTAGTAGCATAAGTAATGTCGCAGTTGTATGCCTCTTGTCTTTCCTCTTTTTCAAGGTCGTGTAAAATAACTCCAACACTAAGGCCTAAAAATCTGTGAATTTGACCCATTTCCTCAGCATCTCTTTTAGCAAGGTATTCGTTAACAGTAACAATATGAACACCTTTTCCAGCTAAAGCGTTAAGGTAAGCAGGGCAAGTTGAAACTAAAGTTTTACCCTCACCAGTTTTCATTTCAGCAATTCTACCTTGGTGTAAAACAATACCACCAATTAACTGCACATCAAAATGACGCATACCAAGAACTCTCTTAGATGCCTCTCTAACAACAGCAAAAGCTTCAGGAAGTATATCATCAAGAGTTGCCCCCTCAGCAAGCCTTGCCTTAAATTCATCAGTTTTAGCTCTTAACTCATCGTCGCTAAGAGCTTCTATCTCTGGCTCAAGTGAATTAATTTTGTTCACAATAGGGAGAATTTTTTTAATCTCCTTATCGCTATAAGAGCCAAATATTTTAGTTAATAAACTCATTTATAACACCTCTTATTCTTCTAGGTTTAATTAAACATATTATACTATTTTCTATAATAACAGATTTCCCCTATAATATGCAATAGTAAATTCACATTTTTACTATTCTTAATATTTGTGAAACATTTAAAAACAATCAAATTCAATAAAAAAGGCAAGCCATTTTAAATAGCTTGCCTAAAATTTTTAATCCTCTAATGAATGAATAAAAATTCCACTTCTTAACTTTGGTTCAAACCAAGTAGATTTTGGTGGCATAATCTTGTTCTCATCAGCAATGTTCATAAGTTGCTCCATAGTTGTTGGATACATAGAAAAAGCAATTTTCATCTCTCCGCTATCAACTCTTCTTTCAAGCTCACCAAGCCCTCTAATTCCGCCAACAAAATCAATTCTCTTGTCTGTTCTAGGGTCGTTAATGTTTAAAATAGGGGATAAAATCTCGTTTTGAAGAATAGAAACATCTAAACAACCCACGCTGTCCTCTTCCTTTACAATCTCGCTTTTAGCCTTTAACACATACCACTTTTTGTCCATATACATACCAAAAGTATGTTTTTCACTTGGCTTGTAAGCTCCATCTTTTTCATATAATGAAACATCAAATTTTTCACTTATTTTGTTTATAAACTCCTTAATATCTAAACCATTAAGGTCTTTAACAACCCTGTTGTAATCCATTATATAAAGCTGGTTGTCAGGGAAAATAACAGATAAATAATAGTTAAATTCTTCATCTCCTGTGTAATTCTTTTTTTCCTCTCTCCTTTTTAAACCAACTTTAACAGCAGAAGCGTTTCTGTGGTGTCCATCTGCAATGTAAAGAGAAGGAACATCTTTAAACAATTTAACAAGGCTCTCTATAACGTTTTCATCGTCAATCACCCAAACACAATGCTCAACACCATCATCACACACAAAGTCGTAAACAGGCTCTTTTTCAACCCATTTGTTAATAATTAAATCAATTTCCTCTTTGTTTTTGTAAGTTAAAAAAATAGGTCCTGTGTTTGCGTTGCAAACATCAACGTGCTTTATTCTATCTTGCTCTTTATCTTCTCTAGTTAATTCGTGCTTTTTAATTTTGTTTTGAAGATATTCATCAATAGAAGTGCAGGCAACAAGTCCAGTCTGGCTTTTTCCATTCATAGTAAGCCTATATATATAAAGCATAGGCTTTTCATCTTGAATGTATATACCCTTTTTAATCATATCCTCCAAGTTGCTTTTAGCCTTTAAATACACCTCGTCACTATAATGGTCAACGCTTTTATCCAAATCAATTTCAGCCTTGTCAATATGTAAAAAAGAATATGGATTATCCTTAACCATCTCCCTAGCCTCCTCAGAACTCATAACATCATAAGGTAGAGCAGCTACTTTTTGACATAACTCCTGAATTGGTCTAAAACTTTTAAACGGTCTAATTATTGACATTTTATCAACCTCCTTTATTTTTTTATTATACAATTTTTAAAAATTTAATTCAACATAATTATTCCACTAAAAACTTAATTTTCCATTATTAAATATAATTGTAAAATGGTTAGTAAAAAATGCACTAAAACATCAGACATAATTGTTCGTTTTTAAAGACTAATTTGTCAATTTTAACAAAATATTTTTAATATATTGACTAAAAACATTGATTATGTTAATATCAAAACATAAAGACATCAGATGTATATTCAATGTTAGGAGGATTTAATATGTTAAAAAGTCAAGCAGTTAGAGCAATAGCTCCTGAAATGGATCCACTTAGAATGGGTATGGGTTGGACAGTTAATGACCTTTCAAAACCACAAGTAATAGTTGAAAGTACTTTTGGCGATAGCCACCCAGGTAGTGCTCATTTATTTAACCTTGTTGAACAAGCTGTAAAAGGAATAAATGACAACGGCTCAAAAGCAGCTAGATACTTTGCAACAGACATTTGCGATGGTATGGCACAAGGCCACGATGGAATTAACTACTCCCTTGCTTCAAGAGATACTATCTGCAATATGATAGAAATTCACGCTAATGCAACAACCTTTGATAGCGGTGTTTTTGTAGCAAGTTGTGATAAAGCAGTTCCTGCTCACCTTATGGCTATTGGTAGGTTAAACATTCCAGCAGTAGTTGTAACAGGTGGCGTTATGGAAGCAGGCCCAAACCTTCTCACACTTGAACAAATTGGTATGTATTCAGCTATGTGTCAAAGAGGTGAAATAACAGAAGAAAAACTCACATACTATAAACATAATGCTTGCCCTAGCTGTGGTGCTTGCTCTTTTATGGGAACTGCATCTACAATGCAAATTATGGCAGAAGCATTAGGTCTTATGATACCTGGCAGTGCTTTAATGCCAGCAACTTGTGAAGATTTACAAAAAATGGCCTATAAAGCTGGTGTTTACGCAGCTAAATTGTCAACTTCTGGAAAAACAGCTAAAGACATTGTAACAATGAGTTCTTTTGAAAATGCAATTAAAGTTCACGCGGCTATTTCTGGCTCTACAAACTCCTTGCTTCACATTCCAGCAATAGCACACGAATTTGGATATTATATAGATGGTGATACATTTGATAGAATGCACGCTAACGCTAACTATCTTTTAGACATAAGACCAGCTGGAAAATGGCCAGCAGAATATTTCTACTATGCTGGTGGTGTTCCAAGAATTATGGAAGAAATTAAAGACTTGTTAGACCTTGATGTTATGACAATAACAGGTAAAACATTAGGCGAAAACCTTGAAGAACTTAAACACAATGGATATTATGAAAGATGTGATGAACTTCTTTCAAAAACAGGCCTTAAAAGAACAGATATAATAAGAAGCATCGATAACCCTATTGGTAAAAATGGCACAATTGCTATTTTAAAAGGTAATCTTGCGCCAAACGGTTCTGTTGTAAAACATAGTGCTGTTCCAAAAGAAATGCACTACGCTGTTTTAAAGGCTAAACCTTTTGATTGCGAAGAAGATGCAATTAAAGCTGTAATAAATAAAGACATTAAGCCTGGAGATGCTGTTATTATTAGATACGAAGGTCCTAAGGGTAGCGGTATGCCAGAAATGTTCTACACAACAGAAGCAATAGCCTCTGATGAGGAGCTTGGCAAGTCAATAGCTCTTTTAACTGACGGTAGGTTTTCTGGTGCATCTAAAGGCCCTGCAATTGGACACATTTCCCCAGAAGCTGCTGAAGGTGGCCCTATTGCATTGCTTGAAGAAGATGACTTAATAGAAATCGACATTAAAAATAGAGTTTTACAAATTATAGGTGTAAAAGGCGAAAAATTGCCACTTGAAGAAATTGATAAAATTTTGTCAGAAAGAAAGAAAAATTGGAAACCAAAAACTCCAAAATATAAATCAGGCGTTTTAAAAATTTTCTCTGAACACGCAGTGTCCCCAATGAAAGGTGGATATATGGAATAATCTTAAATGCTCTGTTTTTTAAGCAGAGCCTAATAAAAAATAAGGAGGATAAAATTATGGGAAATTTAGCTTTGCTAACGGCTAACCAAAACGTATCAACAGCTCAACTTATATTAGCTGCCTTAATAGGCCTTGCTGTTTTACTAATACTTATTATCGGCGTCAAACTGCACGCTATGCTTTCAATACTAATTTCAGCCTGCTTAATTGGTGTTCTCTCTGGTATGGACGTTCAAACAATTATAGACTCAGTCAACCAAGGCATTGGCGACACTTTAAAAAGCATTGCCCTTTTAGTTGGCCTTGGCTCAATGTTTGGTGCAGTTCTTGAAATCTCAGGTGGTGCTCAGAGAATAGCAACCACCCTTGTAAAACAATTTGGCGAGAAAAAAGCTGCTTGGGCTCTAGGAATTACAGGCCTTATAATTGCAATGCCAGTTTTCTTTGACGCTGGCCTTATTATCCTTATTCCTCTTGCAATAGCTCTTTCAAAAAGCACAAAAAGGTCAACTCTTTATTACACAATTCCTCTTTTAGCAGGTCTTGCAGTTGGCCACGCTTTTATCCCTCCAACTCCAGGCCCAATATTAGTTGCTAATCTCTTAGGAGTTGATTTAAGCTATGTAATTGTAGTAGGTTTAATTGTTGGTACATTTGCTATGATATTAGCTGGTCCTGTCTTTGGCTCTTTTGTTGGAAATAGAATTTATGTGCCTGTTCCACAAAACATCGCAGAAATGCCAGAATATGATGAATCAAAGCTTCCTAGTTTCTTCTCTGTTGTAGGCATAATCTTCATTCCTTTAGTTTTAATAATTTTAAAAACTATTGTAAATGTAGTTGCTCCAGACACAAAAATAATGCCACTTTTAACATTCCTTGGCGAACCATTTGTAGCTTTACTAATTGCTACTATTGTAGCTATGGTTGTTTTAGGCATTAAACACGGCTATTCAAGAGAGGAACTTGAAAAAGTAATGTCAAAATCCCTTGAACCAACAGGTATGATTTTGCTTGTAACTGCTTGCGGTGGTGTTTTAAAATATATGCTTCAAGCGTCAGGTCTTGGTGATGTAATTGGTAGCCTTGTTTCTGGTGTTGGTTTACCAATGGTAGTTGTTTCTTTTGTCATTGCTGTTCTTGTAAGAATTTCTGTTGGTTCTGCAACAGTAGCTATGACAATGGCTGCTGGAATTGTAGCTGCTATTCCAGGAATTGAAAACTATTCCCCAATGTATTTAGCTTGTTGCACAGCTGCTATTGCTGGTGGTTCAACAGTGTGCTCCCACTTTAACGACTCAGGTTTCTGGCTTGTTAAATCCCTTTTACAAATAGACGAAAAAACAACTTTAAAATCTTGGACAATTATGGAAACAATAGTTGGTGTAACTGGTTTTGTTGTCGCTTTAATAATTTCATTTTTTGTTTAATATTTTAAGAACAGCCTTCGGGCTGTTCGTTTTTTATTAACTTGAAAATATTCATAAAAATATATATAATAATTATATAGAGGTGATGAAAATGAATTTAAACGAAAATAAATCTCTCCCAGAACAAACTGCAGATAAAATAGTTCAATACATAATCAACAATAATTTAAATGTAAATGATAAAATCCCAAACGAATTTGAACTTTGTGAAATTTTGGGAGTTGGAAGAAGCACAATAAGAGAAGCCGTAAGAATTTTAGTAAGCCGTAACGTTTTAAATATAAGACGAGGTGCAGGCACATTCATAGCAAACAATACAGGTGTAAGCGATGACCCTCTAGGCCTTGCCTTCGAAAAAGATATAAATAAACTAGCAAAGGACTTGCTCCAAGTTAGAATAATAATAGAGCCAGAAATAGCTGCTATGGCCGCTAATATGGCAACAGAAAAAGATATAGAAGAAATATTTAAAAAATGTAATAAAGTAGAAAATATGATTTTAAACGGAGAAAATCATATGCTTGATGATGTAAAGTTCCACGAAGCAATAGCTAGATGCACTAAAAACTCAATAATAGAAAAACTTATTCCAATAATAGATAAATCCGTTGCTGTCTTTGCTAACATAACTGATAGACAGCTAAAAGAAGAAACAATAACAACCCATAGAGCAATAGCAAATGCCATTGCAAACCATAACCCAACTGATGCTAAACACGCTATGACAATGCATCTTCTTTACAACAAAGATAAAATTAATCAAATAGTAAATGATTTAACCGAAAAATAAAAGGTGTTGCTTTGCAACACCTTTTTTTCTTAAAGATTATTTTTAATTTTTTCCCCAATCTCAATAATTTTTTCGCTTTCAGTTTTAAAATCACCAAAATCAATTTTAACTGAATCCTTTTCTAACCTTGGAATAATGTGAATATGAAAATGGAAAACAGTCTGCCCAGCAACAACACCATTGTTTTGTAATATGTTAATACCATCGCAATTAGTCGCTTCTTTAATTGCCTTTGCCACCTTTTTAGCAACTATAAAACCCTTGCCAACTAACTCCTCTGGCATTTCAATTAAATTTTCATAATGATGCTTGCAAATAACAAGGCTATGACCTAAATTCGCTGGGCTAATATCTAAAATAACTTTAAAATCATTGTCCTCAAATATAGTCGTTGAAGGAATTTGCCCCTCAACTATTTTACAAAAAACACAATCCATAACTTCTCCTCCTTCTTTCAAACTTACGCCACTTCTTTGTCCCCAAAAAAGTTATCATACCAAATAAGGAACATATAAACTGTCCAAACTTTTCTGCTGTAATCGCCTTTTCCTGCCTTGTGGTCGTCTAAATACTTCATTATCTTCTCAGTTTCAAAAAACTTCTTTGCAGCCTCTGAGTTAAAAGCCTCTTTAATAATGTTGTAATACTTATCTTCCTTAAGCCAAACTCTAATAGGAACAGGGAAACCAAGTTTTTTCTTTGTTGCAGTTGCCTCTGGTAAATATTTCTTTGAAGCCATTCTAAAAGCATACTTTGTAGCCCTTCTGTTCACTCTGTAATCAGTTGGAAGCTTTCTAGCAACCTCAAACACTTCCTTGTCTAAAAACGGAACTCTAACCTCAAGAGAGTTTGCCATACTCATTTTGTCAGCCTTTAATAAAATATCCCCAACCATCCAAAGGTTTAAGTCAATAAACTGCATCTTTGTAACATCGTCAAGCCCATTACAAAAATCATAATATGGCTTTGTAATGTCTTTGTGGTCGTAATTTCCGCTTGGGTTTTTCAATATACTTTCTCTTTCAGCCTTGCTAAACATTTGGTTTCCGTTGCCATAAAACCTTTCTTCAACATCAAGGGCAGCTCTCCTAAAATAGTTTTTGCCCTTAAACTTAACTGGTATAGCTCCCGTAACCTTGGCAATAGCCTTTCTTATTGGCTTAGGTAAAATTCTAATTGGAGCAAGTGCCATAGGCTCTTCATATATGTTGTATCCGCCAAAAAACTCGTCAGCCCCCTCGCCTGAAAGAGCAACCTTAACCTTTTCTCTAGCTAATTTACTAACAAAATATAAAGCAACAGCACTTGGGTCAGCTAAAGGCTCGTCCATATGATACTGCACTTTAGATAAACTATCCCAATACTCCTTTGTTGATATAATCTTTGAATTGCTTTCTATTCCAACATATTTTGATAACTCTTGTGCGTAACCAATTTCGTTGTATTTTTCATAATCAAAACCAACTGTAAAAGTCTTTCCACTAGCCTTGTCCATATCTTTTCTAAATGTAGCTGCAACAAAACTAGAGTCAACACCACTTGAAAGGAAAGAACCAACTTCAACATCGCTAACTTCTGTGTGCATACCAACAGATTCAAGAACAACATCTTCAACCTCTTGAATTGCATCTTGTAACTTTTTACCATTTATAGGGTCAGCAACAATGTCCTTTTCTGGCTCAAATTTAGGTTGCCAATACCTGTTAATAGATAACTTACCGTTTTCAAAAACTAAATAATGCGCAGGTTTTAATTTATAAACACCTTTAAAAAATGTTTCATCTAAAACAGAATATTGAAAAGTTAAATAGTTTTCAAGAGCAACTGTGTTTACTTCCTTTTTAAATTTAGGATATGGTAAGAAACTTTTAATTTCTGACCCAAAAAGAAGCTCGCCGTCAACCTCTGAATAATAATATGGCTTAATACCAAAAAAATCTCTAGCAGCAAATAACTTCTTCTTTTTCATATCATAAATAGTAAAAGCAAACATACCCCTTAAATCGTTTAACATTTGCTCGCCTTTTTCTTCATAAAGATGCACAAGAACTTCTGTGTCTGCGTGAGTATAAAAACTGTGCCCCTTTGCAATAAGCTCTTCTTTTAAAGTCCTGTAATTATATATTTCGCCGTTAAAAACAATAACAATAGACTTGTCCTCGTTGTAAATTGGCTGTGAACCATCTTCAAGCCCTATAATACTAAGCCTTCTAAAACCAAAAGTAACTTCATCATCTGAATGAACCCCGCCACTGTCTGGCCCTCTGTGAACAATTTTGTCCATCATTTTTTCAATAATTTGCTCTTTATTTTTAAGTTTTCCTGTAAAACCACAAAAACCACACATATTTCTAAATCCTCCAATAATAATTAATTTTATTATACAATAATTAATTAAATTATTCAATCCTTTTAAATATCCACTTAAACCTTGTAAAGTTCATCTACATCTGGCTCAGATAAAATATATTTTTTCCCTTTTTCAATAACATACCTTCCACTTTCTGTCATAATGCCAATTTTTGTTGCAAAAATGCCAGCTTTTTCAAGTTCACATAACATTTTCTTGTAATCCCTGCAAGCAATTAACATTGACCCACTTGAAATTAACTTTAAAGGGTTCACCTTAAGCTCGTCGCAAATAACCCTAGTTTCCTTTAAAATAGGAATTTTCTCTACTTCAATTTCAATACCAAGCCCTGAACAATTAGCTATTTCCCAACAAGCACCTAAAATTCCACCCTCTGTCACATCGTGCATAGCATTTGCACCAGCTTTAACAGCAACCTCTCCCTCTTTAATAACAGAAAGGTTTTCGCCAAAAGTTTTAGCTTTCTCTAAAATTCTCTTGTCAACATTTTTTAATAAATAAGCCTTGTCGCTAGCAAATATAGCTGTGCCCTCTAATCCAGCATATTTTGTCATTATAACACTGTCACCAGCTTTAGCTCCCCCAGAAGATATTAATTTTTTAGTTTTGCCTATAACTGTACAGCTTAAAATAGGCTTGTTTACTGCGTCAGTTATTTCTGTATGCCCGCCTAAAATGGCAATGTCAATTTTTCTTGCTTCTGAATATAAATCTTCTATAATTTTAGCTATTTCCTTTTCCGTAATTGACTGAGGTAATAAAGCAGTAACCATAATTCCAATAGGCTCTCCACCACTTGATGCAATATCGTTAGCGTTAATGTTTATAGCCAACTTTCCAATGTCCTCTATTGCTCCTGTTATAGGGTCAGTAGATAAAAGGCATATATTCTCGCCTAAATCTAAAGCAGCACAATCTTCTCCAATAGACGGCTTTAAAAGCACCTCTTTTCTATCAACACTATTTTTGTTAATAGGCTCAATTATTATACTTTCTAAAAGACTGTTTGATAATTTACCTATTTTCATTCCTTTACCCTCTTTCCTATATCTAAATGACCATATTTTTCAAGCCCTAACAATTTAGCAGGGTTTTCACTTGCCATTTTTATAGCTTGTTTAAAACCAACAATTTTTGACATATTTTCAATAGCTTTTTCAAGGGTTAAAACACTTCCAGCTAACCTGCCATAACTATCCCTTGCTGAATTTTCATCTACATAAATGTTCTTTCCACAAAATTCGTATTCTCCCTTGCCAAATCCCATAGCCTCAATTCCATCACTTATTAAAATTATTTTATCTTCTTTTAACCTACAAATTATTTCAATTAATTCCCTCGATAAATGAACAAAATCGCATATAACCTCTACATACTTGTCGCTTAAAAGCCCTGCCCCAGCAATTCCAACGTTTCTGTGGTGTAAAGGTGCCATAGCATTAAAAATATGAGTAAAACTACTTGCTCCTGCCTCTAAAATAGCGTTTGTTTTCTCAAAACTAGCTCCGCTATGCCCTAAAGAAACATAATCCCCGTTTTTAACAACATACTCACAAAACTCTCTTGCCCCCTCACATTCAGGAGCAATTGTAAACCTAACTTTTAACTCGCCTACAACGTTTTTAATCTTTTCATAAAGCTTAATGTCGCAACTTCTTATATATTTTTCTTCCATTATTCCCTTGTAGTTGCCACTAATAAAAGGCCCTTCAATATGCACTCCAACTATTTCCGAATACCTTTTTTCCTTGCTTGCTAAATATATTTCTTTAACATTTGTTAAAATCTTGCTTTCACTTTTAGCAACAGTTGTTGGCATATACCCACCAACATTTCTTTCCCATAACTTCTTGCTTAAATACTTTATTTCGCTACTAACACTGTTTGTAATGTCAACACCAAACCCCCCGTGAATGTGCAAATCTAAAAATAAAGGATATAAGTCAATTTTTTCAGATTTTCCCTTTTCTTTAATTTCAACAATTATACCATCTTCAATTTTAATGTCACCAGAAACAATTTCATATTCTTTGTTTAAAAAACTTATATCCTTAATTGTCATATTTCTACCTCAAAATACTATTAATATTTAATTATAACATTTTTTTATGCTTTTTAAAAGAAATATTTCAATTAAAAAAAGGCTTAAAAAAGCCTTTTATTCAATGTTAGTAATAACTCCGCCACCAATAACGTATTCTTCGTCATAAAACACAGCAGCTTGTCCAGGTGTAACAGCTCTTTGAGGCTCGTCAAATATAGCCTCAATATACTCTCCCATAGGCCTTAAAACACAAGGAGATTTGTCTTGGTTGTATCTTAATTTTCCAAAACATCTAACTTCTTCTTTAATTTCCCCATAACCCATTGGGTTGTAGTCTTTAATAATTACCCTAGTTCTAAATAAATCGTCGTTGCTGCCAATAACAACTTGGTTTTTCTCCTTGTCTATTCTAGTCACATAGGCAGGAACACCAAGAGCTATCCCAAGTCCTTTTCTCTGTCCAATAGTATAATTCGTTATCCCACTGTGCCTACCTAAAACATTTCCTTTGCAGTCCACAAAATCACCCTCAAGAATTTTCTCGCTTGAGTTTTCTTTTATAAACTTGCTGTAATTTCCATCTGGAACAAAACATATATCCTGGCTATCTGGCTTGTTAGCAACTCTCAAACCTATTTTTTCTGCAATTTCTCTTATTTCAGCCTTTGTATACTTTCCATCTGGCATAAGAGTGTTAGCAAGTTGGTCTTGAGTTAAGTTATATAAAGCATAGCTTTGGTCTTTGTTTCCAGCCATTTTAATTGTATATCTTCCAGTTAAAGGGTGCTTTGCAATGCTTGCATAATGGCCAGTTGCCATATAATCTGCACCAATCTCCTTTGCCCTATGCATAAGAGCTTCCCACTTTACATATCTGTTGCAAGCAATACAAGGGTTTGGCGTAGATGCGTTTAAATATTCGCCAACAAAATAGTCAATAACTTTCTCTTTAAACACTTTTTTAAAGTTGAAAACATAGTGAGGTATGCCAATTTTGTAAGCAACAGCTCTTGCGTCCTCTGCCGCACTTAAACCACAACAGTTGCCCTCGCAGTCCTCTCCTTCCCACAGTTGCATAGTCACACCAATAACATCATAACCTTGTTCCTTTAAAAGCCAAGCTGCCACAGAGGAATCTACTCCTCCTGACATACCCACAACTACCTTAGCCATAAAATAAACTCCTTTTACAATCTTTTTTTTACAATCAAAATTGTGCTAAGCAAAAACCTAGCACAATTTTTTTAAACAAATTTATTCTTCTTCAGGTATTTCCTCGTGTTCACCAATATCTTCAACTGGCTTTTCAAGGCCCTCAATAACAATACCATTTTTTTCTGCATAATCCCATAATGCAGCGTGTAAAGCTTCCTCAGCAAGGCAAGAACAATGCACCTTTACTGGTGGAAGACCATCAAGAGCTTCCATAACAGCCTTGTTAGTAATTTTCATAGCTTCTTCAATAGTCTTTCCCTTAATTAATTCAGTAGCCATAGAACTAGTTGCAACAGCAGCACCACAGCCAAAAGTCTTAAACTTAGCATCTTCAACAATGCCGTTTTCAATCTTTAAATAAACTTTCATAATGTCGCCACACTTAGCGTTACCAACTGTACCAACACCACTAGCGTCTTCAATTTCACCCACATTTCTAGGGTTCATAAAATGGTCCATAACTTTTTCACTATATTGCATAATCCTTATTCTCCTTTGCTCTTTAAAACTTCCTCATATAAAGGTGACATCATTCTCAATCTTTCAATAATTGGAGGTAACTCCTTTAAAATATAATCCACCTGTTCTTCTGTGTTAAAATGGCCCATAGAAAATCTAACAGAGCCGTGAGCTTTCTCGTGAGGTAACCCAATAGCTAAAAGAACGTGTGATGGGTCAAGAGAACCACTTGTGCAAGCACTACCACTTGAAGCAAGTATACCCTTATAATCAAGTAAAAGTAAAATACCTTCGCCCTCAATATACTCAAAAGAAATGTTAGCATTTCCTGGCAATCTGTTTGTCTTGTGTCCATTTAATCTGGAATATGGAATTTTCTCTAAAATGCCATTAATTAATTTATCTCTTAAACTAGTTAATCTAGGAACTTCACTTTCAAGCTCATTAACTGCAAGCTCAATAGCCTTACCCATACCAACAATAGCTGGAACGTTTTCAGTGCCTGCTCTTTTTCTTCTCTCCTGAGCACCACCGTGTATAAATGGGTTTAACTTAATTCCTTTTCTAACATATAACGCACCTACACCCTTAGGCCCGTTAAACTTATGACCACTCATAGAAAGAAGGTCAATGTTCATTTCCTTAACATCTATATTAATATGCCCAACTGCCTGAACAGCATCTGTGTGGAATAACACATCGTTTTCTCTTGCAATTTTGCCAATTTCAGCAATAGGCTCAATAGTGCCAATTTCATTGTTGGCAAACATAATTGAAATTAAAATTGTATCTTTTCTTATTGCCTTTTTAAGGTCCTCAAGGCTAACTAAACCATCTTCATCAACAGGTAAATATGTCACCTCATAACCCTTAGTTTCAAGGTATTCACAAGTATGGAGTACAGCGTGGTGTTCAATAGCAGAAGTTATAATATGCTTTCCCTTGCTTGCATAACTTTCAGCAATGCCTTTAATTGCCCAGTTGTCAGCTTCTGAACCACTGCCAGTAAAATAAATTTCGTTCACGCCCGCATTAATAGCTTTTGCAACCTGCTCTCTAGCGTTTTCAATAGCATTTTTATTTTTTTGAGCTATTTTGTAAACACTTGAAGGGTTACCAAAACTTTCAGTAAAATATGGTAACATCTCCTCTAAAACCTCTGGTCTAACAGCAGTTGTTGCTGCATTATCAAAATAACACTCCATTTAAATTCAACTCCTTTTTATTAATTCAGACAAATTTATACCATCTGCTGCACTTTTAACACTATTACTTAACCTAGCCCAAACATCTCTAGTTGTGCAACAGCTACAATCACTTAAACCACATTTTTGATTACCCGATAGACATTCAACCAAATCCATTGACCCCTCAACAGCCCTAAGAACATCTCCTACTGAAATATCATCTGCACTTTTAGCTAAAATATAACCACCATTTGCACCTCTAGTGCTTTTAACAAGCCCAGCCTTTTTTAAAGGTGCAATAATTTGCTCAAGATAACACTCACTTAAATTTGTTCTTTCTGCAATTGATTTAAGGGAAACACAGCTCTTGTTGCTGCCATTAGTTGCAATATCCACCATAGCCTTTAATCCATATCTACCTCTTGTGGATATTTTCATCATATCACCTGCCTATTATATTTCCGAGTAATTTCATCGGTATTAATATACTACCACTTTAACCCATTAATGTCAAGTATTTTACTAGGAATTATTATAAAAAAAATCAGGGCTTTCACCACTGATTTTTAATACTTAAACTTAATAAAATAAACTTTGTCTTTTAGTTAATTTATTTTCCAAAAATTTTGGTTCTAATAACAACTAACATAAATAAAGGTAGTTGTAACATTCTAACAAATCTTGATGGCTGTTTAATTAACCTGTAAAACCATTCAAGGTTGTTTTTAACAAAAAACTCAGGAGCTCTTTTAACGTTGCCACTCCAGCCATCTAAGCTTCCACCAACGCCAACAGCCACTTTAACATTAAGGTCGTTAATATGCTCATAAATCCATTTTTCTTGTTTAGGAAAACCTATTCCAACAAGTAATAAATCTGGCTTTTTCTCGTTAATTTCTTCAATAATTTCTTTTTCTTTTTTTTCGTCAAAATAGCCGTCAGCACAGCCCACAACCTTTAAGCCTTTAAATTGTTTCTCAATAGCTTCTTTAGCCTTTTCAGCCACACCAGGAGCACTGCCAAAAAAGAAAACAGTCTTGCCCTTGTCTTTCATTTTGTCAAAAGCTCCAAGTAACATATCATAACCTGCTACTCTTTCTTTAATTTTAACATCTGTAAACTTTGAGCCGTATATAATTCCAATTCCGTCAGGCACGTTCATAGAGCTAGAATTTAAAATTTTCATAAACTCATCGTTTTTTCTGGCCTCCATCACCATTTCAGGGTTAGGCGTAAAAACCATATTTTTGCTATCTTCGTCCAAATAACCTAAAAGCCTGTCAACAGCTCCGCTAGGAGAAATGTTTGTAAACTTAACTCCTAAAATATTACATTCTTTCATAAACTACCTCTATTTTATATTATAGCTACCCTTAACTAAAAACCAAGCAGCTTCTGTAACTTTAAACCCTCTACCATCGTTTCTAGATATAATATTTAAATGGTTTAAAGTAGCCTTGTGTCCATTGTAAAGAGTATGCCCAGTTGTAACATCTGCAATGCCTTCTTTGCCACTAATAACAACATCAGCCTTTCCAGCTCTTAAAATAATTTCTGTTCCCTCGCCACCAATAATAGTCTTTCCAACTGGAACACTAACTGGTGTAAACTTGTCGCCACTTACAACAGTGCTAGACCCAGAATTTGAGCTGCCACCACCACTATTAATCTTTTCAAGCAATTGGTCAAATTTATCATCTACATAACTTTTAGAAACAAGCGGGTCGGCTTCAGAACCTGCATCTGCACCATAAACACTACCCATAATCATAACAACACTAGCCAACACACTTATAAAACCAACCAAAAATTTTTTCATTTTCTTTTTCTCTCCTTTTCTTTTCTAGTAACCTCAAATAATTTAGCAAGTAAAGCGTCGTTTTCTTCAGCTTTGCTTGTCATAATATCTGCCTTTTCTTTCAAAATTTCCTTGTATTTATCCATATTTTCAAATAAATCTAAGGTAGTTGAAGTAATTTTGTCACTATCAAGTTTTTCAGTTCTAACATCTCCACCCTCTGGCATATTTAACTCGTTTAAATAAAACTCAATTTTAGGGTCGTATATAATACCAACCATAGGCTTGTTTTTAACAGCAGCAAAAATTAAAGTGTGAAGCCTCATACTAAGCATAACATCAACCCTGCCAACTATTCCAAGCATTTCAGATGGAGTATATCTATTTTTCAAAATGTATGACTTATTTTTCATCATCGATGCAATTTTTTTAGATATTGCAATGTCGCTTGGATATTGCATCGGTATAAATATAATTTCTTTTCCTGTGTCTGCTATGTTGTCACAAGCCTTAGCTATTTTAGAAATAAAATCATCTCCATACCTAGCCTTAGCCCATTCTCTAACAGACACACCAACTCTTTTGTTCCCTCTTTCAATAAAACCCTCGTTTTTAAGAATCTGCTCTGCATCTTCGTCACTAATGCTAGATAGCTTAAAAGCAGCATCAGCAGTAACAGTAACATTTGGGTTGCTAACCCCAAGGCTTCTTAAATCAGAGGCAGAAAGCTTTTCTCTTAAAGTTATAACATCAACAGTATTAATAACAATTCTAACAAGCATTTGGTTAAACTTTCCTGTCACAGGGCCAATACCGTTTGCATATAACATAACCTTTTTTCCAAACAATTTTGCAACTTTAATTATACTAAGATAATATATTAAAGACCTTGTACTAGTTCCATTTTGCAAAAGAGTTCCGCCACCACTCAGGATAATGTCACTATTTTTAATAGCAGAAATTACCTGAATTACATTAAATCTCTTAACTGACTTTATATTATATTCATTTTTAGTAAACTCAGGATTATGACTAAGAGCAGTAATATCCACATCACTTGCTAGACTTTTAATGTTAGTAGTCATAGCCTTTAAAATCGCCTCATCACCGCAATTTCCAAAGCCGTGATAACCTGCTATTAATAAATTAATCATAACATTACCTCCTTAACCAGCTAAAAACTGGTTAATCTCCAAACTGACTTAATTTTTTGTATTCATAATACCAAATGTTCATAACAACAGCAACAAATAGCCAAAATAGGCTTGTCATCATAGGTATCTCAAAAATGTTCTCCACAAAATTATGAGCAATAACACCACAAAGACCAGCCATAATGCCAGCAATTAATTCCTTTGAAACCTTGCTAGTTGATATTTTCATAGTTCTAAAACCGTTTGCAACAACACTATACATTAAAATTGCAAAGGAACTAAAACCAACAATTCCTGATTCAACAGCAGTTTTAAGCATATAATTATCCATATAAAATGTTTTAACCATTTTAGCATCTACCATTGTAGTTAAATCGTGGTTCATAGCCACAGCTCCACCAAAATGTCCTAGCCCCACTCCAAAAACAAGGTTGTTTGATAATATCTTAAAACCTGTTATCCATCTAACAAGACGACCACCTTTAAGAGATGATTCTATATACTCAGGGCTTAACATATAACTTATTCTGTTTCCAACACTAGGAACAGCCACAAATAAAACTAAAGCAAGCACTACACAAGGTATAATAAGCCTTTTGTCCTTAATTAAAACATATATACCAATAGCAAGTGCAAAGCCAATCCAAGCACCTCTTGAAGATGTAAATATAAGGCTTGCAACCATACATAATGCTATAAATATAAATAAAAGTTTTCCCTTAATATTTTTGTTTATAACTGCAAGAGATATAGCCATAGGCGATGCTAAAGTTAATAAAGAACCAAAAAGGTTAGGGCTTGTAAAAATAGAAAACACCCTTGTTCTAACTCCAGCTTCCTTTTGGTCCACCCACCCAGCAGGCATCTCAACTCCAATTATATACTGATATATACCGTGTAAAGCAAGTAAAGCAACAACAATAACAAAAAATGTTGTAATACCTTTAGCACTTTTTTCGCCCCTAAGAATTTGAAGCACAACAAAATACCAAAGCATATACTGAACAATAGCTCTAAAACCTTCTAATGCTATGCTAAAATCCATAGAGTTAATTATAAGGCAAATTAACATAACACTAATAAAAAGAAATAAAGGTATATCCATTGGCGATGTTTTAAACCCATCATCATCTCTGTTTTTTATCCATTTAAAACCCCAGAGCATTATTAAAGCAATAAGGAACATTTCGTCCCAAACACTTCCTAAAAAGTCGCTAAAATTTCTAATCAAAACATCAACAACACCATATGCTGCTAAAATAAAAATTGCCACATCATACTTTAGTAAAACTACACTTGTTCCAATTAAAACTGCAATAAGCCCAAGTAAAGCAACTGGCCCTAATATACCAAAAAATATACCTGCTATAATTCCAGTTAATATCAGTAAAATTGTATTTTTATTACTCAAAAAATCACCAACTATCTGATTAATTCAATAAATTTTCTAAAAACTAAAACAAACTTACTATCCTCTAAATTAACAAAAGATAAAATAATAAGCACAACACCTAAGACAAGCATAAATAAAGCCACAATTAAACTAAAAATAGAAGATATATTAAGAAAAATAATAGCTAAAAAATTTCCTATCGAAAGACTAGTTGAAAAAACACCTAAAACAAAAAGCTTGTCCTCACACCCAGATTTAAAAAATTTCTCAACACCCTTTTTAATAAGAGAGCCAGATAAAATCGCTCCCAAAAATTTGTTTAAAAACCCACAAAATCTATCAATTAAACCAACAAAAAACATAATTATTTTGTAAATAAAACTGTTTCTGTAAAAAGGTCTTTTGTTAGCATAGCTTTGGATTTTTTTGTAAAACACACTTTGGCAATATATGTTAGAAATTTTTCCTAAATTAATTTTTAACCTACTATTTTCATAAGATATTTCAAAAGCCTTTACAATGTTTAATAAAACTTCAATAACCTTGCTTCCCTTAAATACATTTAATAAGCTATTCATTAGGTCATCTCCTTTTATCAAAAGCATTATTCACTTTTAAACTCAATGCCTCTAACTCTAGCATTTGCCTCAACAGTTTGAGTTTTAATTATGTAATTAAAACCAACTCTTGCCTCTTGTCCACCAACTTTTAATGTAATGTTAGATGGGTTTACTTTTTCCTTAATAGTAACAGTAACATCTTTCCATAATGGGTGTTCGCTGTAAACAGCCTTACCCTCAGTGTTCACACCAACATAAGCTGCTGGAGCAACCTTCACATCAACAATTTCAGCGTCTGTGTACTTGCCACCAACAACAATGTGGTCGCCAATATTTAAAGATTGAGCAACTTCAGGAACTTGTAAACTAGCAAAAGCTGTCACATAACAATACTCATCTTCAACAGTTGGGTTAAGTCCATTGGCATTTAACTTAGAAGATGTAAATCTAACAACTACTGTAGCAACTAATGCAATAATAACTAAAACAACAAGTAAATCAACAACATTTAACTTGCCAAAAATTCTACCTTTTTCATCAATAAGTTTCATTTATTTGCACTCCTTTATTATTCTGTCATAAATTTTAATGTGTGTACTAGCCATAGCCTCAACAGAAAAATTATTTAAAGCTCTTTCATAAAACTTTTGACCCATTTCTTCCCTTTTTCCATCGTCTTTACAAAGCTCCTCTATTTTTTCAGCAAGCATATTGTAATCACCAGATTCAACTAAGTATCCGCTAACACCATCTTCAATCATTTCAGGTATTCCTCCAACTCTAGTTGCAACTGTCGCTCTTTTCATTCTAGCACCTTCTAAAAGAGCATATGGAAAACTTTCAGAATATGAGCTTAATGTGTTTACATCAATATAGCTGTAAAAACTGTTCATAACTACTGAGTTCATAATTTGCCCAATCATAAAAACTCTTTCTTTTAAACCATTTTCTTCTATAAATTTTTCACAGCTTTCCCACATTTCACCGTCACCAAAAACAATAAAATCAATGTTTTCACATCTTTTGGCTATTACATTACAGGCCTTTAAAAATACATCAACACCCTTAACAGCAAAAAGCCTTGCGGCAATGCCAACATACTTCTTTCTTGGGTTGTATTCTAAGTGTAGCCTGTCAAAAAACTTTTCTTTGTCTAAAACTTCTAATTCCTCTTTAAAATCAATTCCATTGTATATAACATCAATTTTTTCTCTTTTAAAGCCTCTTTGAATTAACATATTTTTAAAAGCGTTAGTTACACACAAAATATGCTCAAACTTTCTTAAAGCAAAAGAATTAATTGGTGTGTAAACCATCTGCTTTCTTCTGTTGTCTTTAAAGTCCAGCTTATAATCACTGTGTAAAGTAGTAATCATAGGAACTTTAACTTTGTTTTTAATAAAAAGATATATATAATTTGCCCTTGCACCGTGGCAATGAACTAAATCACAACCGCTTTTGTTTATAAAATCGCAAATTTTTCTGTTCACAGAAAGGTCGTATCTTTTGCTTTGAGGTATAATAGTCACAGGAATACCAAGCTCCTGTGCTTCTTGAGTAAATATACCCTCCATAATACAAAGAAGCTCTACCTCTATATTCAATTTTCTAAGATTGTCAAGCAGGGTAAGAACGTGTGTTTTAGCTCCACCAGTATCTCCTCCGCTTATGAAGTGTATAATTTTCATATCATCACCATATATTTTATTTTAAGCTGTCAAAAACCTTTGCTAAACTTTCTGTTAGCTTCTTTCTTTCAAAACTTTCAATAACATCTCTGTTAGGCTTAAAATCTAACTCTTTTAAACACCATTTGTCATAATAATGTTTAATGTTTTTCTTAATAACCTCAACATCGTCTGTGTTTGCCACAATACCTATTCCACTTTCTTTAACCAAGTCGCTAGCACAACCCTCTGGTAAAATAGCCAAAACAGGCCTGTTAGTGTTCATATACTCAAATATTTTTCCAGTATAAAAGGCGTTTGCACCCCTTCCACTGCCCTCAATAAGAACAAGCACATCTGCACTAATTTGATGCTCAATACATACATTGTGAGGCACATATCCAACTATTTCAAAATTTTCTGTAAGAGAAAAACTATCAATTTGAGCTTGTAACTTGTCAATATGATAATTTCCAATTAACTTAACTAAAAATTTGCTACCATCTATCTGCCCTTCTTTTTTAAGCTCAGAAAGAGCTTTAAAAAATGTATCTGGCTTTCTTCTTCCGTATAATGCTCCAGTGTATACCATAGTAAGCTTGTCGTTTTTAGGCATAACACTGCTGTCAAAACCCTTAAAATCTTCCTCATCATATCCGTTTGGTATAACAACAAAGTTCTCTCCAGTTAAGTTGTTGTTTTTCACAAAATTTTCCCTCATAACTGGAGTGTTTGTAATAAGCATATCAGCAGTTGTAACCACTTTCTTTTCCATATCTTTTTCTATCTTTGTTCTAATAGGATTATATGGGTTGTCAAGAGTATAAGGGTTGTTTGTCCACTCATCTCTAAAGTCCACCACCCACTTTATATTTGGCATTTTCTTTTTAATATAAAGCCCTAAAAGATGGTCGCTATAAGGAGCAGAAGTAGTATAAATAATGTCAATTTTCTCGTTTTGAATAATCTCAAGAGCCTTTTTCCTGCTGTTTTTATACCAAAAATACGCAGTGTCAGGAATTATAAACTTTCCCGCAACTTTTCCTGGTATTTTCATAACTCCCTTAAATTCAACAACTTCATAAGGCTTTGTTCTATATATTTTAACACCCTCAGGAATGTCTTTTAAAAGAGTTTCGTCTTTAAGAGGCATATTTCCAACCTCTCTAGTTAAAACAACTGGCTCGTAGCCAAAACTTCTTAAATGCTTAACAAATTTCACACTTCTTTGAACACCTGAACCGCCCATAGGTGGAAATTGATTTGCTATTATTAATACTTTTTTCATACTCACTTACCTACCAAATAAATTCTTAGAAAAAATTAATTTTCTTCCTTGCCCTCACCTAAGAGAATATACTCAACTCCAGCTTTTTCAACATCTTCTCTGTTCCAGAAGTTTCTAGTGTCAAATATAACTTTGTTGTTCATATTCTTAGTCATCTTTTCAAAGTCAACGCCTATAAACTGGTCGTGGTTCACACCTAAAACAGCTATATCACTGCCATCACAAGCACTATAAATGTCAAAATTGTTTTCTACTTTTTCATTTGCGTGAGGGTCACAAACTCTAACATTTGCCCCACTTTCTTTTAACATATCCATAATGTGCATAACTGGTGATTCTCTAACATCGTCAATGTTAGGCTTGTATGTAACACCAAATAAAGTAACAGTCTTGCCCTTTAACCCGCCTAAAATGCTGTCAATTTTGTCAACAACAAACTTAGGCATAGAGTCGTTGTTAAGTCTAGCTTGGTGAATTAACTTAGCATTTTGGCTCTTTTCAACTAAAAACCAAGGGTCAAGAGCTATACAGTGTCCGCCAACGCCAGGGCCTGGCTGTAAAATGTTCACTCTAGGGTGCTGGTTAGCCATTCTAATAACGTCCCAACAGTTCACACCAAGTTCTTCACTCATTTTAGCAAGCTCGTTAGCTAAAGCAATGTTCACATCTCTAAAAGTGTTTTCCATAAGCTTACACATTTCAGCAGTTGTGGAAGTAGTTATAAAAATTTCACCCTCTACAATGCTTTCGTAAACCTTTTTAACTTCAAGGCTAGATTTTTCGTTAATACCGCCAACAATACGGCTGTTAGTTCTTAACTCTTCAATAACCTTTCCTGGTAAAATTCTTTCAGGTGAATGAGCAACTAAAAGCTCCTCGCCTAAAACAAAACCAGTTTCTTTAAGAATAGGAAGCATAAGGTCTTGAACAGTTCTAGGAGGAGAAGTTGACTCAAGAATAACAATGGCACCTTTTCTAACATTAGGCACAATAGCTCTTGTAGCAGCCTCAACAAACCTCATATCAGCACTCTTGTCCTCATTTATTGGAGTTGGAACAGCAATAATGTACACATCGCAACCCTCTGGACACTCTGTTGTGCCAACTAAATTTCCGTCAGCAACAACCTGCTTAACAAGTTCGCCAAGACCAGGCTCTTCAATAATAATTTCACCTTTGTTAAGTGCATCAACAGCCTTTTGGTTTAAATCATATCCAATAACCTTGTGGCCTTTTGATGCAAACATAGCTGCAGTAGGTAAACCCACATAGCCGATACCAATTACACAAATGCTCTTTTTCATTAGTTTATCTCCCTTTCTTGCCCTTTAAGACAATGAATTTATATTATTTTAAAAATTTTCTTTTAATAATAGCAACCTCGTTTTTAACTTCACCAGTTAAAATAAGCATTACTCCATATACTATAATACCACAAATTATAAATAATGCCAAACATATTTTGCTTTTTGGTAAAATTGTTTTTAACATTTCAATTACAACAATCATAACAACAGAAGAAAATATAATTTTAAATAAATTTTTAAAATTAATGTGCCACTTTAAATACTTCCTTGTTCCGTATCTAGCAAGAAGGAAGTAAACAAAAAAGCCTAAAAATGTAGTTACAGCAGCTATAAAATAACTTTGAGTTAATTTAATTAAAATTAAATTTAAACCCACATTTACAGCTCCACCAATTAAACTTCTTCTAAATATAGCCTTTGTGTTTGCGTTTAACTCCCAGTGCTTAATTGAATATTCTGTAAGCCCTAAAAACATCATTCCAAGAGCAACCCAGAACATAACAATATGCCCGCTAACATATTGGCTTTCAAAAAGAGCATAAGCCATAACGTCACTAACAGCAAACACTCCTGCAACAGCTGGTATTGCAATAAGCATATACATTCTAACTGCTTGGTCTAAAAGCCTTTTAACATCTTCTTTTCTCCCCTCAGACCAAGCTCTAATAATTGTTGGGTAACACCCTCTCATAACAGAAGCGTTTAAAAGAGTAAAGGCAGTTGCAATTAAACTGTAATTAGTTTGGTAAATACCAACTGCACTAGCGCCAAGAGAAGCTGTAATAATGTAAATATCAGATTTGTTAAGAACAGATGTTGCCAGTTGGTTTCCCATAAGAGGCATACCATATTCTTTTAACTCAACTAAAATTTCTTTGTTCACTTTTCCTTTAAGGTAACTAAATATTTTAAGCCTTTTCATTCCTATAAACGAAACAATTGCATCTGTAATAAAATAACTTAAAAATATCCATTCAATTTTGCTTTTAAACAATTTACAGAATATAACCATAAAAATTAATCTTCCACAAACTGTTATCATAGATAACAAAAGATTTAATTTTGCCTCTCTAACAGCGGCAAGCATAGCTATCATAAGCTGAGATGTGTTGTATGTAACAAACCATAAAAGCCCACATATAAACACTTTATATGTATATACCTTGGTAAATTCCTTAAAAAATTCAAACCTACCAAGTAAAAATACAAACCCTAAAAATAAAATTAAAGCCGAAATAATGCTTATTAAATTAACTTTTAACCAAGCCGAAAAAACAGTTGAGTAAAACTCCTCGTGCCTTCCTGCAATGTCATATTTGTTTATATATCTTAAAACTGATTGCACTAACCATTGAATAGCAACCATACCTATTGTAGTTATGGCAATGTTTACAGTTGAATAATATCCATATTGAGCTGTTGTAAATAAATAGGTCATAACAGACATTGTAACAATTCCCACAATGCCCTCAATGCCTTTTGCTATCATATATATAACTGTTTCCTTTGCCATTGTACCACTTGAACTATTTGCCATATTTCCACCTTTTCATAATCTTGCTATTTAACATCAACAAATTGATAATAAAGTTCATTGTCATTTCCCATAAACCTTATATATTGTCTGTTTTTGCTCTTTACTCCTGCAAGATTAATGTATCTAATTCCATCTTTTATTTCTACATAGTTGCTCTCTCCAACAGAAGATAAAACAACTATGTTTTTATCAGCCTGCCTTGATGCAGTCTTTAAAATGTCGTGTAATGCTTCCACTTCTCTTTTATCGCTTATTCCAGACCAAAGGTAACTGTCCATCATAACAATAACATTTTTTCTGCTAAGCCTGTTTATATAGTCCTTAACATATCTCCATTGGTCAGGGTTTCCACTTTTTAAACTACCCCCTGAAACAGATAAAGTCACAAAAGAAAAATGCTCATTTTCATTTGTTGTGTATTTGTTTTGGTTAATAACTGCTGGAACACCTAAAGTGTCGCTTATGCCATATCCTCCAACAAAAGCCATTGACCTCGTTTTGTTAGCCATTTTAGATATAAGCTCTTTTCCACCATTTTCAATGCCCTTTGAGTTGCCAAAAGCAGTCACAGATGTGTAATTTCCAACAAGGCTAGATAAATTAACTTCCATATAGTCGTTTATGTTTGTGTTTTCCATTCCACCTCCGCCAACAGCGGCTCTTGCAGTTAAATAATCTACATAAACGCTTCCGCTAACATTTTCGTTAGTTGTGTTTAAAGCAGAAACATATATTTTGTTTAAATATATTGGAGCTTTAACATCGCTAGGCAATTTAACACTAGCCTTTGTCCATTGAGTACTTTTAAGGTTGTCTGCTATAACAACGTCTGTTGACTTGTTTTGCCCGTAGTTAATAACAGCCTTTAACATATTCTCGCTTCCATCTCCTTTGTACCAAATTTCAAATTCAGTAACACCTTTTGGAAATGGAATGTTCTTTTTTTCAAAACTTGCATATACAGACTGAGTTGTTGTCATATTCTCTTTAAACTTGTAATCTATTCTGACAGCCCTACTTCCGTCATATTTAACACTGTCATCGCTTAAAGCCTTGCCCTCTATCCCAGAATTTTCTGGATAATAATACATAACAAAGTCCCTTTTAGCTTCAAAACTGTTTAAAGCAACTAATTTCTTTCCAACATATATCCTAATTTTAGATGAAACATCGTATCCAGAGCCAGTTATAACACACTCGCCCTCTCCTGTTGCAACAAAATATCCATTTTCTATATGCCCTACATTTTCGTTGCTAACACTATAACTTACCTTACTATCATCTACATTAAGGCTATATCCGTCTTTGTTTATAACGCTTGCATTTAACTTAGTTTTTTCTCCAACACCAAGAGCATATTCCTCTGCAGATAATCTTAAAGCAGCTGCACCTTTTAACACTGTAACATCTACACTACCAACTAAGTTTCCATATTTAACAGTAATTGTGCCACTTCCAGTTTGAGTTGGAGTAAATACGTTTCCTTCCCAACTTCCGCTTAAACTTGAACTAAACTCTAGCTTGCCCACATCAACACTCATTTGGGATAATTGCCCGTCATATAGACTAACATATATTTTTGAACCAAAGTCTTTAAACAAAATATTCTCGTCACTATCAGCAATATATGGCTCAATTCTGCTAGGAACACCTGCTTCTCCTGTAACCTTTATTCCAAGTCCGTTTGCAACCGCTCTTTGAGAACCCTCACTAGGCACATTTACAATAGTTGGCACTTTTGTGTCTTTTAACTGAACTGCCATAGTTGTAGATCCACCACCATCTAAATGTATAGCATCATAACAACCATATTCTTTCATAATTGTGGCAGCCTCTGTGTGAGTTGCACCTTTTCCGTTTTTTCTACCGTCAATGCAAACTAAATAAATTTTTGTCTTTTCTTTGTTCACACCTACAAGAGTTCTTGGGTTGTAAGCGTTCTCTCCAATAATTAACCCTTTGCTAATTATTTCCCCGTTTCTTAAAAGCTCGCCACCACCACTTATTCCAACTAATATGTCAGAAATTTTCTTGCTTTCTCTAAACAAAAACTTTTCACTTTCTGTAAAACTAACACTCATTCCAACAGAAAATTTGCTTATTTCCTTTTGCCTTGTTGCCTCACTTAAAACAATAATATATCCATTTTCTGGAACATTAACTGTTTCCCCAGCGTTTGATATATACTTAATTTTTCCATCTTCTACAACTATTTTAGTCAAATTTTTAAAATTAGCATCTAAATTTTTTGTGTTTGAAATGGCTCTCTTGTCAAAATAAACAGGCTTTGAAAAATCTGTAACCTTGTTTTTTGCTCCCATTTCCATACTCACAGAACCTGAGCCATAAAAACCTATTGTCGACTTAACATAGTCAATAAATGGAGTGCCGCTACTGTCTATAAAAAGTCCAGCATATTTGTTGTCGCTACCGTTATAGTAGTTTTGTACAGCTACCATATCTCCATTTTCAGCAACTTGCCCCATACTAGATTTTAACTTGCCTGAGCCAAAAAAATCGCCATTAATAGCAGCCACAACTCCATTGTCCTTAGCCAACTTTTCAACAGTTGCTTTAGCACCATAGCTGTCCACACTTTCAATAACATCTAAAGCTAGGTCGTTTTCTTGTGCGTCCATAGTTAAAACATAAACATCTAACCAACCTGATTTATACATTCTTGTACTTTTTTCGTATGTAAGCCCTTTAGCTATTGTTTGTATGTCCTTTTTTTCATACAAAATAGCTGTATCTGCACCAAAGACATTTACAACACCAGTTGATGTAAATATCATAGATGTAGATAAAAAAACGCTTATTAACTTTTTAAACACCCTTTTATTCATTACCTCACACCCATTCAATAAATTTACACTAGAAATTATAACACAATTAATATTTCAATACAACAAATTAATATTTACAGTTTAGTTACATATATAAACAAAAAAGATGCCAAAAGGCATCTTTTACTGCTTCACATATTCAAACTTGTCTACATCAAATATTCCCTTGTCGCCTAATTTAAAATGAGGTATAACAAGTAAAGATATAAATCCTAAAATCATAAGAGTTTCGTTGCTACCACTTGGAGATAAACTCTTTGCCATTTTAACAATTTCATCGTGTTCTTTAACAACCTCTAAAATATCTTTTTTAGACATTATTCCTCCAATAGCAAGCTCCATCTTAGCAACAACTTTTTTGTCCTTAACAACAACTATACCGCCTTGTGTTCCAAGCTCATTAACAGCAATTTCCATATTTTTGCTGTCGCTACCTATAACACTAACGTTGTGCGAGTCGTGTCCAATAGTTTGTGCAATTGCACCGTTTTTAATATCCAAGCCCTTAACAAAACATTTTCCTATGTTTCCAGTTCCTTTGTGTCTTTCAATGTTTGCACAAATTGAAAGCCCATCTTTGCTTTCACAATATACCTTGTCTGTAATAAGGCTGCCTTTGTTAAGAGAAATAACCATTTTGTTTTTGTCAAAGGCTAAATCTAAATCACTTTCTCTAACTTTGTCAATATTAACTGTGTTTTCAACTTCTTTAGTGTCTGAAATATTAACATCAAATAAAGCCTCTCCATTTTTAGCCACAAGAACACCGTTTTTATAAACTCTTTCAATTTTTGTAGCGTTAATATCTCTTGTAATAACAATGTCAGCATCAAAACCGCTTGCAATAGCACCTTTTCTCCCTAAGTCATAATTGCAACAAGGGTTGTAACAAGCCATAGTATATACATCTAATGGGTCATATCCAAGGGAAATAGCTTTGTCAATGCAATGTGAAATAGTTCCCTCTTTTAATATTTCAGCAGGGTGCTTGTCGTCTGTGCAAAAAGAAAAATGTCTTAAATTATAGCTATTTACAGCTTTCATAAGCTCCTCTAAATTTTTTGCTCCAGTACCCTCTCTAACAAAAATGTCAAAACCATTGCTAATTTTTTCAATAGCTTCCTCGTAGCTACCACATTCGTGGTCGTTTCTAATTCCGCCACAAGCATAGGCATTTAAACTCTTTCCACTTATCATAGGAGCGTGTCCATCAATATACTTAGCAGACTTTAACTTTCTCATAACATCGCTGTCGCAACCTATAACACCCGGGTAGTTCATCATTTCACCAAGTCCTAAAAAGTTGTATTTACTTAACAACTGTTCAGTCATTTCCCCGTCTATTACACAACCTGCATTGTCAAAAGGAGTTGCTGGCACACAAGAAGGTAACATAAAATGAACATCTAAAGGAACATTTTTGCTATCTTCTATCATAAACTTTAAACCAGCCTCGCCCTTTACATTAGCAATTTCGTGAGGGTCAGCTATAATCGTTGTAACTCCTTTTGGAATAACTGCCTTTGCATACTGGCTAGGGCTTACCATTGCAGATTCAATGTGAATGTGGCTATCTACAAAACCAGAGCTAACATAAGCCCCTTTAAGGTCAACTTCTTCTACACCCTCATAATCTCCTATTCCAACAATTTTACCACAACTAATTGCAACATCACCGTCTACAATTCTGTGGTTTAAAACATCAATAATTTTACCATTTTTTAAAACTAAGTCTGCCTTTTCTTCTCCTAGAGCAGCCTTTATAATCTTTTCTAACATCTTTCCACCCTCTATAAAACATCGTTTTCCTTATTTATATCAGAACCTAATACATACATAAAATATAAATATTTTGCAGCTTTTTCTCTTGTAACAATAGCCTTTGGCTCAAGCTTATAGCCGTTTTCCATTTTCCCTCTTTCACATTCCTCGCTTCTAATTAAACCAAGCTCGTAACTATCTTCCATAGCTTTTTTATATTTTTCATCTATCTCACTCTTGTCTGTTATTTTTCCATAACCAACAAGTGGATAATATTGAGCTTCTTCGCCAACTAAATTAGGGTCGTAGTTAGGGTCGTCAGGAGAAATGTTTGTGCCATTGTAGTCAGTCATATATTTAGGCTTTTCATCAAATTTAGAATTATACGCATCAAGGTTAATTTTCGCCATAACCTCCCTTGTCAATTCTCCACAGCCATATGTATTTCCCTCAAAAATATCCTCGCCATAAATAGTTTTTAACCCCTCTAAATATTCCTCAATACTAATGCTATTTTTAGGGTTAAACTTTCCATCTTCATCTTTTTTCATAGCTCCAATCTGAACCATTTTTTCAATTTGGTTTCTATAATATGAGTTTTCTCCCACAACATCAACGCAAACTTCAGGGTATACTCTTTCCCAGTTGCCACTTTCAACATCATCTGCCATAAAATCAACCAAAGGCTCTAGCTCACTAAAACCATTTGTTGCAAGCTTTTTAACTTCCTCAACAACAAGTCTTGCATATTGCTTAGCAAGTGCTTCTTTAAAATGAGTTGTGTCTATTTTGTTGTCAGGGTGACCATTTGCATAACTTCCGCTGTTTGTCTTTCCAGGTGTTTCTCCTGCCTCTAAAGACATAACAATTGCCATCGCATCTTCATACCCAATTTCAGTCAAATACTCACAGCTTAAACTGTTTAAATCAACTAAAGGAACATTTAGCTTCTTAGCAACTTCTTTCATAACCTTTGGAAATTCTCTGTCCTCTGTTGTAAAGCTGTTTTTAAACTCTCCGTTTTCAAACTTGCTAGCTCTTGTCATAGGCGTTACTAATATAGGAATCATTCCTCTGGCTCTAATAGCTGGTATATAACAATTTTCAAGATATTCTCTATACATCTTTTCTGTTGAGCCAACACCAAACCTTCCTGTTGGGTCAGCTGCTACACCAATGTCGTTTCCTTTTTTTTCGTCATTATGCCCAGACTGAATAAAAACAAAATCCCCCTCAGAGCCTGTCATAAGCACATCATTTAGCCTACCCTCTTGATACATCTGCTTAACAGACCTTCCTCCCATAGAGTAGTTTACAACATTCACTTTGTCAAGCTCAAATAGCCTGTCAAAAACCTGTCCCCAACCACACATAGGAGCTTCTTCAAAAAGGTACGATTTTAAAGTTGAATCCCCTAAAAGGTAAATGCTTATTTTTTCGCTTTTGTTCTTTTCAATTGGTGTTATTTTTATGCTTTTTAAAACAACTGGCTTGTTTATTTCCTTTGCCTCAACTTCAATGTCTATAAAATCTCTGCCGTTAGCAAAGTCAAAAGACCAAATATCTCCGTCCCACTTAGCTGGGTGTAAGTTAGGAACTAGCTTTGCTGCGTCCCAGTAAGGTGTGTTTTCAAGCCTGTATGTCTGCATAGCGCTAACACTTAAATAAGAGCTGTTTTGTCCATCTTCAACCTCAACTTCAATATGGTATGCCCCAGCAGGAGCTTTAACCCTAAAAACCATTCCACCATAGTTGTAAGTTGTAGCTTTGTTTAACCCAAGCTTTTTGCCGTTTTTATCCACAGTGTTAAACATTTGAACACTTTGCTCTTTAACAACAAACCCCTCTTTAGTTTCTTCAATTTTTGACATATTAACTTCTCTAACTGGCATAGAGCTTGTTTGGTTTACAAAACCATATCCTCTGTCATAATCATACTTTTCAGCTTTTAACACTCTTTTAGAGCCTGCCATAAAATCGCTTGTAAAATTAAAATACATATTGCTTTCCTTTCCAATAGCAAAGCTACTGCAAGATATAGTCATAATTGTAGCCAAGCCAATAGATAAAATTCTTTTTAGTTTCATAAATACCTCCTAAATATATTCTCTGTTTTTTCTATATTGCAAAGGTGATATACCTTTACTTTTTTTAAACACATCTCCAAAATAGTTGCTGTCGTTAAAGCCAGATTCATACGCTACATCTGTTATAGATAACTTTGTTTCAAGTAAAAGTTCACAAGCCTTTTTTATTCTTAAATTAAGTAAATACTCTTTAAAGCCAAAGCCCGTCACTTCTTTAAACTTTTTAGAAAAATAAGTGCTACTCATATTCACATAATTTGACACATCTAAAAGGCTAACATTTTTGTTAAAGTTGTCTAATATAAACTTTGCAGCCTTTTGTATGCTTTCATCTGACGAACTTAAAATTTGAATGTTGTCAATAACATCAATCCCCTGCTTGTTTATATTAATATGCCTTTTAAACCTAATTAAAAATATTAAAAGTTCTGTCATATAACATTCAATTAAAGTTTCAGAAAAATCATCTTTGTTTTGGTATTCATTTATAATTTGAGCTATAAGATTTTCAACATATTCCCTTCTCTGAATTGGAATACTAAATATTCTTTGTTTAAAACAATCTTCAACTTCCTTTTTCCCAAACTTTTCTATAACCTTTGAAAGATATTTTTCACTAAATAAAATATAGTCCCTTTCGTTCACTTTGTCAGAGCTATATGTAGTTTTGTGCATAATATCCTTGTCTATAAGAACTAAATCTCCCTTTGATATGTTGTATATATCACTTTCAATAAAAAACTTTCTAGTTCCAGCAACAAGGTAATATATTTCATAAACAGAATGGAAATGGGCATTTTTCATTTCATAATACTTTCCCTGTCTATCATTTGCTGCCTCTATTTCTGAATAAATTTTACGATACATAACAATCCACCTTAAAATATCTGTATTTTAATTATATCACATAAGCATTTAAAGGTAAATACATTTTTATTGTAGTATAATATAAAAAAACTAAAAGAAAGGTTACTTAAAATGATTAAATTAGATTTTGAAAAAATATACTCAACAGATGGAATAAATGAAAATTGTTATATAGGAATTCCTTTTAAAAAAGGCTCTTTAAAAGATGTTTCAACTGTGTCAATTACAAACGAGGATAACATAGAGTATGCTTCTCAGTCAAAGGCAACTAGCCTTTGGGACGATGGAAGTGTTAAATGGCTTTTTACAGACTTTGAGGCTGATATTTTAGCAAATAAATCAGCTACATATTTCCTACACACAAATAAAGCTCCTTCTAGCTTTGATGGAATAGAATATAAAAACCAAATTATAAACACTGGCACATTAAAAGCAAAACTTGGCAAAAACAACACTTTGTTTGAATATGTAGAGTTTAATAACAAAAAATATGAAAACTTAGTAAACTTGCCAGTTTTAACAGACAAAAAAAATAATGTCTACACACCTGAAATAGAAAATATAGAAACTTTAGATAAAGGTAAACTTCTAACAAGGTTAAAAGTCACTGGCTATCATAAATTAAATAATATAAAAACATATAAATTTGAAATAAAACTAACTTTTTATAGAAATAAAAACTCCTTTGAACTTGCCTACAATTTAATAAACACCACAAACTCACCTTTAAAAATTAAAAGCCTTGTTGCAAGCTCAGAATTAGAAAATAACCAAAATATAGTTGCGCACACAGGCATATCTAATTATAAAACAAGGTTTACTAAAAGTAATGGTGAAGAAATATTTACATACATTGACGCTAATTTATTAAAATTTGAATCTAATGAACATAACTCAGAAGTCTTTTATGGCACATTTTTTGGAGATTTAACAAACTCAGAAATAGGTTTAAGTGCAACAGTTTTCCAAGCACATCAAAACTTCCCTAAAGCAATAAAAATTAAAGATACTAAAATGGAAGTTATGATTGTTCCAGAAAACATAGGAAATGTAAAAATGGAAAGCGGTATGGCAAGAGAACAAAAAATATTATACTACTTCCATACTCCTTGCGAGGATATACAAAGCATAAACGATAAAACAATTAGATACCAAATGCCAAATAGGCCTAGTGTTAGCCCAGAAGTGTTTAAAACATCTGAAGTCTTTTTAGATGTTTTTACAGAAAATAAAAACTTTGAAATTGAACTTTTTCTAACATCTAAAGCTGATGAACACGCAAGATGCTATGGAATGATGTCTTGGGGAGATGCTCCTGATATAGGCTATACAACACAAGGTAGAGGTAATGGTGCATTAGTTTGGACAAATAACGAATATGACTTTTCCCATAGCTGTGCTCTTCAGTATGTAAGAACAGGAACAAGAAGATACTTAGACTACTTAATAACATCTGCAAGACACTGGATAGATGTTGATGTGTGCCATTATAGTGATGACCCTTTAATTATGGGTGGCCAATATGAACATAGCCACGGGCATATCCTTTCAAAATCTATTGTTTGCTCTCATCAATGGGTTGAAGGCCTTTTAGATTACTACCACTTAACAGGCGATATAGATGGCTATAACACAGCTCTTGGAATTGGTGAAAATGTGCTTAGGCTTCTTGACACTCCTAAGTTTAACACCCCAGGCGAAACAAGTGCAAGAGAAACTGGCTGGGCTTTAAGAACATTAACTACCTTATATCTTGAAACATATGATGAAAAATGGCTTGAAAAATGCGAGTGGATAGTTCATCACTTTAAAGTTTGGGAAGAAAAATATGGCCTTTGGCTTTCCCCATACACAGATAACACAGCTATTAGAGTAGTCTTTATGATTTCAGTTGCAGTAGGTAGCTTAATTAGATATTATAGAATAAATCCTAAAGAAGAAATTAAAAATATGATTTTAAAAGCTGTAAAAGACCTTTGCGATAATGCAAGGCTTGACAATGGCTTGTTCTATTATAAAGAGCTTCCTAGCTTAAAAAGGTTAGGAAATAACCCTTTAATTTTAGAAGCTCTTTCAATTGCTTATGAACTAAGTGGAGATGTAGAATTTATTAAAGCTGGTATCCCAACTTTAAAATATGTTATGAGCTATAAAGCAGCTGGAATTAGCTTTAGTAAAAGACTAGAAGAAGATTCCCTCATACAAGGCCAAATGGGCACTAAAAACTTTGCTCAACTTATGGTTCCTGTAACTGTCTTTTATGTAATAGCATCAAATCTTAATTTATTATAATGCACCCTAGGAGAATCGAACTCCCATTTCTTGGTCCGGAGCCAAGTGTTTTATCCATTAAACTAAGGGTACAAATTTATAGCAGGCTTTTGCCTGCTATATTTATTTTCTATATTTTTGAACTTCTGTTTCGTAAAGGTTGTTTCCTTCACTGTCTATTATAACTATTCCAGGAAAGTTTTCAACTTCTAATTTATGAATTGCCTCTGAACCTAAATCATTATATGCAATCACTTCGCAACTTTTTACACAAGTGCTTAATAACGCTCCTGCTCCACCAACAGCTCCAATATATACTGCACCATATTTTTTCATAGCCTCTATAACTAAAACATCTCTGCTCCCTTTTCCAATCATACAAGTTAAACCAAGCTCAATAGTTTTTGGCGAATATTTGTCCATTCTATAACTTGTTGTTGGCCCAACAGAACCAATAACCTCCCCCTCCTTTGCTGGCGATGGCCCTGCAAAATATATAGTTTGGTTTTTTATGTCAAAAGGCAAGTCAATTCCCTTTTCTAAATTTTCTAACATTCTCTTATGGGCTGCATCTCTTGCTGTGTATATCACTCCATTAATTTTAACAATATCCCCTGCTTTTAACTCTCTTGCCTTTTCTCTTGTAATAGGTGTGTTTAAAACTATTTCCATAAATAAGCCTCCAATTTAAATGTATCTTTCGCTATGCCTTGTCACGTGGCAACTAATGTTAACTGCCAAAGGTAACCCTGCTATATGAGTTGCAAAACTTTCTATGTTAACCCCTAAAATTGTAGTGTTTCCGCCTAAACCTTGAGGCCCTATACCTAAATTGTTAGCCCTTTTAAATATTTCTTCTTCAATTTCAGCAATATGTGCTTTTTCAGATTTAGAGCCAACTTTTCTTAAAAGAGCTTTTTTTGCTAACTTAGCACACATTTCAAAATTTCCGCCAATACCAACGCCAACAACCATCGGCGGGCAAGGGTTAGGTCCTGCACTTTTAATACAGTCAATAATAGCGTTTTTAACACCCTCCACACCATCAGCAGGCTTTAACATATATACTTTACTCATATTTTCGCTTCCAAAACCCTTTGGTGCAACTTCTATGTGAATTTTATCCCCCTCAACAATATCATAATGAATAATTGCAGGTGTGTTATCCTTTGTGTTTTCTCTAATTAAAGGGTCTTTAACAACAGACTTTCTAAGATAACCATCTACATAACCTCTTCTAACACCTTCGTTTATAGCCTCTGTCAAACTTCCACCAACAAGATGAACATCTTGTCCAACTTCTATAAACACAACAGCCATTCCAGTGTCTTGGCAAATTGGCTTGTTTTTACACTTAGCTAATTTAGCGTTTTCTATAAGCTGAGATAAGATATTTTTACCTATTTCAGACTGCTCATTTTTTTCAGCATTTTCTATTGCGCTATAAATATCCTCGTTTAAACAACAATTAGCCTCAATACACATTTCCTTAATAGCTTCGCTAATTAAAGCAACATTAACTTCTCTCATAATTTTTTCTCCTCGTCTGAAATATTTAAATCAATTATAACAAATCAATTTAATTTTCACAATAATTTTTTAAATAAAAAAGGACGCATAAGCGCCCTTAAAAAATTATTTATTTACTCTACCTAAGTATTCACCAGTTTCAGTGTCAACCTTAATAATTTCGCCTTGGTTAATAAATAAAGGAACATTTACAGTAGCACCTGTTTCAACAGTAGCTGGCTTAGTAGCACCTGTTGCAGTGTCGCCCTTAAACCCAGGCTCAGTTTCAATAACCTCAAGCTCAACATTAAGAGGAGGCTCAATACCAAACACCTTGCCTTGGTAGCTAAGCACCTTAACATTTTCATTTTCCTTAACAAACTTTAAAGTGTCGCCAACTTCAGACGCAGGAATAGGAATCTGGTCATAAGTTTCAACGTCCATAAAGTAGTAAAGCTCGCCATCGTTGTAAAGGTAAGACATATCCTTTCTATCAATATGAGCCTTAGGCATTTTTTCAGTTGGTCTAAAAGTTTTTTCAACAACAGCACCAGAAACAAGATTTTTTAACTTAGTTCTAACAAAAGCTGCACCTTTACCAGGCTTAACGTGCTGGAACTCAATAATCTGGTAAATATTACCTTCATATTCCATAGTAACGCCGTTTCTAAATTCACCAGCAGAAATCATATATTTTTCCTCCTTGATATCCTTATAAATATATAACTTTATAATAACCTATATTTACAAAAAATGCAATAAAAATTTTTATTTAGCAATATTTTTATAAATTTGTGTCTTAAAACAATAAATAAATTAAAGATAATTTTTTTGAAAAAAACCCATTTTTTGTGGATAATTTAAACTCTCCACACTTGTTTACATATAAATATTGTGGATAACTGGGATAACTTTGTGCATTACTTTCTTAAAACTAGTTTTTCCCCTAGTTTTACTACATCTCCAGCACCCATAGTTATCAACATATCTTGTGGATTACAGTTGTTGATAATATATTTTTCAGCGTTTTCAAAACTTCCACTATACTCCACTTTTCCACCATATTTTACAATCTTCTCAGCTAAATCTTTGCTGCTAACAATCCCTGTGTCTTTTTCTCTTGCAGCATAAATGTCTAAAAGAATAACCTTGTCAGCCTTTGCTAAAGACTTTCCAAACTCGTCTAAAAGCTCATACGTTCTTGTATATGTGTGTGGCTGAAAAACAATATATAAGTTTTTAATGTCGTTTGCTCTTGCACTGTTTATAGTTGCATCTATTTCAGTTGGGTGGTGTGCATAATCGTCAATCACAGTCACACCGTTAAACTCTCCTTTGTGCTGAAATCTCCTGTCTGTTCCCTTGTAATTTAAAATTCCCTTTACAATCTTTTCCACATCAATGCCATATTTATAAGCTAAAGCAAAAGCTGAAAGAGAATTATACACATTGTGTTCACCAGGAATTGATAGCTGAACTTCTGCAATTTTCTCACCATTGTGATTTACTGTATACTTGCCATATCCAAAGTTGTTGTAACTAATGTTTGTAGCATACCAGTTAGCGCTCTTATCTAAGCCATATGTTTCATATTCACACTTAATGTCTTTTAAAACTTCCTCTATCCTTTGAATTTCTTTGTTTATAATTAAAAATCCATCTTCTGGAAGCCTTTTAACAAATTTATTAAAAGATTTGTATATATTATCTAAAGTCTTAAAATAGTCAATGTGGTCTTTGTCTATGTTTAAAATAATAGCAGAATGAGGGTTAAACTTTAAAAAACTGTCACAATATTCACAAGTTTCTAAAACAAAATAATTGTCCTTGCCTATTTTATAATTTCCATTTATGCTTGGCAACATACCACCAATAGAAACAGTTGGCTCAACCTCACCTGCAAGTAAAATTTCAGTAACAAGAGAAGAAGTTGTTGTTTTGCCGTGAGTTCCAGCTACTGATATTGGGTGCTTATATTCAAGCATTAACATTCCAACAAGCTCAGCCCTGTCTATAACAACAGCTTTAGATAGTCTGCTTGCCACAAGCTCAGGGTTATCCTCTTTAACTGCTGCCGTGTAAACAATAAGGTCAATATCATCAGTAATATTTTCTGCCACTTGCCCAATTTTAACTTCTATTCCTCTTTGCTCTAATTTTTCTGTAACACTACTTTTGCTAATGTCAGAACCTGAAACTTTCTTTCCCTTGTATGCTAAAATTTCAGCAAGGCTTGACATACTAATTCCACCAATGCCAATAAAATGAATTCTATTAAAACTATCTAATCTCATATTATATCTCCTTTTATATAGTTGTATTTAAAAAGTCTTTTAAAACAATTTTCATATCTTCATAATCATAATCCATAGCTATACACTCTAAAGTGTATTTAGTTCCGTCTTCATACCACATAATTTGCTTCATTGGCAGTAACTCATCTGCATTGTTTCCATATCTAATAACAACTCTGCCCTCGTCACTAGCTTTTTGTATGTTTTGAGGTATTTTACTTCCATCTTTTGCAAAATATAAATTTCTTTCGTTAAACCAAATTGTCTTTCCCTTCACTTCTTCACTTTTTGCAACACTTGGAATGCTTTTGTTAAATATATCTTCTTCCATTTTTTCAGCAGTTATGCTAAGCCTTTCACCAGTTGTAACAACTTTTGTAATGTAATTATATTTAACTTTGTTGTCCTCAATTTCAAAATCTTTTAACTTAATACCCTCGTTAATTTTGTTTGTCTGCCTTATGCCATATAAATTAGCCTTTTCAAGATTTTCTTTGTTAGGTAAAACTGCCTCTTTAAATTTATATATACTTTCTTCATTTTCTTTTTCGCTTAAATAAATATTGCTTTCATATTCACCATTTCTCTTTTTAGTTTCTCTAATACTAAAAGCTAAAATAAAAATAAGAAAAATAACTAAAACACAAATAATAGTATAAACCAATTTATTAAAACTAATTTTAAATTTCATAAATATTATCCCTTCTTACAAAATTTTCATACTAGTTTCATTATACCATAAAATAATTATTTTTTAAATAAAAACTATATACATTTCAAAAATGTATTTTTCCCTTTAAATAAACATAACATATAAAAGAAAGGGGAGATTTTATGAAATCCTGTATTTTAAAAAATAATTTAGGCATTTACCATATTTATAGTAAAAATAAATGTATCTTTGTTTCAACCTATAAAAATAATTCTTTTTCCAATAGCGAGTTAATTGCAGAAAATGCTTTAAATAATTTTTCTGTTCTAAAAAGTGATATAAATAACAATATAGCAATTTTATATCAAGACTTTAACAACAACATATTCTTAAAATATAATAATAAAGAAGCAAGAAAAGTGTTTTCTTCAACTACAAGCCCACAAAGTTTCCACATTGACGGCATAATTTCTAACAACAACCTTAAACTAATTTACAGCAAAGAAAATTTTAACCAGTCCTACTTAACAGAACAACACTTATTACCCTCAAAACAATGGTCAAACCCCATAATTTTAGACAATTATTTAAAAAAAAATAACTTCACAAAACTTCTTCCAATAAAAAACAACTATATTTTGTTTTACATAAAAAAAGCCCCTGAATATCAAATTGGATATAGAGAAATTTCAAAAGAGAATATAAGCTCTTTTAAATTAATATATTCAAGTTTAAATGAAATAATAGACTATTGTGTGGCTTTTACAGAAAATGTTATACATATAGTGTCAATAATTAAATCTAATAGAAGTTATTCCCTAGTTTATATAAAAAAAGATAGCTCTGGCATATCAAAAGAAAAAACTCTATATATAGGCTATTTAAAACTTTGCCATATTTCCATAGAAAATAGTAAAATAAATATAATTTTTTCCACAAACAATTCAAATAAAATAATATCTTCTTACGATATGGGAACTTCCTTTAAAAAAATAACTAACCTTGAAAATAATATTTTGCAAAAAAATATATTCATAGACTACTCTAACCAAACAGAAGATAAATATGTTCTTTCAGAAATATTAACTGACAATTTGTATAACCCTAAACACTGTTTGCTCTTTAATAACTACTAATTAAACTCTTTAATTTTTGCACATTTTAGCTCTAAAAAATATTAATTTTTTATTAAAAACACTTTATATATGCTCTTATCTGTTGAAACTAAACATTTTATATGTTATATTTAAATTAGATAAAAATCGACAAATTTAGTTTTTAATTTACTTTTTATAATAAAATAGTTGTATATTCTTATTCTAATCTCAACTACTATATACAGAGGGTGATACTATGAAAAATAAAATACTAAATAATAAAGGTTTTACATTAATAGAAATCATCGTAGTTCTTGTAATTATATCAATTTTAATGACAATTGCTATGCCATCTATCTTTGGCTACACACAAAAAGGTCAAGAAACTGCCGCCATATCTGAATGTCGCTCTGTTGTAACAGCTGCTATTCAAGAATTAAGCGATAAATATGTTAAAACTGGCAATAGAGAATTTGATTCTGATGTTATAAATAAATCCCTTGCTCTTTCAAATGTTGAAGGCTATGTTCAAAACCAAAGAATTGGTAGCGAAGAACTAATTGAATATTTAGAATACGTTCACCCAAGTGGAATTGTAGCAATTTATGAAAACGGAAAATATAGAATTGCTGGCGATGGAGAAACAGCAGTAACACCTACGCCTCCAACTCCTAGCGAGCCAGAAAACCCAACTCCTCCACCTACCCCTAGCGAGCCAGAAACTTCTGCTCCTCCTGTAACAGAAGAACAACCTACTGTCACAGAACCAACAACTGAAGTAACTTCTAGCGTAGCAATAGTTGGTGAAGATGATAATTTCTACATAATACCTGAAAACAAAAGTTGGGAGGAAATGAAAGCTACAATCATATCTTATGCAAATGGAGATACAACTAAACCTACACACCTACCTTTTATGAAAGGTGACCTTTTCTATGATAACGGCAAGCTTTATCTCTTTGTTTATGATAATAGCCATTCTGTAACTAATGACCACTATCAAAACGGCGTATTTAACCAAAACACTAGCTTAACTGAGTTTTTAGAAAAATCTGGTGCTAACAAAAATAACTATGTAATAATTGATAAAAACTCAAAACTTTATAATCGCTCTGATTACCCAGATTCAAATGATATGCCTTGGGATAGCGACCCTAGCTATTCTCCTGATAAAAACCCTATATTATATAAAAACAACTTAGTTTATGACAATGGAAAACTTTATATAATAATTGCAGAAAAAGTTCAAATGAAACAATTTCACGAAAGCTGGGCAAGAATGGAAGTTCCAACTGATGTAATATCTGGTGCATAATTTATAAAAAAGCTAACTTTAAAAGTTAGCTTTTTTTATTTGTTAAAATTAACTTAATTTTAATATACTCAAAATTAAAATTATATTATATTTTTATAAACCTTAAATTTAATAAAAAAATAAACATTAAATTCATTATAATAAGTACTTGATATAATGTTTCAATTATGATATTATTATCACATAACATACATAGTATAATATAAATAACTAAATAATGTTTTTATTGTATCGGAGGTAAATACTATGAAAGAAAGGTGTTTTAATAACAAAGGTTTTACTTTAATTGAAATTATTGTAGTTCTTGTTATTATGGCAATTTTAATGTCAATTGCTATGCCATCTGTCTTTGGCTACACACAAAAAGGCCAAGAAACGGCTGCAACTTCTGAATGTCGCTCAGTTGTAACAGCTGCTATTCAAGAACTAAGCGATAAATATATTAGAACAGGCAATAGAGAATTTGATTCTGATGTTATAAATAAAGCTCTTAAACTTTCAAATGTTGAAGGCTACATTCAAAACCAAAAAATTGGTAGCGATGAATTAATTGAATATTTAGAATATGTCCACCCAAGCGGAATTGTTGTAGTTTATGAAAACGGTTCTTATAGAGTTGCTGGTGATGGAGAAGTAACAATAACTCCTAACCCTGGTAATCCAGACAATTCTAAACCTAATGAGCCAGATGACTCCACTCCTGATACTCCAGGTGATTCTAAGCCTGATGTGCCAGATAACTCCACTCCTGATACTCCAGATAATACAAACCCTGACACACCAGGAGATGATGTTGACACACCAGAAGATAACAACCCTAATCCAGCTCCTAACGAGCCAGAAACTTCTGCTCCTACACCACCTGTTGTAGAAGAAAAACCAACTGTTACAGAAACTACAACTGAAATAACATCAAGTGTTGTAATTTTTGATGAAGATAAGAACGACCCATTCATTATTCTTCCAAATAAAAGCTGGCAAGAAATTAAAGATACAATAATACACGGAACAGAAAATAACTGTGGCCCTTGGTATCTTCCATTAAAAATGGATTATGTTTTCTATGATAACGGAAAATTGTTTTTAATTGTATATGAATGGGGTATATCAAGCGACCACTATAATAACGGAGTGTTTGATAAAAATACTAGTTTAGAAGATTTCTTAGATAAATCTGGTGCTCCTGACACAAACTATTCTATCATTGATAAAAACACAAAGCTTTACAACCGTGCTAACTACCCTTCATCAGAAAGCATTGATTGGAATGAAACTAACGAAAAAATTAACCCAACTTTATATAAAGACGATTTATTATACGATAACGGTAAACTTTATATAATAATAACTCCAACAGTTCAAATGAAACAAGCTCAAGAAGGTTGGGCAAGACGAGAACTACCTATAAAAGTTATTACAAACGATGATATTTAAATCTTAAAAAATTAAAAGTCGGCTTTTAAAAGCCGACTTTTTTAATTTCTTCTAAAAATTTTCATTTTTAAAAAAAGTTTTAAATAATTTATTGTTAAATTTGTCTTTAAAAACCGACATTTATCCCCATAAAATATATAATAATGCCCTATAAAAAAATATACTAAAAAAAATCTGACCAAAAACATACAAAACTCTCAATATTTTCCTAATTTTTTTTATTCAACACTATTTGACAATATACAAATTTAATATTATAATATATTTGTTTAAGCGTTTTATACCCGCAAATTTTAAATTGTAGTTATTATCGGGAGGAAATTATTTATGAATATTAGCGGTGGCGGTATCAAAATATTTGGTTGTAACGGCAACCACGTATTAGCTGAGAAAATTGCTTCTGAATTAGGCCTTTCTCTTAGTAAATCAGAAATTAGCAAATTTAGTGATGGCGAAATTAGCGTAAGAATTAACGAAACAGTTAGAGGCAACGATATTTTCATCGTTCAGCCAACAAGCTATCCAGTAAATGACAACTTAATGGAACTTCTTATCACAATTGACGCAGTTAAAAGAGCGTCTGCAGGAAGAATTAACGCAGTTATTCCTTACTATGGCTATGCTCGTCAGGATAGAAAAGCAAAAGCTAGAGATCCAATTTCAGCAAAACTTGTAGCAGACCTTATCACAAGTGCTGGTGCAGATAGAGTTATAACAATGGACTTGCACTGTGCACAAATTCAAGGCTTTTTCAACATTCCAGTTGACCACTTAGTGGGTATGCCTTTGTTGTCTAAATACTATGGCGAAAAGTTTGGCTACGGAAACGATAACTTAGTTGCAGTTTCTCCAGACTTAGGATCTGTAACAAGAACAAGAGCTTTTGCAGAACAGCTTGATATTCCTATTGCTATTGTAGATAAAAGAAGACCAAAGCCAAATGTTTCTGAAATTATGAACATCATTGGCGACTTTAAAGACAAAACTGTTATCTTATACGATGATATGATTGACACAGCAGGAACAATCACAAATGCTGCTAATGCTATTATTGAAAGAGGTGCAAAAGAAGTTTACGCTTGTTGTACTCACGGCGTGCTTTCTGGTGCAGCTATTGAAAGAATTGAAAATAGTAAAATTAAAGAACTTCTTGTTCTTGACACAGTTCCTCTTACAGAAGAAAAAGCTATTCCAAAAATCAAGCAAATGTCTGTATCTAAAGTTTTCGCTGATGCAATTTATAGAATTCACGAAGGCTTGCCAGTTTCTAGAATATTTGAATATTAATAAAAAGGTGGCTTAAAGCCACCTTTTTTTACAAGCAAACCTTTGCAAGTGCCTCTGCAATAACCTCCACGCTGTTTAAAGCTTCTTTGTAAGTGTTTGTTTGAGCACCAAGCTCAATTAACATACTCTTGTCCTTCATATGTAAAGAATACCTGTAAGCATTTATATATATTTTTCTAGCTATACTGCTGTTAAAGTTAGTAATAGCACACTGCATTTGAAAACTAAGTGCTAAATTTGTTTTTAAATAAGGGTTTTCTAAACCACTTATGTTAATTAACTTTCCATCATCCCACTTTTTGCATATTCCGTTAAATAACATAATTTTTGCATAGTTTTTTCCGTCAATGTTTGTAACTAACTTTAAATTTTCATTCACTCCATCTCTGTGTAAGTCTATAACCACCTCAATTGATGGGTTTTCCTTTATAACTTGCGAAATAACAACCTCCGCTCTCTCATACGCCCCATCTCTTTGCAATCTTCCATCAACAATGTCAAACTTGTCTGTAATATGTAAACACTCTACCCCATATTTGTCCTCTAAAATGCTTTTTAAATACTCTCCTGCACCAATAACACCTTCGCTAGTGTCCTTGCTGTCAGCATACATTTCGCTTCCGTGCGTATGAAATATTAATATTTTAGGTCCATTTCCACTATTTTTTATATGTAAATTTTCCTTTTCAAATTTGTCTAAATTAAATAAACTCTCCTCCATACCAGTTTTTTTATCTATTGCATAAAATGCCTTTTTTAATTTTTCTTTATCTTTTAAATTAATTTTAACCTCTTGCTCGTAGTTGTTTCCAACCATTAAAGTAGCACTTCCCATTTCAAATAAAGAAACCTTTCCAAGAGTAACATTTTTTCTATTGTATGTTACAACTGTAAATGAAATTATCATAACACAAAACATAAAACACATTACTCTTTTCATATAAAATCTCCTTGCTAACATTTATTTATTATTATATTTTAAATATTAAAAATAATTACTATTTTTTAATAAAAAAATACTTGCTTTTTTTTCGAAAAAAAGTTAAAATAAATTTATCAATAAATATATGTGGCAAACTAATTGAAAAGTTAGGACGCAAAGCCAAGGGTCTAACCTCGTATGAGTAAGACAGCCGGTTGCCTGTTAAAAACAGATAAACTTTGTTTCCCCCAGATTGTCTTAGATATTATCAAAGCTAGTTGCCATAAGGCAACTTTTTGTTTTTTTTGGGCAACGAAGCAATATGCTTCATTTCCCCCAATCCGGTTAAGGTAAATATAAAGGAAATTATATTTATTGATTTTAATACAGCTATTGCTGAAAAAAGTCCTCGTTCCCCCTTTCTTTACGGAGGGCTTTTTTACTATTTAGACATTTTGTCTTGAAATATAAATAATAATATAGTATAATTATTTTACCATATTAAAATATAAAAGGGGTTTTAAAATGAAAAATCATATGAGTTTATTATTTAAACTAATTTTAGGCATCTTAGCTGGTATTGTGCTTGGCTCAATAAGTGCCTTTGTAGGCGATAACATACTATACATAGGTTTTGTTCGCCTCTTTGTAACTTTCACAAATCTGTTTTCAACTTTCCTAAGCTTCATAATTCCTTTAATAATTATTAGCTTTGTTGCTGTTGGTATGGCAGATTTAGGTAAAAGAGCAAATAAACTTTTTGCCATAACTTTAGGCCTTGCTTATGTTTCAACAATCCTTGCAGGCTTTATATCTTTTTTTGTAGGAAAATTAACTCTAAATAACGTAGTAACTACAATAAATAACAGCGAAATAGTAGAAAAAACTTTTGAGCCAATATTCACAATACAAGTTGACCCAGTTGTTTCTGTTATGACAGCTTTAGTTCTTGCTTTCCTCCTAGGCATAGGAATGGCAAATATAAAAGGAACTGGCCTACTTAATGGTATGAGAGATTTACAAAAAATAGTAGAAAATACTATTGCAAAAGTTTTAATTCCTCTAATACCTTATTACATCGCTGGTCTTTTCTGTAAAATCGGTGCTGAAGGAAAACTAGTTTCAACAATTAAAATGTTTGTAACTTTATTCTTCCTTATTGTTGTTTTACAACTATTATATATTCTTATCCAATATATAATAGCAAGCATTGTATGTAAGAAAAACCACTTAAAGAGCATAAAAAATGCCATTCCAGCATATTTTACAGCCCTTGGAACACAGTCTTCTGCTTCTACCATTCCTGTTGCTTTAGAATGTGCTAGAAAAAATGGAATAAAAGAGGAAGTTGCAGACTTTTGCATACCACTTTGTGCAACTATTCACCTTGCAGGTGACACAATCTGCCTTGTTTTAGGCTCTATGGGAATTATGGTATCTCAAGGAATAGAACCTACAATAACTATGTTCTTTTCTTACATACTTCTTCTTGGTGTAACAATGGTTGCCGCTCCAGGCGTTCCAGGTGGTGGAGTTATGGCAGCACTTGGTCTTATTGAAAGCATTTTAGGCTTTACAAACCCAATGAAACAGTTAATAATTTCTTTACATCTTTCACAAGATAGCTTTGGAACAGCAACAAACATTATGGGTGACCAAGCTCTTGCTCTTATTGTAGATAAATTTGATGATTTTACTTCAGCAAAAGAAAATAAAAACTAATTCGCAAGTTGGCTTGCATAAACAAATTCAACATCATTTTTATATTCATTATATATTTCTAAAATAGCTTCAGCAGTTATTTTTCCACCCTCGGCTCCAACGTGCCCTATGGCAAGTGCGGAGCCCTTTTTTTGAGCTATTTCAATAGTTTTTCTCAAGTTTTGTTTAACCTTTTCTTTGCTTTTTGTGCTATCTAAAAAAACATCTCTTTTAACAGCCTTAACACCAAGGCTTTTTGCCACATCATAGGCAACAGACTTACTGCTTGTTACACTGTCAACATAAAACCAGTTGCTCTCTTTTGCAATTTTTAAAATAGATTCCATCTTTTCTCTATCTTCAGTTATTAATGAACCCATATGGTTGTTAAACCCCACAGCCTTGTTAATTTGCTCTTTGTTTTTCTTAAAAACATTTTCCACTTCTTTTATGCTCATATTTGACAAAATTGGGCTAGACCCAAGCCAGCTAACCTTTCCAGTATGGGCTTGCATTGGCTGATGTAAAATAACCTCTTTGCCGTTTTCTAAAAGTAAATTCATCTCTTTTTCACTCTTTGGCATATCTGGCATTACCGCCCCTGTAAATTTAATAGGCAATTTAAGCATTTCTAAACTACCCTCTTGGTTGTTTCCAAAATCATCAATAACAATTGCTATTTTAGGCTTGTTTTCTGCCATAGTTGGCATAAAATCCGTTGAAACTAACCTTAAAATAAGTAATAATAATATAGATAATAAAAATATCTTTAAAATAGTCAAAACTTTAAATTTTTTCATATTTACACCCTTAATTTTTTTTGCTAAAATTATATTATAAAGGAGGATTGATTATGAAATTAATGTTTGCATCTGACATTCACGGCTCTATTTTTTATGCTGAAAAAATGGCAAAAGCATATAAAGACGAAAAGGCCGAAAAACTCATTCTTTTAGGGGATTTATTGTATCACGGCCCTAGAAACGACTTGCCAAAAGATTATAACCCTAAAGCTGTTATAACTCTTTTAAACTCGTTAAAAACCGAAATTTTAGCAGTTAGAGGGAATTGCGAAGCTGAAGTTGACCAAATGGTTTTAGAGTTTCCAGTTTTAGCTGACTACTCTACAATTTTTCTAGATAATAAAATGTTTTTTATAACTCACGGCCACACATATAACACCTCTAACCCACCAAATTTAAAAAACGGAGATTTCCTTATTCACGGCCACACTCATATACCTACAATAGAACCGCAACAAGAAGACTACATATATATTAACCCAGGTTCAACCACACTTCCTAAAAACGGAAGCAAAAATAGTTATATGGTTTATGAAAACAAAAAATTTACCATCAAAGATTTTGATGGCAACATAATTATGGAGCGTGAATTTTAATGAATACATTTTTATTTACTTTAGATGCAGTAGCACCTATTATAATAGTCATTTTTGTTGGCTGGTTTGTTAAAAAAATAAACCTTTTAAATGATAACTTCTTTGTTAATGCAAATAAATTTGTGTTTAATGTAGCTATCCCAACTTATTTGTTTTATAGTGTTTATAACATTGAAAAAATTTCAGATATAAATTGGGGGCTAACAATTTTAATTGCTCTCTTAGCAATTTTTATTTATTTTTTAGCCACTATATTTTTTGTCTTTTACACAAAAGATAATGGAAAGCGTGGAGTTTTAATACAATGTGCGTTTAGGTCAAATTATGCTATAATAGGAATTCCCCTAGCTAGTGCTATTGGTGGAGCAGAGTCTATGGCAACTGCAGCTGTTGTATCTGCCATTGGAATACCAACTTTTAACATCTTAGCAGTTATAGCTCTTTCCATTTTTAGCTATAACAACGAAGGAACAAAAATTAATGTCTTTAACATTTTAAAATCTATTTGCAAAAACCCACTTATAATAGGTGTTTTTAGTGCTATTGTATGCTTAATTTTGCGTAACTACACTTCTTTTAGAATAAAAGATAACATTCCTTTTATTTATAGCTCTATAAAGCAAATTGGCTCTATGGCGTCGCCTTTGGCTCTCATAGTGCTAGGTGGTAGGTTTAAAGTTGAAGCAGTAAAATCTCTTGCAAAAGATATAACTTTAGGTGTTCTTTGGAGATTAGTCTTATCCCCTTTAATATGCATTTTAATAATTTTGTTTATTGCAAATAAAGGAGTTGTAAACCTCTCCACATCAGATTTTCCTGCAATAATTGCCTTTTATGGCTCTCCTGTTGCAGTAAGCTCCGCAATTATGGCAGAAAGTATGAATTGCCACGGTGAGCTTGCTAGGCAATTAGTTATATGGTGTAACATAGTTTCTATTTTCACTGTGTTTTTAATAATTTTAATATCTAAATATTTTTCACTTATATAAAAGCGTGCTTTAAGCACGCTTTTATATATTTACCCCTAAAACTCCGCCAACTCCGCCACCTGCTATTGCTAAAGCAAGGTTAATTAATAAATTTGGGCCTATTTCATAATTAGGAATAAGAATAAATCCAATTAATCCCATAACTAAAACATATGTAAACCCTGAAAGTATGCCCCACCAAATTCCACCTTTTTTAGCTGATTTGGCAGTAACTAAACCACAAAGTATACAAACAATAACTGTAACCACCCTAATTATAGTAACTATATAATTTTCGTTAAAATCAGTGTATGTAACTAAAACAGAAAGAACAAATAAAACTATAATTGTAATTATATATCCTATTAATAACCCTTTAAATAAAGAAAGAATTGGCGAGCCTTTAATCTTAAACATAAAAAACCTCCTTGATATATAATAATATATATTCAAGAAGGTTAATTTTATTCATTAATTTTATTAATTTATTTTATTTTCATTGTGTTGCTACTAGAAAATTTACCTTTTTTAGTTATAACATATATTGAACTATCTTTCATAACTAAATCACCTTTTTCATAGGCTTTGTTTGAATCGTATTTAAATAATATATCACCACTTACAGCTACAATATATTTGCTTTTCTCATTTCCTTGGAATAAAGGTGCTATTCTATCACTGCCATTAGGTTTCATCTCTACATCATCTAACATCATATATAATTTATCATCTTTATCACAATAGAAAACCTCACCTTTTTTAAACACAACACTTTCTTCATATCTAACTCTGTCCCAGTTTCCATTGTCGCCTATAACATAAAATTGCCCATCTTCGTCTTTAACTACAATACCTTTTCCTCCAACTACTTCAGCTGTTGTGCTTTCTGTTTTACTTTCTGTCACAATCTCTGTTGTAACTACTACTTTAGTTGTGCTTTCTGTTTTTGCCTCTGTTACTGCCTCTGTTGTTTTTTCTGTCACCACAATATTAGTTGTTGTACTTTCCACAGGTCTTGGAACATTTGTAATTGTTTCACTTCTAGTTGTTGTTTCTGGAAGCGTTCCGTCATAACTATCTAAAATAGTGTACTTATTGTTTTCATATAATACATATAAATTGTCATTATATTTGTAAAGAAGCCTTGAAACAATTTCATCTCCCTCACTTTTAAGCTCAACAATGTTGTATGGCTCTATTTGAGCTAAATTGGCAATTTTTTCCTTTAACTTGTCATTTACTCCTCTTGAACCCGTTTTAACATATTGGTGGCTCAATTCATCTATTGCCGTAGCAACAGCACTTCTACACTCCATTGTAGCGGCTGTTTCCTGCCCCTTTTTTGTATATCCACAAAAACAGATGGCAATGCTACTGCCATAAGAATAGCTAATATAACTAAAACAACAATTACTTCAATTAAAGTAAAACCCTTTGTATCCCTCATATATTAATCCACCCCTTAAAAATTTATTCTAACAACACATAAACACCATCTCTATAAATGTATCAATATGTTATCATATTATTAAAACAAAAGCAACATATTTCTTAAAAATTTTTTAATTTTAACAAAAAAATTCCCTATACAAAGTATAGGGAATTAAAAGCCTTATTCTTCAATGTTTTCAAAAACTTCAGTGCTGTTAATTTCAGAACTTTCTGTTTCCACAACGTCAGAACTTTCTAAATTTTTATTAACTAAAATATCCTCTTCTACATAGTCTGGCTTGTCAAGTTTTAAATCAACCTTTCTATAAAGGTTCATACCAGTACCAGCAGGAATTAATTTACCAATAATAACATTTTCTTTAAGTCCAACAAGAGGGTCTACCTTGCCCTTAACAGCAGCGTCTGTTAAAACCTTTGTTGTTTCCTGGAATGAAGCAGCAGATAAGAAACTATCAGTTGCTAAGGAAGCCTTAGTAATACCTAATAAAGTTCTAGTACCAGTTGCTTCTTCTTTGCCTTCGTTAATAGCCTTAGTGTTAGCATTTTCAAAAGCAAGCCAATCCACCTGAGAGCCTGGAAGTAAGCCAGTGTCACCAGCCTGTTCCACTCTAACTCTCTTTAACATCTGTCTAACAATAACTTCAATATGCTTATCGTTAATATCCACACCTTGTAAACGGTATACTCTCTGAACTTCTTTAAGAATATAGTCCTGAACACCTCTTACGCCGTTAATTCTTAAAATATCCTGAGGATAAATAGAACCTTCTGTAATTTGGTGGCCAGCCTCAATAATATCGCCGTTTAACACACAAACTCTTGAGCCATAAGGTATAGAATAATCTTTTACAGTACCATCTGGAGATGTAACACTAACATCTTCTTTCTTAGTAACCTTGTTCACATTCACAGTTACCTTACCGCCTAATTCAGCAATAATAGAGCGACCCTTTGGATTTCTAGCCTCAAAAAGTTCCTCAACTCTTGGAAGACCTTGTGTAAGGTCGTTACCAGAGATACCACCAGTATGGAAAGTTCTCATTGTAAGCTGTGTACCAGGCTCACCAATTGACTGAGCTGCTATAATACCAACAGCCTCACCAATTCTAACCTGTCTACCACTAGCCATATTTGAACCATAACACTTAGAGCAAACACCGTTTTGGCACTTACAGCTAAGAATAGTTCTAATTTTAGCTTTAGTAACACCAGCTTCAACAACAGCATCAGCCATATCTGGAGTAATTAATGTGTCGTTAGGAACAATCACTTCACCTGTTTCTGGGTGAATAATATCTTCAGCAGAAAATCTGCCTCTAATTCTATCACATAAAGACTCAATAGTTTCTGAACCGTCCATAAACGCTTCAACTTCCATATAAGGAACAGTGTCAAGGTTTTCAGCACAGTCATACTCTCTAATAATAATGTCCTGAGCAACGTCAACAAGTCTTCTTGTAAGGTAACCTGAGTCTGCTGTTTTAAGGGCAGTATCTGTAAGACCCTTTCTTGCGCCGTGAGCAGAAATGAAGTATTCTTGAACAGAAAGACCCTCACGGAAGTTTGCCTTAATAGGTAACTCAATAGTTTCACCACTTGGAGATGCCATAAGACCTCTCATACCAGCTAACTGCTTAATCTGTCTGTTAGAACCTCTCGCACCAGAAAGAGCCATCATATAGATGTCGTTGTACTGACCAAGGTTGTCAATAAGAGCTTTAGTAATCTTATCGTCAATCTTTTCCCAAACAGAAATAACTTTGTTGTGTCTTTCCTCGTCAGTCATAAGACCTCTTCTATACATCTTAGTAATCTTGTTTACTTCTTCGTCACCCTCTGCAAGGAACTCATACTTTTCTTGAGGAATCTTCATATCAGATACAGAAACAGTAAGAGAAGCTCTTGTAGAGAACTTGTAACCTAAGCTCTTAATAGCGTCAAGCACTTCTGCTGTTTCAGTAGCTGGGTGCTTGTGTATACATCTGTTAATAATCTTACCAAGCTCTTTTTTGCCTGCTAAGAAATCAATTTCATATTTGAAATAATTTTCTTCTTTAGTTCTGTCAACAAAACCTAAATCTTGAGGAATTATTTCGTTAAATATAATTCTACCACAAGTAGTTTCTGCAATACCAGTTTTAATCTCGCCATCTATTTCAATTTGTCTTCTAACTTTAATCTTAGCGTGAAGGCTAATAACTTTGTTGTCGTAAGCAAGTAATGCTTCGTTTTCGTCCATAAACACCTTGCCTTCGCCAATTTCATTGTCCTTAGCAAGTGTAAGGTAGTAAATACCAAGAACCATATCCTGAGATGGAACAGCAACTGGCTCACCATCAGATGGTTTTAAAAGGTTGTTAGGAGATAAAAGAAGGAATCTACACTCAGCTTGTGCCTCAACACTTAAAGGAACGTGAACTGCCATCTGGTCGCCGTCAAAGTCAGCGTTGTATGCAGTACAAACAAGTGGGTGTAACTTTAAAGCTCTACCCTCAACAAGAACAGGTTCAAAAGCCTGAATACCAAGTCTGTGTAAAGTAGGAGCTCTGTTAAGCATAACAGGGTGCTCTTTAATAACGCTTTCAAGAACGTCCCAAACCTCAGGTTTTAACTGCTCAACCATTCTTTTAGCACTTTTAATGTTTGCAGCAATTTCGTCGCTAACAAGTTTTTTCATAACAAATGGCTTGAAAAGCTCAATAGCCATTTCTTTAGGTAAACCACATTGATAAATTTTAAGAGTAGGTCCAACTACAATAACAGAACGGCCAGAGTAGTCAACTCTCTTACCAAGAAGGTTCTGTCTAAATCTACCTTGCTTACCCTTTAATAAATCAGAAAGAGATTTTAAAGCTCTGTTGCCAGGGCCTGTAACAGGTCTACCCCTTCTACCGTTGTCAATAAGGGAGTCAACAGCCTCCTGCAACATTCTCTTTTCATTTCTTATGATAATATCAGGTGTACCATATTCAATGAGCTTTTTCAATCTGTTGTTTCTGTTAATAACTCTTCTGTATAAGTCGTTAAGGTCAGATGTAGCAAATCTACCACCATCAAGCTGAACCATAGGTCTAAGCTCAGGAGGAATAACTGGCACTACATCAAGAATCATCCATTCTGGCTTGTTGTCACTAAGTCTAAAAGATTCAATAACTTCAAGCTTTTTAATAATTTTAGCCTTTTTCTGTCCAGTAGCTTCAATAAGCTCCTCTTGTAAGTCAACAGACTCTTTTTCAAGGTCAATGTTTTGTAAAAGCTCTTTAATAGCTTCAGCACCCATACCAACTCTACAAGAGCCAGGGCCATATTGCTCAATAGTATCTCTATACTGCTGTTCAGTAATAACTTCTTTATAAACGAGATTTGTCTCACCAGAGTCAAGAACTATATAATTTGCAAAATATAAAACTTTTTCAAGCTCTTTAGGGCTTTTTCCAAGGATAGTACCCATCTTAGATGGGATACCCTTGAAATACCAAATGTGTGAAACAGGAGCTGCAAGGTCAATATGACCCATTCTCTCTCTTCTCACCTTAGCCTTTGTGATTTCAACACCACAACGCTCACAAACCATACCTTTGTTTCTTATTCTCTTGTACTTACCACAAGCACACTCCCAGTCCTTAGTTGGACCAAAAATTCTCTCACAGAAAAGACCATCTCTTTCTGGCTTCAAAGTTCTATAATTTATAGTTTCTGGCTTAGTAACTTCGCCAAAAGACCATTTTCTAATTTTTTCGGGAGAAGCCAAACCAATTTTTATTGAGTCAAAAATCATCTGCTTTTCATTGTCGTTACTCATAAATTACTCTCCCTCCTATTCCTTATCTATGAGCTTTTCTAAATCAGAAAAATCATCTAAAAGTTCTTCATCATCAAGCTCATCATCAATTAAAAAGTCGTCACTATCAACATCATCAAAACTTACATCATCAAAACTAATTCCACCTAAAAGGTTCTCAAGCTTATCATCATCAGATGAAGAATTTTCTTCCTCGTCCTTTTCAGTTCCTTCAATGTTTACATCAACACTAAGCTCTCTATGCTCAGCAAATTCATCAACTTCAACTTGCTGGCCTTCGTTAAACACTTCAATATCAAGAGCAAGTGCCTGTAATTCTTTAAGAAGAACCTTAAATGATTCAGGAACACCAGGCTCAGGAATATTTTCGCCCTTAACAATAGCCTCATAAGTGCTAACTCTACCTACAATATCGTCAGATTTAACTGTAAGAATTTCTTGTAACGTATAAGATGCACCATAAGCCTCTAAAGCCCAAACTTCCATCTCACCAAATCTCTGTCCACCAAACTGTGCTTTACCACCTAATGGCTGCTGAGTTACAAGTGAGTAAGGACCAGTTGAACGAGCGTGAATCTTGTCGTCTACAAGGTGGTGGAGTTTAAGGTAGTGCATAAAACCAATAGTAGTTGGGTTGTCAAATTCTTCGCCAGTTCTACCATCTCTTAATTTAACCTTACCAGTTCTGTCAATAGGAACTCCTGCCCACATTTCTCTGTGGTCTTTGTTTTCATCAAGATAAGAGTACACATCATCTCTAATCTTGTCTTTCCATTTATCTGTAAATTCCTCCCAAGATGTGTTTACATAATCATTTGCCATCTCAAGAGTAGTCATAATATCTTCTTCGTTTGCACCGTCAAATACAGGTGTAGCAACCTTCCAACCAAGAACATTGCTTGCAAGACCTAAGTGAATTTCAAGAACCTGACCAATGTTCATTCGAGAAGGAACGCCAAGTGGGTTAAGAACAATGTCAAGAGGGCGACCATTTGGTAAATATGGCATATCCTCAACAGGTAAAACTCTTGAAACCACACCCTTGTTACCGTGACGACCAGCCATCTTGTCACCAACAGAAATCTTTCTCTTTTGTGCAATATAAACTCTAACAGTTTTGTTTACACCTGGTGGAAGCTCGTCGTTATCTTCTCTTGAAAACACCTTAACATCAACAACAATACCGCTTGTACCGTGAGGAACAGTTAAAGATGTATCTCTAACTTCTCTAGCCTTTTCACCAAAGATAGCCCTTAAAAGTCTTTCTTCAGCAGTAAGTTCAGTTTCTCCCTTTGGAGTAACCTTACCAACAAGAATAGAGTTAGGCTGAACCTCTGCACCAATTCTGATAATACCAGATTCGTCAAGGTCTTTTAATGCCTCGTTACTCATATTAGGAATATCTCTTGTAATTTCCTCGTCGCCAAGTTTAGTGTTTCTAGCCTCTGTTTCATATTCTTCAATATGGATAGATGTATAAACATCGTCCATAACAAGTCTTTCACTAAGAAGAACAGCATCTTCGTAGTTGTAACCTTCCCAAGTCATAAAACCAATAAGAGGGTTTTTACCAAGAGCAAGCTCGCCATCTTTAGTTGAAGGACCATCAGCAATAACATCTCCAGCTTTAACCTTTTGTCCCTTGTCAACAATAGGAATTTGATTCATACAGTTAGACTGGTTAGAACGCTTAAACTTAATAAGCTCATATCTGTCAGTGTCGCCGTTGTCAGCTTTAACAACAATACGAGATGAGTCTACAAAAGTTACAACACCGTCGTTTTTAGCAATCACACAAACACCAGAGTCCTTTGCAGTTTTATACTCCATACCAGTACCTACAATAGGAGCATCTGTTGTTAATAAAGGAACAGCCTGACGCTGCATATTTGAACCCATTAACGCTCTTGTAACGTCGTCGTTTTGTAAGAAAGGAATTAAAGCTGTCGCAATAGAAACAAGCTGTCTAGGAGAAACGTCCATTAAGTCAACTCTTTCTGGAACAACTTGAACATTTTCTTCTCTAACTCTACAAGTAACCCTGTCGTGAACAAAGTTATTGTTTTCATCAAGCTCTTCATTTGCCTGAGCAATAACATACTTTTCTTCCTCGTCAGCTGCAATATATATAATTTCATCAGTAACAATTGGAACATCAGAGGACTTGTCTACAACTCTGTAAGGAGCTTCAATAAATCCATATTCATTAATCTTTGCAAAAGTAGCAAGAGAGTTGATAAGACCGATGTTAGGGCCTTCAGGCGTTTCAATAGGACATATTCTACCATAGTGAGAGTTGTGAACGTCACGAACCTCAAAACCAGCTCTTTCTCTTGAAAGACCACCAGGACCTAATGCTGATAATCTTCTCTTGTGAGTAAGTTCACCAAGAGGGTTGTTCTGGTCCATAAACTGAGATAACTGAGAACTACCAAAGAACTCTTTAATAGCAGCTGTAACAGGCTTTATGTTAATAAGTGCCTGTGGAGTTACGCTTTCGCTGTCTTGAGTAGTCATTCTCTCTCTAACAGTTCTTTCCATTCTTGAAAGACCAATTCTAAATTGGTTTTGTAAAAGTTCACCAACTGCTCTAATTCTTCTGTTACCTAAATGGTCAATATCATCTCTGCGGCCAATACCATAATCTAAATGAATACAATAGTTAATAGAAGCCATAATATCTTCAAGAGTGATGTGCTTTGTCACAAGCGAGAAGATGTTAGCCTTAACAGCAGCTTTAAAACTTTCTGCATCTTCGTTAGCTTCTAATAAATCCATAAGAACAGGTAAGTAAACTCTTTCCTTAATCTTTAAGTCCTCTGCTGTCAAGCCAAGCCCAACAATAAAATCGTCAATTTTAACAGTCTTGTTAGATAAAATCTTAACGCCTCTGCCATTAACATCAACATAAATAGCATCAATACCGCTATCTTGAAGCTTGTCACACATTTCTTCAGTTAAAATAGTTCCAGCTTCGCATAAAACTTCACCAGTCATTGGGTCAATAGCGTCTTCGCTTAATTTATAACCAGCTACTCTGTTTGCAAAAGCAAGCTTTTTGTTAAATTTATATCTACCAACGTGAGCTAAATCATATCTCTTGTAGTCATAAAACATATTGTTTAAGATAGATAAAGCAGATTCAACTGTTGGAGGCTCACCTGGACGAAGTTTTTTATAAATTTCAATAAGACCTTCTTCGTGAGTCTTAGTTGCATCTTTTTCAAGAGTTGCAAGAATTTTAGGTTCTTCGCCAAAAAGGTCAATAATTTCTTGGTCAGAACCAATACCTAAAGCTCTAATCAAAGTAGTAACTGGGAGCTTTCTGTTTCTATCTACTCTAACAGAGAAAACATCGTTGCTGTCTGTTTCATACTCAAGCCAAGCACCTCTGTTAGGAATAACAGTTGAAGTGAGGAGATTTTTACCATCTCTGTCCTTAGCAATATCATAATAAATGCCTGGAGAACGAACTAACTGAGAAACAATAACTCTCTCTGCACCATTAATAACAAATGTTCCAGTCTCAGTCATAATAGGGAATTCACCCATATAAATTTCCTGTTCCTTAACCTCAGCCACATCTCCATTAGTACGAAGTCTAACCTTCACTCTAAGAGATGTTGCATAAGTAGCATCTCTATCCTTGCACTCAGATATAGAATACTTTGTTTCCTTGTCGAGTTTAAAATCTACAAACTCTAAAGTATAATTACCGTTGTAATCAGTAATAGGGGAAATATCTTCAAGCACTTCAGTTAAGCCCTCATCAAGAAACCACTGATAGCTGTCTTTTTGTAATGCAAGAAGATTTGGCATTTCAAGAACTTCATCAACTCTTGCATAACTCATACGCATTGCTTTACCGCATTGCACAGGGCGTAATCTGTTTTTTTCCATTGACATTGCACTTTCACTCCTTATTTATATTTTTTAACATAAACGAATTAGTTCACACTTTGTTCATTTTTTGCTAAATTGTTCACAAATTATTTACAAATATCTATTGACATACAATATAAAATCGTGTTATAATTTTAATGTATCAGTATGTTAATAGTAAAGATACATTAAATAATTTTATCATTTATTTTAAGCGTTGTCAAGCACTTTGACAGCCTTTTTTTCTTTTATAACACTTTTATATATTTTTAACAAAACAGGGAGGCAAATGCCTCCCTGTTTTTTAATTTAATTTTTTAATTTCTTTTAATTGATAAAACTGTAACACCAACTAATATAAAAATAAGCCCAACTATGTCCACGCCTGTAAAAGCTACTTTCATAAAAATAGCAGTTGCAATGGCTGATGTTAGTGGTTCAGAACCAGCAAATATACTAGCCTTTGACGCTCCTATTAACCTAACCCCTTCTAAATAAAAAGAAAAAGATGTTATAGTTCCAATTATAACAATTACGCCTAAAACAATAATCCCAAACACATCAAAACTTCCACTAACATTCCAAACTCCGTTAATAATGCACATAGGCACACCTGACACAATCATTCCAAGCCCAACAATAGAAATTGTAGAATACTTGTTCATAAGCCTAACTGGCATAACATTATATAAAACAACAGTGCAAGCCGATATTAAACCCCAACACAATGCTTTTGCTGAAATAGCCAAACTGTTAATGTTTCCGTGGGTAGATATTAAAAATGTTCCAATTATAACAATTGCCATACAAAAAATATCTTTCTTAATAGGCATTTTTTTTGCAACAATTGCAGTGTAAACCATTATTATTGCAGGGGCTGTATATTGCAAAATAGTTGCTGTTGCTGCGTTAGAATAACTTATTGCCATAAAATATGTAAACTGACAAGCAAGCATTCCAAAAATAGAGTATAAAATTAAATTTAAAACATCTCTTTCATCTTGCCACACTTTTAAAAGATTTTGTCTTTCACTTTTCTTAAAAAAACACATAAAAAGCATTATAAGACCAGCTAAAAAAAGTCTAACAGATACAAGCCATTTAACATCAACATTTCTTGTTTCTATTAAATACTGTCCACATACGCCTGAAATACCCCAACATATACCCCCAACAATTGTAAATAAAATCCCCTTTTTACTTGAATTCATTTTTCTATAACTCCTTTTTTCTTTTGAATAAATAACCAATTAAAAATATACACTTTTTAACCCAGCTAAGCATAAAGGAAAGCAAAAAAGACGCTCCAACTAAAACAAATATGTTTTCAAAACTGCTAAAAAAACTAACCTTATTTTCAATTATCTCTTTATATATAAATTCATCAAACATTTGGCTAAAAAGATACATCTCAAGAGATACTAAACTTATTGCCTCAAAGAAAAAGTTTAAAGGTCTAAAACTAAAATTAATGTTTATAAAAAGAATCATAATTAAACTTGATACAATAAAAGCCACCATAGAAGAATAACCAGAATTTAATTTATATCCAATATAACTCCAGTCAAAAACATCTCCCATACAATGTAAATATGTACTATATGATGTTATATACAATATAATTCCAATTAATAAAATGTTTAAAATAGGGTTAATCTTTATTTTATATTCAGATAAATAAGCACCTATTAAATAATATCCAAAAACATAAAGTATGTTCCAGCTTGATGGAATCACATCAAATGTTATTGGCCCTAAGGCGTTTAACCCAACTAAAACTAAAATAATAGCTTCTTTTTTCCATTTTTCATTTAACGATTTATAAGCTATGTTAAAAAATGGCATTAAAAAAAGCATACCTATATAAAGCCTAATATACCAGCCATATTCAAAATATAACACTTTGTTTAAAATATAATCTAAGTCAACGCTTTTGCCCCATATTTTATAATCTACATAAACTCTAATTAAAGATATAAATATGTGAGTAAATAATAAAGGAATAATTGCAAAAAAATGCTTTTTATTAAACCTTGAATTTATTTTAAAATAACCTGATATAATTAAAAACAAAGGAACAGCACAAAGAGAAAGCCATCTAATCATTGTCGGAAAAATCATTTCCTCGCTAAAAGGCGTGCTGTAATAATATGTAAGTCCAAAAAAATGTATTGTAGGAACAAATAAAACAGCTATTGTCCTAACTATGTCCGCTCCAAGCTCTCTACCGCTTCTTTCTTCCCTTTTTTCAACTTTTATAATAGGCATTTTTAATTTTCTAAAAATATAGTCAATACTTAATAAACTTCCCCACACCAAAACAATTGAAAAAAAGTAAGTAATTAAAAAATTTTGCTTAAAAAAATCCTTTATTAAAAAACCAGCTAAAATGCTAACATATAAAAATAAAATATTTTTTGTTTTCATTTTTTCCACCACCAAGTGCAAGGCAAAATGCCTTGCACATAAAATTAAATTAATTCTTCAAAACTATTTAACAATCCTTCAAAAACTTCCATTGCCTTTTCAATTGCTTCTGGAGTTGTCATATCAATACCAGCTCCTTTTAAAAGGTCAACTGAATACTTAGAAGAACCACCCTTTAAAAACTCAATATAATCTTTAGCTCCATTTTCGTTTAAAATCTTTTGAGATAAAGTAATTGCTGCACTAAAACCAGTAGCGTATTGATATACATAAAAAGCATTATAAAAATGAGGTATTCTAGCCCATTCCCAGCTAATTTTTTCATTCCCACTGTTTATACTATCTCCATAATATTTTTTGTTTAACTCTTTATATATATCACATAATATATCAAAAGTTAAAGGCTCTCCAGCCTCAGCTTTTTTGTGAACAACAAGCTCAAATTCAGCAAACATTGTTTGCCTAAACACAGTTCCTCTAAATTGCTCCATAAAATAATTTAAAAGATATTTCTTTTCTTTTTTGTCGCTTGTCTTTTTAAGCAACCTGTCCATTAATAAAGCCTCGTTAACTGTTGAAGCCACCTCTGCCACAAAAATAGTATAATCTCCATACACAAAAGGTTGGTTTGCCCAAGTGTAATGCGAGTGCATAGCGTGTCCCATTTCGTGAGCAAGAGTAAACATTGAGTCCACAGTGTCGTTGTAGTTTAAAGAAACAAATGGGTGGCAACCATAAGCACCCCAGCTGTAAGCACCGCTTCTTTTCCCCTTGTTTTCATATATATCTACCCACTTTTCCTTTTCTAAAGCAGACTTTAAAGTGTTATAATAATCTTCTCCCATCACTTTTACAGATTCTAAAACTTCATTTTTAGCCTCGTCATAGCTTTTAGAATTGTCTATATTTTCAACTATCGGAGTATATATATCATACATATCAAGCTCATCTAAACCAAGCACTTTCTTTCTAAGCTCAACATATCTGTGCATAAGAGGAAGATGCTTGTTTACAGTTTCAATTAAATTTGTGTAAACATCAATAGGTATGTTGTTTGCTGAAAGCATAGCTTCAAGACAAGAACTGTAATTTCTAACTTTTGCATTAAAAACATCTTTTTTAACACTTGCACCATATATTGTTGCTATTGTGTTTTTCTGCTTGTAATATGTGTCATATAAAGCATCAAAGGCATTTTTTCTAAGAACTCTATCTTCACTCTCTAAATATAAAACATAAGTTCCGTGAGTTAAATTATGTTCTTCTCCCTTTGAATCTTTAATTTTTGGAAATTCTATATCTGCATTGTTAAGCATATTAAAAACATTAGAAGGTGTAGCTGCTATTTCATATACTTGAGCTAAAAGCTCCTCCTTATCTGCTGATAAAATATGCTCCTTGTTTCTTAAAATATCCTTTATATAATGGCTATATAAAGCTAATTTCCCATCTAAGGCTTTAACTAACTTTTCTTCATCAAGCTCTAATATACTTGGCTCTATAAAAGCAATATAAGATGTAACTAATGTAATAAGCCTATCACTTTTTATATCCAACCCCTGATAAAAATTGTTTGTGCTGTCTTCATTTGCCCTAAGTCCAGCATAAACACAAACCTGTTCAGTTAAAAGCAAAATATCATCTCTTAACTTTAAACATTCATATAGGTTTTCAACACTTAAGTTGTTTTTATATTCTTCAAACTCAACAAGCCTGCTTTCAATTTCACTATACGTTTTTTCCCAAATTTCATCACTTGAAAATAAATCTGTAATGCTCCATTTAAATTTATCCTCAACATCAGCTCTATTTAATAGCTTACCCATACAAAAAACTCCTTTATAATTTATTTTTTTATTGATTAATTTTTTATTACATAGTATAATTATAATATAAATAAATGAAAATATACAGTCATTTTTTCAATTTTTTCCAAATGTGTTGTATCCTTGAACAATAAGGAGGGGTATTTTATGTCTTTAAAAGTTTTAATTGTTTCTTCAGAAGTTGCACCTTTTGCTAAAAGTGGAGGTTTAGGAGATGTTGTTGGTTCTTTACCAAAAGCATTGCAAGAAAAAGGTGTAGATGTTAGAATAGTCTTCCCTAAATATAGAACAATTAAAAACCAATTTTTAAACGGTTGCCAATATTTAAGCTCTTTTGATGTCACTCTTGATTGGCGTAAACAAAAGGCTGATATATTCACTTTAAATAATTCTGTGCCTACTTATATGATAGGCAACGACTACTACTTTGGTAGAGCAGGCTTTTATGGCTATGAAGATGATAACGAAAGATTTGCTTTCTTTTCAAAAGCAGCCATTGAATTTTTAGACTATATCGATTTTATTCCAGATGTTATCCATTGTAACGACTGGCAAAGTGCTCCTATCTGCCTTTATATTAAAGATAGATACTCAAAAATTAAATATTTTTCAAATATTAAAACTTTGTTTACAATACACAATCTTCAATATCAAGGAATTTTCCAAAAAGAAACTCTATCTATGATGGAGTTAGATGAAAACTACTATTTCACAAACGATAAACTTGAATTTTATAATTGTGTAAACTTTATGAAAGCAGGCCTTTTATACTCTGATGCCATATCAACTGTTAGTAAAACCTATGCAAATGAAATACAAACGCCTCAATATGGCTACGGCTTAGATGGTTGCTTAAGATGTAGAAACAAAGACTTATATGGAATAGTAAATGGAATTGACTACGAGCAGAATAACCCTGCAAATAGTAAAAAAATATATGCTAACTTTTCCCCTAACAATATGTCTGGAAAAGCAATAAATAAAAGAGAGCTACAAAAAGAGTTAGGTCTGCCTCAAAATGAAAATACTCCCGTTATTTCAGTAATTTCAAGGTTGGTTGACCAAAAAGGAATTGACCTAATTTTGCAAGCTACACACGAACTTTTAAATAAAGACATTCAACTTGTTGTTTTAGGCACTGGCGATTATCACTATGAAAACGCCTTTAAACATCTTGATTATATATATAAAGACAAGGTAAGTGCTAATATACTCTTTGACGATACATTAGCTCAAAAGATATATGCTGGTAGCGATATGTTCCTTATGCCTAGCTTGTTTGAGCCTTGTGGCCTTGGGCAACTCTTTAGTATGAGCTATGGAACTGTTCCAATAACAAGAACAACTGGTGGCCTTGTAGACACAGTTCAGCATTTTAACAAAGAAACAACTAAAGGCAATGGCTTCCAATTCCAAGACTATGATGCAAACGGCCTTATGTGGGCAATAAACCAAGCCTTAGAAGTTTATTATGATAAGCCTCTTTGGGAAAAAGTTGTTCAAAATGCCATTAACACAAACTTTTCTTGGGCTAATAGTGCTGATGAATATATAAAAATTTATAAAAAAATAACATCTAAATAAAATTTAACCCCTAGCTAAATTTAAGCTAGGGGTTTTGTTTAATTAAAATATGCAACTTTATCTTCAGCATTCCAGCTAACTTTAGCTCCTAGTGCCTCTCCTAAAAATCTATATGGCACAAACATTCTGCTGTTTTTAATTTCAGCTTTAACACCATTAGGCATATTAACTGCCTTTCCGTTTATATACGCTGTGTTAGAACCTGTTTGAAATCTTAACTCTTTGTTTTCAAATTTAATAATTGCAGTTTTAGTGTTTGCATCGTAACTAACACATTCCTCGTTTCCAATAACACCTTGGCTTACTGCCCTTAGCGGTATCATAGTTGAGCTTGAGCTAGTCTGAATGTAAGCAGGGTGGTCAATTTTAACCTTTTGACCATTTACACAGATATCATTTGAACCAATTTGAACAATAACTTTGTTTTCTAATTCAGAGCCATTAGTTGTTGTTTCTTCAGTTGTTGCCTCTGTTGTAGTTTCTGTTGTTTTGTCAGTAGTTGTTTCTGTTGCAAGGCTGTTGTTTACACTTCCACTATTCCAGCTACTTATTGAACTTCCGTTGCTATCAACAGACATTGTCACTTCTCCGTTTCCATTAACATCTGCATAAGCAACTAATGGTATTGAGTAATAAGGGTTTCTACTTGAGCCATTTACTTCACTTAAGGAAGAATCCACATACATATTAGGCAAATTAATTAAAAACACTTGAAGTTGATAATCGTTTAGCCTTCTTAAATAATAAGGTAACTTTGAAGTGTTAGTTTTTGACACAACATCAAAAAAACCATCTTTCCCATTCCAAGTCACACCATTTTCATTATATTGATACCCACCTTCTTTGTATCCAACCTCATCTTTATTGCTACTTGTTCCGTCAAGAATTTCTTGAGAAAACACAACAGCTTTGTCAAAACTGATTATAATTGATGAACCTGTTTCAACTTCTGAATGAGGTGCAATTTCAAAACTTGCATTAGCCAAAGAAGAACCATCTTTTAAATGCTGAACTTTAGTAATGCTACTAGTTGAATAAGCGTATGCAACACTATTTAAACTTAAAACAAAAGCTAACATTAAAAATAATTTTTTCATATAAAACACTCCTTTAAAAATCAATGTCTTTATCTACAAAAACCATTTCTCCATCTTTAACTACATCAACTTTATTTCCAGTTAAGTTAATTACATTTTCACAAAGCTTTTCTTCCTCACCTGCCTTGCTTAAAACCACAAACTCTACTTTATCTGTGTAAATAGTGTCCTCTAAAATATGTCCACCATTTAATATTTCATATTGTACCTTACCAGATAATGTGTAGTCAACTGTAAATTTCTGCCTAATATGAGCAATTCTTTCTATAAGCCCAGCCTTTTCAATGCCAACTTTTGTGGCAGAGCTATATGCCCTAACTAACCCACCTGTGCCTAATAATGTTCCACCAAAATATCTTGTAACAACAACAATTGTGTCTTTAATATCTCTACCTCTTAAAACATCTAATATAGGCATACCTGCTGTTCCGCTAGGCTCTCCATCGTCAGAATACCTTTGTATTTGGTTTCTATCTCCTAATTGATAGGCATAACAATTATGCCTTGCATCATAATATTTCTTTTTTATTTCTTCAACAAATGAAATAGCATCTTCTTCTGATTTTATAGGCTTTACATTTGCTATAAATCTAGATTTTTTCTCAACTATTTCATCTGTTCCATAGCCTTTTATTGTAATATAACTTTCCATAATCTATTAACCCCAACCAAAAAGCTTTTTAAATATAGCCTCTAATATTAAGTTGTTTTCATATAAAAACTTCCCTATATATGAATTTTCAATAGCAACAATTGTTTCAGCAAAAAATGGAGTTGTAATAAATAAGTTTAAAATTAACATTATAAACCAAACAAACACAATTCCCCAAGCAAAGCCTAATAATCCTCCACCAAAGTAATTAACCTGCTTTATTAAAGGTAAATTAAAGACCATTGTAAATGTTCCAGTTAATAGCTTTATAATAATCATTGTAATTAAAAAAACTACTATACCAACAATTATATTTAACACTATATTTGCAACAAAACCTGCAATATACTCTTGTAACTTATCTACACCAAGTAAGTCATATATAACTGAATTGTTGTTTTCTAATATCAAAGTTTTTAAACTTTCTGGAATATCTAAATTATTCACAACACCCACTTGGTTAGCCCCAGTTACATTCCCTATATTTTCCAAATTCATAATATCCATTATTGCTGACTTTAAAAATTCAAACACAACACTTTTTCTTAAAACAGCACTTACAATTGGATATAACATATAAGTTAATAAAATTGAAACTAACCACCTAAAAGACTTAAAAATAGAACCAATAAGCCCTTTTCTAGCAAAAACTGAAATAAAACTAAAAACAATAACTATAATAATTATATCTATTAAATAATTCAAACTTTACTCCCCCTGTTTTGTAGTTGTTTGGCTTGCCTGCTCAGATGTTGTTGTTTCGCTTGAAACTTCTTCAACCTCTTCATCTGCTTGCTCTTTCATAGTAGCACCTTTTTTAACATCTAAAATTTGCATTTTAGTTGGTGTCACAACAACTACCCTATCATCATATTTGTAAAATTGCATACTTAAAACATTTTGAATAGCATCGTATTTCCATATTTCATTTCCATTGGAGTTATATGCAATATATTCCTTGTTCACAGTTGCTACCACACCTTTATCTGAAGCCTCTATGTTTGTAACCCTCTCTCCTACATTGTCGTAATTTAACTCTTTACCCATTAAATTGTACCAATGTATAGTGTTTTCATTTAACATAGCCTTTTCATCACTTACTGACACAGGCTCTCCATAAGCAACAACAATCTTTTTATCATCTAAAATATCAAAAGCAGTAACATAGTTGTCAAACTTCTTTTCCCACTTTTTCTCAAACTTGTTTTTAACAGAACAATCAACTAACATCATAGATTCATCACTAGCAACAAAACATTGGTTTTTAGGCAAAAACTTCACTATGCTAGCAATAGCATTTGGCACTTCAATAGCACTTACTAAGCCGTCGCTAGAATCTGTTTGTTGAGCATCTGTCTTTGTTGTGTAGTAAAAAATAACATTTGATTTAATTTTTATTTCATTGTAATCAACAAAAGATAAAGCTATTATAGACCCATCTTCTGAAATATCAATTCCAAGAGGTATACCGTCTTTAGATGCTCTTGCACATTCAAACATAGTTTGACCATTGTTAGAATAAACATCAACTCTATAATCGTTTTCAACTCTGTAAACTACGGCACAGCAACCAATAGGGTTTATTGCAACAGTTGTTATATCTCCAAGAGTATTTATTTGATACAATCTTCCTGTCTTGTCATATACATTAACAGTTCTTCCACCTTTATCTACAACAGCTACATAGTCCTTGTCACTTAATAAATTTGGTGATGACATTGTAAAGGTGTCGCTCCATATAGTTTCGCCTTTTTTATCTAAGTATATCATTCCGTCTTTGGAGCTGTAAAATATATTTTCACCATTTACATAAAAACTAGCTTTAGAACTCATACTATATTCTTTTGAAAACATAATTTGCTTGTCGCTAATTTTAATTACATTGTTTGCATTAAAAACTATTGCAAGAACAAGTAAAAACATAGCTGAACACACTGCAATAAGAGTGTTTCTGTTGCTTTTTACAAACTTTCTAGTTGTTTTTTTGTCAGGCTTTATAGCTTTTAACTTTTTCATATTAGAAGCTTTTTTAGGCTTTCTAACAGGCTTTTTTCTTTTGTCAACTACATTTAACTTAACCTTATTCTCTTCTTTTTCATTTTCCTTTTTTTCATTAAAATTTTTATCTTTGTTTATTTCTTTTTCATTAATCTTTGTATTTTCTTTTTGATTTTCTTTAACTTTTTTCTCAACAAACTTTTCTTCTTTTTTGTCTTTATCTAAATTTTTTTCTGTCTTTTTAGGCTTGTTTTCAACATTTTTTTCAATTATATTGCTCTTTGATTTATTTTTATTTGGCGAAGCCTTTTTTTGACTTTTCTTATTTTCTTCTTCTGCCATAATTTCCTCCAAAAAATAGGTATATTAATACATAATAATTATACTTGTTTTTTCTCAATATGTAAATAATTTTATTTTCAATTTAATTTATTTACAAGAAATAATTTTTATATAAGTCACAATTTAGAAATTTAATACATAATATATATTAACTAGTTGGAGGGTATAATATGAGTTGCTATGTTGTAAAAGGTGGTAATAGGCTAAGTGGAGAGGTTAATATAAGTGGTGCTAAAAACGCAGTTTTACCTATTTTAGCTGCTGCCTCCATACAAAATGAAACAACACTTAAAAATGTGCCTTTTTTGTCAGATGTTTCTAACACACTTCAAATAATAAGAGAGCTTGGTTTAAATGTTGTAACAGAAAATAACACAGTTAATATTTCAGGCAAGGTTACAAACACAATAATAAATAAATTTTTAAGCCAAAAAATGCGTTCATCAATTCTTTTTTTAGGAGCAATTTTAGGCAAATGTCAAGAAGTAACAATTTTTGAACCTGGTGGCTGTAAATTAGGCGAAAGACCAATAGATTTGCATATTTGGGCAATGGAAAAACTAGGTGCAAAAATAACAAAAAAAGACGATGAAATAATATGTAAAGGAAAGTTAAAAGGAACTCAAATTAATATGCCTATTGTATCTGTTGGAGTAACAGAAAATATAATTATGGCTGCCATAAATGCAGAAGGCATAACAATAATTAATAACTGTGCTAAAGAGCCAGAAATTGACGACCTTATTTTATATTTAAACGAGTGTGGAAACAATATAGAACGAAAAAATTCTACAATAATTATAACTCCTACTAAAACAAAAAACTACACAACCCATTGTATAATACCAGATAGAATTGAGGCTGCAACATTTATGGCAATGGCTGCTGCAACAAAAGGAGAATTGTTTTTAAAAAACTTAAACCCAAATCATCTAAACTCTATTTTAAATTTATTTCAAAAAATGGGCTGTATCATAAAAACAGATATAGACAAAATATATATTGAAACACCATATAAAATATATTCTCCACCAAATATTGTAACTAAACCATATCCAAATTTTCCAACAGATTTTCAGCCTCAAATTATGTCAGTTTTATCAACATCTCAAGGCTGTTGTGTAATAAAAGAAACTTTATTTTCTTCAAGAAATAAACATATTTCTGAGTTAAAAAAAATGGGAGCAAATATAGAAATAATCGATGAAACAACTTTTGAAATTAATGGTGTTGATTTATTATATGGTGCTGAAGTTACAGCAAAAGATTTAAGAGGTGGAGCAGCTTTAATAATATCAGCTTTATCTGCAGAAGGTGAAAGTAAAATAAATGGCATTGAGCATATAATTAGAGGGTATGAAAATATTTGCACAAAAATCGAAAATATTGGTGGAATAATTAAATTAGACAAAAACCGTTAAAAACTTTATAAAATTAATTTCCGAGTGTTTTACTTGGAGTTAGCAACCACTAATAACTTTATATAATAATGATTATTATTTATTTGCTCCAAAGTGTTGACACCTTATAATTTTTTGTGTTATCATAAATGCTGTTAGGAGATATAAAAGTAAAATTTTTAACACAGTCCTAACAGCATAGAAATTTTAGTTTTTATTTTATATATATGATTTGGAGGAAGAACAATGAGTCAAGAATGGAATGGCTTTGTTAAAGGCATTTGGGAAAAAGAAGTAAATGTAAGAGATTTTATCCAAAAAAATTATACACCTTATGATGGTGATGATAGCTTCCTTGCAGGCCCAACTGATGCAACAAACAGACTTTGGGCACAAGTTATGGACCTTACTAAACAAGAATTAGCTGCTGGTGGTGTTCTTGATATGGACACAAAAGTTATTTCTACAATAACTTCTCACGGCGCAGGATATTTAAATAAAGATGACGAAAAAATTGTAGGTTTTCAAACAGACAAGCCATTTAAGCGTTCTTTACAGCCTTATGGTGGTATAAGAATGGCAATGAAAGCTTGTAAAGATAACGGCTACGAAGTAGACCCTGAAGTTGTAGAATTTTTCTCTACTCACAGAAAAACTCACAACGCTGGTGTTTTTGACGCATATAATGACGAAATGAGAGCTTGTCGTTCTAGCCACATAATCACAGGTCTTCCTGATGCTTATGGTAGAGGTAGAATCATTGGCGATTACAGAAGAGTAGCTCTTTATGGTGTTGATAGACTTATCGAAGATAAAATTAACCAAAAAAATTCTACAAGTTCAACTATGACTTCTGATGTAATCAGAGATAGAGAAGAACTTTCTGAACAGATTAATGCTCTTAAAGATTTAAAGAAACTTGGTGAAATCTACGGTTTTGACATTTCTAGACCAGCTAGCAACGTTCAAGAAGCTATTCAATGGATGTATTTTGGCTACCTTGCTGCTATTAAAGAGCAAAATGGTGCTGCAATGTCCCTTGGTAGAACTTCTACATTTATCGACATCTACGCTGAAAGAGATTTAAGAAACGGTACTTTCACAGAAGAAGAAATTCAAGAGTTTGTTGACCACTTCATTATGAAGTTAAGACTTGTTAAATTTGCAAGAACTCCTGAATATAACGCATTATTCTCTGGTGACCCAACTTGGGTAACTGAATCTGTTGGTGGTGTTGGTATTGACGGTAGACACTTAGTAACAAAGATGAGCTTTAGATACCTTCACACTTTACAAAACTTAGGTACTGCTCCTGAGCCAAACTTAACTGTTCTTTGGTCAACTAGGTTGCCAATGAACTTTAAAAAGTTCTGTGCTAAAACTTCTATTGAGTCATCTTCTATTCAGTATGAAAACGATGACCTTATGAGAGTAACTCACGGCGATGATTACGCTATTGCTTGTTGCGTATCTTCAATGAGAGTTGGTAAGGAAATGCAGTTCTTTGGTGCAAGAGCTAACCTTGCAAAATGTCTTTTATACGCTATCAATGGTGGTGTAGATGAAATTTCTAAAAAGCAAGTAGGTCCAAAGTATAGACCAATTACTTCTGAATACCTTGATTTTGATGAGGTTATGGATAGATATAAAGATATGATGAAGTGGCTTGCAAATGTATATGTAAACTCACTTAATGTAATTCACTATATGCACGATAAATACTGCTATGAAAAATTACAGATGGCTTTACACGACAAGGAAGTTACTCGTTGGTTTGCAACAGGTATTGCTGGTCTTTCAGTTGTAGCTGACTCCCTTTCTGCTATTAAATATGCAAAGGTTAAAACAATTAGAGATGAAAACGGCATTGTTGTAGATTACGCTATCGAAGGTGATTTCCCTAAATATGGTAATGACGATGATAGAGTAGATAACATCGCTGCTGACCTTGTTCACGAGTTTATGTCATACATTAAGAGCAACCACACTTACAGAAACGGTATCCCTACAACTTCTATTCTTACAATCACTTCAAATGTAGTTTATGGTAAGAATACAGGTTCTACTCCAGATGGTAGAAAGGGTGGCGAGCCATTTGCTCCTGGTGCTAACCCAATGCACCACCGTGACAGCAACGGTGCTATTGCATCTCTTGCATCTGTGTCTAAACTTCCTTTTAGAGATGCTCAAGATGGTATTTCTAATACATTCTCAATTATTCCAAATGCACTTGGTAAAGATGCAACAGTGTTTGCTGGAGATTTATCTGTTGATTTAGAAAACTTTGAACCTAGTGAAGATAAATAATTTATCAAAAGGAATGATAATATGAATAATAATAAAATTGATGATTTGGTATCAATGATTGACAGCTTTATGTCCAACAATGGTGGGCATATGAATGTCACTGTAAATAAAGATGGTGAAATCGAAACAGATAAAGAGTATGTAGAAAAAGATGTAACAACTTTATCTAGTTTAGATTGTTGCAACAATATGGCTTGTTCTGTCCCTACTCTCTTTGAGGGTATGGACAGGGAAGATAAATAAATTAAAAATTTAAAAGGAGGACATTACTATGTCTAATGAACATCAGATTGATAATTTAGTAAATATTCTTGATGGTTATGCTGAAAAAGGTGGCCACCACTTAAATGTAAATGTATTTTCTAAGGATACATTACTTGATGCACAGGCTCACCCAGAGAAGTATCCTCAGCTTACAGTTAGAGTTTCTGGTTATGCAGTAAACTTCAACAAGCTTACAAAGGAACAGCAAGATGAGGTTATCTCTAGAACATTCCACGATGATATCTAATTTTTAAAGGGGCGGTTTACTAACCGCCTTTTTTAGTTTATAATAGAATATAAAATAAAAAATATAGGAGATGAAAAAATGAAAGCTCATATTCATTCAGTTGAAACCTTTGGTAGCGTTGATGGCCCCGGAATAAGATATGTCTTGTTTTTTAAAGGTTGTCCAATGAGGTGTAAATACTGCCACAACCCTGACACTTGGGAATATGGCGGCGGCAGAGAAATGTCTGTTGAAGAAATTATAGAAGAATATAAAAAAAATCAATCATTTTACAAAAGTGGTGGCATAACTGCTACTGGTGGCGAGCCTTTAGTTCAAATAGATTTTGTCACAGAGCTTTTTAAAAGATGTAAAGAAGAAGGCATTCATACTTGCCTTGACACATCAGGAATAACATTCACACCTAATAATACTGAAAAATTTGATAAATTAATTAAATATACAGACCTTGTAATGCTTGATATAAAGCATATTGACCCTAAAGCTCATATTGACCTTACAGAACAAAAGTTAGATAATGTTTTAGCTTTTGCAAAATATTTAGATGAAAACAAAGTAGAACTTTGGATAAGACACGTTGTTGTGCCTGGAATAACTGATGATAAAGATTCTCTTTTTAAATTAGGAGAATTCATTGGTTCTTTAAAAAATGTAAAAGCTCTTGATGTTTTACCATATCATACAATGGGTGTTAAAAAATATGAAGCCTTAGGTATGAAATATCCATTGGAAAACATAGAGTCTATGGACAAAAAAGAGGCAATAGAGTGTAAAAAAGTTATTTTAGATGGAATTAGAAAGGCAAGAAATTTATAATAATGAAAAATTTTATATACGATTATTTCAAAAAAATAAATATTGAACTTAATCAAAAACAAATTGAAGATTTTTTAACTTATAAAGATATTTTAGTTCAATGGAATAAAGTAATGAACTTAACAGGCATTACTGAAACAAAAGAAGTAGTAATAAAACACTTTGCAGACAGTGTTACTGCTTTAGAAATTGCTGATTTTAAAAACAAAACTGTAATAGATGTTGGAACTGGTGCTGGCTTTCCAGGTTTGCCTCTTAAAATAGCTGAACCTAGCATAAACTTAACCTTGCTAGACTCTTTAACTAAAAGGTTAAATTTTTTAGAAGAAGTTTGCAACAAAATAGATACAAAGGCTAACTTTGTTCACGGCAGAGCTGAAGACTTAGGAAAAGATTTAAACTTTAGAGAAAAGTATGACATTGCTCTTTCAAGAGCAGTTGCTCCTTTAAATATACTTGCTGAATTTGACCTACCCTTTGTTAAAGTAGGCGGGTTAATGATAGCTTTAAAAGGTCCATCTGCTTATGAAGAAATAGAAAATGCTAAGTCTGCAATAACTGAACTTGGCGGAGAAATATCTCTTGTAAAAGAAGTAAACTTGCCAGATACTGACTTAAAACATAACATAGTTGTAATTAAAAAAATTAAAAACACATCTGAAAAATATCCTAGACGAGCTAAAAAAATAGAAAGAAACCCTTTATAAAAAGCATCAATATTGATGCTTTTTTTACATAAAAAAAGCGTGCCAAAGCACACCATAAAATTAAAAATCCTGTGCATCTGACCTCGACAGTAGCTTCCAAGCGTTACTAAAGCTTTTAACTCCAATCAAGCACCCTTGCAACACATCAGAATAACTGCTTAGTGCTGCTTCCTTCCAGACCTGACACGGTTCACAGGTTCTAATTGTGCAAGACTCAATCTTCAACATTAAAACACCTTAGGCAGACCTTACAAACTAAAGCCTCAATCTAGACATCATCTCTGCTAAAGCGGATTGCAGATACAGGGCACCGCTACCTCCCCGACTAGCACAGGACTATTTTTATTTTACTATTTATTTTTTAACTTGTCAACTAATTTTTATCTATCATTTATGACAATTTTTACAAAAGCTCATCAAAACTTTTAATATATGAATTTGCACACTCTTTAATATTCACCCAATTGTCTTTATTTGAGCTATCATACACAGCCACTGTGTTCATTCCAACACTTTTAGCTGAAATTATTCCTTTTAATACATCTTCATACACTGTACAACTAAAATAATCCACATTAAGCTCGTCTGCAATGCCCTTATACATATCAGGGTATTCTTTGTTTCTAAAACCACTTGTTCCATCTACAAAACTGTCAAAAAATTCAAATATTCCCTCTCTTTTTAAAACTGGTGTGTAAAACTCAGGGTTTGAGGCTGTAACTAACCCAACTTTATATCCTCTTTTTTTTAAACTTTCTATGTACTTTTTAGCAAAGGGCTTTAATTTAACATTGTTCTCATATTCATAAAGAGCATATACACTCCATTCTTTCATTATTTCCTCAATAGATTCTTTTAAATTGTATTTTTCTTTAGTATATATTGCTCCACTTTCAAAACTCATAGTGCTTATATTTTCTACATAATCTTTTGGAACAGACATATTTCTAGCTTTAAAAAAGTCCTCGTCTACCTTTTTCCAAACATAGTTACTATCAGCTATTGTCCCATCAAAATCAAATAAAAATGCTTTCATAATAAACCTCTATTATACTTTATTTTTCCAATATTTAATATTTAATTTTTCCTTTTCAACATTACTGTTTTCAGCAAAATAAATTGCCATTTTATAAATATATAACATTGTCTTTTCTATTTTTTTGCCACTTTTTTCGCACTCAAGCTCATATAGCTTTTTAGCATCTTTTCCAACTAAATCCTTAATTTCATAAATTCCTATGCTATTAAAATGCTTTATAATTCCCTTTGAAACTCCTGGTATTTTAGCTAAATCAGTTTTTATATCCCTTTTCCTGCAATCTTTAAAAAAACTTTTCATTAAAAACGAACACTCATCTTCTAAAACACCCTCTTTAACACTTACAATGTGGTTAAATCTATCGTCTTGAAGTATATTGTAAATTGAGCCTACACAACCAGCCTTTTCATTTTTTGCACCAAAAACAACTTCTTTAAATCTAGCTTGTAATATAGCCCCTGCACACATAGGGCAAGGCTCAACTGTAACAAACAAAGTGCAATCTTCTAACCTCCAGTCACCTATGTTTTTACAAGCCTTGTCAATAGCAATTATTTCACTGTGGTGTAAAACATTTTTATTTTTCATTCTACAATTATAGGCAGATGCTATAACTTTATCGTTGTAAACTATTACACAACCAATAGGTACATCTCCATTTTTATATGCTATTTTCGCTTGTTCTAAAGCTAATGCCATATATTTTTTATAATCCATTTTCCACCTCAATCAGCAGTTTTCATATACTTTTCACACTCATACCACTCTGCAACAAAAGAAGTTCCTTTTGCAGCAAAAATAGAACTAGATGGATTTTCCTTGTCAGCACCCTTGTTGTATTTTCTTTCAGCTATTATTCTTTCACTTTTTTCTTTGTCACATTCTCTGTAACTGTCAAAAACAAGGCTTATACTTCCATCACCCTTTGTGTAAGACAAAAACTCAGTTGTATACTCCATAAACTGTTCAACTGGAACATAACCTTTTATATAAACTAAATTGTCTTTTTGTATAGGTGGTTCAAACTCCCCACCACCTCTTTGAATGTCAGACATTACTCTACCTATATAATCGCTTTTAAGATAAACTTCTATTTTATAATAAGGCTCTAATATAATATTTTCAGCTTTTTCCAAACCTTGTCTAATGGCTCTATATGTAGCCTCTCTAAAATCTCCTGGCTCTGTGTGCTTTAAATGGTCCTTTCCATCTAACAAAACTATGTTTATATCTGTTATAGGACTTCCTGTTAAAATTCCTTTGTGCGTCTTTTCAAAAATATGCTTTCCAATTAATTTATGCCAATGAGTTTCAAGCCTTTCTTTGTCACACCTAGACTCATATGTTATTCCCTCTCCTCTTTTGTTTGGCTCTAAAAGAAACTTAACCTCAGCATAGTGTCGCATAGGCTCATAATGTCCATATCCTATAACATTTGAGCCAATGCTTTCCCTATACTGAACTTTAGGCGGCTTAAAATCTACATCAACATTAAACCTATTTTTAACCTCTGTCTTTAAAACCTCAAGCTGAATTTTACCCATAACATAAATTAAAATTTCCTTGTTCTCTAAATTAAAACTAACAGACAAAGAAGGGTCTTCATCTTCTAAAATTTTAAAACACTTTAAAACATCATTAACATCTTTCCCGTCATTAATTACTACACTTGTTTCTAAGGCTGATTTTAAGCTAAACTCATTTTTTGTAATTTCATCATTTTTTAAATTAATTATGTTTGAACAAATTGGCGTTTTAAGCCCTGTCACAGCAAAAACATCTCCTGCACAAACTTCTTTAACACTTTCATACTTTTCACCATTATAAATTCTTATATCATTAATTTTTTCACCAACGCTAAAAAATATTTCATCTTTAATTTTCAGTTTTCCACTTAAACATTTTAAAAAAGTAAGCCTTGTATCCTCATTTTTAATTTTATACACAATAGCCTTAAATTCTTCTTCAGCTTTATAATCTGTTTTTGTGTACTTATCAAAATTAATAAAGAATTTTTCCACACTATTTTTATCAAGTGCAACACCTTCAAAAATAGGAACAGCTTTTCTGTTTTTTATAACTTCAGTAAATACCTTGATTATATCTTGTTCTATAAAATTCCCCTCTAAAAACTTCTCTAAAAACTCATCATCATACTCTGCTATCTTCTCTGCAAGGTCATTTATTTTTTCTGATTTATCCACAAAGATATACTCATTTGTTAATTTGTCTGAAATATCCTCCAAAACCTTTTCCCTATCATAGCCTACCATATCTATTTTATTTATAAAAATAAAAGTTGGTATTTCATACTTGCTTAAAAGCCTAAAAAGAGTTGAGCTATGGCTTTGAACTCCTGCTGGGCCATTTATTAAGAGAATTGCATAGTCTAAGGCCATAATAGCCCTTTCTGCTTCTGGCGAAAAATCAATGTGGCCTGGGGTGTCTATAAAATAATAGGTGTTGTTGTTAAAATCAAATTTTGCCTGCGAAGAAAAAATTGTTATTCCTCTTGCCCTCTCTATTTCATTTGTATCAAAGTTTGAAGTCTTTTTATTTACATCTCCAAAATTTCTAGATTTTCCACTAATATATAATAATTGGTCAGAAAACGTTGTTTTTCCTGCATCAACGTGAGCAAACACGCCTATTGTCTTTTTCATATTTTCTCCTTACTTAATTTTAAAATATTCATAAATTGGATAAATTGACTTAAAGCCATTAAAAACTGTGTCAACTAACTTCTCGCTATAAAAATCCATATTGTTATAGTCCTCATATCTTACATAAGTTATCCATTTCTTTTGTGCCCATTTATTTAAATAAGGTTCTAAATCTTTGTTAAAAATTCGCTTGTATTCTTCTCCCTCTAATGTAAAAATCCCCTTTTTTTCAACACTTTGTATAAGCCTTTTACACTTAGCTTGGTCAGCATTTATTTTAGCTCTTAACTTTTCCATAACTTTAGGGTTATCTCCAAAAAATAAGCCATATCTCCACCAATCTGCACTCATTTCAAAAAAGAAACCTGGTTCTTCGTGAGGAACACTTCCTTTTTTCATTTCATTTCTAAAAAAGAACCATTTACAAGTCTTATAAGGCTCTTTGTTTTTAGAAAATCTAACATCTCTATTGGCTCTTGAAACCCTTGGCTTTTCAGTAAAATTTTTGTCAAATTCTCGCATTTTTTCACATAATTCATTTGCAAAATCCACAGTTATTGCGTGAACATTTTCATTATACATTTCTTTGTGTTCCTGAAACCACTGTTTGTTGTTGTTAAACCTAATCCCTATAAGATAATCATTAGTTTTTTCATTAAACCCTTTAAAACTCATATTTTACTCTCCTTAAAAATAAACCTCCCTTAAAATTTAATAAGGGAGGTTTAATATTATTTTAAAATATCCTTTATTGATATAGTCTTGCCATCTACATTTTTACCAAGACCATCTTTTCCACACCAATAATTAATTTCACTTAATAAAGGTATTGTACTAGCGTTTGTATATTCTGTGCTTTGATTAACTGTTGCAATAACATCTTCTTCTCCACCATTAGCAGAATAAACGCCTATAACATCGTAATTGTAAGCTTCTGGTCTGTCACTATAAAGTCTAACATTTGCTCCCTTATTATTATATGATGTCACATTAACAAGTTTTAATGCAGGGTTAGAGTTTGTAGTTATACCATTGTTTCCATTGTCATAAGCCTTGCAATTAATTAAAATATGTTGAACAGGAACATTTTCGCCGCCACATTTAAAGCCGTTGTTACCTCCAGCGTTATATGGTGTTTCTGTTCCATCTTCGTTTAATCTCCAGCCGTTTTTGTAAGATTCACAGTTTTCTAAAGTAACAATACCAATAGCTCCTGTGTTTACCTTTGTATATAAATCCCAACCATCATCAAGGTTGTGGTGTGACTTACAGTTCCTAAACACATTTCCGTCGCCAACTGTTAATTTAGCACCAAAACCATCTGCATTTATCATAGATGGGTCGCAGTTGTTGTAGGATTCACAGTTAAGAATTAAGTTGTTTGATGGCCATTTATCAAACGTTGGCTGATACTTGCCACTAATTCTACTTATTTGGAAGCCCATATCCCTATTGTTTGAGAAAATACAGTTTTCAATAATGTTGTTGCTACCTCCTAAATGGAAGCCTTTTTGATTGTTAGCAGAATTTGTAAACTCAATGTCTTTGTAATGCCAATAATCTCCAGAGTGCATAACCTCTCCAGTAATGCCTTGTCCATCAATTATAACTTTCTGGTTTGGCATAGCCTGAATAGTTTTCATCTTATCTGCACTACCGTTATCTCCATATAAAACTTCAATAGGTTTTGTTAACTTATATCTACCTTCTGTGAGCATAAGTGTTTGACCTGGCTGTAATAAACCTACTGCTGTATATATGTCGTATGGACGGCCAATTGTTCCATCTCCCTTAAAAGTTCCATCAGGGCTAGCATATATAACTTCCTTAGTGTTATCTACACTCTTGTGGTAAATATCCTCTCTAATTATAATAGGCTCATAGCTTGTTAAGTTTAATGTATCATCTGGAGTAAATATAGCAACAAGCTTATTTACATCATTTGTCTTTAAATTAGCAGTAAAATGTTCAATGTCTGATATTTCTCTGTCCTGAGCAATAATCTTATCATTCATTTTTACTGTAACTTTACCCTTTGCGTTGTCTAAATCTAAATCAAAATTATAAACAGGAGTTGTTGTATAAGGCTTTGAATTAAATAAAAGTTCTGGTGTCTTTTCTACCTTTTCGTTGCTTTCAATAAATCTATCTGTTTCTTTTACAGACTCATAAAATTCTACATTTTCAACTAAAATTTCTGCCCATCTAGCTGCAAAAAAGCCTACATAGAAAGAATCTTTATTTTGAGTTGTTAAGAAGCTATCATCATAATAATATTGCTCCATTTCCTCGTTAGTTTGGTAATTATAGCACTTAGCTAATAAACCACCGTTTAACCTTTCAAGAGTAAGCTTATATTTATTGCCTTCCTTAGGAAAATCAGAACTTACTGCATAAGGTCCAATTCTCTTTCCACCACCATCAGGAGCTACTACACCATCTCTAACTAAAAGATTAATTCTATTAATATTTGCATTTTTTTCATATGCTGGTGATGTTTTATCACTTGGCCAGCCTGTTCCAGAATACCCACCTAATATAACCATATTAGATGCAAAAACTTTACTATTATTTACAGGAACTGCCACACCTTCGTCATCAATTTTAGCAAGGTTTTTGTCTGTAACAACACTTCCGTCCTTGCCCTCTAAAGGCACAACATCTTTTGCCATAATACCAAAGGCTTCTTGACCGTTTCTCTTTGTGTCATCGTTGTTATGCTCAAGATATTTGTTAACAGTTATGTCAGCACTTAATTTAAAGTTGTTGTTACCATCTACCTCTGTAAAATAATATGTCATACCATCGTGGTCGTTTGTTATTTTTCCTGCTCCGTCCCAAGCCTTAACAACAATTTTGCCATCTGCCGTACCATAATTTTCTGCAGTTACTCCAACTGATTCAGGCCCTTTATCATATCCAGAACTTTGGCCAAAAGTAGCTGCTCTCCACTTGTTTTCAACTTTCTCAGCTATTGTAATAGGTAAGCTAACTTTCTCAAAACCATCAACTAAAACATCTACGCTTGTATTTCCAACTGAACTAGAGTTAAAGCTTGATAAATCAACTTTATAGTTTGTTGTTTTCTCTACATCTCCATTGTCGTAAACAATGCCAACAACCATATCTTTATAATCAAACTTCTCTCCAACGCCATAAGTTGTTTTTGGATACTCAACAATTTGAATCTTCTCTGGCTGTCTTTCAAAAACATTAACTTTAAAACTAGCCTTTACATCTGCATTTGCAACAGACTGAATAGTAATAGTTTTATCTCCAGCCTCTTTGCTATCAAAACCAGTAATAACGTAGTCCTCTTTTTTCATATCTTCAGTCACTACATTGCCAGAGTTATCTTTATAGCTTGATGTAACAACCATACCAGTTGTGTCAAGCTCATCACCTACATAATAAATCTTCTTTAATGGCTCTTTAACTGTAAGAGTGTCAATTGAATTTTTGTTTATATTAATATAAAAATTACCACTTGCTTTTGAAGCTAAACCATCTTCAACATTTCTGTACACTTTAACTTGCTTTTTACCAACTTCGTTTAGTCTATCGCCGTCTTTAATTGTTCTTCCATCAATTTTTAAAGTGTACTTATCTTTTTCTAAAACTTCTTTCTTTCCATCAGAATATGTAGCACTAACTTCAATTCCATCTGATTTAAATAAATCACCTTTTGCATAGCTAGTTTTTAAAGGAGAAAAATCTACATTTACATCTGTAACTTCTAAATTTTCAACTTTAACATATAAATTAGCTGTTGCATCTCCCTTTACAAGAGTTAAAGTCTGGTTTCCAACTTTTTTAGGGTTGTAGCCCTTAACTAAGTAGTCAGTTGCCTCCTCTGTTGAACCATCGTTATATTTTACAATAACTTTTAAGCCTGTAAAATCTAAATCATCGCCATATATATATTTAGTTTTGCACTCTCCTTCAAGAGTCATTTCAATAGGCTTTTTCTTAGCTAACTCTAATTTTACATTTGAAAAAGTTGCCTTAACATTTCTAGCAATGTATAAACAAGGGTAAATTGTATCTTCAAGAGAGTTCATTTCAACAACTTGGCTATTCTCTCCACAAGTTAAAGTGTAGGCATTGCCAACTTTTTTAATTGAAAGGTTAAAAGAACCTAAGTTGCTACCCTCATTTGAAATAGCATCTGATAGTGGCTCGCTAACAACCTTTTTGTCAGATGAATTTCTTGACATAGCTCTAAATGTTAAATCATCAGCCTTACTAGCTGCATAAGTTCCTAAAAACACCCCATCATCAAAAGTTACATCATCTGTTTTATGGTATAAAGAGTCTAAAACAGCAATACCCACTGAACCTTGTTGAGGGTTGCTACTTTCCTCCATAGTGTTGTACTCATCAATTGTGACTCTAGCGCTAATTTCAAAGTCATCATTAACACTTAATTCCTTTGCATAATAAATAAGGCTATCTTCGCCATCTGAAAATTTGCCGTTATTTACCTTTGTGTTTTCCATAACAACCTGGTTATTTTCAGTTGTTGTAACGTTAAAATCTGTATTTCCATCTTTACCTGTCCAGTCAACAATCCAGCTGCTATCAATAGCTGCAAGGGTAGGTAAAGAACTGATGTTACTAAAAGCCATACTAAGTGCAAGGCCTGCACATAAAATTTTCTTTTTCATCAAAGAACCCCCTAATAATTATTAAATATAACTATACAATTTAATTATAACATTTAATCTTAAAATTGCAAGAAATATAAAACTATTTTTTATATAAAAAACTAATTTTTTGTTATAAAATGTTATAAAATAAAAAAGAATAGTAGATTTTATAAATAAAACCTACTATTCTTAATTTTTATCTAATAACTGAGTTCATATTAAAGCAATAACTTAAATACCCGCCTGTTATATCGTCATAAACACCAACATTTTCTTCTATTATCCACTTGCCATCTTTTTTTATAAAATCTAGCTGAGTATCTTTTTCATACACTTTGGCACTTTTAAGTTGTTCATCTAAAATAGTTTCTAAAACATCGTCTATTTCTTCGCTAGTCATTGTATCTCCAGCTTTTTTTAAAAAGTCTGTGTAATACCCAACAACTCTGCTTAAAACATCGTTATAATCCTTAGTTACAATATGAAACTTAACATATACATTATCCCCATTTTCAACAGTGTCTTTAATTTCATAGCTTAAACCTTGTGTCATAGAGTCAAACAACATTCTTCCTATAACAGAATCTTTGTTGTATGTTCCTGCTAAATATTGGTCTTTATATAAAGACATATTATACATACTTTCAAAGTCCTTGTTTTTAAAATAAGTCAAAAACTCGTTTGTTTTTTCTATACATTCCTTTGAAGCCTCGCTATTATTAGCCCCACAACCTACTAAAAAAATTGATATAGCTAAAAAAATTAAAACTATTCTTTTCATATTCTCCTCCTAAGTTATTTTTTATTTATTATAACACAGTATATCACAAAAATAAATATATTTCATAATATAAAACTAGAGGGGGAACAAAATTATAGGAGGTTTTATAATGGGAATATTTGATTTTGATAACAACTGTGTTTCTGGTGGCGATAAAATAAAAGAGGAGTGTATAGTTGCTTTAAAGGTATATGATGCTTGTAGACAGCAAAACTGCTTGCAAGGTGATGACATTGGTCCTGCTAGAGCAGCAACTTGTGGCACTTTTTGTTGTGGTATGACTCTTGAGCAAGGTGAAATTATCACTCCTCCAGAAAATGCTGCTAGTGTTTCTGTGGACAATTTTAAAATTGAAAAAGTTATAATTGTAAAAAAAGAGCCTAACCCTTTTAGAGTTGGCTATTGGGATATAGACTTAAAGTATATCTTCTCTTACGACCTTGTCTTTAGAAATGTAAATGGTTGTATTTTATGCACTGTGCCAGCTCAAAGTGTTTATAACAAGAAAATAACATTGTTTGGCTCTGTAACAACAGATTCTCTCATTTCAACAGACTTTGTTTCTAGCAATGGAAACAGCTTTGACACTGGCAACCAGCCATTTGTTTTAGTTGAATCTAAGGCAGTTGCTTTAAATGCTGAGCTTGCATACAACAATTGCTGTTGTTGTGATGAAAACGATAATGCTGACCAGGTTAGCCTAACTATTGGTCTATTTAGCATTATTAAACTTTTCAGACTTGTAAACTTAACTGTGGAATCTAAGGGCTTTTGTATTCCTAAGGAGTGTGAAGATGTATCTAGCATATCTCCTTGCGAATTTTTTGACAACTTAGACTTCCCTATGGACATTTTTGCTCCACCTCAAAAAAGAGAATTTTTAGCAGGAATTAGCGGAAATATTCCAAACGAAAGAAGAAACGAAAGCGATAATAATAACTGTGGTTGTGGCTGTAACAATAGTTGCAGTTGCGGTTGTGGTTGCGGTTGCAATAGCTAAAAACAAAGCTGTCGACAAAAGTCGACAGCTTTTCTAAAATACATTTAAAAATCTTTTTAAAATAAAAGATGAACCAAACCAATATAATAAAATTGAAACAACATTTATTATTATCAACTTAGTAATAGCTTTAATACAAAATTCTAATATTTGCTCTGTTGCTATGTTTGTGGGCAAGCTAACACCTAAAAGAAGTGCTAATTTATATTCTAAATATAGGCCTAATAATAAAATAAGAACAAAAGAAACAAAAATAGCAAAGTTTCTTAAATAGCTAAACATTTGACCAATCATTAAAGAAAAATAACACAAGCTCACAAGAGATGTTAAACCTGTTATAACATAAAGCCCAATAGACACACAAACGCCTAAAAGGTTTATTTCTATATTTAAACTACTTCCTATTTCAGCAACACTTTTTACAAAGCTATCAAAATATTCTGTTCCAACCATTACAATAGATATGATTGAAACAGCCATTGAAACCATAATTATGCTCCATATAAATGCTAATATAACCTTGCTTAAAACTATTTGCCAACTATCTACTGGCAACATATTTGTTAATTGGCTTTGGTTAGAAAGCACATTTTCATCAAACCACTGAGCCAAATAAACAATTATAATAAGTGTAACTAAAATTCCAAAAGCCACTAAAAAACCAGCTGAAACAACACTTACTACATATCCATAAATAAAATTAATGTCTGTAAAAAAAGATATAAAAGCCTCGCTACAAAAAAACTTAACACAAACAGCAATAAGAGCAAATATTAAAATATAAACCCAGCTCTTTTTTAAAATTGCTTTCATATCATAATATAAAAGATTAAGCATTTTTAAAAACCTCCTTGTAGGCAATATTCAATGTTACATCACCAAACTCATTTTCAAAACCATCTGCATCATATACATTTTTATATATACTGCCTCTTTTTAAAAACACCACTAAATCTGTTATATCATCAATTCCATCAGCTATTTGTGACAACAATAAAATTGCGCCATCTTTTCTACAACCATCAATAATTTTAATTATATCTGCTCTATATTTAGGGTCACAATGAACAAGAGGGTCATCAAAAATAAATAAACTAGCATCTCTGCTTGACACTAATATAACCTGTAATATATAAAGTGCAGTTGTTGAAAGATTGTCAATTTTAAGCTTAGTATTTATTTTAAAGTGTCTTAAAAGCTTCATAGCTTTTTTATATTTAAAATCCTCAAAAAATCTTTCATATAAGCTAATAACTTCCATAACTGTTACATCATATTTAAAAAAAGGTATGTCTGGCTGGTAGCTAATAACAAAATTTGTTTTTCTGCTAGCCTTCACACCTCTAACAAGAACTTGCCCTTTTGTTGTTCTTGTTAAACCAGCTGCCATTTTTGCAATGCTAGATTTTCCACTACCCTCTGGAGCTAAAACAGCTAAAAGCTGACCTTTTCTAATTGTAAAGTCAATTCCTTTTAAAACTAACCTTGCACCATATTTTTTGTTTACAGAAATAAACTTAATTATAGCAGGTCTTTTATTTGCTTTAACAACATTTTCTTCATTTGTTTTTTTAATATTTTCGCCACTATTTTTATCAAAATCGTTTTTTAAATTAAGCTCAATATTATTTTCAACAACATTTTCCTTTGGAGCCATTTTTTCTCCTCCTATGAATAATTTACGACTCTAACTTATATACATATATTATAATACATCATATATTTGCAAAATGCAAGTTTTTTACGCCCTACCTTAATTTAATTAAGATTTTAAATAAACTGTTGCAAATTACATTTTTTTATATTATATTTAAATTTATAATAAATAAAGAGGTGGGTTTTTATGAGAAAAATTAAAGCAGTTATTTTAGATTGGGCAGGAACACTTGTTGACTATGGCTGTATGGCAAGCGAAGAAAATTATAGGGAAATTTTTGCCGAATTTAATATTAACTTAACTAAAAAAGAAATTCGTAATAAAATGGGTATAAAAAAATTAGACCATATTAGATACATATTAGAAAGTGATAGAGTTTCAAAACTTTGGTTTAAAAACACTGGAATAGAAGCTAATGAAGGCGATGTTAGAGAGCTAAATAGAAGGTTTGAATCTAAAATATTTGAAAAAGTCGAAAAACATAGCGAACCAAAAGAATATGTAATTAGAACTTTAGAAATTTTAAGAGAATCTGGAATAAGAATTGGCTCAACAACTAGCTATTCTAGCGATGTTATGGAATTTTTAACTAAAATTTCAAAGCAAAAAGGGCTTTATGTAGATTATTGGGCAAATTCTGAGCAAGTGAACGGGCAAGGTAGACCTAACCCTTTTATGATATTTAAAAATATGGAAAAAATGGGCATTGGTTCAGTTCAAAATGTAATTAAAGTTGGAGATACTATAAATGATATAAAAGAGGGAATTAACGCAGGTGTAACAACAGTTGCTATTGTAGATGGTAGCTCTGAAATGGGGCTTTCTCTTGCTGAATTTGAATCTTTAGATGAAAATGAACAAAATAAAGCTCGTTTAGAAGTGAGAAACAAGTTTAAAAAAGCTGGCGCTGATTACATTGTAAATAACTTTAGCTCAATTCCTTATTTAATTGCACAAATAGAAAATAAAAACTAATATTGACTATTTATTTTTATATTTGTATAATTAAGCTATATTTTATGTAATCTGAGGTGAAATTTTGAAACAGATAAAATTAAATGCTAGGGCTAAAATTAATATAACTCTTGATGTTATAAGAAAAAGAGAAGATGGCTACCACGACTTGTCTATGATAATGCAAAGCATAAATTTGTGTGATAATATAACTATTGCCACAAACAACAGTGGTAAAATTAATATGACTTCAAACTACTCTTGGCTTCCTTGTGATAATAGAAATTTAGTTTATAAAGCAGCTGAGCTTATGAAAAAAACTTATAACTTTAAAGAGGGGTTAGACATTCATTTAACAAAAAATATCCCTGTTGCCGCTGGAATGGCTGGTGGAAGTTCAGATTGTGCCGCAACACTTGTTGGCATAAGAAATTTATTAAAAATAAAAGCTAGTGACAACGAACTTATGAAACTTGGCAAAACACTTGGCGCTGATGTTCCATATTGCATATTAAGAGGCACTGCTTTGGCTGAAGGAATAGGCGAAAAATTAACTAAACTTCCTCCTTTTCCTAACACATTAATTCTTGTTGCTAAACCACCAATAAATGTGTCAACTGCAACTGTTTTTGGAAAATTTGACTTAAACAAGGTTGATAAGCACCCAGATAATAAAAAAATGATAGAGCTAATTGAAAACGGTGATTTAGATGGTATTTGCCAAAATATGTGTAATGTTTTAGAAACGGTAACAGCAAATGAATATCCAATAATAAAAGATTTAAAGGTGGCTATGCTAGAAAATGGTGCTATTGGCTCTTTAATGAGTGGAAGTGGCCCTACTGTGTTTGGTTTTTATAACGACTATGACACAGCCTTAAAAGCTTTAAAACTTATAAGAAACAAATATCACATAAAAGAAATATTTATAACTACAACATTTAATACAAGCAAAAAATAAAAGATGTCCTATAAAATAGGACATCTTTTTTTATTTTATTTATTGTAATAAGCAGATTTTGTTGTAGAATCCCAATCAACATCTACACCTAAAGCTTCTCCAATAGCTCTAAAAGGCACAAACATTCTACTATTTACAATTTCAGCAACAACGCCATTTTCAATGTTCTTTTCAACACCATTTACTTCAAACACATTGCTATTTGCAGTGAATACAATTTTGTTGTTCATAAACTCTATAATAGCCTTTTTATTTACTGCGTCCCAAGTTATAATGCTGTTGCCTTCCTTAGAATCAACATCATAGCCTGTTAAAGCAACTGTAACAAATCTTAATGGAACCATAGTTGAATTTGAGCTAGATTGAATGTATGGAGCTACATCTATTGTGTAAGTCTTATCTCCAACTTGAATTTCTTTGTTTCCAATAGTAATTTTTACTGTTGGTATATTTAACTCATTACCATTTTCTGCCTCATCTACTGTTGTTCCTTCAGTTGTAGCCTCTGTTGTGCTTTCTGTTTTTGTATAATTTTCTACTTTAATACTTGAAGCACCTGCACCACTACTTACAACTCTAGTTGTTGTTTCTGTGCTAGTTTCTGTTTGAACAGTTGTTGTTTGAGAACTTGTTTCTGCAACTGTTGTTGTTTCAGAACTTGCTTCTGTAGCTGTTGTTGTTTCAGAACTTGCTTCTGTAGCTGTTGTTGTTTCTGAGCTTGTTTCTACAACTGTTGTTGTCTCTGAGCTTGTTTCTGTAGCTGTTGTTGTTTCTGAGCTTGTTTCTACAACTGTTGTTGTTTCAGAACTTGTTTCTGTTGTAACTTCTGCATTTCTAATGTCGTTTAATACACCATTAATATAATTATCCCAATATTCGCAAGGAACAGAAGTGTCAAACACATTCTCAGCATTTCTGCCATAACCAGTGAATACACCCTTACTGTTTACAACAAACTCAACATTACCCTTATCCTCTGTTATATACATAGAGCTTGGAGTAACAATTGCGTTTGCAAAACCTAAATTAGTCTTTTGAATCATCTTAGCTAAATCAGCAGCAATTGCAAAACCACCTAATTTAGAATGGTGAGTTTTCTCTCCTGCTGCAAACAATCTTTCTGTAAGAGCAGAAACACCATTTGAACCATCTACCTTATAAGCATTTTCATATAATGTCTTTGTATAATCATAAAGGTCAATTAAAAGAACATTATTTTCTTCTGCAATTTGCTTAGTAGCAATTACATATTCATCGTTACTACCGTGGTGTGGTTTAATAGTTCCATCAGCATTAAAATACATTCTTGAAACTGGTGTTACCATAACAGGTGTTGCACCTGCATTTTTAGCTAAATCAATATACTGCTGTAAATACCACTTAAATGTGCCATCTAAAGCTGTTGCACTGCTTGGAGCATTTGCTGGATACACACCATTTGCATCTGGTGTTCCAACTGGAACATATCTGTCTGCATAAGACTCAGAACTGTCGTTGTGACCAAACTGAACAAACAAGTAATCACCTGCTGTAATTTGTTCTTTAATCTTTTCAAAATAATTGTCAGAACCATCGTCCTTTGTTCCAGTGTAGAAAGTTCTTGAACTTCTACCACCTTGAGCATAGTTCATAACTTCATAATTATCATTTACAAAATAACCGAGGAACTCGCCCCAAGCACCTTCTGGTCTTGTTGCACCAGAGTTATTAATAGCGCCTGCTGAATAATCCTTAACAGTTGAGTCGCCAGCTAAGAAAATAACAGACTTACCACTTGGTCTATCTGTGTCAACAGAGCCAGAACCTAAAGTTATTTCTTTTTCAGTTACAATTGTTTCTGGCGTACCTACTCCACCCATAACAGTTGTAGGAGTTACTGTTACCTTTAAAAAGCTACCAACCATATCGTTAGTTAACTTAACACCTGTGTTAGCAGCTGCTGTTGTTGCCTTAATAACAGTTTCTACACCATTTGCATCTACTAATGAATAAACAATTTTAGACGCATCATTTTCATCATTTTTACCTAATGAATACTTAACTATAAAAGTGTTACCTGTTGCTGGAAGTAAAACATCACCATCTGTTGAGAAGTATGGCTTTGTTTCAAATTCAACTGGTGTTACATCTTCAACATAGAAAGTATGAGTTTCTCCGTTAAAATATGATTTCACATCAATAGCACTTGCTTGTTCGTCTGTTAAAACTGTGCCAGTAATTCTCTTGCTTGTGTCAACTAAATTACCATCAGCAGTAATTGTGCCATATTCTTTATAATTAGCTGATTCTGGAGATACACCAGACATAGATGTCCATCCATCGCTTGCAATAGCATCAGCACTTTCAACAACTGTGTTTAAGAAAGTTACATCTGCATTTGCGTCCCAAGGTCTACCAAAATAACCAGCTGTATGTAACATACCTTCTTTGTTAGTTATAGTACAAGCTCTAAATAAATAACCCTTATAATCAGCCATATTATTTGCTCTTGCAGCAGTTATATAACCACCTGTTGCCTTGTCGCTATAACCACAAAATCTTAATTCACAACCGTCAAAAACTGAGTTACCAGAACCAAAGATGTAGTCTGTGTTACCCTCAATTAAACAGTTTTTGTAGTATGTGTTAGAATTAGTACCCATATAAAGAGTATCTTGAGAACCTATAAAGCTACAATTTTTAAATTCAGCAGTTACATTGTCATTTACACAAAGAGCTGAACTTCTTTCTGTTGCTGCTCTGCTTGTAACATCAAGAGCATAATTTCTTGCAGGTAAAGCACCTGTTGCCTCTACACCATCTTCAATTTCTTCGTCTGTAACATATTTGTTAAATGAAGCCTCAAAAACAATGTTTTCAGCCTTAAAATTATCACCTTTAATATAAGTTGCAACGCCCCATTTAGCAGGCTCTACATCTTTATTAAACTTGTCAAAAGCTCTTTCTTCGTCATAAAAACCATCTTTGCCTACTGAATAGTATCTGTAACCAATTCCGTAGTACCAAGTTAATTTAACTTCACCATTTCCCTCTGGAACAAAAGTTAAATAAGGTGTGTCTACTGAAATTTGCTCTCTATATGTTCCAGGAGCGATGTGAATAGTCACTCTCTCAGCTTCAGATGTTGGGTTCATAACAGCTGCTGCCGCTAAAGCTTCTTTCATTGTGTCAAAATTATTTACTTGGCCTTCGCAACCTACATAAATATCTCTAACACTTGTATCCACATTTGGAGCTTTCTCTGTTGTTGGAACAAATAAAATGTCTTTATTTACATCTTTACCACTTACAACAATGTGGCCAGAAGTTGTGTAACCATCTGCAACAGCCTGAACTTCATAAGAACCATTTCTTAATAAAACTGTGTAGCTATCTCCATTTACTAAACCGCCGTAAGAATAGTCATCTTCCATATTTACAAAAGCAAGCTCAGCAACATTTGCTCCACCAACTAATTTACCAGTAACCTTATATACATCTTTTAAACCAACTGTAATATCCTGAGTTACATTTACATTGTTTACAATATCACCATTTGCAACAACTTTATAGTCGTTTACGCCCTCAAGTGTTGCTGTATACTTAACATCTGGCTCAAGTGTTGCTGTGTAACTTAAATTAGAATCAACTACTGCAACAACCTTTTCAGATGTTGAACCTTCTTCTGGAACAAATGTAAGAACCAACTTGCTTACATCATAACCATTTTCAAAACCTAAAAGTTTACCACTTGCAGTGTATGTTGATTTTGTTTCAACAACTAACTCAACAGTTTTTGAACCATTTTTTAAATCATCAATAGTAACATCTACAAACTTAGAAGCTGTTGTAAAACCATAGCCTAAAGCACCTTTCATAACAGCTGTATATTTATATCCAGGTGTTAAATTAACAGTTGCTTGGTTGTTTGTAACGTTTGCTTCAACCACTTCGTTTGTAGTTTCGTTTTTAAATTCAACTGTATAGTTATCAACCTTATTTCCATTAAGGTTTATATCTGCCTTAACTTCAATAGGTGGAGTCATAACTACTCTATTAATAATTGGTTTACCACCAGCAGCACTATACCAAATTTTGTAATCACCAGTGTAGTTTGCAACAAATTTAGCTATGTTAGAAGCGCCACCAGCAAAAACAACTTCTTGGCTTTGAGTGCCATCGCTACCTAAATAGTTAAACTCAATTATTGTATCTGATGAATTTGAAGAACCTGTATACACCTTAATTTCTGAACCAGCTTGAACATTTGTAAGCTGTACAAATCTTCTTGTTTCACCACCAGTACCATTAGCATACCACATACCATTTGCTTTATATCCATCTTCAAATGTTGTTAATGCCTTTGAGTTTCCACCATAACTTCTTAAACCTGTTGTAGATGCTCCATCTTCACCTACTAAATAATATAAACGGTCATTTGCTAATGTATTAAGAATTAAACCCCCGTCAATATTATAATCACCTAAGTTTAAAAACTTACCCTTGTTTCCACTAGCCGCGTCGCCAACAGCCTCCCAGCTATCTAAAAACTGAGTGGAAATAAAATTTGTGTAAAGAGAAGTGTCACTTTCTTCCACGCCACCAAAGTCCCAAACACTTATTGGGCCATTTGATTTTAATGCACTTTCAGACAAAGCAAAATCAACAGCCTTACCTGACAATACATCGTCTTCAACATTGCCGTTTCCATTAGTTTTTGCAACTGCTAAATTTGTGAACATAGCAGAAACTAACATCACAAACGACAAAACTCTACTTAAAATTCTTTTAGAGCTTGTTGTCATTATTTTTTACCTCCTTTTTTAATATAAATTGGACGAAATGTCCAATTATGTTTTAAGTATAACCTATTTTATGTATAAAATCAATAATACATAAATTGATATATGTTTTTTATATATATTATACAAAAATAGGTTCTCCTTTTTGTGCAAAAAGATAGAATGGGTGTAAACCCATTCTATCTAAAAAATTAATATTTAAATTTCTGGTTCGATTAAACCATAAGCACCGTCTTTTCTTTTATATACAATGTTCACTTCATCAGTTTCAGCATTTCTGAAAATGAAAAAGTTATGTCCCATCATATCCATTTCCATACAAGCTTCTTCTGCGTCCATTGGTTTAACAAAAAATTTCTTGCTTTTTACAATTTCAATTTTATCTTCTGTGTAATTATCTTCGTCAGAAGCAATACCTCTTAACTCTTCTGCAAAGGAAGTGGCTCTTTTAGCTCTGTCGTGAAGTTTGTTTTTATATTTAATCATCTGTCTTTCAAGAATATCTACAACTTCATCAACTGCTTCCATAAAATCGCCTTTAATAACTTCAGCCTTTATAATTCTCTTGTTAGGAAGACCAACAGTTACATCGACTTTTTTACTTAACTTAATTTCGGTTAAAACAACATTAGCCTCGCTATCTTCTGGGAAAAGTTTTGAAATTCTATCAAGCTTAGCTTTAATCTTGCTACTAAAATTTTCAGTTACTTCAAAATTTTTACCAATAAATACATAACGCATAATACCAACTCCTTTGTATTAGAGTGAGAATTTATTTGTTTCTCTTATACTATACATATTCTACATATAGTTTAAATTTCCTTTTTTTATTTTAAAAAAAATTAAATTTTTCTTTTCCACAAAAATTTGTTAATAAATATTTTTATACACATTAGTCTTGTTGATAATTTAAAACATTCTTTTGTGGATAACTAGGATAACTTTGTGAATAACTTTATTATATGCTTACTTTTCAACATTTATTTTTTTACAATTTTATCCACTATAATTTAATATTATACACACTAATATTTTTTTATTCACATTTTTTTATATTTCTTTGTTTAAAACTTTACTATAATACCTATAACAGCTGATATTAAAATATAAAAAATAGGGTGTAATTTAAATTTTGAAAACACTATATATAGTATTACACCATAAATTATAGAAGAAACTTTAAATAAATCTAAAATAGCATTTGTTTGACTATAAAGTTCAAAGTTAAATAACGCCTCTTTCATAACAGAATAACCAGCAGAAGCTATAAGAGCAATTGAGGCTGGTCTAATTCCAAAAAATATCTTTTCTATAATAGGGCTATCTTTAAATTTCTTAAACATTATAGCTATTATTATAATTATAGCAATTGATGGAATAACCAAACCTAATGTAGCACATATTCCGCCTAAAAAACTACCTCTTACAAAACCAACAAAAGTTGACATATTAACACCAAGAGGCCCTGGTGTTGACTCAGAAACAGCTACCATATTCATTAAATCTTCAATTGTATACCAACCAGTTTTAATAGCTAAATCCTTTAAAAAAGGTAAAGTTGCAAGCCCTCCACCTACTGCAAATAGGCCAATTTTCATAAATTCATATATAAGTCTTAAATATATCATTTTTCTTTTCCTCCTGTTATTGTTTTATATAAATATCCGAAAAATCCTGCTAAAACTATTAAAATAACAGGACTAACATTTAAGAAGGAAGAAAGTATAAATATAATTAAAAACAAAATTATTCCTATTCTATCTTTTACTGCACTTTTCCATAGGTTAATTGTTGCATTTAAAATTAAAACACAAACACAAATTCTAATTCCACTAAAAGCATATTCAACAACTGGCAAATGTGTTATTGACTGAATTATAGTTGCTAGTATAGAAATTATAATAATAGATGGCGTAATAAAACCAAGTGTAGCAACAATGCCACCTACTACACCTTTTAATTTATGTCCAATAAATGTTGATGTATTAACAGCTATAACACCTGGTGTGCATTGACCAATTGCATAATAATCTAACAATTCTTCTTTTGTGCACCAGTTTCTTTTTGTTACCAACTCTCTTTCAAGTATTGGTAGCATAGCATAACCGCCACCAAAACACACACTTCCCATTTTTAAAAACAGAAAGTATAATTCAAATAATTCTTTCATTAAATTCACTCCTTTATATTTTTATAAATATAATATACTAACCTAAAATTTATATGTCAAGCCAATATTAATACTTTCTTCAGTATAATAGATATAATGTATTGCTATATTTTTTATTTTGTTATATTATATTATTTGTCGGAGGTGATTTTATGTCTAACAATATATTAGGAGAAATTGGTGAGGTTGTTTCTGTTGAAAACAACAAACTTGTTGTAAAAATGCAAAGAACTGAAGCTTGTGCTAAATGTAGAGCTTGCACAGCTGGTATGAAAAAAGAAGAAATGATAATAAAAGCGGAAAATATGTGTAGTGCTGTAGTTGGAGATAAAGTAGATGTTGTAATAGATAACTCAAATTTTATGAAAGCAACATTAATTATGTATGGAATACCATTTTTAACTTTTATGCTCGGAATTTTTCTAGGCTATTATTCTGCTCTAAACTTTAACATAAAAAATGCAGAACTAGTTAGTATTTTATCTGGCTTATTGTTTGTAATTATTACTTATTTAATCATTCACTCTCAAGAAAATAAATTTAAAAACGGAAATTATGTTCCTAAAGCAATTAAAATTGTAAAATAAAAAAATGCTATCTTTAAATTTAAAGATAGCATTTTTATTTATTTATTCATTAATTTGTCTTTTTCAACTATACTTTCAACAGCTTTTACAAGAGATGGAGTAAATTTATATTCCTCTAAAGTACACAACCCCTCTATTGTTGTTCCTCCTGGAGAACAAACTTTGTCAACTAACTCTTGTGGGTGGCTTTCGCTCTTTAAATACATATTTGCACTTCCTAAAACTGTGTTTGCAACCAACTCTAAAGCCTGCTTTTTGTTCATACCCATTTTTTGAGCACCTCTAGCTAATCCATCTATAAATGTGTAAACATATGCTGGTGAGCAACCTGCAATTGCTACAAAAATAGAAAACTGTTTTTCTGGAACATCTGAAACCATTCCAACTCCAGACATTATTGACTTCACTGTTTCTAACTCTTCTTTGCTTACAAATTCATTTTTACATATTGCAGTTGTTGACATTAAAATTTCTGCATTTATATTAGGCATAATTCTAATTATTTTTGTATCAAAACCAAACATATTTTTTATTTTTTCAGTTGTTAAACCAGCAGCCATCGAAACTATTATTCGATTTTTTTCTTGAACTTTCGATTTAATTTTACATATCACTTCTTCAAACATTATAGGTTTAACCGCTAAAAAGATAATATCAGCCTCATTTACAAGCTCAACAGCATCTTCCATAGGCAAAATGCCCAAATTATTTTGCATATTTTCAAGCTCTAACTTGTTTTTTCTATTAACCAAAATGTTGTTTGGCTTAACTGTGTTGCTTTTTATAAGACCTCTTATAATTGCCCCACCCATATTTCCTGCGCCTATAAATCCAATTTTCATAAACATACTCCTTACTTTAAAAACAAAATATAAATTGATTAAATTTTAACACAAAAATATATTTTTTTCAATAAAAAAAGTGCTATAAACAATTTTATTAGAAGTTGTTTATAGCACTTTTCTTATAGATAATTATTTAGTATCTCTGTAAGTTTTAACTTAATGTTTTCATTGATTGTATAAATCATTTGTTTTCCGTCTTTTCTATAATTTACAATCGTTGAATCACAAAGTATTTTCATATGGTGGGATAAAGTTGGTTGTGATATTTCTAAGTCTAATAGAAGGTCACTTCCACACTTCTCACCATCTTTTAAAATCTCTAAGACCTTTAATCTGTTTTCGTCAGATAATGCCTTAAAAAGTTTAACATCATTACTGAATTTATTCATATTCTACCTCTTAAAATATATTTATTTCAATATAATTATATCATTATTTTGATATTGTTAAAAGTGGTCTAGCCTAAAATTTAAACATATTTAATATATATTTAAAAAAAATTTTATTTTTTTTTGATAGGACTTGCAACTTATCTAAATTTTTACATAGAATTAAATGTATTCAATTTTGGAGGTAACTTTATATGGGTTGCAATAACAATACTTTAATCTGGATAGTTATTATTTTTCTTTTCTGTGGCTGTGGTAACAACGGCATAGGTAATTTATTTGGTTGTGGCAATGACAACACATTAATTATCTTAATTATTATTATTCTTTGCTGTGGTTGCAATAGTTTTAGCCTTTGTGACTCTAAGTGCTAAAAATTACCTTTATGCCTTTAAGGCGTAAATACGCCTTAAATATAAAAGAACTGCTTATTATAGCAGTTCTTTTTATTTGACAAATTTAATTATTCAAATTACTCTGCAATCTTAGCTGCGTTAATTCTAACGCTAGGACCCATAGTAGTTGTAAGAGCAACTGACTTTAAGTAAGTACCCTTTGCAGCTGATGGCTTAGCCTTAATAACAGCACTCATAAGAGTTTGGAAGTTCTCCTGAAGCTTTTCTGCACCAAAAGAAACCTTACCTACTGGAACGTGGATAATGTTTGTCTTATCAAGTCTGTATTCAATTTTACCAGCCTTAATTTCTTCAATAGCCTTAGCTACGTCCATAGTTACTGTACCAGCTTTTGGGTTTGGCATTAAGCCCTTAGGACCTAAAACTCTACCAATTCTACCAACAAGACCCATCATATCTGGTGTTGCAACTACAACATCAAAATCAAACCAGTTTTCGTTCTGAATCTTAGCTACTAAATCTTCAGCACCTACAAAATCTGCACCTGCTGCAGTAGCTTCGTCAGCCTTTGCATTCTTAGCAAAAACAAGAACTCTTACAGTCTTACCAGTACCGTGAGGGAGAACAACTGCACCTCTAACCTGCTGGTCAGCGTGACGGCTATCTACACCTAAACGGATATGAGCTTCAACTGTTTCATCAAACTTAGCAGTGCTTACCTGTGGAATTAATGCACAAGCCTCTGCTACATCATATAAATTAGCTTTGTTTATAAGCTTACTTTTTTCGAGATATTTCTTTCCTCTTTTCACAATAGTTCCTCCTTAAGTGGTAATATCGGGAGCATTCCCTCCCACGCATTTAACAATTAGTCCTCAACAACGATACCCATACTTCTTGCAGTACCAGCAATCATACTAATAGCTGCATCAATGTTTGCTGCAGTTAAATCAGGCATCTTTAATTCAGCAATCTTCTGAACCTCAGCCTTAGAAATAGTTGCAACCTTTGTCTTGTTAGGAACACCTGAACCAGATTCAATCTTACAAGCTTTCTTTAAAAGAACAGCTGCAGGTGGAGTCTTTGTAACAAATGTAAAGCTCTTATCCTGGTATACAGTAATAACAACTGGAATAATAAGACCTGCATCTTTAGCAGTTCTTTCGTTGAACTCCTTACAGAAGCCCATAATATTTACACCGTGCTGACCTAATGCTGGACCAACTGGTGGTGCTGGTGTAGCCTTACCAGCAGCGATTTGTAACTTTATAAAACCTTCAACCTTTTTTGCCATTTTAAGGCACCTCCTATAATGTGGTAATTAGCGGGATAAAGGGATTTTCCCTCCCACTGAAAGTAACTTTACTTTCAAATAATCAGTTTACTGTAAAAGTGGCTGAACTTGTGTAAAGTCCAACTCCATTGGCGTTTCACGACCAAATAAGAATATGTCAACTGTAACTGTCTTTTTAGTTAAGTTGATTTCTTTTACTGTACCAACATTTTCAGCAAACGCTCCAGATGTAACAATTACACTGTCGCCTACTGCAATGTCAATGTCAGTAATTTCGACGCTTTCAAGACCCATAGATGCAACTTCCTCATCTGTTAAAGGAACAGGCTTACTACCAGGCCCAACGAAGCTTGTAACACCTCTAGTGTTTCTTACAACGTACCATGTATCGTCATTCATTATCATTTTTAAAAGAACATATCCTGGAAATTTCTTTCTAAGGACTGTTTTCTTTTTACCGTTTTTAATTTCAACTGCTTCTTCCATTGGCACAGAAATTTCTTGAATATATTCCTCTAAGCCACTGTTTTCCACAAGTTTTTCAATGTTAGTTTTAACTTTGTTTTCATAGCCTGAATAAGTATGAATAACATACCATCTGACCTGATTATTAACATCTTCTGACATTATTATAACCTCTCTCTATTAACCTATTAAATTTAATAGTAAGTTGTAAACAAACCTTATAATGTAATCATAACCAATAACAATTGCGCCAAAGATTAATGAGATTACAATAACAGAGATAGTTTCTTTAATTATGTCTTTTCTACTTGGCCAATTAATACGCTTAAATTCAGATGTATATAATTTTAACCAACTAGATAAATTAAGCTTTTCTTTTTCCATTCTGAATGCCCCTTTCATGAGGTAAATACAACTTTAATTGTATCAACAAACTGGATTACTTTGTTTCTCTGTGTAAAGTATGTGTCTTACAGAACTTGCAATACTTCTTTGTTTCCATTCTGTCAGGATGTACTTTCTTGTCCTTCATAGTGTCGTAATTTCTTTGCTTACACTCAGTACAAGCTAATGTAATTCTTGTTCTCACGACTTCCACCTCTTTCTTGAATAATTAAATTTTTTAATTTAAATTTGTCTATAAAGTGTAAAAAGATACACAAAAAAAAGACGATACGCGTCACTATCATAGTAACACAATGTCTTTAATATGTCAAGCTTATTTTAATATTTTTTGACAATGTGTGTTATTTTAACATAAATTTAAGATTTTGTCAATATAAAAAAAGGCTAACTCTTGTTAGCCTTTTAATTATTTAGATTCTAAATAAGTGTTAATATCATTTAAAAGAGCGTTTACGTCCATTCCGTGAACCATACAAGCTTCTTCAAGAGTTTCACCCTGAGAAGATGGGCAACCAATGCAGTGCATACCTGCGTTCATAAGAATAGGAATAATGCCCTTATCAATTAAAATAATTTCGCCAATAATCATATCTTTTGTTACTTTATTTGCCATAATGTTACTCTCCTTTATTTATTATAATTATTTTTTATTATTTTTATTTGATTAAATGGGTAATATCTAAAAATAGCTTTACCTTCCATAAAAGATTTTGGAACAAAGGTATTTAACCACTTTCTTGAATCTTCTGAGTTATTTCTGTTATCACCCATCATAAAATAACAATCTTCATCAAAAAGCCCGTCATTATTTTTATCATAAATTTCTTTATTATATATAAATGATGAAAAATCTGAAAGGCTATCACCTTTTTTAGGCACAACATATAAAGCGTCTTTTGTAACCATTTCTCCGTTTACAAAACTATTTTCTAACGGTGTAGTGCTATCATTTATATAAATTTCATTGTCTTTAATTTCTACCTTATCTCCTGGCTCTCCTATAACTCTTTTTATATATAAAATTTCTGGATTGTCAGGATATTTAAAAACGGCTATATCAAACCTTTCTGGGCTTGTAAAATAATACTCTATTCTATTAGCTATTATTCTATCTCCAGTCATAATAGTTTTTTCCATTGAACCTGAAGGGATTACTGCATTAACAATTATAAACTTTGTAATAATTAATGCAAAAACAACTGCAAATAATATTGTAGATACCCAGCTTTTAATTTCTTTTAAAACCTTGCCTTTAGCTGTGGTTCTATCTTCATTTACTTCGTTATTTACATCATTATTTTGGTTTTCATTTTCCATAATAGTTTCCCTCCAATCTCAACTATTATACTTATAATACAACATTAGTTTAGTTATGTCAATAAAGGGTTTATTAATTTTGATATAAAAAAAACCTGCTCAAAAGAGCAGGTAAAGGCGACACCCAGATTTGAACTGGGGATCGCGGAGTTGCAGTCCGCTGCCTTAGCCACTTGGCTATGTCGCCATATGACTCGTAGGGGAATCGAACCCCTGTTTCAGCCGTGAGAGGGCCGCGTCTTAGCCGCTTGACCAACGAGCCAAATAAACTCCCCGAGTAGGGCTCGAACCTACGACCCATCGGTTAACAGCCGATTGCTCTACCACTGAGCTATCGAGGAATATTATCAACAAAAACATTTTAGCACAAACAAAAACATTTGTCAAGAACTTTTTTATAGAGTTTAATAAAAAAGAACCCCGAACAAATCGAAGCCCTCCTTTACAAACTGCCCGGAACCGGGGTCGAACCGGTACGGGATTTAACTCCCGCAGGATTTTAAGTCCTGTGCGTCTGCCAATTCCGCCACCCGGGCATAGACATTGTTTGGAAAACAATATCCTGATGGGAACAACAGGGCTCGAACCTGTGACCCCCTGCTTGTAAGGCAGATGCTCTCCCAACTGAGCTATGCTCCCATATATGGCGACTCGGAAGGGGCTCGAACCCTCGACCTCTGGCGTGACAGGCCAGCGCTCTAACCAGCTGAGCTACCGAGCCATATATTTGTTAAATATGTTAGGCACTTCTTATCAAGCGCCATCGACAAATATTATTATATAGCATAGGATTTAATTTGTCAAGCACTTTTTTTATTTTTTTTTGCTTTTTTATTTTTATTCTATAAATAGTTTTAAAAATAAAATTCTATAAGCTGTTTTAAACTTTCATATTCCTGATATTTACTTATTTTTTTATTTATTAAATACTTCAAAAAATTTAATAAAAATTTTTTTTGATTTTTTATTTATTTTAACCTACTATAATAAAAATCATCAATAATATTATAAAAATGGTTTGGAAAAACTTCATTTTCCACTAATATATCATAAATTAATTTAGTGTCCTCATCATTTGGTAAATTTCTAATTACACAATATTCTAATCTCTTATTGTCTTTTAACAGCTCGCCAATAAATGTAACTTTATTATTTTCTTCTACCATCTCAATTTTTAAATTAAATTCATCAATTATTTTATTTAGCATATCAAATACCCCTCAATCTTCACTTACCCATAAAACTTATAAAAAAACAGTTCCAACTAAATTTTAACAAATTTTTTTGAATAATTCAATATGGAATTATTGGCCTGGAAATTTTTCAATACTATTTGTATATATATTGGTTAGGTTTTGTCAATTTTGGCCGATTTTTTGTGTAGTTTTGATAGCTTATCTTAATAAATTATTTTAAAACTTTATTAAAGACTACCAAATCGCAACATCGACAGGTAGTCTTTAAAATTAAAATTACATATAGATTTTTTTGGCTTAAATACTAGAGTTTTCAATATTGCTATTTTCAGGGGCATTTTCCCCTAATAAATTCTTCTCTTCTTCCTCGTTAATGCAATCCTCATTTATCTTATCAATGCTAATTACATTTACACCCTCTTTTAAGTTTACAAGTTTAACACCTTGAGCTATTCTACCAACAGTTGAAATGTCCTTAATTTTTAATCTAATAACAACACCTTCGCTTGTAACCATAATAAGTTCTTCTTTATCATTTACCATTGATAAAGCTCTTACTTGGCCAGTCTTATCTGTTATCTTATATGTTTTAAGGCCCTTACCACCTCTTGTTTGGGTTCTGTAATTATCAGAGTCAGTACATTTACCAAAACCTTTATCTGTAACTAATAAAACTTTGTTTTCCTCAGATATTACTGCTGAACCTATTACATAATCATCATCTTCAAGGTTAATAGCTTTAACACCTGTCGCACCTCTACCCATTGGTCTAACATCTTGTTCTTTAAACCTAATAGAAATACCATTTCTTGTTGCTATGAATATATCATTTTCTCCGTTAGTTAAAAAGACAGAAATAAGCTCATCACTATCTCTTAAATTAACTGCAATTAAACCACTTCTTCTAATGTTGTTATAATACATTGCTGGAGTTTTCTTTATGATACCATTTTTAGTTACCATAACCATATATTCATTTTCGTTAAAGTTTTTAACAGGGATAACTGCGGAAATGCTCTCGTCCTTATCCATCTCAAAAATATTAACAATAGGCGTTCCTTTTGCATTTCTTCCTGCTTCAGGAATTTCCCAAGTCTTTCTTCTATAAACTCTACCTTTGTTTGTAAAGAATAAAATATAGCTATGGTTTGAGCTAAGGAACAATCTTTGAACATTATCCTCATCTCTCATTTGAAGGCCTATTATACCCTTTCCACCTCTATTTTGAGATTTGTAAGTATCAAGAGGAATTCTCTTTACATAATTTAAAGAAGTCATAGTTATAACAGACATATCATCAGATATAATATCCTCCATATCTATCTCTCCCATATCTTCTACAAATTTAGTAAGTCTATCATCGCCATATTTTCTTCTAACTTCTAACATTTCTTCTTTTATGACGCTAAATAGCTTGTTTTTATCTGCCAAAATAGCTTTCCACTCATTTGTAAGTTTTTCAAGCTCAGCATATTCATTTTCAAGTTTTTCTCTTTCCATTCCTACAAGGCTTCTAAACCTCATTTCACAAATGGCATTAACTTGAATTTCTGTAAATGCAAACCTCTCTATTAATTTATTCTTAGCTTCTTTTGTAGTTTGAGAGCCTCTTAAAATAGATATAACCTCGTCTATATTATCTAAAGCTCTTATAAAGCCTTCTAAGATATGCATTCTCTTTAAAGCCTTATCAAGGTCAAACTGAGTTCTTCTTGTTACAACTTCCTCTTGATGCTCTAAATAATATTCAAGCATTTGCTTTAAATTAAGCGTTCTTGGCACACCATCAACTATACAAAGGAAGTTCACACTTATTGTTTCTTGTAACTGAGAATATTTGTAGAGTTTGTTTAAAACAATTTCTGCACTAGCATCTTTTTTACAGTCTATTACAATAAATATACCGTTTCTATCGTTTGTATTATCTTGTATACCTGATATACCTTCTATTTTCTTGTCTTTAACCAAGTTTGCAATTCCCTCAATCATATGAGATTTATTTACTTGGTAAGGTATTTCTCTAATTATAATTTGTTCTTTTCCGCTTGGTAATTGCTTTATTTCTGCCTCTGCTCTAAGCCTTATTTTTCCTCTACCAGTTCTATAAGCAGAAACAATGCCCAGTCTACCTAATATATTTCCACCTGTTGGGAAATCTGGACCTTTAACTATTTCTATAAGCTCATCAATGTCTGTTTCCCTATTTTCATAAATTTTGTTATCTATGATTTTTACAAGTGCATCTATAACTTCTGATAGGTTATGTGGCGGAATATTTGTTGCCATACCAACTGCAATACCATTTGAGCCATTTACTAAAAGGTTTGGTATTCTAGATGGTAAAACTGTTGGCTCTTTAAACTCGCCATCGTAGTTATCTTGAAAATCTACTGTGTTTTTATCTATATCTGCAAGAAGCTCCAAACTAATTTTTGCTAACTTTGCTTCTGTATATCTTTGTGCAGCAGCAGGATAGCCATCTATTGAACCAAAGTTACCGTGGCCATCTACAAGAGGATATCTCATTGAAAAGTCCTGTGCTAATCTTACAAGAGAATCATAAATTGCTGCATCGCCGTGAGGGTGGTACTTACCCATTGTATCACCAACAATACGAGCACATTTTTTATAGCCCTTGCTTGGGTCTAAACCTAATTCATTCATAGCATATAAAATTCTTCTATGAACTGGCTTTAAACCATCTCTAACATCAGGTAAGGCTCTTGACACAATTACACTCATAGCATAGTCAATATATGAGCTTTTCATTGTTTCAGATATCTCTGTATTTACAATTTTGTCATATTGTATCTGATTTTTTTCGTCCATTGCTTTTACCTCTATTTCCACTTAATTCAAATAAGTTTTTATTAAACATCTAAGTTAGTAACATATTTTGCATTTTCTTGAATGAAAATTCTTCTTGGTTCAACCTTATCTCCCATTAACTGATCAAAAACAAAGTCTGCCATCTTTGCATCTTCAATAGTTACTTTTAATAAAATTCTCTTTTCAGGGTCCATAGTTGTTTCCCAAAGCTGAGAAGCGTCCATTTCACCTAAACCCTTATATCTTTGTATTGGCTTCATACCCTCTGAACCAATTTCTCTTATGATGTTATCTCTTTGCTCATCTGAATAAGCATAATACTCTTTTCTATCCTTCTCTAATTTATAAAGAGGAGGCTGTGCTAAATATACATATCCATCTTCAATTAACTTTGGCATAAATCTAAATATAAATGTTAAAAGCAAAGTTGTAATATGTGCACCATCAACATCGGCATCTGTCATAAGAATGATTTTGTGGTATCTTAATTTTTCAATGTTAAAATCTTCGTGAATTCCTGTTCCAAAAGCTGTTATCATAGATTTTATTTCTTCATTTCCTAAAATTCTATCTAATCTAGCCTTTTCAACATTTAAAATTTTTCCTCTAAGTGGCAATATTGCTTGTGTTTTTGCATCTCTTGCCTTAACAGCTGAACCACCCGCTGAATTACCCTCTACTATGTAAATTTCACATTTAGATGGGTCCCTTTCAGAGCAGTCTGTTAACTTACCTGGCAATCTTCCACTTTCTAAAACATCTTTTCTTCTAATTAACTCTCTTGCTTTTTTTGCTGCTTCCCTTGCTCTAGATGCTAAAAGAGATTTTTCTAATATTAATTTTGATATATCTGGATTTTCTTCTAAAAAGTATGTTAATTTTTCAGATAAAACTGAAGATACAGCCATTGTAGCCTCACTTGTGCCTAATTTGCCTTTTGTCTGCCCTTCAAACTGTGGGTCCTCAATTTTAACGCTTACAATTGATGTTAAACCCTCTCTAATATCTTCACCTGTTAAATTTTTATCACTTGCCTTTAAAATTCCAAATTTTCTACCATAATCATTTATAGTCTTTGTTAAAGCAGTTCTAAAACCTTGAACGTGAGTTCCTCCATCAATTGTATTTATATTGTTAACATATGAATAGTTTGTTTCGTTATAAGTATCATTATGCTGAAATGCTATTTCAACTAAAATGTTGTTAAAACTTCCTTCACAATAAAAAATTTGCTCATACATAGGTGTTTTTTGACTATTTAAATGTTGAACAAACTCCATTATACCTCCTGTATAGTGGTATATGTAGGAAGGCTTATCCTCAAGCCTAAGGTCTTGTAAAGTTATTTTTAAACCTTTTGTTAAAAATGCTGTTTCTTGCAAATGTTTTTGTAGTGTTTCTAAGTCAAAAACTGTTTCCTCAAAAATTTCTGCATCTGGCTTAAACCTTATATATGTTCCTGTCTGCTCTTTTGGGCAAGTTCCAACTTCTTTTAAAGGGTGAACTACATTTCCTCTTTCATATCTTTGCTCATATACTTTCCCATCGTTATATATGTTTACAACTAACCACTGGCTAAGTGCATTAACAACAGATGCACCTACACCGTGTAAACCACCGGATACTTTATATCCTCCACCACCAAATTTACCACCAGCGTGAAGAATAGTAAACACTACTTCAACAGCTGGAATACCCTTTTGGGGGTGTATACCAATAGGTATACCTCTACCGTTGTCTTTAACTGAAACAGTGTTATCCTCGTGTATTGTGACCTCAATGTGTGTACAATAGCCTGCTAAAGCCTCATCTACTGAGTTGTCTACAATTTCATATACACAGTGATGAAGACCCCTTATTGATGTTGAACCAATATACATACCTGGACGCTTTCTAACTGCTTCAAGTCCCTCTAATATTTGTATTTGATTTTCATTATATTCCTGCTGTGACATCTTTTTAGCTCCTTCGTAGGGGGATATAACCCTTTATTATAAAATCAATTATAGCATAAATTTAAGGAAAATAAAAGCCATTTTGTTATTTTTGTTTATTTTTAAAACAATTCTCCATTTTTAACATTAAAAAATTTAACATTTTTAACATTTTCTTTTATATCATCAATTCCTGTGGAGGATATAATGGTTTGAATATCTTTTATTGAACTTAAAATATATAGCTGTCTACTTCTATCTAATTCAGACAAAACATCATCTAAAATCAAAATTGGATTATAGCCTGTTTTTTCTTTTATTATTTTAACTTCTGCCATTTTTAGGGACAAGCAAACTGTTCTTTGTTGCCCCTGAGAACCAAAATCTCTAGCATTAATATTGTTTATATTAAATATTAAATCGTCTTTATGCACTCCAACTGATGTTATTTTATATTTAAAATCTCTTTCTCTATTTGCAACTAACTTTTTTTCATAGTTTTCTATATCTACATTTGGTAAATACTGAATTTCAAGCTTTTCTTTTCCATTTGTTATATCAAGATGTATTTTGCCTGCTATTTCATTTAAAGTTTTTATGAAACTTTCTCTTATTTTTATTATTTTCTTTCCATATTCTACAAGTTGTAAGTCATATATATCAAGTGTAAATAAGTCTAATTCTTTTTTTAAAAGCATATTTCTTTCTTTTAAAATTTTATAATATCTACTTAAATTTTCTGCATATAATTTACTTATTTGACAAAGCTCAATATCAATGTATCTTCTTCTATTTGATGGACCTTCTTTTACAAGAACTAAATCTTCTGGGGAAAAAAACACGATATTTACAGTGCCAAATAGCTCATTTACATTTTTTATTGGTATAGAATTTATTGCTATACCTTTTTTATTTGTTGGCTTTATGTGTATATTAATTTTATCTTTAAAATTATTTTTTTGAACTATTAATTGGATATGAGCTGATTCGTAGCCAAATTGTATTAGTTCTTTTGAAATGTGAGTTCTAGGGCTTCTTCCTGTTGCACAAATATACATAGATTCAAGTATGTTTGTTTTGCCTTGTGCATTATCTCCATAAAAAACATTAACATTAGGCGAAAGCTCAATATTTAACTCTTTTATGTTTCTATAATTGATTAGGTTTAAATTTTTAATATACATACATAACCTTCTTAAAATTTATTGAATTTCAAAAGTGAAGTCCTCTCCATTTTCATAAAGCTCGCCACTTACTGAAATCACATCACCTACAACACATTTTTTGCCTCTCATTGTGCAAATTTCATTATTAACTTTTACAAGACCATCTTGAATTATCATTTTCGCATCTGAGCCTTGTCCAACCACATCAGCTAATTTTAAAGCTTGTTGTAATTTTATATAATCTGTTTTTATTTTTATATATTCCATTTTTATCTCCTTATTCCCTAGGATTTATAGGTAAAACTAAGTAATTATAGCTGTTATTTTCAATTCCTGTAATTATACAAGGTGATTTATTTGATTGGAAAAATAACTTAACTTGTTCATCTTCAATGGCATTTAAAACATCGATTAAATACCTTGCATTAAAATGAATTATTAAATCTTCTTCACTATCACAATTTATAGCAACATCTTCGTTTAATGTTCCAACAGAAGTGTTTGCATAAATATTCATAAACTTATCGCTAATTGTCAATGTGATTTCTGTCTTTTTGCTATCATCAGATACTATTGTAGCTCTTGAAATAGCTGTCAAGAGGTCTGATGTATTTGCTATAACTTCAATTGGAAAATTATTGTAGAAAAGATTTTCATAATTAAGATATTCACCATCTAATAATCTAGAAACAATTTTGCAGTTATCCACAATAAACATAATGTTTACGTCAGAAAAAACAAGGGTAACTAAAGATTCATCATCTGGAAGAAGTCTACAAACTTCATTTAATGTTTTTGCAGGAACAACAAGTTCAAGATAATTGTCGCAATCTATTTCTGTATTTCTCCAGCTAACTCTATATCCATCAATTGCTACTACATTAAATTTTTTATCGTTAAATTTTAAAAGTTCACCAGTTAAAATTGGCCTATTTTCTTCAGTTCCAACTGAAAAAATAGTCTTTTTTATCATTGTTTTTAAAATGTTTGATTTAATTTTTATTTCATTATTTTTAATTTCTAAGGATTCAGGTTTTGGAAATTGTTCTCCGTCAAAACCTTTAATATTAAATATTGATTTTCCTGAGCTAATTTGACAATTAAAGTTTTCATCAACTTTTAAGGAGACGTTATCTGTTGGCAAATTTCTTATTATATCTGAAAAAAGTTTTGCATCTAAAGCGACAGAACCTTTTTCAAAAATTTCAGCATTTATATTTGATGTTTCTATGCTAAGTTTTAAATCATTTCCTATTAAACGAAAACCTTCTCTATCTGATATTAAAAGGATACAAGATAAAATATCTAAAGTACTTCTGTTTGAAACTGCTTTTATAACTGTATTTATTCCGTTTAAAAGATTGTGTTTATTACATTCAATATACATATTTACTCTCCTTATATATATTATATATTTTTATATTTATTATATTGTTGTTGTAGTTGTTGTAGAGGGTGTGAATTTGTGGATAAGTTAAAAAAAGACGATAAAACCTAAAAAAAATATTAAAAAACGGTTGTGGATAATATTTAAAGTTATTTACAACCATTCACAATAGTTGAAAGTTTAAGAAATTTATTTTAAATATCAACATAAATTCACATAGATTTTTTCAACATATACACAAAAATTGTGGAAAATTAATTTCCTACAATTCGTTTTTCAATGTTTTTAACTTCAGCTGCTCTATCTGTATCTGTTTCTAAAAGTTTACAAACTCTATCACAGCCATTCATAACTGTAGAATGGTCTCGGCCACCAAACTTCCCACCTATTTCTTCAAGGCTATTATCTAAAAGCTTTCTACAAAGATACATCGCAATGTGCCTATATGTAGTTAAAGGTTTAGTTCTTCTTTTTGAAACAAGCTCATCAACTGTTATTTTATAAAAATCTGCCACATTTTCTTGAATGTAAGAAATAGTAATGTTAGATTTTGTATCTTTTATAATATCTTGCATTACTTCACGAGCTAGTTCAAGGTCTATTGGTTTATTAGTAAGCCTAGCATAGACAATAATTTTATTTAAAACACCTTCCATTTCCCTTATGTTAGATGTAATGTTTGAAGCAATATATTGAAGAACATCAGTTGAGATTTTTTCGTTTTTTATTTCAGCTTTTTTCTCTAAAATAGCTGTTCTAGTTTCAAAATTTGGAGATTGAATATCTATAATTAAACCCTTTGACATTCTAGACTGAAGTCTACTTGTTAAGGTTTGTATTTCAGATGGTTTTCTATCTGAAGTCATAACAATTTGTTTGTTTGCATTAAAAAGCTCGTTAAAAGTATGGAAAAACTCTTCTTGCCCTGCTTCCTTTCCTTTTAAAAACTGAATATCATCTATTAAAAGAAGGTCTACTTGTCTATATTTTTCTTTAAATTCGTAAGTTTGTCTATCTTTAATAGCTTTTATTAATTCTGTTGTAAATTTTTCACAAGATACATACAAAACATTTGCATTTGGGTTTCCAGCTAAAACGTGGTTTCCTATTGCGTGCATTAAATGTGTTTTACCTAAACCTACACCACCATAAAGAAACAATGGATTGTAAATATCATCTTCTCCAGGATTTTCTGCAACTGCAACAGAAGCTGCAAATGCCATATTATTTGAAGTTCCTACAATATAATTGCTAAAAAGATAATTAGTAATTAAGCCATTTTCTTGTTGAATTAAGTTTGTTTTTTTTACTTCAACTATTTCTTGTGTTGGTTCGATGTAATCATCTTCAAATATAAATTGAAGTGGTTTACCAAAAACTTGTTCAATTGCAGAGTTTATATTAGGTTCATATTTTTTGTTTAAAGTAGATTTTATTACATTTAAAAGGCTATCTCCTTCAAATTTCAACTTTACTACAAAGTGTGTATCTGTATATTTTACAGGTATTATAGGGGATATGTAGCTTTCGTACATAACTGGATTCATATCTTGTTTTAAAATTTCTAAAACTTTATCCCAATAGTTTTGTATATTGGACATAAAAAACTTCCTTTCTGTATTTGTGTAAAAAATTAAATTTTTATAAATTTAAACTTATCAACAAATGTGGATAAAAAATAATAGGCTAGAAAAAAAGCCAAAAAAAGAGATTATAAACAGCTTATCCAACAACTTATCAACAAATAGTGGATAAAATGTGGATAAGTTTATATTTAAATATGTATTAATTATAACATAAGAAATATAATTTATCTACAATAAATTTATAGGCAAAATTACAGAAATTCAAAAGAAAGAAGATTGTTCGAGTTGTTATAAAAAATATTTTCTAAATCTATGGTATTTAAATTTTCGAATAGAACACTTTCTACATAACTTTTAGGGTTACAAATTGGAAAATCTGTTCCAAATAAAATTTTTGTGGAGCTAGTTTTAGTGACTAAAAATTTTAACATACCATAACGAAGAAGGCCAGTGCCACTTAAGTCTAGATAATAGTTGTCATATTTTTTTAAAAGTTTAATATGTGTGTTTAAAAGTTCTTTTTGGTTTGGGTGTGCACCTACAAAAGATATGTTAGGAAAGGTTTTAATTGCAAGCTCAAGGTTATTCATATCTGTATTTAAGTCAGTATGAAGGGAAACAACCATATTAAGCTTAGATATTTCTTCATATATAATGTGTAAATTTTTATTATAATAGTTTTTCCAGCCGTTATAGTAGGGAACTAGCTCTCCAACTAAATTTACACCTTGTTTTTTTCGAAGATTAAGTTCTTTAATTGATTCATCGACAAAATTTGGGTGTATATGTATTCCAGGGATATAGAAATTATTTAATTCTTTTTTTAATTCAAGAGCTTCTATATTTAATTTTTTTATGTTTTCAAAGTCTGTGTAGTTATATATTACTGAGCCACATATTTTTGTTATTCCTGCTGAAGATAGAATAGACTTAAAATTGTCATAATTTACAATATTGGGATAAAAACAGCTATTATATTTGTTATTTATGAAAGGGTGTGTGTGAAAATCTATAATTTGCATAAAATACCTCCATTATATCATATTTATATTAATATTAGCAGAAATTCTGCAAGTTGTAAATCAATATTGAAAAAATATTGTTTTTATGATATAATTACAATAAATTTGTTTTAATTTATTATATAAGGAGATATAGTATGGACTTTATTAAGAGTGTTGCTGGTTTAGTAGCTAAAGCGACAAATTTAGACATAAATGAAATAGTAAGTTTAATTGAAATACCAAAGCAGGGTATGGGGGATTATGCTTTTCCTTGTTTTAAGTTGTCTAAGGTAATGAGAAAAGCGCCAAATCTTATTGCAGAAGAAATAGCTAGTAAAATTGAAAAAAGTGATTTTATAGAAGAAGTTAAAGTTGTTAATGCGTATATTAATTTTTATATTAATAAGAAAATTTATGTTGAAGATGTTATAAAGAACGTTATAGAAAAGAAAGAAAAATTTATTGAATCAGAAATTGGAAAAGACAAAACAATTGTTATTGATTATTCTTCTCCTAATATTGCTAAACCTTTTCATATTGGGCATTTAAGGTCAACAGTGATTGGAAATAGTTTATATAAAATATATAAAGCGTTAGGATATAACGTGGTTGGTATAAACTATTTAGGTGACTGGGGAACTCAGTTTGGCAAGCTTATAGTAGCTTATAAAAAATGGGGCAGCAAGGAAGCTGTTGAAAGAGATGATATAAAAGAACTTTCAAGAATATATGTTAAATTCCACGACGAAGCAGAAAACAACCCAGAACTTAATGATGAAGCTAGAGCTTGGCTTGTTAAGATGCAAAATGGAGATGAAGAAGCTTTAAGTCTTTGGAAGTGGTTCTGTGAAATTAGTATGAAAGAGTTTAACAGAATTTATGATAGACTAGACATTACTTTTGATAGTTACAAGGGTGAAAGTTTTTATAACGACAAAATGGCACCAGTTGTTGAAGAAATAAGAGAAAAAGGTTTATTAAAAGAAAGTAATGGAGCACAGATTGTTGACTTAGAAGAATATAATATGCCTCCTTGTTTAATTTTAAGAAGTGATGGAGGAACTTTATATCCTACAAGAGATATAGCAGCAGCAATTTATAGAAAAAATCATTATGATTTTCATAAATGTATTTACATTACAGCTTTAGACCAAAACCTTCACTTTGCACAATGGTTTAAGGTGATTGATTTAATGGGTTATGACTGGGCTAAAGATTTAGTTCACACGCCTTTTGGTTTAGTAAGGCTTGGAGATGGAAAATTAAGCACAAGAAAAGGCCACGTTGTTTTAATGGAAGATATATTAAATATGGCTGTTGACAAAGCTAAAGCTATTATTGAAGAAAAAAATCCTAATTTAGAAAATAAAGATGATGTAGCAGAGGCAGTGGGCGTAGGTGCTATTATATTTGAAGATTTATTTAACAGCAGAATTAAAAATGTTGTATTTGATTTTGACAGAATGTTAAGTTTTGAGGGAGAAACTGGCCCTTATGCTCAATATACTTATGCTAGAGCTTGTAGTATTTTAAAAAAGGCTGGAGTAGAAAATGTTGATAGTGATATTAACGCAGGTTTAATTACTGACGAGGCTAGTTTTAATGTATGTAAGGTTATAAATGAATTTTCTGAAAAGATTCAAGAGGCAGGAGAAAGATACGAGCCATATATTGTATCTAGACAGATTATTGAGCTTTGTAAAGCTTTTAATAAATTTTATAATGAAAATAATATTATGAACAGCGAAGATGATGTTAAAAAAGCTAGGTTAGCTATTGTTTATGCTGTTAAGACAATATTATCTTCAACATTAAAATTGTTAGGTGTTAAAACTCCAGAGCAAATGTAAATTTATAAATAATACACAAAATTAGTTTTAAATTTTGTGTATTATTTTTTTATTTTAATGTTTCACGTGAAACAAATTTATGTTATACTTATTTTAGTGTATATTAGAAAAATAATGTTTCACGTGAAACAAATATGTGAAAGGAAAGTTTGTTATGGGTAAAGTTATTGCTATTGCTAACCAAAAAGGCGGGGTAGGAAAAACTACAACTGCAATTAATTTATCTGCTTATTTAGCTGAAAAAGGAAAAAAAGTTTTAGTTATTGATTCTGACCCTCAGGGTAACACTACAACTGGTTTAGGAATTAATAAAAGTGATGTTAAAGGAACATATTATGATTTATTAACTGGAAACATTGATTTTGAAGATGCTGTTGAAAGAACTGCTTTTAAAAAGTTTAATGTTGATATAATTTCAACTGACATAGAGTTATCTGGAGCAGAAATTGAACTTATTGAAATTGATGGCAGAGAGTTTGTTTTAAAAAATATTATAAATGATAATAATGTTAGAAGTATATATGATTATATAATTATAGATTGTCCACCATCATTAAATGTTTTAACTTTAAATGCTATGGCTTGTGCGGACAGTGTGTTAATTCCGTTGCAATGTGAGTTTTTAGCTTTAGAAGGTTTAAGCCAATTTTTACATACTTTTAATTTAGTTAAAGAAAAATTAAATCCATCGCTTGAAATAGAAGGTGTTGTATTTACTATGTATGATTCAAGAACTAACTTGTCTATGCAAGTTGTAGAAGAAGTTACAAGTTATCTTGGTTCAGAGTTATATAAATGTATTGTGCCAAGGACTATAAGGTTAAGCGAGGCACCAAGTCACGGTTTACCTATAAACTTGTATGACAGAAGAAACAAAGGTGCAGAAGCTTATGAATTATTAGCTGAGGAGATTATTGCTAAGGAGGAAAAATAATGTCAATTCAAAAAAAGGGTTTAGGTAAGGGGTTAAATGCTTTAATGTCTTATAACAACGTTGAAAGCAACAGCAACAGAGTTTATGAAATTGATATTAACAAAATTAGTCCTAACAAAGAACAGCCAAGAATAAATTTTAACGAGGAAAGTCTTCAAGAACTAGCAAATTCAATTAAAGAGATTGGAATTATTCAGCCACTTACTGTTAAAAAAATTGGCGAGTTTTATGAAATTGTTGCTGGTGAAAGAAGATGGAGGGCAGGTAGGTTAGCTGGGCTAAAAAAAATACCTGTTATTATAAGAGAGTTTGACGAGTTAAAAACTTTAGAGGCAGCTTTAATAGAAAACATACAAAGAGTTGATTTAAACCCTATTGAAGAAGCGTTGACATACAAAAGATTTTATGATGAATTTAAATTAAACCAAGAGGAGATAGCTAAAAAGGTTGGTAAAAGTAGGTCAGCTGTTGCAAATGCTATGAGGTTGATTAATTTAGATTTAAGGGTGCAGAATTTCATTAAAGAAGGTAAAATTTCAAATGGTCACGGCAGAGCTTTGCTTAGCATTAGTGATAACGACATTCAGTTTGAATTGGCAGAGAGAATAATTGAAGAAGAACTTAATGTTAGACAAATTGAAGAAATGGTTAAAGAATATTTAAATGAGATGCCTGAGGGTGAAAAGCAAGAAGATGGTGTTGTTGAAGTTAATGAAAATATTAAAAAAGAATGTGAAAAAATATCAAATGAATTAAAAAGCATTTTTGGAACAAAGGTAAAAATTAAAACTAATAAAAAAGGTGAAAAAGGGAAAATTGAAATAGAGTATGTTTCTTTAGAAGATTTAGATAGAATTGTTGGAATGATAAAGTCTAAAATGATATAATGTTTCACGTGAAACATATATAAAGAAAGTTAGTGTATATTTTGTTTAAATTTGTCTTGATTTTTTTGAATAAGTGTGGTATATTTTTAATATAATATATTTATATAATTGCCTTTGAAAAAGACTAAATTAGTGTAGGTATTTAAGAGAGTTATCGGTTGGTGTGAGATAATTACTGAAGCTAATGTTCCACCTTTTGAGCGTTGCAGGCATTTGGCGAAAGTCAAAGGGTAAGCCCTTTATAGCTTTAATGAGTGGCAGTTTTGCAATTTGGGTGGCAACACGGAGTATATTCGTCCCATACATTTATATGTATGGGATTTTTTATTTTAAATTTTAATTATTTGGAGGATATAAAAATGATTGACATTAAATTTTTAAGAGAAAACCCAGAAGTGGTAAAAGAAAATATTAAAAAGAAATTTCAAGACCATAAGTTAGAGCTTGTTGACAAAGTTATTGAGCTTGATAAGGAAGCAAGAGCAACTCAGCAAGAGGCTGACAATTTAAGAGCTGAAAGAAAGAAGTTATCTAAGCAAATTGGCGCTTTAATGGGACAAGGGAAAAAAGAAGAAGCAGAGGCTGTTAAAGAGGAAGTAAACAAGCAGGGCGAAAGATTAGCTTTATTAGAAGAAAATGAGCAAATACTTGAAAAAGAAGTAAACAAAATTATGTTAGTTATTCCTAATATAATTGACCCAAGTGTTCCTATTGGCAAAGATGATTCTGAGAATGTGGAAGTTCAAAAATATGGAGAACCTTTAGTTCCTGATTTTGAAATTCCATACCATACAGATATAATGGAAAAGTTAGATGGTATTGATTTAGAATCAGCAAGAAAAGTTGCTGGAAATGGTTTTTACTACTTAATGGGTGATGTTGCTAGATTACATTCAGCGGTTACATCTTATGCAAGGGATTTTATGATTGACAGAGGTTTCAAATATTGTATTCCTCCTTATATGATAAGAAGCAATGTTGTTACAGGGGTTATGTCTTTTGATGAAATGGAATCAATGATGTATAAAATTGAAGGTGAAGATTTATACCTTATTGGAACAAGTGAACACTCTATGATTGGTAAGTTTATTGACACTATTTTAAAAGATGAACAGTTACCTCAAACTCTTACTAGTTTTTCTCCTTGTTTTAGAAAGGAAAAAGGTGCACACGGTATAGAAGAAAGAGGTGTTTATAGAATACACCAATTTGAAAAACAGGAAATGATTGTTGTTTGTCAGCCAGAGGAAAGCCCAATGTGGTTTGAAAAATTATGGCAAAACACAGTTGATTTCTTCAGAAGTTTAGATATTCCGGTTAGAACTTTAGAATGTTGTTCAGGTGATTTAGCTGATTTAAAGGTTAAGTCTATTGACGTTGAGGCTTGGTCACCAAGACAGAAGAAATATTTTGAAGTTGGTAGCTGTTCAAACTTAGGTGATGCACAAGCAAGAAGATTAAAAATTAGAGTGCACGGAGAAAAGGGTAAGTATTTTGCACACACTCTTAACAACACTTGTGTTGCTCCACCAAGAATGTTAATTGCGTTCCTTGAAAACAATTTAAATGCAGATGGCTCTGTAAACATTCCTAAGGCGTTGCAACCATATATGGGCGGAAAAACTATTATTATGCCAGCTAAGTAAAGAGGGTGGTAAAATGAGTAGAATGGACGAACTTGTAAAAGAAATAAATCACTTGGCTCACAAAGCAAAGACAATTGGTTTAACCAAGGAAGAAGAAGAAAAAAGAGCTGAGCTTAGAAAAGAATACCTTGAATTGTTTAAAGAAGGGTTTAAGAAAAATTATTTAGACAATATGTATTTTGTAGACAAAGACGGAAACAAGGAAAAAGTTACAAAGAAAAAATAGAGGTATAAAGTGAATATAGATAATTTAAACATTAAAAAGGTACTGTTGTTAATAGTTTTTTCTATATTTATATACACAGTTTTTCAACATATAGAAGATTTGGCTTTATTTGTTGGATATATTTTTAGTATTGCTATTCCTTTTATAATTGGTGGGGTTATTGCTTTTATTTTAAATATTCCAATGAGATTTATTGAAAGAGAAATTATAAATCATAAGATATTAAAAAAGATTAATATTTCAAAATCTTTTTCTAGAATGATAAGTTTAATTTTTTCTGTTGTGTTAGTTGTTTTAATTATTTTTGGTGTAATAAATATAGTAGTGCCACAGCTTGTTAGCACATTTTATAGTATTGGTTATAGCATTAAGCTTTTTGTGCCAAAGTTTATTGAGTTTTCAAATGCTCTTATAAAAAGTCAAGACATTTTAAAATATATAGAAAATTTAAAGAATTTAGATTGGCAGACGATGATAAATTATATGCTTAATTTTATTAAAAGTGGCGGAAATATGCTAAATTCTACTATTGGAATTGTTTCTACTATTTTTAGTACAACACTTAATTTAATTATTGGGTTTATATTTGCTATTTACGTTCTTTTACAAAAAGAAAAGTTAGGAAAGCAAGGCACAAAAATTTTATTTGCAATTATGCCAACTAAAATAGCGGAAAATATTTTAGGAGTTTTAAAACTTTCATATAAAGTTTTTACTAGCTTTGTTACAGGGCAATGTTTAGAGGCTTGCATATTAGGTGTTATATTCTTTGTTGTATTAAGTATATTTAGAATGCCTTATGCTTTATTAATTGGTGTTTTAATTGCTTTTACAGCTTTAATTCCAATTGTAGGAGCTTTTATTGGTTGTTTTATATCAGCTTTTCTTATTTTAATGGTTAGCCCTATAAAAGCATTAGTTTTTATAATTTTATTTTTAGTTATTCAACAAATAGAAGGCAACTTAATTTATCCAAATGTAGTTGGAAACTCAGTAGGCCTTCCGTCTATATGGGTTTTAGTTGCTGTTACTCTTGGTGGTAATTTATTTGGTGTAGCAGGTATGTTGTTGTTTATTCCGTTATCTTCAGTGTGTTATACATTGTTTAAAGAATGGGTAAACAAGATGTTAAGCAAAAAAAATATAGATATTGATGATTACATTGAATATTAAAAAAGGCCTATTTAGGTCTTTTTTAATATTTATTATTATAAGATAATTATTATTTATTAAAACAAATATGATATATAAAAGTGGAAAAAGATGTAGCAAAATTAATATATTATTTTTTATTTAGTGAAAAGTTAATAAGTTATTATGTATTATGTATGTTTTTGGATAGTAAAATTAGCCTTATAGTATAAAAAATTAATAATATTAAATAAAAAAAGTGAAATACTTGGCGAATTGCATAAAAAACAATTTTATAATTTGTTTAAAACTGATATAGAGAGTTTCCTTAAAATAGTTTATTATTATAGATAAGGTAAATGGAATGTAATGTTCCAATATATAAGGAGGAATAAAGTAATGGCAGAACTTAAATTAAAGAATATTGTTAAGAAATATCCAAACGGATTTGTTGCGGTTAAGAATTTTAACCTTGATATAGCAGATAAGGAATTTATTATTTTCGTAGGTCCTTCTGGTTGTGGTAAGTCTACTACTCTTAGAATGATTGCTGGTCTTGAGGATATTTCTAGTGGTGAGTTATGGATTGGCGACAAGCTTTGCAACACTGTTGACCCTAAGAACAGAGATATTGCAATGGTATTCCAGAACTATGCTCTTTATCCACATATGACAGTTTATGATAATATGGCTTTTGCTCTTAAATTAAGAAAGGTGCCAAAGGCTGAAATTGATAAAAAGGTTAGAGAAGCTGCAAAGATTCTCGACATTGACCATTTATTAGACAGAAAGCCAAAGGCTCTTTCTGGTGGTCAGAGACAGAGAGTTGCAATGGGTAGAGCTATTGTTCGTTCTCCAAAGGTATTCCTTATGGACGAACCTTTATCAAACCTTGATGCAAAATTAAGAGTACAGATGAGAAGCGAGATTTCTAAGCTTCACCAGAGATTACAGACAACTTTCATTTATGTAACTCACGACCAAACAGAAGCTATGACACTTGGTACTCGTATTGTTGTTCTTAAAGACGGTGTTATCCAGCAGGTAGACACTCCACAAAATCTTTACAACAAGCCACAGAACTTATTTGTTGCTGGTTTCATTGGTTCTCCACAGATGAACTTTATTAACGCAACAGTCGCTAAGGAAGGTTCTGATGTTACTGTTAACTTTGGTAAGTATTCATTTAAGTTACCAGAATATAAGACAAAGGCTTTAATTGATGGTGGTTATGTAGGCAAGGAAGTAACTATCGGTATTAGACCTGAAGATGTTCACGACGAAGATATTTTCTTAAGCACATCTGAGGACAGCATTGTTACAGCTGATGTAGAAGTTACTGAATTACTTGGTGCAGAAACTAACTTATTCTTAGTTATTGCTGGTCAGAACGTTACTGCTAGAGTAAATTCTAGAAGCACAGCTAAGGTTGGAGACACAATTAAGGTTGCATTTGATGTAAATAGAATTCACGTATTTGACAAGACAACTGAATTAGCTATTTGTAACTAATTTACATATAAAAGATAAAATTTTAAGATGTGTTTTTGAATGTTTTTACATTTAAATGCACATCTTTTTTTATATTTAATTCCTGTATATTTCTAAATTATATCAAATGTTACATTCAATTTACAAATGGTGTGAAAGTGTTGATTTTAAAAGGAAATAGTGGTATAGTATATATCAAGCAAGACATATAGTAGTTAGTATTGAATGTTACAGTAATATTACATTTTTAAAAACATATTGACTAGTTATGTGTGTAATGCTATAATACTTTTGTAAATGGGGCTATATGCCAGCCCCTAAACATTTTTTGATTATTTTAGGAGGAAAAAAACAATGAAAAAGAAAATTGCTCTTGTGTTAGCTGCTGCAATGACTATTTCTATGCTTCCAATGAATGCATTTGCTGCATCTAGCAACTCTTTAAGCAGAACTGGCACAACTGTTAGAGAAGATGAAAAAGTTCTTAACAACAATTTGCCTGTTACTTTAGATATTAAGCCTACAAGCGAGGTATTATCTAACGAGTCTATTATCTTAACTGTTGCAAACGGTAAGTTTGATGAGTCTTTAATGTCTGTTGAGCCATACATCTACGCAACAGAGAAGAAGGAAGGTCTTGAGACTAAGTATGCTGAGTACTTCTTCGATGCTTATGAGCAGGCTGGCGGTATGACTACTGCTTTAGAAGCTGACTTAACTAAGTTTATCAAGACTAGAGGTTCTAGCGAACTTCCATATATGTTCAGATATATCAACGAGGAGCAGATTGAGGTTAAGTTATTCCCAATCGATTCTGGTAACGTAAACACTACAAGTGGTGACTACACTAAGAATGCTGCTATTTATAGCATTGCTCTTCCAATCGTAGCTGAAGATAGCGATGATGGTGCAATTACTGTATCTATCGATAGCAACGGTTCTTCTATCAGCAGCGGTACTTACACTGTAGCAACTGTTGTTTCTGGTGACGGTTCTACAACTGCTTCTGTTGTAGCTTCTAACATTGATGTTACATCTGATGAGGCATTTGCTATTCCTGACATCACAATCAAGGAAGATATTTCTGGTACATTTGATGGTCAGACTATTAAGGTTAAATTAAACGGTAACTATGAGTGGATTAAGACTCCAGAAATCAAGGCTGGTGTTAACTGCCTTACTGACAAGGTAGCTACTGATGTTAAGATTGACGGTAGAACATTAGAGTTCACTTTAGTTGACGGTGCTTTTGATGAAAACAAGCTTGCTTCTATCATTATCTCTTGCAACAAGGATAAGACAGGCGAAATCAAGGCTGTAAACGCTAAAGATGACGATACTTACGGTGATGTAAACGTTACTATTTCTGGTAACAAGGGTATCACTACTGAGACTATCAAGGTTGGCGAAAGAGCTGACTATGGTTTCGAGTTAAAGGCTCTTGAAGAACCAACTACTATCTTTGCTGGTAGAACTCCATTTGCTGACGGTGCTGACGAAGAAGATTTCGTAACAGCTGAGTTCCAGTTTGGTGAGACTACTCCAGGTACTTGGTTAACTGGTAGAAAGCTTGAATTCTCTGTTCCAGAGGGTGTTAAGATTGTTGGTTACGACATTACTGATACTGATGGTATGGACGTAATTGGCGAAGCTAAGATTGTTAACGATGGTACTACTTTAAGATTTGATGCTAATACAGGTAATGTAAAGGCTGACAAGGCTTCTACATTAGATATGAAGTTATACTTATCTACTTCTATTGAGTTCTCTGGTGATGTAACTCTTGCAGTTGCTGGTGCTGGTTTAGAGGCTGACACTTTAACTGATTTAGTTATCGCTAAGGTTGTAACTCCTGTAACTGTTGAGGCTGCTACTACTAAGTCTAACATTGGTTACAAGTCTGTTGAAACAAGCGACATCAAGATTACTGAGAACGCAGTAGGTGCTCTTAGAGATGGTAAGACTGTTGAGATTACTCTTGACGATACTTACGGTTCTGACTTAGCATTTGATGATGCTAACACTGAAATCACTGTTGATGGTGAGTTAGAAGTTAAGAGCTTCAAGGTTAAGAACAAGGCTATTTCTTTCCAGATTGATGCTGAGTCTTACGCAAATCCTTCTACAATCACTATTTCTGGTGTTGCAGTAGGTACAACTAGATCTATCCCTTACGGTAGCTACAGCATTTTAGTTGGTGGCGATGCAATCGTTGAAAACTACGTAGAGGACGTTGATCAGAAGTCTACAATCGTAATTTCTGAGGGTGACTTAGCTACACCTTCTGATGATGCAGATACTAAGGATTACGACAAGTTCGAAGAAGAAGGTTTCGAGTTTGCTGATTACTTAGAAATCGTTACAGAGACATTAACTCTTGATGGTGAAGTTAGAGTAACTATCGGCGAGAGAGCTCTTGTAATGGACGGTCAGACAGTAGAAATGGACGCTGCTGCTTACATTCAGACAGCTTCTAACTCTACAATGGTTCCATTAAGATTCGTTACTTTAGCACTTGGTGTTGACCAGGAAGCTGTTACAGATGCTGACAACTCTAGCAAGATTGCTTGGGATGCTAACACTAAGACAGCTACAATCATCTACTCTGCTGGTACAAACCAGAAGATTATTCAGTTCACAGCTGGTAGCAACACTATGATTGTTGACGGTGTAAGAATTTCTATGGAAAACGGCGTTTGCGCTGAAATCGTTGATAGCAGAATGTATGTTCCATTTAGAGCATTAGGTCAGGCTCTTGGTGTACCTGTAACTTGGGATGCTGAGACTAAGACAGCTATCTACAACGAGAAGTAATTAAATCTTTAAGATTTTAGATACTGTATAAATACAGGGAGTTCTCTTTGAGAGCTCCCTTGTTTTATATGTAAAGGAGTTTTTATTTTGTTAATAAATATAATAAAGCATTTAAACACAATATTAAGGCATAAGAGAGAGGTTTTAAAAAATGCTATAAAGGCAGGTATAGTTTTTCAAGGGCTTATGCACGATATGTCTAAATTTAGTCCTACGGAGTTTTTTGAAGGAATTAAATATTATCAAGGCAACAGAAGCCCAAATGAAATGGAAAGGGAAATGAAGGGGTATTCAGAGGCTTGGATGCACCATAAAGGGAGAAACAAGCACCACTTTGAGTATTGGACAGATTATAATATTAAAACCAAAAGAATAGAGCCAATAGAAATGCCTTTAAATTATGTTGTAGAAATGTTTTGTGATAGAGTTGCAGCAAGTAAAATATATGGCGGTAAGGAATATAATGACAGGTATGCTTTAAATTATTATTTAAATGGAAAAGAGAGAAGAGTTATACATAAAAAAACTGGAGAGCTAATTGAAAGTTTATTATTTATGTTAGCTGAAAAAGGGGAAAGGGAAACATTTTTATATATAAGGAATTTATTAAAGGAGGCAAAGTTATGATACCTAAAGACCCGGTTATGTTATTAAGTTATGTAAATACACAGTTAAGAGACAATTTTGGTTCTCTAAAAGAGATGTGCAAAGCGTTTAATGTAGAAGAGGATTATATTAAAAAACAGCTTGAAATGATAGATTATAGATATTGTGAAGAAAAAAATAAATTTTTATAAAAAAGTTCTTGACAAGGGGAAAGGAATATGGTAATATATATTTTGTCGCTGATGAAAAGTGACAAGATAAAACAAAAAGTTTAAAAAAGGTATAAAAAGTACTTGACAAAGAGTTAAAGCTATGATAAAATA
>CALWSP010000007.1 GCA_944384235.1 uncultured Clostridia bacterium
CCGATAATATCTAATGCGTCTTTGATAGTAGGCATATCCAATTACCTCCTTCGGTGGTACTGTTTCTTACTATTATTATACGCTATTTCTCGTCAAAAATCAACCATTTGTTGTGACAGAGCCAAAAGGTAAATAAAAATTGATTGGGTAAATTAAATTTATTAGAAGTCTACTTCTGTGCCGTAGTAAATGCAAGTGAAGAGTTTTTCCATTACTTCTGGAGTTATTTCTCTTGGGTTTGAGCCTGTGCAAGCATCTGCCACTGCATTTGCTGAAATTTCAGCGATTTTTTCTTTAAATTCTTCTTCAATTATTCCAAAGTCTTTTAAAGTTTTTGGAATGTCCATAGACTTATTAAGTTCATCTATTCTGTTGCAAAGGCCTATTACACATTCTTTATCTGTGCCGTGAATGCCAATGCTTCTTGCTATTTCTGCGTATCTATCTGCACAATTTTTTGCGTTATATTTAATTACATATGGAAGGTAGATTGCATTTGCACAGCCGTGTGGAATGTGGCCAGTTGAAAAAGCAGCACCTGTTTTATGCGCCATAGAGTGAACTATGCCTAAAAGTGCGTTTGAAAAAGCTTGGCCTGCAAGGCACTGTGCGTAGTGCATTTGCTCTCTTGCGTTCATATCCTCGTTGTAGGAAGGAACTAAGTCAGAGTTTACCATTTGGATTGCTTTAATTGCAAGTGGGTCTGTAAAAGGGCTATGTAAAGTTGAAACATAGGCTTCAATTGCGTGTGTTAAAGCGTCCATACCTGTGTGAGCTACAAGCTTTGGAGGCATTGTTTTAGCAAGCTCTGGGTCTACAATTGCAATATCTGGTGTGATGTTAAAATCTGCTAAAGGGTATTTAATTCCTTTATGGTAGTCTGTTATAACAGAGAAAGCTGTAACTTCTGTTGCTGTTCCTGAAGTTGAGGAAATTGCAACAAATTTTGCTTTTTGTCTTAACTCAGGGAAGTTAAAAGGCGTGATTAAATCTTCAAAAGTTACTTCTGGGTATTCGTAGAAAGCCCACATAGCCTTTGCAGCGTCAATTGGAGAGCCACCACCAAGGGCTACGATTAAATCTGGCTCAAACTCTTGCATTGCCTTTGCACCTTTCATTACTGTTTCAACAGATGGGTCTGGCTCAACACCTTCAAAAAGCTGAACTTCAATTCCTGCTTCTTTAAGGTTGTTTACAACCTTGTCAAGAAAGCCAAACCTTTTCATTGAGCCGCCGCCTACAACAACAATTGCTTTTTTGCCTTTAATTGTTTTTAAAACATCAACTGCACCATTTCCATAGTACATATCTCTTGGTAAAGTAAATCTCATCATAATAAAAACCTCCTCGTTAAAAAGTGTTAAATTTTTAACAATATTATTATACCACACTTAGAAAAAAACTTCAAGTGCTAATTTAAAATTTAACAAAATTTTTATTGCATTTTTTTGTAGCAAGAGTTATAATAGCTTTATTAGTTTAATTAGATTTTTTTCTGAAGTGGAGGTAGAAATGAACAAGCTTATTCAGTTTAAAAACATTATTAAAGAATTTGATGGACAAATTGTTTTAAAAGGAATTAACCTTGATATATATGAAAACGAGTTTGTAACTCTTTTAGGCCCTAGTGGCTGTGGAAAAACAACTCTTTTAAGAATTTTAGGCGGGTTTTTAAACCAAGACGAGGGAACTATTTTGTTTGATGGAAAGGACATTTCAAACCTTCCTCCTCACAAAAGAGAGCTTAACACAGTTTTCCAAAAATATGCTCTTTTTCCTCATTTAAACGTTTATGACAACATTGCCTTTGGCCTTAAACTTAAAAAAGAGCCTAAAGACATTATTGAGCAAAAAGTGAACAGAATGTTAAAGTTAGTTGGCCTTGAGGACTTTGGCAAAAGAAGCGTTAGCGAAATGTCTGGCGGGCAGCAACAAAGAGTTGCAATTGCTAGAGCGTTAGTGAACGAGCCTAAAGTTCTTTTGCTTGACGAGCCATTAGGTGCTTTAGATTTAAAGCTTAGAAAGGAAATGCAAAGAGAGCTTAAAAAAATTCAAAAAGAAGTTGGAATTACTTTTATTTTTGTAACCCACGACCAAGAAGAAGCTCTTACTATGTCTGACAAAATTGTTGTTTTAAAAGACGGTGAAATTCAGCAAGTTGGCTCTCCAACTGACATTTACAACGAGCCTATTAACAGGTATGTGGCTAGTTTTGTTGGCGAGAGCAACATAATTGACGGAGTTATGAAAAAAGACTACAAGGTGTTTTTTAACGGAAAAGAGTTTGACTGTGTGGACTTTGGCTTTGGAAACGACACAAATGTTGACATTGTTATTAGGCCTGAGGACATTGACATTGTGCCTTTAAACCAAGGCAAGTTAAACGGAAAAGTTAAGTCTGTGCTTTTTAAAGGTGTGCATTATGAAACAATTGTTGAAACTAGAAGCGGAACTAGCATTACAGTTAATATGAAAGTTGACGAAGTTAAGCCTGTTTGCAACATTTCAGCTGACGAGTCTATGACGGCTAACGATTTTTACCTTGACCTTAGCGACATTGAAGACGGAGAACTTAACAGAACTGACATTATTGCTAGGGCCAACGCTCAGGCTTGGAAAAATTCTACTCAAGAGCTTGTTTCAATTTCTAAAGTTGAGTACGAGATTAAAATGGAAAAAGGTTCTTACCCTGTTACTTTCTCAACAGCTTCTGGCACTATGAAAACTGTTCAAGCCATTGTGGCTGACGAAAACAAGGTTGAGGCAACAGAGTATGACGAAATTATATATGCAGTTAACATTTACAAAGACATTGACGACATTAAAGAAAGTATGACCCTTGGAACGGACCTTAAAACTTGGGCTAACGCTCAGGCTTGGAAAAAAGACGGCTCTGAGAGCATTGACATAACAGATGTTGAATATAATTTTGACCCTGAGAACATTGTTCCTGGAACTTACAAAATTACTTTTAAAACTATGGGTGCTGAATATAAAATTGACACAACTGACAAGTATGAGGTAGGTGATAGAGTAGGGCTTACTTTTGAGCCTGACGACCTTCACATTATGTCTAAAGGGGGATATTAAAATGAAAAATTTTAGGACTATGGTCTATCCCTACATTATTTGGGCGTTTATAATTATTGTTGTTCCTATGCTTATGATTATTATGTATGCCTTTACTAAGCAGGGAAACGAGGTTATGAACATTAGGTTTACTCTTGAAAATTTTTCTGCTTTTTTTGAAGATGCAGTTTTTATAAATGTTTTAAAAAGGTCTTTAGTTATTGCAGTTTTAACAACTGTTATTTGCATTTTGCTAGGCTACCCAACTGCCTATTTAATGGCTAAAATGAAGCCAAAATCTCAAATGCTTATGGTTTTTTTAATTACTTTACCAACTTGGATTAATATGCTTGTTAGAACTTATGCTTGGAGAGGCATTTTAGAAAAAAATGGCCTTATTAACAACTTTTTAGCTCTTTTTGGAATTGAGCCTATTAAAATGCTTGAAACAACTTTTGCTGTTGTTCTTGGAATGGTTTACAACTTCATTCCTTTTATGATTTTACAAATTTATACTTCCCTTTCTAAAATGGACCAAAGCTACATTGAGGCCGCTGACGATTTAGGGGCTAACAAAATTCAAACTTTCTTTAAAGTTGTTTTCCCTCTTTCTTTGCCTGGCGTTATTAGCGGAATTACACTTGTGTTTTTGCCTGCTGTTTCTAGCTTTTTCATTCCTAAACTTTTAGGTGGAGGGCAGTTTGTTTTAATTGGAAATGTTATTGAAACTCAGTTTTTAACAACTGGAAACTGGGGCTTTGGAAGTGCCATTTCTCTTATTATGTCAATTATTATTATCCTTGCTATGTATTTAGCTAGGTATATTGACAAAAAAATATCTGCAAAAGGAGGGGATATGTGATGAATAAAAAAATTGGCCTTAAGCATATTTTCTCTAAAATATTTATTGGTTTAATGATGTTTTTTTTCTATTTACCAATTGTTTACACTGTTATTTTTTCTTTTAACAGCAGCAAGTCTTTAAGCAAGTTTACTGGCTTTTCTTTTATATGGTATGAAAGGCTTTTTAAAAGCAACGATATGATGGATTCCATTTTCTACACCGTTGTTATTGCTGTTTTAGCTACTTTTATTTCAACTATTGTAGGAACTATTACTGCTATTGGACTTTCAAAGTCAAACAAGGTTTTAAGAGGCATTGTAGCACAAATTAACGATTTGCCAGTTATGAACCCTGACATTGTTACTGCTATTGGACTTCTTATGTTTTTTAGCTCACTTGCAATTAAAAAAGGGTTTATTACTTTACTTTTAGCTCATATTATGTTTTGTATTCCTTTTGTTATTTTAAGTGTGTTGCCTAAGTTAAGGTCCCTTGACCCTAACATTTTAGACGCTGCTCTTGACCTTGGTTGCACTCCTATTAAGGCTCTTATTAAAGTTATTGTGCCTCAAATTACATCTGGAATTTTGGCAGGAGCTTTGATTGCATTTACAATGAGTTTTGACGATTTTGTTATTTCTTATTTTGTTACAGGAAATGGTGTAAACAACATTTCCATTATGATTTACACTATGACAAAGAGAGTTAACCCGACTATTAATGTTATATCAACTCTTATTATTGCTGTAATTACAATTATTTTAGTTATTATAAATATTGCTCCTATTATTAAGGAGAGAAAATTAAAAATGGAGGTTAAAAAAAATGAAAAGACTAGTTAGTTTAATTTTAGTTTCAGCTTTATTTCTTGTTGGATGTGGTGGAAATTCAGCAGAAAACAAGGAAAGACAAACTCTTAAATTTTACAATTGGGGAGAGTATGTTGGAGAAAATGTTATTAGCGACTTTGAAGATGAATATGGAGTAGATGTTATTTCTGAATATTTTGATTCAAACGAGGCTATGTATACAAAAATTAGTGCTGGAGATGTTTATGATGTTATTGTGCCGTCAGATTATATGATACAAAGGCTTATTAGAGAGGACAAGCTTCAGCCTATTAACAAAGAAATTGTGGACAATTTAGACCTTTTATATGAAGGGGTTAAAAACCTTGACTACGACCCAGACAACACTTATTCTGTGCCTTATTTCTGGGGAAGTGTGGGCCTTGTTTACAACAAAAACAATGTTGACATTAAGGACCTTGAAAGCCAAGGCTACAACATTTTGAAAAACGAAAAGTACAAAGGAAAAATATATTTTTATGATTCTGAAAGAGATGCTTTTATGATTGCTTTAAAAGCTCTTGGATATTCTATGAATACAGAAAATGAGCAGGAAATAGAGGAGGCTTACAAGTGGCTTCAAGAACTTAACAACACTATGGAGCCATCTTATGTAACTGACGAGGTTATTGACGCTATGGCAAATGGAAACAAGGACATTGCTGTTGTGTATAGCGGAGATGCTGCTTACATTTTGTCTGAAAACCCTGATATGGATTATTTCTTGCCAAAAGAGGGAACTAATTTATGGAGCGACGCTATGGTTATTCCTAAAAACGCAGAAAACCCTGAGCTTGCAAACGAGTTTATTAAATACATTAACACTTATATTCCAGCAGTTGACAACACTGAAACTGTGGGATACGCTTCGCCAAACAAAGAAGTGTTAGAAGAAATGGTGTCTGACGGGGGATATTATTTTGAAAACAAGGCATACATCCCAAGAACCAACTACGAAAAGGACGAAATTTTTAAGGACAACGAGGCTATAAGAGCTTTAATTTCTGGGCTTTGGTCTAAAGTTAAGGCAGAGTAGGGCAAGATTTAGAAAAATAAAAAAACCAGCTTTTTAGCTGGTTTTTTGTTTGACTTTTAATTATTATTTTTTTATAATATATTTTGAATTAAAGTTTATATAAGGAGCTTAAAAATGAATTTTTTTTCTGAAGAAAAATGTATAGCTAAACCATTTTTGAAATGGGCTGGAGGAAAAACTCAATTATTAAATGAAATTGAAAAATATTATATATTTGATAATAATATAAATAAGTTTGCTGAACCTTTTGTTGGAGGGGGAGCAGTTTTATTTGATGTTTTAAATAAATATGATTTAGAAGAAGTTTATATTAGTGATATTAATTTAGATTTAATTGATACATATTTAGTTGTGAAAAATAGAGTAGATGAATTGCTTGAATATTTAATTAAATTTCAAAGTGAATATATAAACTTGAATAAGGAAGAAAGAAATGTATATTATATACAGAAAAGAGAAAGGTTTAATTATTTAAAAGTAAATAGAAATGAAAATGATGTAATAGAAAAAGCTGCTATTATGATATTTTTAAATAAAACTTGTTTTAATGGATTGTTTAGAGTAAATAAAAAAGGTTTATTTAATGTTCCAATTGGAGATTATAAAAATCCTTTAATTTGTGATGAAAAAAATATTATTAATGTTTCTAAGGTTTTAAAGAAAGTAAAAATTATTTATGGAGATTATAAAAATTCAGTTGATTTTATAGATGATAAAACGTTTGTATATTTTGACCCACCATATAGACCAATTTCAAAAACATCTAATTTTATATCATATACAGAAGTTGATTTTAATGACGATAGACAAATTGAACTTTCAAATTATGTAAATTTTATAAATAAAAAGGGTGCCAAAATATTGATTAGTAATTCTGATCCTAAAAATTATGATGAAAATGATAATTTTTTTGAAAATATTTATTCTAATTATAAAATTAAAAGGATTGAAGCTAATCGTATGATTAATTCAAGAGCTAATTCAAGAGGCAAAATAAAGGAAATATTAATTTCTAATTTTTAAGGAGATAAAATGGCAAAGAGAAAATTTGATTTATGGGTAAAGACATTAACAGATAATATATATACTTATGAGTACTATACTAATTTTAAAAAGGCATATTCTAATTTAAATGATATTAAAATTGAGCTAAATATCTTAAATTCTTTAATAGGTTCACATAATATTGAAGTTGAATTTGAAAATATTTTAATAAAATATCCTGAAGTTTTAAAATGTATACCTATTCTTTTAGCTGTTAGATATTATGAGATATCAGTTATGGATAAAGGAAGTAATATTTTATTTAATTTTAATAAAAATAACATAAGTATTGAAATGTATAAAAGGTTTATGCAAAAAACAGGTTTATTTGATTTATTAAAAAACCATATAATAAAAGATTTAAATGATTATGTACTTGGCATTGAAGTTGGTTTAGATAGTAACGCTAGAAAAAATAGAAGTGGAATTTTAATGGAAAATTTAGTTGAAGATTATATTAAAAAGTCTGGATTTAAATTGAATATGAATTATTTTAAGCAAATAGATACATACCAAATAAGTAAAAATTGGAATTTAGACTTATCTAAAATTACAAACAATGGAAAGAGTAGAAAAAAATTTGACTTTGTTATTTTAACAAATAATATAGTATATGGTATAGAAACTAATTTTTATAAAACAAGTGGGTCAAAGTTAAATGAAACTGCTCGAAGCTATAAAAATATAGCTATTAATACAAAAGGAATAAAGGGTTTTGAATTTATTTGGATAACAGATGGAAAAGGTTGGTTAGATGCAAAAAATAACCTTGAAGAAACATTTGATGTATTAGATAAATTATATAATATAAATGATTTAGTAAATGGTGCTCTTGATAAAATAAAAAAACCAGCTTTTTAGCTGGTTTTTTGTTTTATACAAAATAAGTTGGGTAGCTATTTATAAGCTCATCTTTTGTTATTACATCTCTACCTAGGTGTTGTTTTATAAGAAGCTCTGCAAGCTCTTTATCTTTTCTTTCTATGGCGTAGAGAATGTTTTCGTGGTCCTCCACTGTTCTATTTGTTTTAATAGACTTTAAAAGGAGCATTCTAAGCCTGTCAAAGTGAACCATTGGCGTTGTTAAAACATTATATGTCCATTGCTTACCTGTGGCTTCAAATATAAGTTTATGGAACTGGTTATCAAGCTTAAAAAGCCTTTGTTTCAAATTGTTTTCTAGGCAAAGTTTTTGCTCTGCTATATTACTTTTTAGTTTAATTAAATATTCGTCAGAGATTCCCTCGCACGCCAATTTTATTATTGCTACTTCAAGAATTGTACGCATAAACCTAGATTCTTCTATTATGTTATAATCTATTTTAGAAACATAGCTACCCTTTTGAGAGATTATGTCTATTAAGCCAGTTTTTGAAAGCTCAATTAAGGCTTCTCTAACTGGGGTTCTAGAAAGGTTTAAAGCTGAAGAAAGCTCGTTTTCACTAACTAGCTGACCTGGCTCAAACTCTAGTTGTATAATGTTATGAAGAATAACTCTATAAGCATAGGCTCTTGCGTTTTCTGATGAAATTTTTTCTAAAAGCAACATATTTGACAGACCTCTTTTTACATAAAATTAGTTTTAGTATACTACAAAAAGTCTGTAAATTCAATATTAAAAATCAAAAGTTAAGACAACTTTTCTAATTGATGGGTCTTTAGAGTCTATAAAGTCGAAAGCTTCTTGACCTTTAACAAGAGGGAAAGTGTGGGAAACTGAACCGTTTAAATCAAGTTTGCCCTCGTTTATCATTTCAATTGCTTTTGAAAACATTTTGTTTTGAAGCCTTGAGCCAATTATATCAAGTTCTTTTGAAGTTATTAAGAACTGGTTAACCTCTGTTGCAGAAGTTGAAAAGCCCATTGTAACAACTCTGCCAGCGTTTCCTGTTGCCTTTAAAAGTAGCATTAGGCTATCCTTTACGCAAGCAGAGTCAATTGAAATTGTTGAGCCGTGGCCATTTGTGTATTCTTTAACTTTTTCTACAAGGTCTTCTTTTAAAACGTTAATTGTGTGTTTAGCGCCATTTTTCTTTGCTTCTTCTAGTTTTTCATCTAAAATGTCGGCTACAATGATGTTTTTACAAAATTGTTTTGCTACTTTTAAAATTGTGCTTCCTAAAGCCCCTGCACCATAAATTAAAAGCATATCATCTTCTACCAACCTACCTCTTGTGCAAGCTTGAATTGCAATTGTAGTTGGTTCAATCATTACTGCGTCTACATCTGAAATTGAAGATGGCAAAATGTAGCAATCATTTTCTGGAACAGCTATATATTCTCTATAGCCTCCGTCTATGTGAACGCCTCTTACTTTTAAATCATCACAAACATTTCCTCTATTTATGCTACAAGGGTAGCAGTTGCCACAGCTTGTTACTTGGTTTACAATTACTCTATCTCCAACTTTAAGCTTTGTTACATTTTCGCCAACTTCGTCAACAACGCCTACCATTTCGTGGCCTATTATTCTAGGGTATGTAGCAGCTGCGTTTGTTCCGTGGTATATTCCTACATCAGAGCCACAAATTCCAGTTGCTGTCATTTTAACAAGGACGTTGTTTTTTTCATCTATAGATGGTTTTTCAATGTCGATAATTTCTAATTTGTATGGTTCATAAATTTTAAGTGCTTTCATATTCATATCTCCTTTTTAAATAAAAATTAAATTATTAGGCAAGAACTTAACTTGTATACAAGTATGCTAACATAATAATTATATGTTGTCAATATATGTTTTTATAATTAATTAAAATAAGAAAATATGCACAAAAATAGATTGAAAAAATTGTCTAAAATTACATATTGCACAAAAGCTTGTATATATGCTAGTATACAAGTAGGGCAAGAGTTAATTTGAATTTTATTTGAATTAATTACTTAATTAAGGAGGATTTTTATGAAGGTTAGAAAAATGTTTAGGCTATGTGCTAGTGTTTTAACTTCTATTTTTATTGTTACTTCCCTTTCTGGTTGTGGTGCTGGAAGTGAAGATAAGGGCAAGTTGGTTAAAGTTGCTGTTTGTGTTTCAGACAAAACTCCAGCTTGTGAAGCTCTTATTAATGTTTTTAAACCTAGAGTTGAGGAAATGCTTGGGGATAAGTATGACATACAAATTTATCCATCTGGAACTCTTGGCGGAGAAAAGGTGGTTTACGACTACACCAAAGCTGGTATTGTGGAAATGTGTATGGTTGGTACTTCAATGTGGTCAGAAAGCCCTAAAATGACTATTCCAGATTTCCCGTTTGTTTTTAGAGATGTTGAACACGCTAGAAGGGCTTACCAGGGCGAGCTTGGCGAGTATATTGCCGAGGACCTTGAAAAAGATTATCCTGTTGAGCTTGTTTCTTGGTTCCCTAACGGTGCAAGAGCTTTTAGTTCAAACAAAAAGCTAGAAAGCCTTGAGGATTTTAAGGGGCAAAAACTAAGAATGCCTAACAACCCTATTCACGTTAAATTAGCTGAAAGCCTTGGTTCAAATGTTGTTATTATGGACCTTGGTGAAGTTTTCACTGCTTTAGAGCAAGGCGTTGTTGACGGCCAAGATAACCCTCTTTCTACTGTTAAAAACGAGGGTTGGCACGAAGTTCAAGAATATATTTACAACACTAACCACATCGTAGCTTCTTTAGAACTTTTTGCTAACGACAGCTTCTGGGAGGAAATGCCAGAAGAGGACAGAAACGCTTTTATAACAGCTGCTAATGAGGCTTCAGATTATGCTTGGGATAACTACATTGAACAGCTTGAGGGAGATGTTCATTTTATGAAAGATAGTGGCTTAACTGTTACTGATATGACAGAAGAGGACAGAGAAAAAATGATTGAACAAATTAAGCCTGTTTACGACTATCTTGACTCCAAGTATGAGTGGGCTCAGGAAATTAGAGATATGATTAGCAACATTGAATAGGAGGTATTTTATGAAGGGTTTTATAGACAAACTATTTAAACTTGTTGATTACTTTACTGGTATTTTAACTGGCTTAATGGTGTTATTTGTTTTTTTAAATGTTTTTTTAAGAACTTTTTTTAACTCTGGTTTAACTTGGTCAGAGGAGCTTTCAAGATATTTATTTGTTTTTGTTACATACATTGGTGCCATTAGTGCTATGCATTCTAAAAGCCATATTGCTGTGGACACTTTGCTTTCAAGAGTGCCAAAAAAACTTCAGCTTTTATTTTATGTAATTGCTCAAGGTTTAATTGTTTTTCTTATGGGTGTTTTAGTTCAAGGTTCTATTAAAATGGTTTTACAAAACTTTGAGTCTAAAACTGCTGCTTTAGGCATTTCATTTTCTGTTTTATATTCTGCTGGCATTATTACTGGCGTTTGTATTGCTATTTTAGCTCTTTCAAACATTATTTATGCTTTAACTCACCAAGACGAGATTAGTAGCATTGTTACAACTCACACAGAAGATGATGAGATTATTGCCGAGGCTAAAAGCAATTTAGAAAATTAGGAAGGGGTTTTTATATGACATTAATAGTATTTTTGGTTTCGCTTATTGGCTCGATGTTAATTGGTTTACCTATTTGCTTTGCACTTTTATTTAGTGGCGTAGGTATGATGCTTTATATGAACGGTTTTAACTCCCAGATTTTGTCTCAAAATCTATTTTCTGGAGCTGACTCTTTCTCTATGATGGCTGTTCCATTTTTCGTTCTTGCTGGCGAGTTTATGAACAAAGGTGGTATCACTAAAAGAATTGTAAACGCAGCTAACGCTCTTGTTGGACACGTTAGAGGCGGTTTAGGTTATGTTTCAATTTTAGCTATTTTGCTTTTTGCTAGTATGGTTGGTTCTGCTGTTGCTTCAACTGCTGCTCTTGGTGCTATTTTAATTCCTATGATGGTTAGAGCTGGCTACAACAGGGACAAAAGCACTGGCTTAATTGCAGCTGGAAACATTTTATCACCTATTATGCCACCATCTGTGCCTATGATTGTTTTTGGTGTTCAAGCTGGTGTTTCAATTACTAAACTTTTTATGACTGGTATTGCTCCTGCTGTTTACCTTTCTGTTGCTTTATGTGTTATTTGGTTTTTTGTTGCTAAAAAAGGTAACTTACCTACTGCTCCAAGACAGAGCAAAAGAGCTATTTTAAAGGCTTTATTAGACGGTTTTTGGGCTTTAATTCTTCCTTTATTTATTTTAATTGGTTTAAGAAGTGGTAAGTTCACTCCAACTGAAGCTGGTGTTATTTGTGCTGTTTATGCTCTTATTGTTGGAACTTTTGTTTACAGAGAGCTTAAAATTAAAGACTATATGGAATGTTTAGTTTCTGCTGCTAAGTCTTCTTCAGTTATTATGTTCCTTGCAGCGGCTGCTATGGTGTCTTCTTGGCTTATGACTGTGGGCAACATTCCATCTATTGTTACTGGCATTCTTGCTCCATTTATTGCTCACCCAACTATTTTAATGTTAACAATTGCCTTTATTGTTTTGCTTGTTGGAACTTCTATGGACGTTACACCTACAATTATGATTTTAACTCCAGTTTTACTTCCTGCTATTAAGGCAGCTGGAATTGACCCTGTTTACTTTGGTGTTGTGTTTATTATTACAACTGTGTTTGGCCTTTTAACTCCACCTGTTGGAACTGTTTTAAACGTTGCTTGTGGTGCTGGAAAAATTAATATGGAAAGAATGGTTAAGGCTGTTTGGCCCTTCCTTTTAGCTGAAATTGCTATTTTACTTCTTATGATTATTTTCCCAGCAATTGTTACAGTTCCATCTAGCTGGTTTATTGGATAAAAAGGTGGAAAAAAAGAAAAACTTAATAAAAAAAGACTTCACTTTTAAGTGGAATATGATAAAATATTAATATAAAGATTTTGAATGAAAATCTTTAAGGAGGTTATTATAATATGGAAATGACTTTGCGTTGGTACGGCCCTGGTTATGACGCTGTATCTCTTGAAAAAATTAGACAAGTGCCTGGTGTTAAAGGCGTTGTTACAACTCTTATGGGCAAACAGCCTGGAGAGGTTTGGACTTTTGAAGAAATAATGGAGCTTAAAAACACTGTTGAAGCAAGTGGCCTTAAAATTATGGGCATTGAGTCTGTCAACATTTCTGACGACATTAAAATTGGCACAGAAAAAAGAGATGAGCATATTGCTAACTACATCACAACCCTCGAAAATTTAGGCAAAGCTGACATTCATATGGTTTGCTACAACTTTATGCCTGTTTTTGACTGGACTAGAACTGACCTTGCTAGAGTTAGAGAAGATGGTTCAACTGTTTTAGCATACAACCAAGAAATTGTGGACAAAATTGACCCACAAAATATGAAAGAGTCTATTGACAAAATGTCTAACGGCTTTGTTATGCCTGGCTGGGAGCCTGAAAGGCTTTCTAGGCTTAAAGAGCTTTTTGAGGCCTACAAAGACGTTGATGAAAACAAACTTTTTGACAACCTTGTTTATTTCCTTGAGGCTATTGGAGATGTTTGTCAAAAGTATGACATTAAAATGGGTATTCACCCTGACGACCCTGCTTGGCCTATTTTTGGCTTACCTAGAATTGTGACTAACAAAGAGCAGGTTGTTAAGCTTTTAAAGGCTGTAGACAAAGACTACAACGGAATTACTCTTTGCACTGGCTCTTTAGGCTCTAACCCTAAAAACGACATTGTTGGCATTATTGAAGCTGCTAAAGGCCGTATTCCTTTTGCCCATATTAGAAACCTTAAATATAATTTTGAAGGCGACTTTGAGGAAGCTGCTCATTTATCTTCTGACGGTTCTATGGATATGCACGCCATTGTTAAAGCTTTATATAACACAGGTTTTGACGGCATAATTAGGCCTGACCACGGTAGAATGGTTTGGGACGAAGTTGCTATGCCAGGCTATGGCCTTTACGACAGAGCTATGGGTGCTTGCTATTTAGAAGGTCTTTGGGAGGCTATTGACAAAGAGTCTAAACACTAATTTTAAAGGAGTGATTTTATGCAATTAAGCATACAAGGTTTAAAAGACAGAAAAGCTTGGGAAAACGCTGGAATTAAAATTCCAAGCTATGATGTTGAAAAGATTGTTGAAAACACTAAAAAAGCACCTACTTGGGTTCACTTTGGTGCTGGAAATATTTTTAGAATTTTTATTGGTGGCATTGCTAACAAGTTAATTGAAGAAGGCAAGATGGACACTGGCATTGTTTGCGTTGAAAGCTTTGACTTTGATGTTGTTGACAAAATTTACAAGCCTTATGACAACCTTGTTTTAGCTGTTACTTTAAAGTCTGATGGAAAGACAGAAAAAGAGGTTTATGGCTCTTTAGCTGAGGCTTTAAAAACTAGCTCTGATTTTGAAAGGCTTAAAGAAATTTTTGAAAACGAAACTTTACAGATGGTTTCTTTCACTATTACTGAAAAGGGATATGCTTTAAGTGGTGCTAACGGCGATTTTTTCCCATTTATTCAGGCTGACATTGACAACGGACCTGAAAAGGCAACTTCTGCTATGGCTGTTGTTTGTGCTTTATTAAACGCTAGGTTTTTAAAGAACAAAGCTCCTATTGCTGTTGTTTCTATGGACAACTGCTCCCACAACGGCGAGAAGTTAAAAGCTTCTGTTGTTACTATGGCGAAAAAATGGGCTGAAAAGGGCTTTGTTTCTGAAGATTTTGTTTCTTACCTTGAAGATGAAAGCAAGGTTTCTTTCCCTTGGTCTATGATTGACAAAATTACTCCTAGACCTGCTGAAATTGTTAAAGAGGACTTAGCTAAGTGTGGCGTTGAAAAGATGGACATTGTTGTTACTAGCAAAAACACTTACATTGCTCCTTTTGTTAACGCTGAGGGGCCTCAGTATTTAGTTATTGAAGACAAGTTCCCTAACGGAAGAGTTAAGCTTGAAGTTGGCGGAGTTTATATGACAGACAGGGACACTGTGAACAACGTTGAAAGAATGAAAGTTACAACTTGTTTAAACCCTTTACACACTGCTTTAGCTGTTTATGGCTGTGTTCTTGGCTACGACCTTATTTCTGCTGAAATGAAAGACAAGGCTTTAAGAGCTTTAGTTGAAAAAATTGGTTTAGTTGAGGGTATGCCTGTTGTTGTTGACCCTAAGATTTTATCGCCTAAAGACTTTGTTGACGAAGTTTTAAACGAGAGAATGACTAACCCATTTATGCCTGACGCTCCTCAGAGAATTGCAACTGACACTTCTCAGAAAGTTGGAATTAGATACGGCGAAACTATTAAGAGCTACATTAAAGAATATGGCGACGCTAAAAAGCTTGTTTGCATTCCTCTTGCTATTGCTGGCTGGTGCAGATACCTTTTAGGTGTTGACGACGAGGGCAACAAGTTTGAGCTTTCTAGCGACCCTATGCTTGAAGAATTAACTAGCAAGTTAGAGGGAATTAAAGTTGGCGATGAAAGTTCTTACAAGGGCCAGCTTAAGAGCATTTTGGCTAACAAAAACATATTTGGCGTGGACCTTTACGAAGCTGGAATTGGCGAGAAGATTGAAGAAATGTTTGTTGAGCTTATTTCTGGCAAGGGTGCAGTTAGAAAAACTTTAGAGAAATATGTTTTTTAAACAAATTTAATTGACTATTAAAGCCTATAATTTATTCCCCCTGAAACCCATAAACTTTTTTAAATAGGCTTTGATATATAAAAAAAAGACACGCAAGTGTCTTTTTTTTAAAATAAATTTAACATTTTTTGCATTAATAAACAAACTGTTGTTATTCCTACCCAACAACAAAAGCCCATAAAAATAGGTTTGCCACCAGTTTTAATTAGTTTAACTAAATTTGTGTTTATTCCTATTGCTGACATTGCCATTACAATGAAAAATTTGCTTAGTGTTTTAAAAACAGCAAAAAAGCTTTCATCTACATTAAAAAATGTTGTTGAAACAGTTGTTATAAGAGAAGCCAAAATAAAGTAGAGAATGAAAAAAGGGAATATTTTTTTAATGCTAAAAGATGTGTCTTTATTTTTCTCTTTTTTTGATTTATAAAAAGCTAAAACTAGTGTTATTGGAATTATTGCTATTGTTCTTGTTAGTTTAACTATTGTAGCGTTATCTAAAACTGTTGTTGCTCCTGTTATTCCCTCCCAAGCTGAGGCTGTTGCTGTTACAGAAGATGTGTCGTTCACTGCTGAGCCAGCAAAAAGAGCAAAGCCACCATCGCTTAAGCCTATTACTTGGCCTAGCGTTGGGAAAAGAAGTGCTGCTATTACATTAAAAAGGAAGATTACTGAAATTGCTTGAGCAACTTCTGAATCTTTAGCCTTTATTACTGGTGCTGTTGCTGCAATGGCTGAGCCGCCGCAAATTGAAGAGCCAACACCAATTAAAATTGAAATGTTAGATTCAACTTTTAGTGCTTTACAAAGGAAGAAAGCAAGAACTAAAGACGTTGTTATTGTTGAAAGGATTATTGGCAAAGAGTTTAAGCCAACTTTTGCCACTGTGTTTAAATTTAGGCCAAAGCCTAAAAGTATTACGGCGTATTGCAAAACTTTTTTAGATGTGAATTTAAGGCCTTTTTCAAGCTTTGTTTTATCCTTTAAAAAAGGGGAGAGAATTATGCCAAGCAAAATGGCAAAAACTGGACCGCCTATTATTTTAAACTTGTTACCTAAAAAAGTTGCCAAAACTGCAACTAAAACACATAAAAAAACGCCTAGATATTCTTTTAAAAGATTAGGCAAGATAAAAACTGTTTTTTTGACATTGTTCATTTTTTTGCTCCTTTTTATTTACAATTTTTTTAAAATATGATACCATAAATTTTAGATAAAGTAAAATTATAATAATTTATTTAAATATAAATTTAAATTATAAAGGAGTATATATGCTAGATTACAGAATTTTAACTTTTTTGTCTGTTGCTAAAAATATGAGTTTTACAAAGGCGGCCGAAGAACTTAACATTACTCAACCTGCTGTTTCCCAGCACATTAAATACATTGAGGACTTTTACAACACTAAGCTATTTCTTTTTAACGGCAAAAAAATGAGCCTAACTAAGGAGGGGCAAATTCTTTTAAATGCCAGCACAACTATGTTACACGACAGTATACATTTAAAAGATACTCTAGGGCTTATTAAAAGAGAAGAAAAGAAAATTTCTTTTGGTGTTACTTTAACTGTTGGGGAGTATGTTATTCCTTACAAGCTTAAAAAACTTGCTATGCGTGCAAACGACATTTGCATTAGAGTGGACAACACCAACAGTTTGCTTGAGGAAATTAACAACGGGAATGTGGACTTTGCTCTTGTTGAGGGGTATTTTGAGAAAAGGGAGTATGACTACATAACTTACGACGAGGACAAGTATGTGGCTGTTGCCAACAAAGAAATGGAAGTTAATTCAATTGAAGAGCTTTTAAACGAAACTATCATTTTAAGAGAGGTTGGCTCTGGCACAAGGGCTATTTTTGAGAACATTTTAGCCTCCCACAATATGAACATTGACGATTTTAAAGGGAAAATTGAAATTAACAACATTCAGGCTATTAAAAAAATGGTGGCTCAGGGAATGGGCATTTCCTTTATGTACAAAAGGGCTGTTGAAAAGGAAATTAAAGAGAAGAAGCTTTTTGAAATTGAAATTAAAAACTTTAATTTAAGCTACAACTTTACTTTTGTTTGGAGAAAAAACAGCATTTATGCCAATTATTACAAAGGCATATACGAGCTTATTAAGTGATTTTAGAAAAGGCGTTGATTAATTTATGCTACTTTGGTATAATGGTTTAAAGATTTTATAGATTGGAGAATGGAGATGGATTTAAAGAGAATTGCTATTGACGCAATGGGTGGAGATAACGCACCTTTTGAAGTTGTTAAAGGCGTTGTTGAAGCCTCAAAGTCTGTTAAATACAAACTGGCTTTAGTAGGCAAGGAAGAAGTTATTTTAAACGAGCTAAAAAAATATAAATATGATGAAAGCAAGATTGAAGTTATAGACGCAAGGGAAGTTGTTGAAAACTGCGACAACCCAACTGACGCTATTAAAAACAAGAAAAATTCTTCAATGGTTGTTGGCCTTAACTTAGTTAAGGAAGAAAAGGCTCTTGCCCTTGTTTCAGCTGGAAACACTGGAGCTTTATTAACTGGGGCTACAATTATTGTAGGCAGAATTAAAGGCGTTAAAAGGCCAGCTTTAGCTACTATGCTTCCTAGCGAAAAAAACAGGGTACTTATGCTTGACTCTGGTGCTAATGTAGATGCTAAGGCTGAGTATTTGCTTCAGTATGCTCAAATGGGTTCTATTTACTTTGAAAATGTTCTTGGAAAAGAAAAGCCTAGTGTTGGGCTTGTGAACATTGGCAGCGAAAGAGAAAAGGGCAACGCTCTTGTTAAAGAGGCATATTCTCTCCTTGAAGATGCTAAAAACATTAATTTTGTGGGAAATGTTGAGGCTAGGGACATAACTTTGGGAAATGTTGATGTTATAGTTTGCGACGCATTTGTTGGAAATGTTATTTTAAAGGTTATGGAAGGCCTTGGCAAAACTGTTCTTAAAATTTTGCAAAGGGCGTTATTATCTTCTCTTAGAAGCAAAATTGGTGCTTTAATTGCTAAGCCTGCTTTTAAAAAGGTTAAAGACGAATTTTTTGATTATGACGACATTGGCGGAGCTCCGTTTTTAGGGCTTAAAGGCCTTGTTGTGAAAGCTCACGGAAGTTCCAAGGCTAACGCTATTGTTGGGGCTATTAAGCAATGTGAAAAGTTTATTGACGCTGATATGGTTAGCAAAATTTCTGAGGGTTTAAACTAGTGTCGAATTAATAAACAAATTTTTTATTAAAATTTAAAAATTATACTTGTAAAATTTTAGAATATCTAGTATAGTATAATAAACAAGCAATTTTTTGTTGTTTGAATTTAATAAAGGAGGATTTAATAATGGAAGAAAAGATTATTGCAATTATTGCTGAGGAATTAGGTAGAGATGAATCTGAAATCACTCTTGAAACTAGCTTTGAGGAATTAGACGCTGATTCTTTAGATTTATTCCAGGTTATCAACACTTTAGAAGAAGAATTTGAAGTAGAGTTTGATAACGATGAGTCTTCTAACATCAAGACTGTTGCTGATGTTGTTGCTTGCATTAAGGCTGCTCAGGAATAATATATATTTAATATGCCGTAGCTTAAAGCTACGGCATAATTTGTGTTAAATATATTAGCTTAGGGTTGAGAAGGGTTAAGCTAATGTATTTATTTTTTTGGAGGTATTATGGAACTAAAATATAAGTTTAAAGACAAAAATTTGTTATATACTGCTCTTTCTCACAGCTCTTATGCAAACGAACATAAAAACCAAGGCGTTAAGTGCAACGAAAGGCTTGAATTTTTAGGCGATGCTATTTTAGGGTTTGTTGTTGGCGAATATATTTACAAAAAGTTTGAAAGCTGGCCTGAGGGAAAGCTAACTAAGTTAAGAGCCAGTGTTGTTTGCGAAAATATGCTTAGCAAAAAAGGGCGTGAGCTTGGAATTAACAAGGAGTTAAGGCTTGGAAAAGGCGAAGAAAACACTGGGGGAAGAGAAAGAAACTCTATAATTGCTGACGCTGTTGAGTCTATTATTGGGGCTATTTATTTAGATGGCGGAATTGGCGAGGCTAGAAGCTTTATTTTAGAGCTTTTAGAAGATGAAATTGAGAATATGTCTAGCACTGTTACTATTTTAGATGCTAAAACTACTTTACAAGAAATTATTCAGAAAAAAAGCCAAGAGCCAATTGAATACAAAATTATTGGGGAAAGTGGCCCTGCCCACTGCAAGTTGTTTGAAGTGGAGGTTCACCACAGAGGCTTTATTTTAGGAAAAGGCAACGGAAAAAGCAAGAAAGAGGCAGAGCAAAGAGCTGCTCTTGAGGCAATTAACTTAATTAAAAGCAGGTAGCAAAAAAATCTCACAGAAAAACTGTGAGATTTTTTTATTTAAAGTTCAGCTAACTGCTCAACTGCTACATATATTTGAGAAATTTGGTACCAAGTGGCCAAGTCTACAACCCCTGTTTCTGGCAAGTTGAAAATGGACTGGAATGTTTTAACCGCTTCTCTTGTTGCCTCGCCAAAAATTCCGTCTATTCTTAGTTTTGGAATGGCTTGGTAGGTGTTTGAAATTGTGTTTAACTGGGACTGTATTACTCTAACATCTTCGCCTCTAGAGCCAACTAAAAGAGGCTCTCCAGGGTAGCTTATTGGCACGCCTTGAACTCTATAAGCTGTGTCTAGAAAGATGTCATCTCCATAAAAATAGCGTAAAATGTCTATGGCTGAATAGCCTTGTTGAGCTAGTTCTTCGCTTCCCCATTGGGTCATCAAACCTGGGCAAGAAACTTTTCTTCCATCACAATATTGAGCAAAAAGTGGCTGTTTTTGGCCAATTCGCCTAATGTAGTTTACAAACATTTCATCAACTATTGTGCTTATGTTTTCGTATATTGTTCTGTTTGGGGTGTAGGATTGGTCGTAACGAGTTAGATATGTATTGAAATGGTAAATTGGGTGCAATTAAAGTTTTTTAAAGTTAACAGTAGCTTCTTTTCCATTCCACACAACAGAGGATATAATATCTTTTAGGGTGTTTCGTATGACGAGCATATCTTCAGGTTTTTTTATTTCGTGGCGAAGGCCACCATTTTTTATATTATTTATTACGGTATTTATTCGTTCTAGTTCTATTTTTTCTTTAATATTTATATTTTCTTTATCAACAATATTTTTTAGTTTAACATTAAGGGTTTGAATTTCGTTATCAAGTTCATTTACTTGTTTTGAGATATATTTTTGTAGTGTATCATCGGCGGAGGAGAGTTTAAGAATTAGAGAGCTTATTGCTTGTTGTTTTTTAGATATTTCAGCTTTAAGGACTCTTTTTGTTGTTTCAACGTCTTTATTTATTTTTAATTTAGTTTTTTTAAGGCTATTAAAGTTATTTATTATTTCAAAGTCATTATTTAGCAAATTTTCTATTTTTTCTATTATTTCAAGGTCGAATTTATCTCCTCTAATGTTTTTAATGTTACAGTTATGGCGGGCGGACACGCTTTTATTTTCACATATATAATAAAACCTTTTGCCGTTATAAGCCCCGTTTTTATCAAGGGCAACATTTGAGGGGCGCATATAATCTCCACAGTTTCCACACCTTAACATTCCTGAGAGTATGCCGTGAGTTCCTATTGGTTTTCTAATTGACAAAGAACGGCGTTGGTTTATTATGTTTTGTGTTTTAATGTAGTCTGAAGAGCTTACAAGAGGCTTATGATAGCCCACATATATTATCCATTGGTTTGGAGGCTGGTCTACTACTTGTTTTTTATTTTGTTTATTTATTGTCATTTTATGGCGCATATAGGCTGTTATTCCATATTTGCCGTTAAAGGTTTCTTTAGGCATCATTATTTTACAGCCTAGCTCATTAAAGTAGTTATATGCTGTTTCATCGGCAGTGCAGTAGCAAGGGTTTGTGAGTATTCTTCTAAGGCTTACGCACCTATATTGGTGGCCTGTGTGGTTATAGACTCCGTGTTGTGAGTAGTAGCTTTCGATTTTTTTTATGCTTTGCCAGTCAAGGTATTTTTGGAAGATATCTTGTATTTGTTCTGCTCTATCTTTATTTATTGTTAGGATATTATGGCTTTTTTTCTTTCCTGTGTTGTCAACTACCTCTACTTTTTCTTTTATATAGCCATCAGGAGCTTTTCCGCCTAAAAAACGGCCTGTGGCAGTTAAGGCTGTCATATTGTCTATTACACGCTCTCTAATTGTTTCTCGCTCCATTTCAGCAAAGACGGCGGAAATATACATCATTGCTTTGCTAGTTGGGGAGGAGGTGTCAAACTGTTCTTTTACAGAAATGAAGTGCACATTTATGTTTTGAAGTTCTTTTACTAGGCCTGAAAAATCTGCCACGCTTCTGCTTATTCGGTCAAGGCGGTAGCAGATTATGTGGCTATATTCTCCAAGCTCAATGTCTGAAAGCATTTTTTGAAACTGTGGCCTTGCCATATTTTTTCCGGAAAAGCCATCGTCTTGATAGACAACAAGTTGGGAAGGGTCTGCGTTTAAGACTGTTTTTGCGTAGTTTTTACAAGTTTCAATTTGGTTTGAGATGGACTCTCCTTTTTCTGTGCTTACGCTTTTTCGTGCGTATATTGCGATTTTAAGATTGTTCATTATACCACTCCTTTGTTTATTATATTAAAAAATTGTACAAAAATAACACCTTGAAGGGTGCTTAAAAGTGTGATATAATGGTTTTGGTTATTTATTATATCTTTAAGACCCCTTAAAGGTTTATTTAAAAACAAGTTGGTAGCTTGTTTTATTCTCCCCTTGCTTATGCAGGGGGAGTTTTTTTATAAATTACTTTGAAAGGCAACAGCTTTGCCTAAAATTACTATATTATTTAGTTCTTCACCTATGAAAACAAAATCTTCATATTTAGGGTTTTCAGCTTTTAATATAAGTGTGTTTTTATCTTTATAGTATGCAACTCTTTTTAATGTGGCTTCGTTATTTATTACTACGGCTGCTATTTCGCCATTTTCTACCATAGACTGGCTTTTTATGAAGACAATATCTCCGTCCATTATTCTTGCCCCTACCATACTATCTCCTTTTGCTCTAAGGCAAAAATCTGCTTTTATGTTTGTTCCAACTTGAATGTAGCTTTCTCTATCTTCACTAGCGAAAATTGGCTCGCCGCAGGCTATTTCACCTAAAAGAGGGAGCTTTTGTGTTTTTACAGAGGATATGTTGTTAAATTTTGAAAAATCTAAACTTTTATTATTAAAAGAGTTTTTCTCCATTGGAACATCATAGCCCATTAGCCAGGCTTCATTGACATTTAAAGCTTGAGATATTAAAAAAACTCTATCTTGTTTTGGTTTTGCATAGCCTGAAAGATATTGGCTTATGGCTGATTTAGGAATGTTAGTTTTTTCTGAAAGTTCAATTGGTTTTAAATTTCTAACATTTAAAGCTTCTCTCAGCCTATTTTTTAGTTCGTTTTTATTTGAAGTCATTTTTATTGCTCCTTTCATTACAATATTAATATAAAAAATTAAACTTGTCAACAAAAAAGTTTAAAAAAATTAACATTTGCTATTGACAATGTGGTTTAAAAATGTTAAACTTAGCTTGAATTTAGAAAAGGAGTATAAAAAAAATGGCATTTAATTACGACAAATTAAAAGGGAGAATTGTTGAAAAATTTGGAAGTCAAGGGGCGTTTGCCAAGCATTTTGGCGTTTCAAGAAACACATTTTCCTTGAAAATGAACAACAAAGTTAGGTTTTCAACTGACGACATAGCTACAATAGCAAAAATGTTAGATATTGATGAAAACGAAATTTCTTTATATTTTTTTACACCTAAAGTTTAATTTTTTTGAACATAGGGGCTTTAAAAGTGTAATTAGACAAAGTTTAATTTTAATATATTAAATGGAGGTGAGAAAAAATGGGAAAGAGAGAAAGGGAACCTTTTATAATTAAGTTAGGCACAAATTCAGAACCTGAAAACCTTGAAAAGCTTAGCAAAATATATTGCAGGCTTAAAGCAAAAATGATGTTAAAAGAGCTTGAAAACTACCCAGAAGATATTAGGGAGGAAGTTTTTAAGAGGTTTGAACATTTTACAGCCTAGGGGCTGTATGTTGGGACAAGCTGTTGAGTTAAATAGAAAAGGGAAAAAGATTAAAAATCAGTTTAAGCACAATAGAAGAGGGATTAAAAACATTCCGCATTAAAAGAAGGAGGGTTTGGTTTGAATTATGAATGAGAGAGGTTGGATAAAGCTTTATAGAGAACTTATTGACAAACCTATATGGCTAAACAGCACACCTGAGCAAAGAGTTATATTAATTACTTTGATGTGTATGGCTAACCACAAGCCTAAAAAGTGGGAATGGCAGGGGAAACCTTACGAGGTTAAGGTGGGGCAATTTATTACTTCTTTGCCAAAAATTGCAGAAAAGTGCAATTGCAAAAGCATTACAACACAAAAGATAAGAACTGCCTTAGCAAGGTTTGAAAAACTAGGTTTTTTAACAGACAAATCAACAAACAAAAACAGGCTTATAAGCATAGTAAACTGGGAAGTTTACCAAGGTTTTAACGAAGAAGAGAACAGGCAAACTAACAGGCAGATAGCAGGCAAAGAACAGGCAGATGGCAGGCAGATAACATCTAACAAGAATGTAAAGAATGATAAAGAATGTAAAAATGAAAAAAAAGAGAGTGTGTATAAACACGATTACGAGGAATATAAAGCAGGAACAGAGGGGTGTTTTTCTTTTACTCCTCCTACAGTTAGCGAAGTTACAAAGTACTGCAATGGGGCAGGAATAAAAATTGACTGTGAAAGGTTTGTAAATCATTACAATTCAATTGGCTGGAGAGTTAATGGAAGTGTGGTGTATGACTGGAAGGCGAGAGTTAGAAACTGGCACAAACAAGACCAGCAAAAGGTTAACAACGAAAAAAGTAGCATATTTTCACCTAAAGGAACATTTAACAGCTACAAGCAAAAAATTTACAGCAAAGAGGAAATTGACGAAATATTAAAGCGAAAGGGCAATTTCTAAAATAAAAAAAGATGGAAGGGTAGTTATGACAGCTAGAGAGTATTTATTAAAACTAAAAGATTTAGATATTAAAATTAACCAGAAGCTTACCGAGCTTCAAAGTTTAAAGGAGAGTTTATATATTTCTCAAGCTAAGGCAGAAGTTGAAAAAGTTAAAGGAAAAAGCAAAGACAAAGACGCTGGTTTTGTTAAAATTATTGCTAAAATTGACTATTTAGAGAAAGTTATTAACAAAGAGATAGAATCTTTTATTTATGAAAAGCACAAGATTATAGCTGAAATTCAGATGTTAAAAAATTCTTTATATGTTGAGTTTTTATACAAAAGGTATGTTGAGTTTAAAAGGCTAGAAGAAATAGCTGAGGAGATGAGCTACAGTTTTGGGTACATAAGAAAAGTGCATAAATTAGCTTTAGAGGAATTTTACAAAACTATATTATTGAACACTATATAACATTATTATGTGTTATTATGATAAAGTAGTATAACTGGGAATTAAAACATTTTAAGCTCTTGCAAAGGCAGGGGCTTAAATGTTTTAAGAAAGGGAGAGTGAAGATGAGAAAAAGAAAAATTTGAAAATTTAAGTTTTGATGGAAAAAACAAAAAGGAGTGGTGAAGTGATTGACAAGGTTATAAACGAAGTTGCAAAAAACATAGACAAATTTTGCGAAAACAAGGAAAAGGAATACACCATATATACTGAAAAGTTTGAGCAAGGGTTAAAAAAGCCTTGTTTTTTTATTTACTGTAAAAATTATGATGACAAGCTTTTTAGGGGCAAGCGTTATAAAGTTAGTGTTGAAGTTTGTGTTGAGTTTGTTCCAGAAGATGAAAAGGCTACTAACAAAGAAGTGAATGAAATATTACAAGGTCTATACAACGCAACAGATATGATTGATGTAGATGGAAATTTAATTAATGGCATTGATAAAAATGTGGAAAACACAAAGGGTGGCATTTTATTTAATGTTAAATATGAATATTTTTACTATAGGCAAGAGGAAAAAGAAGAGATGGAAAAATTAAAAGAAAAAATATATTTTTAAGGGAGTTAATTTATGGAAAAAAGCAAAGAGAAAAAATACAGTAAAAAGCAATTAAAAAACGCAAACATTTTTATTGACTACAAAGACATTATTGCTGTTGTGTTAGATGATGACAAATATTACACAATTGATGAGTGTAAAAAGGCAGTGGATAAGTTTTTGAAAGAAAAGTTTTAAGGAGGTTATTTAGATGTTAGGTGGAGGCACATTTACTACACAAAACAAAATATTACCAGGTACATATTTAAATTTTGTTAGCAGAAACAACATTTCAAATGTGTTTGGTGAGAGGGGAGCAGGTGCAATTGCTTGTTCGTTAAGCTGGTTTGACGAAGAAATACACAGCATTACTAGAACTGAGTTTCAAAGAGATAGTTTGATTTTATTTGGTTTTGGATATGATGATGAAGAAGTTGTTTTTGCAAGGGAGTTTTTTAAAAACGGAAAAAATTTAGTTTACAAGGCAATAAACACTAACGGGGCTGCAAAAGCCAGCAACACATATTGTTTAGCTACAAAGTTTGGCCAGAGAGGAAACGACATTAAAATTGTTATACAAAACAATGTTGATGAAGAGGCTAAGTTTGACGTTTTAACATATTTAGGGAGCATATTAGTTGACATTCAAACTGTTAGCAGCTCAGAAGAGTTAAAGCCAAACGAATTTGTTGTTTTTAAAGCTGGCGCAAACTTAGCTACAACAGCTGGTTTAAATTTAACAGGTGGCAAAAACGGAAGTATAAGCGGCGAAAGTGTTCAAGATTTTTTAAGCAAAATAGAAGGTATGAGCTTAAATGCAGTTACAACTTGTGGATCTAGCGAGGACCTTGTTGTTCAGTGGACAAAGCGAATGAGAGACGAGATTGGTTTAAAATATCAAAGTGTTGTGACAAGCAAGGCTAACAACCCTAACTATGAAGGCGTTATTAAAGTTATGGACAACTTAGATGAAGTTCTTCCTTGGGTTTGTGGCGCTATTGCTGGCTGTTCAGTTAATAAAACTTTAACAAACAAAATTTATGACGGCGAACTGGAGATTTTTAATAAATTAAACCACACACAAGTTGAGTTAGAAAAATTTATTAATGGCGGGTATTTTTCTTTACACAAAGTGGGGGAAGATGTTAGAGTTTTACTTGATATTAATTCGTTAGTTGAAGTTAGCGAAGATAAAGGCGAAATATTTAAAGACAACCAAACTATTAGAGTTTGCGACCAAATTGCAAACGACATTGCAAACATTTTTAACACTAGGTATTTAGGAAAGGTGCAAAACGACGAAGCTGGAAGGTCAAGCTTTAGAAAAGATATTATTAGACACCATAACAAGTTAATGGACATTAGAGCCATAGAGGACTTTGTTAATGACGATATAGTGGTTGAAAAAGGCGACACTAAGGGCAGTGTTGTTGTTATGGATTGTATTACAGTTGTAAATGCAATGAACAAATTATATATGACAGTTATTGTTGGATAAGTTAAAGGAGGAATAAAATGTCAAATGCAAAGTTAAATGCTAAAGATACAGTTAACGCTAGATTAGCTGAATGTTATGTTACTATAGATGATAACAGATACAATTTTATGCAGGCTATTAATTTAGAGGCCAAAGCGGAGAAAAACAAAATTGAAGTGCCTATTCTTGGAAAGGTTTCAAAAGGAAACAAGGCAGGCAGTATGAAATACACAGGAAAGGCCAAGTTTCACTTTAACACAAGTATTTTTAACAAGCTTATGGCACACTACAAAGACACTGGCGAGGATTTATATTTTGATATACAAGTTATAAACGACGACCCAAGTTCTGCAGCTGGAAAGCAAGAAATTATGTTATATGACTGCAACCTTGATGGTGCGACATTAGCACATTTTGACGCTGATGGAGATTATTTAAGCGATGAAATTAATTTTACTTTTGAAAACTGGGATATAACAAAAGAGTTTAACAGCTTAGACGGAATGTTATAATTTAGAGAAAAGAGAGAGAAAGGAAAAAAGGGACAATGGATTTAAAGATTTTTTTAAACGAAGGAAAAAAGGCAGAAGAAACATTTGAATATGTGGCAACAAAGAAATTTAAAGACGAAAAGGGAAACGGCGTTGCTTGGAAGTTTAAAAAGCTTAGCATTGATGAATATGAAAGTTTAAGGGACGAATGCACCTCTATTAATTTTGCTGACAAGGGCAAAACAAAATTTAACAACATTTTGTTTAACAAAAAGTTTGTGTGCAAATCTGTTGTGGAGCCTAATTTAAACAGTGTTGAACTACAAGACAGCTATGGCGTGAAAAAGCCGGAAGATTTAATTACAAAGTTATTTGACAACGCTGGCGAATATTACAGCCTTTTAGACTATCTTTTAAAAGTAAACGGCTTTAAAAGCTTTGAAGAAGATGTAGAAGAAGCAAAAAACTAATTGAAGAAGGGGACTACCTAGCTTTTATAGCTTATTATTGTTTTGTAAAGTTTGGGTGGTCACCTTCTGATGTTTTGAAGAAAAATAAGCGTGAGCTTGCTTTTATATTTGCTTCAATAGACAAATATGAAAAAGAAGAAAAATCAGCATTAGACAAGGCTAAATAAAGAAAGGGGGGAGCAAAATGGCAATGTCTATAGGCGATAGTATAGAATTAAACGATACAGTGTCAGGGTCTTTTAAAGACATTAATTCATCTATAAATGTTTTAATAAACAACATTGAAAGAATTAACAACACAATGAATGTAACTTTTAACAATACGTCAATAGTTAATGTTATGCAAAATATAAACGTTGTAAACGCAGAGCTTAGAGAAACCGAAAGTAGATTAGAAGAAATAGAGGAAGATAGCCAAAAAAACGCTAAATCTGCTACAAATTGGAGCAAAGTTATATCAAAACTAGGTGGCGTGTATAATGGTTTAAAAGACAATGTTAAAAAAGTGTTAGACCTATCTGACACAACAATTAAAACAAAGGCAAGGCTTAGTTTAATTGCTGACGGAAGTGGTGTGGACGAACTTGAGAGCAAAATAATGGCGTCAGCTCAAAGAAGTAGAACATCTTATCAAACAACATTAGATTCAATTTTAAATTTAGGAAATCAAGCTTCTAACGCCTTTAAATCTAACGACGAGATAGTTGGCTTTACAGAACTATTAAACAAAAGTTTTGTAAATTCTGGAACATCTGCTCAGGGAGTTGAAGCTGTTATGGCTCAGATTACACAAGCTATGGCAGATGGAACGTTAGAAGGCGAGGGGTTTTGTTCAATTATGGAAAATGTTCCTATGGTGGCTGACGCAATAGCCGAACATATGGGTGTTAGTAAAGGTGAATTAGAGGAATTAAGTTCAGAAGGTGTTATTACAGCAGATATAATTAAGAATTCATTGTTTGCTATTTGTGATGATATAAACTCTAAATTTGAACAAATGCCTGTTACTTGGGAACAGCTATGGGTTGGGTTTATAAATAATGTTACTATGTTTTTTGATCCTATTTTTGTTAAATTAAATGAGCTTGCAAATAGTAAATTTTTGCAAGTTTTTGCAAGTGGTGTAGTATTTGCCTTAGCAATGGTGTCAAATTTAGTAGTTAATGTTTTTAATGTAATAGCTAAATTTGCAGGCTTTATTGCTAACAATTGGTCTTGGCTGCAATATGTTATATATGGCGTTATTACAGCACTTATTGTATATAACGCAACAATGGGAATTGCTTGGCTTACAACGTTGAAAAGCATAGCTAGTCTTATTATAAAAACTATATGTGGCTTTGCAGAAGCTACATCTATATTTGCTATGACAGTTGCTCAAAAAGGATTAAACGCTGCATTACTTGCTTGCCCAATTTCTTTTATAATTATTGCAGTTATTGCTTTAATTGCTATTATATTTGCTGTGTGTGGCGCAATAGCAAAATTTACTGGAGTTGCAAACTCAGCCTTTGGTGTTATTTGTGGTGTTGTTGCCGTGGCAGGGGCTTATATATGGAATGTGTTTGCTGGTTTAATTAACAGTATTATACAATTTTTATGGACGCGTTTTGTTGAACCTTGGATAGGAATTATTGAATGGGTGTTAAATGTATTTAATGGAGGGTTTGACAGCTTTGGCGGAGCTGTTGCAAACTTAATAGGAAACATTATATCTTGGTTTTTATCTTTAGGCAAGGTTGTTACAAAAATTATTGACGCTATTTTTGGCACAAAATGGACAGACGAGCTTAATTCTTTACAGGATAAGGTTATTTCTTGGGGCAAAAACGAAAATGCAATTACATTTAGCAGGGAAGCTCCAAATTTGATGGAAAGAATTGAATATGGTCAGGCTTGGAAGGCTGGAGCTGAATTTGGCGACGGAATATCAAGCAAAATATCTGGAATATTTGATTTTGATGGAATTGAAGATGGCAAAACATTTGATTATGATAAAATAAAGAACGATTATTTATTTGATGAGGGCAATTTAAACATTAACGGCCAAGAAGGAGACATTGGGAAAAATGTTGGCTCTATAGGCGAGGACACAAAGGAAATAGCTAAAAACACTCAAAAAACAAACGAATTAATTGAGCTTGTAAAAGACAATTGGGAGAAAAAGCTTATTAAAGAATATACCTCAAAAATTACAAATATAAATTATGATTTTTCTAAGATGAACAATACATATAACAACGCAAAAGACAACTTTAACCCTGTT
>CALWSP010000008.1 GCA_944384235.1 uncultured Clostridia bacterium
ACAAATAAAAGAAACTCAAACAAATGAAACCCAAATAATAAAGAAAAAAATCGAAAACCTAAACAAACGCCTAAATAGACTTAAAGAGGGATATTTAAACGGAATTTTTGATATAAACGAATATAAAATTGAAAAAGAAAAAATTGAGAACGAACTTAAAGAAACTAAATTACCTGAAAAAAGAAAGTTTGATAAAGATATAATGATTAAAAAAATTGCTAACGTGTTAGAAATTCTAAAAGATGATAAAATAGACTTAAACACAAAAAATACTGCTTTAAAATCAATAGTTGATAAAATTGTATTTAATAAAAATGATAAAAGCTTAGATTTTTACTACTATTTTTAACTTATATATGGTATTACAATTTGGTGGTGCCGATGGTGAGCTTGCAGCTTCTTTAAGATATTTCAGCCAAAAATTTGATATGGTAACTGAAGAAGCAACTGCTATTTTAAATGATATTGCAACAGAAGAATTAGCACACCTAGAAATGATAGGTGCAATGTGTCTACAATTAAGCGAAAACGCTAACGTAGAAGAAATTAAAAAAGCTGGCTTTGATAAATATTATGTAGACCACGGAACAGGCATTTATCCATCAAACCCTGGAGGAGTACCTTTTACAGCATCATATTTACAGTCCAAAGGTGACCCTATAACAAACCTTTACGAAGACTTAGCTGCTGAACAAAAAGCAAGGTCAACTTATGAATATTTAATGAAAATGACAGACGATGTAGACGTTCTTGAACCATTAAAATTCTTACGAGAAAGAGAAATAGTTCATTTCCAGCGTTTTGGTGAAGCTTTAAGAATAGTTCAAGATTATATGTCTTCAAAAAGACAGTTTGTGATGCCAAAATCTTGTTGTTCAAAGAAATAATAAAAAGCCCCAATTAAATGGGGCTTTTTTCTAATTATTACTGTTTTCAGTTGTAGTTTCTGTGTTTTCTGTGCTACCTTCTCTTTTAAACTGTCTTCCTTCTGTGTTCATATAATAATCTTCTTTGTAAATTAAATCTCCAACAGGGCCTATTTCAAACCCCTTTTCTTTTAACACTTTAATTATGGTATCAAGTGCATCTGGTGTATACTTTGCATCGTTATGGAATAATATAATAGAACCATTTCCCAACGCTTTATGATTTAAAACTTGATTAACCTCGTGTTCAACGCCATACTCCTTCCAGTCCAAGCTGTCGATATCCCATTGTATCACGTGATAACCACATTGATTTGCCGCATCAATAACAGTGTTGTTGTACTCGCCAAAAGGTGGCCTATACACATCAGAATCAATTCCTAACAAATCTTTTATTTTATTATGACAATCCATAATATTCTTTTTGTTTTCTTCTAAACTTAATTGGTTGCTGTGAGGGTGAGTGTTGCTATGGTTTCCAATTTCGTGTCCAGCTTCATATAATTTTTTAACTTCTTCAGGATATTTATCTACCCAATACCCACATAAAAAGAATGTAGCTTTAACATCATTTTTCTCTAAAATGTCAATAAGTGTTTGAGTGTCGTCAGCACCCCAAGCCGCATCAAAGGAAATAGCTATCTTCGGTTTACCCTTAGTATCTACACAATAAATTGGCAATTTTTTGTTAGTTGAAGCTGCCATTGTGTAATTTTGTGCTATTTGACTTCTAATAATTGGTATGTAAGCACTAAATAAACCTATACAAACAATAGAAGTTATTGCAAGAATTATTATTTTTTTCTTCTTATAAATATTCATAATATCACCTCTATACTATAATATGTACTAAATTCATAATTATAATAAGTTTTTAAAACATAAATTATATAAGTTCTAAAAACAAATAAAAGGTGAACTCTTTATAAATATTTATAAAATAATAAAACTACACATTAAATCTTTTTCTATTTGTAGCCTCTTTCCTTGTAAATTAATTATATAATATATTTTTTTAATTTATAAAAATATCCATTAAATTTATTTAATTAAAAAATTGCCCTATAACACTTTTTAAGAAATATTTCTAATAACACCAAAAACTATTAACATAAAACAACATACCCACATAATAAAATTAAAAACAAAACTGTTTTTTTCAAGCCATTTAGGCATAAAAACAATTTTTATTCCTAACAATACAATTAAAAAAGGAATCAAGAAAAATAAAAGCTGGTTTTCAAAATAAGCTTTTTCAAACTCAAATTTGCTTGCGTAAATCAGCAAATGGCTGATACCACAACCAGGACATTTAAAACCCGTAAAAAACCTAAATAAACAAGGTATATAAAAATTAGTAACTCTAACAAATATATAATATATACCTAAAATTATAATAAAAATTAAAATTTCCTTTAAAAGTTTAACTCTTTTTTCCAACTTTCAAAACCTTTAAATAATATTAGTTGCCTCTTGCAATTTTGTTAAAATCGTTTTGAGCAATAGCATAAGTAATAATAGAAAGCCCAAATACACTAAGAAGTAAATATAAGACACTTCTACTCTCACCATTATTATAATAACTATCAATACTTTGACCTAACTTATATGCCCAATACAAACCATAAATGCCACAAGTTATAATCATTAAAAGAAAAACTACAACACCTGAAGCTTCTCTTTCAGAAATTTGATTCATATCGTCATTTAAAGTAAAAATCCAGTAAATCGCAAAAAGACCACAAGTTACCACACTTAACACTATATATAAAGCTATACTTCTTTCAGTAATATTTGGCCTTGTTCTAACATTTTGTTTTGCGTTTGAACCATTATTTTTACTTAATGACACTCCTTCTTTTAAACTTTCACCACAGTTTGAACAAAAAATTGAACTATCTTCGTTAAAAGTTCCGCAGTTTTTACAATACATAATTATCCCCTACTTTCTTTAAAATTATTTTTATTATACCAAATTTTTTTCATATTGTAAATATAAATTATTACAAATATTTACAAAAATAAAAGCTGACCAAAGTCAGCTTTTAAAATTAATATTAATCAACTTTTTTACATCTGTAAAGACTAATAAGAATAAGCATAAATACAACAAGTGTACCAATGCTACCAAGGTTTAACTTGCCAGAAACGTTAATTACATCAGCAAGAGTAACACCTGCAACAGGAATAATAGCTGTCACAGCAAGTAAAATACCTACAATACCCTCGCCTGCAATAAGACCTGAACAGTAAAGCACACCTTTGTTAATGCCTTCTTTAGAAACATTTTTCTTTTCAAAAATAGCCTTAACAATACCACCAGCTAAAATACCTGCACTCATACCAAATGGAAGGTATAAACCAATACAGAATGGTAAAACAGGAATACCTACAATTTCAACAGCAATTGCAATGAAAGCACCAATAATAACAAGAGTCCAAGGTAAGTTACCGCCCATAACGCCTTCAACAACAAGCTTCATAAGAGTAGCCTGTGGAGCAGGAAGCTCAGCACTACCATAACCCCAAGCCTTATTTAAAAGGTAAAGAACAAGTCCAATAACAAGAGAAGCCGCCACAACACCAATAACTTCACCAATTTGCTGGCGTAAAGGAGTTGCTCCAACAATATTACCAGTTTTTAAATCCTGAGAAGTATCACCAGCAATAGAAGCAGTAATACAAATAACAGCACCAATAGCGATAGCACCAGTCATACCCTCGTAAGCAGAAGTGCCAGTTAATTTTAAAATAAGAGTTGAAATAAGTAAAGTAGCAATAGCCATACCAGAAACAGGGTTGTTTGAACTACCTACAAGACCAACCATTCTAGATGAAACTGCTGTAAAGAAGAAACCAAACACTACTATCATAAGTGCACCAATAATAGTCACAGGAACAGCAGGAACAATCCAAATTATAAGCATAATAACAACTACTGACGCAAGAATAATCCAAGTTGGAAGGTCAGTATCTTTAGGGTCAGTGTTCACTTCTGTCTTGCCACCAAAGCTCTTCATAGTTCCAGCAAATGTAGAAACAATAAGCGGAATAGACTTAACAAGACTTATAATACCACCAGCAGCAACAGCACCAGCGCCAATATATCTAATATAAGTTGACCAAAGCTCGCTTGAACTCATAGTGCTAATTGCAACCTCAGCAGGAGCAATAACCATATCGCCTGCAAAGAAAGATATAAGAGGCATAATTACAAGCCAAGCTAATAAGCCACCACTAAACATATAAGCAGAAATTTTAAAACCGCAAATATAACCAACACCAGCAAGAGCAGGTAATGCAGAAAGACCTACACCACTACCCTTAAAAGCAGTAATATCTTTTTGCAATTCAGATGGGAAAAGCTTTAAACCATCTGCAACAAATTTATAAAGAGCAGATATTCCTAAACCTTTAAAAACTGTTTTACTAGCTTCACCACCAGCTTCTCCAGCAAGTAAAACTTCTGCACAAGCTTTTCCCTCAGGGAAAGGTAAAGTATCCTTTTCTTTAACAATAAGAGCTCGTCTAAGAGGCACCATAAACATAACACCAAGTAAACCACCAGAAAGAGCAATTAAAAATATTTCAAATAAAGAAGGTGGAGCTTGATTAAACTCCTTTGCCCACATAAAAAGAGCAGGTAAAGTAAATATTGCACCTGCAGCAACTGACTCACCAGCAGAACCAGTTGTTTGAACTATATTGTTTTCAAGTACAGAGTTTCTTCTTAAAATAACTCTAATAATACCCATAGAAATAACAGCTGCAGGAATAGAAGCTGATACAGTAAGACCAACTCTAAGACCTAAGTAAGCGTTTGCACCACTAAAAACACAAGCTAAAATAATACCAGTTATAATACTTGTTAGTGTCAATTCTTGCTTAGGGAAATTGTTGTTTTTCTTTTTTTCCATTTTTTTCTCCTTTCGGCACTAACTCAAAATATATAACATATATTTTGCAAAAAATTAAAATCTATGATAAATATTATAATATTTATCAAAACAAAATCTTTCATAAAATAAAGTTTTTTGCTGGCTTCCAACTTCATTTTACAAATACTCACTTTTACATTTTATCACCATACAGCATAAAAGTCAACATTTTAATTAAGAAAATATAACAATTTTTTTGACAAAAATTCATTTTGTCTTAATATTTCTAGTTTTTAACCTCTTTATAACTAAAAATTTATAAAAAATAAATAAAAAAAAGTGCCTATAAAAATATAAGCACTTTAAATAAATTATCTTAATTCACTAGTTTTTAACCAGTCTTGGTCGTCATAATCTTTGTTTTCGCCAACCATACCCCAAATGAAAGTATATGCCTTAGTTCCAACACCACTGTGAATAGACCAGCTAGGAGAAATAACAGCACTTTCGTTTCTCATAACAATGTGTCTAGTTTCATCTGGCTTGCCCATCATATGGAAAACAACATTGTCTTCGTCCATATCAAAGTATAAATAAACTTCCATTCTTCTTTCGTGAGTGTGGCTAGGCATAGTGTTCCAGTTAGAACCAGCGTCAAGCTTAGTAAGACCCATAGCTAACTGACAACTGCCGTATTCAACGCCATCCCTTTGAGAAAGTCTAGCAAAAACTTCGTCGTGGATATATTGGTTAATTGTTCTTTTGTTGCAATCCTCTAAAGAACCTAAAGGCTTGTGGTTAGCATCATCATAGCTAATAAGAACAGTAGGATAGTTTCTATGAGCAGTAGCACTGTTTACATAAAACTTAGGTGGGTTTGAAGCATCTTTTGCAGAGAAAGAAATCTCTTTAGCTCCCATACCAACATAAATTGCATCTCCGTTGTTCACAACATATTCCTTGCCGTCAACTGTAACAAAACCATCGCCACCAATGTTAATAGCACCAAGCTCTCTTCTTTCAAGGAAATATGTAGCAGCTAACTCCTTGCTTCCCTCAAGAGCTAAAGGAGAAGTTGTAGGTGTAACACCACCAAAAATAATTCTGTCGTTGTGGCTGTAAACAAGTTTAATTTCGCCAGCAACAAAAACATTTTCAACTAAAAAATGCTTTCTTAAAGTTTCTGTGTCATAATGCTTAACATCGTCATAGTGGTTAGAGTATCTAACTTCTAAATTCATTTTCTTTACCTCCTGTTTTGAAAAAAGGCTGAAAGCATAAAGCCCCCAGCCATATAAATAAAAACTTAATTATCTCTGAACTCTACCAGAACCGTCGCAGTTTTCAACTTCGCTTCTAGTTACAAGGTTGAAGTCACCAGGGATAGTGTGCTTAAGAGCAGATGCAGCAACAGCAAAGTTAAGAGCATCTTTCATATCCTTACCATCCATAAGACCACAAATTAAACCACCAGCAAAAGAGTCACCGCCACCTACTCTATCTACAATAGGAGAGATGTCAAATCTGTTAGATCTAAAGAATTCTCTAGTCTTACCGTCCATAATACAAGCAGACCAACCATTGTGAGAAGCAGAGAAAGACTCTCTTAAAGAAGAGATAACATACTTAAAGCCAAACTTGTCACACATCTGGTTGAAGATATCCTGGTAACCAGCCATTTCAAGCTCACCAGAAGTAACGTCAGTGTTGCCTGGCTTAAAGCCAAGAACCTTCTCAGCATCTTCTTCGTTACCGATACAAACGTCAACATACTGCATTAAGTTAGTCATAACTTTCTGAGCCTTTTCAGAAGACCAAAGCTTCTTTCTGAAGTTAAGGTCACAAGAAACAGTAAGACCCTTAGCCTTAGCAGCCTTACAAGCAGCTTCAGTAACTTCAGCAGCAATGTCAGAAACAGCTGGAGTGATACCAGTAAAGTGGAACCAGTCAGCACCCTCAAAAATAGCATCAAAATCAAAGTTGTCAGCAGTAGCAGTAGCAATAGAAGAGTTAGCTCTATCATAAACTACGTTAGAAGCTCTCATAGAAGCACCAGTCTCTAAGAAATAGATACCAAGTCTGTCGCCAGTTCTAGCAATGTGCTTAGTTTCAACGCCATACTTTCTTAAAGCAGCGATAGCACAATCACCAATAGGGTTAGCTGGAACAGCAGATACAAACTCAGCCTCGTGGCCATAGTTAGCTAAAGAAACTGCAACGTTAGCCTCGCCACCACCGTAGTTAATATCAAACTCATCAGCCTGAATAAATCTTTCATTATTTGGTGTAGATAATCTTAACATAATCTCACCCATAGTAACAATCTTACCCATTGGATTAATCCTCCTTAAAAAAATATATATATTTTTTATTATGTATTTTATTACATAATATTTATAACAAGATTATATCATACATAAATTTACATTTCAATAGTCATTTACTTTTTTTACAAAATTATTTAATTTACTGAAATTCTTTCCAGTATTTTTCAACAGAATTGCTCTCAATAGCACTTAAATAACTGTCAGCAACGTCAAAAATCTCGCTTTCATCATAAATAATAAACTTAGCCTTTTCGCCCTTCCCCTCAACATTTTCTTTTTTCTTTTCGCTGTTAAGCCAAGCTCTAAATTCACTTTCCCATTTTTGAGAACCAACCTCACCTATTTCGTCATAACACATCATTTCTTCTTTAACTTCATAAATAAAATCTTCAATATCCATTTTAATCATCTTCGTTTCCTCCTAAAATTTTTAAACCAAAATAATCATATCCTAATTTAGTAACAACTCTGCCTTTAGGCGTTCTTTTAATAAACCCTTGTTGAATAAGGTATGGCTCGTAAACATCTTCAATTGTTTCAGCTTCCTCGCCAATAGATACAGCAAGGTTTTCCACTCCAACAGGCCCCCCGTCAAATTTTTCAATCATACAGAGCAATAACTTTTTGTCTATGTTGTCAAGGCCGTTTTTGTCAACTTCTAAAATGTCTAAACTGCTTTTTGCAACTTCATCATTTATAACGCCATCGTATTTAACTTCGGCAAAGTCACGAACTCTTTTTAAAAGCCTGTTAGCAATTCTTGGCGTGCCTCTTGACCTTCTAGCAATTTCTAAAGCTCCAAACTCATCAATTTCGATGCCTAAAACTTTTGCAGACCTTTTCACAATTGTTGAAAGTTCTTCTGGGTTGTATAATTCAAGTCTGTTTATAACGCCAAACCTATCTCTTAAAGGAGCTGTTAATAAACCTATTCTAGTTGTTGCTCCAACTAAAGTAAATTTAGGCAAGTCAATTCTAATACTTTTTGCGTCACTACCCTTTCCAATAACAATGTCAAGAGCAAAATCCTCCATAGCAGAATATAAAACTTCTTCAATAAGCCTGTTAATTCTATGTATTTCGTCAATAAATAAAATGTCACCCTCGTTTAAATTGTTTAATATTGCAGCCATATCACCTGGACGCTCAATAGCAGGGCCTGAAGTTGTTTTAATGTTTGCATTCATCTCGTTTGCAATAATGTTAGATAATGTAGTTTTTCCAAGGCCAGGAGGTCCATACAATAAAATATGATCTAAAGACTCCCCTCTGTTTTTTGCTGCCTCAATATAAACTCGCATATTTTCTTTAACTTTTTTCTGCCCAATATATGATTCCAAAGTTATGGGTCTAAGCCCTTCTTCAATTCCAAAATCATTTTCATTAACATTTGGAGTAATTATTCTTTCCCCTGTGTCAATTTTTCTTTTTCTCTCCATTTAAAATTCTCCTATAAAACTTTAAGTGCTATACTAATAATTTTGCTGCTATCCATACCTATTGTATAAACACTTTCAACAGCCTTAGCCGCTTCAATTTTAGAAAAACCTAAAGCAACAAGCCCAGCAATAGCATCGTTTTTCTCATCAGAAGCACTGCTTTCTTTCTGCCTCACATCAATTGATATACTGCTTTCTTTTTCACTAACACTAAATGACCCTATTTTATCCTTTAAATCTAAAATAATTCTCTCAGCTGTCTTTTTGCCAATTCCCTTTCCAATTGCAAGGGCGTTTTTGTCCTCATAACTAATTGCCATTAAGATGTCGCTAGGTCTAAGCTCAGATAATAAAGCTAATGCTCCCTTAGGTCCAATACCATTTACTGTAATTAGAAGATTAAACATATTTAATTCATCTAAACTTAAAAATCCATATAAGCTAATACCATCTTCTTTAACGTTCATATATGTAAAAATTTTAACTTCATTGTTTAAATGAGGTAACTTGCTAGAAGTTCTGTTAGATATAAAAATGCTATACCCAATCCCGTTGTTCTCAACTATAATGTTATTTTCCCCAATGTAAACTAATTGCCCTTTTATATAATTAATCATAAAACACCTCAAACCAAAAAACATTTGTTCGTATTATTATAACTCATTAAAAAAAAACTGTCAATTAATTTTGTAATTTATTTTTAAAAAAATATATTAATAATATAATTTTAAATAAAATAATAATTTGTTCTTTTTCTTTTAAAACAAAAAAAGATGTTAATCTATTAATTAACATCTTTTTTGTTAAAATAAATCTAAAAATAGACTAATTTTAATTGATTAAAAAAATTAAGATTCCTGGTTAGCCATTCTCTTTTCTTGTTCTTCAATCATTTTTTTAACCATATAACCACCAACATAACCGTTCTGAGCTGATGTTAAGTCGCCGTTATAACCTTTCTTTAAAGGTACACCAATTTCTGATGCTACCTCATACTTAAATTTGTCCATAGCCTCTCTAGCCTCTGGAATGTTTACTCTGTTGCTACCACTATTACTACCTGACATAGTGTTTACCTCCTAAAAAAATAATTTATTTGTTGGTACACTATTATTCTGTCTTATTATAAATTATTTAGTCAGCCAATTTTTTCAAGTCTTGTTAAAATAATATAATTATATATAAATTTTTTATTTATTTTAAACTATATATAAAAAATCTCCACAACAAAAAAAGCTATATAAATATATAGCCTTTTTCTTAAAATTAAATTTATTTAAACTCAGAAACGTCCCAAATTTCATTACAAACATCTTTGTAAAACTCAGGCTCGTGGCAAACCATAATAATCGTGCCTTTATATTCTTTTAAAGCCCTTTTAAGCTCTGCCTTTGCTTCAACGTCAATGTGGTTTGTAGGTTCGTCTAAAATTAAAATGTTGCTTTCTGTGTTCATAATTTTACAAAATCTAACTTTAGCCTGCTCTCCGCCGCTTAAAACATAAACCTTGCTTTCTAACTGTTCAGTTGTTAAACCACACTTAGCTAACATACTTCTAACTTCGCCTTGGTTAAGTGAAGGAAAATCATTCCAAACATCGTCAATACAGGTGTTAGTGTTGTCCTCTTTTATTTCTTGCTGGAAATACCCTACATATTGGTTTCCGCCAACATTCACCTCGCCAGAAATAGGCTTAATCTCTCCTAATAAACTTCTTAAAAGAGTTGTTTTTCCAATGCCGTTTGCTCCAACAATAGCAATTTTGCTACCCCTTTCAACCATAAAATTAATAGGCTTTGTAAGAGGCTTGTCATAACCAATAACTAAGTCTTTTGCTTCAAAAATTAACTTGTCAGAAGTTCTAGCAACTTTAAAGTTAAACTCTGGCTTTGGCTTTTCTTTAGCAAGCTCAATAATATCCATTTTGTCAAGTTTTTTCTGCCTAGCTCTTGCCATACCAGCAGTTGCAACTCTAGCCTTGTTTCTCGCTATAAAGTCTTGTAGCTGGTTAATTTCGTTTTGTTGTTTGTTGTAAGCAGCTTCTAATTGCTTTTTACCCAACTCGTAAAGCCTTAAAAACTCGTTGTAATCCCCAACATATCTTGTTATTCTAGCATTTTCAACGTGATAAATAATATTCACAACTTCGTTTAAAAACTCCATATCGTGAGAAATTAAAATAAAAGCATTTTCATAATTAAGTAAATAATCTTTAAGCCAAAGTATGTGTTCTTCGTCAAGATAGTTTGTTGGCTCGTCTAAAAGTAAAATGTCAGGGTTTTCAAGTAATAGCTTTCCAAGCAAAATTTTGCTCCTTTGCCCGCCAGATAACTCGTCAACATCTTTGTCAAGACCAATCTCTATAAGGCCTATACCTCTTGCAACTTCTTCAACCTTTGTGTCAATCATATAAAAGTCGCTTGTGTCTATAATGTCTTGAAGTTCAGCTGCTGTTTCCATTAACTTTTCTACATCTGCCCCTTCTTCACCCATTTTCATATATACATTGTTAAGTTCTTCTTCAATAGAAAATAAATAGTCAAAAGCTGTTTTTAAAGTGTCCCTAACAGTTTTACCCTTTTGAAGTTCTGCGTGCTGGTCCATATAACCGACTCTAACTCTTTTAGCCCATTCAATAACCCCTTCATCTGGCATTAACTTGTTAGTTATAATTTTCATAAACGTTGATTTACCCTCGCCATTTGCTCCTATAAAACCAACGTGCTCGCCTTTGTTTAATTTAAATGACACATCTTCATAAATAACTCGCCCGCCAAAAACGTGGCTCATATTTTTAACAGTTAATATGCTCATATAAAACTCCTTTAATTATATTTATAAATAGCCTAAATAAGCAATATTATAACACATAAAATAAAAATATTCAATAAAATAAAAAAATGCCCACAAAAATAAACTTTGTAGGCACTTAAATTAATTATAAATCTGTTTAATTGCAGGATATAATTTAATATACTTTTTATAATTTTCTAAATACTTTCTTGCAATATTCTTATTAGGCTTAATAACTTTTTCAACCTTTAAATTGGTTATAAATTTGTTGTATAAACTTTCGTCAACACCTCTAAGAGCTAAAAGAGCAGCTCCAAAAGATGCTCCTTCCTTGTTTTCAAGTATTTCAAGCTCAATATCTAAAACATTGGCAATAATTTCAAGCCATAGTTCATTTTTAACTCCACCGCCACAAATTCGGCTTTTTCTAATGTCAATACCCATAGACTTTATTATTTCAATATTTTGTTTAAGACAAAATGCTATACCCTCTAAAATTGCAATAGACATATCTTCTCTCTTTGTTGACATACTAAGCCCGTAAAACATTCCTCTAATTTCTCCGTCGTTTAAAGGTGAACGCTCGCCCATTAAATACGGCAAAAACATAACATTGTTTTTCCCAAGCTCATAATTTAAACTAAACTCTTTGCCATAATCTTTTGTTTTTAATATGTCCTCTACCCACCATTTATTGCAACTAGCAGCAGAGAGCATACAAGCCATATAATGATATTTTCCGTTGCTGTGACAAAAGTTGTGTATTGCATTTTCATAATCCGCAACATATTTGTCGCAAGCAACAAATATAGTTCCAGAAGTTCCAAGAGAAATGTTACAATCTCCGTTTTTTACTATACCATTTCCAATAGCAGCTGCTGCATTATCTCCAGCTCCAGCAACAACTAAAACATCACCAAAACCTAATCTTTTTAAAACTTCCTCTTTAACTTTTCCAACAACTTCATAGCTTTCATAAATATCTGGCAAAACATCTCTTGAAATGCCCACAATTTCAAGCATTTCTTTAGAATATTCTCTCTTTTTAACATCTAAAAGTAACATACCAGAACAGTCAGAAACATCTGTGGCAAAAACACCAGTTAATTTGTAAATGATATAGTCTTTTGGTAGCATAATTTTGCTTATTTTTTCAAAATTCTCTCTTTCGTTTTTCTTAAGCCATAAAATTTTAGACGCAGTAAAACCAGCAAAAGAAATGTTTCCAGTTAAGTCAACAAGCCTTTTTTTACCTATAACATCGTTTAAATAATCCGATTCTTTTTGTGACCTAGTGTCGTTCCATAAAATTGCAGGCCTAATAACTCTGTCTTTTTCGTCTAAAGTAACAAGCCCGTGCATCTGCCCAGAAAAACTAATAGCCTTTATTCTTTTTTTGTCTATATTTTTGGTAAGCTCCTCTAAAGCGTCTATAACTGCCTCATACCAATCATCAGGGTTTTGCTCACACCAATTTTTTTCAGGATAATAAATTGGATATTCTCTTGTAACAATGTTTTCAATTTTTTCATCGCTTAACAATAATAATTTTACAGAACTTGTCCCTAAATCAATCCCTATGTAATACATAAATTCACCTAACAATTGTAAATATATTGGTTTAAAATACCCTCTAGCATTTCCTGTCTGCCAGAAACATTTTCGCTAACACCGTTTTCAAGGGCGTATTTTTCTAAACCTTCAAAGTCAATTTCACCTTTAGTAATTTTTTTATCTAACTCGTTTTTCCAGCTGCTATTCTTCTTTTCAATAAAGTCAATAAACACTCTGTCCTCAATTAACTTAGCAGCAACTCTTAAACCCCAAGCAAAAGTGTCCATACCTACAATATGCCCATAAAATAAATCATCTTCAGCAATTGAGCCTCTCCTAACTTTTGCGTCAAAATTTAAACCGCCAGTGCCTAACCCGCCATTTAAAAGAATTTCATACATAGCTAAAGTTGTGTCATAAATGTTTGTTGGAAATTGGTCAGTGTCCCAGCCAAGCATACAATCTCCCATATTAGCGTCAACACTTCCAAGCATATTGTTAATTCTGCACATATTTAATTCGTGCTGGAAAGTGTGCTGAGCAAGAGTAGCGTGGTTAGCCTCAATATTTAACTTAAACTCGTTTTCTAAACCATATTTTCTTAAAAATCCAATAACTGTTGTGCTGTCAAAATCATATTGGTGCTTTGTTGGCTCTTTTGGCTTAGGCTCAATTAATAAAGTTCCTTTAAACCCAATTTTCTTTTTGTAGTCAACTGCCATTTTTAATAAAAGAGCTAAGTTGTCTAACTCTCTTTTTGTGTCTGTGTTTAAAAGAGTTTCATATCCTTCTCTACCGCCCCAAAAAACATAGTTTTCTCCGCCAAGCTCCATAGTAATGTCCATAGCTTTTTTAATTTGAGCAGCAGTGTATGCAAACACACTTGAGTTGCAAGAAGTTGAAGCTCCGTGAACAAATTTAGCGTCACCAAAAGCGTTTGTAGTTCCCCATAAACACTTAATTCCAGTTCTTTTCATTTCTTCTTTAATAATATTAACTATAATGTCTAAATTTTCGTTAGACTTTTCTAAAGTTTCCCCTCTAGGTGCAATATCTGCATCGTGAAAACAAAAATAAGGAATTTGCATCTTTTCCATAAACTCAAAAGCAGCATATACTCTTTTTTTTGCCACTTCCATTTCATCGCCTTTGTCCCAATGATGAGCCTTGCTAGCCCCACCAAATTGGTCGCTTCCTAAATATGTAAAAGTGTGCCAGTATGCCATAGAAAACTTTAAATGTTCTTTCATACTTTTACCTAAAATAATTTCATCAGGGTTGTAAAACTTAAAAGATAATGGGTTTGTGCTTTTGCTTCCCTCATATTCAATTTTACTAATTTGGTCAAAATATCCCATAATTTTACCTCTACTTTCATTTTTTATGTTTATTTTTAATAATTTTATTTATAATTAAAACGTTAAAAACACTATTTTAATATATAATATAGCTATATTATTACATATTTTTATATATTTTTCAATATCATTTTTTATTTTTTATATAAAATATACCAGTTTTTTATAATTTTTTTAAATTTAATTTATATAAATTTTAAAATCCTTCTTAATATAATTAACCTTTAATTTGTTCCCATAACAAATAAAACTCCAACAATTAAGCCAAAATTAGCTTATATTTTGCAATCTAATAAATTTAAAATAGTTCAACTATATTTAATATCAAAATTAAAATCATATCTTTACTAGTCATAAAAATTATACTATAATGAAACTAGATAGAGGGATTTAAGCCCTCTACCATTTTTGTTTAACTTCTATAAAAGATTTATTATGCTTTCATATAGTTTTATACAGTTTAATAAAATGATTGTTGTTAAACTTATTATTGTTAGAACTAAAACTATATTGCTTAATATGTCTTTTTTAGAAGTTTTTTACTATGTTTTACTACAATTCACACTTCCTTACAATTTATATTACACCACACTTATAGAAATATTCTAAAACCATTTTAATATTTTAAAAATTCTTAAAAAATAAAAGGTTGTCTAATAAAAACACCTCTTTAAATTAACGTAATCAACTTTACTTAACAACCCCTCTTTTAATTCTTAACCTATAACCCTAAAATCTTTGCAAGCTTCTTAACTTTCAAAAAATTGGTGTTTCTAATTTTAATACCGATAATATTTTTCTTTTTAGCCTTAACTTTTTCAACCCTGCTTTCAATTGTAACAGATTTGCTTGTTATTATGCCGTCGCCAGATATATTAGAGCCTTCTATAACACCCATATCTCTTTTCCCGCCAATAGCATTTCTCCAAATAGTAAGCAAAACAACTTTGTTGTTTTTAAATATGTCATAAAAATAATTTAAATAATAATCTTGTTCCATATGCTCCA
>CALWSP010000009.1 GCA_944384235.1 uncultured Clostridia bacterium
AAAGGACAGAACATATTCCTACAATTTTAAAAATAACGGCGTTGTTAGAAAGGACGATTTAATTTTTGATTTTATTCCTTTTGGTTTTATTATAGGAGATGTTAGTTTCTTTATTAACAACAATTCCTCTATTGAAGCTTTAATTAGAACAGAAGTTGCAATTAAAAATGCGAAAGAAGAATTTGTTGGAGATGAGAGTAGAATTAGCTACATAAGAGAGTTTTTTAAAAATTTAATTGAAAGTAGCAAGCACATAGATTACGATGTTGAGGTTATTATAAAAGATTTAAAGAAAGACTTTTTTGAAACTTTATTTTTAAGAAAAGAAAGCATTGAAATTTTAAGAAAAATTAAAAATGTTAAACATTTAGACAGGTTTATTAAAATTGGAGAAGAATATGTAAACATTTTAGATGAAGTTATTGATTCTATTATCAACTTAAAAAGTTTAAATTGGATTATTATAAAATTAATTTTGATGGATAATAGAGAAGATTTAAAAAACGGCAAATATTTTGTTAAAAATAGGTATATCGTAGATATGCTTATTAAAATAAATAATTTTATAAACAACGGAGGAGAAAAAATGGAAAAAGCTATTTATTTTGCTAAAATGGCAGCAAAGAAGGTATGTGAAAGCCAATTAATTGAGGACAACAAAATTAAAGCTTATAGAACAAAATTTACAAGTGCGTTAGTTTTTAAAGATTACAGCAGATTTTGTGATATTCTTATGCAAATGGCTAACTATACAGGAATGGAGCTTGATTTTGCATACAAATTGTTTGTGGATTTTGAGGCTAACGAAGGTATAGCTTACGCTTTTGTTAACGGTTTAGGTAAAAGTATAAGTGATGAAAAGAAAAACGAAGAAAGTAAAGAAGCTTAATTTAGGAGGATTTTTAAAATGAAAAATAGTTTAACTTTAACAGTTGTTGCAAATATGACATCAAATTATTCTGAAAATTTAGGTAACATTGGAAATGTTCAAAAGGTGTTTAAAAAAGGCAAGATGTATTCTATAAGAAGCAAAGAAAGTTTAAAATATGCTATTATGACACAATCTGGCTTATATAAGGACCTTAAAACTCAGGTTGATGGAGCAGCTCAAAAATTTGTTGACGAAAATTGCAATGTGTCAAACAACAGAGCTTTAGAAGGCGGATATATGAGCACAAAAGGCACTACTTATGTTAGAAACAGTTCTTTTTATTTAACAGACGCTATTTCTTGCGACGAGTTTATTAACGAAACTAGGTTTCACAACAACTTAGGTTTGGCAACAAACAGAGCTAAAGACTTAGGCATTACTGTTCAAGAGGGTACTGGAAAGAAAAATGAAGTTGGGCTTATGCCATATCAATATGAATATGACAAGTCTTTAAAGGTTTACAGCATTAGTATTGACTTAGAAATGGTTGGAAAAGACATTAATTTTGGTGAAAAAGAGGCTGAAAACAAAGAAAAGGCTGAAAGAGTTAACTTAATTTTAGACGCTGTTGAAAAGTTATCTTTAGTAGTTAGAGGAAACTTAGACAATGCTGAGCCTATTTTTGTGGTTGGTGGCTTATGTGACAGAAAAACTCACTATTTTGAAAACGTTGTGAATGTTAAGAACAACAAGTTAAATATTTCTGAGGATTTACAAAACAAGCTTAGCAAAGGTTACAAGGCTGGTTTATTAAAATCTGGAGTTTTAGAAAACGAAGATGAAGTTTCTCAAAAATTAAACACTATTAACATAGACAGCTTCTTTGACGAGTTAAAGGCAGAAGTGAACAGCTATTATGGTTGCTAATTTAGGGGTGTTTTTATGAAGTGTTTAAGGATTAGGCTAACTCAAAGTAGTGCTAATTACAGAAAAGAAGAAAGTGTTGTAAACAGAATGACATATCCTTTGCCACCTTTTTCAACAGTTATTGGAGCTATACATAACGCTTGCGGATATAAAGAGTATCACAAGATGGATATTAGTATTCAAGGCAGATACGAAACATTAGACAGAAAAGTGTTTAAAGAAAATGTTTTTTTAAATAATGTTCAAAAAGATAGAGGAACTCTTGTTAAATTTGCTGAAAATGACAAGTTGCACAGCGGGTATGTTAAAGTTGCTTCTGCTCAAAAATCTCAAGGAAATGACTTTATGACTGGCAAAACTATTAGTGTGGTTGACAAGGCTTTAATTGAGGAGTATAGAGAAATTAAAGTAACTGAAGAAAGAAGAAACAAATTATTTAAAAAAGTTGAAGAAAGAACAAAGAAATATTCAAAGCAAAAAAAAGAGTTTGACAAAAAAAGTGATGAATATTTGGAGTTAAAAAGAAAAGAGGATAGACTTAAAAACTATGTTAAATTATTAAAAGAAGAACATTACAAAAAGTATGATTCAAAATATGAAAAGTTTGCCTCTTTAACAACTGGCGTTGGATATTATGAAGTTTTATATGGTATAGAGCTTATTATTCACATAAGTTCTGACGAAGAAACTTTAAGGGACATTTATGAAAATGTTTACAACATAAAGTCTATTGGAAGAAGCGAGGACTTTATTAACGTTGAAGAAGCCGAGTTTGTGGAGCTTTTAGATGAAATTGAGGAAGATGTTGTTAGCGAGTATTCTGCATATTTAGATTTAGAGGCTGTTAGAAATTATAGCATTTTAACAAAGGACAAGACTTCTCAAAGCATTAACGGAACTAAGTATTATTTAAACAAAGACTACAAATTTAACGAAAAAACTGGAAACAGAGAATTTAACAAGAAAAAAGTTTTATATGCTTCCAAGTATTTTATTGAAGAATGTAGCGAAGAAGACAATGTTTATTTTGATGGAAAGTATATAGTTAACTTAATTTAAGAGGTGGGTATGGATTTAGGTAGTTATTTAGCAAAACCTGACAAAACCATAGCCGAGCATAATGAGGACCTTCAAAGATGTTTGAAGGTTCTTATTAATAATGGGTATTTAAAGGACCAAGATTTAATTGAAATTATTAGAGAGGCTTGCAAATACCACGACTATGGGAAAGCGAACAAAAGGTTTCAAGAAAGAGTTAAAAGCGAGGGAAAAATTAAGTTTGATGAGGAAAAAGAAATAACACACAATGTTTTATCTTTATATTTTATTGACAAGGGCAAGTATGAAGAAAAGGACTATTTAAAAATTTTATTTGCTGTTGCTCATCACCACAATTACTGCAATGTTGTGGGCACAATTAAAGACAAAAGGGAGTTGATTAAAGAGCTTTTAGAGGGGTTTGAAACTTTTAAGTTTACAAGCAAAGCTCTTAAAAAAGCTAATGAATTAGCTGAGGAAAAAGATGTTATTTTAATTAAAGGGGTTTTAAACAGGTGTGACTATTGTGCTAGTGCTGGGTGTGAAATTGAATATAAAAACGACTTTTTAAAGGAAAATATGGATAGCCTTTTAAAGGGCTGGCAGGAAAAAAATTCTAAAGCTAAGTGGAATGAAATGCAGGAATTTTGCGACAAAAACAGCGACAAAAACATTATTGTTATTGGGCAAACTGGGCTTGGAAAGACAGAGGCTGGGCTTAAGTGGATTGGAAACAACAAAGGTTTTTTTGTTTTACCTCTTAGAACTGCCATTAATGCTATGTATGGAAGAATTAGAGAAAACATTGTTAAAGAAAATGTTGAAAACAGGCTTGCTATTTTACATTCAGAAAGTGTTAATTATGTTATAAACCAATATAGGGACATAGAGGACATTATTGAGTATAACAACAAAGGGAAAAGGCTTTCTATGCCATTAACAATTACCACAATGGACCAGTTATTTGACTTTGTTTACAAATACAACGGTTACGAAATGAAGTTAGCTCTTTACTCTTATTCGAAAATTGTTATTGACGAAATTCAAATGTATGGGCCTGACCTTTTAGCATATTTAATTTATGGAATAAAGAAAATTATAGAAATGGGTGGAAAGGTTGCGATTTTAACTGCTACACTTCCTCCTTTTATTAGAAGTTACCTTGGAGAGGAATTTGAGTATAAAGAGTTTATTAACGACAACATTAAACGACACAATTTAAAGGTTATTAACTCAGAAATTAGCTCTGAAGACATTATTGAGAAGTTTAATGAAAATTTAGAAAGTGGAAACAAGGCAAACAAAATTTTAGTTATTTGCAACACTATTAAAAAAGCTCAAAGTATGTATGATGAAATTGTGAAAAGGGTTGATTCTAAGTATGTAGATGTTTTTCACAGCAAATTTACTAGAGCTGACAGAAGTGGAAAGGAGAGAGAAATTATTGAAGATGGAAAAACTGATGTTCAAAAGGACAAAATTTGGGTTTCTACATCTATTGTTGAGGCTAGTTTAGACATTGATTTTGACTACATTTACACTGAACTTCAAGATTTAAATTCTTTATTTCAAAGGCTTGGAAGGTGCAACCGAAAAGGTGTTAAGAGCGTTGAAGAGGCAAATTGTTTTGTGTACACTAAAATTGACGAAAATTTAATTAAAAGGGGTGAATTTGGTTTTATTGACGGAAAAATATTTGATTTATCTTTACAAGCTATTAAAGGGGTTAATGGGCTTTTGACAGAAAGTGAAAAAATTAAACTTTTAAAGGAAAATTTTACGGTTGAAAACATTGCAGGAAGCGAGTTTGAGAACAAGTATAGAGAAGTATACAATGGTTTAAAAAATCTTCCTGTTCACGAAAGTGATAAAAAGGAGATTAAGTTAAGAGAAATAGACTCTATTGATGTTATACCTAAAGTTATTTATGATGAAAATGAGGAAGATATTGAAAACATCTTAAATGAGTTAAAGAAAGAAAAGAATTCTCTTAGAAAGATTGAATTAGTTGACAAATTATATAGATATGTTGTTAATATTCAGAAGTATAATTACAGGAAATGTTTTAATGTTAAAGAGCTTGAAATTAGTGAATACAGAAAAATTAACGTTATTGACTGCAATTATGACAAAAAAGTTGGGTTTAGTATTAAAACAGAGGACAAGGAAAGTTTTGTTATATGGTAGGCGATTTTGAAAGAGAAGTTACGGGGATTATGGTGTATTATTATGTTATATGCCAAAGAAAGTTATGGTATTTTTACCACAATATAAATATGGAGCAAAACAACGAAGATGTTCAAATTGGAAAAATGATTGATGAAAACACATACAAGAGGGAAGATAAGCATATTAACATTGATAACGTTATTAGCATTGATTTTATAAAGAGTAAAAATATATTAAACGAGGTTAAAAAAAGCAAAAAAATTGAAGAAGCAAGTATTCTTCAAGTTAAATATTATCTTTATTATTTACAGAAAAAAGGTGTGCATTTAAAGGCCAAAATTGACTACCCTTTATTGAAAGATTGCGTTGAAGTTGAATTAAAAGACGAGGATATTTTAGAGATTGAAAAGATTGTTAAAGACTTAAAAGAAGTTGTTAAGCTAAAATTTCCGCCAAAAATCGAAAAAAAGGGGTATTGCAAAAAGTGTGCCTTTTATGACTTATGTTTTATTTAGGGGAGATATGGTTGAAAAAAAGTTTATTTATTTACAATTCTGGAGAATTAGTTAGAAAGGACAATTCTATTAGGTTTTACACCGAAGATGGGGAAAAAAGAGATTTGCCAATTGAAAACGTTGGGGAAATTAATGTTATGACCCAAATGAATTTTAACAATAGTTTATTAAACATTTTATCTAAGTATGGTATAAGTTTGCATTTTTACAACTATTATAATTTTTATATTGGAAGTTTTTACCCTAAAGAGTCTGTTGTATCTGGTGAAGTTTTAGTTAAGCAGGTTGAAAGTTATTTAGATTATGAAAAAAGGCTAAAGCTTGCAAAGAAAATTATAGACGGAGCGTCGTACAACATTTACAGAAATATTAGATATTACAACAGCAGAGGAAAAGACCTTGAAGATTTTTTAGAAATTATTAGCAGTTATAGAAACAATATTTATAGTGTTGATTCTATTGAGGCACTTATGGGTGTTGAGGGGAACATTAGAAAGGCTTATTACAGAGCTTGGAACACTATTATTAACAGGGAGATTGATTTTGAGAAAAGGGTTAAAAACCCTCCCGACAATATGATTAACACGCTTATTTCTTTTACAAACTCTATGGTTTACACTAGAGTTTTAGGGGAGATTTACAAAACTCAATTAAACCCAACTATTAGCTTTTTACACGAGCCTGGAAGCAGAAGGTTTTCTTTAAGCCTTGATATTTCTGAAATTTTTAAGCCTCTTATTTGCGACAGGTTGATTTTTTCGTTACTAAACAAAAACCAAATTAGCGAAAATTCTTTTGAGAAAGAATTAAATTATTTACAGTTAAAAAAGGAAGCTTCGATGCTTATTGCAAAAGAAATTGACGAGAGAATGAAAAAACGTATTAAACACAGAGAGTTAAAAAGAGAGGTTTCATACCAATATTTAATTAGGCTTGAGTGTTACAAAGTTGTTAAACATTTAATTGGCGAAAAAGAGTATGAACCTTTTAAAATTTGGTGGTGATTAAATGTATGTGATTTTAGTTTATGACATATCTGGAGAGGATAACGGGCAAAAGGTTTTAAATAAAGTTTTTAAAATTTGTAAGAAGTATTTAAACCATATTCAAAATTCTGTTTTTGAGGGGGAGCTTAGTGAAGTGCAAATTAAAAAGCTTAGGTATGAGTTAAGCCCTATTATTAGAAAAAAGAAGGATTCTTTTATTATTTTTAAAGGGAGAAACTCAAAGTGGCTTGAAAGAGAGATATGGGCTGGAGAGGAAAAAAATGGAAATTTTCTTTAAATTTTTTGTATGTCGAGGGGAGATATTGCAAAAAAGCAGGGGGATTGACAGATTTGATTTTTGGCTTAAAGAGGGAATAAATTAGGGGATAGAAAGAGATTTATTAAAAGATGTTTTTGTTTTTTGAAAATGTTTTTTAGGTTGACAGATTTGGGGTTGAAAGTTGGCTTAGAATGTGGTATTATAGGGGAAAGGGTTTAAATAGTAGTATAGTGGAATGTAAA
>CALWSP010000010.1 GCA_944384235.1 uncultured Clostridia bacterium
AAAAAGTAGCAAAAAGGTCAGGGGGTGTCAAGGTTTTTTTAGATTATGGCAAAGGTTAGGAATTTGGTTCTTACTTTTTACCAAAAAGTAAGCAAAAGGGTAGGGGGTTATCAAGACCCCCTACAACCCCCGTGACCTTTGAGGTTGGGAGGCGGGTGGTTTAGGATAGGGGTTGACCTCAAAGGGTTTAGAGGACGCACCTAGGCACACCTACGGCGTTGGTGCGTGTGGTTAGACCAAGGTTGGTAGATGGGAGGTTTTCGTTGGGGAGATAGGCAGTTGTTGGAAGTTAGGTTTTGATATTCTACTTTTTTAAAAAAGTAGCAAAAAGGAAAGGGGGGGTATCAAGCCCCCTTTCAAACCCCCGTGACCTTTGAGGTTGGGGGGTGTTGGTTTAGGATAGGGGTTGACCTCAAAGGGGTTGGAGGACGCACCTAGGCACACCTAGGTTGTTGGTGCGTGTGGTTTAGTGGAGGAAAAGATTAATTTGAATTTAGGAGAAGAAATTAGCCTACACTTTTACGAAAGGCTACAAGCGACAAAAGAGGGGGTTTACCCCCTCTTGCGACACCAAAGAAAAAGCGTAAAGCTAGCGGGTGTTATTATAAAAAAAGATTTGACATCAAATGGAAATTGGTATAGTATATAGTTAAAAGATTTAGGTCTGGAGGTTTTTAAAGATGTATGATTTTGATGAAATTAAAAAAAGCGACTTTTTAGTGGCTGACGCCATTGAGGGGGAGCTTAACAGACAAAGGGACAACATTGAGCTTATTGCTTCTGAAAACTTTGTTTCTAAAGCTGTTATGGCTGCTATGGGTTCTGTTTTGACAAACAAATATGCTGAGGGATACCCAGGAAAGAGATATTACGGCGGCTGCGAAAAGGTGGACATTGTTGAAAACATTGCTATTGAAAGGGCTTGCAAGTTATTTGGCGCTGAGCACGCTAATGTTCAGCCTCATTCTGGCGCTCAAGCTAATATGGCTGTGTTTTTTGCTGTGTTAAACCCTGGCGACACTGTGCTTGGTATGAACCTTGCTCACGGTGGGCATTTAACTCACGGCTCTCCTGTGAATATGAGCGGAAAGCAATACAACATTATTCCATATGGTGTGAACGAAAGTGACGGCAGAATTGACTACGACGAAGTTAGAAGGCTTGCTTTAGAGCATAAGCCTAAGCTTATTATTGCTGGCGCTAGTGCTTATTCTAGAGAAATTGACTTTAAAAAGTTTGGCGAGATTGCTAAAGAGGCAGGTGCTTACCTTATGGTTGATATGGCTCACATTGCTGGACTTGTTGCTACAAAGTTACATTCTAACCCTGTTCCTTACGCTGACTTTGTTACTACAACTACTCACAAGACTTTAAGAGGACCTAGAGGCGGTTTGATTTTATGCAAAAAAGAACACGCTAAAATTATTGACAAGGCTATTTTCCCTGGAATTCAAGGCGGACCTTTAATGCACATTATAGCGGCTAAGGCTATTTGTTTTGGTGAAGCTTTAAAGCCTGAATTTACTGACTATATGAAGCAAGTTTTAGCTAACGCCAAGGCTCTTAGCCAAAGGCTTATTGAAAACGGGTTTAACATTGTTTCTGGCGGAACTGACAACCACCTTATGCTTGTGGACCTTAGACCTATGAACATTACTGGCAAGGATTTAGAGCACAAACTAGACGAAGTTAGAATTACTTGCAACAAAAACGCTATTCCTTTTGACCCAGAAAAGCCTGGCATTGCTAGTGGTATTAGGCTTGGTACGCCTGCTGTGACTAGTAGAGGTATGGTGGAAGAAGATATGGTTGAGATTGCTGACATTATTACTCTTATTGCAAAGGACTTTGAAAGCAACAAAGACGAGGCTATTAAAAGAGTTGAAGCACTTGTTAGCAAATATCCTTTATATTAAAAAAATATTAAGCTTAAATTTGCCCTGTTTTTACAGGGCTTTTTTTTATTTGAGTATTGAAAAAAAACTGGTTTAGATTTATAATAAGATGTGATTGGAGGAAAAGGATATGAAGTATATTTTTCAGTTTACTGTTATTTTAGCTATTAGTTTTATTGCTGAAATTTGTTACAATGTTTTTAAACTGCCTATACCTGCTAGCATTTACGGGCTTATTATTATGCTTTTTCTGTTAATGACTAAAGTTATTAAGCTTGAATGGGTTAGGGAAAGCTCTAAATACCTTATTGCTATTATGCCTATTATGTTTATACCTGCTGGTGTGAAGCTTATGACTATGGCTGATTTGATTTTACCTATTGCTTTACCTATTGGTTTTATTTTACTTAGCACAACTATTATTGTTATGGCTATTTCTGGAAAAGCTACTGAGCTTGTTATTAAAATTGAAGAAAGGTTTAAAGCAAAGAAAGAAAAGAAAAAAAGTGGGAGATAGGTTTTTGTATTTAGCTAAGAAAAGAGAAAAAGTTTAAGAAAAATTAGAAAGGAAGAACCAAGAGAAGAAAGTTCTTTTATTAGGCTTAGTTAGGACAAAGTGGAGTGTTTGAAAGCAGAAAAAGTGGAGATTTAAGAGAGGTTACGGTGGATTAAAGAGAAAGCTAATAGAGGGGTTTTTATTAAAAAAGACAGTAGAAGTTTTTTAGGAAATTTAAGCAAAAGAAAAATGGAGATGAAAGAAAAAAATGGCAAAAGAAATTTTTATTGAAAGTGCTTACTTTGGTGTGTTTTTAAGCCTTTTAGGCTACGGGCTTGGTGTTTTTATTCAAAAGAAATTGAAAAGCCCTATTTTTAACCCTTTACTTATTAGTATTATTTTTTGTATTACTAGTTTAGTTTTTTTGAACATTGACTTTGAAAGCTACAACAAAGGGGCTTCTTACTTAAGCTGGCTTTTAACCCCTGCAACTGTTGCCCTTGCTATTCCTCTTTACGAGCAAATTGGGCTTTTGAAGAAAAACTACAAGGCTGTTTTTATTGGCATTTTTTCTGGCGTTATGGCAAGCCTTATTAGTGTTTTCTTGCTGGCTATTTTCTTTGAGCTTGAAGAAGGCATTAAGGTTTCGATTTTGCCAAAGTCTATTACAACGGCTATTGGTATGGGTCTTGCTAGCGAGCTTGGTGGGATTGACACTCTTGCTGCGGCTTCAATTATTATTACAGGAATTTTTGGCGGGTTGATTTGCAAGGTTGTGTTTAAAGTTTTTAAAATTAAGAACCCTTTAGCTATGGGAGTTGCTCTTGGAACTTCTGCCCACGCTGTTGGAACTGCGAAGGCTTTTGAAATGGGAGAAGTTGAGGGAGCTATGAGCAGTTTATCTGTTGCTGTGGCTGGAATTATGACTGTGGGGTTAATTCAGTTTTTTGTGTAGGGGATTAGTTTTTAATTTTTTAAAAAGTTAGGGAAATTAAAAAGTGAGGAAGATTAAAGGAGGTTTTAAGGCCTTCTTTTTTTATTGGGGAGGGAGAGTGGGGGTGTTGATAGGGTTTAAGAGGTGGTTGGAGAGGGGGAAAGGTGTTGGTTTGGGAGGGAGGTTGTTGTTGGGATTCAAGAGGGGTTTGTGGGAGGTGTTCGTTTGGGACGTTAGGTGTTTGTTAGAAGTTAGGTTTTGATTTTCTACTTTTTTAAAAAAGTAGCAAAAAGGAAAGGGGGTGTCAAGCCCCCTTTCAAACCCCCGTGACCTTTGAGGCTGGGAGGTGTTGGTT
>CALWSP010000011.1 GCA_944384235.1 uncultured Clostridia bacterium
GATTTAACAAATACGCTTGCAAAGGTGTTTGAAGTATCACCTCAGGCTTTAACTGTTCCTGATATAGACAGCTACAACGGTCTTATGAACACTTTATTTCCCCTTGAAGATTTATACGGTCTAAAAATCACCGAGCTTGACAGAGAAGTGTATCTACACTTGAACAAGGGAATGGGTACAAATTACATAACAATGTTTGAGATGTTCTCTGCGTGGAAATAACAAGCAGTGAAATACAAAAATAGTGAAATTATCAAAGAGGAATATGACCATTGGCGGTATAATTATCCTCAAGGCAATATTAACTTTCAAGTTTATATAGACAAAGTGAATAGATAATAGGAGGTGTTCATTATTTTTAGAATTAATCACAACGAAGCTATAGAACTTGAATATCAAGTACGCAAATTATTTAATTGCTATAAAACCGGTGTTTCTGGTTTAGCTAATGCCGATCACTTTGAATCTCGTCCTATAGATGCTGCTATTATGGTAGTTTCCTACATTCACGCTAATGGGCTACAACTCAGTGAAACCGAATACGATGAGTTTCTCAGTAAATATGACATTATTTTCAGCTATCCAGAAGAGAATGATGCCAAAAATAAAGTAAGCAATTACATTACTGAGTTATCTGATATAGTTAATAAATATATTTAATTTTATAAAACTTGCTAAAAATCACTTTGTCTAATAAATAAAAAGGAGCTAACAGACACAGAAATCTGTTAGCTCTTTATTTATGAATAATTTTCAAATCTTGTCACAAGGACATTTCGCCTTTTAAAAACCCAGTATTTATATATGTTTACAGCGTTTTGACTACTACTCCCACTCAACAAAGCCTAATCAATTTTGTTTAAGAATTATTCTCTGTCGTATCCGTGGTACTTTTGATTATTTGATATATCCATATTATCCTGCCTATATGGGCTAATGTTATCAATTTATTATCGGCGTTGATAACACTTGCTCTACAGTTATGGATAATAGCAATATGTTCCTCTTCAAATTATAAACGATTTTGCTTGGAGAATCAAGCACTGTCCTGACAATTATTATAAACTAAATCATTTGGTGCCTATAGATGATTTCCTATTTTATCGAGAACTTGTTCCCAATTTGAAAATATCCTTCTATTCTATTCACTCTTAATTATCGAAAAATAGATACACCAAAAGCCTGATTGTAAGCCGTTTTTAAAGGATAAACTTTGAGGGGCAGTTTGTACTTTTCCCCTCAATTTTGTGTTTGAAAGCTCAACAATCCATCAAAGCTTTTTTCCAATCATAATAAGCCAGCGCTGATTAAAATAGATTTTCCCATTTTTTTCATAAGGATTAAAGCCTGTTAATCCACTGCCATTTATTTCATCCATAAACCGTTTGGATATATCTGCGGCTATTTTGGCAGGTGTATTAGTAAGAGCGAGCCAAGCAGATAATGAAACAGGAAGTTCCGTGCAATCCATCGTCGTAATAAGCAAGCGACTATCTTGGAACATTTCTGTAAATTCTTTTTTGCTCAAATTACGCATATGTGAGGGATCACGCAGGGTTTCTATTTCATCTTCTGCATTGCGCAATGTTTCTTCGGTTGCCTCCATATCCATAACAACCAGTTTACCGCCTGTTTTCAACACCCGTACCATTTCTGAAAAACAGCGTTTCGGATTTGGAAAATGGTGAAAAGCAAGACGGGAGATTACAATGTCAAAGCTGTTATCTGAAAATGGCAATTTCTCGGCGTCGCCCTGCACAAAATCTATATTCAAAAGTCTTTGTTTTGCGGCTTCAGCTTTTCCAACAGCAAGCATAGCCGTTGTCATATCAAGGCAGGTCACATTTTCTACAAATGGAGCAAAAAAAACGCCCGCAGATACAAGTTCCTGCCGCCACCTCTAAAACGGTATCTGTTTTTTGAGGCTTAACACACGAAATCATATGTTCCAAGTATTCCTGCTTTGTAAAGTTCATTGATTTTGTTTCAAAGTTCTTTGCCTGCTCGGTAAAGGATTTTTGTATTGTTTTCGCATTTAATGAAATCATAAGGCTGTTCCTTTCTTCGGTAAGAAAAATGAGGACATATCCGTTTTCTCTAATGTGAGCAACTGTACTTTTTTCTCAATGCCACCTGCATAACCTGTCAGGCTCCCATTTGTGCCGACAACACGATGACAGGGAATTATGAGGGAAATGGAATTATGCCCCACCGCACCGCCAACAGCCTGTGCGGACATTTTTGAAAGTCCTTTTTGCTTTGTTATTATTTCTGCGATTTCACCGTAAGTCATTGTCTTTCCAAATGGAATAGTCAGCATAATTTCCCATACGGATTTACGGAAAGGCGTTGTCTGCATACACAGCGGTGGCGTGAAATCAGGTGCTTTGCCGCTGAAATAAATATCCAGCCAGTGAACAGACTGTTCAAATACCGGCAGGCTCTTTTCTTCATATTCTTTTGGAAGAGTATCTCCAAAATATTTTTGCCCGTCAAACCAAAGTCCTGTCAGCTCTGTTCTGTTGCTCGAAAGTGTGATACCGCCTAAAGGCGAGTCATAGTGATATGTATAGGTCAAAATTTTACACCTCCAAATATGCATTTAATTCCACAGGTATTGCTGCCCTATCAGTCATTGTATAGTTGCGGACTGGCGTTACAACCGTAATCTTGTAGTCTGCAAAATCATTCATTCTCCTGTGCTTTTGCACCATACGGTGTGCGGCAAAGTTCCGCCATTTTGAAACACATTCCTCATTTTCCCATACGGACATACTGAGTAGATTCCCCTCAGTGGCAAGGGAAGAAAAACGCTCTACTCTGATAAATCCCTCTACATTTGCAAGGCTCTCCTTCAGTGAGCCTGCCATTTTCAAATAATCATCCATTTTGCCGTTTTTTACGGTCACTTCAAATAATACGATTGTGTAGTCCATTTATTTCCCTCCTGTGATTTTTTGACCTTATTTTTGGGAGCATAATCTTTCATTTCAGGTATCGCACCGCCGGCTACCGCCCAAAAATACAAACTCGCCACACTACAATAGGGGCTTAATCGTCTTCAAACAATTTACGGTCTATTTTCCGATGATGATATACCATCCGCATACCACGCAAGACAGCTAAATCACCGTAGCTGAATACATTAGAGCGCTGCATACAAAAAAGCAAAATCATTTCGGCAGTCCACACACCGATACCTTTTAGTGATGACAATTCCTCTATTGCCTCATCGTCCGTTTTATCCCAAATCCCCTCCAAATCAAACGCCCCGTTTTGTACTTTTACAGCAAAATCTGTGATATACTCGGCTTTTTTGAAAGTCATTCCAAAAGACTGTAAATGATTGATTCCGGCGGCAAGAACGGTATCGGCATTCACTGCGCCAAGATTATCCTGCATTCTCTGCCAGATTGTTGCCTGCGCCTTTGTAGAAATCTGCTGACCGATAATGTGATGAACAACCGAAGAAAACAAATCGCTGTCCACTTCACGCTCGATTTTTCTGATTTTGTCAATCACTTCTGCAAGGCGTTTATCTTTTTGTTTTAGGTATCTAATCTCTTTTTCGCCATACTGAAAAAACATTCTTGCCCCACCTCCCATCTTGACTTTGGATTAATTGCTTAGTATAATATTATCACAATTAAATGCAATATAATATTAAAATATCGCCAAATATTATCATAATATATTCAAATGGAGGTAAGGCAAAATGAAAAGCGAACAAAACAATTACATAAACTCCGTCAATCTAAATGCAGACTCGGATTTTCCGTATCTTGTGCTTGATGTTGTGGGCGACCAAAGTTATCCGAAAAATCCCGGCTTTCAGGTTATGCACTGGCACGAAGATTTCAGTTTATCTATGTGCTTGACGGTGAAATTGAAATAAAAACATTGGATACCTCCGCTCAATTGAATAAAGGTAGCGGTGTCTTTATCAATAAAAATGTGATACATCTTGTTAAAAAATCGCTATCTTGCCACTATAACAGTTTTATTTTCCCCGACTATTTTCTTAAATTTTATTTTGGAAGCCCGGCAACGGCTTTTGTGGAGCGTATTGTCGGTAAGGATGAATTACCGATCTGCTGCTTTCCGAAAGAAAAGAACTGGTGTCAATCGATTCTCTCTGTGCTTTCCCGTCTTGCTGAACTTGAAAACAGAAAAACAGAATTTTACGCCTATGAGGTGCTCTGTCTGCTCTCTGCACTTTGGCTTGAAGTATGCCGAAACATTCAATTACCGAGCAGAAATACAGATACCATTATTGGCTCTCGTATGCAGAAATTTTTACAATATATTAGCGAACACTACGGCGAGGAGATTTCTCTTGATGAACTTGCAGGAAGCGCAAATGTCAGCAAATCGGAATGTCTGCGCTGCTTTAAGACAAGTATGCAGACCACACCGTACAAATACTTAACCGAATACAGACTTTCAAAGGCTACTGAATTGCTAAAAAATTCTGATAAGCCGATAGGCAATATTGCAGACAGCATAGGATTTCGGCAAATCAGCCATTTTGGAAAATGCTTTAAGGAAAAGACAGGGCTTTCACCGAGAGATTATCGGAAGAAAAGTACCGCTTGCAGAACCTAACAGGTCGTTACAGGCACAAAAACAGAGCAGGTAAGGTTGTTCCTTGCCTGCTCTGTTTTTGTGTTATTAACTGTGTTATTCGTTGAAAATCAGGTCTGCATTTACAATCTCCATCGCTCTGCTACGAATGCTATTCATTCTACCAACCCATTCCATCTGATTTTCCGACTTTAGCTGCTCAGTCACACCCTCACGCTCCGCCATCTGCTCTAACAACCGAAGAAACATATCTTCCCCCTGCTCATCAACATCAGTAAGGTAACTGTCCAGCTTACTGCTTATAAGCAGATTAGTATAAAGCACCTTGCGGTGATGTTTGATATAACGCAGATGCCACTACCCCAAACGCCGATAAATCTTTTTAACAAAATAAAGCCCTTACCAAGAGCCACGCTCCCGCTAAGGGCTTTAACTTATTATAAATTTTGCAACCGCTTAGCCGTAAGCGATTACTCCCACTCAATAGTGCTAGGTGGCTTAGAAGTAATATCATACACAATTCTATTAATAGACTTAACTTCGTTCACAATTCTGCTGCTAATTTTCTCAAGAACATCATAAGGAATTCTAGCAAAGTCAGCAGTCATAAAGTCAGATGTAGTAACGCCTCTTAAAGCTAAAGTATAGTCATAAGTTCTAAAATCGCCCATAACGCCAACACTTCTCATAGAAGTAAGAACAGCGAAATACTGGTTAATATCCCTATCAAGCTTAGCGTTAGCAATTTCCTCTCTAAAAATAGCGTCTGCATCTTGTAAAATAGCAACCTTTTCCTCAGTAATGTCGCCAATAATTCTAATAGCTAAACCAGGGCCTGGGAAAGGCTGACGCCAAACAAGGTAGTCAGCAAGGCCAAGCTCAACGCCAAGCTGTCTAACTTCGTCTTTAAATAAAAGTCTTAAAGGCTCAACAATGTCCTTAAAGTCAACATAGTCAGGTAAACCTCCAACATTGTGGTGGCTCTTAATAACAGCTGCATCTCCAGCACCAGATTCAATAACGTCAGGGTAAATTGTGCCTTGAGCAAGGAAGTCAACAGTGCCAATTTTCTTAGCCTCGTCCTCAAAAACTCTAATAAACTCCTCGCCAATAATCTTTCTTTTAGCCTCAGGCTCTTCAACACCTTTTAACCTAGCTAAAAATCTCTCGCCAGCATTAACTCTAACAAAGTTAACGTCCCAGTCAGCAAAAGCAGCCTCAACCTCGTCACCCTCATTTTTTCTCATAAGGCCGTGGTCAACAAAAATGCAAGTAAGCTGGTTTCCAACAGCCTTAGATAATAAAGCGGCAAGAACAGAACTGTCTACACCACCAGAAAGAGCAAGAAGAACCTTTCCATCTCCAACCTTTTCTCTAACGCTGTTAATAGCAGTTTGAGCGTAGCTGCTCATAGTCCAGTCGCCCTTGCAGCCACAAGCCTCGTAAAGGAAGTTTCTAAGCATTTTAGTTCCGTTTTCTGTGTGCATAACCTCAGGGTGATATTGCATACCATAGAGCTTTCTTTCCTCGTTTTCCATAGCAGCCACAGGGCAGTCTGCAGTGTAAGCAGTAGCCTTAAAACCCTCTGGCAACTTGCTAATGTAATCAACGTGGCTCATCCAAGTGTTGCCCTTTTCAGGTAAATCTTTAAATAAAACTCCAGAAGTGTCAAAATTAGTTTCAGTCTTTCCAAACTCGCTAACACTAGCGCAGTCAACCTTGCCACCAGTTAAATGAGCCATAAGCTGGCAACCGTAGCAAAGACCTAAAACAGGAACACCAAGCTCAAAAATTTCCTTGCTAATAGTAGGAGAATCCTCTAAATAAACGCTGTTAGGACCACCAGTAAAAATAATACCCTTAGGGTTTAAAGCCTTAATTTCTTCAATAGAAGTCTTGTAAGATTTAACCTCACAATATACATTACACTCACGCACTCTTCTAGCAATAAGCTGATTGTACTGACCACCAAAGTCCAACACAATAATTAATTCATGCATAAAATATCCTCCAAAATTTATTTATTCAAAAACAGCCTTCTACTAGTAAGGTCCGTTTTCATAGCCTGTAAAATTTCGCTGTTAGGTTCAATAATAAACCTACAACGCTTGCCCTTGTAAGTTGTAACAAAGACAAAAGTGTTTTCTAAAACCTTTCCGCTGCTAAAATCTATGCAAGGCAAATTTTCGTAAATAGCAAGATGGGCCTTGTCCTTAATTTGAGCCATAATTTCAAAATCAGACACATTGGCCTCGAAAGATTTTTTTCTCTTAGATTTATTAAAAATAGTATCAATTTCAAATATACCACTAGTGTATGAGTATTCAAATTCTTTTTTTAGGTTTCTAATCATTTTAATAGCAATATAGGCGTCAATGCCAAAAATAATAACACTTAAAAGAGTGAAAGCATTGCTCATTGTAACATTTCCCTCAGAAAATGAAGCATTGGCACTGTCCATACAAATTTGGTTTAAAAACACGGCAACAGCCACAGCAATTGCAATAATGTAAAAACGCTTAGTTCTGTCCTTTGAGTCAACTTCTTTTTTCACAAGTTGTTCTTTAAAAATGTCGTTTTTCATACTTCTTCCTCGTTGCTAAAAAAATTAAGCTTGTTTACAATGTTAGGAACAAGGTCAATTAACTTGTTTACACTGTTGTTGTCATTTACGTTAATAAGCTGAACTGAGCCATCAGCAATAACAATAACGGCACTAGGGCTAATTTTAGCACCCATACCGCCACCATCGGAACTTTTCCCCTTTTTCTCCTCCTTTGAATTAAGGGCAGTAGCACCCATTCCAAAGGAAACGTCAATAAGTGGAATAATAGTAATTTTGCCCATCTCAACAGGCTCGCCAACAACAGTTTTGCTAGAAACAAAGTTGTCTAATTGACTAAAAATAGCCTTGCAATTTTCACCAAAGTTAGCCATCTAGTTCACCCCTCCAATAATCTTTCATAAAACTAAAAATTGGCTTAGAAAAGAAATATTTTAATAAAGGGAAAACAAAAGCCCAAAGGTTGGTTTTAATTAAAGCCTTGCCTTCAATAAAACAACATCTATTATTAAAATCCCCGTCAAAAAAAATTTTTTCTGGTAAAAAAGGCTTAATTGCAGATAAAAAGCCAAGAACTTTCCCCGTTTCGTAAGGGTCGTCAAAACCAAAAACTAAATTAAGGTTAAAACTCTTAAATTTAAAAGCCTTAAAAAGTTTAATAATAAGCTCTATTGTAGCATTAAACATATCCAAAATGCAATACCTTTTATTAAAATTTTTCAAATATTCCAATTTTTCTTTAATATTTAACAAAAATTTCAAAATATTCTTCCATATAATATTTATTTTACTACTTTTTTGAATATTTTCAAGTCTTTTGTTCTGAATAATTTTGTCGTTACAAATGTTTTCATCTTCGTTTTCAACATAAATAGAATTTTCTTTTGAACTGTAACTTTCGTTGTAAAAAGATAAAACTTTAATTTGGTAGGAAATGTCCTCGTTTTTAATTTCATAAAAGCCAGTAACAATTCCAAAAAGCCACTTAAAATCGGCTCTAAAAAAGGTTTCTTCTTCTTTAAACACTTCAACTTTAACTTTAGCCAAACTAAAAAGTAAAACTAAAATTAAAAAAATAACAATTGAAATTAAACTTAAAATTAAAATTAAAACAATTTTTAAAATAAGAAATAAAAACCAAAGCATATAAACACCTACCTGCAATATAGGTCATAAAAATCTCTAATTCCTTTTAAAGAGCCGTTTTGAGCTAAGTAGTTTTCAAAAACCTGCCTAACAAAAAGAAAAGCACTTTCCTTGCTCTCTAAAATAGCAATAACTAAATAGTTGTTTTTAGTTTTCAACAATTCGTTGTATCTCCAAATGTCAAAAATGTTTTTAGAGTTTTGGTTAAAACAAACAGCGTAAAGAGTTCTAGCCTTAAAACCTCTTTTAATTTCCTTAAAATTCTTGGCTTTTTTACATAAATATATATGCTTATAAAACTTCATTTGGCTATTCCACCTTTAAAAATTCAAAACTAGCGTAGCCTCCGTCTTTTTCACCTTGGCTAACAGCAAAAAGCCCAATTTTTCCACCAACCCAGCTTTTTCTAGAAACCTTATACTGAAGATTTTTGCCAATTTTTTCAAACTCAATACCATCTTTGCTAACAAAACATTCAATCTTGCAAGGGTAAGTAAGCTTTAGCTTAAAATAGATAGTGTCAAAATCCCACTTAATTTTCTCTAAAATAACTTCCTTGCTTTCAACATCTTTTTCAAGCTCAAATAACACTTGGTAAACATACCCCTTTTCGTATCTAAGCCCGTAATAACTTCCGCCAGTAATAACAAGGCCACAGCTGTCTTTTTCTAAAAGCTTTGAAACATCAACTTTAGTTGTAGCTTCAAAATTAGGCCTTTTCATAAGCTGGCAAAGAACGTTTGGAGCAAAAGAGATGTTCTCTCCCTTGTAGGAAAGGGCGTTAAGCTTAAGCTTTCCATTTTCAATAGAATAAAAATTGTCCTTAAAATGAGCCTGCCATTGCCACTTAAGGCCTAACTTTTCCCCGTCAAAGTTGTCGCTTTCGTCAATAACATAAGGCTTTTCTCCAGTTACAATAGGCATTTTCCACCTTTGAACTGGCTCGCCAATGTGGTCCTTGTTTGTGTCAACGCCCATTTCAATCCAGCCATCTTCAGTCCACCTAGCAGGCTGCAAGTGAGTAATTCTGCCATATCCCTCAAGGTCCTGAAAATGCATAAAATAGCTTTCGCCGTTGTCAAGGTCAACAAGCCCGCCTTGATGAGGGCCGTTTATTTTGCTGTCCCCTTGCCATAAAACAACCTTGTGCTCGTAAGGGCCGTATATGTTTTTGCTTCTAGCAACCATTTGCCAGCCCTGTTGAACCCCGCCAGCAGGAGCAAAAATGTAGTAATACCCGTTTCTTTTATACATTTTAGGCCCTTCAATAGTAGGGTGGTTAATTCTTCCGTCAAAAACAAGCACGCCCTCGTCTAATAACTTTGTTCCATCACTTGACATTTGGTGTAAAAATAGCTTGCTTTTGTAGCCTATACGGCTTTTTGCCACACCTCTAATAAGGTAAGCCTTTCCGTCCTCGTCCCAAAAAGGGCAAGTGTCAATCCAGCCTTTTGCCTTGTGAACTAAAATAACATCGTCCCACTTTCCAAAAGGGTCTGTTGTTTTGGCAAGGAAAACGCCCTCGTCAGGGTCTCCAAAGGAAACATAAAACACGCCTTCGTGGTGTCTAATGCTAGGTGCCCAAATTCCCTTTCCGTGCTGAGGAGTGTCATATGTTTCAAAAGGCATCTTCTCAACAGCGTAGCTAATAATTTCCCAGTTCACTAAATCCTTTGAATGTAAAACAGGCAAGCCAGGAAAATAAGTGAAAGAACTTGCCACCATAAAAAAGTCGTCCCCAACTTTAATAACATCAGGGTCAGAATAATCTGAAAATAAAATTGGGTTTTTATACTCTTTGTTACCTAAATCTGCAATCCATTTGCCAAAACAATCTTTATACATAAAAATACCTCTTAATTTTCTTCAACTTTATCTCTTGTCATTAAGTCATAAACTGCTTGCTTAACATCTTTGCCCTTGTATAACACGTTGTTAATTTCGTCAGTAATAGGCATTTGAATATTAAGCTTTTTAGAAAGCTCGTAAGCTGCCTTAGCGTTCACAACCCCTTCAACAACCATTTTAACTTCGCTAAGGGCCTCATCAAGGCTTTTGCCCTGCCCAAGTAAAATCCCAGCCCTTCTGTTTCTGCTGTGCATACTAGTGCAAGTAACAATTAAGTCGCCAATTCCAGCAAGGCCAGAAAAAGTTTCTCTCTTAGCCCCCATAGCAACTCCAAGCTTGCTAATTTCGTGTAACCCTCTAGTCATAAGAGCGGCTTTGGTGTTGTCGCCATAACCACACCCGTCAGCAATCCCAGCAGCTAAAGCAATTAAGTTTTTAAGAGCGCCACCAAGCTCAACGCCAATAAGGTCTGTGTTAGTGTAAACTCTAAACATAGGCGTCATAAAAGCGTTTTGCACTTCTTTGCAAACTTCAATATCCTCAGAAGATGCAACAATAGCAGTTGCAAGGTTTTTGCCAACCTCCTCTGCGTGAGATGGGCCAGATAAAACAGCAACCCTACACTGAGGAATTTCCTCTTTAATAACTTGAGAAAGCCTTAATAAAGAGCCTTCTTCAAAACCTTTAGCAACATTTACAACAATTTGATTTTCCTTAATAAAAGGCGAAAATCTTCTAGCAGTTTCTCTAACAAATTTAGATGGAGTCGCAAAAACAACCATATCCGCCCAAGAAATGTCCTCGTCTTTGTATGTAATAACAATTTCGTTGTCAATTTTAATGTTAGGTAAATAAGCCTTGTTTTCTCTTTCAAGCAAAATTTCCATTGCCTCTTCTTTTCTAAAAGACCATAAAATAACATTGTTTCCAGCTCTGTTAAGCTGTAAAGCTAAAGCTGTGCCCCAGCTGCCAGAGCCAATAACTGCAACAGTTTTCATTTTAACCACCTCAATTAGTTTTCTTTCTTTTTAGAACCAAATTTGTTTTCGTTTCCTTTTAAAAGCCTTTCAATGTTAGCTCTGTGCTTAATAAAAGCTAAAATACAAAGCAAACACATAAGCAAAATTTCTTCAATTGAAAAGCCAAACTTCCCTTTTAAAATAACCATAATAATAGGGTAAATTAAAGTCATAGTAAGGGAAGATAAAGATATGTACTTTTTAGCCATAAAAACTATAAACCCAATTCCGTAAGTAATTAAAGCAATTTGCCAGTTAAAAAAGAGCATAAGCCCAAGGGTGCAGGCAATGCCCTTTCCGCCTCTAAAACCTAGGTAAAAAGGGAAGTTGTGTCCAAGAATAGCTCCAAGGCCAGCGTATAAGCCAGCAACTTTTCCTGCCTCCTTAAACACAAAAGAGCAAATTAAAAAAGCAACAATAACTTTAAGAAAGTCAAATAAGAAAACTAAAGCGCCAACCTTTTTCCCAAGCACTCTAGTTGCGTTTGTAAAGCCTGCGTTTCCGCTTCCAAACTCTCTAATGTCAATTTTTCCAACAACTCTGCCAAGAAAATAGGCAGATTGTAACATTCCTAAAGCATAGCCAATTAAAACACAAAAAATTCTAAACACTTTTCTACTCCTTTCTGTTTCTAGCTATAAAGTGAATAGGAGTTCCCTTAAAGCCAAAAGCCTCTCTAAGCTGGTTTTCAATGTATCTTTTGTAAGAGAAGTGTAAAAGCTCAGTGTCGTTAACAAAAAGCACAAAAGTAGGAGGCTTAACAGAAACTTGAGTCATATAATAAATTTTCAAAGGTCTGCCCTTTTCAGCAGGAGGCTGGTTCATAGCCATAGCCTCAATAAGAACGTCGTTAAGCATACCAGTAGAAATTCTTAAAGTGTTGTTTTCATAAACCATTTTAATAAGGTCAAATAACTTTTGAACTCTCTGACCAGTTTGAGCAGATATAAAAATGTTAGGAGCATAAGAAAGGTATTTAAACTCTTTTTCAATGTCCTTAACAAAGTTGTTCATAGTCTTGTTGTCTTTTTCAATCTTGTCCCACTTGTTAACTGCAATAATAACAGCCTTTCCAGCCTCGTGAGCAATGCCAGCAACCTTAGTGTCTTGGTCAGTAATGCCTTCTTCAGCATTAATCATCATAATACAAACATCGGCTCTTTCAACAGCAGCCACAGCCCTAATAATGGAATACTTTTCAATGTTTTCCTTAATTTTAGACTTTCTTCTCATTCCAGCAGTGTCAATAAGAACATACTTTTGCCCCTCGTATTCAAAAGGAGAGTCAATAGCATCTCTAGTAGTTCCAGCAACATCGCTAACAATCATTCTTTCTTCGCCAAGAATGCGGTTAACAAGGGAACTTTTTCCAACGTTAGGCTTTCCAATAATAGCCACTTTAATAGCTTCTTCGTCCTCTTGGTTTTCCTCGTCGCTAGGAAAATGCTTAACAACCTCGTCTAAAAGGTCGCCAATTCCAAGCATCTGCCCAGCACTAACGCCAAAAGGCTCGCCAAGTCCAAGCTGATAAAACTCGTAAATATCCATTCCAAACTTAGCCAAGTCGTCCATTTTGTTAACAGCTAAAACAACAGGCTTTTTAGACTTTCTTAAAATGTTAGCCACCTGTAAATCGGCGTCAACCATACCAGTTCTAACATCAGCCACAAAAATAATAACATCAGCAGCCTCAATAGCAATTTCAGCTTGAGAATACATATTTTTAAGCATTAAATCGTCGCTTTCAGGCTCAAGACCACCAGTGTCAATTAAAGTAAATCTGTAGTCAAGCCACTCAGCGTCAGCATAAATTCTGTCCCTAGTAACGCCAGGAGTGTCCTCCACAATAGAAATTCTTTGTCCAGTAATTCTGTTAAATAATGTCGATTTTCCAACATTTGGTCTACCAACAATTGCAACAATAGGTTTTGACATTTTTTTAATCCTCCAATTCTAACATACCTTTTAAAATTTCAGTCCCCTCGCAGCTAAGGGGAGCAACTCTAACATTAAGCTCTTTAGAGATGTCCTCAAGAGAAACATCGTCAAGAAGAACACCCTCTCCAGTTCTAATGCAGTTTTCTGGCAGGAAAAGAACATCTCCAAGCTCTTTTCCCTTAAGTTGCTTAATAATGTCCTCTCCAGTAATAAGGCCGCTAACAGTAATGGTTTCGCCAAAAAAATCGTTTCTAATTGGGAAAACATTAACTTTAGTGTTTTTAAATTTCTCCATTGTAGCCTCAGCAATTTCTTTAATAAAATCGTAGGCTAAAGTTCCAGTTGCAAGAGAAATTTCTCTTTTAATTTCGTCTTTTTTAGCTTTTTTAAGGCTTTCAAAAAAACCTTTCCTAGTCAAAGTAATCATACCAACGCCGTTTTCATATTGGCAATAGTCCTCGTAAAACTCGTCATCAGGCATCTCAACGCCAGCAGTCAAATAAAACTCGTCGCTTAAAAAACAGAACCTAGTCCCAAACTCAGCTAAAAACCTTTCTTGGTAAGGCTTAACTTGTTCAATAATTTTTTTGCAGTCCTCTTTGGTGTAAAGCTCAATTTGCTCAAGCCCATCTCTAAATTTAGACTTGCCAAAAGGCACAATAGCCATACTCCTTGAAGTAGGCAAAAACTTAGATAAGTCCTCAATGCTCTTTTCTAAATACTTTCCGTCGTTAATGTTTTTGCAAAGCACAATTTGAAAGTTCATTTCAATGTGGTTGTTGTTTAACTTTTCAAGGTAAGCCATAAGCTTTTTGGAATTAGGGTTTTTAAGCATATACTCTCTAAGGTCCATATCAGTTGTTTGAACAGACACGTTAATAGGCGAAAGGTGGTAGAAAATAACTCTGTCTAAATCCTCCTCGCTCATATTAGTAAGGGTAACGTAGTTGCCTTGTAAAAAAGATAGCCTAGAGTCGTCGTCTTTAAAATAAAGGCTTTTTCTCATACCCTTTGGAAGCTGGTCAATAAAGCAAAAAATACACTTGTTAGAACAGCTTTTTGCCTTGTCCATAAGGCCAGATTCAAAAGTAATTCCAAGGTCCTCATACTCATCTTTGTCAATTTCTAAAAGCCAAATTTCGCCGTCAGGCTTTTGAATACTAACTTCAATATACTCCCCTTGAATTAAATATCTGTAATCTAAAACATCTTTAACTTTGTTGCCGTCAATGTCAACTAAAATGTCGCCAACTTCAATCCCCATTTCTTCGGCAATACTATCTCTTTCAACCTTAATTATAATGTTGTTATGTTCCATTTCAACTCTCCAAACTAAAGGCTAATAAAGCCTGCAAGGCTGCCTCTTTTTTCGCCCATTTCCCTGTGTGAGAAAAAAAGGTCGCTGCCACACTTTGTGCAAATTCTGGAATTTTCAATGTTCTCTTTTTTAATTCCAGCTTCTAAAAGAATTCTTTCGTTAATAGAGTGTAGGTCCACAAAGTAGTGGCCCTTGCTTTTTTTGTCAACTTCAAAACACTTGTCAAAAAATTCAAACTTGTCTTTAAAAGCGTCAATAACAACATCGTCCACTTGGAAACAACACTTGCCAATAGCAGGAGCAATTCCGCAAACAATGTTTTCTCTTAAAGAGCCAAGCTCAACCATTTTTTCAACCATTTTTCCAGCAATAGCTAAAACAGTTCCACGCCAGCCACTGTGGCAAATTCCAACAATTTTTTTAACTCTGTCGTAAAAATAAATCAACACACAGTCGGCAGAAAAGGCAGTCAAAACTACATCTTCTTCCATAGTTATTATGCCGTCATATCCATCTTTAATTCGCTCAAAGAAAAGGCCTTTGCCTCTGTCTTTTTTACAAACAACTAAAATGTTGTCTGTATGCACTTGCCTAGTCCAAACAGTGTCCTCTTTTTTAGAGTCAATAAGAGCTAAAATTCTGTCGTAGTTTTCTAAAACATTCTCCCTTTCATCGCCTCTAAAAGCAAGGTTCATACTTTCATAACACCCTTTAGAAACTCCACCAACTCTAGTAGAAAAACAATGCTTAACATCTTCTAAAATGTCAAATTTAAAAATTTTAACGCCGTCTTTTTCAACTAACTTCATAAAACTCCCCACCTAAAAAGCATTTTCAATGTGGCTAATTTTGTTCCCCAAAATTTCTACACAATCAAACCTAACATCGCACTCTAAGCCTTTTTCAGCCAAATAAACCATAGCAGTTTTTCTAATTCTCTCCTGCTTTTTAAAGTCCACAGCCTCTAAAGGGTAACCCATCTTCAAATTTTTTCTATACTTAACTTCAATAAAAACAATATATTCCCCTTTTTTGGCAATAATGTCAATTTCTCCAGTTCTTCTTTTGTAGTTGCACTCCAAAATTTTGTAAAGCTTAAACTTTAAAAAAGCTCTAGCTTTCATCTCGCCAATTCTACCAATTTTACTAGTGTTCAAAAAAACCACCGCCTATAAAAACTTGTGGGTAAAACTTCTTCTGTGAATTTCACAAAGGCCGTGTTTTCTAATGGCCTCTTCGTGAAACTTTGAACCATATCCCATATTGGTTTCAAAGCCATATTCCTTGTAAATCTTGGAATATTCTTCCATCATTTTGTCCCTAGTAACCTTAGCCACAACACTTGCAGCAGCAATAGAGATAGACTTTGAATCCCCTTTAATAATTGACACTTGCTCAACTAAAACATCAGGAATTTTAACAGCGTCCACAAGCAAAATTTCGGGCTTAACACTGCCCTTTTCAATAGCAATTTTCATAGCCTTAAAAGTGGCCTTTAAAATGTTAAGCTGGTCAATTTCCTTGTTGTCAACAACACCAATTCCAATGCTAATAGCTTTTTTCTGAATTTCCAAAAAAAGCTCGTTTCTTTTTTTAGCAGATAGTTTTTTGCTGTCGTTAAGCCCTAAAATTTCGCAGTTTTTCGGCAAAATAACACAACTAGCCACAACAGGCCCAGCATAAGGCCCTCTTCCAACCTCGTCAACGCCAGCCACAAGCTCAAACCCTTTTTCAAAACACTCTCTTTCAAAACTAGCCATTTCAAAAAGCCTAGCCTTTTCTTTTTCGGCCTCTAAAATTTGCTTTCTAGCCTTTTCCACAAGCTTTTTCACGCCAGCTCTTTGGTCGCTTTCAAATTTTTCAATAAATAAACTAGGCTCACTTAAACAAGCCTCTGCCTTAATTTCGCTAATTGTTTTCATAAAACTATCCTTTTCAAAAATATTCAAATTAATTATACACCACATAAACCACTTTTTCAACTAAAAAAATAAAACCTAGCCAATTTGGCTAGGTTAAAAAGTTTCATTTGTTTTCTGAAATAAAATGAATGTTGTTTTTTCCGTTGTTTTTAACAAAATAAAGGGCTTTGTCAGCTCTTTCCATAAGGTCGCTAAAAATCTCGCCTTCGCCTTTTCTGTGAGCCACGCCAATGCTGTAAGTCATTTTAAATTTAACCCCGTTAGTCTCAACTTCCTTTTCAGACATATATCTAATAAGGTTTAATTTAAACATAACATCTTCAAAATCCCCCATTAAAAGCATAGAAAACTCGTCGCCACCAAACCTGCAAACATAGTCGTCTTTGCTAAGAACGCTTGCAATTCTTCTAGAAGTTTCTTTAATAGCAAAGTCGCCAATAAGGTGTCCGTAGCTGTCGTTTATGCCCTTAAAGTTGTCAATGTCCATAAAAACAAAATAAATGTCAAGGTTCTTTTTGTGTTTAATAATGCTTTCAAAATAGTTTTCAAACATAGACCTTGTAGGAAACTTTGTCAAGCTGTCAGCTTGGGAAACAATAGAGTTGCTAATTTCTAAATAGTTTATAACATTTCCTCTTTTGTCTTTAATTTGGAATAAATAGTTGTTGTCGTGTCCAACAATTTTCCCGCTCTCCCAGTACCTAGTTTCGTATCTAACATCTTCCCCGTTTTTAACTCTTTTTTTAATGTCTGAAAAATTTGTGCCAATTAAGTTGGAAGAAATTTTCTTTAAAAGGCTTGTCCAGCCACTAGAATATGTGTCCTCTCTAGCGTTTTTGTTTTCGTATGTAATGTCAAAATGGTTGTCAGCAATAGTAATTTTGTCTGGCATATTTTCAAGATATTGGTGCAACTTGTTTCTTTCTCTTTCAATATCTTTCATAGATGTAATGTCCATAACCGTAACATACCAGCAGTCGTTTTCCCTGTCATATTTTGCAGTGTCGTGCACATATAAAATAGACCCGTCATTTTTCATCATTCTATACTCAAAATCAAGGTCAATGTCTTTTTCAATAGCGTTTTTAACATCAACTAAAATTTCGCTAACATTGTCAAGAACCATATCTGCAAAACGGTTTTCAAAAATAAACTCTACCTCGTCTTTAGTGTAGCCAACCATAGTGTAGAAATATTCGTTAGCATAAAGGATAGTAGAATAAGCATCGTTTTTGCAATATAAAACACCAACATTTATGTTGTCCAAAATTCCTTTTGTGTTGCTGTCAATATGAAATTTTTCCACCACATATCCTCCTTTTGCTTAATTTTTTTCATTATACCACATTTTTTAAAAGCTGTAAAGAAACAATTTGTTTACCAAACTAAAACATTTTTCTTTTTAAATTAGTTTTTTCAACTAATTTTTTTGTTTTCTTAATAAAAAAATCTTGTTTTTTTTAACTTTATATGGTAAAATGTTTCTAATCGATTATGTTTTTATAGTTTAATAACTATTTTACGAAAGGAGCAAAAAAATGCTAAACGGAAAAAACGGTACTGCTATCTATATGATAGATGAAAACTACCGTCTTTTAGACTTTGAAAAAGGTCTAGAAACCTATTTCCCTAACATACAAAAAGGAAGCCCTTGCTACACCTCTTTGTATAACATCAATCAACCTTGTTCAAATTGCCCTTTAACTAGCGTAGATAAACATTGTATGAAATTTTGCCAAGAGCTTGGCGGCTGGCTAGACTTTTATTCAATGGAAATGTCAGAAAAAAGCCAAACAAGAAAGGTAATTCACCTTTCCGAAATAGACACTATTTCCGAAGGTTTTAGCTTAGACATTTTCTATTCAGCAAGTTTTGAAGAGCTTTTCCTTGTAGACTATCTAAACGACACATCAAAAAGGCTTTCAAACACAAACACAAACTTAGTTCCGCCAAACACAAACGGAATTTTGTCCCAAAACATAAATAACATTGCAAATAGCCTTGTCCACCCAGATGATAGGGAGGCTTTTTTAGACTTTTGGGATAAAGATAGTGTAATGAAACGCATAAAAATAAATAAAATGCTTTGGAAAAAGTTTAGAAAGCTAACAAAAGATGGCACATACCAAAGAACAGACCAGGTTCTTGTGCCCTATAAAATAGATGAAAACAATTTCCAAGTTCTTGCAATAATAACAAACCTAGAAGATGGTGTAACAAACGAAGAAGAAATTCAAGTTTTAGACTATGAGCTAAATAGCTTAACAGGGCTTTTAAAAAGAAGAAGCTTTATGTCCCACTGTCGAAACCTTCTAGATAAACACCCAGAAATAAATTGGGCAATGGTTTCAATAGACATAGAAAATTTCAAGCTTTTCAACGAGTGGTACGGCCTAGAAGCTGGGGATATGATGCTTAAAAACATAGCAAAAAACATAAAAGCAATAGAAAATGAAACCTGCATAGCAGGCTACTTTGCAGACGATGACTTTTTTGTTTTAATGCCAAAAGTTAAAGAAGATATAGATAATCTCTATAAAAGCTTAAGTAAATATAGAGAAGATAATAACTTAATGGACGGCTTTTTGCCATCAATAGGCGTTTTTGAAATTAAAGACACGTCCCTTTCTGTTTCCACAATCTGCAATAACGCACAAATTGCAATGGAAAACTCAAAACATAACTACACAAATAGAATAAGTTGCTTTAACGACACAATGGCGAAAAACATTTCTGATAACCAAAAGCTTCTAGCCCAAGTTAAGTCAGGCCTTGACAATAACGAGTTCACTTTCTACATTCAGCCAAAGTGCGATGTAAAGTCAGGAAAGATAATAGGCGGCGAGGCTCTAGTTAGGTGGTTTCACCCAGTAAGAGGAATAGTTCCACCTTTTGAATACATTCCTCTCCTAGAAGAAATAGGCCTAATAACAGACTTAGATAAATACGTTTGGGAAAAAGTTTGCCAAACTCTTAGAAAATGGCTAGATATGGGCGTAAAATGCGTGCCAATTTCAGTAAATGTCTCCATAAGAGATTTAGAGAGCATAGACATTCCAGCCCACTTTAAGTCTTTGGTAGAAAAATATAACCTTCCGCCAAACCTTTTGTCCATCGAAATCACAGAGTCAGCTTTCACAGAAAATGTAGAAAAAATAAGAGATGTAATAGATAAGCTAATAGAGTTTGGCTTTTTAATCTATCTGGACGATTTTGGAAGTGGATATTCTTCTTTAAATATGCTAAAAGATGTAAATGTAAACATTCTCAAAATAGATATGAAGTTTATGGATTTAAACGAGAAAAACCAAAATAAGGGAATTAAAATCGTAGAGTCCATAATAAAAATGGCACATATGATGAACATCTTTGTAATAACAGAAGGTGTTGAAGAAAAAACTCACGTAGACTTTCTTCTTTCAATGGGGTGTGACTACGCTCAAGGCTACTACTACTATAAACCAATGCCAATTGAATCTTACGAACAACTAGTTTTTGATGAAAATAACATTGATTTAAACGGAATGCAGCCAAAAAGAATAAACCACCTCTACGCAAAAGACTTAATTCAAGACGACTTAATAAGCGACCTTGAAATAAATAACATAATAGGCCCGTCAGCCTACTATGAATTAGATGATGAAAATAACATAACTCTCATTCAGTCAAATGAACAATATAACGAAATAATGGGAATAAAAGATGTAAATTCTAAAATCAATCTAATTGATTTAATCCACCCAGACGATAAAAGCCTTGTCTATGAAATGCTAGATGAAGCCTATAATAATAAAGTTTCTGGCTCTCACGGCATTTTAAGAAAACAAACAAAAGCAAACACATACATTTGGCTTTCTGTTCTTTTCTACCATCTAAGAACAATAAATGGTAAAATAATCTTCTTCTCTTCAATTAGAGATGACACTCAAAAAATGCTAGAGCTTCTTAAAAAGCGAACAGACATTCATAAAATAAAGTTTGCAGTAGAAGTTGAAAATAACAACAAGTCTTTCAAAAACCTAGACACAGACAATCTTTCAATTGCTGCTGATGTTTACGAAAACCTATTTCCAGTAGGAATGTTAGGCTCATACCTAGAAACAACAGATTTTTCAACAATTTTCTTCGCAAGCGATGAAATAATAAGAATGCTAGGCTATAAAGACTATCAAGACATATATTCAAATACAAATGGCAACGCCTTAAACCTTGTCCACCCAGATGATAGGGCTAGAATAGGCGAAAGAATTCCAAACGCTAGGAAAGATGGCCACACTTTCACCCTTTTATATCGCTCCTTAAGAAAAGATGGCTCCTTCTTCTGGACTTTACATAAAGGAAAAGTTGTTTCCACACCTGATGGAAAGCTAGCCACAATAAGCGGAATAATCGACATAACAGAAATAGTGGAAGAACAAAATCTTCTTTTTAACAAATAATTTTTTTAAAGCAGGGCTTTTTCCCTGCTTTTTTTCTTTTTAATAACTCTTTAAAGCTTTACGCTTTTTGCTTGGTGTCGCAAGAGGGGGTAAACCCCCTCTTTTGTTGCTTGTAGCTTTTCGTTTTTGCTACTTTTTTAAAAAAGTAGATAATCAACAACCTAACTTCTTAATAAAACCTATCATTCCAACGAACACCTCCCACCTCCCAACCTTGGGCTAACCACACGCACCAACGCCGAAGGTGTGATTAGGTGCGTCCTCAAAACCCTTTGAGGTCAACCCCTATCCTAAACCAAAACCTCCCAACCTCAAAGGTCACGGGGGTTTGAAAGGGGGCTTGACACCCCCTTTCGTTTTTGCTACTTTTTTAAAAAAGTAGAATATCAATAACTCTACCCTTTTGCTTACTTTTTGGTAAAAAGTAAGAACCAAATTTCCTAAAATCCCACAAAAATTTGAAACGAGGCTTGACACCCCCCTTTCCTTTTTGCTTACTTTTTGGAAAAAAGTAAGAATTGAATTCCTAACCCTTGCAACAACCTAAAAAACTCTTACAAACCCCTCTCCCAAAATCCCCCTTAACCTCAAACAACCACCTAACCTTAACCACCTACTCCTTCCAAACAACTTCAGCCCCCTCTTCAAGCCCCCAATTAGAAGTGTCAAAAGCTCCCTCTTCCTTGTGAATAATAACTTTCTTCAAATTTTTTGACCCTGCAAAAGCATTGCTTCCAATTGATGTAACGTTTCCAAAAATCTCAACTTCCTCAAGCTCACTCATACTACAAAAAGCATTAGCCCCAATTTCTTTAACACTTTTAGGTA
>CALWSP010000012.1 GCA_944384235.1 uncultured Clostridia bacterium
AAGAGGATATGGTTTTTGAGGATTTAAGGTTAAAAACTAGCATTTCTGTTGGTTACAGCCTTTTCCCTGACGATGCGGACTCTTACGAGGACCTTTACAAAAAGGCTGACAGCAGAATGTACATTTGTAAAATGAGAAACAAAGGTTTACTTGAAAACGACGATTGTTATGACGGTCTTAATATTTAAAATTTGAAAGATGCTCAAAAGAGCATCTTTTTATTTGGTTTATTTAAATGTTTTGGAAATTTAAAATTTTATTAGATGTAGTTTTTTTATAGAACCTTGGTTATGTTTATTGGTAGAATTTGGAAATTAGTTGTTATAGAGTGTTATATAGGGATTGAAAAAAAGGTAATTAAAAACAAAATTTATTAAAATATAGGTTTATAGGAGTTTTTAGGCAAAATTTATTTATAAGTTATGGTTTAAAGAAAGCAATTTGTATAAAATATGAAATTTTTGTTTTAAAATTTATTTGCAGATAGAATTGTTAAGGTTTGTGAAAATGGAGGGGATTGTTGACTTTTTGGAGATTGGGTGGTATAATGAGGAGAAATAAAATTTTAGATAAAATTATAATTTAACGTAAAAAAATTAAAGATATTTATATTTTTGGTTTTATAGTTTTAGGAGGAAAAACTATGTTTAAAGGCAAAAAAATGAAAATAGCAATGCTTGGGCATAAGCGTATTCCTTCTAGAGAGGGTGGAGTTGAAATAGTTGTTGAAGAACTTTCAACTAGAATGGCTGAGCTTGGAATAGATGTCACTTGCTACAATAGAGCTGGGCATCATATTAGTGGCAAGGAATTTGATGAGAAGAAAATAAAAGTATATAAAAATGTTAAATTAAAAACAGTTTTCACAATTAACCGCAGAGGGCTTGCTGCTATGAGTGCATCTATATTTGCGTCAATTAGGTCAGCTTTTGGGAAATATGATGTAGTTCATTTTCACGCTGAAGGGCCTTGTGCTATGTTATGGTTGCCTAAGTTATTTGGAAAGAGATGTGTTGCAACTATACACGGTTTAGACTGGCAAAGAGCTAAGTGGGGAAAGTTTGCAAGTTCATACATAATGCTTGGGGAAAAATGTGCAGCAAGATTTGCTGACGAAATTATTGTTTTATCAAAAGGTGTTCAAAATTATTTTATGGACACATACAAAAGAGAAACAAAGTTTATACCTAACGGCGTAAACGAGCCAATTATTAGAAAAGCTAGTTTGATTAAAGACAAGTTTTCTCTTGAAAAAGATAGCTACATTCTTTTTTTAGGCAGGGTTGTGCCTGAAAAGGGGCTTAAATATTTAGTTGAGGCTTTTAAAAATGTTAAAACTGACAAAAAGTTAGTTATTGCAGGAAGTGCTTCTGACACAGATTTATTTTACAAAGAGTTAAAAGATTTGGCTAGTAGTGACGAGCGTATTATTTTTACTGGTTTTGTTCAAGGGGAAATGCTTTATGAGCTATATAGCAATGCCTACATATACACTTTGCCTAGCGATTTAGAGGGTATGCCCTTAAGTTTGCTTGAGGCTATGAGTTATGGCAATTGTTGCTTAGTTTCAGACATTGAAGAATGTGCTTCAGTTGTTGAAGACAAGGCTGTTTTGTTTAAAAAAGCTTCTATTGAGGATTTAAAAGACAAGTTGCAAATGCTTTGTGACGATGAAAAGAAAGTTGATTTTTATAAATTAGGTGCAAAGGATTTTGTTTGTGAAAAGTATAATTGGGACGAGATTGTTAGAAAGACTATAAAATTATACGAGGGAGAAAATTAAAATGGAAAAAAAGCACTATGGAAGCATAGACGGGCTTAGAGCATTTGCAGCAACAGGAATTTTAATGATGCATATTGCATCAAACAGCGATTACAATGTTTCTGGGTATATATACAACAATGTAATATCAAGGTTTGGAAATTTTGTGTTTTTATTTATGGTGATATCAGCTTTTGGTATGTGTTGTGGATATTATGAAAGAGTTTTAGAAAACAAAATTTCTTTTTCAGATTTTTATGGCAAACGATTTAAGAAGATATTACCATTTTTTGCGTGTTTAGTTATTTTAGACATATTAATATCGCCATCTATTAGCTCTATATACGAAGGGTTTGCAGATTTGACTTTATTATTTGGTTTTTTGCCTAACGCTGGAAGTATAGAGGTTATTGGCGTGGGCTGGTTTATTGGGCTTATTTTTGTTTTTTACATATGTTTTCCTTTTTATTGTGTATTAATTCAAAACAAAAAAAGAGCTATTGCAATTTTTATTATTAGCCTTATTTATAATTTTGTGTGTGGTTTTTATTTTAATGTTGGGCGTTCAAACATTCTTTACAGTTCTTGCTTTTTTATTATAGGTGGAATTATATATTTATTTAGAAACGAGATTTTAAAGTTTAACAAGTGGATAATTTTAAGTTTATTATTTATTTCAATTATAGTTTATTATGCAATTGAGGGAAACACAATTACTCATTTGTTAGTGTCTAGTTTATTTTTAATTTATGCAATTATATCAGATGGAAAGATTTTGAAAAACAGGGTTACTAGTTTTATAAGTAGTGTTAGTATGGAAATATATCTTTCTCATATGGTTATTTTTAGAATTATAGAAAAGCTTCATTTAAACACAGTTTTTGGAAATGGTTTAATTCAATACATCATTACAGTTATTTTAGTTTTGGCTGGTGCAATTTTATTTTCTATAATTATGAAATATTTTATTGGCAAGTGTTTATATAAATTAAAGATTAAATGAGGAATTAGAAATGAAAGTTTTAATGATTAACAAGTTTTTACACCCTAACGGTGGGTCTGAAACATATATATTTAAATTAGGTGATTTTTTAAAAGAAAAGGGGCACGAAGTTCAGTATTTTGGTATGGAGCACGAAAACCGTTGTGTTGGAAACAGTGTGGATTCATACACTTCAAATATGGATTTTCACGGAGGCTCTAAGTTATCAAAGTTAATATACCCTTTAAAAACTATTTATTCTTTTGAGGCTAGAAAAAAAATTAGATTGGTTTTAGACAGTTTTAAGCCTGATGTGTGCCACATTAACAACTTTAATTATCAGCTAACACCGAGTATAATTGTTGAAATAAAGAAATGGGAAAAAAAGACTGGAAAAAGGTGCAAGATTATTTTTACGGCACACGACTATCAGCTAGTTTGCCCAAACCATATGTTACACAACATAAATGATAAAAAAAATTGTGAAAAGTGTTTAGGTGGAAAGTTTTACAACTGTATGAAAGGAAGGTGTATACATTCTTCTTTTTTAAAGTCTGTTATTGGAATGGCTGAGGCTTATTTTTGGAAGTTTAACGGCGTTTACAAAAACATAGACAAGATTATTTGTTGTTCAAACTTTTTGAAAACAAAAATGGATACAAACCCTATTTTTGCTGAAAAAACTATTGCTATTCACAATTTTATTGACAAGGTTGATTGGCAAGAAACAGAAAAGAAAGATTATGTGTTATATTTTGGTAGATTTTCTGAAGAAAAGGGAATTGGAACTTTAATTGACGTTTGCAAGTCTTTACCAAACATTCAATTTATTTTTGCTGGAACTGGGCCTTTAGAAGAAAAAATTAATGGAATTAAGAACATTAAAAACGTTGGATTTAAAAAAGGTGAAGAATTAGAAAAGTTAATTAAAGAGGCTAAGTTTAGTATTTATCCATCTAAATGGTTTGAAAATTGCCCGTTTTCTGTTATGGAATCTCAAATGTATGGAACTCCTGTTATTGGGGCAAGAATTGGAGGTATTCCAGAGTTAATTGAAGATGGAAAGACTGGAGAGCTTTTTGAAAGTGGTAACTTTGAGGATTTAAAAAGCAAAATTTCTAATTTATACAACGACAATGAAAAGTTAAAAAAATATACTGAAAATTGCAAAGAAATTAAGTTTGACAGCATATTAGAGTATTACGAAAAGTTGATGGACATTTACAAATAGAAATGGAATTGGAGAAGAAAAATGAAAGAAAAAAAATTAAATGGTACAGTTATAGTGACATATCGTTGTAACGCAAGATGTTCAATGTGTAACAGATATAAAGCACCATCTAGCCCTGATGAAGAAATAACTATTGAGGCTATTAAAAAATTGCCTAAGATGTATTTTACAAACATTACTGGTGGAGAGCCATTTATTAGAACTGATTTAAAAGAAATTGTTAGGGAGTTATACAAAAAAAGCGACCGTATTGTTATTTCAACTAACGGCTTTTTTACAGACCGAATTGTAGATTTATGCAAAGAGTTTCCTAACATTGGAATTAGGATATCTATTGAAGGTTTGGAAGAAACTAACAACGATATTCGTGGGTTAGACGACGGATACAACCGTGGATATGAAACATTGAAAAAGCTTCGAGAAATGGGAATGAAAGATGTTGGATTTGGTATGACAGTTCAGGACCAAAACGCAAAGGATTTAGTTCCTCTTTATGAAATATCAGACCAAATGGGAATGGAGTTTGCAACAGCATCTTTACACAACAGTTTTTATTTTGTGGAGGCTAAAAACATTATTAAAGACCGTCCGATGGTTGCTGAAAATTTTGAGAAGCTTATTAATGAATTATTAAAGTCAAAAAGTCCTAAAAAGTGGATGAGAGCTTATTTTAACCACGGATTAATTAACTATATATACGGGCAGAAGCGTTTACTACCTTGTGATATGAGTTTTGATACATTTTTTATTGACCCTTATGGAGATGTTATGCCTTGTAACGGAACTAAAGACAAGGAGGTTATGGGAAACATTAACAAGCAAAGTTGGGACGAGCTTTGGAACAGCCCTGAGGCAGAAAGTGTGCGTAAGAAAGTTCGCTGTTGCGACAGAGATTGTTGGATGATAGGTTCTGTATCACCTGCTATGCACAAATATATTTGGGTGCCAGCAACTTGGGTTATTTGGCACAAGTTTAAGTCTTTATTTATGAAAAAGCCTTATAGTATGTATGAAAGCAAAATTGTTAGAGATTATAGAGATGGCAAGGTTTCAAAGGAAGAACTTGACAAGTGTAGCACTTGTGATATGAACGCTATTATTAAAGACGGTTTAAGTGAAGCAAGCAAGGCTCAGCTACTTGGAAAGACTGGCGAGGAGATTGTTGATGCGGATATTGCAGAGCAGATGAAAGGGTAGGAAGTGTATGAATATTTTAATTATAAACCCTATAATCTATACATCAGAAAATAAAAATATAAAAAGAATTAACTCGATTAAGGATACAATGATTTATGATTTATCTTTAGCTTTTCATAACCTTGGGCATAGTGTAGTTCTTTATGCAGGTGAACCTTTTAAGCCTTTAGAAAAAGAAGATTATCCTTTTGAAATTATTTGGGGGAAATGTATTTTTAAGGGGATATTTATGCCACATTGTTTACCATTTATTCCAGAAATATACAAATATATTAAAAATAATAGAAATAAAATTGATTTAATAATTTGTAGTGAAGTTTTTTCTATAAATACTTTTATTTCTGTTATTTTAGCAAACGAAAAAACAATTATATGGCACGAGCTTGCTAAACACAACAAAATTATGAAAAAAATTCCATCTTTATTCTGGTATAATGTAGTAGCACGATTATATATGAACAAAACAAAGGTTATAGCTCGTTCTTTTGAAGCAAAAAACTTTATAAAAAAATATTGTAAAAACACTCAAGAAAAAATTATAGACCACGGTGTTAATTTATCAAAATTTGAGTTAAAAAAAGAAAAAAATAATTATTTTGTTGTTTGTTCTCAATTGATTGAAAGAAAAAAGATAGACGGTATTATTCATTCGTTTTATAAATTTTTAATTAATTATGACAAAGAATATATGCTTTACATTATAGGTGATGGAGATAAAAGACAGGAGCTTGAAAATTTAGTTTTTGAATTAGGTATAGGTGATAGGGTTATATTTAAAGGCAAGATGACACATAAAGAGATGTTACCTTATTTATCTAGTGCGAAGGCGTTACTTGTGAACACAAAAAAGGATAATAATATGATTTCAATAATTGAAGCTA
>CALWSP010000013.1 GCA_944384235.1 uncultured Clostridia bacterium
AACATAATATCCAATAATAAGAAATGCACCAACTAAAAACCCTTTTAAAGCATTTTTATTGTTGTCTGGGTATGACTTTGATAAAGGTAATCTTGGTTTACCAACAGCCTCAATTCTACCACCGTCAATAACTCTTTTTACCATATCTGGTGCAATATCAACAACGTACTCACAAACAGCTAATGATATCTCTGGAGATTTTGTTGTAACACTAACACTTAAAACCTCTGTTTCATTAACACCAGATATATTAATTGATTTCTTTATTTGGGAAATTGGTATTTCCCTCTTTCCATTTTCATTTACATTAACAAAAAATGCCTCACTTATTTCAGAATCACTATAACTTTTAATAAGCCTTTTTGCAATTTCATCCATAACAATATCATCTTTTAAAATAACTGTACAACTTTCAACAATCTTTTGAGAGGCGTTTATATCTCCTACATCTACCTTGCCACCGTTTGTAACAACTGAATTATTGTTTACATACATATTAACGTAAGATGTAAATTGTTCATCTATACAATATTTTGAAAATGCAAAAGCACAAATACCACATAATATACTAAACAATATTATGTTTCTTATTGTTTTAAAATTCCAGAGTTTTAATAATATAAAACCTAAATCAATGGTATCTTCTCTCCTAATTTGATTATTGTCTAACATATTAATAAATAACTCCTTTACATTTTACATACATAGTCCTTATATTAAATTTTATTACATTACCCACATATTGTCAACATTTATTTCCAATATACTATCAATTTGTTTGTTTTTTTAATTATTTTTATATAAACCCAACAAAAAGCACCTTCTAAAAAGGTGCTTTTTAATATCTATAAACTTTACTTAATCAAACCTGCCATTTCTGGAAGCATCATACTAATTGCAGGAATGTAAGTCACAAGTAAAAGACCCACTAAAATAGACACATAGTACCATAACATATATGGCATAACCCTAGCCAATGTAGACTTACCCACTTTAATAGCCACAAACAATGTGTTACCTACTGGAGGAGTAATGTTACCAATACAAAGGTTGTAAGTAAGAATTAAACCAAAATGCACTGGGTGCATACCAAAACTTTGCACAATAGGAAGGAATAAAGGAGTAAAAATTAATATAGCAGGAGTAACGTCCATAAAAGTTCCAGCAATAAGTAAAATAACATTCATAATTAAAAGAATTAAATACTTGTTGTCTGTTATACCAAGTAATATTTCAGATATAGCCTGAGGAATCTGAGTAAATGCCATAACCCAGCTAAGAATGTTGGAAACACCAATAAGGAAAACAATCATACCACTCATTTTAGCGCTATCAATAAGAATTTCCTTAAAAGATTTCCAAGTAATGTTCTTGTAAATAAGCCCAAGTATAAGAGCATAAACAACAGCAATAGCAGAACCTTCAGTAGCAGTAAACACACCACCAATAATACCACCAATAACAACAACAATAAGAGAAAGAGCAGGAATAGCTTTTAAAGTAGCTACACCTAAGTTTTTAAAACTAAAGTTTCCTTTAGCGCCAACATATCCCTTTTTCTTAGCAATAATAATAGCAACTACAATACAGCATATAGCCCAAATAATTCCAGGAATATAACCAGCAAGGAATAAAGCTGCAACACTAGTTCCGCCAGAAACAAGAGAATATGTAATAAGAGCATTAGATGGCGGAATTAAAAGACCAGATGGTGCAGAAGAACCGTTAGTTGCCGCACACAAAGCTTCGTCGTAGCCTAATTCTTCCTCGCCCTCTCTAACCATATTACCAACAGCAGCTGCAGCAGCAGAAGCAGAACCAGAAATAGCTCCAAATAAAGCGTTAGCACCAACGTTAGTAACTAATAAAGAGCCAGGAAGCCTGCCTAAAATAGCGTTAACAAAGTCAACAAGCCTTTTTGCAATACCACCTTGGTTCATTAAATTACCTGCAAGAACAAAGAAAGGAATAGCAGTTAAACTAAACTTACTCATACCAACAAAAGTTCTTTGAGCAGATGTAACCACTGAGTTGTCAAGGGGAACAGTTTGTAAAATAGCAGCTAGTGCAGATATACCAAGAGCATAAGAAATAGGCACTCCCAATACCAACAAAACAGCTAATATTAAAATAATAATCAATAAAGATTCAATCGCCATAATTATACCTCCTTACCCTTGCAAATATCTAAAATGTTAATTAAAGCATAAATCATATTTAAAACACCACATAAAGGTAACACAACATAGAAAATACCAATTGGCACACCTAAAGAAGATGTAAGCTGACCCATAGCAAGAGAAGTAATCTTTAAACCACCATAAGTAAGAATAATAGCAGAGAAAAGAAAAGCTATAACTTCAGCAAAAATATGAAAAACTTTAATAGCCTTTGGCCCCATTCTGTCTACAACAACAGGAATGTTCATATGCCCTCTTTCGCCAGTCACAACAGAAGCGCCAAGTAAGGCCATCCACGCAAATAAGTAAGAAACTAACTCCTCAGACCAAGGAGAAGGGTTTCCTAAAATATATCTAGTAAAAACCTGCCAGCAAGTTAAAACAACCATAGCAACAAAACTAATGCCAGCAAGAAAGTTTAAAACATTGTTTAATAATTTTCTAACACCGTCCACAAAAATCCCTCCTATTCTGCAGAACTGTACATAGCGTTATATTCCTGAATAGCGTCATAAATAGGCTGAATAGCAGGATTGTTTTCAAGCACAGTTTGATGTAAAGGCTTGCAAGCCTCAACAAAAGGTGCTTGGTCAGGGTAAGAGAACTGAACGCCTTGTTCCTTTTCAGCCTTTTCCTTAGAAGCTTCAACAGCCTTAGTCCATTCTTCTCTTTCAACTGAATTAACAATTTTAAAACCTTGCTCAAAAATAGCTTTTTCATCTTCAGGTAGTTCGCTTAAAAACTCAAAGTTTCCAATTAAAATGTCAGGAACCATTTGGTGCATATCATAAGAATAATATTTACAAACATCTCCGTGTCCATTGTCTGTAAGAGCAAGCTCATTGTTTTCAGCGCCATCAATAATTTTAGACTGTAAAGCAGTGTAAACATCACCAAAACCCATAGGAGTAGCAGAGCCACCTAAAAGCCTCATCATTTCAACATTAGTTGGAGATTGTTGCACTCTAATTTTAAGTCCCTTTAAATCTTTAGGGCTTTCAATAGGTTTGTCAACTGTATAAAAGTTTCTAGTTCCAGCATCAAGCCAAGTAACAGCCTCAAAACCTGCCTTTTCAGTAGACTTAAATAACTGGTCTGTTATACTTTCATCGTCCATAACAGCGTGATATGCGTCAGTGTTAGCAAAAAGATATGGCAAGTTAAAAATTTCATAATTTTTGCTAAACGTTTCTAAAATTGCGTTGCTAGCCACACAAAAATCAATAGCGCCAGTTTGAGTGAGCTGAACCATATCCACCTGAGAACCTAAAAGCTCGCTAGGATAAACTTCAACGTCATATTTTTCACCAAGGTTTTCTTCTATGTACTTTTCAAACTCAGTAAGAGCAATATGAGTTGGGTGAGAACTGGACTGGTTGTGGCCAATTCTTACAATACGCTTGCTATCTTCAGAGCTTGAACAGCCAGAAAACATTGAAAGAGATAAAGTAGCTATTAAAACTGTTGATAAAATTCTTTTAAACTTTTTCATTTAATACCCTCCTCTTCTTATAGGAATATTTCAAATAGGAATAGAAAAACCTATTCCTATTTGATACATAATAAACTACATAAATTATTTTTTCATTTTCTCAAGAGCTTCCCAAATACCATTAATGTAAGTAGCACCTAAAGCTCTGTCGTAAAGTCCATATCCTGGTCTGCCAGTTTCGCCCCAAATCATTCTTCCGTGGTCAGGTCTAATATAGCCCTCAAAACCATTGTCGTGTAAAGCCTGTAAAATAGCAAACATATCAAGTGAACCACAGCTAGAAAGGTGAGCTCTTTCTTCAAAACCTTTGTTGTCCTCAAGAATAGCAACATTTCTTACGTGAGCAAAATGAATTCTACCCATTTTAGCATACTTAGCAGCCATTCTAACTACATCATTTTTAGCAGAACAACCAAGAGAACCAGTGCAAAGAGTAATGCCGTTGTGCTTGTCGTCAACAAGTTTTAAAAACTTGTCAAGTCTAGCCTCGTCAGTAATAATTCTTGGAAGCCCAAAAATGCTCCAACAAGGGTCATCTTCGTGAATAGCCATATTCACATCACACTCAGCAGCAACAGGAATAACTCTTTCAAGGAAATACTTTAAATTGTCCCATAAAGTTTCCTCGCTCATAGCGTTGTACTCAGCAACAACAGCCTTTAACTCTTCTCTAGTGTAGCTTGAATCCCATCCAGGTAAAGTTAAGTCGCTGTCGCTTTCAAGAGGGTTCACCTTGTCAACTTGCTCTTGGTAATAAACAAGAGAAGTAGAACCATCTTCAAGAACGTGGTCAAGCTGAGTTCTAGTCCAGTCAAAAACAGGCATAAAGTTGTAACATACACACTTAACACCAGCTTTTGCAACTCTTCTAATGTTTTCACAATAATTTTCAATATACTTATCCCTTGTTGGTTTGCCAAGCTTAATGTCCTCGTGAACAGGAATACTTTCAATAACTTCAAAAGCTAAACCAGCATCTTCAGTCATCTTTTTAAGCTTTAAAATGCTTTCGTTGCTCCAAACCTCACCAACTGGAACATCATACACAGCAGTAACAATAGAGTACATACCTGGAATCTGTCTAATGTTTTGTAAAGTTACTTTATCATCTTCCCCGTACCATCTAAATGATAATTTCATTAAAATTCCTCCTTTATTAAATATTTCTATTAGTTTTACCTAATTCAATTATATAATACATTTATATAAATTACCATTGTTTTAGTTGTTTTGTATATTGCAAAACTTGTCATTTTGCTATATAATGTATGTATATATATCTTTTTTTTGTATAATTTAACAATATAATTAAGGGGGCTTAATTATGAAAATAAATGAAATAACCAATACACCAATTCCCTTTGTAAAAAGGCAATATATGAATTCAAATACTTGTGAAATATTTTACTACACAGATTTAAAAATAAGCAACATAGCCACACACTATCATAGCCACTATGAAATATACTTCTTTCTAGAAGGTGATGTAAAATATTTTGTAGATAATAAAGAATATAAACTTAACAAAGGAGATTTTTTAGTAATTCCTCCAAACACAATCCACGGCCCTAATATAACAAATAAAAATTTGCTATATAGTAGGTTTGTTTTGTGGGTTGATACCGAATATTTTAATAAAATACACTCTTTAATTTCTGCCTTAGACTATGGCTTTAAAACAGCAAGCCAAACTAAAAACTATAAATTCCACATCGACTACATTCAGCATAACGAACTTTTAGGCCATTTTTTAGACCTTTGGCACGAATATAATGACAACAACATTTTCAAAGAATCAAATATTCTAAATTATATAACAACAATAATTTTAAACATTAATAAAATAATATATGAAAATAGTAGCAATAAAGTCCACTCCCCTAAAAAAGAACTTTACACACAAATTTTTGAATATATAAATAATAATATAACAGAAGATTTAACTCTAGAAAACATAGCAAACACTTTCTATGTAAGTAAATACTATATTTCACACATTTTTAAAGACCACCTTGGCATCTCAATTTATAGCTATATAATTAAAAAACGTCTTTACGGCTGTAAAATAGCAATTTCAGCTGGAGAACCTATAACAAGCGTTGCTAAAAAATACGGCTTTTCAGATTATACAAGTTTTTATAGAGCTTTTAAAAAAGAATACGGCATTTCCCCTAAAGACTATCAAAAACAGTCCCTCTTAAAATAAAAGTGCAGCTTATTGCTGCACTTTCTTT
>CALWSP010000014.1 GCA_944384235.1 uncultured Clostridia bacterium
CCATTTAGAACAATTGGCGAAGCTCTTGGTGCAGAAGTATCTTGGGACGCAACAACAAAGACAGCTATTTACAACTAATGTTTAAATACAGCTTTAAGAGGCAAGTTTTACTTGCCTCTTTTTTTGTCTTTTTATTGTTCCAATCTTTTTATTATGGTATAATTAGTTAGAGGTGGTTTTATGAAAGGCTTAAGTTGTTGTGAGCTTTGCTCTCATTTAGTTTATGATGATGAGCTTGATTATGATTATTGTGAAGTGAATATTGATGAAGATGAGATGGAGAAAATGTATAGATATTCTAAATATTCTTGCCCATATTTTCATTACAACAATGAATATGAAATTGTGAACAAGCAAATTTAATTTATATATATTATACAAAATATGTTTGCTAAATTTTGATTAAGAACTTTTTTGTTGTTGAAAATGTATAGATATTAAAATTTATATACTATTTTTGGTTATTTTATTAAAAAATATATGTATTAATTTGTCTATAATGTTGTTTGAAAATTTTTTAAAAACAAATTGACTTTTACTATAAAACAAAGTATAATTTTAATTGAATAATATTCTGCGGGAAGATATGCACACTTTTCAAAAAGAATATTCCTAAAAAATTAAATTAAAGGAGGAAGTAAAATTGAGAAAATCAATTAGACGAATTTTAAGTTCAGTTCTTACAGCTTCAATGTTACTTTCATCAGTTACTGTTGGTAACGTTGCTTCTGTATTTGCTGCAACTGGAAGTGTTGAAACTACTTTACCTGTAACAGTAGACGCATCTAACGTTCCATTAAAGTTTGACCAAGCTTTAACTGGCGGTGAAGTTAAAATTTCTACAAAATTTAGCATCAATGATCAGTTTGGTGGAAGTGGTGCAATCATTACTCTCCAGTATGCTACTGCTGATGGTGGTACAAAAGATAGTACTGCAAAGTTTAGATTAAACAGCACAAAAACTGGTGAAATTGTTCTTGATGCTGAAAGAACACTTGTTTTTGGTAACTTAGCATTAAGTTCTGAAAACACAATGGATTTTGTAGTTGACACTAATACTGGTAAATTTTCTGCATCTGTAAACGGTAGCGAAATGGCTACTAGCGATGCTTGTGTTGATGCTAACTTAACTGCTGGTGTTGCTGGCATTAAGTTTTCTGCAAAATCTCCAAGAGTTATTACAATAACTGATGTAACATACTCTACTAGTGGAGATTCAGTTGAAACTACAACAGAAGCTACAACTGCTGAAGCTACAACAGAGGCAACTACTGTTGAGGCTACAACAGAGGCTACAACTAACGCTCCTGTTGTTTCTGGCGACATTTCAATTAAGCCAGAATACAAGTTAAATGGCGATGAAATGGTTGTAGATTATAAGGTAACTGCTGGAGCAGGTGCAGGCTTCAACAACTACACTTTATATGTTACTTACGACCCAGCTGTTCTTACTCCTGTAAGTGCAACTGATGGCGACATTACTTTAACTGTTAAAGATGCAACTGGAAAAGATATTCAGCTTGTAGCATCTAATGCAGAAACAATTAACAGCCAGATTGCTGCTCAAGGTTCTACTGGTAAGGTTAAAATTGCTTACTGTGTATTTGACAAGGACTTTAGCTTAGCAAGCGGTTCTCTTCCATCATTTACAACTGGTGGTACTTTATTCTCTATCACATACAAGGTGACTGGTGAAGTTAAGGGCGGAACATTAGGCGTTGACGCAGAAACATTAAATGCTGTTTCTTCTGACAAGACTGTTCAGTCAACTCCAAATGTAACTGAAGAAGACACTATTATTGAAGAAACTCCTGAAACTCCAGACAAGCCAGTTGTTACTGACTTAGCTATTACTGGTGAGGAAGTTGAGGCTGTTGATGGTAAGGCAACAGTTAGATTTAATTTAACAAACAACACTGCTGGTATTACAAACTATACAGTATTTGTTAAGTATGACCCAGCTAATATTAAGGCTGTTAGCGGTACAGCTGACAACTTTAAATACAACACAAATGTAGTAAATGAGCAGATTGCTTATGTTCCAGTAGCAACTGATACAGATTATCCAGGTGCTGATGGTGTTAAGACTGCTGCTGAATTAGGCGTTCTTAAAATTGCTGGCATTAGCGAAACTGCTGTTACTGGCGATGTAGAAGCATTTGCTATTGATTTTGAAGTAGTAAACCCAAGTGAAAATGGTGAGTATCCAGTTGAGCTTACAGTTGTTGCTGTTGGTGATGCTGATGCTCAGATTATAAACTGCGGAGCAGTTAATGGTTTAATTAAAGTAGATGCTGTTGAAACTTCAACAGAAACAACAACAGAGACTTCAACAGAAACAACAACTATTGTTACTGACACTACTACTGAAACTACAACTAGAAGACCATCTTCTGGCGGTGGCGGCGGTGGTGGCGGCGGTGGTAGCGTAAAGGTTACTACAACTACTGAAGCTACAACTGAAGCTGTTACTGAAGATTCAACTGAAGCAACTACAAATGTTTTAGTTGCTGGCGAGGGTAATGAGCTTATTTTAGTTACTCCAAATGGTACAATTTCTTTAACTATTCCAACTGAAAAGATTGATGGTTTTGAAGGATTTAACGACCTTGGTAACTATCCTTGGGCTAGTGATTCAATTAACAAGTTAGCTGAATTAGGAATTATTAATGGTATTGGAAATGGTGCATATGGCCCAGGTCTTCAGTGTAGAAGAGCTGACTTTGTAATCTTAGTAAACAGAACTCTTGGTATCAAGGTAAATGATTTATCTAAGAACTTTATTGATAATGTAGATACAAGCAAGTACTACTACAACGATGTTAAGGTAGGTTATAATGCTGGTATTATCCACGGTTACGGCGATGATACATTCAAGCCAGAACAGTACTGTACAAGAGAAGAAATGGCAGTTATGGTTGCTAACACATTTGTATGGTTAGGTGGTAACCTTGACAGTGTTGATGTATCTATTAACGATAGATATACAGATGTTGAGGATATTGCATTCTGGTCTGCTAAGCACATTGCATTCTTAACAGATGCTGGCATCTTAAAGGGTAATGCAGATGGTACTTTATTACCAAAGAACTACATTAACAGAGCAGAAATGGCAGTTATGATGTCTAGAGTATATGACATTGCTTTAGCAATTTCTGACAAAATTCACGCAGAAGCAACTACTGAGGAAACAACAGTAGATGGCACAACTGTTGAAGGTAGCACAGAAACTACTACATTAGAAGCAACAACTACTGAAACAACTACTATTGAGGAAACTACAACAGCAGAAACAACAGTTGACGCTTCAACAGAAACTACAACAGTTGCTGAATAATTTAAAATTTAAGAGCTCTCTTTTGAGAGCTCTTTTTTTTATTTGAATTTTCAAACAAAAATTAAATAGTAATTTTGTATAAATTACATAAAAAAGAGTTTGATTTAAAAAATAGGTTGAAAAAATTTAACAATATGGTATAATTATGCTATATAGTGGTTTAATAGTTTTATATAATAATATATTAAAAAATATTTTTAATATAGGTAAAATTATTGGACTATTGTCAAATTTATAAAAAGGAGGATTTTAAAATGAAAGACAGTTCTAAAAGAACAGTTAGCCGTCTTTTAGCTTTTGTTATGTTAGTATCTTCAATGTGTACTAATATGGTAATTGCTAATTCAGAAGATGGCGTAGTGTTAAACGAAGATGTTTTACTGTCTGAGGAGGCTATTGAAATGGTTGATAACTCAACTGAAGAAGTTGTTGTTGAAGCTGTTGACACTTTAGATGTTGTTACTCCTGAGGCTGGTCAAACATATTCTGTTGATTTTGGTCAATTAGATACTAACGCTGACTTAACAAACTATGTTTCTGGCGATGGTATTTTTTCTTATTCTAATATAGGAGGAGGAAAATTCCACAGTGCTGGCTATGGTTTAGCTGTGAAGCCAGGAGATGTGCTTAAGGTAGCTGTTGCAGGAAATGCTGACATTTCCCTTATGTTATCTAGCTACGCTCCAGCAGATAGCAAGTTTGTTGTGACTGACGATGCTGGCAACAGAGTGGGTGAAGTATCAGCTTATGTTGCTACTGACAAAACAGAAAATGTATTTAAGTATTTAGGTAACGCAGGCACTTTAACATTTACATATGAAGGTGCTGGACAAGGTTATCTTAGAAGTGTAACAGCTGCTAATGCTGCTGCTCCTGTTGGCGTTGCTGAAAGCTTTGAATTTTGGCTTGATGACGCTGTAAAAGATGGCGTAGTTGCTGCTGGCGATTATAAATTTGGTGACAGTGTTATTACTTTAGTTAAAGGTTTAGCTGGAGAGGATTACACACCAGATTTTGGAAACCTTGTAAGAAATGGCAAAGAAGTGAACGCATACAGAGCAGGTAAAAGACCAGCTGAGTGTAATGCTTACACAAAGGTTCCTGAAGCAGGTTCTGCAGTAGTATTTACTCCAGCTGCTAATGGTACATTCACTTGTTTCTTCTATTCTAGTTCATTTTTAAGAGTAAACGATTTTACTGACCCAGCTACTGCACCTATTACATTTATGGATTCTGAGGCAGGTGCTGAGTTCTATTCATTTAAAGCAGAAGCAGGACACACTTATGTTCTTTCTACAACTGGTAAGACAAACAACTGTGGTTTTGCTGGCTTTGAATATACAGTAGATGAAGCTATTACAGTTCCTGTAAATAGCTGGATTACAAACGGTAGCTATGACTATTCTAATGTTGAAATTACTTTAACTGATTCTTTCTTAGGAACAGTTAGTGCTGTGCTTAACAAAGACACAACAAGTGTTACTCTTGCAAAGGGTCATACTTACACTATTTCAACAAATGATGGTGGTGCTAAGGCTACTGTAAACGGAAGCGATAGCTTTAAGGTTGTTGACGAAACTCCTATTCAGTTCACTATGGACGAAATTCCAGATGTTGAACTTACTGGTTCTTTCATTGGCGACAGCAGTACTGTAACTGAGGTTAAGTTTGTTAACACACTTACAGGTGTTGAAGCTGTTGCTACATTAAATGGTGATGGCACTTATAAGGCTGTTTTAAAGCCTGGTGACTACAAAACTTCTGTTACATCAAGCAAATTCTATACAAACGATAGAGTTGTTGTTGAACAGGGTGCAGAAAATGTTAATGACATTTATCTTGAGTCTTTAACTATGAGTAAATATATGTTACCTGAAGAAGTTCAAAGAAGTAGCTCTGCTTTAACTTTAAACGGAATTAAATATAACAACGCAACTTCTGTTAAGGGTGGCAAGGATAGCACAATTGTTATTCCTGTTAATGGCAGACAAAAAATTACTGTTGCTGGCTGGTATTCAGGTACTTGGGACATTAATGGACAAAACACTGTAACTGCAGACTCTTCTAGCAACGCACAAAATCCAGTTACAAACGAATATGTAACAAATGGTACAGAAGAAAGTGTAACTGTAAACATTACTGGTGATGCAACAACTTACCTTTACTGGATTACAGTAGAAGATATTGTTGATTTTAAGGCAGAAATTAACGTTCCTGGAGATTACGACACTTTATCTGAAGCATCAAAGGCTATTAGCAATATGGTTGATAGACCTGATGGCGAAGATGGTAGAGTAACAATTAACCTTTTAAAAACTGTTCAGGAGCAGGTTGTATTTAACGCTCCATACATTACTTTAAAGGGTAATGGAAATGAAATTAATTGGTACTATGGTGTAGGCTATAAGTACTATTCTGTTGGTAGCGATGGTCTTTACAACGAAAGACTCTTCTACGATAAATACGAAAAAACAGAAGCAAGTGGTAGCCTTTGGGGTGGCACTGTTATTGTAAGAGGTGACAACTTCAAGGCTGAAAATGTTGTATTTAGAAACACATTTAACTATGAAGTGACTGAGAAAGAATTGCTTGATGGCGTTGAGGGCATTAATATGCCAGTAAGAGATATAGCAAGCGATGTTACTGAATTTAAGTATAAAGAAAGAAGTAACGCTTTCTATATTGAAGCTGATAATATTGAGCTTTACAAGTGTGAAATTTTAGGTTCACAGGACGCTTTAGGTAGAAATGGTTCTGCTAACAACAACTACCACACTTACTTTAACGATTGTGTTATTGCTGGTAATGTAGATTACATTTGTGGTGAATTTACAGCAGTATTTGACAATTGTGAGCTTCAGTGGAACACATATCCAAACGATGAAAAGAACAACCAGAGGGTTGGTTATATTGTAGCTCCTAAGACTAGCCCATATATCTTTAGAAATTGTGAGATTACAACAAACAAGGAAACTGCTGGTAGCGTATCTGGTTACTACGGTAGAACTTGGGGCGACAATTCTTGTTCTTACTTTATTAACACAGAAACAAACGGTTTAATTTCTGGTGAAGGTTGGGCAGAAATGTCTAGTGGCCAGTTAAGTTCAGCTGTATTTTATGAATATCAAAACACTTCTAACGGAACAGCTTTCACAACTAGTGTTGGCAAGCAGTTAGAAGATGCAACTACTATTGAAAATATGACAACTGACAAGATTATTGGTGCATATCTTAACTCTTGGACACCAACTTACTATGGTCTTGTTGAGGAAGAAGTTGGTTCTAGTTTAGGTGATGTAGATGGCGATGGTAAGATTACTATTAAAGACGTATCTGAACTTCTTAACTATGTATTAACTTCTAAAGAAACTGAAGGTTTTGTTTTAGCAAACGCTGATGTAAATGGCGATGGTTTAATTAACACAGCAGATGTTGCTTTAATTTTACAGAAAGTACTTGATTCTACATTTGAGTTCCCTACAAGTGAAACAACTGAGGGTGCAACAGAAACAACTACTACTGCAACTACTGAGGCAACAACAGAAGCAACTACTGAAGCAATAGAAGTTACAACAGAGGGAACTAACGAGCCAGTTGACGCACCTACTGTATATGTTGTAGGTGACTCTACTGCTTGTCATTATGCTGAAACTGAAGATACTTTCTATTGGTATAAGAGAGTAGGTTTTGGTGACAAAATTGCTGATTATATAAATGCAAATGTTGTAAACCTTGCATTATCTGGCAGGTCATCTAAGAGTTTTGCTACTGGTGTTAATGAAAACGGCATTACTGACGCAGCAGCAGTAGAAAACTATGCAAAATTAAAATCTGACATTAAAGCAGGCGATTATTTAATTATTGCTTGGGGTCACAACGATGAAAAGAATGATGAGTTTAGATTTACAGACCCTAATGGAGATATAAAGACACCTGGTTCTTTTAAGAACTCTTTATATGAAAACTATATTAAGGTTGCTCAAGATGCAGGTGCAACTCCTATTCTTTGCACTCCAATTATAAGAGCAAACAGCAGTGGCACTTTAAGTGATAGCGATATGCACAAGCCAGCAGCTGGTGACTACGGTCAATGTATCAGAGATTTAGCTAGTGAGTTAAACATTACTCTTATTGACAGTTTAAACAACACAGCAGATTTATATTCTAAGCTTGGTGCAAACGCTGCTCCAACTCAGACTTCTGCTCCAACCGGATACTTTACTTTACATTCAGCTTTACAAGATTTAAGTGTGGATACTACTCACTTAAACAACTTTGGTGCTAAGATGGTTGCTTATATGGTAGCTAGAGATATTAAGGCATCTGACAACACATTATCTGCATTTGTAAAAGATGGTATTACAGAGCCAGTGTTTAGCCACGAAGATTGCTACAACACTAATTGGCAAGGTTTTGATGAAAGTATTTATGTTCCAAGCTCTATTTGGAAGGTTTCTGCACCTTGGGCAGGTTCTGTGTTTGGTTCTAGTGTAGGTTCATTTACTGAGGATAACCACCCAAATCACGATATTGTTGAAAAGGGTACTGGAAATGTTCAGCTTATTGCTAGCAACAACAAGGGTAAAATTGCTGGTAGTGAAGATGGTCTTGTAATGTATTTCCAAGAAATTGGTGCAAATCAAGACTTCGAGTTTAGTGCTACTGCACACATCAACTCTTATGATGCAACTGTTAACCAAACTGGTTTTGGTCTTATGTTAAGAGATAATATGTTCTCTGACTATGCATATAAGACAAAAGCTCCATATTATGCTGTTGGTAACACTAGCCAAAGTTCTGGTTCTCAGGTGATTCCTGTTTTCGAAAGATTAGACGGTTCACTTAAAAAATACAATACTAGAGCAGAAAGTGCTACAAAGGACACATTTGCTGCTGGTACAGATGTTGAGTTAAAGATTTCTAGAACTAATGGTGTAGTTACAGTTCAGTATGGTAACGACGAGCCATATACATTTACAAGCAACAATAACCTTGCATCAGTTAATGCAAATAATGATTATGTAGGTGTATTTGTTTCAAGAAATGCTGATATTACATTTAACAACTTAAACTTAGTTTTAAAGTAATAAAATAAAAAAGAAAGGGTTTTAACCCTTTCTTTTTTTATATATTTAGTTTGAAAAATTATTTATTTGAATCTTCCTCTAATTCCTCTTCTAAAACATCTTCTACTTCTTCAACTTCTTCTGGAATATCAAGTTTATTTAATTCATCTAAATCATTGTTATCAACATCTGTTAAGTCTATAATATCTTCTTCGTCTAAAATTGTAACATCTTCATTAGCTGAATTAGTTTTCTTTTCTTTGTATTCATTGTATTTTGTTTTGCCTATGTTATAAACATCTTCGCCAACTTCTTTTGCTTTTTCAGCATATTTTTTAACAACTGGCTTAGCATCGTCTATTATATCAGAAGTTTTTTCAGCACATTTTTTAACAACTGGTTTAGCTTCATCAACAATGTCTATAATTTTGTCTTTAACATTGTTGTAGATAGAAGAAGGGTTAATTTTTTTCTGGTTTGAAATTGCGTTAATTAATTTAATTGCATCATCAACAGATATTTGGCCTTCTTTTACCATTTTTAATATTACCATTCTTTCTTTTTTCATAGTAATTACCTCTCTTTCTTAAAGTTAGTTTATATTTATATAAAAAAAATATACTAAATTGGTTGTTATCAATTAATTTGGAAGTTTTGATGTTATAATAGATTTTACCTTTTCAGGAAGCTCTGCTATTTCTTCTTTAGTTAAAGTAGACACATCAATTGGTGGGTGTATATATAAATTAACATTTGCTGGCTTAATTTTATAGTTGTTTGCCTCCATAATGTTTCTTGTTCCATCTATTGTTAGAGGAACAATTAAAGCTTTACTTTTAGTTGCAAGTTTAAAGCTACCAGCTTTAAATTCCCCAACTTTACCAGTTTTACTTCTTGTTCCCTCTGGGAAAACTACCATATTTATTCCGTTTTTAAGTTGTTTAATTCCTTGAATTATAATTTCAGCAGACTGCTTTATGTCGTTTCTATCCATAAAAAGACAATGAATTTTTTCCATCCATTTATTTATAAAAGGAAGTTTAGAAAGCTCAACTTTAGCTACAAAACCTTTAGGAACTGGAAGTTTAGAAAGCAAAAGCAAAATGTCAAAGTTGCTTTGATGGTTTGCTATGAAAAGAATGGTTTCGTTTTTGGGTAAATTTTCCAAGCCATACACATTTACATTTGCACCAGAATCTTTCATTCTTCCATCTGCCCATTGTTTTACTTTTTCAGTTACAAAAGTTTCATATTCATCGTTTTTATTTTGCTTAAGCAAGTTATCAGCAGTTTTAATGTGTTTATTATGTGCAATTAAAGAAAGCACAAGTTTTACATACCATTTTATTGTTCTATACATATAAACTCCTTTAAAAAAAACTTTTTTATTTTCAAAAAATATGTTAATATATAATTAGATTGCCATAGGCTATTGTACTTTAATTATACAATATATTTATTAAAATTAAAAGACATTTTGGAGATAAATTTATGAATGAAAGAGAAATTGCTGTATTTACATTAGTGGATATGTTTAATGAGGGTGCATACAACAACATAATGCTTAGAAAGACATTAAACAAATATGATGATTTAACAAAAACTCAAAAAGCTTTTATTACAGAAGTTGTAAATGGAACATTAAGAAACTTAATGAATATTGATTATATTATTAATTTATATTCTAAGACAAAGACAAATAAAATGAAACCATTTATATTAAACAACATTAGAGCTAGTGTTTATCAAATTTTATATATGGACAAAGTGCCAGTTTCTGCAGCTTGCAACGAAGCAGTTAAGTTAGCTAAAAAGAAGCACTTTAACCAACTATCTGGTTTTGTAAATGGCGTGTTAAGGGCAATAGCAAGAAACAAAGACTGTATAGAATATCCTAAAGATAGGTTAGAGGAAATATCTATTAAATATTCATATCCTACTTGGCTTTTAAAATATTGGCTTGAAGAAATGAATGTTGAACAACTAGAAGAAATTTGTAAAGCTTTTTCTAACAGTCCTAAAGTTAGTTTATGTGTTAACACTAGCAAGATTAGTAAAGAAGAACTAGTAAAAGAGCTTGAGAAAGAAAATGTTGCAGTTGATGCAAACACATTGTTAGACAACAGTATATATATTAACAGAACTAGCAACATAGCGAACTTAGAGGCTTATAAAAAGGGCTATTTTCATATTATGGACGAAAGTTCAATTTTAGCAGCTAAAATATTATCTCCTGAAGGTGTTGTTGTTGACACCTGTGCAGCTCCTGGGGGAAAGAGCTTTGCTATGGCAGAATTTATGAAAAACAAAGGTGTTATTTTTTCAAGAGATGTTTACGAGCATAAACTTGAGCTTATTAACGAGGGGGCAAAAAGGCTAGGTTTAGAAAACATAAAACCTCAGCTTTTTAACTCAATGGAAGTAGATAGTGAAACAAAGGCAGATTATGTTTTAGTAGATGCGCCTTGTTCAGGCTTTGGTTTAGTTAGAAAAAAACCTGACATTAAATACAACAAGCAGTTTGAAGACATTGACGAGCTAGTTAAAATACAAAGAAAAATTTTAGAGGCAAGTAGCCAATTAGTTAAAGTTAATGGTGTTTTAGTTTATTCTACTTGCACAATATCACACAAAGAAAACATTGACAATGTGAAGTGGTTTTGCAAAGAATTTGGCTTTAGTTTAGAAAGCATTGAAAAATATTTACCAGAGAAAATTAAGTGCGAAACAGCCAAAGATGGGTATATAAGGCTTTTACCTAATTTATATGGAACAGACGGATTTTTTATTGCGAGGATGAGAAAAAATGGATAAAAAAGATTTACGCTCATTAACTTTAGATAAATTAATGGTTGAGCTTGAAAGGTTTGGTGAAAAGCCTTTTAGAGCAAAACAAATATATAGTTGGTTACATCAAAAACATATTAATTCTTTTGATGAAATGACAAATTTGTCCAAAGAATTAAGAGAAAAATTAAAAGAAAATTATTTATTAAAAAATCTTAAAATAGTTGAAAAGTTAGTTTCAAAAGAAGATAACACAAGCAAGTATTTATTTGAAACAGACGATGGAATAGTTATAGAAAGTGTTCTTATGAAATATTCTTATGGAAATGCGGTTTGCATATCCTCTCAAGCTGGTTGTAGAATGGGTTGCACTTTTTGTGCTTCAACAATAGATGGTCTTGAAAGAAACCTTTTAGCAGGAGAAATGCTTGCCCAAATATATGAAATTCAAAAGGATAGTTGTGAAAGAGTTTCAAATGTTGTTATGATGGGAAGTGGTGAACCATTAGACAATTACGACAACGCTATGGATTTTTTGAAAATAATCAACTCTAAAGAAGGGCTTAATTTAAGCCATAGGCATATAACACTTTCCACTTGTGGGCTTGTTGACAAAATATATGATTTAAGCAAAGAAAATTTACAAATTACATTAGCCATTTCTTTGCACGCACCTAATGATGAAATTAGGCAAAACACAATGCCTATTGCTAGGAAATTTGACATTGACAAATTAATTAAAGCTGCAAAAGATTATGCAAACACCACAAAAAGGCGTGTTACTTTTGAATATGCTCTTATAAATGGAGTTAATGACAGCATAGAAAATGCAAATGAGTTAGCAGGCAGATTAAAAGGAATAATGTGTCACATTAATTTAATACCAGTTAATGATGTTAAAGAAAACAATTATGTTAGAAGCAGTGAAGATAATATAAAAAAGTTTGCAGAGGCTTTAACTAAAAAAGGTATAGAAACAACTATTAGAAGAAAATTAGGTAGCGATATAAACGCTGCTTGTGGTCAATTAAGGAAAAGGTATAAAGACAATTTAAAGGAGGAGTAGTATGCTTGGATTTGGTAAAACAGATTTAGGGCAAAAGCGAGAAAACAATGAAGATACTATATTTGTTTCAAACCAAAGTATAGGTTGTTTAGAAAACTTATATATTGTTGCTGATGGTATGGGTGGACACAAGGCTGGTCAAATAGCAAGCAAAGAGGCTGTTGAAATTGTTGTTGAATATATGAAAAACAACTGTGTAGAAAACGAGCCATTAGATAATTTGATTTCAGCTATAAATGTTGCAAATGAAAAAGTTTTTGAGCTTGGAAGAAGCAACCAAGAATATGAAAGTATGGGAACTACAATTGTTGCTGCTACACTTAATGGAAGTAATTTATTTGTAGGGAATGTTGGAGATTCTAGGCTTTATAAAATTTCTGACGGGCAAATTAGTCAAATAACTGAAGACCATTCTCTTGTTGCAACTATGATTAAAGCGGGAGAAATAACTAAAGACCAAGCTAAAAATCACCCACAAAGAAATGTTATTACAAGAGCAGTTGGAACTGACAAAGAAGTTGTTGCAGATGGATTTATTATTAAAGTTAAAAGTGGTGATACTATTGTTATGTGTAGCGACGGTTTAAGCAATATGTTAGGCGATGGAGAAATTTACAGCATTTCATCAAACAAAGAATTAACTCTTGAAAAAAGGGCAGAAATGTTAATAGATAGTGCAAATGAAAACGGTGGAAGTGACAACATTTCTGTTGTTATAATTGATGTGTAAGGGGGTGCATATATGTTATTACAAAAAGAGCAAGTAGTTGGACAAAGATATAGAATAATAGAAGTCATTGGCAAAGGCGGAATGGCAATTGTATACAAAGCTAACGATTTAAAACTTGGCAGAGATGTTACTTTAAAAGTTTTAAAGGCGGACCTTATAGACGATGATGGTTTTATAAAAAGATTTAGTACAGAGGCTAGAGCAGCTGCAAAGCTTGCACACACTAACATAGTTAATGTATATGATGTAGGCAATGATGGAGATATTTATTACATTGTTATGGAGTATATAGACGGCATTACTTTAAAGCATCTTATTAATAGAAAAGGGTCATTAAGCAACGAGTTAGCAGCAAATATAGCTATGCAAATTGCAGCTGGGCTTGAAAATGCACACGAAAATGGCGTTATTCATAGAGATATTAAGCCTGAAAACATTATGCTTACAGAGGTTGGAGATAAGGTTGTTGCAAAAGTTACTGACTTTGGCATTGCAAAAGCTAATAGCCTTGAAATAACTCAAGGGGATTATATGGGTTCTGTTCATTATTTTTCTCCAGAACAGGCAAAAGGCGAGAATGTTGACAGAAGAAGTGACATTTATTCTTTAGGAATAGTGTTTTTTGAAATGCTTACAGGTGTTAAACCTTTTGAGGGCAGTTCTGCAATTGAATTTGCTATGAAGCACATAAAATCTCCTTTACCTGACATTAAGGCAATAAACCCAAATGCAAGCAAAGAGCTTATTGAAATAATTAAGAAAGCTTGTTCAAAAGAGCCAAAAAATAGATATCAAAGTGCAAGCGAGATGGAGGAAGCTATAAGAGATGTTCTTCCAAAATTAAGCAAGAAAAATGTTAATAAAGCGCCAGTTGTTGCAGATGATGATATGAGCGAATATGATGACTATGATGCTGAAGATGATGAAAGCATTAAAATTAGAGAAAGAAACATTATTATTACAGCTATTTTAACTGGCATAGTTATTATTGTGCTTATTACAATAGGTGGAAAAATTATTAACAACACAATATATGGAGATACAATTAAAGTTCCAAATTTTGTAGGTTTAACATACGAAAAAGCTTCTGAAAAGGCTGAGAAAAAGGGTCTTACTATTGAAAGAGAGGACATTTATCAAGCTGATGTAGAGGCTGGAGATGTTGCTAGGCAAATTCCTGAAAAGGGTGAAAGAGTTGAAAAAGGCTCAGTTGTTGTGTTATATGTTAGTTTTGGGCCTGGAGATATTCAAATGCCTAGCATAGTTGGGCTTAGAAAGTCTGAGGGTGAGAAAAAACTTGCTGAGCTTGGTTTAGCAATTGGTGATGTTGAGTATGTTGCCAGCGACAAGCCAATTGGAGAGATATTAGAACAGTCACCAGAGTTTAACGAAATGGTTACACCTGATGTGAAAGTGTCTATAAAAGTGAGTAAAGGTGAGGACGCAAAGGAAGTTCCTGTTCCTAATTTAAGGCTTAAAACAAAAGAAGAAGTTAGTATGATAATGGAAGATTTAGGTCTTAATGTTAAGTTTTTAGAGGGTTATAGCGACAGTGTTGAGGAAGGCAAGGTTATTGACCAAGGCATTACACCAGATACTATGGTGGCAGTTGGAAGCCAAATTACAGTTACAATAAGCAAGGGTAAGATGGAAACAACAACTGAAATAGCTACAATTAAAGTTCCTGCTATTGTAGATATTACAACAACAGAGGCTGTTACAGAGGCAACAACTGAAGTTGTTACAGAAGCAGTAGCAAACAAGGCTGTTAATATACCTGTAAACCCAGATAAAAACATTTTAGGAGAGAGCAACAATGTTAGAGTTGTTGCAAACAAAAATGGCACAGAAGTTGTTTTAAAGGAGATAACATTAGGTAAAGATGAGTTTCCGTTTACTGTTAATGATGTGTCTGATGGAAACACAGAGTATAAAGTTTATATAAATGGAAATGTAGTATATAGTGAGATAAAGTAATATGATAGGTAGAATAATTAGAGGAGTTGGCGGCTTATATTATGTGGCTGCCAATGGCTCCATATATGAATGTAGTGCTAGAGGCAAGTTTAGAAAAGACAAAATTACTCCAACTGTTGGAGATTTTGTTGATTTTACAATTTTAGATGATGAAAACAAAAAGGGTGCATTAGATAAAATTTTAGAAAGAAAAAACTCTTTAATAAGGCCAAGAGTTGTGAACATTGACACTGCAATAATCACATTTGCTGCTAAAAGCCCTGATATTAACAGAGATTTACTTGATAGATTTTTGATTTTAGCTGAAAGGCAAAATATACCTAATATCATTATTTGTATAAACAAAGCAGATTTATCTAGCGAAGAAGAAAAACAAGAGTTTTTAAGTGTGTATGGAAAAATGTATGATGTGGCTTTTGTTTCTGCTAAAGAAAATATTGGCTTTGAAAATTTAAAAGATTTAATTAAGGGCGTTACTGTTTTTGCTGGGCCATCTGGAGTTGGAAAATCCAGCATAATTAACCACCTTATACCAGATAGCAAAAGGGAAACTGGGGAGATAAGCAAAAAAATTGAAAGAGGAAAGCACACAACAAGGCAGGTTGAACTTTTATATATGGTTGACGACAAATATATTGTGGACTCTCCAGGCTTTACTTCTCTTTCTTTAGATTTTTTAAAGCCAGAGGATATTCAAAACTATTTTAGAGAGTTTGAAGATTACATTGGAAAATGTAGGTTTGTAGACTGTGCTCATATTGCTGAGCCAGATTGTGCTATTAAAGAAAATATAGGAAAAAATATTTCAAAGGAAAGATATGAAAGGTTTGTATATCTTTATAATGAATTAAAACAAAGGAGATAAAAAAATGGAATACAAGTTATCGCCGTCTTTACTTTCGGCTGATTTTGCAAATTTAGAAAAAGATATTAAAGTGTGTGAAAAAAACAATGTGCCATATCTTCACGTAGATGTTATGGATGGTATGTTTGTTCCTAACATTTCTATTGGAGTGCCAGTTGTTAAGAGCCTTAGAAAAGCAACAAACCTTGTTTTAGATGTGCATTTAATGATTGTTAAGCCTGAAAGGTATGTAGAAGCTTTTGCAAAGGCTGGAGCAGACATAATTAACATTCATTATGAGTCAACAGATGATTGTATACCTGTTTTAGAGAAGATTAGAGAGCTTGGCAAAAGCCCTGCTGTTACTATTAAACCAAAAACAAGCTACAAGGAAGTTTTACATCTTGCAAAATATGTAGATATGTTTTTAGTTATGAGTGTTGAGCCTGGTTTTGGTGGACAAAGTTTTATTGAACAAACTCTTGAAAATGTTAAAGGTTTAGCTAAGTACAGAGAAGAAAGTGGCTTAAACTTTGACATAGAGATAGATGGTGGAATTAATTTAGAAAATGTTGAGAAAGTTGTTGAGGCTGGGGCAAATGTTATAGTTGCAGGTTCAGCTATTTTTGGTAATGATGATATAGAGGAGAGAATTCAAAAATTTAACTCTATTTTAGCTAGTCATTAGTGAGGTTATTATGAAAACTATATTAATTGGTAGTGGAGCAATAAGTGATTATGATGTTATAATGGGATATTTAGACGACGATGCTTTTGTTATAGCTTGTGATGGAGGTTTAAAGCATTGCAGAGAAATGGGCATTACTCCAAATTTAATAGTGGGAGATTTTGACTCAGCAGAAAGTGAAGACAAAATTTTTTACGAAAATAAAGGTGTTGAAATATTTAAATATCCAAAGAAAAAGGATATGACAGATATGGAAATTGGGCTTGATATTGCCATTGAAAAAGAGCCAGAAAGTATATTTATTTTAGGTGGTTTAGGTTCAAGGTTTGACCACAGCTTAGCTAATGTTCACATTATTTTAAAGGCTATTAAAGAGGGAATATCTGCTTGTGTTTTAGACAACAACAACATCATTACTCTTGTTATAGATAGCATTGATATTGAGGGCGAAGTAGGGCAAAATGTGTCTTTAATTCCTTTAACAACTGAGGTTAATGGAGTTGTGACTGAAAACCTTGAATATGAGCTTAACGATGCAACATTAAAAATTGGCTCATCTATTGGAGTTAGTAATGTTATGACAAGAGATTTTGCAAAAATTAGCGTTAAAGAAGGCATTTTAATTGTAATTATGTCAAGAGATTAATTTTCTTTGCATAGTATATTATATATGTAAAGGAAGTTTTTAAATTGAACTGTTTTAAAGACATATCAAAATATATATTAGCAGTTTTTTTGCTTGGAATTGGTATAGGAATTATAGTATGTAAACATTTTTGTGTAGGATATTTTTTTGGAATATTGTTTTTAATCATAGGTATAGTTTTATGTTTTAAGAAAAATAGCTAGGCTATAAAAAGCCTAGCTATTTTTTATGAAAAAAGAGGCTGTAAAAACAGCCTCTAAAAGTTGAAATTAGCAAACACCTTGAGAAAGCATTGCCTCAGCAACTTTCTTAAAGCCTGCAATGTTAGCACCTGCTACAAAGTTATCCTTCATACCATAAGCTTCTGCTTGCTCTGTCATATTTCTACAAATATTTACCATAATGTTGTGAAGTTTAGCATCAACTTCTTCAAATGTCCAGCTTAATCTTTCGCTGTTCTGGCTCATTTCAAGGGCAGATGTAGCAACACCACCAGCGTTTGCAGCCTTTGCAGGAGCAAATAAAACTTTGTTAGCTAAAAATGCTTCAATAGCTTCTAATGTAGAAGGCATATTTGCACCTTCACCAACTGCTATACAGCCGTTAGCAATAAGTGTTTTTGCATCAGCTTCGTTAAGTTCGTTTTGAGTTGCACAAGGAAGAGCAATGTCACACTTAATGTTCCATACGCCTTTACCTTCGTGGTATTCAGCGTTTTTATGAGTTTCAACATACTCAGCAATTCTGCCTCTTCTGTTAAACTTAAGGTCTTTAACGTATTCAATGTCAACACCGTTAGCGTCATAAATATATCCATTAGAATCGGAGAAAGAAACAACCTTTGCACCTAACTGAGTTGCCTTTTCAGCAGCGTAAACAGCTACATTACCAGAACCAGAGATAACAACTGTTTTATCTTTAAAGCTATTGCCTTTGTTGTTAAGCATTTCTTCAACAAGGTAAACAAGACCATAGCCAGTAGCTTCTGTTCTAACTAAAGAACCACCGAAAGTGAGACCCTTACCAGTTAGAACACCTTCGTAAAGACCAGTTATTCTCTTGTACTGACCGTACATATAGCCAACTTCTCTACCGCCTACACCAATGTCACCAGCAGGAACGTCTGTGTCAGCACCAATGTGTCTGTAAAGCTCTGTCATAAAGCTTTGGCAAAATCTCATTACTTCGTTGTCAGACTTACCCTTAGGGTCAAAATCTGAACCACCTTTACCGCCACCAATTGGAAGGCCAGTTAAACTGTTTTTGAAGATTTGCTCAAAACCTAAGAATTTAATGATACCAAGGTTTACAGATGGGTGAAATCTAAGACCACCCTTATATGGTCCAATTGCAGAGTTAAACTGAACTCTAAAACCTCTATTTACTTGAACCTTACCATTGTCATCAATCCAAGGAACTCTAAACATAATTTGTCTTTCTGGCTCAACAAGCCTTTCAAGAAGAGCAGCCTCCTGATATCTCTTGTCAGCTTCGATAACTGGCTTTAAAGTTGTTAAAACTTCTGTTGCAGCTTGATGGAACTCAGGCTGAGCAGGATTTTTTGCAATAAGTTCTGCAAGGACATTTTCTACATAACCCATAATTTGATTCCTCCGTTCTAAATGTTTAATAAAATTAAGGTAAAACCTTTTATATAAATTATAATATCTATTGTATAAATTGTCAATAAATTTGCTTTGTGCAAATATAACAAAAAAAATTAAGTTTTTTGTATAAAAAGTTTAAAAAATAATGTTATGATATAATTTAAATTATTTTTTTAAGATTTAAAAATAAAAACTTTATAAAGTAAAGCTATAATATTGGTGCATTTTGGTTGCAAAATATTCACATATAATGTAAAATTATATAAAGTGATAAATGGAGGTTATTATGAAAAAATTTGTTTTTACTATTTTTTGTAGCTTAGTTTTTGCAACTGGTGTTTACGCAAACACAATAGTTACTTCTCCTATTGATTCAAGGCCGATTAGCTATGATTATTTAAATAATCTTTCTAATATAGCTGGAGATAATGTTGTTAGTGTTGATAAAAAGAATTTGGATTTTTTCTCAACTTATGAGCCAGATAACAGGCTTGGAAACAGTGAAAAAGTTAGGGAGGAAATGTATGAATTAGTTGAAAAAAATAACAATGAAAATTCAACTGTTATAATAAATACTTCTTCTTATATAACAAATGGTCTTGTAGGTAGTAGGTGTGGGGTAAATTACACTTCATATTATAAGGCGTTAAGGGATTTAAAAGATTTGGCTACTAATTTTGATAAGCCTTATTATTATGTAAACTTATCTGTTCCAAGGGCTTTACCAGAAACAAGGTTTAATGAAATTTGGCCAAATGACAACAAGTTAAAAGGCATTGCACATTATTATTTGAAGTATAACAAAGAAAGTGAAAACTATGATTATATAGATTTAAATTATAGCAATGTTACCCCTATTCAATATATTATGGAGTTTAGTTATGTAGCAAACAAGGCTAATGAACTTGGTGAAAATAAATTAACTGAATGGGAAAGAGATTTTTATAATTACTTTAATAAAAATATTAAAAATACTGCCCCATATAAGCAATATGTAGATTATTATATTAAGCCGTATGAGGCAAGCTACAACATTTTAAACACGTTAATTGAATATCAAAAAGATGGTATAATTGATGAAATTGTTATAAGCACAGACGATTTACAAATTCCAAATTCTATTAGCTATTTTAATAGTATAGGAGAAAAATGGATACCTTGTGAAAACAAATCTCCAATTAAGTTTAGTTACGCAAGGACATTTACAGAAAGTGGACCTCGTTCAATTAAAAAAAGTATTAAAGAGGCATATTCAGACATTGAGTATGGAAAGGCAAATGTTGGTTCTGGAAAAGTGTTAAACATTATTTATGGAACTGATGAAGTGCCTCAGCTTATATATGCAAGAGATTTAACTAGAAGACAAAATTTAACGCCTAGAGTGCAATTTGTTTATAACGACGTTAAGCAAAACGTTGCAACGTTTGACGTTAAACAGCCAGGAAACATTGCAAGAGCTGCATATAATTTTGTAAGGCACAATGTTGGAAACTACACTAAAAAAGATAGTGAGATATATATTTATGATTATAATGTAAAGACAGAAAGTGTTGTTTCAACTATTAACAAAATGAGGAGAGCTTATCAAAACAACAAGGACATTGCTTTAATTGAGCTTTTTGATTTATTTATGCCAAATGATGTGTTTGAAAACATTAAAAACAGCAGGGTAGAGATTGGTTTTGACAAGTTAAATGCTTATTCTGCTTGGAACACAAACGCAAATGCAATAGGGCTTGGAGTAGCACATAATCAAGTGTATTCAATTGCAAAAGAAACAACTAAAAGACCTAAAGAAACTTTAAAAGCTCAGTTAAATATGTTAGCTCAGCATTTAATAGAAGATGGCATTTACACAAAAAGTGGTAAATTAGCATTAAGCAACAGAGGTTATAGGCCTAATGTAGAAGACAGAATTGATTCTAAAACTTTATATAATTTAGTTGACACAAAAGCTGTTACAAGCATACTTAACAACAGAAAATATGAAATTTTAGACAAGGTATATGAAGTTAGAAAGTTTGAAGTTAGCAAGTTCTGTTTTCCTTGGGGTAGACCTTTTGATGTTTATTTAGAGTTTGACACAGATTTAAAAATTGTTAAATAAAACAAAAAATCAGCTTGTAAAAACAAGCTGATTTTTTTATTTTATAGCATCTTCAAGAGATGTTAAAACTCGTCTAATTGTTTGCTTTGAAACAAGCATAGCACCTGAATTTCCTTTGTTTACAACATAGAAAGAATCATCGTAGTTATAATATTTTGTTTCATCTTTACTACCATCGCTTAATGTGTATGTGATGGTTAATTCTGGGCTATTAGTGAATTTATAGTTATTTAAAATGTTATCAAAGCTAATTCCAACTAAAAGCTCATAAAGGTCTGTAAAAGTTTCTTTATCTATAAGTTTATTGTTTATATAAGTGTTTCTATAATCTTTTTTTACGCCGTCTATATCTCTAAAGTCGTTTTCGCTTTCTGCTTTAAAATCAATTGTATAGTTTGAAGTGCCAGAAATTGTGATTTGATTTACTTTAGAACGCTGATAAAGTGTTATAAACTTTTCTACAAAATCTGGTAAAGAAGCTTCTATAAAGGGTTGAACTGTTCTATAATCCATTGTAAAAACTTCAGGCCTGTTATTTACCATAACATATACATAGCCGTTGTCTGTTTCTGGAACGTAGCTACCTACATTAACTGAAATGGAATTTTCTGTATCTGATATAAAAATTTTACATTCTGGTTCGTTTAAGCCGTATTGAGCCAAGTTTGTAGGGTTTATATCAATTAAGTCTAAAACATTTAAAACTGAAAGATTTTTAAGAACAGCTGCTTGAAGGTTGTATGGATAAACTAGCATATTTGCAACAGGTTTTTCCATAATTAAAGTAGCTAAACCGTTTTTGTCTGAATATTCTCTTGCAAATTGATTATCTTTATCGTATTTAATTTTAATATCATCTTTATTTTTATATTCAATTGAAAGTTCTTGAATTGAGTTACTATCAATTTTTGGCAAAGATTTATTTATTATATCGTTAAAACCATATTCAAGGCAAGCTAATCTAGATTCTTGAACTAAATAAACTTTATTTTCGTTATTTAAAGTTACATAATAATATTTTCCATCAACAGATTTTGAGCCTAAATTTAAAGTATTATCTTTTGAGCTTAAAACCGCTAAAGGGTTTGAAAGCCCGTATTTAGATAAGTCACTTGCATTTTCCTCAACAACTTGGTTTGAATAAAGGCTAGAAAGAACAGATGCGATGTTATTTATTGCCGTAGCATCAAAACTATTATTATATCCATCTAAAGACCAAGAATCTTTATTTTTTGTGAATGTAAAATTGCCATTTGCATTTTTAAGGTTAAAAGATTTTATGTCTTTATTGTTTAAAATTTGTTCACCTAAATCGTCCATAGATATTTCAGAAAAGTTGTCATCTTCTTGATTACTTTTTTTATTTGACAAAAGAAAATAAGCACTTGTTAAGGCTATTAAAGCTATTATAGCAACTCCTAGGAAAGTAAGTTTTCTTTTCATTATTTATTTCTCCTTTTAATCCAAACTACAAAACCAACAAGAAATATAGCACCTGGAACTAAAAGCCAGCTTAAAATTTTTATATTTGTTGTTGCTGCTTGGTCTATTACAATGGAAGAGCTTTGCAAGTTTTTAGGCGAAATATAAACAGTATCTGTGTTATCATTAAGCCAGTTTAAAGCATTAACAACAAAAGTTGAATTTGTGTTATTTACCATTGAATCTGTATTTGGGTCAATTAAGTAGTAGCTACAACCAGTTACAACAAGTTTTGTTATATGCTCTTTGTCTGTATAAGTGGAGTCTGTCACTGCAACAGCAAGGTTAAATGGGCCTTCAATATCTCCAGCTTCTTTGTTTGCTGATTGATTTGAGCTCCCTTTTATATAAGCATTCTTTGTTGTTTTTAAAATAGGTTCAATTACTAACCCTTGTTTTTTAATGTCAGTGTTTTTTATGTTTTGGCAAGCAACAGCAAGAGTTTTGTAGTTTTTAGCAATAAGAGTGTTGTTAATTTCGTGTTCTTGTAGCTCTGGCAAAACAGCATAAGGATATATCATATATTTTGATTCATCGCCTTCATATACATAGCCATCATCTAAAGAAACGCCATAAGTTTGAGCTATGCTATGGAGGTTTGGTGTTTTTGTTTTGTCAATTCCTCCAAGAAGCATAAAAGCTCTACCATCTCTATTTAAGTAGTTTAAAACTCTTTCTTTTTCTGTTGAAGAATAATCCCTTTCAACAGGTGTTATAAAGAGAATAGTGCAATCAGCAGGAACATCATTTTCTATAAGGTTTATAGTTTTAGAGTTGTAATTTGCTAATTTAAGCTGTTCATTTAAAGTTGTAAAGTTTGAGCTATCTGGCTCACCGTGGCCTGTTACAAAGTATACAGTTGGAGAAATTTCCATATTTACATATTGTAGAGCGCTTGTAAGAGTTGATTCAATGTTTAAAATTCCGTTTTCATCGTAATAGTCTTCATAATTTATAACTCTAAATTTATTGTTCCCTTCAACTATAATGCTATTTACATCAACTGAGATGTTTTCTGACACATATTTTTTGCCAAAGTCAGGGTGGAGATATAAATCTCTATTTTCTATTGTGAGGTTAGAGTTAGACTGTTTATAACGGTCTATTATTTGGTTTACTCTGCTTATGATAGGTTCGGAGTTACCTGTTTTAAAGAGAGTATAAATTTTTATTTCTGAATTTACATCGTTTAAAACTGTTTTTGTTTCTTCAGAAAGAGAAAAAATTTCGTCTTTTGTAAAATCAAATGTTTTATTAAACTGACCAACAACAAGGTTTAAAACAATTAAAATAGCTATAAACACTAGAGTTACAACTATTGAATAAGTGCCATATTTAAACCTTTTGTCATTAAATAATTTATTCATATTTACCTCCTAGCTCCATCTTCTTTTTTCTATAACATTTATGCTAAGATATAAAAATGCTAGTGAAAAAGTAATATAATATACTAAATCAGATACAGAAATTATACCCATATAAAAGTTTTCAAACCTATTTAAAACAGAAAACCAACCTAAGCTGCTAATTATTACACCGTCAAACAAAGTTGGTTTAAAAAGATATATAAGCCCTGTAAATATTAGTGAGAGAAGAACAAAAATACCTGAAACAAATATATTTTTTGTGCTGTTATATATTGTAGCAGATATAAGTAAAACAATTGCAAGGATAAAAACAATTGATGAAGTTACACTAATAGGTGCAGATGAGGCGATGTTATCCATCATAAGAAGTAAAAAAACTACTGCAAATGTTGAGGCAGCTGCAACTATTTGATTGTCTGTTAAAATTGATATAAAAAGACCTACACTAATTAAACAAGCTCCCATCATAAAATAGCCTAAAAGGCCTACTAATGTTAAGCCCCAATCCATTTGCGTAAACCTTGAAAGGGTTAAAGGAAAAATTAAAGTTATTAAAATTCCAACTACATAAAGTGTGAGAGCAGACAAAAACTTTCCGCCAACTATGTCTTGTATGCTTACAGGGGCAGAAAAAAGAAGTTGGTCTGTTTTTTGCCTTGTTTCTTCTGCAAACAAACGCATTGTTAAAACTGGCACAAGTATTAAAAACATTATCATTGAGCCAGCTAGTGTGTCGTTATAGTTAGAGTTTGCTAAAACTATATTTTGTGAAACAAAAAAGTAGCCTGTAATTAATGTAAAAAAACCTAAAAAGCCATATCCTGTTATGGTTGTAAAGTAAGTTCTTAATTCTTTTTTGTATATGGAAAGCATTAAGAGTTCGCCTCCTTGTTATTTTCTTGTTCATTTATTAATGTGTCTGAAAAGACAATTGATAGCTCCTCATCATTTTCTGCATCGTAGCTACCACTTATTATTTTTAGGAAAATATCTTCTAGGCTACTTGTGACTGGCTTTAGCATTAATATTGATATTGTTGCATCAGCCATTGTGGCAAAAATTATTTCTCTTATATCAGAGTTTTCATCGCCAATTACCTTAAGCTCATAAGTTCCGTCTTGATTGTCGTTATTTATTATTACATCTTTTATTAAACTCCACTGTTTTAGTTTTTGAATAGCTAAATATGGGTCGCCTTTTATTGTGACTAGTTGAGAGGAGTTTCCAGCTAGATTAATAAGCTCTTTTGTGGATTGGCAACTGACAATTTTACCTTTATTTATTATTATGATTTTATCACAAATTTCACTTACTTCATTTAAAATGTGAGAGCTTAAAATTACTGTGTGTTTTTTACCTAATTTTTTAATTAACTCTCGCATTTCTATAATTTGTTTAGGGTCAAGGCCTGATGTTGGTTCATCTAAAATTAAAACATCAGGGTTTCCAACTAGTGCTTGAGCAAGACCAACTCTTTGCCTATAGCCTTTTGAGAGGTTTTTAATTAATCTATCTTTTACATCTTTAAGCTGGGTTGTGTTTAAAATGTCAGTTATCATAAAATTTCTATCAGATTTTTTAACTTTTTTTAAATCACAAACAAAGTGAAGATATTCAGAAACAGTCATATCCCCGTAAACTGGAGGAACATCAGGCAAATAACCAAGGTGTTGCTTAGCTTTTATAGGGTTTTCTAAAATATCAAAACCATTTATTTTGACACTTCCTTCAGTTGAAGAAATAAAGCCTGTCATCATATTCATTGTTGTTGTTTTGCCTGCACCATTTGGGCCTAAAAAACCAACTATTTCACCATCATTTACAACAAAGGAAATGTTGTTTACGGCTGTGTGAGGACCAAATTTTTTGGTTAAGTTTTTTACTTCTATCAAAGGAAAAGCCTCCTATATTAAATTTAATTATAAGTTGTAATTATATATATATTACACTATTTTATTTAAATTTTCAATTGATATTAGACAAAAGTATATTAAAGTTTTATTAAAAACAAATAAAATTTAGTAAAATATACAAAAAAAGGGACATTTAGAAAATGTCCCATAAATAAAAAATTATTTTTTATTGTTTTGAAGCATAGTTGCTCTAACTTTTAATGGCAAGCCCATAAGAGTTATAAAGCCTTCTGCATCTTTATGAGAGTACTGTTCACCAGTTGTAAAACTAGCTAATTCATCACTATATAAGCTATATGGAGATGTTACACCTGCACTAATAATGTTACCTTTATAAAGTTTTAACTTAACATTTCCAGTAACTGTTTCTTGTGTTACATCAACAAAAGCAGCAAGAGCTTCTCTTAAAGGTGTGAACCACTCGCCTCTATAAATTAAATCTGCGTATTTAATTCTTATATTTTCTTTATATTCTGTTGTTGCTCTATCAAGGCAGAGATATTCTAAATCTCTATGAGCTGCGTATAAAATTGAACCACCTGGGGTTTCATAAACACCTCTTGATTTCATACCTACAACTCTATTTTCAACAAGGTCAGTTATGCCAATTCCGTTTTCTCCGCCTACTTTGTTAAGATATTCCATTAATTCAAGAGGGGATACTTTTTTGCCATTAAGTGTTGTAGGAACACCTTTTTCAAAACCAAGCTCAATGTATGTAGCCTTATCTGGAGCTTGTTCTGGGGAAACGCCAAGCTTTAAAAGGTTTTCAAACTTTGGCTCGTTTGCAGGGTCTTCAAGGTCTAAGCCCTCGTGGCTTATGTGCCAAAGGTTTGAATCTCTTGAGTAGGAATCCTCTTTTTTCATAGGAACTTCAATTCCTCTATCTAAAAGGTATTGAATTTCATCTTCTCTTGACTGTAATGTCCACTTATCATCTCTCCAAGCAGCAATGATTTTAAGTTGAGGAGCAAGTGCTTTTATGCTAAGCTCAAATCTTATTTGGTCATTACCTTTACCAGTTGCACCGTGACAAATTGCATCAGCACCTTCTTTTAAAGCAATGTCTACAAGTTTTTTAGCAATAAGAGGTCTAGCAATTGAAGTTCCTAAAAGGTATTTATCTTCATAAACACAGCCAGCTTTTACCATTGGGTAAATGTAGTCTGTAATTAATTCTTCTCTAACATCTTCTACATAAATTTTAGAAGCACCTTGGTTTATAGCTCTTTCTTCAAGGCCAGCTGTTTCACCATTTGTTAAACCAACATTTATACAAGCGGCTATAACTTCAGCGTTATAATTTTCTTTTAACCAAGGAATGATTACAGATGTATCTAAACCTCCTGAATATGCAAGTACAATTTTCATAAAATTTCCTCCTAATGTGTATAAATTTATAAATATGTTATATTGTACCACTATTTTTATAAATATGCAAGAGTTTTTTGTAAATAAATTAAAAATACTGCATAAATTTTATAATTTTAAAAATAATGCTTGCATAATATACAAAATAGGTGTATAATCATAAGAAAAATAATTGAAAATTTATTTAAAAATAGATTAAGAAATGATTAAAATATCTATTTTTATAAATTTTTATGCAGGAGGGGAAAATATGGTTAATGTTGGTATAGTGGGAGTAACTGGTTATGCTGGACAAGAGCTTATGAGAATATTAAGTTCACACAAAATGGTTAATATTGTAAAAATAACATCTAAAAGTTACAAGGGAGAGAGTTTTAAAAATTTATATGGAAATTACTCTCATTTAAATTATGTATGTGATGAAGAAGATATGGAGGAGCTTTCTAAATTATGTGATGTTATTTTTTTAGCACTTCCCCACGGCTTGGCTAGCAAGAAAATAAATAAAGATATTTTAGAAAAGACAAAAATTATTGACCTTGGGGCAGATTTTAGGCTTAAAAATGTAGATGTTTATGAAAAATGGTATACAGAACATTATTCAAAAGATATTTTAAAAGAAGCTGTATATGGGCTTTGTGAAATAAACAGGGAAGATATTAAAGGAAAGAGACTTATAGCAAACCCAGGGTGTTACACAACTTGTTCAATACTTTCTCTTTATCCCCTTGTAAAAGAAGGGGTTGTTGATTTAAATTCTATTATTATAGATGCAAAATCTGGAGTGACTGGTGCAGGTAGAGGAGTTGGCCTTAGCAACAATTATTGCGAAGTGAACGAATCTCTAAAAGCATATAAAATAGCAAAGCATAGACACACACCAGAAATTGAGCAAGAGCTTAGTTTAGCCTGTGGAAAGGACATTGTTATAAACTTTACGCCACATTTAGTACCAATGGATAGAGGTATTTTAGCCACTTGTTATGCAAATTTAAATGGCAATTATGATTATGGGCAAATAAAAAGTATTTATGAAAAGTATTATGGAAATGAGTATTTTATAAGGCTTATGGAAAAGGGAGAGTTCCCTGAAACAAAATGGGTTAAAGGTTCAAATTTTGTGGACATTGGTTTTGAAATAGACAAAAGAACAAACAGAATTATTGTTATTGGAGCTATTGACAACTTATTTAAAGGTGCAGCAGGGCAGGCTGTTCAAAATATGAATTTAATTTTTGGGTTTGATGAAAAAATGGGGCTAGATTATATACCTATTTTTCCAGCATAAAGGAGGCAAAGAAAAATGAAAGTTATAAAGGGAAATATAAATAGTGTTAAAGGCTTTAAAAGTTATGGAAGTGCTGTTGGTTTAAAGAAAAGAAAAAAGGATATGGCAATTATTTTAAGTGATGTTATGTGCAATTCAGCAGGGTGTTTTACTACAAATGTTGTAAAAGCGGCCCCAGTTTATTGGGATATGGAAAATGTTTCAAAGGACATTAAAGGTATTGTTATAAACAGTGGAAATGCAAATGCTTGCACTGGCGAGCAAGGCCTTAAAGACACAGAAGAAATGGCTAGTATATTAGGAAGCTTAGCAGGTGTTGAAAAAGAAAACATTTTAGTTTGCTCAACAGGAGTTATAGGCGTTAATTTGCCTATGGAAAAGGTTAGAGAGGGCATAAAAAGCACTTTTAAGGGTTTAGACAGTAGTTTTGAAGCTGGGCTAAGTTCAGCTGAAGCTATTATGACAACAGATACATATTCAAAAAGTGTTGCAGTTGAGGTTGAATTAGATGGAAAGGTTGTTAGAATTGGAGCAATGGCTAAAGGCTCTGGAATGATTAACCCTAATATGGCTACAATGCTTTGTTTTATAACAACTGATTGTGCAATTTCAAAAAAAATGCTTTCAAAGGCGTTAAAAGATTGTGTTAAAGACACTTTTAATATGATAAGTGTAGATGGAGATATGTCAACAAATGACACAGTCTTATGTTTAGCTAATGGTTTAGCTGAAAATGAAGAAATTGTTGAGGAAAACGAGAGCTATAACAAATTTAAAGACGCCCTATTTTTTGTGAACAAAACTTTAGCAATTGCTTGTGCTGATGATGGAGAAGGGGCTACAAAATTAATTGAGGCAAATGTTAAAGGGGCAAAAACTGAAGATGATGCTAAAAAAATTGCTTTAAGTGTTGTTTCTTCTTCTCTTTTAAAGGCAGCAATGTTTGGGGAAGATGCAAACTGGGGCAGAGTGTTATGTGCTATGGGATATAGTGGAGCAAAGTTTGACCCAATGCAAGTTAGTATTAATTTTAGAAGCGAAAACGGTGTTATAAGCCTTATGGAAAAAGGCTCTCCTATTGTGTTTGATGAAGAGTTAGCTAGCAAAGTTTTATCTGCACACAATATTTATATTGATATGGTTTTATCAGATGGAGATTTTGAGGCAACTGCTTGGGGTTGTGACTTAACTTATGATTATGTAAAAATAAATGGTGATTACAGAAGTTAGGAGGGGTTTTGATGATAGATGTAATTTCAAAGGCAAACATTTTAACAGAGGCTTTGCCATATATAAAAAAGTTTTCTGGAATAACTGTTGTTATAAAGTACGGCGGGGCGGCTCTTGTGAATGAAAAAATTAAATCTACTATTGTTAAAGACATTGCTTTAATGAAGTATGTAGGTTTTAAACCAATTGTAGTGCACGGTGGAGGAAAGGATATAAACAATGCTTTAGAGGTAGCTGGAATAGAGCCAAAATTTATTGACGGGTTAAGAGTGACTGATGAAAAGACAATGGAGATTGTTCAACAAATTTTGGCTGGAAAAATAAACAAAAATTTGACAACAGAGATTTGTCAACAAGGAATAGATGCTGTTGGAATTTGTGGAAAAGACGCAAGTTTTTTGAAGGTTAAAAAAATTATGCCAAATGGAAAAGACATTGGGCTTGTTGGGGAGGTTACAGAAGTTAAAACAGAGCTTATAAACGCTTTAATTGAAAACAATTTTGTTCCAGTTATATCTTCAATTGGTTCTGATGAAAATGGCAACAGCTACAACATTAATGCTGATTATGCCGCAGTTGCCATTGCTGGAGCTTTAAAAGCTGAAAAGCTAGTTTTTGTAACTGATGTAGCTGGAATTATGAGAGATGTTAACGACCCTAATAGTGTTATACCAACAATAAAAACTGAGGAAGTTAACAAGTTAATTGAAGATGGAACTATTTCAGGTGGTATGCTTCCAAAGGTTGAGTGTTGTATGGCTGGAGTTGAGGCTGGGGTTAACAGCGTGCATATTTTAGATGGAAGAATTGCCCACTGTCTTATACTTGAAATTTTTACAAACAAAGGCATTGGCACGCTTATTGAAAAGTAGGAGGTATAAAAATGAAAACTGCAGATATTGGAGAAAAATATGTTATGAAAACATATAACAGATTTCCTATTACCTTTGAAAAAGGAGAGGGAATGTATGTTATAGATGAAAATGGCAAAAAATATTTAGACTTTGTTGCTGGAATTGCAGTTAATACACTTGGGCATAGCAACGAAAAATTAGTTAATGCAATATGTGAGCAAGCGAAAAAATTAATACATATTTCAAATTTATATTATAATAAAGAGCAGTGTGAATTGGCAAAAAAGTTGGTCGAAAACGGAAGTTTAGAAAAAGTGTTTTTTTGCAACTCGGGAGCAGAGGCTATTGAAGCTGCTTTAAAACTAGCAAGAAAATATGGCTCAAAGACAAAAAGGCAAGAAATTATAACTATGAACAACTCTTTTCACGGAAGAACTTTTGGTGCAGTTACTGCAACTGGGCAAGAGCATTATCACAGTGGGTTTGGAGATATGCTACCTAACATTAAATATGCAGATTTTAACGACATAAATTCTTTAAAAGAGGTTATAAGTGAAAATACAGTTGCTATTCTTTTAGAACCTATACAAGGGGAGGGTGGCATAAGAGAGGCTAAATTAGATTATTTAAAAGAGGTTAGAAAAATTTGTGATGAAAAAGATATTCTTTTAATGTTTGATGAGGTTCAATGTGGTGTTGGACGACTTGGAACATTGTTTGCATACCAAAGTTTTGGCGTTGTGCCAGACATTTTATCTACAGCAAAGGGAATAGCAGGTGGAGTGCCTTGTGGGGTTATGATGGCAAGCAGTAGGGTTGCAAGCAGTTTTGCTCCTGGTGACCACGCTTCAACTTTTGGTGGCAACCCACTTGCTTGTGCAGCTGGAAATGTGGTTGTTGACGAGTTATTATCAGGATTATTAGAAAATGTTAAAAAGCAGGGAGATTATTTAAAAGCTCGCCTTGAAGAAGTTTGCCAAAAGTATGAAATAGTAAAAGAGGTTAGAGGCAAAGGGCTTATGCAGGGGATTGAGCTTAAAGATGAGGCAAGAAAGTATATTGAAAAGGCAATTGAAAAAGGGCTTTTATTAGTTGGAGCAGGAAAAAATGTAATTAGGTTTGTTCCTGCGTTGATTGTGTCAAAAGAGGATATTGACAGGGCAATTGAAATTTTAGAGGAAGTTTTAAATTAAGAGGAAAGAATTTAATTAGGGGCGATTTGTTCGTGAAAAAATGCTCAAGCTATATGCTTGAGCATTTTTAATATAAATTTTTATAAAAATTATCTTGTCTATCTAGTTTTGTAGGGAAATTTTTTCTAAATGAGTTTACATCGTTTTTTAAATTTAGAATTATGCTACCAGATTTGTTTGAAAGAGATTTAAGAACTTTTCCATCTGGGTTTATAGCCATACTATTTCCGCTATAATATTGATTGTCGATTTGCCCAAAGGCATTTATTCCACATATATAACATAGGTTTTCTATTGCTCTAGCTTTTAAAAGCGTTTGCCAATGTTCTTTTCTTTTATTTGGCCAATTTGCTGCAACTATTATTAAATCTGATTTTTTAGAGGCATATTGAAAAATTTCAGGAAATCTAAGGTCGTAGCAAATAAAGGTTGTTAATGTAAAGTCTTTTATTTTGACAAAAGGAATATTTTCTCCCTTTTTATAGTATTTATTTTCATTTGCATAGCTAAAAGGGTGAATTTTTGTATAATCTGATATTAAAACTCCATTGTTTGAAACTATTGAATAGTGGTTTTCTGAAAGAGTTTGTGTGTTTTTTACCCAGCCAAAGCCTATAAATTTATTATATTTAAAAGCTAAGTTTTTTATTATATTAAGAGTTTCAAGGTTTGTTTCCCCTATTTTATTTGTACTCATTGAAAAGCCAGTAAAGCTCATTTCCGGGAACAAGATTAAGTCGCTATTACTTGATTTTATTATATTTTCTGCTAATTTTAAATTTTTATCTTTATTTTCAAAAATAATTTCTGATTGAACTAATTCTAAAAGCATATTACCACCCATTTTTATTATAGACTAGTTTTTGTGAAAAGTAAATTAATTATATGTTTTAAAAAGATTGACATTTATTTTGTTTACATTTAAAATTTAAATATATAATAATATGAGGTGAATTTAATGGACAAGTTTGATTATATAGAAAGTCTTTTGCTTATGGCGAAAATGAGCTTTGAATATATAAACATAGATGCTATTTTTTCAGACGAAAGTGAAAATTATAGAAATCCAGTTGCACCTTCAGAAAATGAGAAGGTTGAAATTAAAATTAGAGTTGGCCGTGATGATTTTCAAAAGGTTTATGTTTGTTTTAAGAACGAAGAAGTTGAGATGTACAAAACAAAGAGTGAGGGATATTTTGATTATTTTCAGGGAGATTTTGTTTGTGGAAGTGAAAAAGAAACTTATTATTTTAGGTTAGAAAAAGAAGATAGACTTTATTTATATAACAAGCAAGGTTTAACAAAAGATATTAACCACGAATATGACTTTATGATTATACCTAATTTTGAAACTCCAAACTGGGCTAAAGGCGCAGTTATGTACCAAATATATGTAGACAGGTTTTACAACGGCGACAAAACAAATGATGTTCTTGACAACGAATATTCCTACTTAGGTGTTAATGCAAAGGCGATTAAAGACTGGTATGCACCAGTTGAAAACTTAGATGTTTGTAACTTTTATGGAGGAGATTTACAAGGAGTTATTGAAAAGCTAGATTATTTGCAAGAGCTTGGAATAGATGTTATATATTTTAATCCAATATTTGTATCACCAAGTAGCCACAAGTATGATATACAAGATTATGACAGCGTTGACCCACATTTTGGGGTTATTGTAAATGATGGTGGAAAGGTGTTAGATGAAAACAAGAAAGACAACAAAGACGCCACTATGTATATGATTAGAACGACAGATAAGTTAAACCTTGATGCAAGCAACAAATTAATGATAAAATTAATTGAGTTAGCACATCAAAGGGGTATAAAAGTTATATTAGACGGGGTTTTTAACCATTGTGGTGCGTTTAACAAGTGGCTTGATAAAGAGGGTTTTTACAGCAAAAGAGGTTATCCTCAAGGGGCTTATTTAAAAGAAGATAGCCCATACCACAACTATTTTTCTTGGCACGGTGGACATTGGCCAAACAACGAAAATTATGACAGTTGGTGGGGACATTCAAACCACCCTAAATTAAATTTTGAGGGTTCAAAAAAATTATATAAATATATTTTAAGTGTTGGAAAAAAATGGGTTTCACCACCTTATAATGCTGACGGTTGGCGTCTTGACGTTGCTGCTGACGTAGGTGCAAGCAAAGAGTTTAATATGAAGTTTTGGAGAAGTTTTAGAAAAGCTGTTAAAGAAGCTAACCCAAATGCTATTATATTAGCTGAGCACTATGGCGACCCAAAGGATTGGTTAAGTGGCGACCAATGGGACACAGTTATGAATTATGATGCCTTTATGGAGCCTATTACTTGGTTTTTAACTGGAATGGAAAAGCATAGCGAGCAAAGCGACTGGAGTAAATACAACAACTCAGGGGAGTTTGAGGGAAAAATGAGGTATTTTATGTCTAGGTTTAGTTTTGAAAGTTTAAGTGTAGCTATGAATGAGTTATCAAACCACGACCACTCAAGGTTTTTAACAAGAACGAACAAAAAGGTGGGTAGGCTTCATAGCAGGGGATACAAAGAGGCGGACACAGATATAAACAAGGACATTATGAAAGAGGCTATTACTTTTCAAATGACTTGGATTGGCGCTCCGACTATATATTATGGCGATGAGGCAGGTTTAACTGGCTGGACTGACCCTGACAACAGAAGAACTTACCCTTGGGGGAAAGAGGATAAAGACCTTTTAGAATATTACAAGGTTCTTATTGGTATACACAAAAAATACAGGTGTTTTGCTTTTGGTTCTTTAGACTACCTTTATATGAGTTATGGAATAATGTGTTATGGCAGGTGGACAGAAGAAGAAAAAGTTATTGTTGTTTTAAACAACAACGAATTTGTTAAAGATGTTATTGTGCCAGTTTGGAGAGTTGAGGCAGAAAAAAATGTTAAACTTGAAGTTATATTAGAATCTGGAAATAATAAATGGAGCACAGATTCTTATTTTTACGATGTAATAAATGGTTGCGCTAAAGTTAGATGTGAAAAATTTGGAAGTTTAATTTTAGTTGTGAGAAAAAAAGAAGATTAAGATTTTATTTCAATTTAGGTTTTTAGCTTAAAGCCTTGACTATGTTTGCCTTATTTGATAAAATTAATATAAATATTGATTATAGGAGAAGTGAAAATGAATTTATTATTATCTTTATTAACATCACCATCTGTTGTTATGGAAAGTTCAAAAGAAGCTGTAACTCAAGCAGCTCAAGCGGCAGTAGAGGGTGCTAACCAAGCAACTCAGGCTGCAACTAGTTCATCTGGTTTTGGTGGCTTTGGCACTATTGGTATGATTATTTATGTTTTAGCTCTTATTCTTATTTTCTATTTCTTAGCTATTAGACCATCTAAGAAAAGAGAAAAAGAGCTTAAGGAAATGCAAGCATCTATAAAAGTTGGCGATGAAGTTGTGACATCTTCTGGCTTTTATGGCAAGGTAGTTGAAATTGGCGAGCAGATTATTACTGTTGAATTTGGTACAAACAGAGGTGTTAGAGTTCCAGTGAAAAAGAGCGAAATTATTGGCAACAAAGCACCTGATGTTTCATTAGAAAAGTAAGAGTACCTTTTAGGTGTGGGCGTTGCTCACACCTTATTTTTTGACTTAAAGGAGTAATTAAAAATATGTTAGATGTAGCGTTGTTAGGTACTGGCGGAATGATGCCACTACCAAATAGACACTTAACAAGCCTTATGCTTAGGCTAGAGGGTAGGTTAATGGTTATAGACTGTGGCGAGGGAACGCAAGTTACTATGAAAGAGCTTGGTTGGGGTTTTAAAAACATTGATGTGATTTGTTTTACACATTATCACGCTGACCATATATCAGGGCTTCCTGGGCTTTTGCTTACAATAGGAAATTCTTACAGAACAGAGCCTTTAAAGTTAGTTGGCCCAAAGGGTTTGGCTAAAGTTTATGAAGGTTTAAAAGTTATATGCCCAGAGCTTCCATTTAAGGTGGAGATTGTTGAACTTGAGCCTAACGAGGAAATTAATGTGGGTGTTTTTAACATACATAGTTTAAAGGTGAACCACAAAATTATTTGTTATTCATACAGAGTGAATGTAAAAAGGGCAGGAAGGTTTAACGTTGAAAAAGCTATTAGTTTAAATGTTCCTAAAAAAGCTTGGTCTATATTACAAAAACAACCTAGTGTTGAAGTAGATGGGCAAGTTTACACATCGGATATGGTTTTAGGCGAGGACAGAAAAGGAATTAGCGTTTCTTATTGCACAGACACTAGACCTGTTGAAGCTTTGCCTGACTTTGTTAAAGAGTCTGACCTTTTTATATGCGAGGGTATGTATGGAGAGGAAGATAAAAAAGACAAGGCTAGAGAATATAAGCATATGTTATTTTCTGAGGCAGCAGAAATTGCTAAAAAAGGCAATGTAAAGAGTTTATGGCTTACTCACTTTAGTCCTGCTATGCCATTTCCTGAAATGTTTATAAAAAATGCTAGAGATATATTCCCTGAAACAAGTCTTGGAAAAGATAGAAAAACAATTACATTAATGTTTGAAGGTGAATAAAAGGAGGAATTAAGTATGGATAAAATTATATTAGCAATAGAAAGTTCCTGTGATGAAACTTCAGCAGCAGTTGTTAAAAACGGCAGAGAAGTTCTTTCAAATGTTATTTCATCTCAAATTGCAACACACAAGCAATATGGAGGTGTTGTTCCAGAAATTGCATCAAGGCAACACATTGAGGCTATTGACTGGGTTATTGACAAGGCTTTAGAAGATGCAAAAATAAAAAAAGAGGACATAGACGCCATTGCAGTTACTTATGGGCCTGGCCTTGTAGGAGCTTTATTAGTTGGTTTATCAGAGGCTAAGGCGTTAGCTTTTGCTTTAAACAAGCCATTAATACCAGTTCATCACATAGAGGGGCATATTGCTGCAAATTACATTCAAAACAAAGAGTGGAAGCCACCTTTTATTTGCGAAGTAATAAGTGGTGGGCACACTCACCTTGTTCATATAAAAGACTACAACGAATTTGAAATATTAGGGCATACAAGAGATGATGCTGCTGGAGAAGCTTATGACAAGGTTGCAAGAGTTTTAGGGCTTACATACCCAGGTGGGCCTCAAATTGAAAAAATAAGCAAAAATGGCGACAAAGACGCTATTAAATTCCCTAGGGTTTTACTTGAAAATGATAGTTATGACTTTAGTTTTAGTGGCTTAAAATCAGCTGTTTTAAATTATGTGAACAAGGCACAAATGAAGGGTGAAGAAATTAAAAAAGAAGATGTTGCAGCTAGTTTTCAACAGGCTGTTGTTGATGTGTTAGTTGAAAAGGCTATAAAGGCTTGCAAGGATTTGAATATTAAAAAATTAGCCCTTGCAGGTGGTGTTTCAGCTAATTCACACCTTAGAAGTGAAATGGAAAAAGCTTGCTTGAAAGAGGGAATTGAGCTTTGCGTTCCCGACCTTGTGCTATGCACAGACAACGCAGCTATGATTGGAGCGGCAGCTTATTATGAATATTTAAATGGAAATGTTGCAGATATGAGTTTAAATGCTTATCCAAGCCTTAAATTAGGCGAAAGATAGAAAATAAAAAAAGAGTGGAAACCACTCTTTTTTTATTTATTGAAAATCACTATCGTAGTAAGTGTTATCATCTAAAGCTTCTTTAGCGTTACAGTTTGGAAGATATTTATTTAAAGCTTTAGCATTTGCAGTTAAAATTTGAATTTTATCATCAGACATTGTAGTAATCATACTGATTAAAGCTTTTCTATCCTTATCAATTTTATTTGATGCAGGAGGGCTAGACAATGTTCCGTCGGAATGGCCTGTTGTTATTATAAGCTCATCGAGGGTAATGTTGAAAAATTGAGCTATTTTAACCATATTTGCAATGCTTGTGCCTCTTTGACCTCTTTCAATAAGGCCTAAAAATCCAGGTGCCATACCTATGATTTTTGCAAAATCGTCAATAGTTAAGCCTCTAGATTTTCTTTCAAATCTAATTTTAGAGCCTATGTTTTTTGCGTAATTCATATAATTTTCTCCTTTAAAGTGTTAATAAATTTTGTCTTATAGAAAGTATACTATAAAATTTATAAAAAATCAACTCTATATGTTTAACAAAAGATGAATTTTTTATTATTAATTTTTATTTAAATAGTTCTGATAGCCTATATTTTCCAGTTCTGTTGCTTTGCTTTCTACTATATCATTTAATTCTTTTTTGTATTGTTCTACTTTTTGTGAAAGAGTGTTATCAAAGGCGGCTAAAATTTGAGCAGCTAAAAGACCAGCGTTTTTAGCTCCATTAATTGCCACTGTTGCAACTGGTATTCCACCTGGCATTTGAACTATTGAATAGAGAGAGTCTATTCCGTTTAATGTGCTAGTTTTAATTGGAACGCCTATAACTGGAAGTGTTGTAAGGGCTGCTGTCATTCCTGGAAGATGTGCAGCTCCACCAGCACCTGCAATTATTACTTTTATTCCTCTAGACTTAGCGTTTTTTGCGTATTCATACATTTTATCTGGCGTTCTATGGGCTGAAACAATAGTAAGTTCATAAGGTATGTTAAATTGGTCTAAAACTTTTGCTGCTTCGCTCATAACATTTAAATCTGAATCGCTACCCATTATAATTCCAACTTTATTCATAATGTCCTCCTATGCTTTTATTTTTAAAAGTTTATAGCCTTTTTCTGCTATTTCATTTGCTTTTTCTATGCTATTAGCACAAACAGTTAAATGCCCCATTTTTCTTTTTGGTTTTGTTGTGTCTTTTCCGTAAATATGTAAAGAGAGGCCATTTAATTTAAGTGCATCTTCAACACCATTAACAACTGTGTTTCCTTCATAGCCAACACTACCTAAAAGATTAATCATAACAGTTGGTTTAATTAAAGAGGTATCACCTAAAGGAAGCCCAACAACAGCTCTTATATGGTTTTCAAATTGGCTAGTTACACAGCCCTCTATTGTGTAGTGACCTGAATTATGAGGCCTTGGTGCAACTTCGTTTATTAATATTTGGTTTTCATTAGTGACAAACATTTCAACACAAAACATTCCTATTCCATCAAATATTTCCATAACTTTTGATGCAACATTCATTGCTGTTTTACTAGCTGATTGCGGGATTTTTGCAGGAACGCTTGTTTTATGTAAAATACTATCTATATGTTCATTATCTCCAACAGGGTAGATTTTAATTTCTGAATTTAGGCTACGGCAAGCTAAAACAGAGGTTTCCATTTTAAAGGAAATCATTTTTTCTGCCATTAGAGGTATTTTGCCATTGCCAAGCCTTTTATAAGCACTATCTACATCTTCTTTGGAATTTACAACAGTGTTGCCTTTTCCATCGTATCCACCAGTTCTAGTTTTTAATATATAAGGGTAGGAATATTTATCGCCAGCAAATAACATATCTTTTGTGGAGTTTATTTCCATAAAATCTGGCACTGGCAAATTAGCTTTTTTCATTGCTATTTTTTGATGTAGTTTATCTTGTATTATTTTTAGGCTTGATGGAGTTGGGTAAATTTTATGGCCTTTTGACTCAAGTTCCTCTAAAGCCTCTGCGTTTATATGTTCAAACTCGTAAGTTATTACATCAGTTTTTTCTGCTAAAGTTTCAAAAGCCTTTTTGTTGTTAAAATCTGATACAATTAGCTCATCGCATATACTATGGCAAGGGCATTTTGGGTTAGGGTCTAAAACGACTATATAAAAGCCCATTTTTTTAGCATCTAAAATCATCATTTGGCCTAATTGCCCACCGCCGATAATACCTATTTTTTTTTGGAGAATGTTATTTGTCACTTCTGTCACCTCATTATGTTTTTTTCACTTACATAATATCACAAATATTTTTAGTTATCAATGGTTTAATGTAAAAATAAATATTTAAAAAAATTGAAAAATATGTTATAATGTTATGTATATGATATGATGAGGGAGAGTGTGCTTAATGGCTACAAATGGTAAAGGTTCAAAAAATACAAAAAGAGCTAAAAAAGCTTCTGAGCCTAAACTAACTAAGGCTGAGCAAAAAAGTTTAGATGAAAACAGAGAAAAGTTAAAAGCAGAGATTTTATCTATTTGTCTTTTTTGTGTTTCTATTTTGATTTTTATTTGTGTAATTGGTAGCGATGGTATGGGCATTATTGGCAGTTTTATGTCTAGTTTATTAAAAAGTTTATTTGGGCTTGGTGCTATTATTTTGCCTATAATTTTAATGATTTTTAGTGTTCAAACATTAATAGACAAAAATAAAAAGGGATACAAATTTAAATTGACACTTTTTATTGGTTTTTTTGTTACCATAATTTGTATTGCTCACATTTTAGGATATAATATGGGAATTGGTGATATTTCTTTTCCTGCCTACGTTACAGAAACTTTTGTTAATGGCGGAGCAGACAACGGAGGTTTAATTGGAGGCTTAATTGGCGGAACTTTATATTCTTTAATTGGAAAAACAGGTTCTTTAATTTTTTTGGCTACAATAGCCTTAATTTTAGTTGTTTTAGCAACTGGAAGAACCATTGGCGATTTGCTTGGAATGATTGGCGATTTTGTTGACGGAACTAGGGAAGATTTTGAAGAATATAGAAGAAACAACTATGAAGACGATTATTATGAAGATGATTATGAATATGAAGAAGATGAGTATTTAGAAAAAGTTGAAAGCAGAAGAGAGCAAAAAAGAAGCAAAAGGGAATTTGAGGACGAAGTTATTCCTACTTTTAATTTAGAGGAAGATAGCTTTAAAAAAAGCGGAAGTGACGTTTCTATTGATGTTCCTAAGTTTATGTATGAATATTGTGGGAACAAAAACCCATATAGAGAAAAAACTTTTTTTGAAAAGCTATATGAAAACAGCCACGAGGAAAATGTTGACTTAATTAATTACTACAAAAGCAATGGTTTTGTTGAAGAAAGACAAGAAGAAAATGATGTTAAAGAAGATAGATACAACGATATTCAAAATAGTGATATAAAAATTATAAAGTCAGAAGATGAAGAAAATGTATTATCTAACATTAGAGAAATAAACAACAACAAAACTGAAGAAGTTAAAATAAATGAAGATTTTGGTTTTGAAAGCTTTGAAGATATTCCAGATTTTGAAGAAGATTTTATAAATAATTATGATGATGTTAATATAAATTCAGAAAATGATATTGAAAGTTTATTTAAAGAAGAAGAGGAGTCTGTTGAAGATTTTAAAACAGAAAATCAAAATGTTTTAGAGGAAAAAGAAGATAGAGAAGTTAAAAGTTATGGCTTTGAGAAAAAGACTAGTAGCGACATAGAAGTTATAGAAGCTGATGAAACAAAAGAGGTTACTGAACTTGAGGAAAACAAGAAAACCCCATATAAATTTCCTAGCCCTAACATATTAGCAAAAAATCCTAACAAATTAGGAAAGACAAATAGCGAGGAGTTAATTAGAAAATCTAAATTATTGGAAGAAACATTATCAACTTTTGGTGTAGATGCAAAGGTTGTTAATGTTAGCCAAGGCCCTACTGTTACTAGATATGAATTAATTCCTCCAAAGGGTATGAAAGTTGGAAAAATAACAAGTTTAGACAGGGATATTGAGCTTGGCTTAGCTGCAAAGTCAGTTAGAATTGAAGCTCCTATACCAGGAACAAACAAAATTGGTATAGAGCTTGGAAACGATTCTGTATCTCCAGTTTATTTTAGTGAAGTTTTACTTACAGACAAGTTTAGAGATTATGAAAGCAAGTTAGCTTTTGGCGTTGGCAAGGACATTACTGGCACTGTTATTGTTGCTGATGTGGCTGATATGACCCACTTACTTATTGCAGGCGCAACTGGTGCAGGTAAATCTGTTTGTATAAACACTTTAATTACTTCAATTTTATATAAGGCTACGCCTGATGAAGTTAAACTTATTATGATTGACCCGAAAAAAGTTGAACTTAGTGTTTACAACGGCATACCACATCTTCTTATTCCTGTAATTAGTGACGTTCAAAAGGCTGCGGGGGCACTTAACTGGGCTATTAGAGAGATGGAAAGAAGATACGACCTTTTAGAACAGCAAGGAGTTAGAAACATTAAAGGATACAACAAAATTGAAGGAGTTGAAAAACTTCCATACATTGTTATTATTATTGACGAGCTTGCTGACCTTATGATGACAACTGGAAAAGAAGTGGAAAATGCTATTGTTAGATTAACTCAGCTTGCTAGAGCGGCAGGTATGCACTTAGTTATTGCAACTCAAAGACCTGATGCAAACGTTGTTACTGGGCTTATTAAAGCAAATGTTCCATCAAGAATTGCATTTAAAGTGGCTGGAAGCATTAACTCTAAAATTATTTTAGACGAAGTTGGTGCTGAAAAGTTGCTTGGTAGAGGTGATATGCTTTTAAAAACTAGGGCTTTTGACGACAAGCCTTTAAGAATACAAGGTGCTTTTGTTACTGACGAGGAAGTTGAAGAAATTGTAAATTCAATTAAAACTGATGGAAGCCACTATGACAACAATGTTATTGACGAGATAAACAGAGCTGTTGCTGAGGCTCACGGAGAGGACAGCGATGGAGGAGTTTCAGGAAGTGGGGAAGATAGTTTAATTGATGAAGTTATTAAGCTAGTTGCTATACAACAAAAGGCTTCCACAAGTTTTATACAAAGAAAGTTTAAAATAGGTTACAACAGGGCTGCTAGAATAATTGATGAGTTAGAAGAAAGGGGCATTGTTGGGCCTGATTTAGGCGGAACAAAGGGCAGAGAAGTTAAAATTGACAAGTATCAGTACAACGAGTGGAAAAACAGAAAAGATGATTATTAAGCTAGTCTAATTACAGACTAGCTTTTTAAATATAAATTAATTTTATTAAGATTTTAAACAAATAATGAATTTTCTTTGATAGGTATTGCTTTTTTATTGAAAAAATGATATAGTATATCTTGTATAGTCTTTAGGTTATATGTTTAAATTAGGATATTATTTTTAGTATTATGTATTTCAATTTAATTTTTGTTAAATAGAAATTATAAGAATAGACTAAATAAAAAACAAGGAGGATATAAAATGGCAAATAAGAATAAGCCAGAAGCAATTAGTAAAATGGTTTTACCTCAGGGCTTAAATGAACTTATTAAAGATAGTAATTGTAACATTATTATGCCTGAGAGTAAGGAAGAACTCATAGACTTAGCTATGGGTGGAAAAGATAGACTTACTAACGATGTTGTTTTTGAAGTAAATGGCAAGGAAGTTAAAGAAGGTACTGTTGTTAAATGTAAAAACGGTGTTGTTATTAACTTTGACGACCCTGCATTAAGAAGAAGAGACCCTAACTCTATGGTTATCGCTGACGATTTACCAACAGACAAGGTAACTTACAAGGAAAGGTTTGGCACTGACTTTGAACCAGTTAGAAACGAAACTTTTGAATGGTTAAGAAGCCAGGAATCTTTAATTGTTGTTCCTTTTTACGCTGGTAACAGTGATATGGGGATTAAGTATCCTTGTATTGCAGTTATTCCTGGAAACGCAGCATTTTTTGCAACTGCTATTGCCGAGTTACAAGGTTTTATTCCTGCAAGCAAAATGCCTAACTTCTTTAAGCCACAGGCTGTTATTTATGTTGCACCTACATTCCGTCATACTCATTTTGACGGCAAGCAGATTGTTGTTCACAACAGATCTTATGAAATGCAAGAAGTATTTAGCTACAACCTTTATTTAGGACCATCTGCTAAGAAGGGTGTTTATTCTATCCTTCTTCACATTGGTGAGCTTGAGGGTTGGACTACTTTACACGCTTCAACTGTTAAGGTTGTTACACCTTATGAATTAGAGCTTACTATTATGCACGAAGGTGCTTCTGGTGGTGGTAAGTCAGAAATGACTGAGCCAGTTCACAGAGAAGTTGACGGCAAGGTTTTACTTGCTACAAATATGGTTACAGGCGAAGAGACTTATGTAAACATTGCTGATACAGCAACTTTATACCCTGTTACAGACGATATGGCACTTGCTCACCCATCTATTCAAAACGACAGCAAAAAGCTTGTTGTTTGTGATGCTGAGCACGGTTGGTTCTTAAGAGTAAACCACATTGACCAGTATGGTACAGAGCCTGAAACTGAAAAGGCTTGTTGTCACCCAAAAGAGCCTCTTGTGTTCTTAAATATGGACGCAGTTCCTGGCTCAACTTGTCTTATTTGGGACCATATTGAGGACGCTCCTGGTGTGCCTTGTCCAAACCCTAGAGTTGTTATGCCTAGAAAGGTTAAGAACAACATTGTAAACGGCACTGCGGAGATTGATGTAAGAAGTTTTGGTATTAGAACTCCTCCAACAACTAAGGAGCACCCAGACTACGGTATTATTGGTATGTTCCACGTTCTTCCTCCAGCTCTTGCTTGGGTTTGGAGATTAGTTGCTCCTAGAGGTTTTGCTAACCCATCTATTATTGACGCAGGTGGAAACCAAATGAAGTCTGAGGGTGTAGGTTCTTACTGGCCTTTTGCTACTGGTAAGAAAGTTGACCAGGCTAACTTATTATTAAAGCAGATTTTAGACACTCCTAGCACAAGATACATTCTTATTCCTAACCAGTATATTGGTGCATATAAGATTGGTTTTGCTGGCGAGTGGGTGACTAGAGAATACCTTTCTAGAAGAGGTGGAGCTAAGTTTAAGCCAGAACAGCTTGAAGATGCTAGATGTTCTTTACTTGGTTATGTTCCAAAGTCTGTTAAGATTGATGGCACTCCAATTAACCCAGGTTTATTAAAGGTTAATATTCAGGGTAGAGTTGGTAACGAAGGTTACGATATTGGTGCTAAGAAGCTTACTGACTTCTTTAAAGAGCAGTTAAAGCAGTTTGATACTCCAGAACTTGACCCATTAGGCAAGAAGATTATTGACGCTGTTATGAATGACGCAACTGTTCAGGAATATTATGATTTAATTCCTAAACTTTAATAATAAAAAAAGTCCAGTTTAACTGGGCTTTTTATTTTACATAGAAAAAGGACCTATTTAAATAGGCCCTTTTTATTATTTTAAGATTTCATCAACAATGGCTAAAACGCCATCGCTTGCTTTTTTAACTTTTTCTTCAGCTTTTTTAGCTGTGTTATCACAACTTCCAAAGTAAACTTTAATTTTTGGTTCTGTTCCACTTGGTCTTACGCAGAACCAAGTTTTATCTTCAAGAACGTAGTATAAAACATTGCTTTTTGGAAGATTTGTATCTGTTTCTTCGTTAGTTAAAACATTTTTGATTTTTTGAGTTGAGTAATCTCTAGCTTCTATTACTGGGATATTAGCAACTTCTTTAGGAGGGTTTTCTCTTAGTGTGTCCATAATTTTTTTGATTTGAGCGGCACCATCAATTCCTTTAAGTGTTATAGAAGTGATATCCTCTTTGTAGTATCCATATTTTTCATAAAGTGCTAATAGGCCATCATAAAGGCTCATATTTTTAGATTTATAATATGCTGCAAGCTCGCAAAGAAGCATTGTAGCAAGACAGCCATCTTTATCTCTTGCATAAGTTCCAGCTAAGCAACCATAACTCTCTTCAAAGCCAAACAAGTATTCATAGCTATTGTTTTCTTCAAATTCTTTGATTTTTTCGCCAATATATTTAAAGCCAGTTAAAACATCAAAGTATTTTAAGTTATAGTGATTACAAATAGATTTTGTCATATCAGTGGATACAATTGTAGACACTACTGCACCGTTTTTAGGCAAGTTGTTTTTAATCTGTCTTTGGGAAAGGATATAATCACAAATTAAAGCACCTGTCATATTGCCTGTTAAAACCATATATTCGCCATCTGTCTTTTTAACAACTGCACCAACTCTATCTGCATCTGGGTCAGTTCCAACTATTATGTCAGCGTCAACTTCTTTAGCTAACTCCATTGCTAAGTCAAAAACAGCTTTATTTTCTGGGTTTGGATAGCCAACAGTTGTGAAGTTGCCATCTGGCATTTCTTGTTGAGGCACTGTGTAAACGTTTTTAAAGCCTACTTTTGCAAGGGCACGCCTTACTGGCTTATTTCCTGAACCGTGTAAAGGAGTGTAGACTATTTTAAGGTCTGTTTTATCTATTATATCTTGGTTTACAACTTGTTTTGTCATAGCCTCAAGATATGCTACATCTAGTTCTGGGCCAACATATTGAATTAAACGACTGTTTACTGCTTCAGTTAAGTTAGCTATTTTAATTGTTTTAAAGTCAGTTATTGCATTAACTTCTTTTATTATTTCTTCATCTCTTGGGTATGGCACTTGTGCACCATCTGACCAATAAACTTTATAGCCGTTATATTCTGATGGATTGTGGCTTGCAGTTATTACAACACCACCTATACAGCCAAGTTCTCTAACTGCAAAGCTAAGCATAGGAACTGGCCTTAGCTCGTCAGAAAGATATGCCTTAATTCCATTTCCAGCTAAGACTCTAGCTGTGATTTCAGCAAATTCTGGGGAGTAATTTCTTGAATCATAAGCAATTACTACACCTTTTTTAACAGCTTCTTCTCCTTGTTTTTTTATGTAATTAGCGAAGCCTTGAGTTGCTTTACTAACAGTGTATATATTCATTCTATTTGTTCCAGCACCTAGTATTCCTCTTAAACCACCTGTGCCAAATTCAAGGTTTTTATAAAACCTTTCTTCTATTTCTTTTTCGTTATCTTTTATTGACAAAAGTTCTGCTTTTGTTTTTTCGTCAAAGTAGCTATCTTCGCACCAAAGACGATACTCTTCCATATAGCCCATAAAAAAACTCCTTTCATATTTTGATTTGTAAAACTGTATACAAAAAAATACCAATTACATAATTTAATTATACACAAATTGAGAATACAATACAAGAGCTAAACTCTTATATTTATTAGAAAAAAAGGCAGTAACTATTTATTAATTTAAAGAATAGTCTAAGATATAGATTAATGGAGGTATTTTATGTATTACAACATTGAAAACTATACGCCTAAAATGGATAGCTTTTTTTCTGAATATACTGATTATAGACTAGGGCAAGGCTGGCCTAATTACAAGAAAATGAACACAGAAGATATGGCAAATTTAATGGACGATAGAAGTTTTGAGCCAAGATATGACACAAGAGATGGTTTAAGCGAGGAAAAAGAGGGAGAAATTATTATTAAAAGTGATATTCCTAAAAGGGACATTGAAATGATGAAAGCTTTATATTATGATATGAATTCTATTTTAAACAAGTATGTAGAGCAGGCTGTTGAAGAATATGAGTATATGAGTAGCCCTATATATTCAGAAGATGGAATTGACAGAGAAACTCTTTCCCAAATTGTCAACAAGACTATTAATTTAGCTCAAAAGGATATTGACGAGGTTGAAGAAATTGTTTTAAGTGAAGAACTATATGAAATATGGGGAAAGAAAAATATGTTTAAAAATATGATAGAGGCAATTGTTTTAAATGAAATATTTGCTGTTAGACGCCCTAATTACAGAAGGTTGAAAAACAATTATAGATATGAAAACGGGGTTTATGACGGTGTTAGACCTAGATAAAAAAGGGGGAATTTCCCCCTTTTTTATTTACATTTTTTAAAAATTATGGTAAGATATTAATTAAATTTATTATGTAAGGAGAAAAAATATATGAAACTTTGGGGCGGTAGATTTACAAAATCAACAGATAGTTTTACAGACCATTTCCACAGCTCAATATCTTTTGATAGCAGAATGTATAAAGAAGATATTTTAGGTAGCTGTGCTCACGCTACAATGCTTGGAAACCAGGGAATTATTTCTAAAGAGGATTCTGAAAAAATAGTTGAGGCATTAAAAGAGATTTTAGTTGAAATTGAAAATGGACAAATTCAATTTGACGAAAAGGCTGAAGATATTCATATGAATATTGAAACTATTTTAATTTCTAAAATTGGCGATGTAGGAAAGAGGTTACACACAGGAAGAAGCAGAAACGACCAAGTTGCTTTAGACATTAGAATGTATTTAAAAGAGCAAATTACAGAGATTAAAAGTTTAGTTAAAGAGCTTATTGAAGTTTTAAACAATATAGCTGAAAAGAATGTTGAAACTGTTATGCCAGGTTACACACATTTACAAAATGCTCAGCCAGTAACTCTTGCACATCATTTACTTGCTTATGTTGAAATGTTTAAAAGAGATTATGACAGATTAAGCGATACATACAAAAGAACTAATGTTTTACCTTTAGGTTCTGGAGCTTTAGCTACAACTACATATCCTTTAGACAGAAATTTTGTTAAAGAGCAGTTAGGTTTTGATTCAATAACTTTAGATTCTATGGACGGCGTTAGCGACAGAGATTTTGTTATTGAACTTTTAAGTGCTTTATCTATGATTATGATGCACCTTTCAAGATTTTGCGAGGAAATTATTATTTGGAATTCTCAACAATATAAATTTGTTGAAATTGACGATTCCTATTCTACTGGCAGTTCAATTATGCCACAAAAGAAAAACCCTGATATGGCAGAGCTTATTAGAGGAAAAACTGGACGAGTTTACGGACATTTAATGGCTATGCTAACTGTTATGAAAGGTATTCCTTTAGCTTACAACAAAGATATGCAAGAGGACAAGGAAGGCGTTTTTGACGCAGTTGACACATTAAAAATGTGTTTACCTGTTTTTACTAGAATGATGGAAACTATGACATTTAACAAAGAAAATATGCGTCAAGCTGCTAGAAAAGGCTTTATGAATGCAACTGATGCAGCTGACTGGCTTGTTAAACAAGGTGTTCCATTTAGAGATGCTCACGCAATTATAGGGCAGTTAGTTTTATATTGTGTAAACAACGATAAAAACCTTGACGATTTAACATTAGAAGAATACAAAAGTGTAAGCGATGTATTTACTGAAGATATTTATAATGCAATTGACCTTGATACTTGTGTAAATTCTAGAAAGGTTGAAGGCGGACCATCTAAAGAATATATAACTAGTTTAATTAATCTAAACAAAGAAGTAATTAAAGAAATGAAATAAAAAGATGCACCTAAATGAGTTTTGTCGAAAAATAAAACTTATTAGGTGCTTTTTTTATTTTAAAAACTTCTTGACTTTTGATTTAAAAAGGGGGATAATGAAATTGATAAAAAATTATCAATATTGGAGGTTTTTTTATGACAAGAATTATTGGTTCTCCTAGTCGTTACATTCAGGGAAAAGGCACTTTAAAGGAATTAACTAAGTATACAGAAAAGCTTGGCAAGAAAATGCTAGTTTTAGTTAGCGCTAGTGGTAAAAAAAGAGTTGAAAAGGATTTGAATTTTGCTATTGAAAATTCAGAGAGTGAAATTGTTTTTGAAATTTTTAATGGTGAATGTTCTAAAGCTGAAATTAACAGAATTTGCGAAAATCTTAAAAACGAGAAATGTGACATTTTAGTTGGAATTGGCGGTGGAAAAATATTAGATACTGCAAAGGCAGTTGCTTATTATGCTAACATTCCAGTTGTAGGCGTTCCAACTGCTGCGTCAACAGACGCACCTTGTTCAGCTTTATCAGTTATTTACACAGAAGATGGACAGTTTGAGGAATATTTATTTTTACCATCTAACCCAGACATTATTTTAATTGACACTGAAATTGTTGGCAAAGCTCCTACTAGGTTGCTTGTTTCTGGTATGGGTGATGCACTTGCTACATTTTTTGAAACTAGAGCTTGTATGAAATCTAATGCGATTAGTTGTATGGGTGGGCAAGTGTCTAAAACTGCAATGGCTTTATCCAAGTTATGTTATGACACTTTAATTAGCGACGGGTTTAAGGCAAAAACTGCTTTAGAAGCTGGGGCTTTAACTGAAGCTGTGGAAAATGTTATAGAGGCAAATACATATCTTTCTGGAATAGGTTTTGAAAGTGGTGGCCTTGCAGGGGCTCACGCTATTCACAACGGGTTTACTTGCATTGAAGAAACTCACAAGATGTATCACGGCGAAAAAGTTGCTTTTGGTGTTCTTACACAACTTATTTTGGAAAATGTTAGCACTGAAGAATTTGAAGAAGTTATGGACTTTTGTTTAAGTGTTGGTTTACCTGTTACTTTAGAGGATTTAGGAATTAAAGAAATTAACAAAGACAAGATTATGGAAGCAGCTAAACTTGCTTGTGCTGAGGGAGAAACTATATTTAATATGCCATTTGAAGTGGATTCTGAAAAAGTTTATAGTGCAATTATGACTGCTGACAAAATGGGACACTATTACAAAGAATTTTATTAATTAAATAGTTATATATTTTTGCCCCCATAATATAATTGTTATGGGGGTGTTTTAAAATGTTGTTTCTTCCGTTTTTTGTTGGGCATATTGGTAGCAATTTGCCTCAGGTTTTAAGCAAGGCTTTAGAAGAAAAGTATATAAAACTTTGGGACAACGGGGATTTAGAGGCTAGAAACAAGTTAATAGAGCATAACCTTAGATTAGTGGCACATATAGCCAAGAAATATAATCAATTAAATGACAATGATGAGTTAATATCTATTGGGACTGTTGGGCTAATTAAGGCTGTTAGCACATATAAGTCAGACAAAGGGAAACTTGTTAGCTATGCTTCAAGGTGTATTGAAAACGAAATTTTGATGTATTTAAGGCAAAACAAAAAAAGGCAAAACGATGTTAGCTTACAAGACAGCGTTGGGTTAGACAAAGAGGGGAATGAAATAACTTTAGAAGACAAATTAGCTGACGAGAGCAAAAGTGTTGAAGAAGTTACAGATTTAAAAATAAGAACTGAAAAATTATATAAAGCTATGAAAAACAGGCTTACAAAAAGAGAGTTTGAAATACTTGTTTTAAGATATGGATTAAATGGTGAAAAAGAAGTTACCCAAAGAGAAATTGCAAAAAATATGGGTATAAGCCGTAGCTATGTTTCAAGAATTGAAACAAAAGCCTTGTCTAAATTAAAAGACATTTAGTATCACCTAAGGGTGATACCTACATACAGTAATTTTTTTAGGAGAGTTTAAGGCTCTTTTTTTTATTGGAAAAAATATTTAAATTATTGCAAATATTTATATATTGTTTTATAATTATTTTATAGAGATAAAAGGGAGGTATTTTTTTGAAAAAATTTATTGCAGGTTTTATGGCTTTAAGCATTATATTTTCTTCTATTTGTGTATATGGAGGTGAAAGCAAAATTCCAGCTTTCCCAGGAGCTGAAGGCGGAGGAAAGTATGTTTCTGGTGGTAGAGGCGGAGAAGTTTATGTTGTTACCACTTTAGAAGATTATGACCCTGACACAGAAGAAGCGATTAAAGGCTCTTTTAGAGATGCTGTTAGCAAGGACAACAGAATTGTTGTGTTTAATGTTGGTGGTGTTATTAAATTAAAAAACAAGTTAAACATTACAAAAAGAAACAATTTGACAATTGCAGGGCAAACTGCTCCAGGAAATGGAATTACAGTTTATGGTTATGAAACAAATTTAAGTAATTCAAACAATATTATTATGAGATATTTAAGGTTTAGGCCAGGAGCTGAAAATGTTTTAAAAGGGGACTCTATGGACTCTATTTGGGGCAGGTCTATGAAAAACCTTATGATTGACCATTTATCTTGTTCTTGGTCAACTGACGAAACAATGTCATTATACAGAGCGGAAAACGCAACTATACAGTGGTGTATTATTGCTGAAAGTCTTACTATGTCAGGCCATACAAAGGGTAGACACGGCTATGGAGCAATAGTTGGAGGAGTTAACGCAACATACCACCACAATTTATATGCAAACCACACTTCAAGAAACCCAAGGTTTGGAGGAGGAACTGTTGAGGCTGATGACAACGAGCATATAGCTTTATTTGATTTTAGAAACAATGTTATTTACAACTGGGGTTTTAACACTGGATATGGTGGAGGACGAGCTAACCAAAATTATGTATACAACTATATGAAAGCTGGGCAAGGAACTAGAGATAGTGTTAAAGACAGAGTTATTGATTGTGGCGAGAAAAACAAGCCATCTAAGTTTTATGTGTTTGGAAATGTTTTAGAGGGAAATGAAAAAATTAGCAAGGACAACAGTTTAGGTGTTTATGTTTCTGAAAGCAACAAAAAATTTACTGAAATAGTTAATTCTGAATTTAAAATGGAGGGAACTAAGAAAGAAAATTTAACTACTAACTCTCCTGAAAATGCTTATGAGTTAGTTCTTAACAGAGCAGGAGCTACTTTACCCTTAAGAGATGGCTTAGATAGCAGAATTGTTTCTTCAGTTAGAAACGACAGTGGTTATTTTGTGAACAGAGATGAGGAAGTTGGCGGGCTTCCATACAACGATGTTGTTTACAGAGAAGCTGATTTTGACAAGGACTTAGACGGCATTGACGACAGATGGGAAATGGAAAATGGTTTGGACTTTAACAACCCATTTGACAGCAGGGAAATAGCTGAAAATGGATATGCTAACATAGAAAATTATATTAATAGTTTAGTTGATATGGAGTATGAGCCAACAAACCCTGATGTTGAAATTGTTGAGCCAAAAGACAACAGTCAATTTGATGTTTCAGAAGTGATAGATGTTAAAGTTAATGCTAGTGAAGATACTGTTAAGGTTGATTTTTATAACAATGATAAATTGATTTATAGCGATGATAGTTATCCTTTTGAAATGGCTATTAGTGGGTTTGATGATGGAAGTTACAACATTGTTGCAAAAGCTACAAATGACAAGGGTGAGATGACACAAGCTACGGCTAAAAAAATACATATTAACAAAAAAACTGACCTTGAAAATTGGGAGTTTACAGACGTTGGAGAGCCAAATATTAAAGGTTGTGCTTATGTAGAAGATGGTGTGTATACTGTTAAGGGCAGTGGAAAAATTAAAGAAAAAGACGACTCTTTTGGGTATTTATATAAAAAGGTAAATGGGGATTTTGATTTTACTGTTAAGGTAGATAGTACTACACCTGTTGACAACCACGCATTTGCAGGGATTATGGTTAGAAACTCTTTAGATAGTTCAAGTGCAAATGTTGCTCTTGGTATTTCACACACAAAGGCCTACGAGTGGAAAGAATTAAACGAAGAAACTAAAAAAACTACAACTTATTATAGAAACCCTTTTGGTGTTTACCTTTGTGGCAGGGACAAGGACAACGGGAATATGGACACTTTATCTGAAAATTTAGATTCTATTGAAAGTGCTTTAAAAACTGGCGTTCAGCTTAAAAAGGATATAGAGTTTAAAAATGGACTTGAGTATACAGGATATTATTTAAGACTTGTTAGAAACGGGGATAAATTTGTTGCCTATTGTTCAAAAGACGGAAACAGATGGGAAATAGTTGGTAGCAAGAGTTTAAAAATGAACAAAGAGATTTATATTGGGCTTGGTGTTGACTTAAACAAGGTAGACAACAACTTAGACAATTTAAACACAGTTAAGTTTGAAAAGATTAAATTAAAATAAATAAAAAGAAGTGGGAAACCACTTCTTTTTATTTGAAAGTTATGTTGTATGTGCTTTCTTTTCCGTATTCGCCGGATATGTTTACAGAGTAAAAACCTCTATCTTTTACATATCTTTTTATTACTTCAACATTAGGTATTGCATAACCTTCTGTTCTAAAGGTGAAGTAAGTTTCGTTGTTTGAAAGTTTATTATTTATAAATTCTGAAAGTTCTTGCTCGTTATGGACTATATAATTATTTAAAGTGTAGTAGTTATAGTCATAAGAAGTGCAAGAAGGAAAGTCTTTTCTTTCCCAAGCGTGAGTTCTTGACATTATATCATCAGGAACATTAAAGAAGTTATATCTTTCTCTATTTGGTACATCTGGAGATGGGTCATCACTAGAGACATCTACGTGGTAGTAATTTCCATCTAGTTTTATTAAATTCCACATATGGTTTATGTTATTTGTTGTTCCTGTTATTATGCTAACATCTAAGCCAGCAAACTTACCCATTATTAAAAATGTGTTTGCATAGGCTTCGCAAATTCCTTGGCCGTCTATTAAAAAGCCAGTTACTGTATGTGCTCTTGCAGGAACTTCTGACATTTCAAGAGGGCCATATTTAAAGTTATCTGTTATGAAGTTATGAATTGCTAATTCTTTTTCATAGTCTGTTTCTAACGAATTAGTTAAGGTTTGGGTAGCCTGATTTAAAATGTTATATGCTTCTTTTTCTTGAATGTTTAGTTTTTTATATAAATTCTTATTATCTATTGCTTGTGCAATTTTAAAGTTTGAGTTATATGTGAAGTTATATGTAACTTTTGAAAACTCATTGTGGCTTACATAGCCTTTTGCAGAAATGGAAACATTATGGTTTTTTAAAAGGTTTATATCATAATCTTCGTTGTTAAAACCAGCTATTTGAAGGGTTATGCTATCGTTTAAGTTATTATAAGCATCTTCAATTGCTACTTTCCATTGTTCTGGTGTTGTGACTGTTCTAGTTAAAGGCGCATCGTAAGTTTTGCCTTGTATTGTGGCAAAAAGATTTTTCCAAGTTGTTACTAAGTCATCACAATTATCTGCAAATACATTTTGGGAAAAAAGCGTTGTAGCCAAAATTGTTATAGCTAATAGTTTTTTCATATTATCTTACCGTCTTAACAAAGGATAGCTCCTTTTCGTTTAGCAAGCGGTACTCTCCCTCCTTTAAATTTAAATCTAGAGTTATATCTCCAAAGCTAATTCTTTTTAAATATTCTACTTTACAGCCTAAAGAGAGGAACATTCTCTTTATTTGGTGATATTTACCCTCTACAATAGTAACTTGAACAACAGTGTAGTTTTGATGTACCTCTTTTATTATAAGCTCTGCGCTCTTACAAGTAAAGTCTTTTAATGTTACACCTTTATTAAAAATTTGTTTCGCATCAGGTGGAAGATTGCCAGATATATGGGCAATGTATGTTTTTGAAACGTGTTTTTTAGGGGAAAGTGTGTTGTGGGCAAAATCCCCATCGTTTGTTAAAAGCACCAGGCCAACTGTGTCCTTATCAAGCCTGCCAACTGGGAAAAGGCCTATGTTTTTATATTTATTTTCTAAAAGGTCTATTACAGTTTGTTTATGATTATCTTTTGTTGCTGAAAGACAGCCAGCAGGCTTATTTAGCATAATGTAGGTATATTGATTATAAGTTAAAGGTTTATTATCTAAAAATACATTTGAGTTTTCATCAACTTTAAATTCGCTTTTATCTATTATTACATCATCAACTTTAACTCTTTTTGATTTTATTATTTTTTTTACCTCTGTTCGTGTGCCTAAACCACAGCTACACAAAAATTTATCTAATCTCATTTTTATTCTCTCCAATTAAAAAATATTAATTAAAACGTAATTAAAAATCTCTATACAAAGTTAAATTATTTTGCTATAATTATAATAAATTCAAATGAATTTGTCAAAATAGCAATTTGACTTATTTTTATATATATTAGGAGGAAATTAAAATGGCTGTTATTAACGAAGTTATCTGTATAGAGGCTGACGGTTCATTAAGTTTTGGGAACTACGAGGTTGTAGAAAAACAAAAGATTGATGATTTTAAAGTGGGTAGTGACGAATATAAGGTTAGAACTCACAAAGATGTTACTAGATTATCTAAAAACGGAAACCTTGTTTTAGAAACAGTGCCTGGTTCAACTGTTCACAGCTTAAAAATTGGGGATAGAGTTACTAGTTTTGAAATTGAGGGTTTCCACAACACAATGATTACTCTTGAGCTTGAGGCTGAAAGTGTTTATTCAATTTATGTTGATGATGTAAACCTTGACAAGGTTACAACTAATGTTACTGGCAAAATGAGTTTTAGTTTAGAGCTTAATTCTGATTGCAAGGCAGTTAGAGTAGAAAAGCACTAAAATGGCTAAATCTAAAAGTAAATATGTTTGCCAAAAGTGTGGCTATGAAACTGTTAAGTGGCTTGGAAAATGCCCTGACTGCAACAGTTTTAACACTTTTAGCGAGGAGGCTATTGTTGTTAAAAGCAAGGTTACAAGGGGCGTTGGAATACAGTCTTCTATAAAGCCTATGGTTCTTGGAGAAATTAAGCCTATAAACGAGGACAGGGCAACTACTGGTATGGCTGAACTTGACAGAGTTTTAGGTGGTGGACTTGTAGAAGGGTCTTTAACTTTAATTGGTGGCGACCCTGGTATAGGAAAGTCTACTTTGCTTTTACAAATTTGTAGTGAACTTGGCAAACAAGGGAAAAAAGTGTTATATGTTTCAGGAGAGGAGTCACCTCATCAAATTAAATTAAGAGCTGACAGACTAGAAGTTTATTCTGAAAACATTATGATACTTTCTGAAACTAACATATCTATTATTGATAGTTCAATAGCTAATATAAACCCTGACTTTGTTATTATAGACTCTATTCAGACTATGTTTGTTGAAGAAATTACATCTGCCCCTGGCTCTGTTACTCAAGTTAGAGAAACAACTGCAAAGCTTATGAACATAAGCAAAGGAAGAGGCGTGTCTGTTATGATTGTTGGGCACGTTACAAAAGATGGAAACATAGCAGGGCCTAGAGTTTTAGAGCATATGGTCGACACTGTTTTATATTTTGAGGGCGACAAAACGGCGACTTACAGAATATTAAGGGCTGTTAAAAACAGGTTTGGTGGGACAAACGAAATTGGTGTTTTTGAAATGGGTAATTTGGGATTAAAAGAAATTCAAAACCCATCTGCATTTATGTTAGCTGACAGGCCTATTGACGTATCTGGAACTGTTATTACTTGCAGTGTTGAAGGAACAAGGCCACTACTTATTGAGGCTCAAGCTCTTGTTAGCTACACTAGTTTTAATATGCCAAGAAGAATGGCAACTGGAACTGATTTTAACAGAATGACTATTATTATTGCTGTGTTAGAAAAAAAGGCTGGTTTACAACTTTCTAGTTATGATTGTTACATTAATTTGACTGGAGGAATAAGAGTTGTTGAACCTGCTATTGACGCTTCTTTAGCTATTGCTATTGCATCTAGTTACAGAAACGTGCCAGTTCCATCAGATGTTTTAGTTTTTGGTGAAATTGGCCTTACAGGAGAGTTAAGAGCTGTTACTATGGCTGAAAAAAGGGTGCAAGAAGCAAAGAAAATGGGATTTAAAACTGTTATTATACCAAATGCAAACTATAAAGAAGTTAAGGACATTAAAGGAATAAATATTGTGTGTGCTAAAAGTGTTGAACAGCTACTTGAAAGGGCCTTATAAATTTAAGGGGATATATGGGAGTTTTTAATAATTTTAGTACTAGACAGATTAAATGATTTGTAGTAAAATGGTATAAGATTAAATAAGATTTATAATCTAGGAGGAAGAAAAATGACTTTATATGAGCAGTGGCTTTCATCTGCATATTATAGAAACGGCAGAAACAACGAAGCTTTATGGAATGATTATATTCCACGTGAACAGAAAATTTACGAGGATATTATAGAAAACAAGAAAACTGAGATTAAAGGCACAATTAAGGAATTAGCTAAGCAGTATGATGTTCCAGCTCCTTATATTGTTGGTTTTATTGACGGACTTAACGAAACTCAAGAGCCGCAGTTTGAGCTTGAAAAGCTTGAAGAAGACACAGAAGTTGTTATCAAGATTGATTTTGAAAAGCTTTTCAAAAAAATGGTTGAGTACAAGGCTGACCACTTATATTCACTTCCACACTGGGAAAATGTTTACTCTCAAGAGGATCTTACAAGACTTTACAAGGAACAGAAGAAGTCTACTACTGTTGTAAACCAAGGCCCTAAGATTGGTAGAAACGACCCTTGTCCTTGTGGTAGTGGCAAAAAGTATAAAAAATGTTGTGGTGCAAATTAATTGAAAACTCAAATTTTTAAAATTGATTCAGATAACATTGATAATACTGTAATTTGCAAGGCCGCTGATATTATTAAATCAGGCGGTCTTGTGGCATTTCCAACAGAAACAGTTTATGGGCTTGGTGGAGATGGGTTAAATGCTGAAGCTGCAAGCAAAATTTATTTGGCTAAAGGCAGGCCTTCAGACAACCCGTTGATTTTACACATTTCAAGTTTTGACGAGTTAAAGCCTTTAGTGAAAAAAATACCTGAAAGTGCTAGAAGACTTGCTAGAGAGTTTTGGCCAGGGCCTTTAACTATGGTTTTTGAAAAAAGTGACATTGTGCCAAAGGAAATTTCTGGTGGTTTAAATACAGTTGCTATTAGATACCCTGAAAACAAAATTGCACTTGAATTTATTTCTGCTTGCAAAACACCTATTGCTGCACCTAGTGCAAACACTTCTGGTAGGCCAAGCCCAACAAGAGCTTCTCACGTTGAATTTGACCTTTCTGGGAAAATAGATATGATTATTGACGGAGGGGCTTGTGAATTTGGTTTAGAGTCGACCATAGTTGATGTGTCTTTAGATGTGCCTATTCTTTTAAGGCCAGGGGCTATTACTCTTGAAATGCTTAGAGAAGTTTTAGGCAGAGTAGATGTTGACAAGGCTGTTCTTAGCAAGTTAGAGGACGGGGAAAAGCCAAAAGCCCCAGGAATGAAGTATACACATTATTCTCCTAGTGCTGATGTTATTATTGTTAGAGGGGACAGAGAGAAGATGGTTGACAAGATTAACCAGCTTATTTCTGAAGATGACAAAAGCAAAAATATTGGTGTTATTGCAACAGAAGAAAACAAAGACAAATATAAAGATTGTAAAGTTTTAGTTATAGGTAGCGTTAAAAACCCTCAGCTTATTGCTGCAAACCTTTTTAAAATGCTTAGAAAGTGTGATTATTACAAGATAGACAAAGTGTTTGCTGAGGGGCTTTGCGAGGACGAGCTTGGCCTTGCTATTATGAACAGATTAAAAAAAGCAGCTGGATATTGTATAATTGATGTTTAATTTTGCTAAATGAAAGGGAGTTTTTTATGATAGCTTTAGGTTGTGACCACGGTGGTCTTGAATTGAAAAAAACTATTATTGAATATCTTGAAAGTAAAAATATTGAATATAAGGATTATGGTACTTATACTGATGAATCTTGTGATTACCCTGTGTATGGCAAGGCTGTTGCTAATGCAATAGTAAATGGTGAATGTGAAAAGGGTATTTTAATTTGCGGAACTGGAATAGGTATTTCTATTGCAGCTAACAAGGTTAAGGGCATTAGAGCGGCTCTTTGCCACGATGTTTTTTCTGCAAAAGCTACAAGAGAGCACAACAACTCTAACATTTTAGCTATGGGAGCTAGAGTTATTGGACCTGGTTTAGCTTTAGAAATTGTTAAGGCGTTTTTAGAAACTGAATTTTCTAATGATGAAAGGCACATTAGAAGAATAAATATGATTGAGGATTAGGAGGTATTTTTTATGAGCAATTTATATATTGTAGAACACCCTTTAGTGCAGAGCAAATTAGCACACCTTAGAAACAAAGATACTAACAACAAGGAGTTTAGGGAGCTTGTTAGCGAAGTATCTGCTCTTTTATTTTATGAGGCAACAAAAAACCTTAGTGTTAAAGAGGTTAAAGTTGAATCTCCAAGGGGTGAGGCTGACTGCAAGGTTTTAGATAAAGAAGTTGGCATTGTTCCTATTTTAAGAGGCGGGCTTGGTATGGTTGAGGGCATTGTAGACCTTATGCCTAATGCTAAAATAGGGCATATTGGACTTTACAGAGACCCTAACACATTTATGCCTATTGAATATTACTGCAAGCTACCTGAGGGAGAGGGCATTGAAATGTTTGTTCTTGAACCTATGATGGCAACTGGCGGAACTTCTTCTGCAGCTATTCAATTTTTAAAAGAAAGAAATGTTAAAAATATTAAATATATTTGTCTTATTTGTACTCCTGATGGCGTTAAGAGATTACAAGAGGACCACCCAGATGTAGATGTTTATGCAGCAGCTATTGACAGAGCTATAAGCGAAGATGGATATATTGTGCCTGGTCTTGGTGATGCAGGTGATAGAATGTTTGGTACTAAGTAGGTGAAGTTTATATGTCAGAAACTTGGCTTTTATGTATGGCAGCTTTTGCTATTGCCTTTGCAGTTACTCTTTTAACAACGCCAATGGCTAAGGGGTTTGCTTATAAATTTAAAGCAGTTGATTTTCCAAGGTCAAGGGGTATGAACAACGAGCCTGTTCCTAGAATGGGTGGTTTAGCTATTGTTCTTGGGTTTATGAGTGCAATAATTATAATGTCTTTATATATTGAGGACTTTCACACTAAAAGGTTTATAGGCTTTATTATTGGCGCTATTATTATTACAGTTGTTGGAATATTTGACGATGTATATGAGTTAAGTGCAAAATTTAAGTTATTAGTTCAAATTGTTGTGGCTATTATTGTTGTGGCAACGGGGACTAAGTTAGACTTTATTATGTGGCCTTTTTGGCAATATTTAAAGCCATTTTCTAGTTTTATAACTATTATATGGATTGTTGGGCTTATTAACGCTGTGAACTTAATTGACGGGCTTGATGGTTTAGCAGCAGGTGTTACAACAATAGCCAGTGTTTGTCTTACAATTCTTTGTGCTCTTTCAGGAAACACTCTTGCCGTTGTTATTTGTGCAACTTTAGCGGGTTCAACACTTGGGTTTTTACCTAGGAACTTCGCTCCTGCTGAGGTTTATATGGGAGATACTGGTTCGACATTTTTAGGTTATGTTTTAGCGGTTACATCTTGTATTGGAGTGTTTAAAACTTATGCTATTTTAGCTTTATTATTATCTGTTCTAGCTATGGCATTGCCTATTTTAGACACTACTTTTGCTATGATTAGGCGTGCAATTAACCACAAGCCTATTATGGCACCAGATAGAGGACATTTACACCACAGGCTTGTAGACTCTGGGCTTAGTTCAAAGCAAGCTGTTATGGTGTTATATGGCTTAAGTTCTATTAGTTGTCTTATTGCGGTTGTTATTGCTTTAAACGATTATAGAGTTACCTTAGCTTTATTAATGGTTTTATTAGTTATTATTATGATGATTTTAGTTTATGGCAAAAGAACAGATAGAAATTAAAATTTATATTTAAGTATTAAAAAAAATCATATCACAAAAATGTGATATGATTTTTTTATTATTTTAATTTATTTTGAACGAAAGATTTAATTTCATCTTTTTCAATTACTGTTTTGTGTAAAACTTCTTTTTTATTAATATCTTTAATTGGGTTAGGAATTGAAACATCACTTACTTTTTCAAGCTCTACAACTGCTTGAAAATCTTCGATGTTATTATATTTATTATCAATTGCTTTTAAAACATCTTTAGCAAATTTATATGGACTAGCTGTTGAAACTATTACATTTGGTGTTGTGTCGTTAGTTTTTGCTAGATATTTATCATAGGCAGCTTTTGCAACTGCTGTATGTGTGTCCATTACATAGTTTGTTTTTTCAAACAAGGACTTAATTGCGTTAAATGTTTCATCTTTTGTTGCATATTCGCCCTCAAATTCGCTATTTACTTTAAAGCTATATTCACCTTTTGTTGAAAGTAATTCCATCATATTTTTTGTTTCATCTGTTGAATTACTTAAGTGGTATAACAACCTTTCAAGGTTTGAAGAGATTAAAATATCCATTGACGGAGAAACTGTTACAACAAAATCTCTATTTTTAATTGTATATTCACCAGTTTTAAAGAAGTCGTATAAAACTTTATTATCATTTGAAGCACAAATTAATTTATTTACAGGTAAGCCCATAGATTTTGCATAGTATCCTGCTAAGATGTTTCCAAAGTTACCAGTTGGAACTGTGAAGTTTATTTTGTCCCCCATATTTATTTTATTAGCTTTTACCATTTGAGCATAAGCGTAGAAGTAGTATACAATTTGTGGTGCAAGCCTACCAATGTTTATTGAGTTTGCTGAAGAAAAGACATAGCCTTTTTCTTTTAATTCAGCTTTTAAGTCATTATCTGTGAAAATTTTCTTAACAGCTGTTTGAGCATCGTCAAAGTTGCCTTTAATTCCTACAACACAAGTGTTTTCACCTGTTTGAGTTACCATTTGTGCTTTTTGAACAGCTGAAACTCCATCTTCTGGGAAAAATACAATTATTTGAGTTCCTTCAACATTAGCAAAGCCCTCTAGAGCAGCTTTTCCTGTGTCACCAGATGTAGCAGTTAAAATTACAATTTTTTCGTTTACGCCATTTTTCTTAGCTGCTGTTTTTAAGAGGTATGGAAGAATTGAAAGCGCCATATCCTTAAAAGCTATTGTTCTTCCGTGGAAAAGCTCAAGAAGGTTTGTATCATTTGCATAGGCCATAGGTGCAATAAGGTTAGTGTCAAATTTTTCGTCATATGCAGAGTTTATGCAATATCTTAATTCTTCTTCTGTGTAGTCAGTTAAAATTAATTTTAAAACTTGATATGCAAGTTCTTGATAGGAATAGTTTGTTATAGAGTCTAAAGAAAAGTCTATCTTAGGTATTGTAGTTGGTACATAAAGGCCCCCATCTTCTGCAATTCCTTTAACTATTGCTTGACTTGCTGTTACTAAATTTTCGTTTCCTCTTGTGCTTTTAAACATTATATCCATATTTTCTTCCCTCACTATAATAAATTAATAAAGTGTTTTTATTTGTTATTCTATAATATTTTTAAAGCTTTGTCAATTATTTAGGGAATTTACTTGTAAATAAAAAATATAGTTGATATAATTATAATATACTTTTATTTGGAGGTATGAATATGAAATGTCCTTTTTGTGGAAATGTTGATACAAAAGTTATAGATACAAGAACTATGGACGATAACACTGTTATTAGAAGAAGGAGAAGTTGTGACGAGTGTGGTGGAAGGTTTACAACTTATGAAAGAATTGACACTATTCCATTAACTGTTGTAAAATCTGACAACACTAGGGAAAGTTTTAACCGTGACAAATTAACAAAGGGTATTTTAACTAGTTGTAGCAAAAGACCTGTTTCAAGGGAGCAAATTGACAAAATAGTTTCTGACATTGAAAATGCAGTTTTAAACACTATGAAAAAAGAAATTCCTAGCAAAGAAATTGGTGAAATGGTTATTGAAAGGCTTAAGGAATTGGACGAGGTTGCTTATGTTAGGTTTGCATCTGTATACAGGCAGTTTACAGATGTAGATAGTTTTATGACAGAGCTTAGCAAGTTATTAAAAGAAAAGGGTGACAAAAAAGAATAAAGTTATTTAAATTTATATAAATGTCAAAATATAAAAAAAATAAAAATATTATTTTATAGTTTGACAAAAAAATATACTGATATTATAATTTATATATTAGGTTTTAAAGCCTAGATTTATATTAAGGAGGAAAAAGTATGGAGATTTTTGTTTGTGTTGGTAGTTCTTGCCATTTAAAGGGCTCAAAAAATGTTATTGACAGACTTACTAGCCTTATAAAAGAAAATGGCCTTGAAGAAAAAGTTATTTTAAAAGGTTCTTTTTGTATGGGTAAGTGTGGTCTTGATGGCGTTTCTATTAAGATTAATGACGAGGTTTATTCTGTTGTGTTAGAGGATATTGATATGTTCTTTAACAAAAAGATTTTAGCTAACTGTTAATTTGAGGAAAGTAAGATGAGCTACATCAATGTTAGAAAGGCTAATTGCAAAAATTGTTACAAGTGCCTTAAAAATTGTCACGTTAAATCAATTAAATATGTGAATGAAAAGGTTGAAATTATTGACGAGGATTGTATACTTTGCGGGGTTTGTTTAAACACTTGCCCGCAAAAAGCAAAGAAGTTAATAAACGACATTTCTATTGTGAAGGAATATTTAAGCGACCCAAACACTTTGACTTTAGCTAGTTTAGACCCTAGTTTTGTGGCAGCTTTTGGTGAAAATTCTGTTGAGATTGCAGGGGCTTTAAGAAGCCTTGGGTTTGATTACATTGAAGAGGCTTCAATTGGAGCAAAGTATGTTACAAAAGAGTATTTAAGGCTTATTAGAGAGGGGAAGATGGAAAATATTATATCTTCAGCTTGCCCTAGTATAAACCTTTATATTCAAAAGTATTTCCCTGAAATTTTAAGTATGCTTGCTCCTGTTATGTCACCAGCTTTAGTTCACGGAAGAATTGTTAAAGAGGGAAACAAAGACATTAAAGTTATACATTTTACGCCTTGTTTAGCAAGAATTGCTGAATGTGAAGATAGTGAATTTGTAGATAGTGTTATTACTTTTGAGCAACTTACAAAGTGGTTTTTAGAAGAAGATATTACTCCTGCTAGCGAGCTTGAAAAAGAACACGAAATTGACGGGTTTGACAATGTTGCAGGGTATTCAAGAATATATCCTATTGTAGATGGAATTGTGTATGATTTACAGCACCAATACTGTAAGTTTACAGGGACAGAGCATATTGAAGGATATGACCTTTTGGCCTTAAGTGGCCTTTCAAACGTTGAAAAGATTTTTAACGAAATGAAAAACGGAAACATTAAAAATGCTTTTGTTGAGGCTTCTGCTTGTTATGGTGGGTGTGTAAACGGGCCATTTATGTTAAAGGCTAGGTCAACTGGATACAAAGCTAGGCTTGCTGTTAAAAAATATGCTGACAGTGCAAAAAGGTCTAAACATTATGATGTTTCAAGTGTTAGGGCAGAGTATTTACCTATGCCTATTAAAAAGGATATGCCAAGCGAAGCTGAAATTAGGGAGATTTTATCTCAAATTGGCAAGTATTCAAAGGCTCAAGAGTTAAACTGTGGTAGCTGTGGTTATGCAACTTGCAGGGAAAAGGCCATTGCTGTTTATCAAAACAGAGCAGAGCTTTATATATGTATGCCGTATATGACAGACATTAACCAAGCTATGAGTAATGTTACATTAAGCCTTACGCCTAATTATATTATTGCTGTTGACAGCAATATGTATATAAAAGAGTTTAATGTGGCAGCCCAAAAGTTGTTTAAAATTTCAAGAAATGCTGCTCTTAACCAAAGATTATCTAATTTTATAGACACAACTAATTTTGAGCAGGTTATTGTGAACAAAAGTGGCATTTACGACAAAAAGGTTTCTTATCCTGAGCTTGGAATAGTTACAGAGCAGACTATTGTTTATTCAAATGAAAAAAATATGGCTATTGCTATAATAAAAGACATAACCCAAGAGGAAAAGGACAACGAAAAGCTATACAAAAGGAAGATAGAGTCTTTAAAAATGGCTCAAAATGTTATTGACAAGCAAATGGTTGTTGCTCAGCAAATTGCTAGTTTATTAGGCGAAACAACAGCTGAAACCAAAGTGACTTTAAACAGGCTTAAAAGCCTGATTGATGCAGAGGAAATGGGCAATGAATGAAGTAAATGAAAAGGTCTATGTTGACACTGCCTACAAAAGTTTAATTAAATATGGCGAGGAGCTTTGTGGGGATAATGTTGCAATTGCTAAAAATGACGACAGGTATATTGTTGTTTTATCTGACGGATTAGGTAGCGGTGTTAAAGCCAACATTCTTTCAACATTAACGGCTAAAATTATTTCAACTATGCTTTATGAAGGGGCAAGCATTGAAGATACAGTTGATACTATTGGACATACATTGCCAATTTGTAATGTGAGAAAGGTTGCATATTCGACTTTTATTATTTTACAAATTGACTATGATGGAAATGCTTATTTAGTTGAATATGAGTCGCCAGGCTGTATATTTATTAGAGATGGAAAAGTAGTAGACATAGATTACAGCAAAAGATTAATTGGTGGAAAGCTAATTAAAGAAGCCAGATTTAAAGTTAAAGCTAACGATGTTTTAACTCTTATGAGTGATGGTGTTGAATATGCAGGTATGGGCCAACTTATGAACTTAGGTTGGACTTGGGAGAATTGTTGCAAGTTTATGGCTGACAAGGTTAAAGAAAATGTTTCTGCTGCTAGGCTTACAAATATGTTAAGCGAAACTTGTAATCAGCTTTATATGAGAAAGCCTGGGGACGACACAACTGTTTCGGTTATAAGAGTAGTTCCTAAAAAAGTTGTTAGTTTATATAGTGGGCCGCCTATTGACCCTAAAGACGATGAAAGGCTTGTTACAGAGTTTATGATGGTGGAGGGGAAGAAAATTGTTTGTGGTGGAAGCTCTGCAAGTATTGTTAGCAGGGTTTTAAAAGAGCCACTTACGCCTAGTTTAGAATATTTAGACCCTGAAATTCCACCAACGGCAGAAATACCTAGCATTGATTTAGTTACAGAAGGTGTTATTACTTTAAAAAAAGCTGTTGATATTATTAAAAAATATTTATTTGACCCTACTGACAAAAGTATTTTGATGGATTTAGACAAGAAAAATGGTGCTAGCTTAATTGCTAAAATGTTAATTGAAGAATGCACACATTTTCATTTGTTTATGGGGCAAAAAATTAACCCTGCTCACCAAAACCCAGATTTGCCAGTGGATTTAAGTATTAAAATGATTATTATGGAAGAACTTTACAGCCTTATGATTAAAGCTGGTAAAGTGGTTGAAAAGAAGTATTATTAAATAAATTGTATTTTGCAAATATTAAATTTTTTAAGTTATAGGAGGAAATTCCAATGGAAAACATCACAGATGTTAATCAAATTAAAAACGCAGTTCTTTACAAGGTTGCTGAATATGCTTTTGAGGGCAATTTAGACGACAAAATTGAGGGTATTCCTTACGAGCTTACAGACCCTACTACACCTAGTTTTAGATGTTGTGTTTACAGAGAAAGAGAAATTTTAAGACAGAGAATTAGACTTGCTATGGGTAAAATTCCTTCTGATATGCACTACAAAAAATCTGACAACACTCAGATTGTTCACGTTATGAAAGCAGCTTGTGAAGGTTGCCCTATTGACAGAGTAACTGTTACTAACAACTGTCAAAACTGTCTTGCTCAAAAATGTATTAAGTCTTGTAAGTTTGACGCTATTATTCACACTCCAACTGGTGCTTACATTGACAAGACTAAGTGTAAAAACTGTGGTGCTTGTGTTAAGGCTTGTCCTTACAACGCTATTGTGGACATTGAAAGACCTTGTATAAAGGCTTGCCCTGTTAGTGCTGTTGATATGGACGAACACGATTTAGCTAAGATAGACGAAGATAAGTGTATAAATTGTGGTCAATGTGTTTCTAAGTGTCCTTTTGGTGCAATTGGTGCTGCATCTATGATGACAAATGTAATTGACTCTTTAAGAACTAACCCTGAACATACATATGCTATGATTGCTCCATCTATTGAAGGTCAATTTGGCACAGCTACTATTCCAGCTTTAAAGCAGGCTATTGAGGACCTTGGTTTTAAACAATGTTATGAAATTGCTCTTGGTGCTGACGCAGTTGCTTGGAGAGAGGCTGAGGAGCTTATTGAAAACGTTAAAAACGGCAAGAAAATGACTACATCTTGTTGCCCTGCTTTTTATAATATGATTAAGCAACATTACCCAGAAATTCAAGACAAAATGTCTACAACAGGTTCTCCTATGATTGCTTCTGCTAAGGCAATTAGAGCTATGGACCCAGAAGCTGTTATTGTGTTTATTGGGCCTTGTATAGCTAAGAAAAACGAGGTTGTTTCAAGATATATGGGCGAAATTAGTGCGGCTATGACTCTTGATGAGCTTGCAGCTATGTTTGCTGTTAAGAGAATTGACCCAACTACATACGAGGGTGGCAGCCAGCTTGCTACTCGTTATGGCAAAGGTTTTGCTAGAAGTGGCGGTGTTACTGCAGCTGTTATGAAAGCTGTTGAGGAGCAGGGGGCAGATGTTAAGCCAACTGCTAAGATATGTAATGGTGCAGCTGAATGTAAGGTTGCTTTACAAATGCTTAAACTTGGCAAGTTAAAAGAAGATATTATTGAGGGTATGGCTTGTGAAGGCGGTTGTGTAAATGGACCTATGCGTCAATATGAGCTTATTGACAGTAGAAAAGTGTTTGACAAGAATGTTAATGTTGAAAACACAGAAATTATTAAAACTTGTTATGAAAATGGATATGGAGATTTAAATATTCACGTTCACAACCATTAATTAAAGGGGGCTACTTTGTAGCCCTTTTTATGCTTGTGATTAATATTAGTTTGGTGTATAATAAATAAAAAGGGGAGGGATAAGGTGAAAAAGGCTATTTTAGTTTTTACTATTTTATATTCTATATTTTTTGTTATATCTTGTTTTATTTCAGGGATTTTTAGAATAGGCTTTTTTATGGTTATTCCCTTTTTATGTTGTGTATTAATTTGTTTTTATTTGAAAAAAAGCATAGTTTCACAAGCTTTAAAACTTATATTTTCTCTTGTTTTTATATTTTATTTTGGAATTATGGTTTTTATATTTTTAAACTCTAAATCTGACTATTTGACATACAAAGAAGATTGTTTGATTGTTTTAGGTTGTGGTTTAAAAGGGAAAAATTTAAGCCAAAGTTTAAAAGAAAGGCTTGACAAAGCACTTGAGTATATTGACAAAAACAAAAATGCTATTATTGTTGTTAGTGGTGGACAAGGAGAAAATGAATTAATTACAGAGGCTTTAGCTATGCAAAGATACCTTGTTGAAAAAGGTGTAGAGGAGAAAAGAATTGTTATGGAGGACAGGTCAACTTCTACATACGAAAATTTCAAATATTCTAAGAATATATTGGACAGTATATTTAAAGGCAATTATTCTTGTGTTTTTGTGACAAATTCTTTTCATTTATACAGAGCTAGTAAAATTGGAGAGATTGTTGGTTTAGATGTTTTAAAATTAAGAGCTAAAACAAGCCCATATTCTTTAATTGACAATTATTTTAGAGAGGTTTTAGCTGTTATTAAGCTATGGATTTTAAAAAGATAGTGGAGGAATATATATGGCCTATGAAGGATTTGCTCAGGTATATGACGAGTTTATGATTGATGTACCTTATGACAAGTGGTGTGAATACATTATAGAGATTTTTAAAAAGCATAATTTAAAAATTAACACAAACCTTATTGCTGAGCTTGGGTGTGGAACAGGAAATATGACAGAAAGACTTGCAAAAAAGGGGTTTGAAATGATTGGCATAGACCTTTCAGAAAGTATGCTTGCAAAGGCTATTGAAAAAGCCATAGAAAGCGAACTTGACATTTTATATTTAAACCAGGATATGGCCGAATTTGAACTTTATGGAACAGTTGATGCAATTATTTCTATATGCGACAGTATAAATTATATTACTGAAAAAGCAGAGCTACTAAAGGTTTTTAAGCTTGTAAACAACTACCTTGAACCTAACGGGCTTTTTGTGTTTGATATAAACACAATTTACAAGTTTGAAAATGTGTTAGGGTGCAATAGTTTTTGTCAAACAACCGAAAATTCAGCTTATACTTGGGAAAACTACTATGATGAGGAAGAGAGAATAAACGAGTTTTATACTAACTTTTTTATAGAAAACGAAGATGGGCTATATGAAAGATTTGAAGAATTTCATTATGAAAAAGGGTATGAAATAAATGAAATTGTTGAGCTACTAGAAAAGGCTGGCTTAAAGTTTGAAGCTTGTTATGAAGAATTAAGTTTTGATTTACCAAAAGGCAACAGCCAAAGAGTCTTTTTTGTGGCTAGAGAATGTATGAAAGGAAGAAATTAAGATGGATTATATTTTAAGAGCAACTGCTGGAAATGGTTCAGTTAGAGTTTTTGTTGCTAACACTAGAGAAACTGTTGAAAAAGCTTTTGAGTTTCACAAAACTTCACCTGTTATTTCTGCTGCTTTAGGTAGAGCTTTAACAGGAGCTGCTATGATGGGCTCAATGTTAAAAGGTGAAGATGATTTATTAACTATTACTATAAAAGGTGATGGGCCAGCTGGCAACATTACTGTTACTTCAGATAGCAAGGCAAGAGTTAAAGGATATGTTTCAAACCCTAGGGTTGATTTGCCTTTAAACGAAAATGGAAAGCTAGATGTTAAAAGCGCTGTTGGCGAGGGCACTTTAACTGTGATTAAGGATATGGGAATGAAAGAGCCTTATGTTGGGCAAATTCCTTTACAAACTGGCGAGATTGCTGAAGATTTGACTTATTATTTTGCTAAGTCTGAGCAAACTCCATCTGCTGTTGCTTTAGGTGTTTTAGTTGACAAAGACTACACTATTAAGCAGGCTGGAGGTTTTATTATTCAAATTATGCCTGATGCAGATGATGACATTATATTTTCTCTTGAAATAAAGCTTCACGAAATGGAGCCTATGACAACTATGTTTGAAAAGGGTATGAGTGTTGAAGACATTATGGACTATCTTATTGGCGATTTAGACCCAGTTATTTTAGACAAAGTGCCTGTTGAGTATTACTGCAATTGTTCTAGAGAAAGGGTTGAAAAGGCTTTAATTTCTATTGGAAAAAAAGAGATTGCTAAGATTTTAGAAGAAGATGGAAAGGCAACTTTACACTGTCATTTTTGCAACAAGGACTATGATTTTGATGAAAATGATTTATTGAATTTAATTAAGGAAGAAAACAAAGAAGAAAAAAAATAAAAATTTTTTAATTTATAGTTGACTAAGTCTAAAAAATTGTGTATAATTTTGTAGTGTATAGTTTTAGTATGAAGCTATGCAGGACTGATGTAATTGGAGGGAGGGAAGTAACAATGTCTGAGGTTAGAGTTAAGGAAAATGAGTCATTAGATAGCGCTCTTCGTCGTTTCAAGAGAAACTGTGCTAAAGCAGGTATTATGGGCGAAGTTAGAAAGAGAGAGCATTATGACAAGCCTAGTGTAAAGCGTAAGAAGAAGTCTGAAGCTGCTAGAAAGCGTAAGTACAACTAATTTACACAAAGGATAGTGATTTATATGTCATTAAAAGAAAGACTTTTTGATGACTTAAAAGTGGCAATGAAGAACAAGGATTCTCTTAAAAAAGAGGTTATTCAGATTGTTCGTGCTGGTGTTCTTCAAATTGAAAAGGACCAAAAAATTGATAACCTTGATGACGATAGTGTTTTAACTGTTATTTCCAAGGAGATTAAAAAAATTAACGATGTTTTGCCTGATTTTGAAAAGGCTCAGCGTCAAGACTTAGTAGACGAGGCTAAACAGAAGATTGAGCTTTTGAAAGCTTACCTTCCCGAGCAGTTATCAGAAGATGAAATCCAAGAAATTGTGGCTGAAGCTATTAAGAGTATTAATGCCGTATCTATGAAGGATATGGGCAAGGTTATGGGCGTTGTTTCTGCAAAAACAAAGGGCAAGGCTGACAATAAACTTGTTAGTGATGTAGTTAAAAAGATGCTACAAAGTTTATAAGGATTACCAAAGACGGAGCTTAGCTTCGTCTTTTTTTGTTTTAAAAAATTGTATTTTTGTTTTAAAATTAAAATCAAATAATGTTTACTATTTGTTATTTATGTGTTAAAATAAGTATTAATATGTAGAGGGAAGGATTATTATGAAAAATTTGATTTATGGAATTAGATTAGGGCTTTTTAAAAGTAATTTTGAAGAAGAAAAAGGGATTGTTAAATTTTTTATTTGTATGTATCCTATAATTAGTGTTTTAATTAGTTTTTTTGGGATTTTAGGTTTTTATGCTGGAAGTTTAATAAGCGGTGTATATGGCAGTTTTTTTGCTATGATTTTAATTTTTACACTAATTGGACAAGGGTACTACAAAAAGGTTTTTGATTGCTTTAACAAATTTAAAAATTTATTTTTTGTTTTATATTTTTTGATTTTATATATTTTTATTTTTAATATGAAAATTAAAGGCATTTTAGTTTATGCTATTTTATACTCACTATCAAGAGTGTTTATTTATATTATGATTAACGACAACAAGAGTGTTGAGACTGGATTTTACAGGCATATATTTGAAAGAAAAAACAAGTTTTGGTGTGGACTTATTAGTTTTATTTGGCTTATAAATTGTGTAGCTTTTTTACAATTGATAGGTGTTTTATTTTTTGCTTTTGTTTTTTTACTTTATTTAAATTTATATAGTATTATTTATTTTAAAAGCAAAAAAAATGAAGTTTTTAAAAACAAGTATATTAATTTGTTTTTTGTTTTAACTGAGATTTTGCCTATGTTAATTTTACTATTTATTTAGGAGGGGACAATTTGTCTTTAGTAATAGGTTTAGTTTTTGGGTTTGTGTTAGATATGTTTTTTGGCACGCCAAAGGTTTTAAAATCAATTTATAATTTTATTTTTAAAAGTGTTAAGGATTTATATAAAAAAATAAGTAAAAGAAATGCTATTTTAGTTACAATTTTTGTTCCTTTAATTATTTGTGTTTTATTTTATTATTTAGTTTTTTTTATTAAGAACAAAAACATATCTGCATTAATTGTTTTTGAAAGCATAATATGTTATTTGTGTATATCAAACAAGGAAATTAAAAAAAATTCTGAAAGGCTATTTAGAGCTTTAAAAAAAGGGTATAATAAAAATGCTAGCAGGATTATTAACAACATACAAAGAGAAGAAAATTTAACAGAGCCTAGTGAAATAGTTGAAAGAGTTATTATTTTAACTGACGACGAGGCTTTAGACAAGGTTATTGCTCCTATTTTTTATATTTTATTTTTTGGTGTTGGAGCTGGTGTTTTTTACAAAGTTATTTCAATTATTGCCGATTCAACCAATTTTGGTTTGGCTAGGTTTTTGAAAAATTTATTTGAACTAATACCTGCTAGATTAGGAATTTTATTTATAACATTATCTATTAAATTACAAAAGTTTAATATTAAAAAGGCTTTAGAGGTTTTAAAAAGGGACAGATACAACATTAAAGATGCTAACAGAGGGCTGTTTCTTTGTTTAAGTGCAGGTGCTTTAGATATGAGTATAAGTTTAAATGGGGCTTTTTTTGGAAACGGAAACCCAAATTTAAACCACAAATATATAAGATATAATTATGAAATTATAAACATAGGAATTTTACTTAACTTTGTAATATTGGTTTTAATTAAATTGTTATGTGTTATATTTATTGTTTAAAAATGTTCGATTAAAATTAAAAAATTTTCTAAAAGGTATTGATTTTTTGTTTGAGATTTGCTATACTAAATTTGTTAATGAATTTAGTATGCTTTATAATTTATTTTAAGGGGATTGATTATGAAAGCAGAAATAATTGCAGTGGGTACAGAGCTATTATTAGGGGATATTTTAAACACTAATTCGCAGTTTTTGGCAAGAGAACTAGCTAATTTAGGCATTGACTGTTATTTTCAAAGTGTAGTTGGAGATAATGAAAAAAGGCTTTTAGATTGTATTAAAATTGCTTTTAGTAGAGCTGATATGGTAATATTAAGTGGCGGACTAGGGCCTACTCAAGACGATATAACAAAGGAAGTTGTTGCTAAATATTTTGGGAAAAACCTTGTTATGGAGAAAAATTCATTAGACAAAATTGTGGATTATTTTTCTCAAAGAGGATATATGGCAGAGTCTAACAAAAAGCAGGCGTTAGTTATTGATGGCAGTATAGTTTTTGAAAACAACAACGGGCTTGCTGTGGGCTTTGGTTATGAAGAAGATGGGAAAATTGCTATTGTTCTTCCAGGGCCTCCTAAAGAGCTTATGCCAATGTTTAAAGAAAGTGTTAGAAGTTTTTTAGAGAAAAAGCAGGAATACACAATTTTAAGCAGAGAAATTCATTTATCTGGAATTGGGGAAAGTAGTGCTTCTGAAAAAATTTCAGATTTAATTGAGAAATATGAAAACCCTACTATTGCACCTTATGCTAAGGACAACGAAATGTTATTTAGAGTTACAGCAAAGGGGAGAAACAAAGAGGATTGTAGCGAAAAGTTAGAAAAGGCTATTGATGAAATAGTTGAAAGGTTAGGCGAATATATATACGGGTTTGACGAGGAAACGTTAGAATCAGCTGTTATAAAAAAGGCTATTGAAAAAGGGCTTACTATTTCAACTGCTGAAAGTTGCACTGGCGGAATGGTTGCAGCAAGGTTAGTTAATTACCCTGGTGCATCAAAGGCTTTTATAAACGGCGTTATTACCTACACAAACGAAAGCAAGCATATGTTACTTGGGGTTAAAAACGAAACTCTTAGTGTGTATGGGGCAGTTAGCCCACAAACAGCAGAGGAGATGTGTTTTGGAGCTGCAAGGTTTAGTGGAACTAACATTGGTATTTCAACAACTGGCATTGCTGGGCCTGATGGAGGAAGCAAGGAAAAGCCAGTTGGTTTAGTTTATGTGGGCGTGGCTATAAATGGAATTGTTAAAGTGCAAAGACTTAATTTAAAAGGTTCAAGAAACAAAATTAGAGAGGCTACAACAACGGCAGTTTTGGAGCTTTTAAGGAAAGAATTATTTAAGATGGAGGACTAGAAATGGCAAAGAAAAGCAAAATTTTAGATTATAACACAGAAAACGAGGGCAAGGACCAATCCTTAAAAATGGCTTTAAAGCAAATTGAAAAATTATTTGGCGATGGTTCTATTATGAAGCTTGGTGATAACATCACTAATTTATCTGTTGAGGCAGTTCCAACAGGTGCATTATCTTTAGACCTTGCACTTGGTATTGGTGGCATTCCTAAGGGCAGAATTACTGAAATATATGGGCCTGAAAGTAGTGGTAAAACTACTTTAGCTTTACATATTGTTGCAGAAGTTCAAAAAAGAGGCGGAATAGCTGCTTATGTTGATGCTGAGCACGCTCTTGACCCTATTTATGCTAGACAGCTTGGTGTAAACATTGATGAATTATATGTTTCTCAGCCAGATTCAGGCGAGCAGGCTTTAGAAATTACTGAAACTATGGTTCGTTCAGGTGCTATTGACATTGTTGTTGTGGACTCTGTTGCAGCCCTTGTTCCAAAAAGTGAAATTGAGGGCGAAATGGGCGACCCTACAATGGGTGGACAGGCTAGACTTATGTCACAAGCTATTAGAAAATTAGCTTCTATTATTAACAAAACAAATTGTATAGTTATATTTATTAACCAGTTAAGGTCTAAAATTGGTGTTACTTTTGGTAACCCTGAAACTACTACTGGTGGTTCTGCTTTAAAGTATGGCGCTTCTGTTAGAATTGACATTAGAAGGGTTGATTCTATTAAAAACGGAACTGAAATTATTGGCAACAGAACTAAGGCAAAGGTAGTTAAAAACAAGGTTGCTCCTCCATTTAAAACTGCTGAATTTGACATTATGTATGGAACTGGTATAAGCCACGTTGGAGATGTTTTAGACTTAGCTGCTGAGCTTGACATTGTTCAAAAGGGTGGAGCTTGGTATAGTTACGAGGGCACTAGAATTGGACAAGGTAGAGAAAATGCTAAGAAGTTCCTTGACGAAAACGAAGAAATTTGTTTAGAAATTGAAAACAGAGTTAGAGAGCATTTTGGTATTGACGCTGTTAAGTATGAAGATGGCGATATTAAAATGGACTTATACGATGAAATTGATGATGAGCAGGATATTGAGCCTATCATTATAGAGGATATGGACGAGGAATAATTTAATATGCGTGAAATTGATATTAGCTCGCAAGATGGTGGGCAAAGGTTAGATAAGTTTTTGATTAAATATTTAAACAAAGCCCCTAAGTCATTTATTTACAAAATGCTTAGAAAAAAGAACATTAAGCTAAATGACAGAAAAGCTAGTGGAGATGAAATTATTGCAAATGGAGATGTTATTAAATTATTTTTAGCTGATGAAACTATTGAAAGTTTTAGAGAAAAAAGGATTATTAAAAAAGCTAAAATTGATTTTAAAATAGTTTACGAGGACGAAAATATAATTATTTGCGACAAGCCACAAGGTTTAATAGCTCACCCAGACAAAAAACACAAAAGCAACACATTAAACGACCAACTTATATATTATTTAACTAAAAAGGGCGAGTATGACCCAGAAAACTCTTTAGGTTTTGTGCCATCAATATGTAACAGGCTTGACTTAAACACAAGTGGTATGGTTACAATGGGCAAAAACTTAGCGGCAACTCAAGAGCTTAACAGAGGATTTAAAGACAGGTTAATAGAGAAATATTATTTGACGGTGGTTAAAGGTGTTGTGGCAAATGCTGGAATTGTGGAGGGATATCACATTAAAGATGACAAAAATTTAGTTTCTTTAAGCGATATAGATAACGGTGGCAGTTATGTATGCACTCATTACAGACCTCTTACAAACAATGGAAAATATACTTTATTAGAAGTTAAGCTTGAAACTGGAAAATCTCATCAAATTAGAGTTTGTATGAAATATATTGGCCACCCTATAATTGGCGACAGAAAATATGGGGATAGAGAAGAAAACAGATTTTTTGTTAAAAATTATGGGTTAGACAACCAATTTTTACACAGTTATAGGCTAGTTATGAAAATGTATGACGGTTATTTAGACTATTTATATGACCAAGAGTTTATTTGCGAGTTAAGTGGCAAGTTAAAAAGGGTAAAAGAAATTTTATTTTAGTGGGGAAAAGGGTTTTTTGACAGAGAAAAGCCCTTTTTTGATGGAGATAAGTAAAAATGAAAAAAATTGAAATATATACAGATGGAGCTTGTTCTAAAAACCCTGGCGAGGGTGGATATGGAATTGTGTTTTTATACAAAGGTGCTAGAAAAGAAATGAGTGCTGGGTATAAATTGACAACGAACAACCGAATGGAGATGCTTGCGGTAATTAGAGCTTTAGAGGTTTTAAAAGAGCCTTGTGACGTGACTTTATACAGCGATTCTAAATATGTTGTGGATTCTATTACCAAGGGTTGGGTTTACAACTGGAAGAAGAAAAACTGGATAAAATCTGACAAAAAGAAAGCTATAAACGTGGATTTGTGGGAAAGAATGCTTGAAATGTTAGAAAAGCATAAAGTTGAGTTTGTGTGGGTTAAAGGACACGCTAACAATGTGGAGAACGAAAGATGTGACGAGCTTGCAAGAGAAGCTATTAAAAGTGGAAATTTATTAGAGGACGAAAATTATTGTGGATAAAAAGGGTAGCAATTAATTGCTACCCTTTTTATTTAATTACAACAGGTGTTGTGTATTCAAGACCTTTTTTATTTTTATGCACAAGGTTATAAATGTCTGTGGATAAAATTTCTTTTTGCAAAAGGGTTTCATTTTCTTTTACATTTATTAAAACAGGAAGTGTTGCCTTTTTTGTTAGCTCAGTTAGAAGATACTTTTTATCTTTTTTAAAGCCTAAAATCCTTATATACTGAGGGTTTTTATTTTGGTCTGATTTTTTTATGTTTAAAAGAATGTGAACAATTGCTTTTTGAAGTTTTGTGTAGGTATATCTTTTAGTTTTTATTTTAGAAAGTAATTCACTAATTGTGGCAAAGTCTGTGGATAAAATTCTATTTTCTATTCCTTCTGTAACATCTGCAAATGTTGATAAATCTGACTTTGATGTGGTTAGCAAAATATATTTTAAAATATCTGTATAATCATCAAGGGTTTTTATGTTTAGATTATTAAAAAAGTGTTTACAATTTTCAGGCATTGAGTTATAAACGATTTCATCATTATTTAAAAGAGCTTGTCTAATTGATGTTGCAGAGGATATTTCACCAGACAAAGTTGACTGGTTATATTTAGAAACAACTCTTTTAACTGTTAAAGGTTTAATTTTACTATTTATTTGTTTTAGCGAACGTACATATTCTAGAGCTAAAATGTTATTTGACTGGCTTAGAAAGCTAAGGTCTTGGTTTAAATATATTTCTAGAGCTTTATTTCTTGAGGCTGGATAGGAAAGACCTTGTGAAAGAAAGTTTTTTAAAAGGGTTTTAAACTCCTCTGGCTCATTGTTTAAGATATCTGCTATATTATTAAAAATATCTGTTTGACCATATTCACTTCCAAAGGACAGGTGGCTTATTATATTTGTTTTATCTAAAATTTGAACAGCTCCTTTTGAAAATACATCTGCTGAGGCTGTGGCATATTCTACTGGCAATTCTATTACCATAGAAACACCGTTTTGTAGAGCCATTTCTGTTCTTATATGTTTTTCTAAGATAGATGGTTCTCCTCTTTGAACGAAATTTCCACTCATTATTACAACTATGTCATCGTTTTTAATTTTTAATGTATTTTCGATATGATATTTATGTCCTTTATGGAATGGATTATATTCTGCAATTATTCCTATTGCCATAAATTACCTCCAAAAAGTTTTTTTAGTTAAAGATAGTATAGCAAAAATAAAAAAAAATTACAATTTTTAAAAAAATATGTTGTGAAATTCTAACATTGTGATATAATTAAGCTAGAAAAGAGTGCATACTCTTATTATTTATTTGTGTGAAAGGAGAAAGATTATGAGTATTATGGACAGCCTTAAGGCTAAAGCTAAAGCAGATAAGAAAACTATTGTTTTGCCTGAGTCTATGGACAAAAGAATTTATGCTGCTACTGAGCAAATTTTAAGAGAGGGTATTGCTAATATTGTTATTATTGGTACTCCTGAGGAAGTTGCTGAAAATAGTAAGGGTTATGATATTACTGGCGCAACTATTGTTGACCCATTTACTGACCCTAACAGACAAAAATATATTGACAAATTTGTTGAATTAAGAGGAAAGAAAGGCGTTACTGCTGAATCTGCTGAAAAGATGATGACAGAAGATTATATGTATTATGCTTGCCTTATGTGCAAGTGTGGCGACGCTGATGGTGCTGTTTCTGGTGCTTGTCATTCAACTGGTAACACAATTCGTCCAGCTTTACAGCTTTTAAAGACTAAGCCTGGCATTAGTTCTGTTTCTGGTTTCTTCCTTATGGAAGTTCCTAACTGTGAGTTTGGCGACAACGGTCTTTTTGTTTTTGCTGACTGTGCTGTGAACCCAGACCTTGATTCTGAAAAGCTTGCTGAAATTGCAGGGCTTTCTGCTGAATCTTTTAAGATGTTTACTGGTGGCGAGCCTAGAGTTGCTATGCTTTCTTACTCTACTATGGGTAGTGCTAAACACGACGATGTTACTAAGGTTTCTGAGGCTGTGAAGATTGCTAAGGAAAAATTCCCTGACATTGCTCTTGATGGCGAATTACAGCTTGACGCTGCTTTAGTTCCTAGTGTTGGTGAGCTTAAAGCTCCAGATAGCAAGGTTGCTGGCCACGCTAACACTTTAGTTTTTCCTAGCCTTGAAGCAGGCAACATTGGCTACAAGTTAGTTCAAAGATTAGCTAAGGCTGAAGCATATGGTCCTGTTTTACAAGGTCTTTCTATGCCTGTTAACGACCTTTCAAGAGGTTGTTTTGCTGAGGACATAGTTGGTGTTGTTGCAATGACTGCTGTTCAAGCGCAGTTATCTAAGTAATAAATTTTAAGGAGTTAGTTTTATGAAAATTTTAGTTATTAATTGCGGTAGTTCTTCATTAAAATTCCAGTTATACAATATGGATAACAATGAAGTTTTAGCTAAAGGTCTTGTTGAAAGAATTGGTATTGAAGGTTCTAACCTTCAGTATTCTCCAAAGGGTATGGACAAAATTGTTATTGAAACTCCATTACCTAACCACGACGAGGCTATTAAGCTTGTTATGGACAAGCTTGTTGACCCTGAGTGTGGTGTTATTTCTGACCTTAGCGAAATTAATGGTGTAGGCCACAGAGTTGTTCACGGCAGCAAGTACTTTACTGAATCTTGTGTTGTTACTGAAGATGTTATGGAAAAGCTTAACAAGTGTGTTGATTTAGCTCCATTACATAACCCTGCAAACATTATGGGTATTAAGGCTTGTGAAAAACTTATGCCTGGTGTTAAGAATGTTGTTGTTTTTGACACTGCTTTCCACCAAACTATGCCAGCTAAAGCTTATATGTATGCTTTACCTTATGAATATTATGAGAAGTATGACATTAGAAAGTATGGTTTCCACGGAACTAGCCACAGATATGTTTCTAAGCAAGCTATTGAAATGCTTGGCAACCCTGAGCATAGCAAAATTATTACTTGCCATTTAGGTAACGGTTCTTCTATTGCTGCTGTTAAAGACGGCAAGGTTATTGACACAACTATGGGCTTTACTCCTCTTGCTGGTTTTGAGATGGGTACAAGATGTGGTGATATTGACCCTGCTATTGTTCCTTACATTATGAAGAAGGAAAACCTTACTCCAGATGAAGTTGACAACATTATGAACAAAAAATCTGGTTTATTAGGTGTTACTGGAAAGTCTAGCGACTTTAGAGATGCTGAGGCTGCTATGAACGAGGGTGATGAAAGAGCTAAGCTTGCTCTTGATATGTTTAGATATCAAATTGCTAAGTTTATTGGTTCTTACGTTGTAGCTCTTGGTGGCTGTGATGCTATTGTGTTTACTGCTGGTATTGGAGAGAACAACGGTGGCCACAGAGCTGCTATTTGTGAGTATCTTTCTTTCCTTGGCCTTGAAGTTGACGCAGAAAAGAACAAGCTTCGTGGTTCTAACATTGAATTTAGTACAGCTAACAGCAAAGTTAAGGCTTTCATTATTCCAACTGACGAGGAATTAATGATTGCTCAGGATACTATGGAATTATTAAAGTAATTAAAAAATACTTGACAAAAAATAATCTTAATGTTATAATATCAGTTGATATGTTATCAGGTTGTATTGCCTGATAATTCGGAATAGGCTAACTATTCCTGCGGAACAGGAGTGTTATTATGCTTATTGATGTTAAATATCTTGCAGATAAGAGAGAAGAATTTCATTTTTGTGAAAAAATTGAGCTTCCTCGTGGCAACTATATGATGGATATTGTGGCTGATGTGACTGGTGTAGTTTTTCGTCGTGATTTAAGTTATGTAGTTGAATGTAAGGTTAAGACGGTTTTGAATTTGAATTGTGACTTATGTCTTAGCTCTTTTGAAACCAAACTTGATTTTGATATGGACGAGATTTTTGCTGAAGAAGTTTCTCCAGAAGAAGAGATTTGGGAGCTTTCAGATAAGACGATTGATTTAATGCCGGCTGTCATAGCTAACATCATACTTAATCTGCCTATGCAGGTTCTGTGTTCCGATGAGTGTAAGGGCTTATGCCCTAAGTGCGGTCATAACTTAAATGACGGCGATTGTGGCTGTGACAGGGGTTACATTAATCCACAATTTGAAAAGTTGTTAACTCTTTTTAATGATGATTAATTGAATTATAAAATCAAGGAGGTGTATAGAAATGTCAATTTGTCCTAAGGGTAAGATGTCTAAGTCTAAGAGAGATAAGAGAAAGGCTCAGAGCTGGAAAATTGCTACTCCAACATTAGTTGCTTGTAGTAAATGTGGTGAGCTTATGATGCCTCATAGAGTTTGCAAGAGCTGTGGTTCTTACAACAAGAAGTCAATCGTAGCAGTAGACTAATTATTAATTTAAATAAATTAAGCTGTGTATTTTTAAATGCACAGCTTTTTATTATGCAATTTTATATTTTAATTAAGATTTAAAAAATATTAAAAATAGTTGAATTTAAAAAAAGAATTGCAAAAAAAATAAGCCAAAAATGGCTTAAACAGGGAGAAAGATTGAAGCTGATAACGGGAGTTGAACCCGTGGCCTCAGCACTACCAATGCTGCGCTCTACCTCCTGAGCTATATCAGCGTATATAATAAATATACTAAAAAAAATTTAAAGTGTCAAGAAAGAATTAGATAAAGTTAGCTATGAGATGTTAAAAAGAGGTACTTTTAGTTTTAAAATTATAATAAATTGTTATTATTTTTTGTACACAAAAAAGATTGTATTATTTGCTTTATAAATTTTTGAAAAAGGCAAAAAATGTCGAATAGATTAAGGTTTGATTGAATTGTTTTTAATATTTATAAAGGTATAAAAATTATTTTACAAATTCGTCATAAAAAATTTTAAAAAAGTCAAAAAAATAGTATTATTAACTATTGAAATTTTGGCTTAAATAGTGTAAAATTATTGTAAAGTGGTTTAAAGTGGTTTATTGTGGTTTGTTATATCGTTAAAGGGGCGATAGGTATATTTATAGGAGAGTATATTCATAGTATTGATTCAAAAGGTAGAATTATTGTTCCTTCAAAATTTAGAGATGAACTAGGGAAAGTTTTTGTTATTAGCCAAGAGTTAGACAATTGTCTTGGTATATACACTTTAAGCAAGTGGGAGGAGCTTGTTGAGAAGTTAAACAAGCTACCAGCAACAAACAGACAGGCAAACGCATATAAAAGATTTAAACTATCTTCTGCCTTTGAGTGTGAGATTGACAAAAATGGCAGAATATTAATTCCTAGCAAGTTAAGAGAGTTTGCTTTTTTGGAAAAGGAAGTTATAATTATTGGCAATGGTGACAGAGTTGAAGTTTGGGACAAGGCTTGTTGGGACAAGTATAACGAGGCATATGATTTTGATGAAAATTGTTTAAATATGTTAAGTGAACTTGGAATTTGAAAAAAGGATTTGAGAAAATGAATTTTGAACATATACCAGTTTTATTAAATGAGTGTATAGATGGATTAGACATTAAGGAAGATGGATTATACATAGATTGCACTTTAGGTGGTGCAGGACATTCTAGCCATATTATTGAAAAATTAAGCGAAAAAGGCAGATTAATTGGAATAGACCAAGACGAAAATGCTATTAAGGCCGCAACAAAAAGACTTGAAAAATATGATAATTTTGAGGCTGTTAGAGATAATTTTTCTAACATTGAAAACATTGCAAATTTAATTGGCCTTTCAGAAGAAAGCGTTGATGGTTTTTTATTAGACCTTGGAGTTTCTTCTCATCAATTAGATGAGGCAGAAAGAGGGTTTTCATATAATTATGATGCCCCTTTAGATATGAGAATGGACCAGAGGAAAGGGTTTTCTGCTTATGATGTTGTAAACGAGTATTCTAAAGACGAGCTTTTTCGTGTTATAGCTGAATATGGCGAAGAAAGATGGGCTAAAAGAATTGCCGAATTTATTGTTGAAGAAAGAAGAAAAAAGCCTATTGAAACAACTTTTGAGTTAGTTTCTGTTATTAAAAAAGCTGTTCCAAAGGGGGCAAGAGCTGATGGGCCTCACCCTGCAAAAAGAACATTTCAAGCAATTAGAATTGAAGTGAACAACGAACTTGGTATTTTAGAGGGCACAATTCAAAGTATGGTTAAATACTTAAAGCCTAAGGGAAGAATTTGTGTTATTACTTTTCATTCTTTAGAAGATAGAATAATTAAAAATGTTTTTAGAAATTTAGAAAATCCTTGCACTTGCCCGAGGGAATTTCCTGTTTGTGTTTGTGGAAACAAAAAGCAAGTTAAAGTTATTACTAGAAAGCCTATTTTACCTAGTGAAAACGAGCTAGAATACAACAGAAGGGCACACAGTGCAAAATTGAGGATAATAGAAAAAATATAACAAGGGGGTAGCTGCGTGAAATCTAACAAGGGTAGTCAAAACAGGCGACCAAATAGCTACAATACAACTGCATCAAGAAATCATAGCAGTAATATCCAAAGAAATAAATATAATAACAATTCAAGGCGTAGTGGTGTGAGTAGAAACACTTATTATGGCAACTACAACAACGACTCTCTTGCTAGGGATTTTTATTATGGTAAAAACCAAGGATATCAAGGGAGAAATGTTAGAAACGGAAATATGAGGAAAAGAGAAAGTAGCCAAGCAACTAGGCAACTTAATATGCCTAAGACAATTATAACTATTTTAATGTGTTTTTCTCTTTTATTATGTTTACTTTGTTTTAGCGCAATAAACAGCAAGTATAGAACTGATATAGCTTTAAAGCAGGCTGAACTTTCTGAAATTATGTCAGAAAATCAATATCTTCAAACTAGTTTGAAAGAAAATATTGATTTAAACAAAATAGCTAAAGAGGCTGTGAAGTTAGGTTTACAAAAGCCTCAAGCATACCAAATTACAGAAGTGGAAGTTCCTAACGAAAGCTATACAGTTCAGTATGACACAGAAATTGAGCAACAAAGTGACAATATTATTGATTTTTTTGTGAAAATAATCAAAGAGAAATTTTTGATATAAAGGAATGAGGTTATGTCTTTAAACCGAAAAAAAGGTAGTTCTAAGCAATTAAAATACAGCACAAAGATTTTCATTGTTCTTATGGTATTTGTTTTAGCAATTAGTTTTTTAGGATATGTTAGAGTTTTTGTTATTAAAATGAACAGGTCTGATTTTGAAACTAGTGCTATTAACCAGCAAATTAACAGAGTTCAAGACAAAGTTATAGCTCCAAATAGAGGAGATATTTTAGACAGAAATGGCGAGCCTTTAGCTGTGGCGGAAACTGTGTTTGACATTGTTTTAGACCCATTATTAGTTGTTGAAATTGACAACGGAGAAAAGGAAAAGGCCGAAAAAGGCAGACTAGCTGCAGCTGAAAAAGGTGTTGAATTTAAAGAACCTACATATACGAAAGTAGAAGGGTTTAATAAGATTGAAGAAATTTTAGGAATATCAAAAGAAACTCTTGAAAGTTATGTTGCTTTAGATGGAAATGGAAAGCCAGCTAAAGACACACATTATTTAAAAATTGCTCAAGATGTTTCTTATGACAAGGGTAAGGCGATAAACGATTTAGGTTACAGCTGGATTTACGGCGAGCAAGACACAAAGCGTAAGTACCCGCACGGTGTTTTAGCAGCACAGGTTTTAGGCTTTGAAAGAGGCGACAGCTCTTGGGGACTTGAAAGCTATTACAACAACGATATGTTAGGTGTTCCTGGAAGAATATTTAGAACATACGAAGCTAACGGTTCTATTGTTACACAAAGGGAAAATGCAGTTAAAGGAAACAGCATAGTTACTACTTTAGATGTGAATTTACAAAAATATGCTGATGATGCTTGTAAAAAGGCTTTTGAGGCATATTCTCCAGAGTATACATCAACAATTATTATGAACCCTCAAACTGCTGAAATATATGCTATGGCTCAATACCCAAGTTTTGACCCTAACAACCCTATGAGCCTTAGTGTTATTAAAGACGAAGAGGACAAAGAGGCTTTTGAGGCTTTATCTGACGAGGAAAGGTATGCTGAAGCGAACAAAGCGTGGAAGAATTTTAACATATCTGAAACTTTTGAGCCAGGCTCAATTTACAAGCCTATGGTTGTGGCTATGGCGTTAGAAGAAGGTATTATTTCGCCTAACGACACATTTGTTTGTGGTGGATATAAGAAAGTTTCAGACGCTGAGATTAGTTGCCATTTAAAAACAGGTCACGGAACTCTTACTTTAGCTGGTGTTTTGGCTCAATCTTGTAATGTTGGTATGATGGACATTATTGCAAAGATGACTCCAGAAGTTTATTTAAAGTATCAGCACGATTTTGGTTTTGGCGAAAGAACTGGCATTGACTTACCAGCGGAGTCTAGTGCGGCTAATCTTTTAAACACTTTAGACAACCTTCATAGCGTTGAAATGGCAACAAACTCTTTTGGACAAGGGTTTAACTCCACTGCTTTACAATCAGCAAATGCTTTTGCTGCTGTTATTAACGGTGGAAAGGTTATGAAGCCATATGTTGTTAGCAAAATTTTAGACAAAGACGGAAATGTTGTTGAAGAAAAAGAGCCTCACATTGTTAGACAAGTTGTTTCTCAATCTACTTCTGACTGGGTTAGACGAGCAATGGAGGAAACATATACTCAAGGTACAGCTAAAAAAGCTCAAATAGAGGGATATATTTTAGGTGGTAAAACTGGTACTGCTCAGCAATCCCCAAGAAAAGAGCAAAAATACAGCCTTTCTTTTATAGCTTACCATTCTATTGAAAACCCAGATATTATGGTTATGACAGTTATTCACAAGCCTAAAGATTATGATGACAATGGTGGTGACGCAACACCAGTTCCTATGTTAAAGGAAATATTTGAAGAAATTATTGATTATGAGGCTATTACACCTGATGTAGAAGTTGCTAACTCTAGCAAGGTGGTGGACAACTCATATACAGTGAAAAATTATACAAACACTAACCTTAAGGAAACGGTTAACAAGTTGATTGAAGAAGGAATTGACTTCCAGATTTTAGGCACTGGAGATACAATTATTAGCCAATCTCCAGCTGGAGGAACAAACCTTACAGAAAAGCCTGAAAAAATTCTTTTAACTATTGCGACTAAAGGAAAGACAAACCTTGTGCCAATTCCAAATGTAAAGGGATTAGCGTTAGAAGATGCTATACAAATGCTTGAATCTTCTGGGTTTGTTGTTAAGTCGGACATTGACAGTTCTATTGATGGTGATGACTTAGATTACGAAGACGTTACAACAGAAAAGACAACTGTTGATGAAGAAAACAAAGATGAAGAAAGCGGTGAACAAAGCACTGCAAGTTCCGAAAATGCTCAAAGTAGTAGCTCGCCTAAAGTATATGTTCAAATGCCAGAGGCAAATGTTAAGGTTGAAAGTGGAATGACAATTAAAATTAGAGCTAGATAAAAAACTCGCCTTTTAGGCGAGTTTTTTGTTATATAACGCCTTCTTAGAAAATAAAATTAAAAAAAGAGGTTAATTGGAGGGCAGGTATATAATGAGCAGAGTTAGGTTAAGTTCAAGAAAAAAGATGGTTTTTGTTTGTGTTATGATTGAACTTGTGTTAGTGTTTTTAATTTTTAGGGTGTTTTATATTCAATTTTTTAGGGCTGAAAGTTTACAAAAAGATGCCTATGAACAGCAAACTAGAGATAGGCTTATTGCGCCTGAAAGGGGAGATATTTTAGACAGAAATGGAAATGCTATTGCAACAACAAAAACTGTTTCATCAATTAGTGTTATACACGCTCAAATTGAAAACGAGGAGGAAGTTGCACAAATATTATCTAAAAAGTTAGATTTAGATTATGAGGACACTTTAAAGAAGGTTAAAAAGAAAGTTGCTCTTATGCGTATTAAAACTAAGGTTGACAAGGAGTTAGCGGAAGAAATAGCTAGTTTGAAGCTTAAAGGTGTTATGGTTGACGAGGATATTCTAAGAATTTACCCATACAACAACCTAGCATCTCAAGTTATTGGGTTTGTTGGAAAAGACAACCAAGGTATAATAGGGCTAGAATCTAAATATGAGGAGTTTTTAAAAGGAAAAAAAGGAAAGATTATGACCCAAACTGATGGACGTGGCAGAGAGCTTAAAAACAGCGAGCAAAACAGAGTTTCACCTACATCTGGATACAACCTTGTTACAAGCATTGACATTAAATTACAAGAGTATGCAGAGCAAACTATTGAAAAGGCTGTAAAGGGGAAAGATGCAAAGAGAGGGTCTATTATTATGATGAACCCACAAAATGGAGAAATATATGCTATGGCTAACTATCCTAATTTTAATTTAAATGAGCCATATAAAATTAACGACAGTGAGCTTGAGCAAAAATGGGACAGTTTTTCTCAAAAAGAAAAAAACGATTATTTAAACCAAATGTGGAGAAATTTTAACATTAACGACACTTATGAGCCAGGCTCAACTTTTAAAGTTATTACTTCAGCAGCAGGGATTGAAGAAGGAGTTGTTAGCGAAGAAAGCAGTTTTAACTGCGGTGGCGGAAAAACTGTTGCTGGCAGGTATATTAAGTGTTGGAGAAGCCCTAGAAGCCACGGAAGCGAAAACTTTGTTCAAGGCGTTCAAAACAGCTGTAACCCTGTGTTTATGGAAATAGCAGAAAGGTTAGGTAGCGACAAATTTTATGAGTATATGCTTAAATTTGGGTTTGACAAAAAAACTGGCATAGATTTGCCAGGAGAGGCTGTTGGAATTATGCACAAGAAAGATAAAATTGGACCAGTTGAGTTAGCGACAATGAGTTTTGGCCAAAGTTTTCAAATTACACCTTTACAGCTTATTAGAGCTATTTCTTCAGCTGTAAATGGAGGAAGGTTAGTTACACCTCATTTTGCTATGGAGCTTAGAGATGACAGCGAAAATGTTATTAAAAAATTTGAGTATGAGGACCAAGGCAACCCTATATCAAAAGATACATCTGAGAGAATGAAGAAGATTTTAGAAAGTGTTGTTTATGAGGGAACTGGAAACAAAACTTACATACCTGGTTATAGAATTGGTGGAAAGACTGCTACAAGTGAAAAATTGCCTAGAAGAAGTGGAAAGTATATTGCTAGTTTTTGTGCCTTTGCTCCAGCTGAAAACCCTAAAGTTATATCTATTGTTTTAATTGACGAGCCTAAAGGAGTTTATTACGGGGGGCAGGTTGCTGGGCCTGTTATGAAAGAGCTTTTAACAAACGCTTTACCTTATTTAAAAATTGAGCCTATTTACAACGAAAAGGAAATGGAGCTTGACGAAACAAAGACTATTATTATGCCAAAGCTTATAGGTATGAGTTTAGAGGAGGGAAAGAAAGCACTTTCTGAGCTAAAAATTGAGTATGAAATTGAAGGGGAGGGAGATAGTATTAAATCTCAATTTCCTCCTAGTGATGTTGAAATAAATTTTGGGTCGAAAGTTATTTTATATCTTGATTAAAAAAGTTACTGCCTTTAAAAAATTGTTAGTTAGTTTTTTAAAGGCTTTATTTACTTTTATATTTAAAAGAAAGGCTATTATTTTGTTTTAAAATAGTAAAATTCTACTATATACATAAAAGCTAAAATGGTGTATAATGTAAATATTAGGTTTTGATATTTAACAATGTTTATATAGATAGGAGTGTTGTTTTTGAAATTAAGTGAAATTTTTAAAAATGTAGATGGCGTTATTATTAATGGTGATAATTTAAGCCAAGAAATTGAAAGCATCACTATTAACTCAAGAAAAGCTGGTAGCAATTCGCTTTTTGTTGCTATTGTTGGTTTAAATGTTGATGCACACAAATTTATTGGAAACGTTATTGAAAGTGGTTGCAAGGCTATTGTTGTGGAAAAGGACATTGAAAATGTGCCAAGTGATGTGGTTATTTTTAAAGTTGAAAATTCAAGGAAGGCTTTAGCAAAAATAGCTAGCAATTTTTATGAAAACCCAAGCAAAGGCTTAAATATGATTGGTGTGACAGGAACAAACGGCAAAACAAGCACAACTTATTTTATTGAGTCTGTTTTAAATTATATTAAGAGAAAAACTGCTGTTATTGGAACTGTTGAAATTAGAATTGATGGAAAAAAGAGAGATATTGATTTTGCTACAAGCACAACACCAGACACTATTGAGCTAAACCAAATGCTTAAGATTATGGCTGACGAGGGCTGTGAAGATGTTATTATGGAAGTTTCTTCCCACGCTCTTGAGCTAAACAAAGTTGATGGAATTGATTTTAAGGTGGGTGTTTTTACAAACCTTACGCAAGACCATTTAGATTTTCACAAGACTATGGAAAATTATTGCGATGCAAAGGCTAAATTGTTTAATATGTGTGAAATTGGGGTTATAAACAAAGACGACAGCTGGGCTAAGAGAATGATTGAAAAGGCTAGTTGCAAAGTTTACACTTATGGAATTGATAGCGAATGCGACTTTAGGGCAGAAAAGATAGAATACCTTATGGACAGAGTTAAATTTAGTGTTAAAATTGACGGCAAGTATGTTGACTTTGAGCTTGGAGTTGCTGGAAGGTTTAGTGTTTACAACGCTTTAGCTTGCATAAGTTCTATGGTTGCTATGGGATATGATATTGAGGACATTAAAAACGGTATTAAAAACATTAAGGGTGTGCCTGGAAGAATTCAAAACATTCCTAACAACAAAGGGTTTAATGTTATTGTGGACTATGCTCACACTCCTGACGGACTTGAAAACATTATTAATGCAGTTAGAGAGTTTACAAAGGGCAGAGTTATAACTGTGTTTGGTTGCGGTGGCGACAGAGATAGAACGAAGCGTCCTATTATGGGCGAGATTGTGGCAAGGCTTGGTGATATTGCAATTATTACATCTGACAACCCACGTTCTGAAAAGCCTGAAGATATTTTAAAGGAAATTGAAGTTGGTGTTAAACCTTTAAACAAAGAATACAAAATGGTTGTAGACAGGAAAGAAGCAATTAAAGTGGCTATTGAAATGGCTAAGGAAAACGATAGCATTATAATTGCTGGAAAAGGTCACGAAGATTACCAAATTATTGGGGATAAGACAATTCATTTTGATGATGCTGAAGTTGCAAGAGAAATTTTGGGAGAGTAGGTTTTATGAATTTATGTTTAAGAGAAATTGCTGAAAATATTGGTGGTAGATTATTTGGAGAGGACATAGTTATTAACTCTATTTCAAGAGATTCAAGGGATATTGGCGAGAACTGTCTTTATGTTCCTTTAAAGGGTGACAAATTTGATGGGCACGATTTTATTCAAATGGCTTGTGCTGAAGGTGCAGTTGCTATTTTGACTGAAAAGGAGGGTATATACCCTGTGCCTTACATTTTAGTTAAAGACACTAGGTTAGCTCTTGGAGATATTGCAAGGTATTATAGAAAAAGCCTTGAAAATTTAAAGGTTGTTGCAATTACTGGAAGTGTTGGAAAGACAACAACTAAAGATATTGTTGCATCTGTTCTTAGTAGAAAATTTAAAACTGTTAAAACTCAAGGAAATTACAACAATGACATTGGTGTTCCTTTAACAATTTTTAACATTGAAAGGGATACTGAAGTTGCGGTTATTGAAATGGGTATGAACCATTTTGATGAAATTGACTACCTTAGCTCTATTGCTTTACCTGACATTGCTATTATTACAAACATTGGTGTATCTCACATTGAAAATTTGGGTAGCAGAGATGGAATTTTAAAGGCTAAATGTGAAGTTTTTAACCATATGAGTGAAGATAGTTTGAAAATATTAAATGGTGATGATGACAAGTTAGTTACTATTGCAAGAAAGTACAAAAACCTTTGTTATTGCAGTATGAACGAGTTTGCAGAAGTTTATGCTAGTGATGTTGTTGAAAAAGGTTTAAACGGAATTAGTTGTGTTATTCATTTAGATGACAATTCTGTTCTAGTTGAAGTTGACATTCCTATACCTGGAAAGCATATGGTGAAAAACGCTTTATTTGCTGCCGCAGTTGGCAGAAGTTTAGGTTTAAGTGCTGAAGAAATTAAATCTGGTATTGAATGTTTTCACCCAACTGCTATGAGAATGGACATTATTGAAGATGAAAAATATACAATTATTAACGACGCATACAATGCAAACCCTCAATCTATGAAGGCTGCTATTGATGTTTTGATTTCTTGTAAAGGTGTTAGCTGTTGTATACTTGGAGATATGTTTGAGCTTGGAGAAAATTCTCCAAAATATCACGCTGAGGTTGGAAGGTATGCCCTTAGCAAAGGCGTTGATTATTTAATATGTATTGGAGATATGTGTGAAAATATGTATGAGGCAGCTATTGCAATAGGTGGTGGCGAAGTATCATATTTTAAAACTATTGACGAGTTTTTCTCTGCTATGGAAAGAGTGCTTCCGAAAAATGCTAATATTTTAGTTAAGGCTTCAAGGGGTATGCATTTTGAAAAAGTTATAGATAGACTAAGGAGTGTGAAGTGATGAACAGTCAATTTTTTAATGTGATTTTTGCTATTTTAGCATCTTTTATTATTACAGTTATTATTTGCCCTATTGTTATACCAATTTTACATAGAATGAAATTTGGCCAGCCTATTAGGGAAGAAGGGCCTCAATCTCACAAGAAAAAAGAGGGCACGCCAACTATGGGTGGTGTTATGATATTAATAGGTTTTATTGTTTCAGCCTTGTTATTTGCAAAAGGCAATTATGAGGCTGTGGCTGTTGTTCTTATTACTATTGGATACGGAGTTGTTGGCTTTATTGACGACTTTTTGAAGGTGGTTAAAAAGCAAAACGAGGGTTTAAAACCTTTACAAAAAATTATTTTCCAGCTTATTGTTACTGTTTTATTTTATATCTTTATTGTAAAATCAGGCATAGGAACTGATATATATGTTCCTTTTACTAATGGATATTACATTGATTTAGGAATATTATACGCTCCATTTTTGTTTTTTGTTATGGTGGGTACTGTTAACAGCGTGAATTTAACTGACGGACTTGACGGACTTGCATCAGGTGTTACAGTTTTAGTGGCTATGTTTTTTATGTTTATTGCATATGCATCTGGCAAGATGGGTCTTACTTACGTTAGTGGAGCTATGATTGGTGCATTACTTGGATTTTTAGTGTTTAACTCTCACCCTGCTAAAGTGTTTATGGGCGACACAGGTTCTTTAGCTTTAGGTGGTTTTGTTGCAAGTGTTGCTATTTTAACAAAAATGCCTATTTTACTTGTTATTGTTGGTTTTATATATGTTTGCGAAAGTATATCTGTTATTTTACAAGTGGGATATTTTAAGATTACTAAAGGCAAAAGAATTTTTAAAATGGCTCCAATTCACCACCATTTTGAGCTTTCAGGGCTTGAGGGTATAAAGGTTGTGCAGCTATTTTGGATTGTGACTGCTGTTATGTGTCTTATAGGTTTTGCAGCTTGTAGGAATTTCTTATAATTAGGGGGCATACTAATGAATTTTGAGAACAAAAAAGTTTTAGTTAGCGGAGTTGCAAAAAGTGGAATATCTGCTGCTAGGTTATTAAAAAAGCTAGGAGCTATTGTTACAATTCAAGATGCTAAAAGCAGAGAAGAGCTTGGAGATGTTATTAACGAGCTTGAAAAAGAGGGCATTTTATTATATTTAGGGAAAAACCCTGACGACATTATTGAACAAAACGAGCTTTTAGTTATGAGCCCTGGTGTTCCAACGGACTTACCTTTTGTGGAAAAAGCAAGAGAAAAGGGAATTAAAGTTATTGGCGAAATTGAACTTGCATATTATTTTTGCAAAGCAAATATAATTGGTATTACAGGAACTAATGGAAAAACTACAACAACTACTTTAGTTGGAGAAATATGCAAAGAGTATTTCAAAAAGACTTATGTTGTTGGAAACATAGGAAACCCCTTTGCTGACATAACTTTAGAAACTGAAAAAGAGGACATTGTTGTTGCTGAGCTTTCTAGTTTTCAGCTTGAGAGTATAGTTGAGTTTAAACCAAAGGTGAGTGCTGTTTTAAACATTACTCCTGACCATTTAAACAGACACCACAGTTTAGAAAACTATATTTTAGCGAAAGAAAGAATTTTTGAAAACCAAGACGAGAATGATTTTGCTATATTAAACTACAATGATTTAGCTACAAGAAATATGGCAGAAACAACAAAGGCTAAGGTTATTTATTTTGCTTACAACAAGGTTTTAGAAAGTGGCATATATTCTGATGAAAAGAGTATTTTTGTTAATGCTTTTGGAATTAAGGAAAAGGTTATTGACATAGACAAGTTGAAAATTCTTGGTTCTCACAACGTAGAAAATGCTATGGCAGCTATTGGGTGTTGTTTAAGCGTTGGAGTGCCAATTGAAATTATTAGAGATGTTTTACATAAATTTACTGCTGTTGAACACAGAATTGAGTATGTTAAAACTGTAAATGGAGTTGAGTTTTACAACGATTCAAAAGGAACTAACCCTGATGCTTCAATTAAAGCTATTAGAGCTATGAGAAGCCCTATTTGTCTTATAGCAGGAGGTTATGACAAGGGGTCTGATTTTAAAGAGTTAGTTGACGAGTTTAAAGGCAGGGTTAAATTTGTTGCTATTATAGGTGAAGTTAAGGAAAAAATTGCTGAAACTTTAAAAGAAAGTGGCTTTGAAAACTTTAGTGTTGTTGAAAGTTTTGAAGATGCAATTAAGATTTGTTACAAAAACGCTGAAAAAGGCGAATGTGTCTTATTATCCCCTGCTTGTGCTAGTTGGGATATGTTTAGTTCTTATGAAGAAAGAGGAGAAATATTTAAAGAGTTTGTTAATGGTTTGAAATAATTAAAGATTGGTGATTTAAATGGATAATTTTAACAGGCAAAGGCCACAATTTAACGGAAACAGAAGTGGTAATTTGTATGATAAGAATAGGATAGAGAACAGCCAAGTTAAGGTTAAATACAAAGGGCAAATTGATTATGTTATTTTGCTTTGTGTTATACTTTTGGTTTTTATTGGAATTATAATGGTTTTTAGTTCTAGTTACTATACAGCTGGGCAAGGGGAAAATGCTGATATGTATTCATATTTGAAAAAGAATTTGTTTTTTGCTTTTGTTGGCTTTATTGTTATGTTTTTTACATCAAGAGTTAATTACGAAGTTATTAAAAAATGGATTAAGCCTTTATATTTTACATCGATTATACTTTTGTTATTAGTTTTTACTCCGTTAGGTGTAGAGGTAAATGGCGCTAGAAGATGGTTAAAGTTTGGTTTTCAGTTCCAGCCATCTGAAATTGCTAAGTTTGCATTGATTGTGACTATTGCTGCTATTTTAGACAACAACCCTAAAATGTTAGACCAAAAAGAAGGCGTTATTAAATATTTTGCAATTATTGGTTTTCCAACTTTACTTGTTGGCATTGAAAACTTAAGTACTGCAATTGTTATTGGTGGTATTTCAGTTATTTTATTATTTGTCTGCTCGCCTAAATTAATATATTCATTAGTTACAGGTGGTATTGGTTTTGTTGGCGTAATATTTGCAACTTTCTTTTCTTGGAGAAGTGACAGAGTTCAGGCTTGGCTTAACCCTGAAGCCGTTAAAAACGAAAAAGGTTTTCAGGTGCTTCAATCTCTATATTCTGTTGGTAGTGGCGGTATGTTTGGACTTGGTATAGGGGGGTCAAGGCAAAAGCTTGGATATATGCCAGAAGCTCAAAACGACATTATATTTGCCATTATTTGCGAGGAGCTTGGCTGGATTGGGGCAGCTATGGTGGTTACAATTTTTATTATTTTAATTTGGCGTTGTATTTACATAGCAATTAGAAATGTAAACGACACATTTGCTATGATTATTTCTCTTGGTATTGCATCTATGATAGCAATTCAAGTTATTATTAACATAGCTGTTGTTACAAACACTATACCAAACACAGGTATTCCTCTGCCATTTATTAGTTATGGTGGTACATCTTTAGTTATGATGTTAGGGTCTATGGGAATACTTATGAATATATCTAGATACCATAGCAATTAAATTTTAAGGTCAGCTGTAAGCTGACCTTTTTTAAAACTTATATTTATTTATATCATCTAAATTAATTCCAGGGTGTATTGCTATGTTTATGCTATTTGAGATTATATTTACAAGATTTTCTATTACAGCATCTACTTCTTTTGGTGTTACAAACATATTTTCTGAGTAGGGGTCTAAGACTTCTTTTATTAAATTATATTTATCTTCTTGTTGCATAGATTGTAGCATTTTATAAAAGCTACTATTTTTATTTGAACTATTTAAAAGAGCGTTAACAAGGTTTTCTATTGTGTCATTTGCAAGAGTTGCAGCATCAACTACTGTTGGAACTCCAATGGCTATTACTGGAACGCCTAGAGTTTTATTGCTTATTTCTTTTCTTTTATTTCCCACACCTGCTCCAGGAGCAACACCTGTGTCTGAAAGCTGGATTGTGGAATTTACTCTAGATACTTTTCTAGCTGCCAAAGCGTCTATTGCTATTACCAAATCAGGCTTTACTCTATCTGTTACACCTTTTACAACTTCAAAGGTTTCTATGCCTGTCATTCCCATTACACCAGGAGCTAGGGCAGAAACAGACAAAACTTTATTTGCTATGTCATTTGGTACTGTTTCTTTTATATGTCTTGTTACTAAAATTTTTTCAATTACTTTTGGACCTAACGAATCTGGTGTGACATAGATGTTTCCAAGGCCAATTACCAAAACTGTGTTTAAATTTTGGGGGCAAAGGCTTTTAATATGTTTTGACAAAATAGCTATAAGTTCTTGATGGGCATTAATTTCGTTTTCTTTTATATAGCTACTTTCTAAAGTTATATAGCTACCTTTAGGTTTATTCATTTGTTTTATGCCATTTTCGTTTGTGATTTTAACAACTGTTATTGTTGTGTTATCAAGTTTTGGTTTTTCTGTTAGCATTTCAACTCCGTCAAAGGGAGTTTGTTTAGACACTAATTCTGCTATTTCTAGGGCTAGGTCTGTATAGGGTGAAAATTTCATTTTTATTCTCCTTTTTGTATATTTTATATAATAGTTTTTATTAAATTTTGTTAAATTATACATTGACAAATATAAGAAAATAATATATAATAATGGGAGTGTAATTTGTTGATGCAGTCGTTCTGTATCGTTCTAAACCCCTCTAAGTTCAAATTGCATAAAGATTGATTATATTATATTTGATTGGATTATTTAGGAGGAAACTTTAATGGCAAATATTAAGTCTGCAAAGAAAAGAATTTTAGTTATTAAGAAGAAAACTTTAAGAAACAAGATGGTTGCATCTGCTACTAAGACAGCTATGAAGAAGGTTGTTAACGCTGTTAACGCTGGCGACAAGGCTGTTGCAGTTGAGGCTTTAAAGGGTGCTAACAAGGCAATTGATATGGCTTGCACTAAGGGTATTCTTCACAAGAACAACGCTTCTAGAAAGAAGTCTAGACTTGCTAAAGCTGTAAACAAGATGGCTTAATTTGTTTAAGATTGTAATTTGCTTTTATATAACAAAAAGATGTTATACAGTGTATAACATCTTTTTTTACTGTAAATTTTCGGTTTTATAAACTTTATTGTTTATATCCACCCAAATTACAGAGAGATTATGTTTTTTTGCAAGTTCTTTCCCTTGTTCGTATGGGAGAATGAAAAGAGTTGTTGAAAAGGTATCAGCTGTTAAAGACGAGTTTGAAACTATTGTTACTGATTTATTATTGTTTGCTGGATAAAGGGTTTTAGGATCTATTATGTGGTGATATTTTTCGCCGTTATATTCAAAAAACCTTTGATAGTTTCCACTTGACACAGCAGATTGATTACTTATTTTCACTTTATCTACAAACTGTTCGGAATTATTTGGGGAAATGACACCAACTGTGAAAGTTTCTTTTAAATTATTATTTAAAGACTTTACATTCCCGCCTAAGTTTAAAAGGGCTATATCTACACCTTTTTCTTTTAAAAATTCTATTCCATAATCTGCACAATAGCCTTTTGCTATGCTTCCAACATCAATAGATGTGTTAGGGTTTGAAATGTAGATAGTTGAAAGGTTTTTATCTATTATTATAGAGTTTATATCTGTGTTTTTTGAGGCTAAATTAAGTGTTTCAAAAGATGGAATTGAAGGCAAATTACCGTTGTTTGCATTTTCACGGCAGGTATGCCATATTTTTAAAACTGAACCCATTGCTATGTTTAAATTGCCATCGGTTAAAGAATAGGCATTTTTTCCATATTCTATTAGGTCTAAAAGTTTTTTATCTACTATGACAGGTTTTATGCCTGCATTATCATTTACAGTTTTAAGGTTATTCATATTTTCGTAGTTATTATATATATCAAACAGTTTATGGAGGTTTTGAAGTTCTAAATGGAGCTGGTTATTTATTTTATCAACCTCATCTTTTGGTTTATTTGAATATATAGTTAAGGTGCTATATGTGTCAAAAACATCAAAGTAAGTATAGTCATATTTTTTTTGTTTTGAGCAACCAGTAAAAAGCATTAGAATAAAAGCAAAGAGTAAAAGTTTTTTCATTTTTTTAACTCCTTTATTGGATATTTTAAAATTGGAAGCAGTTGTTTTAAAAGGACACCAGTTATTGTGCCCATAAATACGCCAGAAACAATTAGCACTGGGAGAAAGTAGAGAGTGTAGAGATTATCTAAAATTAATGTTACAGCTATTAACTGGCCTATGTTATGGAAAATTGCCCCAAAGACGCTTAAAAGAAGGTAGGAAATTTTTTGTTTAAAGGCTGTTGAAAGCAAGATAATAACTAATATAGATAAAAAGCCACCGCTTAAACTTAAAACACCTGATGTGAAGCCTCTTGTTAAAAAGACAAAAACTGATTTTGCTATTGTTAGAGAAAAGGCTTCTTTTTTACCCATAAAAAGAAGAACAAACATTGTTACTATGTTTGAAAGGCCAAGTTTTACCCCAGGAGGCAAAAAGGGAGTTGGCGGAAGCATAGATTCTAAAAAAGACAAAACGACAATTAAAGTTAGCATAATTGACAGATAAGATATATATTTTGCCTTAGAAAAGTTTTTCATATTTTACCTCCTTATATTTGTGTGTCTATGTCTGTTATAGAAGATGAAATTTGGATTGAGATTTTATTTGGCAGGCAAATAGCTGTTTGACCTTGTTTTGAAACCCAACCAGTGTTTACACAGACTTTATCTTGGCAATTAGAATGTTTAAAGTGGGCTTTATTGTCTTTTATTTCTATTACAACTCCATCTATTGGGGAAAACATTGTGTCTATATTTAGAGGCAGTTCTTTTATTATTTTATTATTATATTTAATTTTTACTATTTGATTATTATTATTTGATGAAAAGTTGTATACAAGATAAAAGATTAAGGAAAAAGAAATTAACAAAATTATGATTATAGTATCTATTTTATTTAGAAAGTTGTGTTTTATCATAAAAAAATCTCCTTTTTAGAATGATTTTAGTATACAACAATATTTTAATTATGTCAAAAGTTATAGACAAAAGTATTATAAGATGTTATAATTAAAAAGTATAGATTAAATGATTGTATTTATGGCGATAGTTATTTAAATATAGAATGAGGTAATTTTAATGAAAAAATTGATAATTGGAGATTTAGTTGCAGATGCACCTATAATTCAAGGTGGTATGGGCGTTGGCATTAGTTTGCACAAACTCGCTTCAGCTGTTGCTAGAGAAGGCGGGATTGGCGTTATTTCTGCAGCTCAACCTGGGTTTAGAGAGCCTGATTTTTACAAAAATACATTTGAAGCTAATATTAGAGCTTTATCAAGAGAGATTAAACTTGCAAAAGAAGAATCTAATGGCGGTATTATTGGTGTTAACATTATGGTGGCTGTAACTCATTACGAGGATTATGTTAAGTGTTGTATTGAAAGTGGAGCAGACATCATTATTTCAGGTGCTGGATTACCTTTAGATTTACCTAAATTTGCAGAGGGCTCTAGCATTAAGTTAGCTCCTATTGTTTCATCTGCAAAGGCTTGCAAGGTTATTTGTTCTCGCTGGGCTAAAAAGTATAACAAATGCCCTGACCTTATAATTATTGAAGGACCAAAAGCTGGTGGGCATTTAGGTTTTAAGGCAGATGAAGTTTTAGAAATTGAAAATTTTGACGATGAAATTTTAAAAATTATTGAAACTAAAAAAGAGTATGAAGAAATGTTTGGCAAAAAAATACCAGTTGCATTTGGTGGCGGCGTATTTAGCAGAGAAGACTGCAAGCATTATTTAGAGGATTTAGGGCTTGACGCTGTTCAAATGGCTACTAGGTTTGTTGCAACCAAAGAATGTGATGCTGACATTAAGTTTAAAGAAGCTTATGTTAAAGCCACAAAGGAAGATGTTAAAATTGTTAAAAGTCCTGTGGGTATGCCAGGAAGAGCTTTAAACAACCACTTTATGAAAGACATTGTGCCAGAGGGTTGTAAAGTTACTAGATGTTTTAAATGTCTTGTTCATTGTGACCCTAAAACTATACCATATTGTATATCAAGCGCACTTTTTAACGGAGCTAATGGTGATATTGACAATGCTTTAGTTTTTTGTGGCGAAAATGTTTACAAAATTGATAAGATTTCAACTGTTAAAGATGTTATTGACGATGTTTTAGGCAGAAAATAATAATGAAAATTAATTAAATGTGAGGTATAAATATGAATACAAATAATAATAAGCTTGTTGAGGCTATGAAGCAGTTTAAGGCGGTTAAAACTGTTATTTTTCAGGAGGAGTTTTACAAGGCTGTTGTAGAAAGCACTTTCTATGTTCCTATTGCAATTGACAAAACTGAAGGCAACGAAAAATCTGGCAAGTATTGTGCTTTAAGCACTCCAAGTGGAAGAAGGTTTTTAGCTACATTCACTTCTCCAACTGAACTTGAAAAGTGTTATGGCGAAAGAGAGGACATTATTGCTGTTCAGCACCCATTTAGCATTATTAGGGACATTGTTATTAAAGAAGGTAGTAATTTAAATGGCTTTATTATTGACGCTAAGGGTGAAAATGTGGCTATAACTAGAGAGGAAATGCTTCCTAAAAACAATTAATTAAAAAGGGGTTTTTAAAATGAATATTCCTATGGATAACAGCTCGTTTATAGATGCTATGGTTAGAATGAAGGAAAATATGACGCCTGAAAACAGGTTATGGTTTTTAAACAGGCTTGTTGAGGCTAAGTTTATTTTGCCTGTGGACATTTACCCTGTACCTATTGAAGGGAAAATTGCAAGTGATGCAACTATTAGATATTTTTCTATGAAAACAAGTAAAGACCTTATTTATTTAGTTGTGTTTACTTCTGTTGAAGAACTTGAAAAGTGGAATAAAAATTCTAACAAGATGTATATTGTTAGAAATTACAACGATGTTAAGGCTTTAACGCTTAAAATAGAAGATTACGCTGGTTTTGTTATTGACCCATTAGGTTGCAATATGGCTGTTCAAAAAAGTCTTATTCAAAGCATTGACAACGCTAGAAATCCTAATGTTATGATTACTCCAGAAAGAGTTCAAACAAAGGATAATATGGGGCTTATGCCAGTTTTAAACCCACCTAGCAAAGTTGTTAACTCATTGTGCGAATATTTTAAAACTCAAGACTATATTAATTGTGCTTATTATATGCAAACTATTAGAAAAGGCGAAGAAAAGCCAACTGCTGTTTTAGTTGTGGATTTTTCTAAAGATGGAAATTTAAAGCAAATTTTTGACAAAATAGCAGCAGCAGCCCACAAGGTTATGGAGGAAGGCGAAACTATTGGCCTTATGCCTTCATTTGACAAGGTGGCTAAAAAATATATAGAAGGTGTTGAGCCTTTTTATAGGAAGTAGAGGTGTTTTGATGAGTAGCAAGTTAGCATTGAGTATAGCTAAAGTTAAGGAAAATTCTAGCAAAGAAAACAAAGAGGAGCTTATTTTAGAGCTTTATCAAAGCAAATACTTTGTTCCAACAATTATTGAGGCTGACGCTCAAACTCATAATATTTATAAAATGGGTTATTATTCTGTTAATTCTAGCAATGGTAGTTATTTAATGGTTTTTTCAAGCCTTGACGCTATTGGTAGATGGAGAGAAGATGTTCAGTTTTTAGAACTTAACTACAACGATGTTTGTGGAATTTTAAACATTGAAAGTGCAAATTATGCTGGACTTTTAATTGACAACGGTGGAAACAGCCTTGCACTTAAAAAAGACTTTATGTTAGCTATTAAAAAATATATTAAAATTGAAAAATAGTTAAAAAAGGCTTGACATATTTAAATTTTAATGTTAAAATAATTAAAGTGCCGTAGACAGCAGGTGACATTTGTCGTAAAGTTTACTACCTGCCGAGGATACATTTGTTTTGTATTGTACCTCCCTGTCTATGCAGGGAGTTTTTTTATACGGCTTATAAATAATATAGGAGGTGTAAATAATGGCTAAAATCGCTGAAAAGCAAGTTGTTGTAAACGAAATTAAGGAAAAGCTTGAAAAGGCTACTTCTGCAGTTTTAGTTGATGCTAGAGGTCTTAGCGTTGCTCAGGATACTGACCTTCGTAAGCAGTTAAGAGAGGCTGGCGTTGATTACAAGGTTTACAAAAACACTATGATGAATTTAGCAGTAGAGGGCACTCAGTTTGAGGGCTTAAAGGATTATTTTGAAGGTCCTAGTGCTATTGCTATTTGTTATGAGGACCCAACTGTTGCTGCATCTATCATTAACAAGTTTATGAAGGGTGCTAAGGCTCTTGAATTCAAGGCTGGTGTTATTGAGGGTACTTGTTATGATGCTAAGGGTATGGCTGAAGTTGCTGATATTCCATCAAGAGAGGTTCTTCTTTCAAAGTTATTGGGAAGCTTCAAGTCTCCTATGGGTTCTTTTGCAAGAGTTATCAAAGCTATTGCAGAAAAGGACGGCGAAGTTACAGAGGCTTAATCTGTGCATAAAAAGATTGACTAAAAATATTAATTTGATTTATGGAGGATATTAAAATGGCTAAGTTATCTATTGAAGAAATTATTGCTGCTGTTAAAGAACTTACTGTTCTTGAACTTAATGATTTAGTAAAGGCTGCTGAAGAAGAATTTGGTGTTTCTGCTGCAGCTGGTATGGTTGTTGCTGCTGCTGGTGCTGGCGCTGGTGCTGCTGAAGAAGAAAAGAGCGAATTTGACGTTGAGTTAACTGAAGTAGGTGGCGAAAAGGTTAAGGTTATCAAGGTTGTTAGAGAAATCACTGGTCTTGGTCTTAAGGAAGCTAAGGAAGTTGTTGATGGCGCTCCTAAGGTTCTTAAGGAAGCTGTATCTAAGGAAGATGCTGATGCTATCAAGGCTAAGCTTGAAGAAGTTGGCGCTAAGGTAACTTTAAAGTAATTTATACATCTTATATTATTGACCGTTGTTTTTACAACGGTCTTTTTTTGTCAATTTATTCATAAATAGTTTTGTTTACTTGTTAAACATTATGTGTTATTATTGGATTAGGTAAGGAGGCTAAATATGAAGAATTTTAAACTTTATGCTATTTGTTTTTTAGTTTTTATTTTTATTATTAGTTTTTATATTTTAAGTCTTAATGATATGGGGCTTAGTGTTGAGTGTATATCTTTATTTATTGGTCTTTTTATTTTAGTTATTGTTATTGGTGGCGGAATTTTGTGTTTATTTACCAGAAACATTAGAAAAAAGCTAGATAGTGAGATGGAAAATTACAAAGACAAAAAGGATAAAAATGTGTAAAATTTAATATAAATTTATATAATATCTAGTTGTATTTTTGGGACAATAGTGTTATAATCAAGTTATTAAAAAACAAGGAGGTAAGTATTAATGAGCGAGATAGAGAAAATGGGCTGTGGCTGTGGACATAACCACGACCACGAAGGAGGCTGCGGCTGTGGACACAACCACGACCACGAGGGTGGCTGCGGTTGCGGACATAATCACGACCACGACATTCAATATATGACATTACAGTTAGAGGATAACACAGAAGTTAAGTGTATTGTTCTTGGAACTTTTGAAATTGATGAATATCCTAACAAAGAATATATTGCTTTAGTTTCAGAAGATGGCGAAGAATCATTTGTTTATGAGTATGCTGAGGTTGAAAACGAAGATGGTTTTGAGCTTAGAAATATTGAATCTGACGAAGAATTTCAAGATGTAATTTCTGCTATTGATGAAATTCTTGAAAATGAAGAAGAATTTGATGAAGATTTTGAAGAAGAATTTGAGTTTGAATTTGAAGAAGAAGAATAAAAAATTAGCGGAATAGGTTTTTCCTATTCCGTTTTTTTATAGATTGCGAGGTAGAATATGAGTGATAAACTAAATTTTACACATTTGCACACCCACACAGAGTATAGCCTTTTAGATGGGTCTGCTAAAATTAAAGATTTAGTTAAAAGATGCAAGGAACTTGGTATGGACTCTCTTGCAATAACTGACCACGGTGTTATGTATGGCTGTATAGACTTTTACAAGGCTTGTTTAGAAGAAGGAATTAAGCCTATTATAGGTTGCGAGGTTTATGTTGCAAGCAGGTCTAGGTTTGACAAAGAGGCATCTCAAGAAAATTTTTATTATCATTTAGTTCTTTTAGCTAAAAACAACAAGGGATATGAAAATTTAATTAAAATGGTATCTTACGGTTTTACAGAGGGTTTTTACAAAAAGCCTAGAATTGATTTTGAGCTTTTAGAAAAATATCACGATGGAATTATTGCTCTTAGTGCTTGTTTAGCTGGACCAGTAGCTAGAAATTATATTAGATACGGATACGAGAGAGCAAAGGAAATGGCTTTAAAATACAAAGAGATTTTTGGAGAAGATTTCTATTTAGAGTTACAGGACCACGGCTTAGCTGAACAAAGAGAAGTTAACCAAGCGTTGCTTAGGATACATCAAGAAAGTGAGATTGACATTGTAGCTACAAACGATTTGCATTATATTAACGCTGAAGATGCTAAAGCTCACGATTTATTGTTATGTATACAAACTGGTGTTACTATAAACACACCGAACAGAATGAGATACGAAGGTGGGCAATTTTACTTAAAGTCACCTGAACAGATGTATGCTTTGTTTCCTTATGCTAAAAGGGCTTGTGAAAACACTTACAAAATTGCTCAAATGTGTGATGTTAATTTTGAATTTCACAAATATAAATTGCCTAAATTTGATGTTCCAGAGGGTTTTACGCCTTTATCGTATTTAAGAAAGTTATGTGAAGACGGGGTTAAAGAAAGATATGGATATATCAACGAGGAATTAAAAAGCAGGCTAGATTACGAAATTGAAACTATTTCTTCTATGGGTTTTATTGAGTACTTTTTAATTGTTTGGGATTTTATTAAATATGCAAAGGACAACGGAATTGCTGTTGGACCAGGACGAGGTAGTGCAGCTGGTTCTATTGTTGCCTATTCTCTTAGAATAACAGATATTGACCCTATTAAGTACAACCTAATTTTTGAAAGATTTTTAAACCCTGAAAGAGTTACAATGCCTGATATTGATATTGATTTTTGTTATGAAAGAAGGCCAGAGGTAATTAACTATGTTATTGAAAAATATGGAATAGAGCAGGTTGCTCAAATTATTACATTTGGTACATTGGCTGCAAAAAATGCTATTAGAGATGTTACAAGGGCTTTAGATTTACCTTATTCTGAGGGTGACAGGCTTGCAAAGATGATACCTAACGAGTTAAACATTACTATTGACAAGGCTTTAGAGAAAAACGCTGAATTAGCTAAGATTTATCAAGATGAAGCTCAAGTTAAGCAAATTATTGATATGAGTAGAAAGCTTGAAGGGCTTCCTAGGCATACATCAACTCACGCGGCTGGTGTTATTATTTCTGACAAGCCTATTTTAGATTATGTTCCGTTAAACTTAAACGTTAAAGACGGCTCTATTACTACTCAATTTGTTATGACAACTTGTGAGGAGCTTGGACTTTTAAAAATGGACTTTTTAGGGCTTAGAACTTTAACTGTTATTCAAAATGCGTTTAAAGAAATTAACAGAAAATATGGCACAAACTACAATGGCGACAACATTGATTATGACGACATAAAAGTTTACAATATGTTATCAAGTGGAAAAACTGAGGGTGTTTTCCAGCTTGAAAGCCCAGGTATGACAAACTTTATGAAAGAATTAAAGCCAGAAAGTATTGACGACATTATTGCTGGAATATCTCTTTACAGACCAGGACCTATGGAATTTATTCCTCAATATATTAAAGGCAAAAACGACAGAGCCAATGTTAAATACAAGCATCCATTACTTGAGCCAATTTTAAAAGAAACTTATGGCTGTATTGTATATCAAGAGCAGGTTATGCAAATTGTTAGAGATTTAGCGGGGTATTCTCTTGGGCGAAGTGATATGGTTAGAAGGGCTATGTCTAAGAAAAAAGCTGACGTTATGGCAAAAGAAAGAGAAAAGTTTATTAACGGCGATGAAGATGTTATGGGCTGTGTTAGAAACGGTATACCAGCAGATATTGCAAGCGACATATTTGATGATATGACTGATTTTGCTAAGTATGCTTTTAACAAATCTCACGCTGCTTGTTATGCTGTTGTTGGTTACCAAACAGCTTGGTTAAAATATTATTATCCAAAGGAGTTTATGGCAGCTTTAATGACAAGTGTTATTGGAAACCCTGACAAGGTGTCTGCCTATATAGGGGCTTGCAAGCAAATGGGTATAGCTGTGTTACCTCCAGATATTAACAAAGGGTTTAGCAATTTTTCAACTTGTGACGACGGAATTTTATTTTGTTTATCTGCTGTTAAGTCGGTTGGCAAAAACATTATAGATGCAATAGTTGAGGAAAGGGAGAAAAATGGCGAATTTCTTTCATTAACTGATTTTATAAACAGAATGTATAGCATTTTAAACACAAGGGCTATTGAAAACCTTATTTTATGTGGGGCTTTTGATTCGCTTGGAGGAAAAAGAAGCCAATATATGGACATTTATTTATCAATTTACGAGGGCGTTAAAAACAATGCCAAAAACAACATTTTAGGGCAAATTGACCTTTTTGGACTTGCAAGCGAAGAAGAAAATATTAAAAATATTAAGGACAATTTAAGAGAAATTGAAGAGTTTGCTGATAAATACAAATATTCTCAGGAAAAGGAGATATTAGGTGTTTACATTAGTGGAAACCCTCTTGACAAGTATTGGGGGAAAATTAGCAGATATATTAGCAGAACTACTATTGATTTTCCTGTTGATGAAAATGATTTTGTAAACCCATCAAAGGTTAAAGACAACGAAAATATTATTATTGCTGGCTTTATATCAAATGTTGTGACAAAGTTTACAAAAAACAACCAAATTATGGCTTTTATTACTGTTGAAGATATTTATGGAAGTATTGAGGTTATTATTTTCCCTAACACTTACCAAAAATTTATGGACATTTTAAAGGAAGAAGAAATAGTTGTTATTAACGGCAGGGCTTCAATTGCAGAGGACCAACAATCTAAGGTTATTAGCCAAGAAATTTACAATTTAGATTCTTTAGTGGAAAAGTTAAAGGAGATTTGGATTAGAATACCTAAAGGCAGAGAAGTTGGAATTAATGTTATTAAGGAGATATTAGACAGGCATATTGGCACAAGCAGGTCTATATTATTTATAGAAGAAAGCAGGGAGAAAAAAGTTAACATAAACAACCAAGGTGTTAAAATTTCTGAAGAGTTAAAAAATGAGCTTATAGATATGTTAGGAAGCGAAAACATTTTTATTAAAGACAAGTTTTATGATTAAAAGGGGTGTTAAAGTGGTTAAAGTAGTTATTGTTGGGCTTGGTATACAAGGGAAAAAATATGCAAGATTAATTTACGGGAAAGAAATATCTAATTTAGAGCTTGTTGGAGTGGTGGCAAGAAGTGAAGAAATCCAAAATTGGGCTAAAGAAAATTTAGATGGTGTTAAAATTTTTGATTGTTTAGATTTACTTATGGAAAGTGATTTAGAGTATGATGGAGGTATTATTACAACATACCACAAATCTCACCCAGAAATAGCAATTAGATTTTTTGAAAAAAACAAGGCTGTTTTATGTGACAAGCCATCTGGCATTGATGTAGAAGAAGTTAAAAAAATGAATGAAAAAGGGAAGAATTTACCTTTTTGTATGATGTTTAACAACAGAGTTCAGCCTATATACAAATTTTTGAAAGACACTGTTGACAAAGGTGAAATTGGAGAAATTAAAAGAATTTTATTTGAAAGCACAAAGAATTTAAGGACAAAAAAATATCACAACTCAGCATCTTGGAGAAGCACTTGGGACGGCGAAGGCGGAGGAGCTTTAATTAACCAAGGACAGCACCTTTTAGACATTTGGTGTTGGGTCTTTGGTATGCCTAAAGAAATTGTTGCAAATGTTTGTTATGGAAAGTACAACGAATTTGAGGTTGAGGACGAGGCTAGTATTTTATTTAAATACGAGGACAAAAGCGGTGTCTTTATTATGTCAACTGGTGAGGGTATGGGAAGCGACAAAATAGAAGTTGTTGGAAGCTGTGGCAGAATTGAAATAGATGGAAACAAGTGTAAATTGTACAAGTTTGAAAATGTTATGGATTATATTAAAAATTCAGATGCGAACAACGGAGTGAATTTAAAAGGGGACTTTGTTGAGCTTGATTTTGAAAACAACGACAGAGCATACCATATTATGTTAGAAAATTTTGGAGATGTTGTTGAAAAGAGGGCTGAGCCTATTGCAAAAGGTGAAGAAGGTTTATATCCTTTAGAAATATGTAAAGAAGTTTATAAATTTAAATAACAAAAATCCAGCTTTTTAGCTGGATTTTTGTTTTATGCCTTTTATTATTTCTAAAGTTCCTAAAAAGAGAAGAAAATAGCCAAAGAAAGTTTTTAAAGTGGCTGGGGAAAGAAAGTTCATTAAAAAAGAACCTGCTATTGAGCCCAACACACCCCATATTATAAGAGGTTTTAAAATATTTTTTTCTATTCTATTATTTTTTTTATGTGTTATGATTGAAATTATTGCAGTTGGTATGAAGTAAATTAAATTTATTGCTTGAGCTGATTTTTGGTTTATATCTAAAAAGATTGTTAAAGCTGGAATTAAAATTGTTCCCCCTCCTATTCCCATTCCACTTATTATGCCTGAAAAAAAGCCTATTAAAATTTGGATTATCATAGTATAGATTTGAAAGCACCAAGAAGCATAAAAAAGCCGAAAATTATGTGTAAATATTTTGAGGAAAATTTATTTAACAAATTTGCTCCCAAGTAGCCTCCTATGACACCTCCTATGCTTACATAAAGTATGTTTTGCCACATTAGTTCAACTTTGAAAAAGTAGATTATTGCACTAATTATTGAAAGGGGAAAGATTACTGCTATTGCACTTGCGTGGGCATTATGTGGTTTTATATTTAAAAAGCGTTCCATACCAGGAACTAAAATTGTGCCACCACCAGCACCGAAAAAGCCATTAAAAAGACCTGTTACAAAGCCTAAAATTTTTTCTTTCATAAAAAAATCACCAACTTTATTATTTGAAAGTTGGCAATTTTTATACTTAAAGTTTATTAAATTATAAATGCTATTTTTTGAGATAAAAGTCACAATCTTTATTTAAAAGACAATTTTCACAATCTGTCTTTCTTGCTTTACAAATTGTTCTTCCGTGGGCAATTATTTGCGTGTTATACCTTCCCCAATGGTCTTTTGGGAAGATTTCCATAAGTTCAAACTCTATTTTTACTGGGTCATCACTTTTTGTAAAGCCAATTTTTTTGCTTATTCTTTTTACATGGGTGTCAACAACTATGCTTGGAATGTGGAAAATATGAGTTCTTACAACATTTGCTGTTTTTCTTCCAACACCAGCTAGGTTTGTTAAAGACTCTATATCTGAGGGAACTTCCCCATTATGTAGGTTTAAAAGCTGGTTTGCACAAGCTATTATGTTTTTAGCTTTATTATGGTAAAAGCCTGTGGAATGAATGTCTTTTTCTAGCTCGCTTAAACTAGCTGTTGCAAAAGCTTCAAGGCTTGTGTATTTTTTGAAAAGTTTATCTGTTACCATATTTACTCTATCATCTGTGCATTGAGCTGAGAGCATTGTTGCTATTAAAAGTTCATAAGGAGTTGAATAGTTTAAATAGCATTTATCTTCTGTTGGGTACATTATGTCGAGAGTTGAAAGCACATTTTCAACTTTTGTTTTTAATCTTTTTGAAATTCTTGCCATTTTTATTCTCCTTAACAAAAAAATATTTATTTTCATTATAGTTTACTTGACAAAGTCTGTCAAGTAAACTATAATTTTAGTTAAGTATTAAGTAAAATACATTAAGAAAGGAGGATAATATATGTCTTGGGGTGATTGGCTTATACTAGTGATGGTTATTGTTGCTGGTATTGCTGGTATTCTTGTTTTCCTTAACAAAAAGGCTTACAAGAGAATGAACGAACAAAACGAAATGATTGAGCAGTACAAAATGACTCAAACTGCTTATATTATAGATAAGTCTAGGGATAAAATCACAAATGTTCAATCTTTACCAAAGGCTGTTTATGATAGTATACCTAAGTGGAGCAAGTTTATGAAAATGTATTTTGTGAAGGTGAAAATTGGCCCACAAATTCTTACTTTACTTACTGACAAGAGAGTGTACAACGCTTTGCCTACTAAAAAATCTGTGAAGATTGAAGTTGCTGGCCTTTATATTACAAATATGATTGGTATGAAGAGCCCAGAGGAAATGAAAAAAGCTGAAAAAGCTAAAAAGGAAAAAGCTAAGGAAGAAAAAAAGTTAGCTAAAGCAAAAAAATAATATTGTAATTTAGACAATAGTCTTTTCATATAATTACCTATAAAAGTGAAGGAGTAATTATGAAAAGGCTATTTTTATTTTTTTTAATTTTATTATTAGGTGGTTGCAGTTTAATGCAAAAAGAATACCCAAGTATTCAAGACAGGCTGATGGCTATGACAAGTTACAGCACTGACTGCAAACTTACTTACATATCAAACAAAGGCGAAACTATTTATGAAACAACTCAAATTGCAGATAACAACGGAAGATACAAAGTTGAAACTAGTTCACCTGAGCAATACAAAAACAACATTGTTTTATTTGACGGAAATTTAGTTTGGCAGTTAAACCCTAATTTAAAAGAAAACCAAATTAGTATTAACCCTCCTGACAAGGCTTCTAGAAGGGAAATTATTCTTTTTAGTTTTATTGAAAACTATGTTAAAAGCAAGGACACAACTGTTCAAACGAGCAGTTTAGATGAAAGCAAATGCACTGTTTTAGAGGCTATTATACCAGGAGATAACAATATGCTTAGCAAGGAAAAATTGTGGATTGACAACGAAAGTAAAAACCCTATTAAGCTAGTTATTTACGACAAAGAAGGAAAAGAAAGAATTGTTGCAGAATATAGCAAATTCGTTTATAATTGTAAAATAGATGATAAAACATTTGTGATTGAAAAGTAGGAGTTTGATTTTAATGTATGAATACCACAGATTATTAGCTGAAATAAACTTAGATAGCATAGCTAAAAATGTTAGAGCTATTAAAGAAAGATTAGATGAAAAAACAAAGTTACTTGCCGTAGTTAAGGCTGATGCTTATGGGCACGGGGCAGAAGAAGTTAGTAAGGTTTGTCTTTTTAACGGGGCTGATGAGCTTGCTGTTGCAACTTGTGACGAAGGTGTGCAAATTAGAAATTGTAGCATTAAAGTTCCTATTTTAATTTTAGGGAACACTGTTTTAGGGCAGATAGAAACTGTTATAAATTACGAGCTTACCCAGACTGTTTTTAGTTTTGAAAGGGCTAAAATTATGTCAGAAATTGCAAGGAAGATAGGCAAAACAGCTTATGTACAAATTAAAATTGACACTGGAATGAGCAGAATTGGGTTTTTACCAAATGATGATGAAATTTTGGAGATTAAGAAAATTTTTGAACTGCCTAACATTAAGGTTACTGGCGTTTTTACACATTTTGCAACAGCTGATGAAAAGGACAAAAGTTTTACTTTAGAGCAATTTAGAAAGTTTGAATATGTTACAAAGAAGTTAAATGAAATGGGATACACTGATTTTGACAGGCATTGTGCTAACAGTGGAACTATTTTAGATTTGAAAGAGTTTCAAATGGATATGGTTAGGGCTGGCATAATTATATATGGTATGTACCCTAGCGAGGAGGTTAGAAAGGAAGTTAAGTTATATCCTGCTATGAGCCTTAAAACCCAGATTAGTTATGTTAAAGAGCTTGAAAAAGGCGTTAGCATTGGGTATGGAAGAACTTATTTTACAAAGAGAAAAACTAAGGTTGCTACCATTCCTATTGGGTATGCTGACGGATATTTTAGAGCTTTTTCTAACAAGGCTAAAGTTATTGTAAATGGCGAGTTTGCAAAGGTTATTGGAAATGTTTGTATGGACCAAACTATGATTGATGTTACTGACATTAAAGATGTTAAAGAAGGCGATTGTGTTATTGTTATGGGAAAGGAAAACGAAAAACAAGTTCTTGCCGAAGATTTAGCCAAAATTGCTGGAACTATAAATTATGAAATTGTTTGCAATGTTGGAAAAAGAGTTCCTAGAGTTTATATAAAAAATGGCGAAATTATAAACACAAAAAAGGTTAATTAAGGTATAAAAAAAATTGAAATGACCATAATATCACATAAGAGAAGCGGTAAATTAAAATTACTACATATTGCCGTTAATTCACTAAATAAGTTAAGGTGTGATAATATGATTGTTAAAAGAGGAGATATTTTTTATGCGGACCTAAGCCCTGTTATTGGCTCTGAGCAAGGGGGAATTAGGCCAGTTTTAATTATTCAAAACGATGTTGGCAACAGATATTCCCCAACTGTTATATGTGCTGCTATTACATCTCAAATTAACAAGGCTAAGCTACCAACTCACATTGAAGTTTCTAAGGCAAATTATTCTTTGACTAAAGATTCTGTTATTTTGCTTGAACAGCTTAGAACTATTGACAAAAGAAGGCTTAGAGAAAAAATAGGTTTTTTAGACGATGTGATGATGGAAAGGGTTAAAAAAGGCCTTGTTGTGAGCCTTGGGCTTTTATAAAAATACATAGGCTGTCTAGCTAGTTGCTAGACAGCTTATTTTGTTTCTAAATAGTTTTTATAAGTTAAAATTGCTATTATTGTTTTACTATCGCAAATTGTTCCATTTTCTATTAATTTAAGGCTTTCAGAAAGGGAATGGCGTTCAAGGGTTATAAACTCGTCATCATCAAAGTTAAAATTACTTTTTTCTAAGTTTGTTGCAAGATAGAGATATATTATTTCGTTACAAAAGCCTATTGCTGAGTAAAATTTCATAAGAAAAGTCATCTCTCCTGCTTTATAGGAAGTTTCCTCTTCTATTTCTCTAATTGCACAATGAAGCGGGTCTTCTCCTTTTTCAATTGTTCCAGCTGGTATTTCTAGAACCATTGACTTTGCTGAATGTCTATATTGTTTTACAAAAATTATATCTCCATTTTCATCAATTGGAATCATTGCTGCGGCACCATTATGGCAAATTGTTTCTCTTATTGTTGTTTTACCATTTGGCAATATTATTGTGTCTTTTTGAATGTTAAAAACTTTTCCAGTATAAGATGTTTCACTTTTTGTTACTTCATAGCTCATAGGCAAGCCCTCCTTTTTCTTTTTAGTATACACCTACAAATGTTTTAAAGCAAGTAAATAAAATTAATAAAAATTTATCTTTTAAAAACATATTTTTTGTGTTATAATATTATAATAAAATTGTGACTTAGGAGGTAGGTTTTATGAGATATGCAAGACCAAGAAAACATTATCGTGCAGCTGAAAATGAGATTAAGGCACAAGCTTTAAAGGGAACTTTTATTCCTGAAGAAGACAAGATTAGAATAGGTTTTTGTGCTTTAGGTGTGTCATTTTTGATTTTCCTTTTAGGGTTATTAACTGGTGCAGTTGCAAGCAGAGATTAATTGTGGTATAATTTTTAAAAATAGACGGTTATTTTTGCCGTCTATTTTGATGTAGAGAATAAGAAGGAGAAAGATAAAATGAAATTAGGTATTGTTGGTTTACCAAATGTAGGAAAAAGTACATTATTTAACTCACTTGCTGGTGGCGGAGCAGAATCTGCAAATTATCCGTTTTGTACTATTGACCCTAATGTTGGTATTGTTCCTGTTCCTGACAAAAGACTTGATGTATTAGCTAATTTATATAATTCTAAAAAGGTTATTCCTGCTGTTATTGAATTTGTTGATATTGCTGGTCTTGTGAAAGGCGCAAGCAAGGGTGAAGGCCTTGGAAACAAGTTCCTTTCTCACATTAGAGAAGTTGACGCTATTGTTCACGTTGTTAGATGTTTTGAAGATGGAAACATTACTCACGTAGACGGAAGTGTAGACCCTGTTAGAGACATTGAAACTATTAACTTAGAGCTTATGCTTGCTGACCTTGAAGTTATTGAAAAAAGAATTTCTAAAACTCAAAAGCAGGCTATGAACGACAAAACTTTAGCTAAAGAGCTTGTTGTTTTAAAGAAGATTAAAGAAGTTTTAGAAGAAGGCAAAAATGCTAGAAGTATAGACTTTGACAACGATGATGACAGAGTTTTTGCTGACAGTTTAACTCTTTTAAGCAGAAAGCCTGTTTTATATGCCACAAATGTTACTGAAGATGATTTAGCTGACGATGGAAAGAGCAACAAATATGTTAACGAAGTTAGAGAGCTTGCAAAGGAAGAAGGCTCTGGTGTGTTTGTTGTGTGTGCTAAAATTGAGGAAGAAATTGCAGAGCTTGAGCCAGAGGAAAAGCAGGAGTTTCTTGCAGATTTAGGTTGCGAAACAAGTGGTCTTGACAGACTTATTAGCGCTAGTTATGCTTTACTTGGACTTATTAGTTATATAACTGCTGGCGAGCAGGAAGTTAGGGCTTGGACTATTACAAACGGAACTAAAGCTCCTCAAGCAGCTGGAAAAATTCATTCTGATTTTGAAAGAGGTTTTATTAGAGCTGAAGTTGTTACATACGAGGACCTTGTTAGGCTTGGGTCTATTACAGCAGCTAAAGAAGCTGGTGTTTACAGAAGCGAAGGCAAAGAGTATGTTGTAAAAGACGGAGATGTTATTTTATTTAGATTTAATGTATAATAAAAAAGGGCTTGTAAAAAACAAGCCCTTTTTTATTTGAAAACAAATTGCACCAAGAACATATAAAAAAGTGTTCCAAAGCAAATTGAAACTAGCATATTTCTTTTTTTTATGTGTAAGAAAAGCAGAAAGACAACTGACAATATTTCAGGTAGTCCATAGCTATATTTTACAACAGTTGTTTCTTTTAAAGAATAGACTATTAAAAGGCCAAAAACTGAGGGAGCTAGAACTTTTCCTAAGTATGTTACATATTTTGGAATTGGTTTATGTTCTGGAAAAACCAAAAACGGCAAAGACCTTGTTATTATTGTGCCTAAAGAAACTAGAAAAATTGTTATAAACTGTTCTGTGATAGTCATAAAACTCTCCTTTCAAGGGGCTTTCTAAAGATTGTTAAAATTGTGAAAATTAAAAGCATTGATGGAATTATGAAGTTGTTTTTTCCAAAAATTATTAAACAAAAAATTGAAACAATTAAGCCAAGAATTGAACTTGTGTGGTCTTTATCTTTTAGCCACTGTTCTATGAAAATTATTACAAACATTGATGTTAAAACAAACTCTATTCCTTTTGTGTTAAAAAATATGAAATTGCCTATTAAAGAGCCTATTATAGAGCTAACTACCCAATATAGATGGTTTAACATTGTGACAAAAAAAATAAAATAGCCTTTATCTACATCTTCAGGGATTTTGGCTGAATAGTTTATTGAAAATGTTTCATCACAAAGACCAAAAATTATGTAAGATTTTTTAAGACCTAAGTTTTTATATTTATGTAGCATAGCGATTCCATAAAAAATATGTCTTGCATTTATTACTAAAGTTAGCAAAAAGGCTTGAACAGGATTGAACTTACTTAGCAAAAGAGTTATTGTTAGAAATTCCATTGAACCTGCATATATTATTACACTAAGTAAAAGAGGGTATAAAAGGCTAAAACCTGAGGCTTTTGCATATATGCCATAGGTTAGACCAAAAAAGAAATAGCCTGCCATAATAGGCACTGTGTATGGAAAGGCTGTTTTGAAAGCTTTTTTTAATTTGTTTTTATCCATATTACCACCTTTAAATTTTATTTTTATATATTATATTACAAAATATGATTAAATACAACATTACAAAATTTTTAAGCTATTGCATTTTATGGGGTAATGTGGTATAATAAAAGTCATATAAAAAGCAAGTTTTGGCTTTTAATATGAGTTAAATTTTAAGGAGGATATGAATATGAAGCACATTAAGACTTTAAGCACAAAGTTACTCCAAAATACTGTTGCTAAGGGTGGCTGTGGTGAGTGCCAGACTTCTTGTCAGTCTGCTTGCAAGACTTCTTGTACAGTTGCTAACCAGGCTTGTGAAAATAGATAATTTTATCTATCCTAGTTATTACAGTTGAGCTAAGCAAGAGATTGCTTAGCTTAATTTTTGCATTTTATTTTATATTTTTTGTTATGAAAGGTGAAGAAAATGATACATAAATATACTATGAATGGGCTTTTTATTGTTATTGATGTAAATAGTGGTGCTGTTCATATTGTTGATGAGATTGTATATGATATTTTAGATTTTTATAAAAGTTTAAGTTTTGATGAAATTGTTGAAAAGTTAAAAGATAAGTACGAGTTAGAAAAATTAAAAGAATCATACGAGGAAATTAAGGAACTTGAGAAAGAAAATCTTTTATATACTGAAGATATTTACCAAGATGTTCTTCCTATGATTGAAAAAAGAGACCCAGTTGTGAAAGCTTTATGTTTGCATATTGCTCACGATTGTAATTTAAAGTGTAAGTATTGTTTTGCTGAAGAGGGCGAGTATCACGGCAAGAGAGAGCTTATGAGCCTTGAAGTTGGTAAAAAAGCTATTGATTTTCTTATTAAAGCATCTGGAAAAAGAAAGAACCTTGAAATTGACTTTTTTGGCGGCGAGCCATTAATGAATTTTGATGTTGTTAAGGGCATTGTTGAATATGCTAGAAGCATTGAAAAGGAAAACGGAAAGAACTTTAGATTTACAATTACTACTAATGGTATATTACTTAACGACGAAATTATGGAATATATTAACGAGAATATGCACAACGTTGTTTTAAGTATTGATGGTAGAAAAGAAGTGAACGACAGAATGAGGCCAAGAGCTGGCGGACAAGGCTCTTATGACAACATTATGCCTAAGTTTGAAAAGCTTGCTGAAAGCAGAAACCAAACTGATTACTATGTTAGAGGAACATTTACTAAGCATAACCTTGATTTTGGAAAAGATGTTTTACACCTTGCTGACAGAGGGTTTAAGCAAATATCTGTTGAGCCAGTTGTTGCCGACCCTAGCGAAGATTATGCAATTGGCGAGGAAGATTTAAAAGTTATTTTTGAAGAATATGAAAACCTTGCAAAAGACATTATAAAGAGAAGAAAAGAAGGACAATGGTTTAATTTCTTCCACTTTATGATTGACTTAACTGGTGGGCCTTGTGTTACAAAGAGATTAGTTGGATGTGGCTCTGGAACAGAATATTTAGCTGTTACTCCAACTGGAGATTTATATCCTTGCCACCAATTTGTTGGGAAAGAGCAATTTAAAATGGGCACTGTTGACACAGGTGTTGAAGAAGTTGCACTTAGAAAGGACTTTGAAAAGTGTAATGTATACAACAAGCCTGATTGCCAAAAATGTTGGGCTAAATTTTATTGTAGTGGTGGCTGTGTTGCTAACTCTTTCAACTCTCACGGGGATTTTGTTACTCCTTATGAAATTGGTTGCCAAATGCAGAAAAAGAGAATTGAATGTGCAATTATGATTAAGGCTTGCGAAAGCGAAGAGTGATTGTTTAATATTTAAATATATCTAATAATAATGCAAAATTAGTTGACATATTATTATGTAAATTATATAATTGGATATATATTTATAAGGAGGGAAACAAAATGAAAGGGAAGAATTTATTTATTCTTTTGCTTACTTTAGTTGTTATAGCTGGTCTTACTACTATTGTTTTAATTGGTGTTGGAAATGTGCCTACAAACCAAGCTAGTGGTGGAGATGTTGAGCTTGAAGTTATGACTGATGAAAGTGGAAACCCTGTTCTTGACGAAAACGGAAATTATCAGGCTGTTTTTCCAGAGCATAACACAAGCGCTCAATCAGAGGGGAGTAGCGAAGCAACTACTGCTGAAAGAATTGGATATGGTAGCTACAAAAACATCAAGCAAGGCCTTGATTTAAAAGGCGGCGTTTACATAGTGTATGAAGCTGATGTTGAGGGAATTCCAGATATAGCAGATATGGACTCTGCTGTGTCTATGCTTCAAGAAAGAGTTGCTTACAAAGGTTATTACGACGCTGAAGTGTCAAAAGAAGGCGAAAAAAGAATAAGAGTTGAGATTCCTGGCGTTGAGGACGCTGAGTCTACTGTTCAGGAAATTGGTGAAGCAGCTCATTTAACTTTTAGAGCAATGAACGAAGATGGCACACCTGGTGAAATTTTAGTTGATGGAACTAATGTAGCTGACGCTGGAAAGGATTTACAGGGAAATTCTGTGGTTGTTACTTTAAAATTTGACAGCACTGGCACTATTGCTTTTGCTGAAGCAACTGCTAACAACATTGGAAAGCAAATTGGTATATATATGGACGATATTTTACTTTCTGCTCCAACTGTTAATTCTAGTATAACAGACGGACAAGCTGTTATTACTGGCGATTTTTCAGCTGAAATGGCTGAAGATTTAGCAGCTAAAATTAGAGCTGGTTCATTACCTTTTAGTTTAAAGGCTCTTGAGTATAATGCTGTTGGTGCAAGGCTTGGTGCAGATTCTTTAACTACATCTGTTAAAGCTGGTGTTATTGGAATTGCACTTGTGTTCTTATTTATGCTTATAGTTTACAGAATACCTGGACTTGTGGCTGACATTGCTTTAGTGGGATATATATCTATAAATTTATTAATAATGAGTTTATTTAGTGTTACACTTACTTTACCTGGTGTTGCAGGTATAATACTTGGTGTAGGTATGGCTGTTGATGCTAATGTTATTATATTTGAGAGAATTAAAGAGGAGCTTAACTCTGGAAGAAGTGTTACAACTGCAATTAAAAACGGTTTTTCAAAGGCTTTATCAGCTATTCTTGATGGTAATATAACTACATTAATTGCTTGTGGTGTTCTTCTATGGCTTGGAACTGGGCCTATAAAGGGATTTGCTCAAACTCTTATACTTAGTATTGTTGTATCTATGTTTACAGCAATTTTTGTTACTAGGTTAATTCTTTATACTTTTGTAGGATTAGGAATTAAAAACCCTAAGCTTTATGGTGGAAAGTAGGAGGTAAATGTTATGAAAATAGTTAAGAATAGATTTATTTATATTGCTATATCCGTTGTTCTTATACTTTTAGGCATTGCTTCTATGATTTTTAATGCTATTAAGGGCGAGGGGGCTTTTAATTACGATATTCAATTTACTGGTGGTACTTCTATTCAAGTTGATTTAGGGAAGGAAGCTAGCGACGAGGAAGTTTCAAGCTTAGTAGAAAGCATTATTGGGGAAGCTCCTGCACAAATTCAATCTTTAGATGGGAATGTTAAGTTAATTAAGACTAAATCTTTAGATGTTGAAACGAGAAACAATGTTCAAGCTGGTATTATTGAAAAGTATGGAAACACAAGCGAAGATTTTACTATTCAAGATGTTAGTGGAACTATTAGCAGCGAAATGAAAAGAGATGCTATTATTTCTATTTTGGTTTCTTGTGTAGTTATGCTTATTTATATTACTGTTAGGTTTAAAGATTTTAACACTGGTGCTAGTGCTGTTATTGCTCTTTGTCACGATGTGCTTGTTGTTTTAGGCAGTTATGCTCTTTTTAGAATACCTTTAAACAACAATTTTATTGCAGCAATTTTAACTGTGCTTGGTTATTCTATTAATGCAACTATTGTTATTTTTGACAGAGTTAGAGAAAATAGAAGGTTAATTGGAAGAAGTAATTTTGAATCTCTTGTAGATACATCTGTTAAGCAAACGCTTACTAGAACTATGTTTACTTCTTTAACAACTTTCTTTACTATTTTTGCTCTTTGTGTTTTTGGAGTTGATTCAATTAAACAATTTGCTATTCCAATAACTGTTGGTGTAGTTTGTGGTGCTTATTCTTCTGTGTTTATATCAGGAAATATATGGTATATATTATCTAATATTTCTTACAAGAAAAAGCAGGCTAAACATAGTAAAAAATAATTTATTAAAAGACTGCCTTTTGGCAGTCTTTTTTTGGAGGGAAAAATGGCTAACTGGAGAATTAAAAAATGTAGTGTTGAAGCAAATAAATTAATGAATTTTTACGGGAAAGGAAAGCCTTTAGCTTATTCTTTATATCATAAAAAAGTTAGAAACCGAGATGAAATAAAAAAATACATTGATTTTGAAAACTTTGAATTTGAAGATATTAACAATTTAAAGGGGGTTAAAGAGGCTTTTCAAATTATTGAAAAGTTTATTAAAAGCAAAGAGCTTATTTATATATATGGAGATTATGATGCTGATGGTGTTATGAGCACTTCAATTATGTACAAAGGTTTAAAACAGCTTGGAGCAAATGTTAAATATTTTATTCCTGACAGAGTTGAAGATGGATATGGTTTAAACATTAATGCTATTAAAGATTTGATTGAGCAAGGGACTAAATTGATTATAACTTGTGACAATGGTATATCTGCAATTGAACAAATTGAGTTTGCTATTGAAAGAAATGTTAAAGTTATTGTTTTAGACCACCACGAACCTGTTTACATAGAAGAAGATTTTGAAAAAATAGAAATTTTGCCTAGAGCGAACGCTGTTGTTGATGCTAAAATTAAAGATTGTGGATATAAATTTAAGGTTATGTGTGCTGGTGGGCTTTGTTTTAGATTTATATGCGGGCTTTATGAGTATTTAGGGGTAAAGTTAGAAAATGAGGAAGAATTATGTGAGCTTGCAACAATAGCTACTGTTTGTGATGTTGTAGATTTATGTGGAGAAAACCGTGCGTTAGTTAAAAGAGGTATAAAGTCAATTAACACAAATGTTAAAAACAAAGGGTTAAAAACATTAATGGAGGTTAAAGACTTAAAAGAAGTTACATCATACAGCATTGGGTTTGTTATTGGACCTTGTGTGAATGCTAGTGGCAGGTTAGATAGCGCAAAAATTGCTGTTCAATTATTCATAAGTGAAGACAATGAAGAAATTTTAAGGCTTGCTATGGCTTTGAGTGAATTTAATGAAGAAAGAAAAGATATTACGGCAAGAGGTTTAGAAAGAATTGTTGAAAAAATTGAAAGTTCAGATTTAATAAAAGACAAAATTATTATTGTGTATGACGATGAAACTCACGAAAGTGTTGCTGGAATTATTGCTGGAAGGCTTAGAGAAAAATACAAAAGACCAGCTATTGTTTTAACAAAGAGTGAAGATGGAGCAAAGGGGTCTGGTAGGTCTGTTGAAAAGTATAATATGTTTGAGGAGTTGAATAAGGTTAGAAGCCTTATGACAAAATTTGGCGGGCATACTATGGCTGTTGGTCTTAGTATTGAAAAAAATATGATTGATATTTTTAGAAAAAGTGTTAATAATAATTGTGAGATGTCAATTGAAGAACTTGAAAGCGATGTAAAAATAGATTGTGTGCTTGAATTAGAAGATGTTACAATTAAAAACATAGAGGAGCTTGATATTTTGTCGCCTTTTGGCAAAGGAAATGAAAAGCCTATTTTCGCAATTAGAAACAGTATAGCGACTAATATTAGATTTGTTGGAAAAGAAAAAAATATTGTATCTTTTAAAATTTATGATGGCAAAAAAATTATTAAGGCTATTGATTTTGATAATTATGAGAAATGGATTGAATTTATAGAAAGTAGAAATATAAATATAGAAGAGGATATTATAAATTTTGATGCTATAATAAATTTAGATATTAATGAATACTTAGACAATATATCGCCTCAAATTATTATAAAAGAGGTTAAATTTTTAGGTTAAGATAAATAAAACACTATATATAGTAGGTTAGAAAACGTATATAGTGTTTTATTAATTATAGAAAAAAATGTCTAAAAAAATCAAAAAAAGTTCTTGACACAGAGATATCTTTATGGTAAACTATGTTTTGTCGCTAAGGAAATTAAGCGGCAAGAAAAAAATAAAAAAAGTTCTTGACAAACGAAAAGAACTTTGATATAATAACTGAGGTTGTTAAGTTCAAAAAGAACTTAACAAAAAACTTCAAAAAAAGTACTTGACAAAGAGTTAAAGCTATGATAAAATAAGAAAGCTAAAACTTAGCAGGAAGTTGGAACGAAAAAGGTTCTGAAAAAACTTCAAAAAAAAGTGCTTGACAAGTTGAAAGACTTGTGATATACTAAACAAGTTGCAACACAAAGCAACAAGAACTTAAAAAAATAAAATAAAAAAAGTTCTTGACAAGCTTAAAAAGTTGTGATATAATAAACAAGCTACTTCGGTAGCGAAAAAATCAGAACATTGAAAACTAAATAACTTAAAGAAATAAACTCAATCCCAAACAATTCCGAATTAAAAAGGAATAAAAAAGTTGAGAAACAACTATAAAAACAAGTCAGTAGTTTAGAAAAAGAGCTACAAACTTTTTAAATGAGAGTTTGATCCTGGCTCAGGATGAACGCTGGCGGCGTGCCTAACACATGCAAGTCGAGCGATGAAATTTATTAGATTTCTTCGGAATGAAGATAAATGGA
>CALWSP010000015.1 GCA_944384235.1 uncultured Clostridia bacterium
AGTACTAATAGTTCGAGGGCTTGTCTAAGAAAAAAAGATAAGCTGTCAAGAAATCAAGAGATTGATTCAAGTAGCAGGATATAACGGTTAAGTTGATGATTTTTATATTCAGTTTTGAAGGTTCATATACAACCTTTTTAAGTGCCGATGTGGCTCAATTGGCAGAGCAGCTGACTTGTAATCAGCAGGTTAACGGTTCGAGTCCGTTCATCGGCTTTATTAAGCAATAGTGACCTAAATTGTTTGGAATACCTTTTAGGTATGCTACATATAATTAATTATGATTTGGGTCCTTAGCTCAGTTGGTTAGAGCATCCGGCTCATAACCGGACGGTCCACGGTTCGAGTCCGTGAGGACCCACTTAAAAACCAAATAGAATTTGGCTCGGTAGCTCAGCTGGTTAGAGCGCTGGCCTGTCACGCCAGAGGTCGAGGGTTCGAGCCCCTTCCGAGTCGTTAAAGCACCTAACTTAATGTTAGGTGTTTTTTTATTCTTAATTATATTTTAATATTTAGTACTTGACATTACAAGGTAGTGATGATATTTTAAGATTAAAAAAGAGCTTAGGGAGGTGGAATAATGAATGTTCAATTGAAAAAAGGTGTTTTAGAGTTAATATTTTTATTATCTGTTCTTGAAAAAGATATGTATAGATATGAATTAGTTGATGAAGTATCTAAGATTGTGGAAATAAACGAAGGGACTATATATCCATTACTTAAAAGACTTACTAATGAACATTATTTTGAAACTTATCTTAGAGAATCTAGTGGTGGACCGCCTAGAAAGTATTATCATTTAACTGAGGCTGGAAAAAAATATACAATGAAATTAAAAAAAGAGTGGACTGAAATTTTTAGTAGGGTAGATAAATTTATAAAAAGGAGTGAAAATTATGAATAAAGATAGTTTTATTAAATCTTTAGGGGAAAGACTTGATATTTTAAACCAAAAAGAAAAAAATGATATTTTAAATGAATATAGACAGCATATTGAAAACAAAATTGATGAAGGTTTTTCTGAGGAAGATGCTGTTAAAAATTTAGGAAGTGTCGAGGACATTTCAAGAGAAATATTAGAAGCATATAGTGTTGACCCTGATTATTTTAAGAAGAATAAAAGAATTAATTTAAGTGATGAAATTAACGATGGAGTTGAAAAAATTAAAAAAAAGATAAAAGATGTTAATATAGATAGTGTTAAGGGAATTGTTTCAAAGGATAATAAAAATAGTATTTTAAGTAAAATTATTAATATTTTTAAAATTATAGTTGCTTTTATTATTGCAATTTGTGTTGTATACACAGTTTTTAGTGTTATAGGAAATATTTGTCTTATTATAATGGCTATGCTAGGGTATCCATTAATTGGTGTATCTTTAATTTTGTTAAGCTACAATATTATATCAATATCTTTTTTAGTGTTTATTATTGACCTTATATTTGGCAAAAAGAGGAGGGATAGAAATGAAAAGACTATATAAAATTTTAATTGGTTTTATTATATTGGGAATTGTAACAGGTGTTATTGGGGGTATTATTTTAGTTGCTGAAATATCAACATTTAGATATATGGGAAATAAAAATTATGAAGCAAATTATGATGAATTTATTGAAAAAGTTGTGAAAATGCCTAATAATTCTAAGGAAATATATTATGAAAAAGATGAAAATATAAATGTTGTAGTTGACAATTCTATTCAGCCTGGAGTTTTTAAGTTACGAATAAACTATGATTCAAGTAAGTGTAGCAATGTTGACGGAAATGTTTTTATAGATGAAAATGCTTATTTAACAAATTATAGGGTTCATAACAACTCTAGTAATTTAGTGAATGAACTTGATATTGATGTGAATTATGTTTCATTTAATTTTAATATATTAAGTAGATTTAAAGAGATTTTAGGGGATTTTAAGGAAAGGAAAATATATAATTACAATGATGATAGTGGAATTAGTTATACAATTATCACAAATGAAAGCGATTATATAAGATTTTTGGAAGTTCCTTATGGATATGATTTAGAAGATATATATTAAAAAAATCCAGAGTTAAACTCTGGATTTTTTAGTTTTTTGTTATTGACAACAATTCACCGTTAATAGAAATTGTTGCAATATTTAAAGGAATATATCTTCCACAATTTTCTATTGCTCTTTTTGTTGCATATTCAATTCCTCCACAACAAGGAACTTCCATTCTTGCTACTGTTATTGAACGAATGTCATTTTGAAGTAGAATTGCAGATAATTTTTCTGAGTAATCTATTTGGTCTAATTTAGGACAGCCAATTAATGTTATTTTGTTTTTCATAAAATCGTTATGGAAATTACCATAGGCAAAGGCTGAGCAATCAGCAGCTATTAAAAGGTCGCATTTATCAAAATATGGTGCATTTACAGGCACAAGTTTAATTTGAATTGGCCATTGATTTAAGCAAGAATCTATTTTTATGTTTTGATTTTCTGAATTTTTTGTTATTGATTTTGTCATTGAGCCTGGGCAAGATGTGGTGTGAGATGAGGCTCTTTCTGACATATGTTTTTTAACCGCTTCTTCATCATACTTAAGAGCCTCTCTATAGACAAATGTAATTGCGTTTTCAGGGCAAGTTGGCAAGCAATCTCCCAAGCCATCACAATAATCATCTCTTATTAATTTAGCTTTATTATCTATTATAGCAATAGCACCTTCGTGGCAAGCATCTGCACATATTCCACAGCCTGTGCATTTATCTTCGTTTATTTCTATAATTCTTCTTATCATTATTCCATTCTCCCAAATTTCATTTCTATACCATTTTTATCGTATTTTTTTCTTTTACCAGTTATGTCTGTTATTTTAATTGACCATACGCCAGTTCTAAACAAACTTTTTTTAATTGCATCATCAAAATTGTGCATATTTGTTGGTGTATGTCGTTGGCTTAAAATTTTAAGTGCGTATATTTTTAAATTATCGTCAGTTATTTCTTTAGCTTTTCCTCTTACTATTGCGGACTCAAATTCAGTAGTGAATTTATCTTTTGAGATTTTAGTATCACCTACACAGCTTAAACAAACATTATCATTATTATTTAATGTTTCTATTTTATAGCCATCTTTAGCTGAGTGAAAATAAATATAGTCCCCATCTCTTACTATTGTTATTGGTATGCAATAGGGCATATTATCTTTTGTTACCATAGACAAAACAGCATATTCACACTTATCAACTACCATTAGTGCAAAGTCTTTATTCATTTCTCTATCTTTTCTACGCATATACTCCCTCCCTTGACTTTATATTTTAATTATAATAAAATATATATAATAAGTCTGTTGTTTATGCAACGAAAGGAGAAAAAATGGGCGATTATTTAGATGTTTTATCAAAAAGTATTATATTTAATGGAATAGATAAAAACGAAATTAATGTTCTTTTAAAATGTCTTTTAGCTGTTGAAAAAAAATTAAAAAAAGGTGAGTATATTTTTCATCAAGGGGATTTTATTAAATCAATTTTTATTGTTGTAGAGGGAAAAGTTCATATAACAAAGGAGGATTATTGGGGAAACCACAGCATTATTTCTGAGGCTAGTGTTGGAGAAATTTTTGGGGAAGTTTATGCTTGTGTTGGAAATTTGCCAGCTCAAGTAAATGCTATGGCTATTAAAGATTGTTTTATTATTGAAATGAATATTAGCAAAATTTTAAAGCATTGTTCAGCATCTTGTGGTTTTCATCAAAAATTAATTGAAAACCTTTTAAATGTTGTGGCAGAGAAAAACCTTATTTTAAACAACAAATTAGACTGTGTATCTCAAAGGAGCATTAGGGACAAGATAATGAGATATTTATCTCAGCAATCTGTTAGGGTTAGAAAAAACGAGTTTGAAATTCCTTTTAACAGGCAACAAATGGCTGATTTTTTGGCAGTTGACAGAAGTGCTATGTCTAAAGAGCTTTGCAAATTAAGAGATGAAGGTGTGATTGAGTTTAACAAAAATCATTTTAAGCTTTTATAGTTTAAATAGGTAGTAAAAAATGTATTTATTTGGTATAATAGTTTAAGTGAATTTTTTAAAAAGCGGGGAAAATTATGTATCTTAAAAAAATTGAATTACAGGGTTTTAAATCTTTCCCTGACAAGATTAGATTAGATTTTAACAAAGGTATTACAGCTGTTGTTGGGCCTAACGGAAGTGGAAAAAGCAACATTTCTGACGCTGTTAGGTGGGTTTTGGGCGAAAAAAGTGCTAAAAACCTTAGAGGCTCTAAAATGGAGGACATTATTTTTAACGGCACAAAAAACAGAAAGCCTGTAAATTTTGCTGAAGTATCTTTAATTATTGACAATGAGGACAAAAAGTTAAACATAGATTTTAGCGAAATTACTGTTACAAGAAGAGTGTTTAGAAGTGGAGAAAGCGAGTATTACATAAACGGAGCTAAATGCAGAGCTAAAGATGTTTTAGAGCTTTTTATGGACACTGGCGTTGGTAAAGAGGGATATTCTATTATAGGGCAAGGCAGAATTGACGAAATTTTATCTTCTAGGTCTGAAGATAGAAGGTTAATTTTTGAGGAAGCATCTGGCATTGTAAAATACAGAAACAGAAGCATTGAAGCTTCTAACAAGCTTGAAAAAGAAAGAGAAAACTTAGTTAGAGTTAATGATATTATTGATGAGCTTGAAAAACAAATTGAGCCTTTAAGTGAGCAGGCTGAAAAGGCTAAAAAATGTCTTATTTTAATTGAAAGGTTAAAACTTGTTCAAGTTAATATTTTTGTTAGAGATGTTGACAAGTTTGAAAGTGAAATTAAAGAGGTTAGCAAAAACATTAATCAATTAAAAATTGATATTGGTAATGAAATGAGATTTGAAAGAATAAACAACGAAAAAAGAGAAAGTTTAAAGGAAAGTTTATTAAAAATTGAAAATTTCATTGAAAACAATTCTAACGAAATAGCTAACAAAAGGCTTGAAAAAGAGCAAAGAGAAAACGATATTAAATTATGTAACCAAGTTATAAAATATCTTTTAGAGGATATAGAAAGAATTAAAGAAGAAAGCAAAGACAGCAATTCTGGAATTAGTGAAAAGAGAAAAAGTATTTTAAAAAATGAAAAAGAAATTGAAAAATTAGAAAATTTATTTAATGAAAAAAATAAGTTTTATAAAGAACAGATTGAAAAATTTTCTAAATTTAATTTAAAAGTTAGTCAAAACGAAGATGAAATTAACGCTATAAGTTCTAGTATTATTGAGAAAATTAATTTATCAAGCAAACACAAAAATGAAATTGGAAAATATGAGGCTATTTTAAGCCAGTATAAAGAAAGAAAAGAAAAAATTGATTTAAACATTGAAGATTTAAATAGAAAACTTTTAGAGAGAAAAAATGTTTTAAAGGAGGACGAAAAAGCTTTAAATGAATTTACAAAAGATATTAGCAATTATACTCAATTAGTTAATAGTTCTGTGGATAAAATTAATTTAATTAACAAGGAAATAGTTAGGGAAAATGAAAAATTTAGTTTAATTAGCAGGGATATTGGGGATAAAAGCGCTAGAATTAAAATATTAACAGACCTTGAAAAAGCTTATGAGGGCTATTACACAGGTGTTAAAGCAATTTTGAACCAGAGGGATTTAAAAAATGCTAAATTTAATGGAATTTATGGTGCTATTGGCGAGCTTATTAGTTGCGAGAAAAAATATGAAACTGCCATTGAAATTGCACTTGGGCAGGCTATTCAAAATATTGTTGCTAAAAGCGAAGATGATGTGAAAGTTGCTATTGAATTTTTGAAAAAAAGCAACAAAGGTAGAGCTACTTTTTATCCTATGACAGCAGTTAAGGGGAGAGCTTTTGGAGGCGAAAAGGATTTTGTTTTAGCTCAAAAAGGTGTTATAGGAATTGCTAAAAATATAATTAAATATGACAGCATTTATGAAAACATTATGTCATCACTTCTTGAAAGAGTTATTGTTGTTGACAATATGGAAAATGGAATTAGCCTTGCAAAATTAACTAACTACAAGTATAAAATTGTTACACTTGAAGGAGATGTTTTAAATTCAGGCGGTTCTATGACAGGTGGCTCTATTAGCAAAAAAACAGCTGGCGTTTTTTCAAGAAGTAGAGAGCTTAAGGAGTTAAAAATTAATGTTGAAAAGAATTTAAAAGAAAAAAGTGTTTTAGAAAACAAATTAAGTTCTTTAGAGAGGCAAAAAGTTGAGCTAACAGAGCAAATTGAAAAAAGCAAAAACATTTTACAAGAGCTTGAAATTAAAAAAAGCCACTTTAGTTCTAGAATTTTACAAATTAAGGAATATTGTGTTGAGTTAGAAGATAGAATTGATAAGTTAAAAAAAGAAGTTGAGGACATTTCTAAAAATCAAATAGAGATAGAGAAAAACGTTGTTAAAGTTAAATTGACTTTAGATGGTATAGAAAAGGAAATAGAGGACAAAAATAGAATTTTAAGCGATTTTCAGGAAAAAATACAATCTGACAGGACTATTAGAGAAAATAGCAACGAGGAAATATCTAAACTTCGAATTGAAATAAGCAAGATAGAAAATGAAATTGCTAATTTTGAAAGTGAAAACAAGAGATTAAATTTAGAAATTGAAAAGCTTGAGCTTGTTATTGAAAACAGTGAAGTTGACATTTCAAAAACTAAAGTTAAAATTGAGGAAGAAAACAAGAAAAAGGTTAAATTTGAAGAAGATGTTTTAAATATTGACAATTCACATTCTAGCTTAATTAAAAAAGGTGAAGACTTTGTTTTGGAAAAGGCGAAAATAATTAAAGAGATAGACCAATTAGAAGTTGATATTAAAAAGCAAGGACAAACAAAGGCTAGTTTAGAAAAAGAATTAATTAGGCTTGAAGGTAGAAAAGAGCAATTAGACAACAGATGCAGAGCTTTATACGACTCTATGTGGGAGGAGTATGAGATGACTTATGTGTCTGCAAAGAAAGAAAAGGTTTTAAATGTTACTGAAGAAGATTTAAAAGTTGAGGCAAGAAAGCTAAAAAGTGAAATTAAATTGCTTGGAAATGTGAACTTTAATGCTGTTGATGAGTATTCTGAAGTTAAGCAAAGATACGACTTTTTAAAAACAAACAGAGATGATATTATTAAGACTGAAAGGGAATTAATTAATATCATAAATGATTTAGAAAAGATGATGGAAAAGCAGTTTAAAGAGCAATTTTCTATTATTAGCAAAAACTTTAGCCAAACCTTTAATGAAATGTTTGGCGGAGGAAGTGCTGAGCTTAAGCTAAGTGATGACAAAGACATATTAAACAGTGGAATAGACATTATTGTTCAGCCACCTGGAAAGAGTTTACAAAATATGATGTTATTATCAGGTGGAGAAAAGGCTTTAACTGCTATGGCATTACTTTTTGCGATTTTAAAAATGAAGCCATCACCATTTTGTATTTTAGACGAAATAGAGGCAGCACTTGATGATGCTAATGTAAGCAGATATGCCAACTATTTAAGCAACTTTGTTGAAGATACTCAATTTATTGTTATTACTCACAGAAAGGGTACTATGGAAGTTGCTGACATTTTATATGGTGTTACTATGCAGGAAAAAGGTGTTTCTAGCTTAGTGTCTTTAAAATTTGATGAAAAAGGAGTTAATTTATAATGGGATTTTTTGATTTATTTAAAAAGAAAAACAATTTAGAAAATGAAATTGATGAAAAAGTTGTTGAAAATTTAGCTAATGATGAAGCTATTCAAAATGGAATTAGACAAGAAAATTTTGAAGAAGAAATTAAAGAGAATTTAAACAAGTTCTCTGAAAATTTTGAAGAAGAAAGTGTGAATTTAAATGAAAAAAAAGAGGAAGAAAATTTAGAGATTAAAGAAGATTTAGAAAAAGATGTTGAAAACATAGAAAGTTTTGCAGAAGAAAGGGAAAATGCAGAGCTTGAAGTAGAAGAAATTGAAAAGGCAGAAGATATTAAAGAAGAAGCAGAAGAAAAAATTGAAGATATAGAACCTGAAGAAGTTGAAGAAGAAAAAGCTGAAAATATAGAGTTTGAAGAAGTTGAAAAAGAGGAAGAAGTAGCAGAAGTTAAAGAAGAAAAAAGAGGTATTTTTGCTAAGATAAAAGCTGGAATTAGCAAAACTAGAAGCAACATTTTATCTAGTGTTGACAATGTTTTAAAAGCATTTGGCAAAGTTGACGAAGAATTATTTGAAGAACTTGAAGAAGCCTTAATAATGTCTGACATTGGTGTTGATACATCGTTATATATTATTGAGAAATTAAGAGAAAAAGTTAAAGACGAAAAAATTACAGAAACTCCAGAAATTAGAAAGGCTTTAATTAGTGTTATTACTGAAATTCTTGAAAAGGAAGAAACAGCTCTTGAACTTCCTAGCCCAAGTGTTGTTTTAGTTATTGGTGTTAATGGCGTTGGTAAGACAACTTCCATAGGCAAACTTGCTCACAACTATATTTCAGAGGGAAAAAGTGTGTTACTTGCAGCAGCTGATACATTTAGAGCAGCAGCTATTGACCAATTACAAATTTGGGGAGATAGAAATGGTTGCGAAGTTATTAAACATCAAGAAAATTCAGACCCAGCAGCTGTTATATTTGATGCAATTAAGGCAGCTAAGGCTAGAAAGACTGATGTTCTAATTTGTGACACAGCAGGCAGACTTCACAACAAGAAAAACCTTATGGAGGAGTTAAGAAAGATTGCTAGGGTTATTGAAAGAGAATACCCAGAGGCACACACAGAGGTATTTCTTGTTTTAGATGCAACAACTGGACAAAATGCTATGCAACAAGCAAAACTATTTAACGAAGTTGCCGACATTAGTGGGCTTGTTTTAACAAAACTTGATGGCACTGCAAAAGGTGGTATAATTTTAGCTATTAAGCACGAAATGAACATACCAGTTAGATACATTGGAATAGGAGAAAAGATAAACGACCTTCAGAAGTTTAACTCTAGTGAATTTGCTAAGGCTTTATTTGATGAAGAATAAGAAAGAAGGGGTAAAATGAAAAAATTAGGGTTTATAGGCTTTTTATTAGCAATTATTTTAGGTGGAATATATTATTATATTGCACTTCCTGCTATTAACATTCATTCTCCAGGGTTATGGGGATTTATAATTTCTATTGTTTTAATTTTAGAAGTTATAGTTTTATATTATTTTAAAAGAAAAAGTTTAGTTAGAAAAATTTATAGTATATTTTGTGGTTTAGTTTTAGTTTTTTATGGAGTTGGCTGGGTTTTATCCTCTCCAATTGTAAACGCCAGAAAATATTGTGAGCTTATTAACATTGAAGAAAGAAATTTTGTTGACGACATTAAAGAAGTTAGTTACAACGAAATACCTAGCCTTGACAAAGATTCAGCTGAAAAACTTGGACTTAGAAAAATGGGTACTATGGGTGATTTGGTTTCTCAATTTGAAGTTAACAATATGTATTCTCAAATTAATTACCAAAATAAGCCTGTTAGAGTTACTCCGCTTAATTATGGAAATTTATTTAAATGGCTTAGCAACAGAAAAAATGGTATTCCAGCATATTTAAAAATAGATATGACAACACAAGATGTTGAATGTGTTAAGTTAGAAGATGGAATTAAGTATTCTACAAGCGAGCCATTTAACAGAAACATTTACAGATATTTAAGATTTAGATACCCAACTTATATTTTTGACAATTTATCTTTTGAAATTGATGACAATGGTGTTCCAGTTTGGATTTGTCCTGTTAAAGACTATACAATAGGTCTTTATGGCGGAGTTAAAATTGATAAAGTTATTATTGTTAATGCAATTAATGGCGAGCATAAAACATATAATATAGACGAAGTTCCTAACTGGGTTGACAGAGTTTATTCAGCAGAGCTTTTAATTAGCTATTATGATTATTATGGAACTTTAAGAGGTGGTTTTTTAAACAGCATTTTAGGGCAAAAAGGCTGTTTGGAAACTACTGATGGATACAATTACATTGCTTTAGAGGACGATGTTTGGGTTTACACTGGAATTACTTCTGTTGCTGGAGATGAGTCAAATGTTGGTTTTGTTCTTATGAACCAAAGAACTGCTGAAACAAGGTATTATGCAATTTCTGGCGCTGAGGAGTATTCAGCTATGGCATCTGCTGAGGGGCAAGTTCAACACTTAGGTTACAGAGCAACTTTCCCTTTACTTTTAAACATTTCTAACCAGCCTACTTATTTTATGGCTTTAAAAGACAGTGCTGGTTTAGTTAAAAATTATGCTATGGTGAACATTTCTAAGTATCAAATTGTTGCTGTGGGTAGCTCTATTCAAGAGTGTGAGGAAAATTATATTAGATTAATAAACAGCAACGGAATGGAAGTTAGCAAGGAAAGCACAAAGGAAATTAGCGGTGTTATTGAAAAAATATCTGAAGTTATTGTTGAGGGAAACAGCCACTATTTTATTAAATTAGCTGGAGTTGAACAATTATTTGACGTTGATATTTTAGGGAACATTAAAATTTTATCTTATGGCGTTGGAAGCAACATTGTTTTTGAATATAACGAAGGCAGTAGCTACAATGTTGTAAAAAAAATTAAATAATTTAAGAAAAAATTAAAAAAGTGTAGATTTTATTGAAAAATAGTGTTATAATAATGAAATTAAAAACAATTAGGGGGTTAAAAAATGTTAGAAACTATTAGCACAACAAAAGCTCCTGCAGCTATTGGGCCATATTCTCAAGCAGTTGCTTTTGGCAACATTATATTTACTTCTGGTCAAATTGCTATTAATCCAGAAAATGGTGAAATTGAAGCTAAGACTATTGAAGAACAAACTGAGCAAGTTATGAAAAACCTTAAAGCTATTTTAGAAGCTACTGGAACAGATATGTCTAAAACTATTAAGACAACTTGTTTTTTAGCTGATATGAATGATTTTGCAGCATTTAACGAAGTTTATGCTAAGTATTTTACTACTAAGCCTGCTCGTTCTTGTGTTGCAGTTAAAACTTTGCCAAAAAATGTTCTTTGCGAAGTTGAAGTTATTGCTGAAAGATAAGGAGTTGTAGGTATGTTAACATTAGATAAAGTTTATCACGCTGCGTATACTCTTAAAAATGTTATTAGAGATACTGCAGTTATTCAAGCACCAAATATAAATAAAGAGGCAGATGTTTATTTAAAAACAGAAAATTTACAAATTACTGGTTCTTTTAAGGTTAGAGGTGCTTATTATAAAATTTCTCAGCTTAGTCAAGAGGAAAAAGAGAAAGGTGTTATAGCTTGTTCTGCTGGAAACCACGCTCAAGGTGTGGCTTTAGCGGCAACTAAAAACGGAATTAAATCTCTTATTTGTCTTCCTGACGGTGCACCAATTTCTAAAGTTGAGGCTACTAAAAAATATGGTGCAGATGTTTGCCTTGTTAAAGGCGTTTACGACGATGCTTATGCTAAGGCAATGGAGTTAAAAGACGAAATGGGTTACACTTTTGTTCACCCTTTTGATGATATTGATGTTATTGCTGGGCAAGGAACTATTGGACTTGAAATTTTAGACAAATTACCAGATTTAGACGCTGTTATTGTGCCTATTGGTGGTGGCGGGCTTATATCTGGCATCGCCTTTGCTATTAAGTCTTTAAGACCTGAGTGTAAGGTTTATGGTGTTCAGGCTGAGGGTGCTCCATCTATGTATAACTCTATTAAAAAAGACGAAATTTGTCACTTGCCAAGTGTTAAGACTATTGCTGATGGTATTGCTGTTAAAACTCCTGGAGAAAACACATTTGACATTTGTTCTAAATATGTAGATGAGATTGTTACTGTTACAGACGATGAGGTTGCTTCTGCAATTTTAGCTCTTATGGAACAACAAAAGCTTGTTTCCGAGGGTGCTGGTGCTGTGGCTGTTGCAGCTGCTATGTTTAACAAAGTTGATGTTAAAGGTAAGAAAGTTTGTTGCATTATTTCTGGTGGTAACATTGATGTTACTATATTATCTAGAGTTATTTCTAGAGGTCTTTTAAGCTCTGGCAGGTCTTTATCTATTAAAATTGAGTTAACTGACAAGCCAGGCCAGTTAGAGGCTGTTTCAAGAATTGTTGCTGGTTTAGGCGGAAACATTGTTTCTATTTACCACGATAGATACGACCTTAACATAGACATTGTATCTTGTATTTTAGATTTAAGAATTGAAACTAGGGACCACGAGCATATTAAAGCTATTGTAGAGGCTTTAAAGCAAGAGGGTTTTAAAATAGTTGAGTAATACATAACAAAAAAAAGAGCCATAGGCTCTTTTTTTATGGAGATTTTAAATTTTTTATGGTATAATATGATTTATAAAATATTTTTTAGAGGAATTAAATTATGAATTATAAAATGGTTATTGAATATGAGGGAACTCATTACAAAGGCTGGCAAAGGCAAATTTCAACAGAGAACACCATTCAAGGTGTTATTGAAAAGGCAATTGAGCTTGCAGTGGGAGAGAAAGTTGAAATTAATGGTTCAGGAAGAACTGACGCAGGCACACACGCTTTAGGGCAGGTAGCTAGTTTTAGATTAGAAAATGAGTATGAAAATTTGATGGACAAAATTAATGAAAAATTGCCTGCTGACATTAGAATAGTTAGTTTAAACAAGGCAAGCGACAGATTTCACGCTAGGTTAAACGCCATTGGAAAGACGTATTGTTATAAAATTGACACAGGCAAGAAAATGAATGTTTTTACAAGAAGAACTATTAATCATTTTGAATTTGAGCTTGATTTTGACAAAATGGTTGAGGCTAGTAAAATTTTAATTGGAACACACGATTTTAAATCTTTTTGTGCTAACAAAAAAATGAAAAAAAGCACTATAAGAACTATTAATAGCATTGAAATTGAAAAGTTTGGAACTGAAATTCATTTTACATACAGAGGTAGTGGCTTTTTATACAATATGGTTAGAATTTTGACAGGAACTTTAATTGAAGTTGGGCTTGGAAAAATAGAAGTTAGCCAGATTACGGAAATTATTGAGGCTAAAGACAGGGCAAAAGCTGGAATAACTATGCCTGCTAGAGGTTTAACCCTTGTTAGTGTTGAGTATTAGTTAATAAATATGTTGAAAAAAAGTATGAAATGTGTTATGCTCTTTGTAAAGATATAAATTTGAGGTGACTTAAAATGGATAAAATTAAGGTTATGAGTATTTTTGGTACTAGACCAGAGGCAACAAAAATGGCTCCACTTATTAAGGCAATGGAAAAGTGTGAGCATATTGAACAGATTGTTTGCGTAACTGCTCAGCACAGACAGATGCTTGACCAAGTTCTTGAAATATTTGAATTAAAGCCAGATTATGACTTAGACATTATGACTGAAAGACAGAGTTTGACAGGAATAACAACTAAGGCGTTAAATGGTTTAGACGAAGTTATGAAAGAGGCTAAGCCTGATTTAGTTTTAGTTCACGGCGACACTACTACAACTTTTGCTGGTGCTATTGCTACTTTTTACAATGGAATTAAGTTAGGTCACGTTGAGGCTGGACTTAGAACTTACGACAAAACTCAGCCTTTCCCTGAGGAAATGAACAGAGTTTTAACTGGGCATATGGCTGACTTACATTTTGCTCCAACTCCTTTAGCTAAGGAACATTTATTAAAAGAAAATATTTCTGACGAGGGCATTTTTATAACAGGAAACACAGCTGTGGACTGTTTAAAGCACACTATTAGAGAAGATTTTAAATTTGATTTAGATGAGCTTAACAAAATTGATTTTAAGAACAAGAGAGTTATTACTATGACTGCTCATAGAAGGGAAAACTTGGGAGAGCCTCTTGAAAACATTTGCAAGGCTGTTTTAAGGCTTGTAAACGAATATGAAGATGTTGAAGTTGTTTACGCTGTTCATTTTAACCCTGCTGTTAGAGAGGTTGCAAACAAGTATTTAAAAGGGCACAGCAGAGTTCATCTTGTTGACCCTCTTGACATTGTTAATATGCACAACCTAATGAATTTAAGTTATTTAGTTATGACTGACAGCGGTGGGTTACAAGAGGAAGTTCCGTCTATGGGAAAACCTGTTTTAGTTCTTAGAAACGTTACAGAAAGGCCAGAAGGCGTTGAGGCTGGAACTTTAAGACTTGCTGGTGTAGAGGAAGATGAAATTTATAATCAGGCTAAAGAGCTACTTGATTGCAAGGAAAGTTATGATAAGATGGTTGCAGCTAAAAATCCTTTTGGTGATGGATATGCTTCTGAAAGAATTGTTGAGGCTATTTGCTATCATTTTGGCTTTAGAAAAGACAGACCAACGGATTATTAAAATTATAAAACTTGTCAGCTTTTGTTGGCAAGTTTTTTTATTGAGGTGAAAAGAGATGTATAGACTAGAAATGAGTATATGGACTTTTTTATTTTTGTTTTATATATATTGTTTTTTAGGCTGGTGTTTTGAAAGCATTTATGTGTCATACAAAGAAAAAAGATGGGTAAACAGAGGGTTTATGAAAGGGCCTTTTTTGCCTATTTATGGCACTGGGGCAGTGTGTATTTTGTTTTTTACAATTCCATTAATGAAAAGCTATTTTAGTGTTTATTTTATATCAGTAGTTGTTGCAACTTTATTAGAACTAGTTGTGGGCTTTTTAATGGAGAGAACATTTAAAGTTAAGTATTGGGATTATAGCAACAATTTTTGCAACTACAAGGGATATATTTGTTTAAAATCAAGTATTACTTGGGGAGTTATGGGGCTTTTGATAACATATGTTATTAACGAGCCATTTGCAAAATTTATTAACTCTTTAAACACATATGTTATTATTATAATAGATTTATTAATTAGCATAGTTTTTGTTTTGGATTTAGTAAATTCTTTTAAGGCTGCTTACAATTTAAGTAAAATAATTAATTTAAATAACAAGTTAATGAATGAATTAAATGAAATTAAAATTGTTATTATGGCTTCTATTGATGAAAAGAAAGAGGAATTTGCTGAAAAGAGGGCAAATTTAGCTATTGAAATAAAAGAGGGAATTGAAAAAGCTTTATCCTACACTGAAATAGATGATATAATTTTAGAGAAAATAGACGAATTAAGGCAATTTGACATTGATGAGCATTTAAAGCTTTGGCGAGATAAGGCAGAGGATTTAAAAGAGCGTATAGAAAACATTGACATTAAAAACATAAACTTATTAAAAAGAAACCCTAGTGCAAAGTCTAGGCTTGGGTTTGTTAAAGAAATTAAAGAAAGAACGAAAAGAAAGAAAAAATAGGACTTATGCTTTAAAGCTAAGTCCTATAAATTTTTCTATATATATTAAAATTACATCAGAGAACATATAGAATAGTGTTAAAAGAGCAATGAAAAAGCAAAAAACTCCTAATATATAAAGAATTTTATATATTTTTGGAACAGAGTTATAAAATTTAAGCGCTTTTAAATAGTTTTTATGAAATTTTGAGTTTAAATACCATTGTCTAAACCTTTCAGAACCCTTATTAAAACAAAAATATGCCACAAACAAAAAAGGAACAGTTGGAATGACTGGCAAAAGTGTTCCTATTATTCCTAAAAGTAGGAAGAAAAAGCCTAGAACAACTAGCAATTTTTTTAGCATAAAAATCAACCCTTTATTTCTTTATATACATCTCTTTTTCCTATACCTCTATCTTTTGCAACTTGTTTCATTGCAGTTTTTTCATCAAAGCCTTGCGATATATATTGATTAAAATGTTCAAGAATTGATGTTTCTTGAATTTTAGATATTTCTTCAGCTTTTAATTTTTCTACATTAGCTCCTTCAAGAACTAAAACAAATTCGCCTTTTGGCTCATTTTGTTCAAAGTGGGATATTATTTCAGAAATTTTTCCTTTGTTTACAGTTTCGTGTTTTTTTGTTAGCTCTCTTTCAACAGCTATTAACCTATCTCCAGCATATTCTAGAAGGTCTTTTAAAGTTGATAAAAGGTGGTGTGGGGCTTCATAAAAGACTGTTGTTCTTGTTTCTAGTTTTAGTTTTGAAAGAACTTCTTGTCTTTGTTTTTTATTTTTAGGTAAAAAGCCTTCAAAAATATAGCTTCTTGTGCTTAGACCGCTTAAAACTAAGGCTGTTACTACTGCTGTTGGACCAGGGACAACTGTGACTTCTATATTATTTTCATAACAAAGTTTAACTAAGTCTTCGCCTGGATCTGATATGGCTGGCATACCAGCATCGCTAACTAGCGCTATATTTTTACCATCTTTTAGCATATTTATTAGTTGTTTACCTTTTGTGTCTTTATTATGCTCGTGATAGCTTGTTAGAGGAGTTTTTATATTAAAGTGATTTAAAAGCTTTACACTTTGTCTTGTATCTTCAGCTGCTATTAAATCTACTTCTTCTAAAACTCTAATGGCTCTAAGAGTCATATCCTCCATATTTCCTATTGGTGTACCACAAATGTATAACATATTTTCTCCTATTATTTAGTTATGATAAATATTATTTATTTCTTTTGTATAATTACCATTTTCATCATATATAAAGAGGGTAGGAAGGGACTTTAAAGAGGGTTTACCTCCTTTTACAAATTCTAAAAGCAAAAGTTCAGGAGCTTTTTTTTGGTTTGATTGAACAATTTGAATTGTTTTAGGTTCTATTTTATATTTTCTTGCTGAGTTAAAAATGTCAACTAGTCTTTCAACTCTATGAACCATATACATTCTTCCGCCATATTTAAGCATTTTATTTGATGCTAAAAACACATCATCTATATTGCAAGATATTTCGTGTCTTGAAATTGTTTTTGGTGTGTTTTCGTTTAAATAGCCTGTTCCTTTAACCATATAGGGTGGGTTACAAGTTATTACATCAAAAGAAGATGGTTTAAAAAAGTTTAAACACTCTTTTAAATCTCCATTTATTATATTTATTTTATGTTGTAAATTATTTAAAACAACAGAACGCATAGCCATATTTGCAATGTCTTTTTGTATTTCTATGGCTGAAAAATGTTTACCATTTGTTTTTGCCTCAAGAAGAATTGGGATTATTCCTGTGCCAGTGCAAAGGTCTAAAACATTTTCATTTTTTTTAACCTTTGCAAAGCCACTTAAGAGAACAGCGTCAATTCCAAAGCAAAAGCCATCTATTTTTTGGATAATTTTATATCCGTTTCTATGAAGGTCATCTATTCGTTCGTCTTTATTGCACATTAGTCTAAAATATCCTTTAAATCCTCGTTATTTATGTTTTCGTCTTTTTTATATCTTCTTTTTAAGATTTTGACTTCATCAGAGGAGAAAAAGGCAATTCCTACATCGTTTTTTGGTGGTTTTCTAATGGCAACTTTTAAAGTTTGTTTAAGCACATTTACAGACAAAACTTCACCTTGTCCATCTGGCGTTTCAACCAAGTCACCTTCTTTAGGCAGTTTTTTTAGAAGCTCTTCATATACATTTTGTTCATATTTTAGGCAACACATTAACCTACCACAAACACCTGAAATTTTTGTTGGGTTTAAAGAAAGGCCCTGGTCTTTTGCCATTTTTATGCTAACTGGGTGAAAATCTCCCAAGAAAGTGGAGCAACAAAGAGTTCTACCACAAATTCCTATTCCATTTAGATATTTTGCTTCATCTCTTACACCTATTTGGCGAAGTTCTATTCTTGTTTTAAAAATTGCGGCTAAATCTTTTACTAAATCTCTAAAGTCTATTCTTCCATCTGCTGTGAAGTAAAATATTAATTTACTATTATCAAAGGTAAGTTCAGAAGAAATTAGACGCATATCTAGTTTATGGGCTTTTATTTTTTCTTTACATATTTGAAAAGCTTCCTGACTTTTTTCTTTATTTTCTTTATTTTTTTCAATATCCTCACTATTTGCAACTCGTATTATTGGCTTTAGTGGTGGAACAATTGTGTCATCATTTACATCTCTATTTGGTATAACTACCATACCAAATTCTATTCCTCGTGAAGTTTCAACAATGACATTTTGACCATAGGAGTATTGATTATTTTCTGGGTCAAAGTAGTAAATTTTGCCTACTTTTTTAAACCTAACACCTACTACTATCATTTTATTTCTCCTTTAGTTTAAAAAACAATGTTTCTAAAAGCAACTGTGTATTTATGTTAAACAAAAGTTTATTTTGAGCTTCGCTTAAAGCGTCACATCTGTTAATTAATTGAGTTGTTGTTGCTTTTAACGCAATTTGTTTTGTTTGAGTTATTTTATCTCTTTGGATTATGTTTTTTGGGTTTTCTGTTTCTTTATAAACCAAAGCATCTCTAAAAACTAGATAAAGAATGTCTAAAATGGTTTTTAAAGTTTCTTTATCTTCTTTTATTTTATCTATTGTGTTATAAACATCAATTAAGTTTAAATTATCTATATTTAAGGCAATATTAATTGCACTATCTCTTACATCTCTAAATTCTGTGGAATTTATTAATTGGTTAGCCTTACCTATGCTACCTTGAGAGTAGACACTATATAAATAGGCTTGTTCAAAATCTATATTAAAAGTTTTATTTAAATAGGTTTGAATTAAATTATGTGGCAACGGCCTTAATTTAAACATTATGCACCTAGAAAGAATAGTTACAAGAAGTTTATTATAATTTTCGCAAAGCAAGATGAATATAGCATAGTCTGCTGGCTCTTCAAGGGTTTTTAAAAGAGCATTTTGAGCTTGTATATTCATTTTATCTGCTTCATCTATTATAAAAATTTTATATTTATTTCTATAAGGTTTTACAGTTATGTTTTTTATTACTTGATTTCGTATATCTGAAACTGTTATATCTTTTTTTTCGTGAGTTACATATATAATGTCTGGGTTATTATTGCTATCAAATGTTTTACAGCTTATACATTGGTCGCAACAAGATGTGCTATGTTGTTCACAATTTAGCGTTTTAGCAAATTCTTTTGCTAAGGTTAATTTACCTACGCCATCTTGACCAGTTAAAATATATGCGTGATTTATTCTATTGTTTTTTATTGAAGATTGAATGTAGTTTATTATTTCTTTATGGCCTAATATTTTATTAAAACTCATAAATTACAACCCATTCTTTTCTAAAAGATTGTTTACACCATTTACAATTATTTGGTGTATTTCGTTTATATTTTTTTGTGCGTCAACAACTTTTATTCTATTTTTATTATTTTTTGAAAGACGAACATAGCCATCATACACTCTTTGATGGAAGCTAAATTTTTCTGCTTCTAATCTATCTAAAGTTGCCTGTTTTTCTTTTCTTAAAAGACCTTGTTCGGGTTTTAACTTTAAGAGAAAAGTTATGTCAGGCTCTAGGTTTGAAACAGCGTATTTATTAATTGACTTAACTGTTTTTGCTCCTATTGAACGAGCAAAGCCTTGATATACAATAGAACTATCTAAAAACCTATCACTTATAACAATTCCACCTTCTTTTAGGGTTGGAAGAATGACTTCTGAAACTAATTGAGCTCTAGCTGCCGCATACAGAAGTGTTTCTGTCATATCTGACATTTCAGAGTTATTTTTATCTATTATTATTTCTCGAATTTTTTCGCTAATTTTCGTGCCACCTGGCTCTCTAGTGCAGACTACTTTATAGCCTTTTTCTTCTAAATAAGCTTTAAGTAAGTTTATTTGTGTTGTTTTACCTGCACCATCTGTACCTTCCATTGTTATAAATAAACCTGACATACATATTCTCCTTGATTTTATCTTGCTAACCAGCCACCATCAACTGCTAAAGTGAAGCCATTTACATAGTTTGAAGCTTCTGAACTAAGGTAAATTACTGCACCCATTAAATCATCTGGAGTGCCCCATCTACCTGCTGGTATTCTTTCTAAAATTTGCTCTGAACGTTGATTATCTTGTCTTAATTGAGTTGTGTTATTTGTTGCCATATAGCCTGGAGCTATTCCATTAACATTTATGTTATGTGCTGCCCATTCGTTTGCTAAAGCTCTTGTTAAGCCTAAAACAGCTGACTTGCTTGCAGTGTAAGCAGGAACACGAATTCCGCCTTGGTAGCTAAGCATAGAGCAAATGTTTACTATTTTGCCACCATTTCCCTGTGCAATAAACTCTTTTGCAACTGCTTGAGAGAGGAAGAAAACTACTTTTTCGTTAATGTCAATAACTCTATCCCAATCTTCTTCTGTTACATTTATTGCATCTTCTCTTGAAATGATTCCAGCGTTATTTACTAGAATATCTATTTTACCATAAGCATTTTTAGCTTGAGCTATTATTTCGTTAATTGGTGAAGTTGAGCTTAAATCTGCTATTATTTCTGTGAATTCACCGTTATTAGCTTCAATGAGGGCTTTTGTTTCAGCACAGCTTCTTCTTGCTACGCCACAAACTTTAGCACCTGCTTGAGCAAGGGCAACACAAATTCCTTGGCCAAGACCTGTGTTAGCACCTGTAACTATTGCTACTTTGTTTTCTAATTTAAATAAATCTAAAATCATAAATATTCCTCCCTGATATTTTTATATAAAATTTAATTTTATACAAAAATAGTATAACATATATATTTTTTAAGTTCAATAAAATATGATTGAAAAATCTGGAGAAATATGTTATTATTAAAGAACATCATGGAGGTGTTTATATATGGCAATACAAGAATCCGGTGAAAATTATCTTGAAGCAATACTGGTTATTAAACAAAGGAAAGGTTATGTTAGATCTATTGATGTTGCTCACGAGCTTGGTGTTTCCAAACCTAGTGTTAGTAGGGCTATGTCTGTTCTTAAAAAAGAGGGACTTATAGATATGGACGGCCTTAATCAAATTTTATTAACTGAAGAAGGCAGAAAAATAGCCGAAAATATATATGAAAAGCATCGTATAATTACGAAATTTTTAGTTTTATTAGGTGTTGACGAGGAAACAGCAGCAGAAGATGCCTGCAAGATGGAACATATTATTAGCCCATTATCTTTTGAGAAAATTAAAGAACATATTTTAAAGTAAATATTTTTTGGGCAAAATTATTTTATAGCTTTAAGGAGGTAATATTATGTCAGTTATTACAATTACAAAAGAAAATTTTGAAGATGAAGTTTTAAATAGTGACAAGCCTGTGCTTGTAGATTTTTGGGCAGAGTGGTGTGGCCCTTGCCGTATGCTTTCTCCTGTGGTAGATGAGTTTGCTGAAGAAAATAGCGAAGTTAAGGTTGGAAAAATTAATGTTGATGAGCAGCCTGAGCTTGCTATGAAGTTTAATGTTATGACTATTCCAACTCTTATTGTATTTAAAAACGGAGAAGTTACAAACAAAAGTGTTGGTGTGATTCCAAAAGAGCAAATTAGCACTTTAATTTAATTAAATTTTAAATCCCACTTTTTAAAAGTGGGATTTTTTAAAAAAGTTATTGACAAAAAATAAAAAATGTTATATAATTTAATTAATCTATGCGGATATGGCGGAATTGGCAGACGCGCTAGACTTAGAATCTAGTTCCTAGGAGTGGGGGTTCAAGTCCCCCTGTCCGCATTTTTTATTTAACTAAATATATTAAAATTAGCAGGGGAGCTTGTGTTGGCAGGCTGAGAGGAAGTAATTAACTTCGACCCTTTACCTGATACGGATAATGCCGTCGTAGGAAGTCGATATTTTGAGATTTTTATGGGATACCGTATAGGTATCCCTTTTTGTTGTAAAAAGGGGTGTTTATATGTTTAAAACTTATTTAGAAAATGTTAGAAAAGAAATTCCGTTAATTCACAACATAACAAATTATGTTACGGTAAATGATTGTGCAAATATTATTTTAGCTTGTGGAGCATCTCCCATAATGGCAGATGACGAGGAGGAAGTTGAGGAGATAACAAGCATTTGTGACGGGTTAAATATAAATATTGGAACTTTAAACAAAAGGACTATTAATTCTATGTTTATGGCTGGAAAAAAGGCAAATGAAAAAGGCAACACTGTTGTTTTAGACCCTGTTGGAATAGGGGCATCAAAACTTAGACGAAAAACTGTTGAAAATTTATTAGAAAAAGTTAAAATTAATGTTATTTGCGGAAATATTTCAGAGATTAAGGCTATTTTTACAGAAAATGGAACAACTAAAGGTGTTGATGCAAATATTTATGATGAAATTACTGAAGATAATATAGAAGATATTGTGGTGTTTGCAAAAAAATGTGCAAAAAAGGTTAATTCTATTATTGCAATTACAGGTTTAATTGACGTTGTTACTGACGGAGAAAAGGCTTATTGTATATATAACGGAAACAAAATGATGGCAAAAGTTACAGGAACTGGTTGCCAACTATCAGCTTTAATTGCTAGTTTTATTGCTGGAAACAAAAAAAATCAATTAGAAGCAACTTTTGTTGCAGTTTGTTGTATGGGGCTTGCAGGGGAAATTGCATACAAAAGATTAAATGTATTTGATGGAAATTCTTCATATAGAAATTATATAATTGACGCAATTTACAACTTAAAGGCTGAAGATTTAGAAAAGGGAGCAAGGTATGAAATTCGATAAAGATAGTTTGTTACTTTATGCAGTGACTGACAGAAGTTGGACTTTTGAAAAGAGTTTATACGAACAAGTTAAAGAGTGTTTAAAGGGAAAGGTTAGTTGTGTTCAGCTTAGAGAAAAAGACCTTAGTTATAAGGATTTTTTAAAAGAAGCTACAGAAATTGGCAAGTTGTGCAAAAAATATAATGTGCCATTTATTGTTAACGACAATGTGGAAATAGCAATTAAAAGCAGAGCTGACGGAGTTCATATTGGGCAAAAAGATATGGATATTAAAAGTGTTAGAAAGTTAGTTGGAGAGAAAATGATAGTTGGAGTTTCTGTTCACAATGTTAAAGAGGCAAAAGAAGCAGTTGAAAACGGAGCTAATTATTTAGGTGTTGGAGCTATGTTTTCTACTTCAACTAAGTTAGATGCAAAGACTGTTTCTTTAGATGTTTTAAAAGATATTTGTAGAGTTTCTAATGTTCCAGTTGTTGCAATAGGTGGCATAAACAAAAATAACATTGATAGTTTATCTGGAAGTGGTGTTAATGGAGTTGCGTTAGTTAGTGCAATTTTTGGGGCAGAGGATATTAAAAGTGAGTGTGAAAGTTTATACAAGTTATCAAAAGAAATGGTTGAAAGGGGATAGAAGATTAAATGAAAAAAGTTTTAACAATAGCAGGCAGTGATTGTAGTGGTGGAGCTGGAATACAGGCTGATTTAAAGACAATGGCTACAAATGGAGTTTATGGTATGAGTGTTATAACGGCTTTAACGGCACAAAACACAACAGGTGTTAGTGGAGTTATGGAAGTTAGTGGAGATTTTGTTAAAAAACAGATAGATATGGTTTTTACTGACATTTACCCAGATGCAATTAAAATTGGAATGGTTTCAAGTGCTGATTTAATTGATGTTATAGCAGAAAGGTTAAACTTTTATGGGGCTAAAAATATTGTTGTTGATCCAGTTATTGTGGCTACATCTGGTTCTAAATTAATAAATGATGATGCTATTGATATTTTAAAAAGCAGATTATTTAAAATTGCAGATGTTATTACGCCAAATATATATGAGGGTAGTATTTTAGCTAATATGGAGATAAAAAACAAAGAAGATATGGAAAAGGCGATTATTAAGATTAATAACGAGTTTGAGTGTTCTGTTTTATTAAAAGGTGGGCATAGTGTTAATGATGCAAATGATTTATTATGTGAAAATGGGAAATTAACTTGGTTTGAGGCAGAAAGAATTGAAAACTTTAACACACACGGAACAGGTTGCACTTTATCTAGCGTAATTGCTTCAAACCTTGCAAAGGGAAATGAGCTTTATAGTTCAATTAAAATGGCTAAAAGCTATATTTCATCTGCCTTAGAATATGGGCTTGATTTAGGAAAGGGAAGTGGGCCTTTAAACCACAGTTTTATGATTAAATAAAAATTTATATAAAAAAAATAAAAGGGATTATTTTAAATCCCTTTTTTAAGTTAATTGATTTTTATTTTGAACTATTGTATAAACTTTTTTCTTAATTCTTTGAAGTGCATTATCAATGCTTTTTTCTTCTTTATTCATTAAATTAGCAATTTGTGTATAGCTTCTACCTCTTAGATAATAGCCTAAAACTTGTTGCTCCATATTACTTAAGCTTTTTAAAATTTCTCTTTTTAAAATTTTTAAATTTTCTTTTGCAATTATTTCATCTTCAGGGTTACCACCTGAAAGGCTTAAAAGGTTTATGTAGGCGTAGTTATCATCTTCTGTGCCAACAGGTTTATCTATTGAAATTGATGTGTTAAGAGGGCTATGTTTTTTTCTACTTGCAGTTTTAATGGCACTAATTATTTGTCTATTTATGCAAAGCTCAGCAAAGGACAAAAAGCTGGCTTCCTTTTCTGGGTTATAATCTCTTATGGCTTTATAAAGACCGACCATACCCTCTTGAATTACATCTTCTTTATCTGCACCAAAGATGAAATAGCCTCTTGTTTTTTTTCTTATTAAGCTTTTACATTTATAATTAATTAAGTAGTCTAAAGCCATAATATCATTTTGGGTTTGAACTAAAGTTACAAGTTCTTCATAGCTCATATTAGTATATTTTTCCATAAAATCACCTCTTTAATCTCAATTGTTCTAAAAACTCAGCAGACTTTTTGTCTAAATTATCTATAAGCATATTGTTTTTAACAGGTTTATTTTGACTAATTTTTTCTGCTATATGTTTATTATTTGCCATTACTTCTAGATACAAATCTCTTGCTGACATTCTTAAAGCACCTTGGCTTAAAATTATTATTTGTTCAAGGCCATCTGATGTGGCAACTGTTACATTATAGTTTTTTTTAAGCTCGTTAGTGGTTTTTTCTATATATTGGTCTGCCGTTTCAGCTTCTTTTGTGTAGACAATGTAAATATCTCCTTCTTTTGTTATTGAGCCTTTTCCTCCCTCAACTTTATAAGCATCAAAGACAAGTATTAAATTCATTTTTTTTGTGCCTTGATAGTTACAAAGATGGTTTATAAGTTTTCTCTTTGCTGCCTCAAGAGATTCATTAGCTAAATTTTTTAGCTCCTCCCAAGCAAAAATTATATTATATCCATCAACTAACAAATAATCCTTATTTTTCATTGAAATAGTTCCTTTTTATACAATATTTTTATTAACTAACATTATAATTGATTTTTGAAACAATAACAATAGTTTTTTTGATTAAGATAAATTTAAGGTTTAATATATTGGTTGAAAAAAAGAAGAAATTAGGTTATAATAGCATAAAATAATTTTGTGGGTGGTGGTTTTTATTAGCATTGCACATTGGTTTGCAAATTACATTGAAATGCCAGAAATAGAAAACATTATTGGTTTTATTTTAAAAATAATTTTTACTATTTTGTTGTTTTTTATTACAGGATTTTTAGTTAAAATAAGTAAAAAGATAATTTTTAAAACTTTAGACAAATTTACAAGGGAAAGACATTCTGACACAGTTGCTTCTTTACTTTCAAGTATGGCTAAATATGCAATTTATTTTATTATTTTATGTAACATACTTGTTATGTGGGGAGTTAATGTTACTTCGATTTTAGCTATTGGTGGCGCTGTATCTGTTGCTCTTGGTTTAGGTGCTCAAGACATTGTAAAAGATATGATGGCGGGACTTTTTATTATTACTGAAAACCAATTTGGTGTTGGAGATATAGTTGAGTTAAATGGTTTTAGCGGAACTGTTGAAAACATAGGTATGAGAACTACTAGCATTAGAAACGCTGATGGTAATGTTCATATTGTGCCTAACGGGCAAATAAATGTTGTGACAAATATGAGTAAAGGTTTTAACAGAGCTATTGTTGACATTTGTGTTGCCTATGGCGAGGATATAGACAGAGTGTTTAGCGTTCTTGAAAATGAGCTTAAAAAGATTATGGACCAAAATTTAATTGACGGAATTATATCTCAGCCTAAAGTTTTAGGCATTAATTCTCTTGCTGACAGCTCAATTATTATTAGAATTTCTGCTGATAGTGAAATTGGGGAAAATTGGAGAATTGAAAGAGAGCTTAGAAAGTTTATTTTAAAAAGATTTGAAAAGGAAAACATTGAAATACCTTTTCCTCAAATTGTTGTTCATAAAAGGGAGGCTTAAAAAATGGATATTCAAGTAGGGGATATTGTTGTTATGAAAAAGGCTCACCCTTGTGGGTCTAAAGAATGGAAAATTGTTAGAATAGGTGCTGACTTTAAAATGGAATGTTGTGGTTGTGGCCACTTAGTTATGATTTCTAGAGTTAAGGCTGAAAAAAATATTAGAAACGTTATTAGAAATGAAAAATAATTGTAACTATTATTTTTATATAAAATGTGGTAAAATATAATTATAAAAAATTTTGGAGGTAGAAAAAAATGAGTTATAAAAAAGAATTTATTAAGTTTATGTGTGAGGCAGGTGTTTTAACTTTTGGTGAGTTTACTTTAAAAAGCGGTAGAAAAGCACCTTATTTTATTAACACTGGAAACTACAAAACTGGCGAGCATATTGCAAAGTTAGGAAAGTTTTACGCTGAATGTATTAAAGAAAACAATGTTGAAGCTGATGTATTTTTTGGGCCAGCTTACAAGGGCATTCCTCTTGCTGTTTCTGCGGCTATTGCAGTTTACGAGGAAACTGGCAAGTCTGTAAACTATGCTTTTAACAGAAAAGAAGCTAAAGACCACGGCGAGGGTGGCGTTATAGTTGGCCACAAGTTTAATGATGGCGACAAAGTTGCTGTTATTGAAGATGTTATTACTGCAGGAACTGCTATTAGAGAAACTCTCCCTATTCTTAAAAACGCTGCTGATGTTAAGGTTGAATGTGTTATTATTTCAGTTGACAGAATGGAAAAGGGCAAGGGCGAAAAATCTGCTGTGCAGGAAGTTTATGATGAATTTGGCATCAAGGTTTACCCAATAGTTACAGTTTGTGACATTATTGAATGTATTGAAGATGGCACTATTGAAGGAAAGCAATATCTTGAGGCTATGAAAGAATATAGAAGAAATTATGGCATCTAATGGTATTTTATAGCTTTTATTACATAAATTTGTAAATTGAAATTTGTTTAGTTGTAGGTTATAATTATTATATTAAAATTTTATTGAAAGGTGTGATAATATGAAAAGAGTTTTAAGTGTGATTTTAGCACTTTCTATACTATTATCTATGTCTGCTTTTTCTAGTGTAGCCTATGCTGCAGAGTATGTGGCAGTTTATTTAAACGAAAAGTTGATTGACTTTCCATCAACTGACGCTAGGCCACAGATTATAAGCAACAGAACTTATGTGCCTGTTAGAAAGACTTGTGAAAGTTTAGGGCTTAGTATTGACTGGAACTCTAAGACTGAAACTATGACTTTAACTAGAGATGGTGTTACTATTGCCCACACAATGAGGTCTAAAATTGTTTATGTAAATGGCAATGCAGTTACTTTTGACACTCCATCTATTAATGTGAACAACAGAATACTTATGCCAATTAGAATGATTGCTGAATCTATTGGAGCAACAGTTGAGTGGGACGACCCAACTAGAAGTGTTCACATTACTACAAACAATAACAGTAATAACAACAATAACAACAGCAATATAAACAATGTTAATTTAGCTATTGTAAACTCTATTTCAGTTGAAAACAACACAGTGAACAAAAACGAAAATGCTAAATTAAAGGTTATTTGTAGTGGCGACACAACATCTGTTAAGTTTGTTGACGCAAGCAACAACTCTAAAATTGATGTTATTTCTAAATATGTTCAAAACAGTGATGGCACAAGAACTTTTGAATATGATTACAAATGTGTTAATGAAACAAAGGAAAACATTATTGCAACTATTCAGGCTGTGCCAGGAATTGACTCTAATTTTAACGAAAACACATCTGCTTGTAAAAGTGTTAGTTTTATTATTTTAAACAAGGACAAGACTGAAGTAGATGCTGACGCAGAATATGACTCTGATTATTTAATTAGTTGCAAATTAACTAATTCTAAAATTCAAACTGACGATTATGCAAAAGTTAAGGTTAAAACTACTTCTGATGTTAAGAAAGTTAAATTAGTTTCAACAGCAAACAACAAATCTGTTGTTATTAGCGACTATGACGAAGATAGTGACGGAAACAGGAACTTTAGCGGCAAAATAGCTATGACTAAAGAGGGCAACTGGAGAGTTAATGTTTATTTATATGTTTCTGGCGACTATGAAGAAGAATTTGAGTCTTTAAAGGTTTCTGTTAGTGACGATTATGATGATGACAGTAAGTCTAATGATTTAGAAATTATTGACCTTTGGACTAACAATTCTTATGCTTACAAGGGTTATGAGTCAACTCTTTATGTTAAGACAAGCACAGGTGTAGACTACATAGAGCTTTTAGCTGAGGACCAAGATGAGGGCGAAGGCAAGACTATGCAAACGCCTGATGAAAAATATTCAAATTACTATTATTGGGAATTTGATTTTAATGTTAAGCACACTGGAGATATGAAGTTTAAACTTCTTGCCTTTGACGAGGACGGCGAAAAGGTTTCTGACAGTTTTACACTTGAAGGACGTAATGCTAGCAAAAACGAGCCAGCTGTTATTGAGGTAGACCAAAAAACTAACTCTTTAATTGAGGGAGAAACTTGTAAATTTAATGTTACTGTTACAGGTGGCGTTGACAGATTAAGAGTTACAAGAGGAACTAGCTCTGCAGTTTATGACGAAGAAATTAAGTCAACATCTTCAACAACTAGAACTTTAACAATTGAGTTTGAGGTTGACGATGTGAACGAAGATTATTACTTTACTGCTTATGTAGGGGATAATTATGAAAGATTTAAGTTTAGATTAACTGGTGATGTTGAAGAAGAAATTAGAATTAACGATGTTAAAATTGAAAGCGACAAAATTAGTGAAGATGAAGATGTGGAATTAACTGTTACAACTTCTAACAGCGCTTACAGAGTTTGGATAGAAGATAGCAGAGGAAAGCAAATTTCTAAAATTTACAAAACTCCTGACGAAGAAAAGAAAAACGAGCTTGTTTGGGACATTTCATTCTCACCTATTGAAGATGGCAGACAAACTTTTACTATTGTAGCTCAAGATGAAAACAAAAAGAATGATACTTGGGACTTTAGAGTAACAGTTAAATAAGAGATTTTAATACACCCTATTTTTAGGGTGTATTATTTTATATGGAGATTAAGAAAAATGAAGAAAGTTATTTTATTTGATTTAGACGGAACTTTAGTTAATTCTTTAGAGGATTTATGTGACGCAACTAATTATATGTTAGAAAAACTTGGGTTTGAAAAAAGGACTATTAATGAAGTTCAATCATTTATTGGAAATGGAATTGATATGCTAACAAGAAGAGCAGTTGGAAAAAAAGAATATGATTTTGATTTAGGTATGAAATATTTTAAAGAGTATTACAGCGAAAATATGTGCAACAAAACTATGCCTTATGAGAATATAAATTTTGTTATTGACAAATTAAAGGACAATGGTTTTAAACTTGGCGTTGTTACAAACAAAACTCAAAAGCCAGCCGAGAAGGTTGTTAAAAATTATTTTGGGGACAAGTTTGATGTAGTTATTGGAACAGATTTAGAAAAGAGAAAGAAAAAGCCTGACGCTGAACCTATTGAGCTGGCTTTAAAAACTCTTGGTTTAGAGAAAAAAGATTGTATTTACATTGGAGATTCTGAGGTGGACATTCAAACTGCAAAAAATAGCCAAGTTGACTTTCTAGGAGTTACTTGGGGATATAGAAAAGAAGATGTTTTTAAGGACAAAGTGGATTTTGTTAACAAACCTGAGGAGATTATAACTTTTTGTTGCAATTTTTTATAAATTTGATATAATTAGATTAAATAATTTTAAGAGCAGAGGTGTAGAAAATGAATGATTTAAAGGTTTTAATACTTGCTGCAGGTCAAGGCACTAGAATGAAGTCTGATGTGCCAAAGGTTTTACATAGAGTATTAGATAAAACTATGTTAGGATATGTAATAGAAGCGTCTAAAGAGGCTGATGCAAAGGAAATTTGTGTTGTTGTTGGACATCAATCTGCAATGGTTAAAAACACAATAAAAGACATTTACGAGGATATTAGCTTTGCTGTGCAAAAAGAACAGTTAGGCACTGGCCACGCTGTTATGCAAGCTGGAGATTTTATTAAAAGCGGGAATATCTTAGTTCTTTGCGGCGACACGCCTTTAATTACAGCAGAAACTATTAAAAAACTTTGTGAAAAGCACGAAAATGAGGGAAACAGTGCTACTGTTGTGTCTATGGTTTTAGACAACCCAACAGGATATGGAAGAATTATTAGAGAAAACGACAATTTTAGCAAAATTGTGGAGCAAAAAGACGCTGACAGCGAGCAAGCAAAAGTTAAAGAAGTAAACACAGGGGTTTATATTTTTAAGGCTGAAAAGTTATGTGAGGCTCTTAGTGGCCTTTCTAATGAAAACGCTCAAAATGAGTATTATTTAACTGATACCCTTGAAATTATTAAAAATAGTGGCGAGAAGATTGGCATTATGGTTGCTGAAGATGACAAAGAGTTTATGGGTGTAAACTCTAAGTTACATTTATCTTATGCTATAAAGGCTATGAAAGAAAGAATAAACACTAATTTAATGCTTGATGGCGTTACTATTATTGACCCAGAAAACACTTATATAGGAAAAGATGTTAAAATTGGGCCTGACACAATTATTTACCCTGGTTGTATGATTGAAGGAAAAACTGAAATTGGCGACAGTTGTATTATTGGACCTAATACTAGAATTAGTTCATCTTCTATTGACAACTGTGTTACAATTCAAATGAGTGTTTTATTAGATGCAAAGGTTAAAAGTTTTACAAGCGTTGGACCTTATGCTTATTTAAGGCCTAATAGCAACATTGGCGAGCATTGTAGAATAGGTGACTTTGTTGAGATTAAAAACTCTAACATTGATGATGGAACAAAAGTTAGCCATTTAACTTATGTAGGTGATTCTGATGTTGGAAAGTGTGTAAACTTTGGTTGTGGCACTGTTACTGTAAATTACGACGGTAAAAACAAGTTTAGATGTAAAATTGGAGATGAGGCTTTTATTGGTTGTAATTCAAACCTTGTAGCTCCTGTTGAAGTTGGCAAAAGAGCTTATACAGCTGCTGGTTCAACAATTACTAAAGACATTCCAGAAGACAGTTTAGCTATTGCTAGAAACAAGCAAGAAAACAAAAACGGCTGGAGAAAAAAGGTAAATAAGTAAGGGATTTTAGGGAATGTTGTTGCATTCCCTAAAAGTTTGTGTAGGTGGAAAAAAGATGAGTGAAAAATTAAAGGGGCATTTATTAGCCTCTATTACTGTTGCAGTTTGGGGAACTACATTTATATCTACAAAGGTTTTATTAAATGTTTTTAACCCAGTTGAAATTTTATTTCTTAGATTTATTTTAGGGCTTATTGTTTTATATTTAATTTATCCTAAAAAATTGGAAACAAAAGGGCTTAAAGAAGAAAAGTTTTTTATTATAGCTGGGCTTTGTGGAGTTTGTTTATATTATTTATTAGAAAACATTGCTTTAAGCTATACTTATGCTTCAAATGTGTCTGTTATTTTATCTGTTGCACCAATTTTTACGGCGATTTTATCTAAAATTTATTTTAAGGACAATAGTTTAAAAATTAGCTTTTTTATTGGCTTTATTTTAGCTATTTTAGGCATTTGTTTAATTAGCTTTAATGGAGGGGAAGTTAGCTTTGGGCCAAAAGGCGACATACTTTCTATATTAGCGGCTATTACTTGGGCTATTTATTCAATTTGTACTCAAAAAATTGGTGAGTTTGGATACAACACTATTCAATGTACAAGAAGAATTTTTATTTATGGCACTTTATTTATGTTGCCATCTCTTTTAATATATGATTTTAACATTAGTCTTAGCGACTTTTCAAACATAGCTGTTATTTTAAATTTATTATTTTTAGGTGTTGGAGCTTCTGCTATATGTTTTGTTACTTGGAATTTAGCTGTTAAATATATTGGGCCAGTTAAGGCAAGTGTATACATTTATGTTGCTCCTATTATTACTGTTGTTGTTGCTTTTCTTATTTTAGGGGAAAAAATGAGCAAGATGGCTATTTTAGGAACTGTATTGATTTTACTAGGTTTAATTGTTTCTGAAGGGAAATTTGACAAAATAAAGAAAAAATAAGTTTTAGGCGTAACAAGGGTTACGCCTTTTTTTGTGGATAAAAAAATAGTTTATTTTAGGGGAAAAATAGTGTATAATAATAAGTATATGAATTAAAAGTTAAGGTAGATTAGGAGAAGTTTGAAAATGTTTTTTAAAAATTTATATGATATATTTTTTGGTAGAAACAAAATGCTTATAAATTTAGCGTTAAATGACTTTAAAAACAAGTTTGCAGGCTCTTATTTTGGAATTATTTGGGCATTTATTCAGCCAGTTTGCACAATTCTTGTTTTTTGGTTTGTTTTTCAATTTGGCTTTAGAAGCCAAGATGTTGGAGAGGTTCCATATATATTATGGTTTATGACAGGCCTTATTCCTTGGTTTTTTTTCTCAGAGGCTTGGAACAGTTCAACTAGTGCTTTTGTGGAATATAGCTACTTAGTTAAAAAGGTTGTTTTTAAAATAAACATTTTGCCAATGATTAAAATTTTATCAGCTTTATTTGTGCATTTATTTTTTGTTTTATTTATGTTTATTTTTTATTTATGTTATGGAATTAAGTTAGATATTTATGCTTTACAGATTGTATATTATTCTATTTGTGTGATAGCTCTTGTGACTGTTTTAAGTTTTATTACTGCTCCGCTTGTGGTGTTTTTTAAGGATTTAACTCAAATTTTAAACATTATTTTACAGTTTGGTATGTGGCTTACGCCTATAATGTGGAACATTGAAACTATGGAAATAGCTGAAAGCACAAAGTTTTTATTTAAATTAAACCCTATGTATTACATTGTTCAGGGGTACAGAGATAGTTTGATTTACAAAAATATTTTTTATTACAACATTAAACAAACTATCTATTTTTGGCTTTTAATTTTAATATTTGCTTTATTAGGCAAGTTTATTTACAAAAAATTAAAGCCTCATTTTGCAGATGTTTTATAAAGGAGTATGTTTATGAATGATGTTTCTATAAAAGTTGAAAATGTTACAAAAGTATATAGGTTATATGAAAAGCCTATGGATAGATTAAAAGAAGCATTAAACCCTTTAAAAAAGTGTTACCACAAAGAACATTATGCTTTAAAAAATGTTTCTTTTGAAATTAAAAAGGGGGAAACAATTGGAATTATAGGCGTTAACGGAGCTGGAAAATCTACTTTATTAAAAATTATAACAGGTGTTTTAAACCCTAGCAGCGGAAATGTTTATGTAAATGGAAAAATATCTGCACTTTTAGAGCTTGGGGCTGGGTTTAACCCTGAATATACTGGTTTAGAAAACATTTATTTAAATGGAACTATGATGGGCTTTAGCAAAAGCGAAATAGATGAAAGGCTTGACAGCATTTTAAAATTTGCTGACATTGGGGATTTTGTTCATCAGCCTGTTAAAACTTATTCAAGTGGTATGTTTGTTAGGCTTGCCTTTGCAGTTGCAATTAACATTGACCCTGAAATTTTAATTGTGGACGAAGCTCTTTCAGTGGGTGATGTTTTTTTTCAAGCTAAGTGCTACAAAAAATTTGATGAGTTTAAGAAAATGGGAAAAACAATTCTTTTAGTTAGCCACAGTTTAAACAGCATTTTAAAATATTGCGACAAGGTAGTTTTATTAAACCACGGCGAGAAACTTTCAGAGGGGAAAGCTCCTGAAATGATTGACATATACAAAAAGTTACTTGTAAACCAATATGACAAGGAAGATAGCAAGGCTGAAAAAGAAGAAGTTAAAGAAATAGAAGAAGGGGAGCTTTACAAGGACAAGCTAGTTTTAAACCCTATTATAAACAGCTATGGTAACAATATGGCTGAAATTTACGATTTTGCTGTTATTAACGATGATGGTGAGGTTACAAACCAAATAGATAAAGGCTCTATGTTTAAAATTAAAATGAAAGTTAAATTTAACAAAGATGTTTTTGACCCTATATTTGCCTTTACTATTGTGAACTTACAAGGAACAGATGTGACTGGAACAAACACTATGATTGAAAATGTTATATTTGAAAACCCTAAAGCAAATGATGTTAAAGAAATTACTTTTACACAGAAAATGGACATACAAGGCGGAGAATATCTTTTAAGCCTTGGTTGCACTGGTTATATTGACGGAGAATTTACAGTATACCACAGGCTTTATGAAGTTTGTAACATTACTGTTATTTCTGAGAAAAATTCTGTTGGTTTTTTTGATATGAATAGTTTAGTTGAAGTGAAGTAAGGTGAAAAAATGGTTGAATATGTTGGAAAGGTAGAGCTTAATTTAGAAAACTACAAGGGCGTAGATTTATATAGCGACGGCATTGTAGAAGACGAAATATTAGAAATTGTTAAAAAATATGACAAGGATGATTTTGACAAGGTTATTAAAGAAAGATGCAAATGGCCAATTTATTATCATTTATCAGAAATAAGAGGAAATTGTGTAGAATGGCTTGACATTAGCAAAGATATGGACGTGCTTGAAATAGGTTCTGGTTGCGGGGCTATTACTGGCACTTTAGCAAAAAAAGCAAAAAGTGTTACTTGCATTGAGCTTTCTAAAAAAAGAAGTTTAATTAACGCTGAAAGAAACAAAGATTTAGACAACATTCAAATTGTTTTGGGGAATTTTAAAGACATTAAATTAGATAAAAAGTTTGATATTGTAACTCTTATAGGTGTTTTAGAATATTCTGAAAGTTACATTGGAGGCATTAACTCCTATGAAAAAATGATTAAAGCTAGTATGGAATATTTAAAGCCAAATGGAAAACTTATTATTGCAATTGAAAACAAATTTGGCTTAAAATACTGGGCTGGTTGCAAAGAGGACCATATTGGAAAGTATTATGAGTCTATTGAAGGGTACAAAGAAACAACAGGTGTTAAGACTTTTACAAAAATTGAGTTTGAAAAAATGTTTAAAAATATGGGTATAGAAAAATATGAATTTTATTACCCATACCCAGACTATAAATTTCCTTTAGCAATATATAGCGATGAGTTTTTGCCAGAAAAAGGCAGTTTAAATAGTAATTTGAAGAATTTTGACGATGATAGATTAATGACTTTTAATGAAAGTAGGGTATATGACACAATTATTGAAAACGGCTTATTTCCTTTATACTCTAATTCATTTATTATAACAATTGAGGGTTAAGTATGAAAACGCTATTTGTAAAATATTCTAACGAAAGAAACAAAAAATATAAAATTAAAACAGAGTTAGTTAAAGACGGGGATATTAAATATATAAAAAAGAGCCCTATTTGTGACGATGCTTTAAAACATATAAAAAAAATGTATGAAAGTTTTGAAATATTAAGTGGTATGTATCAAAACTCTAAAATTAAAATTAACAAAGCATACAGCAAAGATGGTTTTGTTTTGTTTGACTATATAAATGGATATACATTTGAAAGTGTTTTAGATGGATATTTGGAAAAAGAAGATTATAAAGGGCTTTTTGACAAAATATTGGAGTTTGAAAAGTTAATTTGTGATTCTGACAAAATTGAAAAGTTTGAAATTAGTGAAAAATTTATAAATGTTTTCGGAAACATTGAATTTGAAAAAGAGTATTATGCTTTTAGTTACAGCAATTTAGATTTAGTTTTTAGCAATGTTTTAATTAATGATTTTTACAACATTGTTGACTACGAATGGTGTTTTGATTTTCCCATACCTATAAAGTATATTTTATTTAGAGCAATTGACACATATATTTGTTTACAAAAAAACAGACAAGTGTTAAGGGAAAAAGACATTTTTGCTTTTCTTGGATATTCAGAAAAGGAAATAAATATTTTTAAGAAAATGGAAGAAAGTTTTCAAAAGTTTGTTTATGAAGATAGTTTTAGTTCAAATGAACTTTATGAAAACTTACACGGAAATGTTATAAATGTGTTTGAAAAAGAAGTGGATAAAAAAATTCCAATTCGTGTTTATTACGACAAAGGGAATGGATATAGCGACAAAGATGGTTTTGTGACTTATAGAAAGCCTTATGAAAAAATTAAACTAAAAATTGAAGTTAGTGGCGCAAAAGTTGTTAGAGTTGACACTGGTTGTGTTTCAAGCATTGTGACATTATTTGATTATTTTTATGTTACAAGCAAGGGAATTGAAAGGGCAATTTACTCTACAAACGGGATAGAAATTGAAAAAAACATTGTTGCATTTACTGACAATGACACGCAAATATATTTATATGGGTTTGAAGATGATATAAAGTATGTTCAATTAGAATTTTTAGTTAATCCAGCTGATGAAAGTTATATAAAATCTCTTGCAAACATTGGAAAAAACAGAGTTATTGCTGAAAAGGAACTTGAGAGATTAAAATTAGAGTATGATGAGCTTTCAAGGGAATATCAAAATTTAAACAATATAAATTTAGAAAATATTAAGGCTTTAGAAGAGGAAAAAAATGAGAATAAAAAAATTTTAAATATGTATGAAGATTGTAGAAATCAATGTGATAGTTATAAAAATCAATATGAAAATTACAAATATATGTATGAGATGATTTTAAATTCTGATTTTTGGAAAATGACAAAGCCATTTAGAAAGTTAGTTGAGGTATCAAAAGTTACGATGAAAAAATTATACAAAGTTTTAAGAAAGCCAAAAACCCTTGTTAGGTGTTTAAAGGAATATGGTGTTAAAGAAACTATTGAAATTTTTAAACAAACATACAACATTGGGCAAAAAAAGGCAAGTGAATTTACAGAAAAGTTAGAGCAGGAAGAAGTTAAGGAAAATGTTTTAAACGAGAGTTTAAATGTGGACTTAATTGACAGAGAGTGCAGACTTAAGGTGTCTGTTATTGTTCCTAACTACAACCACAAAGAGTATTTAAAGGAAAGATTAGACTCTATTTACAACCAAACTTATAAAAATTTTGAGGTTATTTTACTTGACGATTGTTCAAGTGATGGAAGCAGAGAGTTATTAGCCGAGTATGCTGAAAAACACAAAGACAACACTATTTTTGCTCCTAACGAAAAAAACAGTGGTGGCGTGTTTAGACAATGGGCTAAGGGTATAGAAATGGCAAAAGGTGACATATGTTGGATTGCCGAAAGCGATGATTTTTGCGACAACGATTTCTTAGAAAACTTAGTGTATTATTTTAACGACGAGTCAGTTATGATTGCGTATGCACATTATACTTTTTGGTTAAATGGAAAGCCATCTAATTTTGCTTTTGAAAATTATTTAGGTGAAGTTGGGACAAAAAGATGGGAAAGGGAATATGTTGTTAGCGCATATGATGAAGTTCAAAGCGGGCTTGGAATTAAAAATGTTATTCCAAATGCTAGTGGTTGCATTTTTAGAAAGCCTATTAATATGCCTTTATTAAAAGATGAAAATTGGCTTAAAATGAGAATTTGTGGCGATTGGGTCTTTTATTTAAAGCAAATTGTAGGTGGAAAAATTGCTTACAACCCAAAGGCTAATAGTTATTTTAGATTTCACGACGATAGTGCATCTAAAGTTACACACAACAAAGAAGTTTATTACAAAGAGCATAAAATGGTTGCAGATACTATTGCTGAAAATTATAGGGATAGTGAAGATATAATAAAGAAAAATAGAGATATTATTTACAGGTATTATTTTGATACTATGGAAAACCCTACTGAAGAAGATTTTGAAAGACTTTATGGTTTAAAAGACGTTAAAGAGAAAATAGAAAAAAGGAAAAAGACTATTTTAATTTCTATTTATGCTTTTTCTCTTGGCGGAGGAGAAATTTTCCCTATTAGGTTAGCTAACGAGTTAAAAAGCGTTGGGGAAAATGTTAGTGTTCATATTTTTGAAAAAGAGCAATGTGATAAATCTGTTAGGGATATGCTTAGCAAGGATATTCCTGTGTTTTATGGTAAAACAGCAGATGAGTTTACAAAAATTATAGAAGAAAACAAGTTTGATGTTATAAACACTCACCACCAGTCTATACAGCATATGGTTGCAGAGGCATATATAAAGCATAAAGATGTTTTTGATAACTGCAAACATATTGCAACAATGCACGGAATGTATGAGCAGTTGCCAAAGGCTTATATTATGCAGAATTTAAAGGTTATTGACGATAGTGTTGATGTTTGGACAAGGGTTGCTGACAAGAATTTAGCTCCATTTTACACTGCTGGAATATTTGATGAGAAAAAGCACATTTTTATTCCAAACGGTATAAAAGTTCCTGAAAAAGTTGACATTAAAAGAAAAGATTTAAACATTCCTGAAGATGCTTTTGTTCTTGGGCTTGCAAGCAGGGCTTTAAAGGAAAAGGGCTGGATTGAGGCTATTGAGGCTGTTAAAGAGGCTAGAGAAATTAGCAAGAAAGATATTCATATTATTATGATGGGTAACGGGCCTATGTATGATGAGCTTTTGGAGAAAAAAGTTCCTTCTTTTGTTCATTTAATTGGGTTTGTTAAAGACAGTTGTAATTATTACAATATTTGTGATATGTGTTTTTTACCAAGTTATTATTCAGGGGAAAGTTTTCCTTTAACTGTTATTGAGGCTCTATGTGTTGGAAAGCCTGTTATTTCTTCTATCATTGGAGAAACGCCTAGAATATTAAATTGCGACAACGGAGAATGTGCAGGAAAGCTTTTTGAACTAGAAAACAACCAAGTGCCTATTGAGAAAGTTGCAAAGATTATAGCTGAATTTGCTTCTAACAAAGAACTTTATGAAAAAGCAAGAAATAATGCAAGATACAAAATGAATGATTTTACTATAAGTACTGTTTCCAAAATATATAATGATGTTTATTCAAATTTTAGGAAGTAAAAATGAATATTAAAAGTTTAAAAAAGTTTAATTATTTTCTTTTTGTATCGATTATTGCATTAATAGTATTTAAATTAGTTCTTTCATTTGTTTTTACTGAAGTTTTATATAAAGAAAAGGCTATTGACGGCGAAATTTTATTAAATGACAGTAGAAACATTATAGATGGATTTGATGTAGATAGAAACGAAATTATTTCTAAAAACAGTGACCCTCAAATTTATATAGACTATGAGAGTTATGACATTTTAGGAGTTAAAGAGATTACTTTTTATGTCAATGAAATAAACAAAGAAAAAGAGAAGATTGAAATTTTTACTTTAGATGATATTGATGATTATGGGGCTTTTGGTTCTATATTTACTGAAATTAAAGAGGGAGAAAACAAGGTTATTATACCAGATGGAGATGGAAGCAGAGGGGCTATAAGGCTTGATTTGGCAACAAGTGAAAATGTTGAAATTGAGATTGACAAAATTGTTTTTAACGAGGTATCTTCAATTATTGACATTTCAAACACCTATTTTCTTAATTTAGTTTATATATTTGTATTTATTTTAGTTGGAATTTTAGTTATTAAAATTTCAGAAAAAAATTATAAATATAATATTTTTAGTTATAGCATAGGTCTAGTTTTAGCTTTAGGTTCAATTTATTTATATTTTAAAATTGGAAACGAAAGGTTAAAGGAAATTTTAATATTAATTTTAGGATTTATTCCTATATGCCAAATAATGAGCTTTTTTAAGGGAATATTAGAAAAAGTTAAATTTAAGGCAAAAGAATATAACATTTTATACATTACTTTTTCTTTGTATTTAATTTTAAATATAATATTTATGTTATATTTTAAAGTAAATATTCATTTTTTAATTTATTTAGCAGGGCTTTATGTTTATGGAAGTATAAAAGGCGAGGTAGATTTTTATAAAAGAAAAAGGATATTTACACTTTTATATTCTATTTTAGTTATTGTTACATTATATTTTATTGGTTCTTATTTTGATTTAAATTTATTTAATTACAAAAATGAAGGTTTTAGCTCATATTTAATTATTTCTGATGTTTTAATTGGCTTTATTTCAATTATATGGTGTGACAAGCTTAAGTTAGAAAAACAATTTGAATTTATTGAAAAAAGAAAGCTTGTAAATTTTAACAAAAAGAGAGAAAAGCAAGATGGAATTAAAGACTTTATTATTTTTGAAAATATAAAAAGGTTAGTATTAACAGCTATATTTTTATGTGTTTTAGAAGTTTTAGTTCACATTTTTATTAAAAACTTTTCGATTGTTTTAGGTGTTAAAACAGCAATTCAGTTTATTTTTTCAGATGTGTTTTTTATTAATTTAATTTTTATATACTGTATATACTATTTTATATATGCGTTAACTGGAAAAAGAACATCAAATTTAATTATGTTTTTTGTTTGGGCTATGTATATAGTAGGAAACTTAATAAAGGTGAGATACCACGACACAGTTTTGCAGGCAATAGACATTTTGCTTATTAAAGAAATTATTCTAATAGGCAAGCCTTATGTTGGGGCAGTTGCATATTATGGGATTATTATTGCTTTTATAGTTATAGTTTTTATTATATTAAAAAATATTAAAAAAATTATTTTATATTTAAAGCCAAAGGCAAACATTTTGTTTTCTATTATGATGATTATACCAATTATTTTTATAATTATGATATTAAATGAAAACAGATTAAAAGATATTGATGTTGATTTTAAAAATGTTTGGATTGACGAAGAAGTTAAGTATGAAAAATTTGGTTCGGTTTTATATAGTTATAGCAACCTTAAGCTTCTTATGGAATTATATCCAGATGCTCCTGAAAATTACAGCGAAGAACAAATGAAAAGCATTAAAGAAAGTTTTGCGGAAATTAATGTAGATGGAAAAAGTGACATAAAGCCAGATGTTATTGTTATTATGGCTGAGTCTTATTTTGATATTAATGAAGTTAAGGATTTTAATATATCAGAAGATATAGTTTATCCATACAGAAAGTATGGAAACGGGCATATTATTTCTCCTAGATATGGTGGAGGAACAGCAGCAGTTGAGTTTGAAGCTCTTACTGGCTTTTCAAATATGTTTTTATTAAACGATGTTATTGCTTACACAACTTATATTAGAAACGGAGAAGACGAGTTTCCATCTATTGTTCAGGAGTTTAACAAAACTGGATACCAAACAAACATTATACACCCTAACATAGCTAATTTTTACAACAGGGACAAGGTTTATAAAGCGATGAGGTTTGAAAACTATTATGACATTGAAAGTTTTGAAAAAGATGGGAACATTTTAAATGATGGATATTACAAAGACATTGCTTTTGGTGAAAAGTTAATAGAAATTGCTTCAGATGATAGTAGACCTCAATTTATTTTTGGAATTACTATTGAGGGACATTCTCCTTATGAAAAGAAATATCAGGAGGGGGATATGACTTTAGATATAAGTTCTGATGTTATAGAAGATGAAAGGTTAGGGGAAGTTAAGCAATATTGCGAAAGTGTTAAAAACACAAGCAAAATGATTGAAAATGTAATTGAGTATGTTAAAAACACTGAAAGGCCAACTTTATTATATGTTTTTGGTGACCATTTACCGCCTATTGAGTGTTTTAACGAATTATCTTTTTCAACAGACAAGTTTTTAAGATACAGTACTCCATTTATTACTTTTTCAAATTACAAAGATATAAATTTAGGCTCAGACTATATTACGCCAAACCAAATAGCTATTCAGGCACTTGTGGACTCTGGAATTAATTACAACAAATATTTTGATTATATTTACAAAATTAGAGAAAAGTACCCAATTATGAAAAGTGAATTTATAGAGAACAAAAATGATGAGGCTATTGAAATATACAAGTTAATTCAATATGACTTAATTTTTGGCGAAAAATATTTATTGGAGAACTAGACTTTTATAGAATTTATATAACCGACCTTTTTAAATTAGAATAGTATCTAATTATTTTAAGGTCGGTTGTTTTTATAAGTAATTTTTTATAGGAGATTTGAAAATGGACAAAATATTATTGGTTTTAACTGGTGGAACTATTGGTTCAAAAGCCATAAACGGTGTGGTTGATGTGAACAGCAGCGAGGCTTACAGCATAGTTAGTTTATATTACAAAAGATATGGAAAAGATGTTGATTTTGATGTGATTCAGCCAGTGAATATTTTAAGTGAAAATTTGACTTATGATATATGGCTTGATTTGTTTGACGCTTTAGATAACATTGAATACAAAAAGTATGACGCAGTTATTATTTGCCACGGTTCAGACACATTAACTTATACATCAGCTATGTTAGGTATGTTATACAACAAAGTTAATATACCTATGGTTTTAATTGCTTCTAATTATGAGCTTGCAAACGAGAAAAGCAACGGTTTGAGAAACTTAAGAAACGCTATTATATTTAGTAGGGAAAAAATTAAGGGAGTTTTTGTTTCTTATGAAAACAACATAGGAGAGGGAGATATTTATTTAGCAACAAGAATTGTTGAATCTGACCCTTATTTAGACCAATACAGAAGTTTTGACGGAAGTGTGTTTGGAAAGGTTATAGACAATAAATTTAAGTTATGTGGAAAAATTGGGAGAGAAAAGTTAATTAACTTTAAGCCTTACATTTTAAAAAGGCCAGTTAGTTTTGACAAGAAAGTGTTGTTATTAACTGCTTACCCTGGTTTAGATTACAGCGAAATTAATTTAGATAATTATAGTAGCGTTTGCCATTATATGTATCATTCTGCAACAGCTTGTGTTCAAGGAGAAAACACAAACTTTTTAAACTTTTTAGAAAGATGCAGAGAAAAAAAGGTTAAACTTTACATTGCATCTTTTAAAGACAGAGATGTGAAAAGAGTTTATGAATCTAGCAAAGAAATTTTAGAAAAGGGAGCTATACCTTTATTTAACATTTCAAAAGAGGCTTTTTATATAAAAGTTTTGATTAATGAAAATATGGAATTATATGATATAGACAAAAATTGGTATTTTGAGGAAATATAGTAAAAAAGGCTATTTCAAAAATGAAATAGCCTTTTTTTTATTTCTTTTTAAAGAGATTTTTTAAAATTAAAAGAACAAACAAAATTATGCAAAATTTTATATATAAATTTTTGTTTTCGTTTATATGATAAACCATAAAGCTTAGAAAGTTATTTTTTATTTCATCGTTTGTATAAGTGTTAGCGTTTAAGTCTGGATTATCTAGTGTTATGTTATTATTTTGGTTTGAAGCTGAGGAAAGGTCAGGATATTTTAAAAACACAGATTCAAAAGATGTATAAGCTTCAGTATAGTTAGAAGTGTCATTTAAAATTAAATTTTTTGTGTTTTCATAGTTAAAATATGTGCCATTTGCTGACGGATATTTTTCTTTATTCCAAGTATGGTCTTTAGAGAGCTTTTCATCTGTTATGTTATAGTAGTCATACCTTTTTACATTTGAGTTATCTGTTGTTACTGGGTCGTCCCAAGTTGTGTCTAGGTTGTAAAAGTCGTTACCTAACTTTACCAAATTCCAAGCGTGGCCAACGCCCTTACTATTACCTACAACTTTTATATTTTCTATTTCACAAAGGTTTAGCAGAAGTTTTGTTGCACTTGCATAGCCATCACAAACTGCTCTGCCATTTACTAAAGCTCCATAAGGTGTGTAATAAAGGGGGGTTTGGTTTATTTCATAATCTTTTGCATAGGTGCAGTTATCAACTATATAATTATGTATGGCAAAAACTTTCATATAGTCAGGCATATTTTTAGCGATGTTTCCTGCAACTATATTCATTGCTTTTTTTTCTAGCTCTTTTTTATAATTTAAAAGTGTTTTATTATCTATTGTGTATTTTATGTCTAATTTATAGTATTTATAGTTTATTATTTGTGGGTCTAAAACACTTAAATTTATGGAATCATAGCCCATTATTGCTATGGGTTCATTTTCTGAAATATGATTTATGAAATTTTCCATATTAGATTTATTATCAAAATTTAAGCTATTATTTGCTACTAGATGGATTGTGTTTTTATTATATAAAAAGGCTCTAGTTAAAATGTCTATTATATCTTCTTTTGTGTTTGCTACATAAATTTGTGAAATTGGTATTTCTGTGTTTGTGTAGTTAAAATTTATTTTTGAAAAAAATTTAAAATCTTGAACAGAATAGCCGTTAAAATAAACAATTATTCTTGGGTCAAATTCACAAGCAGATTTTAAAGCTGATTGATAGTTACTTGATGTAATTGTTATATTTTTTTTAAAGCTTGAAATATCTTCTGCAATGTTTTGAGCATTTGAAGCAAAGACATTAATTTGAAGTATAAAAGTGAATATTAAAGTTAAAAGGCATATTTTTCTCATAGTTCCTCCTAATATAAAAGATGTTAAGAATATTATCTCATTTTTTTGATTTAAAAACAAGGTTTTTTATATATAAATTTGAATGTATTTTGTTGCTGTAATATAGTGACTTGTAAAAATGGGACATTTGTGCTATTATATTTATATTATAATAGGAGGATTATGCTATGGAATGGATAGAGGTTAAAATTTTTACAACAACAGAAGGTATTGAACCAGTGACTGCAACTTTAATGGATTGTGGTATAAACGGTATTCAAGTTGAGGACGACAATGAAATGAAAGAATACCTTAACACTAGCTCTACTTTTTGGGATTATGTAGACGAGGATTTATTAAACAAGCCTATTGAAGAAACTAAAATTACTGTTTATGTAAGTGATAATCCTTATGGTGAAGAAATTCTTTTACAGATTAAAAATTCTATTGAAAACCTTAAACATATTGACACTGGCCTTAACTTAGGCAGGCTTGAAATTGAAACAAAGTCTAATTTAAATGACGAAGAATGGTTAAATAAGTGGAGAGAGTTTTACAAGCCTTTTAAAATTGGTGAGAGAATTTTTGTTAAGCCTGTTTGGGAGGATTGTGTTGTGCCAGATGGACGAGTTGTTTTTAACATTAACCCTGGCCACGTTTTTGGAACAGGTATGCACCAAACAACTCAGCTTTGTATGTTAGAGCTTGAAAAATATATTAATGAAAATTCTGTTGTGGCTGATTTAGGCTGTGGAAGCGGAATTCTTTCAATTATTTCTTTATTATTAGGCGCTAAGTCAGCTTTTGCTGTGGATATTGACGCAAATGCTGTTAAAACTGCTTATGAAAACGCTAGTTTAAGTGGTGTTGATGTTGAAAAGTATTATGTTACAAGTGGTAATGTAATAGGTGATAAAAAACTACAAGATGAAATTGGATATGACAAGTATGATGTAGTTGTTGCAAACATTATTGCTGATGTTATTTGTGCAATTAGCCCAGTTGTTCCAGCTCAGCTTAAAAAAGGTGGAGTGTTTATTGCATCTGGTATTATTAAAGACAGAATTGATGATGTTTACAAGGCTTTAAGCGAGTGTGGGTTAAAGGTTATAAACACAGCAATTAAAGACGAATGGGTTTGTATTACATCTATTAAGGAGTAAAAGTATGCCTAAGTTTTTTGTTAAACCTGAAAGTATAAAGGACCATAAGATTGTTTTAGATGGTGAAAATGCAAAGCATATAGGAAGTGTTTTAAGAGCTAAAATTGGTGAAAAAATTGTTGTAGGCGACGGGCAGGGCAGAGATTACGAATGTGAAATTGAAAGCATTGACAAAAAAGAGGTTATTGCTAAAATAGTTGATATATTTAGCAACGACAACGAGCCTAAAGTTAAAATTACCTTATATCAGGGACTTCCTAAGGCTGACAAAATGGAGCTTGTTATTCAAAAGTGTATAGAAATTGGTGTGGACAAAATTGTTCCAGTTAAAACAGAGCATACTGTTGTTAAACTTGATGGAAAAGAAGATAAAAAAATTCAAAGGTGGAACAAAATAGCAGAAGCGGCAGCAAAGCAATGTGGCCGAGGTAAAATACCAGTTGTTGAAAATGTGATGAGTTTTAAAGAGGCTATTGAAAGTGTTAAAAAGCTAGATAGTTCTATTATTCCATATGAAAATGAAAAGGATTTTAAGATTAAAGCCTTTGCTAGGGAGTTTAAAGGAGAAAGTATTGGCATTTTTATTGGGCCTGAGGGTGGTTTTTCTGAAAGCGAAATAAAATATGCTATTGAAAATGGCGTTATGCCTGTTACACTTGGAAAGAGAATATTAAGAACTGAAACAGCTGGATTAGTTGCCACAGTAATTTTATTGTATGAATTGGAGGACTAAGTGTGATTTATTTTGACAACGCATCTACTACTAAAGTGAACGAAGATGTTATGAAAAGCGTTATAGCTTCTATGAAAAGTGATTTTGCTAACCCATCTTCTTTACATTCTTTAGGCTTTGAAGTGGAAAAAAAGATAGAAAAGGCAAGAAAAATTATTGCTAGTTCTATTAAAGCAAATTTTGAAGAAATATTTTTTACAAGTGGTGGAACAGAGGCTAACAACACTGCTATATTAGGAGTTGCTAGTGCATACAAAAAAAGAGGCAACAAAGTTATTACAACAGTTATTGAACACCCTTCAGTTTCTGACAGTTTTAATGAGCTTGAAAAAAGAGGGTTTGAGGTTATAAGGCTTAAAGTAGATGAAAAGGGTTATATTGACTTAAAAGAGCTAGAAAGTAGCATTGATGAAAGCACGATTTTAGTTAGTATAATGTATGTAAACAACGAGTTTGGAAGCATACAAGAGATTGAAAAAATATACAAAATTATAAAAAACAAAAACAAAGACTGTATTTTTCACACAGATTGTGTTCAAGCTTTTTGCAAACACAAAATTAATTCAAACTTTGCAGATATAATTACATTAAGTGGTCATAAGATTCAAGCTTTAAAAGGCGTTGGAGCTATGTATATTAAAAAGGGTATTAGAGTTAATAACTTACACTTTGGTGGAGGCCAAGAAAAAGGTTTTAGGCCTGGAACAGAAAACACTTTTGGAATTATTTCTATGGGTGTTGCTTGTCAAAAATTTATGGATAAAATTGATGAAAATTACAACAAAGTTTTAGAAGTTAAAAAGGCGTTATTAAAAATTACTGAGGAAATTGAGGGCGTTTTTGTTAATGGTGATGTTGAGTTTGGTTCGCCTTATATATTAAATTTAAGTTTTGAAAATGTTAAAGGTGAAGTTTTACTTCACGCATTAGAAAACGAGGAGATATATGTTGCAACAGGCTCAGCTTGTTCTTCTAGGGCAAAGGAAAGAAAAAAGATTGTTGATTATTTAGTTGATGGACGTGGAGCTAACAACATTAGGTTTAGTTTTAGCTACGAAAATTGTGTTGACGAAGCTGAAAAAGTTGTTAATGCTCTAAAAAAAGCTGTTCCTATGCTTAGAAGGTTTGTGCCTAGATAAGATTTAAAGGAGAAATTTGATGAGAAATGTTCTTTTAGTTAAGTATGGCGAAATTGCTATGAGAGGCAAAAATCGTTATTTAATTGAAAATAAATTAATTTGGACAATTATTAAAAGGCTTGAAAAATATTCTGGCTACAAGGTTTACAAAGAGCAAGGCAGGTTGCTTGTTGTAAACGAAGAAGGGGAATTTGATTACGAAACTGTTATTCCTATTGTTACAAAAATTTTAGGTGTTGTGGCTGTATGCCCTGGAGTTGAGTTTGAGGACCAGTCAATTGAAAGCCTTAGAAAGCACGCTTTAGCTCATTTTAAAGAGCAGTATCCAGACGGAAATGTTAGTTTTAAAGTTGTTGCTAGAAGGTCTGACAAAAGATACCCTATGACAAGCAATGAAATTGGGGCTGACGTTGGTGGATATATTTTGCACAATATGGAAAATTTAAAAGTTGATGTTCATAACCCAGATGTTACACTTATGGTTGAGCTTAGAAACAATGCTTATGTTTACAGCAAGTTAATTAAGGCTTATGGTGGTTTGCCTTATGGCTCAAGTGGAAAGGCAACTGTTCTTTTATCTGGCGGTATTGACAGCCCTGTGGCGGCGTTTTTAATGGCTAAAAGGGGTGTTGAAATAGAAGCTATTTATTTTGATTCACCACCTTATACTTCAGAAAGAGCTAAGCAAAAGGTTTTAGATATTGCTGAAAAAATAGCAGAATATACAGGGGCTTTAAAGCTATATGTTGTGCCTTTTACCGATGTTCAGCTTAAAATATATGAAAACACTCCACCTGAGAAAATGACTATTTTGCTTAAAAGGGCTATGTTAAAAACTGCTCAAAAAGTTGCTGAAAACAACAAATCTATGGGGCTTGTTACTGGGGATAGCATTGGGCAAGTTGCAAGCCAAACTATGGAGGCAATTAGAGCAATTGACTCTGCTGCTCAAATGCCAGTTTTTAGGCCTTTATGTGCTATGGACAAGCAGGAAATAGTTGATGTATCGGTTAAGATTGGGACTTACGACATTTCTATTAGACCTTATGAAGATTGTTGCACTGTTTTTGTTGCAAAGCACCCAGAAACAAAGCCTAAAAAATCTATAATTGAGGCTATTGAAAAGAAAATTGATGGTTTAGATGAGCTTATAGATTTATCTATTGAAAATGTTAAAATTTATGAGTTTTAAAAGTTAATTAAATATATTATAAAAAAATACAAAGGAGGAATTTTATGAAAAAAATATGGATTGTAGGCGCTAGTGGACACGTTGGCACTGCTTTAAGGGAAATGCTTGATTGTGTTCAATACCGTCTTTTTCTTACTGACATTGATGAAGTTGATGTTACAGACAGAAATTTAGTTCATTCTTACATTACAAGAACTAGACCTGATATTATAATTAACTGTGCCGCAATTACTGACTTAGATGAGTGTGAAAGCAACCCTGAAAGAGCTTATGCAGTTAATGCTATTGGCACAAGAAACTTAGCTGTTGAAGCTCAGGCTATTCAAGCTAAGTTAATTCAGTTATCAACAGATGATGTTTTTGACGCTAAGATGGAAAGGCCATATAATGAGTTTGACAAAACTCACCCAAAAACTATGTATGGCAAGTCTAAATTTGCAGGAGAAAGATTTATTGAAGATTTGTCTAACAGATATGTAATTATTAGAAGTTCTTGGGTTTATGGCACTGGAAAGGATTTTGTTAACACTGTTTTAGAGGCGATAGGCAAAGAGGACACTATTGAAGTTCCTATTAATAGATATGCATCGCCTACAAGTGCAGAGGAGTTGGCTAAAGTTATTATTCAGTTTATTGACAACGATTGTTTTGGTGTGTATCACGCAGTTTGTAAGGGAAGTTGTAACAGATATGAATTTGCCAAAGAAATATTAGCTTTAACTGACAATGAAGATAAGATTAATTTAAAGCCAGTTGAAATTGAAAACGGGACATATTCTGTGTTAGACAATATGATGCTTAGAATAGATGGACTTGAAGAACCTTGTGACTGGAAAACAGCTTTAAAAAGGTATATTGTTAAAACAGGAGGTAATGTATAATGAGTGGTGTTAAGAAGAAAAAGGGGCTAAGCTTATCAACTCAAATTTTTATTGCACTTATTTCTGGTGCAATTTTAGGTGTTTTAATTCATTACTTTATGAACGATGGATATTTAAAAAACACTATTATTGTAGAAGGTGTTTTTTATGTAATTGGGCAAGGCTTTATTAGACTTATGCAAATGCTTGTTGTTCCTTTAGTTTTTTGTTCTTTAGTTTGTGGTAGTATGGCTATTGGCGACACAAAAACTTTAGGAAAAGTTGGCGTTAAAACTATTTTGTTTTACATATTTACTACTGCTGTTGCTGTTTGTTTAGCTTTAGGAGTGGCTCTAATGATTGACCCTGGTATTGGAGTTAACATTGATGTTGTTGAAACTGCTGATGTAGTTACTAAAACAGACCAGAGTTTTGTTGAAATTATTTTAGATATTATTCCTAAAAATCCTATTCAAGCTATGGCTGAGGGAGATATGCTCCCTATAATTGTTTTTGCTTTATTTGTGGGTATTATGTTAGCAAAGCTAGGCTCTAGTGCATCTACTGTTGCAAACTTTTTTTCACAGTTTAATGATATTATGATGGAAATGACTATGGCTATAATGAAGGTTGCTCCTATTGGAGTTTTTGCTCTTATTGCTAGAACTTTTGCCAACATTGGTTTTTCTGCATTTTTACCTATGTTAAAGTATATGGGTTGTGTTATTTTTGCATTAGTTTTGCAATGTTTTGGAGTATATCAAATTTTATTATTTGTATTTACAAGATTAAACCCTATTAAATTTTTGAAAAAGTTTTTCCCTGTTATGACTTTTGCTTTTACAACGGCTACATCTAATTCAACTATTCCTATTTCTATTGACACTTTGGACAGAAAAATTGGTGTATCTAAGCAAATCTCATCTTTTACAATTCCGCTTGGTGCAACTATTAATATGGATGGAACATCTATAATGCAGGGTGTTGCTGTTATATTTATTTCTCAAGTTTATGGCATTGATTTAAGTATGGCAGATTTATTAACAGTTGTTGCTACGGCAACACTTGCTTCTATTGGAACTGCTGGTGTTCCATCTGTTGGGCTTGTTACTCTTGCTATGGTTCTTTCTTCTGTTGGGCTTCCAACTGAGGGTATCGCTTTAATTATGGGTATTGACAGAATTTTAGATATGATGAGAACTGCTGTGAATATTACTGGCGACGCTGTTTGCACAACTATTGTTGCTTATCAGTCTAAAGCATTAGACAAAGAAGTGTTTTATAAAGGGGAGTAATTATGGAGCTTAACTGGTTAAATTTTATTATAGTTTGCCCTTTGGTATTTTTAGCTGGTTTTGTTGACTCTATTGCTGGAGGTGGAGGATTGATTTCACTTCCAGCTTATTTATTAGCTGGAGTTAACCCTAAACTAGCAATAGGAACTAACAAGTTATCTTCATCTTTTGGAACGTTTTTTTCAACAGCTAGATATTGCAAAAATGGTCATTTTGATTTAGCCATTGCTATTCCATCAGTTTTTGTGGCTATTATTGGTTCATATATTGGGGCTAGGCTTGTTCTTATTACAGATGAAAAAATTCTTTCAATGCTACTTTTATTTATTTTGCCTATTGTTGTGTTTTTTGTTTTTAGAAAAGGTAGCCTTGAGGAGAATATTGTTGTTAAAATAACTAGAAAAAGACAGATAATTTTAGGTGTCTTGGTTTCAGGTGTTATAGGTATGTATGATAGGTTTTATGGACCTGGAACGGGAACATTTCTAGTTTTAGCTTATGTTGGGTTAGTTAAAATGGATTTATTAAAAGCTATGGGAAACACAAAAATTATAAATTTATCTTCCAATTTAGCTGCTCTTTGCGCTTTTATGTTAAATGGAAATATAATTTATTTATTAGGTCTTACAGCAGCTATTTTTAGCATTGCTGGAAATTTAGTTGGCTCTTCTTTAGCTATGAAAAATGGTTCTAGAGTTGTTAAGCCTGTTATTATAGTTGTTTTAGTTTTATTATTTGTCAAAATTTGTTTTAGAATATAAAGCTTAAAATTAAATAAAATTTAAATAGGTATTTAGGAGGTTTGTTTTATGAAAGTTTTATTATTTAATGGCAGCCCTAAGAAAAATGGTTGCACATACACTGCTTTAAATGAGATTTCTAAGGAATTAGTTAAAAACGGTGTTGAGGCAGAAATTATTCACATAGGTTCTAACGTTACTTCTGGTTGTCTTGGCTGTGGATATTGTGTTAAAAACAAAAAATGTGTTAACGACAATGACATATTAAACAAAATTTTAGAAAAAGTGAATGAAGCTGACGGATATGTTTTTGGCACACCTGTTCATTATGCCTCTGCTGGCGGCGACATTACTTCGTTTTTAGATAGGCTTTTTTATTGCAATTCAGTAAATTTAGCTTATAAGCCAGGTTGTGCTGTTTGTTCTTGTAGAAGAGGAGGAACAACAGCTACTATTGACCAGCTTAACAAATATTTTAATTTTAACAATATGCCTATTGTTTCTTCTAACTACTGGAATATGGTTCACGGAACTAACCCTGAAGAAGTTTTAAAAGACGAGGAAGGTCTTCAAATTATGAGAGGGCTTGGAAAAAATATGGCGTGGATTTTAAAATGTATTGAAATTGGCAAAGTAAATGGAGTTAATATACCAGAAAGAGAAGCTAAAATTAAGACTAATTTTATTAGATAAGTAACAATTCCCTTTTAATATTATATTATAAAGTATAATATTAGGAGGGAGTTTTTTTATGGCAAAGGGAAAGGCTCTAGCTGATTTAAAGGTTGGTAGCTCAGGAAAAATTTTAGAAATTAAGGATTTTAAAAACAAGTTAAGGCTTGAGGAACTTGGGTTTACTCCTAGCACGAAAATATTTGTTTTACACGAAAATATTGGAAAAACTGTTTATGCTTATGGTGTTAAAGGCACAGTTATTGCACTTAGAAAGGACGATGTGAAAAACATTTTAGTGGAGGAGGACAAATATGTTTGACAAAACTGTTGTTCTTGTTGGAAACCCTAACACTGGAAAATCGACTATTTTTAACACCTTAACTGGCAGACACCAACACACAGGAAATTGGTCTGGAAAGACTGTTGGAAACTCAATAGGTAAAATGGAGTACAAAGATGTTAAGTACAAGGTTATAGATTTACCTGGAATATATTCAACAAACCCTATTTCTGAAGATGAAAAAAATGCTATTGAGTATTTAAAAAATGAAAAGTATGACATTGTTGTTATTGTTTTAGACGCAACTTGCCTTGAAAGAAACTTGATTTTAGCTTTAGAAGTGTCTAAAATCTGTCCTAACGTTGTTGTTTGTTTAAACTTAATTGACGAGGCGGAGAAAAAGAATATTAGAATTAACGTGGAAAAGTTAAGTGAAATTCTTAAACTGCCAGTTATTAAAACTTCGGCTAGAAAGGGTATTGGAATTGAAAAGTTAAAGGAAAAAATTTATGAAAATAACTCCACTTGTCAAAATATAGATTGTAGTGTAGAATATATATATAAAAGCTGTGTAAAAGACAGTTTAAATGTGTTTGAGAACAGAGATAGAAAAATTGATAGGTTATTAATTGGCAAAATATTTGCCATACCATCTATGATAGTTGTTTTTGGCGTTATATTATGGCTTACAATTGTTGGAACTAATTACCCATCGTCTTTTTTAAGCTCTATTTTTAGTTCTGTTGAAGTTTTTCTTTTAGAAAAGTTTGCTGATAGTAATTTTTTGATTAAAGGAATTTTAATTGAGGGAGTTTTTAGAACTTTGTCTTGGGTTATTTCTGTTATGTTGCCTCCAATGGCGATTTTCTTTCCCTTATTTGCTATTTTAGAGGATTTAGGATATTTGCCTAGGCTTGCTTTTAACGCAGATAAATTATTTAAAAAGGCAAATGCTCACAGCAAAATGGTTTTATCTATGTGTATGGGTTTTGGGTGCAACGCTGTTGGAGTTGTTTCAACAAGAATTATTGAATCAAAAAAAGAAAGGTTAATAGCTATTTTAACTAACAACTTTGTTCCTTGCAACGGCAGGTTTGCTGGGCTTATAATGTTAGCTTCAATTTTTGTTGGTGGAGGAATTTTAAGAAGTTTTAAAATTACTATTAGTGTTATTTTAGCAATAGTTAGCGGTGTTATTATAACGCTTTTTGTTTCATTTATTATAAGCAAAACTATATTGAAAGGGGAGCAATCTTCTTTTATTTTAGAAATGCCTCCATATAGAAGGCCAAATTTAAAAAACATTGTTGAAAGGTCAATTAGAGAAAGAATTTTATATGTTCTTGGAAGGGCTATTGTTGTTGCGGCTCCAGCTGGTGCAATTATATGGCTAATGCAAAATTGTTACATTGGAGAAATTAGTGTTATAAACTATGTTGCAAATTTTTTAGACCCTTTTGCTAGGCTTATGGGCCTTGATGGATATATTTTAACTGCTTTTATTTTAGGTATGCCTGCAAACGAAATTGTTTTGCCTATTGTTATTATGTGTTACACTCAAAACACTGGTTTAATTGAGTTTGACAGCATTTACCAACTAGGTGTTTTACTTAAAGAAAATGGTTGGAGTTATATTACTGCTATTTGTACTATGATTTTTTCGTTAAACCATTTTCCTTGTAGCACAGCTTTATTGACTATTAAAAAAGAAACAAACAGCTGGAAATGGACTTTTTTGGCTTTTATTATACCTACTTTAGTAGGAATTTTATTATGTATTTTTACAAATTTTATTTTAAGATTATTTTAAAGGAGATACTATGAGTAAAAAATATTTAGATTGCGAATTTATGATAACAGACATTGAGTTTCCAAACAAGGGTATTGGTGTTTGGGAAGATAAGATTGTTTCTGTTAAAAACACTATCCCTGGGCAGAAAATTAGAGCTGATGTGAAAAAGAAAAGGAGCAAATTTGAAGGAAGATTAAGGGAAGTTTTAGAAAAAGCTGAATATGAAATTGAACCAAAGTGTGCAGCCTTCGGAAAATGTGGAGGCTGTACATATCAAAACATTGAATACAGCAAAGAGCTTGAGATTAAGAAAAAAATGGTGTTAGATATTTTAGAGAAGGGTGGAATAAAAGATTTTGAATTTTTAGGCATAAAATCTAGTCCTAGCACAACTTGTTACAGAAACAAAATGGAGTTTAGTTTTGGTGACAACGGGCAAGAGGGGGAGCTTTGCCTTGGTATGAGGAAAAGGGAAAGTAATTATGAAGTTGTTAACGCTGATATATGCCAAATTGTGGATAACGACATTAGGCTTGTTTTAAAGTGTGTTTTAGACTTTTTTAGAGAAAGCAAAGATGAGTTTTATCATAAAATTAGGCACACTGGCGTTTTAAGACATTTATTAGTTAGAAGAGGGCATTTTACAAAGGAAATGCTTATTAACATTGTTACTACATCTGGAATTAAGACTGATTTAGAGCCTTTAAAAGACAGACTTTTAGAACTTAAACTAGACGGGAAGATAAAGGGAATTAGCCACATTGTAAACGATGGAGTTGCTGATGTTGTTAAAGCTGATGAAATTATTAGGCTTTATGGCGATGACTATTTTTATGAAAACCTTTTAGGGTTAAAGTTTAAAATTTCAACTTTTTCTTTCTTCCAAACAAATTCTGCTGGAGCTGAAGTTCTTTATTCAACTGTTAGGGACTTTGTTGGACATCAAAAGAACAAGGTTATTTTTGACTTATATTGTGGAACAGGAACTATTACCCAGCTTATGAGCCCTGTTGCAGAAAAGGTTATTGGAATTGAAATAGTTGAAGAAGCTGTGGAAGCTGCTAAGGTTAATGCTGAACTAAATGGAATTAAAAATTGTGAGTTTATAGCTGGAGATGTTTTAAAGATGGTTGATGAGATTAAGGACAAGCCAGATTTAATTGTTCTTGACCCACCAAGAGAGGGCATTAACCCAAAGGCTATTATGAAAATTATAGATTTTAAGGCAGAAAAGTTAGTTTATGTTAGTTGCAAGGCTAGTTCATTGGCTAAAGATTTAGCTGTTTTTGAAGAAAATGGATATAAGGTTGAGAAGGTTTGTTGTGTGGATATGTTTGCAAGGACTTATCACGTTGAGAGCGTGGTAATGTTGACTAAAGCACATAATTGATAGTGTGAAAATGCTTGAAATATAAGGCTTTTCCGAGGATTTGGACGTAAATCCAAGTCCTCGGATTTTCTGCGTTTTGGGAGCTGTAGAGAGGCAGATTTTTATAGTTGGATAGACAAAAGTATTGATTTGGGGTTGGGGAGACAAAAATATTGATAAGCAATCCTATGATTTTGTATATTACACAGATTGACTTTAGACTAAAAATAGTTTATAATCAGTCTATATTCAGACTGGAGGTTTTGGTATGAAAGAAGATGAATTAATCTATCTCGATACTTATGTTTTGCAGCAAGATATGAGAATTAGAATGCCTAAAAGTATATTGGAAAACTTGAATGTTGAAAAAGGCAAAAGTCGATTTAAGATATATTACGACAAAATCAACTCGCAATTGATTCTTCGAGTTTCAGAAGATAAAAAAGAAAAATAATATGTAAAGGATGGTTTAATCATGAAAAAACACATAAGAGTTGTTTCGTTATTTTCTGGAATAGGGGGATTTGAAGAAGGACTCAAGAAAGCTGATATTCCTTCTAATATTGTTTTTTCGTCTGAAATCGATGCGTTTGCTCAAAAATCGTATATTGCAAATTTTAGTGATGAGCACTTGAATGGAGATATTAAGGCTGTTGATGAAAAAGACGTCCCAGATCATGATTTGCTTTTAGCTGGCTTTCCGTGCCAATCCTTTAGTATTGCAGGTCAGAGAAAAGGCTTTGATGACATTAGAGGAACATTATTCTTTGATGTAGCAAGAATTTTATCAGAAAAGAAACCTAAGTATATTTTATTAGAAAACGTTAAGAATTTAATGAGTCATGACGGAAGTAATACAATTAGGAGAATTTTGGGAACACTGAATGAAATAGGATATACCGTAGACTTCACTGTAATTAATTCTTGTGAAGCAGGAGTTCCTCAAAATAGAGACCGTACTTATATATGTGGTGTGTTCAACGGTGCTACTGAAGAATTCGTGTCAGATATTAGGAGTGCGAAGGCTAATGTACTTAAACAGGAATTAAATCAATCAGACTTCCACGGTTTTAATTTTTTTGACAAAGTGACTTTTGCTAATGAGCAAAAATACATCGAAGATATTTTAGAAGAAGAAGTTGATGATAATTACTTCTTTGATACAGAAAGTATAAGAGAGTTTCTTAAAACTTATGAAATGAACGAGCATGAAGAGAATGAAATTAAAATCATCAAGCTGTTAGATTTGCCGAGAGAAGTGCATAACGACCTGGAAAGACAGCGAAGAGTATATTCGGTTAAAGGAATATCTCCAACTGTTCTGGCGAGATCGGACTCAACTAAAATATTGGTTAAGGTTGGTGGAGTCTTAAAAATTAGAAAAATTACTCCGGTTGAAAACTTTTATATACAAGGATTCGATAAAACTTTTGTTGAAAATATTAAGGCAACTGGAATGAGTGCAACACAGATGTACAAGCAATCGGGAAACGCAGTAAGTCCTCCTGTTATAACGGGCATATTAGAATTCTTAAATAAGGAGTATATGGTAAATGATTAAGTTTATAGATTTATTCTGTGGTCTAGGTGGATTTAGAGTAGCACTAGAATCGTGGGGATGTGAATGTGTTTTCTCAAGTGATATTGACAAATATGCCAGAGAAACATATAAAGAAAACTTTGGCGAATATCCTACAGGGGATATAACCGTTATTGATGAAAAGGATATTCCTGATCACGATGTTCTGTGTGCGGGATTTCCTTGTCAGCCTTTTAGCATTGGTGGAAAGAGGTTAGGTTTTGAAGATACGAGAGGTACATTATTCTTTGATGTACTTCGTATTCTAAAAGAAAAAAGACCAGCAGCATTCTTTTTGGAAAATGTTGCAGGATTATGTAACCATGACGGTGGTAAGACAATTGATACTATTATAGGTTGCCTTAAAGAGATTGACTATGTTCCGATTTTTAAAGTAATTAATGCAAAGGATGTTGGATATCCACAAAACAGAGCTCGTTGGTATTGTGTTGGATTTGACAAAAATCGTTTTCCTAATATTACTGAAGATTACGATTTTCCATTTCCGACTAAGAAGGAACTAAAATATACAATCGATTCTTTGATTGATGATGAGGTTTCGGAAGATTACATTGTAACAAAAACTTGTAAAGATAATATTGCTGCTCATGTACAGGAATTTATGGACAGTGCTAGATATGACAGTAGCCACGTTCTTATTGCAAACGAAGTAAGAAAATCAAGATGCAATTTTAGGTGTGACGGTATTTCGCCTTGTCTTACAGCTAAAATGGGAACGGGTGGTAACAATGTTCCGGTGGTTGTTAGCAAAAATAGAAAACTAACTGAAAGAGAGTGCTTGCGTATTATGGGTTATCCTGACTCGTATAAAATCAAGGAAAACTTTCATCAAAGTTATAAGCAAATTGGAAACAGTGTTATAGTACCGATTGTTAAGGATATCTCAGAAGAATTGGTAAAAATTCTCAAAGAACAATTATAAAAAATCGGAGACCTCCCTTTTAGAAAGGCCTCCGATTTTTATTTGGTAGGTGTTATTTCTATTGTGTATTTGCCACTCGATCTTCCAGAACCCGTAGTTATGGAAAAAGATGTAATAACATTCTTTTTTAATTCGCCACTTTCGTATAGGAAAATTGCGTGATACGGAGATTCAAACCAGTGTTTTCCTGTAAAAATATTTTCGGCCAGTTCAGTGTTAGTGCTAATGTGTTCCCTTATTTTGGCTTGAGCTGCTTTTCTGACCGAATCCCAAAAAGAACTACAATCAGTATTATCCGTTGATATGTCCATGATAGACAATACTTTAGACAAATATGATTCGGTAGTATTACCTAAATCTGAAATGATACGTTCGTTCTTATATCGTTCCTTATCTGCACTGTAAATTAGTAATGAGGTTAGCCAGAACTCAACATCGTCCAAATTAGAGAACGCCTTACAAAAAGAGTTTTTTGTGAATTTTTGATAGGTATAATTCTTTGAGTTCTTCATTTTTATTGAAATACCAGTGTCAGGAACTTTTTCGTATGAATATCCAGACAAGTCAGCTTCCTCAAGAACATATTCCTTTTGAAGAAGGTAAGTTCTTGGAAGTTGTACCTTTACTGCGTATGCATCACTCTTGGTTTTTACTTTTTTTTCACTGAGTTTAGATAGCTGATTGGAAGATACTTTTACTAAGTAGTAATCAGAGTAGTCTGTTACATCAGGTAATAGTGTTCTCCACATTGAACTATCCTTATTTTTATTCATAGTTTGTGTTAAGTCAAACTCTTCAAGATCCCCAAGAAACGTGCCTATCGAATCGGCATTATCTTTCATAAGGATATCAAAATCCTCTTTCATGGTTCCATACTTAAGCTGAATTTCCCCACGTTTTTTTTCTGTGTTACCACTCAATGAAACATTCCATGCTTGAACTGTAAGGCTGCCTATTGTCAAACACGCTCTATTAGATTTTGGTTGTTGTTTTACAAGAAAATCTATTACTTCTTTTTTGGATATCCAACGTCCTTGCTTATATGTACCGTGATAAACAAACTCGACATCGCTATCATACTTACCGATGAATAAAGCTCTCTCTATAAGGGTAGCTTTGTTTAAGTCAAGGAATTGTTGTAATGCTTCTCTTTTATCCGGGTATTTCTTTTTAAATCCGGCTGCGTCAAATCTACAGAGGATTTTTCCATCGGGGCCTTTTGCCATAGAACCACTTCCATCCGTTGTTCCATCAGCCCAAATAAAGAATCTCCATAAATCACATACTTCATCTGTAGCAGAGCAGTTGTTTTTGATGAAGGTGATAAAATCTTCAATTTTCTCCTGGTGACAAGAATTCCCTGACCCCATTTTCAAACTGACTCCAATTTTGCAGTCAGCGATTGTAAGATAAATATCTTGTTTCTTTTTATTGTTTTTAACATAATCGGCTTGGATTACTGTGTTGTCATCAATTGTAATCCCTTTTGTAAGACATACATATCTAATGAATTCCTTCATTGTCAGATTTAAATCTTTGATTTTTTTCCATCTAGATAATTTGATATTTCCAATTCATTGCTATTGCCATGTGGATTACTAGCCATAGTATACCTCCTAACGTCTAGTTCTCTTAATATACATTAAATCGTCACTCATACTTGCCCATTTAATTTGCATGACGTGACGTCTATTTGCTGTGTTTGGATTGTAATTTAAATTACGATTTCAAACTTGATATGTAAGTTTGCTGAAGTGTATATTCGAAGCAGTATTTCTTTGTGCCAACAAATATGTAATTATTTCGTCACGACTTGCCCAGAGAGCGTTGTTTATGTTTCCGTGGAAAATTGCATCAACAACTGGAGCAGGAGATACGTTACCAACAAATAGAACTCTATCAAAAATACCAATCAAAAAATCTGGGTTTGAGAAAGCTTTGTTCATTTCTGTTGCTTTTCGATAATTAACCGATAACCAGTCATTTGCACTTACTCTGTTGCCACCATTTCCATCCGTTGAACCATCTCCGTAATGGAATTCTTTTAAATATGTGATTATCGTATCACTTATACCAGAACATCTAAGATAGTTTTCAAATATATTAAGTTTCTCTTGATGAACACTGTTGCCAGAACCTTTTTTCACACTGACATATCGGGTCTCTCTATTAATTGTAATAGCTATATCTGGTTTTACCATCCCTGTTGGTTTAGATGCTCGAATCGGTAAACCATCAATGCTAACACCACGAAACAAGAAAGAGAGAAAGGCTTTCATGTTTTCGTTGAGATTATCATAATATTTTGAAGAATTAAGATAATTTATAATTTCTGTTTCATTAGCGAACCCATCACTGTTATCTCCAATTATTCTAGCCATACAAATTTCCTCCTATTAATCCTTTATCGTTTCCATGATGTCTTCCAACTTACAATCCATAGCTTCACAGATTTTGAGAAGAACATCGGTTGTGATGTTTGCACCCTTGCCGAGTTTGGCAATGGAAGCTGCACTGATTCCCGCAGCGTCCTTTAAATCGTTTTTATTCATTTCTTTGTCAATCAACATCTTCCATAATTTGTTATAACTGATTCGCATTGTCTGACCTCCTTGTTTTACAGCAAAAAATCAAGTGAATCATCTTGATGTTTATCTGTGAGATAGTTTTTCAAAAGTTCTACGTCTTTACTGATATCTCGTGGCTTGATTCTGTTGATTACCTTTTCTTCATCTTCTGGCGTCCAGTAACTCTT
>CALWSP010000016.1 GCA_944384235.1 uncultured Clostridia bacterium
GCGGGGTAGAGCAGCCTGGTAGCTCGTCGGGCTCATAACCCGAAGGTCGTTGGTTCAAATCCGGCCCCCGCAACTCAAACCCTTGTATTTAGTGAAGTACAAGGGTTTTTTACTGTTAAAAAAAAGGGAGAGAAAAAATTTTCCCGATTTTTTTTCTTATTCTAAATAAGTATAAGAAACATAGAAGGGACTTAATAATATATTTTTATATAAATGCAAATAAAGTTTTAACATTGATTTGAATATTTATCTTTAAAAATTCATATTGGTTTTAATATATTTGTGAGTTAATAAAAATTTTTTAATTGAGGAATAGAAGTGGATTTTTATAACGAGTATCAGTTTTTAGTGTATTTGAAAGTTCAAATATATTTTTTTTATTTCTATAAATTTTCTAAAAGTCTTTTATCTATTTTATAAAACTTTTTCTAATATTATATTTTTCTAAGTTAAGTCAAGTATTTTTGAACGTCGTAAATTATAATAACTTGTAAAAGAATGAAATGGATTATGAAACATTTTTAAATGAATTAAAAAATAAGTTGAAAATATATATAAACGAGTAAAAGGAGAATGGTTTATATGAAATATACTATTAATAAGAATATATGTATAACTTATGAATTAGTTTATCTTTTATATCGTTATATATATCATTAAATGAGCTATTACCTTTTGTAGTAGATAGGTCTTATAAAATATTTGATGTATTATGTTTATTTTATGAATTTTCATATACTTCATATACATTTTTAATACACTTATTTGTTTTACTATTTTCTTTATGTAATTTGTTACATAGTTATATTATCCTCTTGTTGGGTTTTATCTTAAAAACTTAGATAAATCTTTTATGTATTTATAATTTGTTTCCATTTTATTTAAAATAGTTACGAGGAAATAGAATCCATAATCTTATTAATAGATTACTCTTGTAGGTTAGTTAATAAATGAGGGGTAGTTTAGGTTTGTTTTTTTAGCAATAAAACTAAACTGATTTTAGTAATTATATTATTTAAAGAAATAAATTATTAATAAATAAAAAATATTTTATTAAAAAAATATTAAAATAAAGTTGACTTTTTAAACTGCTAGTGGTAAACTATATTAGTATGTTTAAAAGGGAGGAATAAAAAATTGTCCTAAATGTAAAGCAAGTGTTAGTAGTGAAGATGGTAAATGTCTATCTTGTGGATACGCTTTAAATAAGAAAACTAAGCAATTATACACACTTGTTATTTTATTACTTTTACTTGTTTGGCCACTTGGTTTAATAGTAATGTATTCTAAAAATGCATTTTCACCAAAAATTAGAACTATTGTAACTATTTTTTGTGTAGTAATCTTTTTTATAAATATTTATGTTAGAATGTAAAGTGTGAATATTTTTAAATTAAATGAAAAAGTTGTTTTAGTTTTAGCAAAAACACAAAATAATGAAAATTTTACATATACAACTTGAAAAGGCACTTTTATAAGTGCTTTTTTTATTTACAAAATTATTAAATATAAAATTAATATTTGTTTAAGTTGAGTTTAAAATGTATCAAAGAGTTGACAATTTATGTATATCACTATATAATATACATTGAGATATAATTTTGCGAATAGGTGCTTTTATTTAGACTAACTATCGTTCTGGAGGCTATAATGAACAATATAAAGAAAAATACTTTAAAATTGAAAAGAAATACGAAAGCTTTTATCATTTTTATTGTATTTGCAACAATGTTTATAGGGGCATATATATTTATTCAGTTAAATAAGGGGATAGCGTCATCAGTTGAAAATCAAGCTAACTACACTCTTGAAAATGTAAATTCTCAAAATTTACAAGTGGTGGATTCTAATATTTTAGAAATTAAACATTATTTAAATTTTATTGCAAGAGAAATTTCTTATAATAACGATAAAAATATTGACAATATAGTTAAATATTTAAAGAGAATTTTAAGTATTAGCAAAGAATATGAGTTTTATAATTTAGGTGTTATTGACGAAAATGGAATATGTAAAACTACTTTTGGAGATGAGATAGATTTAAGCAAATATTCTTATTTTAAAGATGGAATTAAAGGCGAGGAAAGTGTCTCTCCAGGTTATTTAACTGAAGATGGTAGAGATACAATTAATATTTTTTCTATTCCTATTAAATTTAGTGATGGAACTATATTAGTTTTAACTGGAACTTATAAAACAAATGACTTTTTAGAGCTTATGAATGTAGAGTCTTTTGAGGGAAATGGTGGTAGCTTTATTTTAGACTCAAAGGGAAATGCTATATCTTTACCTGACAAAGACGATGGGTCTGAAATAAATGAAATTTCAAAATATATATCAGCTAATGAAAATGTAATGTTTAAAGAAGAAAAAAGTGATAAGTTTGATTTTAAATTTAATTATAAAGGAAAAAAATATTCAGCCTATTGCGAGAAAATGGATACTGAAGATTGGTATCTTTTAACATATGTACCTTCGGAATATTTATATGAAAACAGTAAAAGTATAAATAGAAACATTATGTTAACAATTTTTATTCTTTATGGTTTTATTTCACTTATTTCGATAATGTTTTTATATGTTTATCAAAAGTTTAATAAGCGAATTGTAAACATTGTATTTAAGGATAAAATCACTAACGATTATAATTATCAATATTTTTTAGCTAGATTTGATGATTTAACAGAAGAGGACAAGAAAAACAAATATTTAATTGTTTTTGATGTAGATAATTTTAAGATTGTTAATTTATTGTATGGACTTGAAATGGGCGATATTATACTTAAATATGTTCATCAAACTTTTAAAGAGTGTTGTCCAAACGATAAAATTTATAGATATAATGCAGATACTTTTGTGGGTGTTATTAACGCAAAATCTAGAGAAGAAATTATTAGAAAAATTAACAAGATTTCAAAACATTTAATTGAAAATAAAAAAGATAAAAATTTGCCGGACATATCTCTTTCTTGGGGAATTTGTGCTTTAGATGAGTTTAGTGAATTAAATTTAATTTACAACAATGCACTTATGGCTAAAAACGAAATTAAAGGCAGCATTGATTTAAAATTTAAGTTTTTTGACGATACTGTTAAAAGGCAAATTGAGTACAGAAACCTTGAGTTAGCTTTTAATGATGCTCTGAAAAACAAGGAATTTAAAGTTTGGTATCAACCTAAATATGATATGAGAACAGGCAAAATTTGTGGTTCTGAAGCTCTAGTTAGGTGGCAAAAGGTTGATGGAACAGTTGTTTCTCCTGGAGAATTTATTCCTGTTTTTGAAACAACTGGGCAGATTGTGGATTTAGACAAAGAAGTTTTAAAAACGGTTTGTGCAGATATTAACGAAGCAAAGAAAAAAGGAATTGAAATGCCTCCAGTTTCTGTTAACTTATCAAAACTTAATATTAAAAAGGCTGGAATTATAGACCAAATTAATGAAATTATAAATAGTTATAGTATAGATAAAGATGCTATATCTTTTGAAATGACAGAAAGTGTTTCAATTAATGACAAAGAGGCAATGAATAAACTTATTGATGATTTAAGAAATATGGGATTTAAGGTGGAAATTGACGATTATGGCACAGGCAGTTCAACTTTAAAGACTTTATCTGATTCTAACTTTGACACTTTAAAATTGGATAGGTCGTTTATTAGCTCTATTGGTTCAGACAAGATGAACACTATTGTTAAATCTACTATAAATATGGCAAACAATTTAAATATGAAAATTGTAGCTGAAGGTGTTGAGTCGGAAGACCAAATTAATTTCTTAGTTGAAAACAATTGCTATATAGCACAAGGTTATTATTTTTCAAAGCCAATAGAAAAGGATACATATTTTAAGAAATTAAAAAATAATGAATAAGTGTTAATAAAAGCAGTAGAAAAACTACTGCTTTTATTTTTGTTTTAAACTAGTTAGAAAAATTTACACAAAAAATAAATTTGGCAAAATATATAAATTATATAATTTTAAAACATATTTAAATAATATTTTTTGTTATATATTTTATGTATATATATAATATTTAGTGTAGAAAAGCTAATATATTACTATATTTAGTGTTTGTGAAAAATGACTAAAAATAATACGACAAAAAAGAAAAATAAAAGCATAGATACCAATAAAATATTCAAATTTATAAGTGTTTTACATTGATTTTTACTCAAAAATCATATATAATGATTATAACTATAGATATATATGGATAAAATTTTGTTAAAAATGTGTATATTCTTGTTGGTGCGTAGGAGTATTTCAGTTTTTAGGAACATTTTTGTAATATATATTTATAGAATTACTAATCGTTTGATTAGGTAAAATATATAAGGAGGTTTTGCTCAATGAAAAGAAGACTTTTAGCATTAGCATTAGCATCATCTATGCTTTTAAGCTCGGTTAATGTTGCATACGCTAATGAAGTTCCTGTTTCAGATACTTTAACTAATGCAGTTGATGTAACTGGCGGGGAATTAGAAGTTAAAGACGTTGTTACATCTGATGAAGCGTTGTTTTTAGAAGAAGAGCCTATGGTTACAGCTGAAGCAACTGGTATCAACTGGGTAACAACAGAGCCTTGGCAGGCAGCAGTTTTTGGCGATTGTGGTGGACAGGGAAAAATTGACAACTACGGCAACCCAGATTTTACTGAGTATAAGCAAGTAGATGGCGTAACTGTTTATCCATATCACGCAGAAGAAGTTGGCAGCGATGTTAACTTAAGAATGGGTGTGTTTAACACTGACGGCAGTGTGGTAGAATCACAAGGTAAAATTGCAGGTAGTACTGAAGGTAGAGTTATGTACTATCGTCAAATGAATGAAGCTGATGATTTTACACTTACTGCAACTGCACAAATTAACGACATTGTAAACACAAACGACCAGGTTTCTTTTGGTCTTGCTGTTTTAGACAATGTAAACCCTAATGTGGCAGATAAAGAAGTTCCAGCAGATTCTGTGAATGTTGGTGTTCGTAATATGAAAAAGGGTGCAGAGGGTATGTCCTATGCTTGGACTAGAACTTCTGGCACTATTGCAGATTTCAAACCAGCTAACGGAACAGCTGTTCCTCAAAAAGGTGATGAAATTAACTTAAGCATTAAAAAGTCTGGCACAACTTACACAGTTACTTATGGAAATGAAACTACAACAATTGATGGTAGCTCTCTTGCTATGTCAGACGATGTTTTTGTAGGTTTATATGTATCAAGAGCTGTTGATGTTACATTTAAGAATGTATCTATGTCAGTTGTTGGTGAAGAAGTTGATGTAAGCTCTGGTTGGGAAACAAACGGTAATGGTCTTAATGCTGAAAAGTTAGATTCAGCTGTTGTTACTGCAAATGATGATAATTCACAAATTTCCATTAAACTTGATGGTAACGTAGGTAAGTTTTCTGGAAGTGAAGATTCTTACTCTTACAGAGCAACAAAGGCTCCAGCTGGAGAGGACTTTAGAGTAAAAGCAACTATTGACTCAGCTGCTATTACAACAACTGGTAAGCAGGGTGCAACTGGTTTTATTGTGTTTGATGAACACTATTCTAAGAACCCTATGGAGGGCGTTACAACTGGTACATACTCAAACAGTTTCTTTGTTGGTCTTATGAGTGATGACGGTAACGCTTGTAAGGTTGTTGCAAGAAAGAGAAATGGTTCTAGTGTAGAAACTACTACTCTTTACACAACTGGTATTAATGGCCTTGGTAGCGAAAGTGGCCCTATTGACATTGATATTAGAAGAAGTGGCAACATTCTTAAGGTTAAGGTTGCAGATGCAGACACAGTAGATTTTGATATTACTGGTTTATTCACTAAAAACCAGTACATCGGCTATGCTGTTGCAAGAGCTGGTTACATTAATGTATCAAACAACTCTATTCAAGTTGGTAGCAAGAAAGTTGCAAGCCTTGAAGTTGCAAGTATGCCAGAAAAGACTGATTACTATGCAACTCAGCCATTTGATTCAACAGGCTTAGCTCTTAATGTTATCTATGAAGATGGCTCAACAGATGTTATTACAGACCCTAACGAGTATGCTCTTACAGGTTTTGACGACGCTTCTGGTAGATACTTTGAAACTACTGGCGAGAAGACTGTTACTGTAAGCATTGGCTCAGTGTCTGTGGATATTCCTATCCTTGTTAGAGCAATGAAGGTAACAGCTATTAATGTAGATTATGCACCAATTTACGACACTTTCTATGAAGGTGGTAAGTTTAATGTAACAGGTTTACAGGTAAATGCTAAATACGAAGATGGTACAAGCAAGTTACTTTCTTCTGATGAATACGTTCTTACTGTTGCTGGTAAGGAAGTTGTTCCTGGTGTTACAACAATCACATCTGATATGGTTGCAGAAGAGGCTCTTGTAAAGGTTTCTCACGTAAACACTGATAGCATTGATGCTAACAACATTGAAGATGTATTTTATGTTAAGATTACACCTGGTAAGTTAGACTCTATTTACATTAACAACATTGGTTTTAAAACTAAGTATTATGTAAATGATGAGTTAGACACAACAGGTATTAATATATTTGGTAGATATATTGACGCTGACGGAAACGAAAGCAGCCAGTATATCACTCCAGACCAATGGGAAGTTAGAGGCTTTGACTCTTCAAAGACAACTGACAACCTTGTTCTTACAATTGTTCTTAAGGACAATGAAAATTTAAAGACAGAGTATACTGTTCAGGTTATTGACAACTTTACTCTTGAAGCAGTTATTGAAGCATATCCAAGATTAACATATACAGTTAACGAAGCATTTGATGCAAATGGTCTTGTATATGGTATTCGTTATGCAAACGATGACAAGGAGTATGTTGACACAGAAAATGTATACTTCAAAAACAATGCAGAATACTATAAGATGAATGTAACAACTGGCGAAAAAACAGATGTTACTGAAGCTGAAGTTTTATCTGCAGATTTATACATCGATTTAAGCAACTTTGACAACACAGTAGTAGGCACTACTAGTTTCGCTTTAGTTCTTAACGAAAAATATGGTATTGCTGCTTTAGAGCCAAAGACTTTAGATGTTTCTATTGTTGAGGCAACTGACAGCATTTGGAAGGCAACATTATTTGGTGCATCTTGTTTAGGTGTTAGTGGTTCTGCATCATCATTTATTAATGTAAATTATAACGATGGTAGAGGCACAGCAATACTTGACGACACAACTTATGGTGTTAAGCCTGAGCTTATGGAAAATGGCACACTTGATGCTATTGACAGCATTGATGTAGTATCTTGGGACGGTTCTGGTAAGATTTCTGGTGACCAGGACGGTATTGCTTACTACTATACAAAGGTTGACACAACTAACAACTACACATTATCTGCTGACATTACTGTTAACAGATATATCAGAGACCCTAAGAACCTTACTTCTGATTTAAAGAGCAAGTATGATTCTTATATTGCTCAGGGCATTGCTCCTGATGTAGCATTAGATATGTTACGTTCTGGTCAGGAAGCATTTGGTATTATGGCAAGAGACGTAGTTCCATTTGCTGGTGGTTTAGATGAGGAAGGCAACTACACAGGTGGTGCTACAAACCTTATGACACCTTTAGCTGACAAGGCTTTACAAAGTGAATATACTTTCACTAAGGCTGACGGTTCAACTGTTACATACAAGACTCCAGCTGACCTTTTAGAGGCTAGATTAAATGGTCTTACTGTAACAGACAACGAAGGCGTTACATACGCTGTTTCAAGCGCTAACGTAGAAACTACATTTGCTTCTAACATTGTTATTGCAGGTGGTTGTTCAGATTCTACTTGGCCAACAGACCCTAATTCATCTACTTACTACAAAAAGACTCAGATGAACAGAATTAACATTATGACTAGAAAGGGCGTTACTGCTCCTGATGCTGGTGGTACAAGAGTTGGTATTTACTCAACTACAAGCAAGCTTCCAGAAGCTGGCGAAAAGTATAACATTACTTTAACTAAGCTTAACACTGGTTATGCTATTACAACTTATGATTACCAAACAGGTGAAAAGGTAACTAAGTACTCTTTCGATATTACAGAAGAGACAGAAAATGTTCTTGAAACACAGGACAGCAAGTACAACTATGTTGGTTTCTTTGCAGCTAGATTTGCTGACATCACTGTTGAGAATGTTAAGTTCCACAAGACAAATCCTGCAACAGACCCTGGTATTTTAGAGACTGTTGAAGAGCCAGTTTCTCCAAAGGTTACTGTAAACAGCCCATACTACACAACAGAAGTTGGTTACAACTTAAGACTTAAGTCAAATGCTAGCAAGAATGTTTTAGGTGGTTTAGCAAGCGTTTCTTTAAACGGCGAAACTATCAGAAAAGACTTCATTCTTGACAGCAAGGAAT
>CALWSP010000017.1 GCA_944384235.1 uncultured Clostridia bacterium
ACAGCTATGGGAGTGGGAATGGGAGTGGTCATCGCCACAATTACAAGAATGAGAATGAGGCGAGTTTTGCATTTTTTCATTTAACTCATCTGTTATTTGGAATATATTTCCATAGGCAAGAAGAGATATAGATTTATCATTTATTCCATCTAAAGAATATGCACAGTATGTGAAAAAGTCTTCTTTTGAAAGAGGGCAAGGAATGTTTTTAAGAAAGTCTTGTTTTAAAAGTTTCTTTTCGTTATTTGTCATATTTTCAGTTATTTCATCGATATAATCTACAAGGCTTTGAGAAAGCTCATCAAGAGTTTTATTTGATGTGTTATTTAGCATAATTTGTTGGTCAAGTTCGTTAAAGAACATTTCGCTAACTTGATTATTAACTTGCAAAGAAAGTTTTACATCATTTGAAAGCTCATCAACATTTTCAAGGTTATTTACAAAAGTTGAAATTTCTTCTTCAAGAGGTTTTGTAAGCTCAAAGCGTTCAGATATTTCTTGTTCGCATCTTTCTAGAATATCTTCTATAAAGGAGTTATCGTTTTTATTTAGTGCATCATAAAGAGAGTAGTATAAATCCTTTAAAAGCATATCATCGTTAAACAAAAATTCTTTATCAACTGCGAAAATAGACAGAATTTTCATATAAGTTACATCGTTAAAGTACATACTTAAAAGAGAGAAAATGGAATGTAGGTTTTCTACATTATTGTCTAAATCTTCCAAATGTTCTTCTATTTCTTTATTATTAAGGTTTGTTAGGTCAGAAGAAATTGCTTCTAGTTTTTGGTACATAAGAGGGAAATCAAGCTCAAAAGACTTTTCGCAGCTAGAAAAGAACATATCTTTTAGCCTTTCTACAGAGGAGGACAAAAAGTCGCTTGGCAAACCTGTTGAAAGAAGAGTTATGCTATCTTTTACATATTGAGAATATCTTTGTCTTGTCATTCTTAAAGGTAGAACAGAAATTAAATCAGCCATTTTGTAGTTTAGTTCAAAATTATCTGGAAGTTTTGAAACACTTTCTTTAATTGCAGAAAGCATTGTAGAGTTGTTAAGAGGAACATTATCTACAAAAGTTTTAATGTCGTTTAATTTATAAGTTCTAATTAAATTTCTACCTATTTTGTCGTTATAATTTACATATCTATTTATATTTATTCCACATTCAACTATGTCTTTAGAAAGATTATCTAATTCTGCTTCAAAAATTTTCCTATCAGATGTGTCAAGAGAATTTGAAAGGTCTAAATAGGCTTTATCTAGCCTTTTTTTAATTTCTACTACTTTATTTGGAATTATATAAAATGCCTTTTCAGCTGGGTTTTCTGAAAGGTCATAAATTAAGTTTAACATTGTATCTTTTAACTTGTATTCCACAAGTTTAACTAGCTTTTTTTCAAGTTCATTTGTGTTCATATAGTTTCCTCCTGATTATTATTATTTATAAATATAACATATTTTAGTGAAATTGGCTAGATAAAATATTATATAAAGTTAAAGAATTTAATTATTATTTATTGTGTAGAGCTTAAAAAATATTATACAAAATGGGATATAAACTTGCAAAATTTGTTTAATATGGGTATAATGAAGTAAAATGAGTAAATAAAAGAAGATGGTGGAGAGAAAAATATGAATAAAATTGCTTTTACAACTCTTGGCTGTAAAGTTAATTTATATGACAGCGAGGCTATGGCTGAGCTTTTTGCAGAAAGAGGATATGAAATTGTAGATTTTGAAGATGTGGCTGATGTTTACATTATTAACACTTGCACTGTGACAAATTTTGGGGACAAAAAATCTAGGCAGATGATTAGACGAGCTAAAAGAAGAAACGAAAACGCAATTATTGTTGCAACTGGTTGTTATGCTCAAGTTTCTGCTGAAGTTGTTGCTGGAATTGAGGGCATTAACATTGTTATTGGAACAAAAGACAGAAGCAAGATTGTGGACATTGTTGAGCAGTATAAAGAAGAAAGTGGAATTTTAAATGTTGTTAGCGACATTAAAGAAGAAACTGAGTTTGAAAGGCTTAAAGTTAGCAACTTAAAAGACAGAACCAGAGCTTACATTAAAATTCAAGAAGGTTGCAACAGATATTGCAGTTACTGCATTATTCCTTATGCTAGAGGGCCTGTTAGAAGCAGACAGGTTGAAGATGTTTTAGACGAAGTTAAGTCTTTAGCTCAAAATGGGTTTAAAGAAATTGTTTTAACTGGCATTCACGTTGCAAGCTACGGCGTTGATTTAGGTGGCATTACTTTAGCTGACATTATTGAAAAAGTTCATCAAATAGACGGGATTGAAAGAATTAGATTTAGCTCTGTTGAGCCTATAGTGATTACTGACGAGTTTATTGAAAGAATGAAAAAATTGCCTAAAGTTTGCGAGCATTACCACTTATCACTTCAAAGTGGATCTGACGAAACTTTAAAGAAAATGAACAGAAGATACACTTCAAAAGAGTATTTTGAGGCTTGCCAAAAGTTAAGAGAGGCTTTTGAAGATGTTGCTATTACAACTGACATTATTGTTGGTTTTCCAACTGAAAGCGAAGAAAACTTTAAGGAAAGCTACGATTTTGCAAAGGAAGTTAAGTTAAGCCAAATTCACGTTTTCCCTTACTCGCCTAAAGAGGGAACTGTGGCTGCAAAAATTAGGCCACAAGTTGAGCCAGAGGTTAAAAACGAGAGAAGTCAAAAAATGCTTGAGCTTGCTGAAAAGCTTAACAGAGAATTTAGAGAAAAGTATTTAAACAAAGATGTTGATGTTCTTTTTGAAAGGGAAGAAAACGGATTTTACGAAGGACACACAAGAAACTACATTAAAGTTCTTTGCAAGGCTGAAAAAGATTTGACAAACCAAATTGTTAAAGTTAAATTAACTAAAGTAAATGATGACGACACTATGACAGGTGTTATAGAATAGGAGAAGTTATGGAAAAATTATATTATTTAGACCCTTATTTAAAAGAGTTTAAGGCAACTGTTTTAAAGTGTGAAAAGGGTGAAAAAGGTTTTGAAGTTGAGCTTGACAAAACTGCCTTTTATCCAGAAGGTGGCGGGCAACCTTGTGACCTTGGTTTTATTGGAGAGGCTAAGGTTTTATATGTTGGAGAAAAGGGCGAGAGTGTTATTCACTATTTAGAGAAAGAAGTTGAAGTTGGGCAGGAAGTTTTTTGTTCTATTGACTGGGAAAGAAGATTTGACCTTATGCAACAACATTCTGCTGAGCATATTGTTAGTGGCATTTTTAACTCTATGTATGGATACAACAACGTTGGTTTTCATATGGGTTCTGAAATGATTACTCTTGACCTTGACGGAGAGCTTAGTTTTGAGCAAGTTAGGGAAGTTGAGCTTATTGCAAACGAGTATGTTTTTAAAAATGTTGAATGTAGAATTTTTGAAGTTAGTGGAGAGGAGCTTAAAAAGTTAAAATACAGAAGCAAAAAAGAGTTGACTGGAAATGTTAGGCTTGTGGAATTTCCTGGGGCTGATTTGTGCGCTTGTTGTGGCACTCACGTTAGATACAGTGGAGAAATTGGTGTTATTAAAATGTTTTCTTGCCAAGCCTACAAAGGCGGAGTTAGAATTGAAATGCTTTGTGGAAAAAGAGCTTTAAATTACATTAACGACATTTTAGAAGAAAACAAGGCTATTTCAAAGTTACTTTCTGCAAAGGTTAAACAAACTTCAAGTGCAGTTGAAAGGCTTATGGGAGAAAATTCGGATTTAAAAAACAAGCTTAACGAGATGTTAAAGGAAAAATTTGAAGTTTTAGCTAAGGAAAATGTTGGAAAAAGCAAGGTTATTTTAAAAGAAAATTCTCTTGATTCAAACGGTGTTAGAAACCTTGCAAACGCTATTTTAAACGGTGGCTGTGATGGTTTGATTGCTGTTTTTTCTGGAAGTGATGAAGATGGATACAAATATGCTATTTGTCAAAAAGATGGAGATTTAAGAGAGTTTATTAAAAACCTTAATTCTAGTTTAAATGGAAGAGGTGGCGGAAAGCCATTTTTTGCACAAGGTTCTGTTGTGGCTAGTTGGAATGAAATTGAAAGATTTTTTGAGGGTGTTTAAAAATGAAAGAAAAGGCGATTATAATTATTTTAATTATAGCAGTTATACTTTTTGGTATTTTAAGCTATATTAACATTAAGAATTTAGAGATTATTAGCCAAAATTTTGAAAATACAGAAGTTACTACAAACATTAGTAAATAAAGGGTGGTTCTATGGAAAAAGTACTTATTGTTGTGGATATGCAAAACGATTTTATTGACGGCAGTTTAGGGACTAAAGAGGCTCAAGGAATTGTTGAAAATGTTATTAAAAAAATTAGTGAATACAAGATTGAAAATGTTTTTGCAACAAGGGATACTCACAGCGAAAACTATTTAGAGAGCAAAGAAGGGCAGTATTTACCTGTTATTCATTGTGTTAAAAACACTAAAGGTTGGCAAATTAACGAAGATGTTGAAAAAGCTTTAAAGGGCGCAACTATTATTGACAAGCCTAATTTTGGAAGTTTAGAGCTTAGCAAAGTTTTAAAGGAAAAATACAAGGGCAAAGAAATTGAAATTGAGCTTATTGGGCTTTGCACAGACATTTGTGTTATAAGCAACGCAATTATTTTAAAAGCTGAAATGCCAGATGTTACAATTAGTGTTGACAGCAGTTGTTGTGCAGGCGTTAGTGTGGAAAGCCACAATGCTTCTTTACTTACAATGAAGATGTGTCAAATTGAAGTTAAATAGGAAATAAAAAAAATCCAGCAAGTTAAAGGCTGGATTTTTTATTTATGAAAGAAAAAGGGAGATTAATTGACAAAAATTGAATTGCAACACACTATTTCTTTCATAATAGACTTATTTTTTTAAGTTAAAGTGTATAAAAATGAAATTTAAGAAAGCATATCTTGCAAAAAATGTGAAAAATATATTGAAAATTGAATTTAAGTTTGGTATAATGTATTTAAAATTATATGTGTTATTTATTTAGGAGGTAAATAATGGTTACGTTATATAAAACAGGTGCGTATTATGTAAATGGTCAGCTAATAGCTGATGACGAAAGTGCAAAAGATAAGCTTTCAAGTATGGGGATAAGTTGCGACAAAGCAGAGGCTATTAAAAAGACCATTGCCTACAACATTATGAAGGCTCACAACACTAGTGGAGATATGGAAAATTTAAAAATTAAATTTGACGCTATGGCTAGCCACGACATTACTTATGTTGGCATTATTCAAACTGCGAGTGCTTCTGGAATGGAAAAGTTTCCTATTCCTTATGTTTTAACTAACTGCCACAATTCCCTTTGTGCTGTTGGTGGAACTATAAACGAAGATGACCATATTTTTGGTTTATCTGCTGCTAAAAAATATGGTGGTATATATGTTCCTGCTCACCAAGCTGTTATTCACCAATATATGAGAGAAATGATGTCTGGTTGTGGAAAAATGATTTTAGGTTCAGATTCCCACACAAGATACGGTGCTTTAGGTACTATGGCTATTGGTGAGGGTGGTGGAGAGCTTGCTAAACAGCTTTTATGCCAAACTTACGATGTGGCTAGGCCAGAGGTTATTGGTGTTTATTTAACTGGAAAAGCTGAAGAATATATAGGACCTCAAGACGTTTCTCTTGCTATTATTGGGGCTGTTTTTGAAAATGGATATGTTAAAAACAAGGTTATGGAATTTATTGGAGATGGTATAGAGGGGCTTGGCGTTGAGTTTAGAAACGGCATTGATGTTATGACAACAGAAACTACTTGCCTTTCTTCTGTTTGGGAAACTGACGAAAAAGTTAGAGAGTATTACAAAGACCACTCAAGAGAAAACGAGTATAAAAAGTTAAGCCCAGAAAACGGAGCATATTATGACGGAATTGTGTATGTAGATCTTTCTAAAATTAAGCCTATGATTGCTATGCCTTTCCACCCTAGCAACACTTACACAATAGATGATTTAAACAACAACCTTTACGACATTTTAGACGAAGTTGAGAAGAAGGCTAAAAAAGCTCTTGACAACTCAGATGTTACTTTTGAGCTTAAAAGCAAGGTTAGAAACGGAAGATTATATGTTGACCAAGGTGTTATTGCTGGCTGTGCTGGTGGAACTTACGACAACATTTGCGACGTGGCTGACATTTTAAATGGACACACTATTGGTGCTGACGATTTTGCTTTAAGTGTTTATCCATCTAGCCAGCCTACTTTTATGAGCCTTGTTGAAAACGGTTCAATTTTTAAAATTATGCAATCTGGTGCTACTGTTCGTTCTGCTTTTTGTGGGCCTTGTTTTGGCGCTGGAGATGTTCCTAGCAACCAAGGGCTTAGTATTAGACACTCTACAAGAAACTTCCCTAACAGAGAGGGTTCTAAGCCAAGCAACGGCCAAATTGCAGGTGTTGCTTTAATGGACGCTAGAAGTATTGCTGCAACTGCTATTAACAAGGGTTATTTAACTCCTGCAAACGAAATAGATGTAAACTTTAGCAAGCCTAAGTATTTCTTTAACAAATCTGTTTATGACAACAGAGTTTATTTTGGATATGGCAAGGCTGATGAAAGTGTTGGACTTAAGTATGGACCAAACATTAAGCCTTGGCCAGAAATGACAAAGTTAAACGACAATCTTTTATTGAAGGTTGTTAGCGTTATTAACGACCCTGTTACTACAACTGACGAACTTATTCCATCTGGAGAAACTAGTTCATACCGTTCAAATCCTTTAGGTCTTGCTGAATTTACTTTATCTAGAAAAGACCCTAACTACGTTAAAAGAGCAAAGGAAATTCAGCTTGCTGAAAAATCTCGTTTAGCTAACGAATGTCCTGCTGAAAAGTTTGAAGATGTGGCAAAGGCTTTTGAAGCTATTAAAAAGGCTGATTTTGAAATTAACAAAGACAACCTTTGTATTGGCAGCACTATATTTGCTGTTAAGCCTGGAGATGGCTCTGCTAGAGAGCAAGCTGCTTCTTGCCAAAAAGTTCTTGGCGGCTGGGCAAACATTGCAAAGGAGTATGCAACAAAGAGATACCGTTCAAACCTTATTAACTGGGGTATGTTACCTTTCTTAATTGAAGGCGAAAATCCTTTTGAAAACGGCGATTTTATATTTATACCTAATGTTGTTGAGGGAATTAAAAACAAAAATTCTGAATTTGTAGCTTATGTGGTTAAAAACGACAATTTAAAAGAGTTTAAGTTGAAAATGGGCGAGCTTACAGACGATGAAAGAGAAATTATTCTTGCTGGTTGTTTAATTAACTACAACAAAAACAAGATTAAAGGTAATAAATAATTAAGAAAAGAGAGCCTATAAAACAGGCTCTCTTTGTTATGTGGAAAATGTATAAAAATGATTATTTAAATTGGCTAAAAATTATATATAAATGTTAATTTTTTACAGTGTATTTTTTTGTGGAAAAGAAAATATAGATGTTTTGCATAAATATTTTATTTATTGTGTTTAAAAAATTGTTAAAAGATATATGTTCTATTTATTGAAAATATATGTTATACTAATATCAATGTGGTTTAACCTAAAATAAAGGTTGAATTAGCTTATTTTAAGCAATTAAAATGAATTAGACATTTAGTTATTTTTGCCTAAGGGCTTTTGAAAGGAGAAACAAAATGTTAAACAAGAAAACTGTTGATGATTTACAGGTTAAGGGCAAGAATGTTCTTGTAAGATGCGATTTTAATGTGCCTTTACAAGACGGTGTTATTACTGACGAAAACAGAATTGTGGCTGCTTTACCTACAATTGAAAAGTTAGTTAGCGAGGGTGCAAGAGTTATTCTTTGTTCTCACTTAGGTAAGCCAAAGGAAGTATCTAGCGAATTTTCTTTAGCTCCAGTTGCTAAGAGATTATCTGAAAAGCTTGGCAAGGAAGTTGTTTTTGCTGCTGACAACGAGGTTGTTGGCGAAAACGCAAGAAAAGCTGTTGCTGAAATGAAAGATGGAGATGTTGTTCTTCTTGAAAACACTAGATTCCGCAAGGAAGAAACTAAAAACGGCGAAGAATTTAGCAAGGATTTAGCTTCTTTAGCTGACATTTATGTTAACGATGCTTTTGGTTCTTCTCACAGAGCTCACTGCTCAACTGTTGGTGTTACTCAGTTTGTTAAGGAAGCTGCTGTTGGCTACCTTATGCAAAAAGAAATTGAATATCTTGGCAACGCTGTAAATAACCCTGTTAGACCTTTTGTTGCTATTCTTGGCGGTGCTAAAGTTAGCGACAAAATTAATGTTATTAACAACCTTTTAGAAAAAGTTGACACTCTTATTATTGGCGGCGGTATGGCTTATACTTTCTTTAAGGCTCAGGGTTATTCTATTGGACAGAGCTTACTTGAAGAAGATAAGATGGATTACGCTTTAGAAATGATTAAAAAGGCTGAAGAAAAGGGCGTTAAGTTCCTTTTACCTATTGACACAGTTGTTGCTAAGGAGTTTGGTCCTGGCAAGGAACACCACACTGTTAAAAGACCTGAAAACCCAGCTGAGCCATTTATTGCTGACGATGAAGAAGGTTTTGACATTGGTGAAGAAACAAGAAAGCTTTATGCTGAGGCTTTAAAAGACGCTAAGACTGTTGTTTGGAACGGACCTATGGGCGTTTTTGAAATTCCTGAATATGCTGAAGGTACTAAGGCTATTGCTCAGGCTTTAGCTGACATTGACGCTACTACTATTATTGGTGGTGGTGACTCTGCTGCTGCTGTTAACCAAATGGGTTATGGCGAAAAAATGAGCCACATTTCAACTGGTGGTGGTGCTTCTCTTGAATTTTTAGAGGGTAAAGAGCTTCCTGGTGTTGTTGCTGCTCAAGATAAGTAATAAATAATTTTACAAAATATTTGACTATTAAAAAAAGGCTGTTGAGATTTCAACAGCCTTGTAGTATAATTATGGTAAGTTAAACATAAATTGAATATTGTGTTATTAAAAATGTTAAAATTATCTTAATATTTGATTTATAGACAGGTCGTAATTTATTTTGTTATAATTATTTATATCCTATGGATATTATCTAAGCCAAAAATACATAGAGGGGTGCATTAGTTATGAGAAAACGTATGGTCGCTGGTAATTGGAAGATGAACAAAACACCAAGAGAGGCTGTGGATTTAGTTAATCTATTAAAAGATAAAATAGACAAAGAGGATATGGACGTTGTTTTATGTGTCCCTGCTATTAACTTGATTGCAGTTGCTGAGGCTATTTTACACACTAACATTAAACTTGGTGCTGAAAATTTACATTATGAAAATTGTGGTGCATATACTGGCGAAACTTCTGCTACTATGCTTAAGGAAATTGGTGTAAACTATGTTATAGTTGGCCACTCTGAAAGAAGAAGCTACTTTAAAGAAAATGACACTATTGTTAACAAAAAGGTGCTTAAAGCCTTTGAGTATGGCATTGTGCCTATTGTTTGTGTAGGGGAAAGTCTTGAAGAACGAGAAGATAATATCACTATTGAAAAGATTAGAATTCAAGTGAAAAGAGCCCTTAAAAATTTAACAGACAAGCAAGCTGAAAACGTTGTTGTTGCTTACGAGCCTATTTGGGCTATTGGAACTGGTAAGCACGCCACTGCTGAGCAGGCACAAGAAATTTGTTTTGAAATTAGAAAGTGCATTGGCGAAATGTTTAGCGAGGAGATTGCTAAAAAGACTAGAATATTATATGGCGGAAGTGTGAATGGCAAAAACGCCGAAGAACTTTTTAACTTGCCTGACATTGACGGTGGGCTTGTTGGCGGAGCTAGTCTTAAAGAAGAATTTGCTAACATTGTTAATGTAGAAGTTAAATAATTTACTTTATTAAAGGAGATAAAATATGAGCAAGAAAACAACTGTTTTAATGATTTTAGACGGTTATGGTCTTAACGAAAAGGCTGAGGGTAACGCTATTAAAATGGCTAAAACTCCTGTTATGGACGGTCTTATGAAAGACTACCCTTTTGCTAAGGGTTATGCAAGTGGCCTTGATGTTGGTTTGCCTGACGGGCAGATGGGCAACTCTGAAGTTGGCCATTTAAATATGGGTGCTGGCAGAATTATTTACCAGGACTTAACTAAGATTACTAAGTCTATTGAAGACGGGGATTTTTTTGAAAAAGAGGCGTTACTTGACGCTGTTAAAAACTGTAAAGAAAACAACTCAGCTTTACATTTATTTGGACTTTTATCAACTGGTGGCGTGCATAGCCACTTATCTCACGTTTTTGCTTTATTAAAGCTTGCTAAGTTAAACGGACTTGAGAAAGTTTTTGTGCATTGCTTTTTAGATGGTAGAGATACTCCTCCTGCTTCTGCTAGAGGTTTTGTTAAAGAGCTTGAAGAAAAAATGGCTGAAATTGGTGTGGGCAAGGTAGCATCTCTTTGTGGTAGATATTTTGCTTTAGACAGAGATAACAGATGGGAAAGAGTTGAAAAAGCTTACAACGCTATTGTATTTGGCGAGGGAGTTAAAGCTCAATCTGCTGACGAAGCTTTAGCTGTTTCTTACGAAAACGAAGTTTATGACGAGTTTGTTGAGCCAACTGTTATTGTTGAAAACGACAAGGCTATTGGCGAAGTTAAAGAAAATGATTCTATTATTTTCTTCAACTACAGACCTGACAGAGCTAGAGAAATTACTAGATGTTTTTGTGACGAAGATTTTACTGGGTTTGAAAGAAAAAATGGTTTCTTTAGAACTAAGTTTGTTTGCTTTACTGACTATGATGTTACAATTAAAAACAAGGAAGTTGTGTTTAAAAAGGAGAGCATTCAAAACACTTTAGGCGAGTATCTTGCTAAAAAGGGTTTAACTCAAGCTAGAATTGCTGAAACAGAAAAGTATGCTCACGTTACTTTCTTCTTTAACGGAGGCGTTGAAGAACCAAACGAAAACGAGGACAGAATTTTAGTTCCATCTCCTAAGGTTGCAACTTACGATTTACAGCCTGAAATGAGCGCAAAAGCTGTTACTGAAAAGCTTGTTAAGGCTATTGAAAGTGGTAAGTATGATATGGTTATTGTAAATTATGCTAACCCTGATATGGTTGGCCACACTGGCATTGTTGACGCTGCTATTAAGGCTGTTGAGTTTGTAGACGAGTGTATTGGAGAGGTTGTTGAGTGTGTTAAAAAGTGTGATGCTCAAATGTTTATTTGTGCTGACCACGGAAACAGCGACCAGCTTATTGACTACAACACAGGCAAGCCTTTTACTGCTCACACAACAAACCCTGTTCCATTTATTATTGTAAACTGTGACAAGGCTAAGGGTATTATGGAAGATGGCAAGCTTTGCGACATAGCGCCAACTTTACTTGATATGATGGACATTGAAAAGCCAGAAGAAATGACTGGACATTCATTACTTATTAAATAAGGTTTAGGTAATATTTGGCTTTTAAGCTATTTATTTATATTTCATTTTTTACAAAAAAGTTCTTATGTTTTTTTCCTAAAAAAGGTTTATTATATAAAATAATTTAAATTTTACAAAAAATTTGAAAAATTTGTAGATTTTTTCTGGGAAATGGGTTATAATTACTCATAAGGACAATTTTGAAAGGAGAACGAATATGAAAGGTTATTTAGAAATTGTTGATGTTTTAGCTAGAGAGGTGCTTGACTCTAGAGCTAACCCTACTGTTGAAGTTGAGGTTATTGTTGACACTGGTGACGGCAACCAAGTTATGGGTAGAGCAGCTGTTCCTTCTGGTGCTTCTACTGGCCAGTTTGAGGCTGTTGAAATGAGAGATGGCGGCGACAGATACTGTGGCGCTGGCGTTCTTAACGCTGTAAACAATGTTAACGAAATTATTGCTGAAGAAATTATTGGTATGAACGCTTTAGACCAAGTTGCTATTGACGAGGCTATGATTGCTTTAGATGGCACTCCTAACAAGGCTAAGTTAGGTGCTAACGCTATTCTTGGCGTTTCTATGGCTGTTGCTAAGGCTGCTGCTGAAGCTCTTAATATGCCTTTATATCAGTACCTTGGTGGTTTTAACGCTAAAACTTTACCAGTTCCTATGATGAACATTATGAACGGTGGTAAGCACGCTGACAACACAGTTGATTTACAGGAATTTATGATTATGCCTGTTGGTGCTAAGACTTTTAGCGACGCTTTAAGAATGTGTTGTGAAATTTACCACGCATTAAAGAAAGTTTTAAAGAGCAAGGGTTACTCTACTGGTGTAGGTGACGAGGGTGGTTTCGCTCCTGACTGTGCTACTGCTGACGAAGTTATTGACAACATTCTTGAGGCTGTTGAAAAGGCTGGTTACAAGCCTGGCGAGGAAATCAAAATTGCTATGGACCCTGCTTCTTCTGAATTATATATGGAAGATGGTTTATATCACTTCCCTGGCGAAACTAAGGCTACTGGTGCTAGCGAAGAAATTACTAGAACTTCTGCTGAAATGGTTGAATATTATGCTGCTCTTTGCGAAAAGTACCCAATTATTTCTATTGAAGACGGTTTAGCTGAAGAAGACTGGGAAGGTTGGAAGATGCTTACTGACAGACTTGGCGACAAGGTTCAGTTAGTTGGTGATGACTTATTTGTTACTAACTCTAAGAGATTACAAAAGGGTATCGACTTAGGTGTTGCTAACTCTATTCTTATTAAGGTTAACCAGATTGGTACACTTACAGAAACTTTTGACGCTATTAAGTTAGCTAACAGAAACAATATGACTGCTGTTGTATCTCACAGATCTGGTGAAACTGAGGATACTACTATTGCTGACATCGTTTTAGCTGTTAACGCTGGCCAGATTAAGACTGGTGCTCCTGCTAGAACTGATAGAGTTGCTAAGTATAATCAGTTATTAAGAATTGAAGAAGAACTTGGCGATGTTGCTGAGTACCCAGGTCTTGACGCTTGGTTCAATTTAAAGAATAAGTAATTTAATTTAAATTTTTAGTCTGCCAGTTTAACTGGCAGACTTTTTGTGTATGTATGGAGGTTTTATAGATGAAAAAGTTAATTATTCTTTTTTGTTTTTTTATTTTGGTTGTTGGTTGTGGAAAAAAGAAGGACGAGGTTATTTTACAAGACGAAAGCATTACTAGCGAAACAAGTAGCGAAGAAACAACTTATGACTTTGATATTTATGAGGAAGAAAGCACAGAATTTGACAAGGAGTTTGACGAGGACGATTTTGATGAAGATGACAGAGATGGCGAAGATTTAAACAAGGCTGAAAGTGTTACTGAAGTTGTTACAGAAAAGAAAGAGAGTGGAAATTTAACTAAGGCTCAAAACGAACTTGAAAGTTATGCTAAAAATGCTAAAATTAATATGGAATGTGATGGAAGTGATGTAGATTTTAAGGTTTATATAACTGACGACACTATTGATTACATTAAAGCTAAAGACAAGGATTATGCTAGCAGGTGGAACGAAAATTGTGGGCTTTATGAAGAATTTTTAGCTGGGGCAATTAGAATATTAGAGAAAAACGGCGTAAGCAATTATGATGTTGATTTTGAAATTGTTGGAAGCTCTGACAACAAAGTTTATTTTAAAAACGAAAACGGAAACAGAGTTTACGACGCATATGTAGAGTAAATTATTTTAAAATTAGTTGTATTTAAGGTGGAAGTGTGTTATACTGAAAAATAAAAAAGAAGGAGGAATGGTTATGAAAAGATTAATTAGCCTTGTGTTATCTTGTGTTTTTGGTGTTGGCGTTTTAACTGGTTGCAGCGGAAAAGACAACTCTTCAGAGGAAAATTACAAAGTTGCAATTGCTCAATTTGCTCCACACAGTTCCCTTGACAACTGTGTAGAGGGTTTTAAGCAGGGTATGGCTAAGGCTGGTTTTGTTGAGGGTGAAAATGTTAAGTATGATGAGGAAAATGCTCAAGCTGACATTAACTATGCTAACCAAATTGCTCAAAGTATGGTAGCTAGTGATTATGATTTACTTTGTGGCGTTGCTACGCCTATGGCTCAAGCTATGTTTAACGCTTCAAATGGGAAAATTCCTGTTATTTACACTGCTGTTACTGACCCAATTAAGTCTGAACTTGCTAAGGAGGACGGTTTTGGCGTTGGGAATGTGACTGGAACTAGCGACAAACTTGCTATTGAGGCACAGCTTGAAATGATTAGAAAGTTTATGCCAAATGCTAAGAAGATTGGAATTTTATACACTACAAGCGAGGTAAACTCTATTAGTGCTATTGAGGAGTATAAAAAACTATCACCTAAATATGGTTTTGAGATAGTTGAAGGTGGTATTAGCCAAGTTGGCGACATTAGCCTTGCTGCTACTGATTTAGTTGGAAAGGTTGATTGTTTATCTAACTTAACTGACAACACAGTGGTTACTGGCCTTGCTACTATTTTAGACGCTGCTAAGAAGGCGAATGTTCCTGTTTTTGGAAGCGAAATTGAGCAAGTTAAAAACGGCTGTGTTGCAACAGAGGGGTTAGACTATGTAGCATTAGGCGAGCAAACTGGGCAAATGGCTGCTAGAGTTTTAAAGGGGGAGGACATTAACTCAATTCCTTTTGAAACAATTAGCGAATACAAGTTATATATTAATTCTGAGGCTTTAGCTAGTTTTGGTTTAACTTGCCCTGAAGATTTAAAGCAGTCTGCTATTGAGGCTGAGTAGGGGTGGAATATGGCTTTAGTTTTAAGTGTTTTTGAGCAAGGTTTTATTTTTGCTATCCTTGCTCTTGGTGTTTATATTACATACAAAATTTTAGATTTTCCTGACCTTACTGTTGACAGCAGTTTCCCTCTAGGTGCTGTTGTTTGTGCGGTTATGATTAAAGCTGGTATTAACCCTTGGCTTAGTTTGCCTGTTGCTTTTATAGCTGGAGGGCTTGCTGGCCTTGTTACTGGCATTATTCACGTTAAGTTTAAAGTTAGGGACTTATTATCTGGAATTATAACTATGACTATATTATATTCCATTAATTTACATATAGCTAACGGTCAAGCTAATGTGCCTTTATTTAGCGACAACAACATATTTACCATTTCTCCTTTTAAAAACGTTCTTGAAAAAGTTGGTTTAGGTGATTATAACATTGTTTTAATTGTTTTATTTTTAGCGTTAATTTGCAAAATTATTATGGACTTATATTTAAAGACAAAGTCAGGGTTTTTATTAAGAGCAGTTGGTAACAACGAAAATGTTGTTACATCTCTTGCTAAAGACAAGGGCAATGTTAAAATTGTTGGGCTTGTTATTGCAAACGCTCTTGTTGCTTTATCTGGTGCTATTATGTGCCAGCACCAAAGATATTTTGACATATCTATGGGTACTGGAACTATTGTTATTGGACTTGCTTCTGTTATTATAGGCATTAATGTGTTTTCTAGGCTTAGTTTTTTAAAGGCAACAAGCACTGTTGTTATAGGTTCTATTATATACAAGGCTTGTGTTGCAACTGCTATTTCTATGGGTATGAAGCCAATTGATATGAAGTTAATTACTGGCGTTTTATTCCTTGCAATTTTAGTTATTAGTAGCTTTAGAAACGGAGGTGCTAGTAATGATTGAGCTTTCTAAGATTAACAAAATTTACAACAAAGGGACTGTGAATGAAACTCAGCTTTTTAAAGATTTTAATTTTAAAGTTGAAAACCAAGACTTTATTAGTGTTGTTGGTAGCAACGGTTCTGGAAAAACTACAATGTTAAATATGATTTGTGGGTCTGTTCCAATTGACAGCGGTTTGATTAAAATTAATGGTCAATCTGTTACGAAGATGAAGGAGTTTCAAAGGTATAAAAAAATTGGGCGTGTTTACCAAAACCCTTCTATGGGCACTTGCGACACAATGACTATTCTTGAAAATATGTCTTTAGCTGAGAACAAAGGGAAAATGTTTGGCCTTAGTTTAGGAACTAACAAAAAGAGAATTAATTACTACAAAGAGCTTTTAGCTGAGCTTAACATTGGCCTTGAGGACAAAATGAATGTTAAAGTTGGGTTATTATCTGGCGGGCAAAGGCAGGCTCTTGCACTTATTATGTCTGTTATGACGCCTATTGACATTTTAATTTTAGACGAGCATACTGCCGCTTTAGACCCTAAAACTGCTGAAACAATTATGATGTTAACTGACAAAGTTGTTAGGGAAAAAAAGCTTACAACTATTATGGTTACACACAATTTAATGTATGCAATTAAATATGGAAACAGGCTTGTTATGATGCACGAGGGCAACGTTATTATGGACAAAAAAGGCGAAGAAAAGAAAAACGCTAAAATAGACGACCTTTTAGATGTATTTAACACAATAAGTTTGGAAAGAGGAAACTCTTTATAAGAAAGAAAAGCTGCCTAGAAAATGGGCAGTTTTTTTATTGGAATAAAATGTTATATTGTGGTTAAAATAACAAAGGGTGATTTTTTGAGGGAGAAAATTTATTATTTTGTTGCTAAGCCTAAGGCAAGGAGTATAAGTTATTTTTATGAAATGTTTATATCAACTATTTCTGTAGTTAGCATTTTGCCTTTAATGTTTAAAGAGGGCAACATTAGTTTTTACAAAATAGAAAAATTTACTGTTTATATTTTAATTATAGATTATTTACTTAGGTTTTTAGTTTGCGACTTTACAATTTGCAAAGGCAAGTTAAGTTTTATTATATATTTTTTTAAGTTAAGTAGTGTGATTGATTTAATTTGTATATTGCCTTTTGGCAGGCTATTTAGAGTTTTTAGAGTTTTTAAAATGTTTAGGTATATGGAAGTTTATAGCCAAGTTGTGAATGTATACAAGAGAGTTAAAAGAGTTTTATACACAGTTTTATTATTATGTGTTAGTTACATTTTTGTGACTGCCTTATTTATGTTTAACGCCGAGGGGGAGAGTTTTGAAAATTTTTTTGAGGCTCTATATTGGGCGACAACTGCTTTAACAACTGTTGGGTATGGGGATATTTACCCTAAAACAGTTGCTGGCAGAATTATAAGTATGGTTACATCAATTTTTGGAATTGCCATTATAGCTTTGCCATCTGGCGTTATAACTGCTGATTTTATTAGAGAAATAGGAAAAAAGTGAATTTTATGGTATAATAGTTTTGGAGGTTTTGAAGATGAAGTTTAAGTTTTGTCCACATTGTGGTGATAAGTTAATTAAAAAAGAAATTGGTGACGAAGGGCTTATACCTTTTTGCAGGGAATGTGACACTCCTTTATTTGACTTGCCAGTTAGTTGTGTTATTGTTTTAGCTGTTAATGAATTTAACGAGGCAGCTTTAATTAGGCAAGGGTCTGAAGGGGACAGGTTTGTTTGTGTTTCAGGTTATATGAAAATTGGGGAAGATGCTGAAATTTGTGCCAAAAGAGAAGTTGAGGAAGAGCTTGGAGTAGAAGTTAAAAGTGTTGAATATATAAAAAGCTACCCTTTTAACAAAAAGGAAATGATTATGTTTGGTTTTTTAGCAAAAGTTAAAAAAGCTGATTTCAAATTATCTAAAGAAGTTGATTTTGCCAACTGGTACAAATTAGAAGAAGTTAGCAAAAAATTAGAAAATGCTTACATTGCTAGGTGTTTAGCGCTTGATTGCATAGAAAGGTTAGAAAGAAATGGATATTAGAGAAAAGGTTTATGAAAAACTTGATATGTTAAAGATTAAATATGAAGTTTGCGAACACGAGGAAGCTAGCACAATTGAAGAAATTGACAGGCTTGGAATATTTAAAAGTGGTGTTGGGTGCAAAAATTTATTTTTAAGAGATGGTTCTGGGAAAAGACATTTTTTAATAGTAGCACCTGAACACAAGGAAGTTGATTTAAAAGAAGTTAGAAACCAAATTGGTTGTAGCAGGCTTAGTTTTGGTTCGGAAAAAAGGCTTATGGACTGCCTTGGTTTAAAGCAAGGCTCTGTTAGCCCTTTTGGTGTTATAAACGACAAAGAGTGCAAGGTTGAAGTTGTTTTTGACAGCTGTTTAAAAGGAGAGAAAAGAGTTGGTTTTCACCCAAATTTAAACAATGCAACTGTTTGGTTAGAATTTGAGGATATGGTGAAGTTTATTAAGGATAATGGGAATGATATTATATACATAAACTTATAAAATAGGAGGTATATAATGAAAGAAGTGTTTTTTAACGGGGAAGTTTTATCTTTTAAAGACGAGAAAGTGTACGACACTTTAGTTATTGAAAACGGGAAAATTTTAGATGTTTGCAACAATTATTCTGGAGAGTATGACAAGAAGTATGATTTAGAGGGAAAGTTTGTTTTGCCTGCCTTTATTGACGCTCATTCTCACATTTTGGCAACAGCAAATTCTATTTTACAATGTGACTTAACTGGAGTAGTAGAAAAGGAAGAAATTAGGAAAAAAATTGAAGGACTTAGCGGGGATATTCTTAGGTGCACAAACCTTAGCAACTTAGTTATGCTTGACAAGGAATTTTTAGACAGTTTTAAAAAGCCTTTAGTTATTTCACACAATTCAGGGCATAGCGGTTTTTTTAACAAAATGGCACAAGAGATTGTTGGAATAGAGGATTATTTTTTAGAGGAAAGTTATTTACTTGAAAATATGAAAAAGCTTCCTATGCCAAGCCTTGATGAGATTGTGGAGGCTTTTGAGAAAGTTCAAAACATTTATATTGAAAACGGAATTTCTCTTGCTCAAGAGGGAGTTTTAATTAAAGAGCTTATTCCTATATATAAAGAGCTTATTAAAAGGGAAAAAATTAAAATTGATATTGTATATTACAAAGAGATAGATGTTGAAGAAGTTTTGGAGAGGGAAAATTTAATTGAAGGTGGGTTTAAAATATTTTTAGATGGCTCTCCTCAAGCTAGAACGGCGTGGCTAACAAAACCGTATGAAAAGAGCAACGAATATGGCACAAGCACAATGACAGACGAGGAAGTTGAAAGGGCAATTAAAAAAGCTATTAAAGAGAAAAAGCAGATTATAGCCCATTGCAACGGTGACAAAGCTATTGACCAATATTTAAGATGTATTGAAAGAAATTTAGAAATTACAAAATACAGGCCTGTTATTATTCACGCTCAGTTAATGAGAAAAGACCAAATTCAAAAAGCTAAAGAGCTTGGGGTTATTCCATCGTTTTTCTTAGCCCACATATATTATTACGGGGATATTCACATTAAAAACTTAGGGGAAAGAGCAAATTTAATTAGCCCTTTAAAAACGGCTATTGACGAAGGGTTATTTCCTACTATTCACCAAGACACCCCTGTTATTATGCCAAAGATGATTGAGAGTTTTTTAATTGCTTTAAAAAGGGAAACAAAAAACGGGGTTGTGCTGGGGAAAGAGGAGATACCTAAAAGAATTGATGTTTTAAAAGCCTTATGCTACAACTCTAGCAGGCAATATTTTATGGAAAAGGAAAGAGGCAGTTTAGAAAAGGGGAAAAGAGCTGACTTTATTATTTTAAGCGAAAACCTTTTAGAAATTAGTTTAGACGAGGTTGAAAAGGTTAAAGTTGAAAAGGTTTTTGTTAAAGGAAAAAGGCTTTTTTAGGCTAAAAAACATTTATTATTTAATTTACACAAAATGTTAATTGTGTTTTTGTAGAATTTTAGTAAAAAAAATATAAAAAAATGTGAAAAAAGACTTGCAATTTAAAAGCTAGTATGGTAAAATACTATTGTTGTGACATTAAGAGCGAAGAAGCAGAAGGTTGCTGTTTGGCTGATAAACACATAGGCCATTCAGGTTTTTCTGTGGAGCAATGTCCAGTTCAATGAAACCGGGCGACAAGGTCACTGTGCTAATATTGAAGTAGTTACTAGACTAGGCGTAGTACGCCTGCTTTTTGCAAGTCTTAAACTATGAATAAGTGTGCAGTCACCACTTGTCGTGCTAGAAGTTTAAAAGTACGAAAAGGAGGCGACTTTTTTTATGGCTAATCAGAAGATTAGAATCAGTCTTAAGTCATTTGATCACAAGTTAATTGATCAGTCTGCTGCTCAAATTATTGAAACAGCTAAGAAAACAGGTGCTAAAATTAGTGGTCCTATCCCACTTCCAACTAAGAAGGAAGTTGTGACTATTCTTAGAGCTGTTCACAAGTACAAAGATTCTAGAGAGCAGTTTGAGTTAAGAACTCACAAAAGACTTATCGATATTTTACAGCCAACTAACAAGACAGCTGATGCTTTATCAAGACTTGATTTACCAGCTGGTGTTGACATCACTTTAAAGGTTATGTAATTTGGCTTTAGATTGATAATCACAAAGAAAGTTCAAAGAAATTTGGTTTATATAAGAAAAAGCCTTATGTAAACCTAGAATGATTGCCCTAAAGGGTAATCCGCTGTAGAGTTTATGATGGAGGTAAAAATCATGAAAAAAGCGATTATTGCTAAAAAGATTGGTATGACTCAAATCTTTAACGAGAATGGTTTACTTGTTCCTGTAACAGTTCTCGAAGCAGGTCCTTGTGTTGTTACACAAGTTAAAACAGTTGAAAACGACGGATACAATGCAGTTCAGGTTGGTTTCGGCGAAGTTAAGGAAAACAGAGTAAATAAGCCTATGAAGGGTCACTTTGCAAAGGCTAATGTAGAGCCTAAGAAAGTTCTTAAAGAATTCAGATTTGACAGTGTTGAAGGTTATGAAGCTGGAAACGAAATCAAGGCTGATGTGTTTGTAGCTGGTGACAAGGTTGATGCTACTGGTATCTCTAAGGGTAAGGGTTACCAAGGTCCTATTAAAAGACACAACCAGCACAGAGGTCCTATGGCTCACGGTTCTAAGTTCCACAGAGCAGTTGGTTCTATGAGTTCTGCTACTACTCCTGGTAAGGTTAAAAAGGGTAAGAAGATGGCAGGTCATATGGGTTCTGTTCAGGTTACTATTCAGAATCTTGAAATCGTTAAGGCTGATGCTGAGAAGAACTTATTACTTGTTAAGGGTGCTGTGCCTGGTAACAAGGGTTCAATACTTGTAATTAAGGATAGCGTAAAGGCTTAATTAATCTTTACGGAAGGAGGAAGACCTAATGGCAAATGTAAAAATGTTCAACATTAGCGGTAGCGAAGTTGGTACAATAGATTTAAATGATAGTATTTTTGCAGTAGAGGTAAACACTCACGTTATGCATCAAGCAGTTGTTCAGTATCTTGCTAACCAAAGACAGGGTACTCAGAGTGCTTTAACTCGTGCTGAAGTTCGTGGTGGTGGTAGAAAGCCATGGAGACAAAAGGGTACAGGTAGAGCTAGACAGGGTTCTATTCGTTCACCACAGTGGACTGGTGGTGGTGTTGTATTTGCACCAAAGCCAAGAGATTATTCTTTCAAGTTAAACAAGAAAGTTAAGAGATTAGCTCTTAAGTCTGCTTTAACTACTAAGTTAAATGACAACAAGCTTGTTGTTGTTGACGAAATTTCTATTAACGCAAAAACTAAGGAAATGGTTTCTGCTTTAAAGAACTTAAACGTTAACAAGGCTTTAGTTGTTGTTGAAGATAACAATAACAATGCTGTTATTGCAGCTAGAAATATTCCTACTGTTAAGACTGCTTCTGTTAACACTATTAATGTATACGATATTTTAAAGTATGATTCTTTAGTATTAACTCAGGAAGTTGTTAAGAAAATTGAGGAGGTGTACGCATAATGGCAGATATTAAGTATTATGACGTTATTTTAAAGCCAGTTGTTACTGAGAAAACTATGAATGATATGGCTTCAAAGAAGTACGCTTTCTATGTTCACCCAGAGGCTACTAAAATTCAGATTAAGCAAGCAGTTGAAAAGATGTTTGAAGGAACTAAGGTTGCTTCTGTTAACACTATGAACTGTGTTGGCAAGACTAAGAGAAGAGGCTACACTTTTGGCAAGACTAACGCTAGAAAGAAAGCTATTGTTCAGCTTACTGCTGAAAGTAAGGAAATTGAAATTTTCCAGGGTATGTAATTCCTTGAAAATTTAGAATTGGAATAAAGTATAGACACTATTTTGTGTTTGCAAATATTTGATAAAGGAGTGTAAAACAAATGGGTATTAAGAGATTTAAACCTTATACACCTTCAAGAAGACAGATGACAGTTTCTGACTTCGCTGAAATTACTAAGAAAACTCCTGAAAAAAGCCTTGTAGTTCACATTAAGAAAACTGCAGGTAGAAATAATCAGGGTAAAATTACTGTTCGTCATATTGGTGGCGGTAGCAAGAAAAAATATAGAATTATCGACTTTAAGAGAAACAAAGATGGCATTGCTGCTAAGGTTGTTGCTATTGAGTACGACCCAAACAGAACAGCTAACATTGCTTTATTAAGCTATGCTGACGGTGAAAAGAGATATATCTTAGCTCCTAACGGCTTAAAGGTTGGCGACACTGTTATGAGTGGTTCTGAAGCTGAAGTTAGAGTTGGTAACACTTTACCTATGAAGGACATTCCTGTTGGTGCTGAAATTCACAACATTGAAATGTATCCTGGTGCAGGTGGCCAGTTAGTTCGTTCTGCTGGTAATGTTGCTCAGTTAATGGCTAAGGAAGGTAAGTATGCAACTGTTAGACTTCCATCTGGCGAAATGAGATTATTACCTATTAATTGTAGAGCTACTATTGGTCAAGTAGGTAACGCTGACCACGAACTTATTAACATTGGTAAGGCTGGTAAGAAGAGACATATGGGTATTAGACCTACTGTAAGAGGTTCTGTAATGAACCCTAATGACCACCCTCACGGTGGTGGTGAAGGTAGATCTCCTATTGGTCGTCCAGCACCTTGTACTCCATGGGGTAAGCCTGCTCTTGGTCTTAAGACTAGAAAGAAGCATAAGGCTAGCAATAAGTATATAGTTCGTAGTAGAAATAAATAATAGGAGGACCTAAATATGAGTAGATCACTTAAAAAGGGCCCATTCTGTGACGACCACCTTATGAAGAAGGTTGTTGCTGAGAATGAAGCTAATACAAAAAATGTTATAAAGACTTGGTCTCGCCGTTCTACTATCTTCCCAGAGATGATAGGTCACACTATTGCAGTTCATGACGGTAGAAAGCACGTTCCAGTTTATATCACTGAGGATATGGTAGGCCACAAATTAGGCGAGTTTGCTTTGACTAGAACTTACAGAGGTCACGGTAAGGACGCTGATAAGAAGTCAAGAGTTAGATAATTTTTCGGAAGGAGGGAACCTTAATGTCAAAGGGACATAGAAGCCAAATTAAGAGAGACAGAAACGAACAGAACAGAGATAGAAGAGCTCAGGCTCACGCTAAGTTTGTTAGAGTTTCTGACACTAAGGCTAGAATTGTTTTAGAACAGATTAAGGGTAAGAGTATCGGTGAAGCTATGGCTGTTCTTGCTTATTCACCTAGATATGCTGCTGAAATTATAGAGAAAGTTTTAAAATCTGCAGTTGCTAACGCAGAAAATAACTTAGAGTTAGATGTAAATAAATTGTATGTTGCTGATGTATTTGCTAACCAGGGACCTACTCTTAAGAGAATTCGTCCAAGAGCACAGGGCAGAGCTTACAGAATTAACAAAAAGACTGCTCACATTTCAATATACTTAGATGAGAAGAAATAAGGAGGTCAACCATGGGTCAGAAAGTAAATCCACATGGATTAAGAGTTGGCGTTATTAAAAACTGGGATTCTACCTGGTATGCTGATAAGAAGGATTACGCTAATTTCTTAGTTGAAGACAATAAGCTTAGAACTTATATTAAGAAAAAATTAGCTAACTCCAGCGTTTCTAAAATCGCTATTGAGAGAACTAATGAAAGAGTTAAAATTACTATTTTCACTTCTAAGCCTGGTATCATCATTGGTAAGAGCGGCGCTGCTATTCAGGAGTTAAACGCTGAATTACAGAAGATGACAGACAAGAAGGTTATGGTAAACATTGAAGATATTAAGAGACCTGAACTTGATTCTCAGTTAGTTGCTGAGGATATTGCAAGACAGCTCGAAAACCGTGTAACTTTTAGAAGAGCTATGAAAAAGGCTATGCAAACTACTATGAAGTTTGGTGCTAAGGGTATTAAGACTACTTGTAGTGGTCGTCTTGGTGGCGCTGAAATGGCTCGTAGTGAAACTTATCACGATGGTACTATTCCTCTTCAAACTTTAAGAGCTGATATTGACTATGGTTTTGCTGAGGCAAACACTACTTATGGTAAGATTGGTGTTAAGGTTTGGATTTACAAGGGTGAGGTACTTCCTACAAAAAATAACGAGAAAGGAAGTGTTCAGTAATGTTAATGCCTAAAAGAGTTAAAAGACGTAAGCAGTTTAGAGGTCGTATGACTGGTAAGGCTTTAAGAGGTAACAAAATTACTTACGGTGAGTTTGGTATTGTTTCTATGGAGCCAGGCTGGATTACTTCCAGACAGATTGAGGCTGCCAGAATTGCTATGACTAGATATATCAAAAGAGGCGGTAAGGTTTGGATTAAAATCTTCCCAGATAAGCCTATTACTTTAAAGCCTATGGGTACAAGAATGGGTTCTGGTAAGGGTTCAACAGAATATTGGGTTTCTGTTGTTAAGCCAGGCAGAGTTATGTTTGAAATCGCTGGAGTTAGTGAGGAAGTGGCTAGAGAAGCCCTTAGACTTGCAGTTCATAAGTTACCTGTCAAGTGTAAGATTGTATCACGCGCTGATTTAGAAAAGGAGTGTGACAATTAATGAAAACTAAGGAATATGTTGCAGAATTAAGAAATAAGTCTGTTGCTGAGTTAAATAACGAGTTAGTTGAAGCAAAGAAGGAATTATTCAATTTAAGATTCCAAAACGCTACTAACCAGTTACAAAATACAGCAAGAATTAGCCTTGTTCGTAAGAATATTGCTAGAATTCAGACTGTTATTACTCAGAAGGAAAACACACTTTAATAAAGTTATATAATTGGAAGGAGGACAATTTTCGTGGAAAGAAATCTTCGTAAGACTAGAATTGGTAAGGTTATCAGCGATAAGATGGATAAGACTATCGTTGTAGCTGTTGAGAATAATGTTAGACATCCATTATATAACAAGATTGTGAAGAAGACTTACAAGTTAAAGGCTCACGATGAGAATAATGAGTGTCAGATTGGTGATAGAGTAAAAGTTATGGAAACTAGACCTTTATCAAAAGATAAAAGATGGAGATTAGTTGAAATCGTAGAAAAGGTTAAGTAATTCCTGAATAAAGGAGGAAATCGACAATGATTCAGCAGGAAAGTAGACTTGTTGTTGCTGATAACTCAGGTGCTAAGGAATTATTATGTATCAGAGTTTTAGGCGGCTCAACAAGAAGATATGCTAATATTGGTGACGTTATCGTTGCTACTGTTAAAGATGCAACACCAGGCGGCGTTGTTAAAAAGGGTGAAGTAGTTAAGGCTGTTGTTGTTAGAACTAAGAAGGGTGCTTCTAGACCTGATGGTTCTTACATTAAGTTTGATGAAAACGCAGCTGTAATTATTAAGGAAGATAAAAACCCTAGAGGTACTCGTATTTTCGGACCTGTTGCAAGAGAGCTTAGAGAAAAGCAGTTTATGAAAATCTTATCTCTTGCACCTGAAGTATTATAATAGGAGGTAGGGTCAAGTTATGAAGATTAAAAAGGGCGATAAGGTACAGGTTATCGCAGGTAAGGATAAAGGTAAGGAAGGCAAGGTACTTGTTGTAGATGTAAAGAACAATAGGGTAATTGTTGAGGGCGTTAACAAGGTTAAAAAGCACGTTAAGCCATCTCCAATGAATCCAAATAGCGGCATTATTGAAAAAGAAGCTCCTATTGACGCATCTAATGTTATGTATGTTTACGCAGGTAAGCCAACCAGAATTGGTTACAAAGTAGAAAATGGCGTTAAGCACAGAATAGCTAAGTCTACTGGCGAAGTAATCGATTAATTCTGTAAAGGAGGACTAAGTTCGTGAACGCATTTAGAGAATTTTATGAGAAGGAAGTTGCACCTGCTATGCAGGCAAAGTTTTCTTATAAGAATGTAATGGAAATTCCAAAGCTTGAGAAGATTGTTATTAATATGGGTCTTGGCGAAGCAAAGGAAAATGCTAAGGCTATTGATTCTGCTGTTAGTGATATGACAATTATTGCTGGCCAGAAGCCAATTGTAACTAAGGCTAAAAAGTCTATCGCTGCTTTCAAGCTTAGAGCTGGTATGCCTATTGGTTGCAAGGTTACTTTAAGAGGTGAAAAGATGTATAGCTTCGCAAGCAAGCTTATTAACATCTCTCTTCCTAGAGTACGTGACTTTAGAGGTGTTAGTGCTAACTCTTTTGATGGTAGAGGTAACTACACTTTAGGTCTTAAGGAGCAGTTAATGTTCCCTGAAATCCAGTACGACAAGATTGACAAAATCAGAGGTATGGATATTGTATTTGTTACAACAGCAAAGACTGATGAAGAAGCTAGAGAGCTTCTAAGATTAATGGGTATGCCATTTAAGAAATAAAGGAGGCAGATGATATGGCAAAGACATCAATGAAAGTAAAGCAGGCAAGAAAGCCTAAGTTTTCTACTCAAAGCTATACTCGTTGTAGAATTTGCGGAAGACCACACGGTTATTTAAGAAAGTTTGGTATCTGTAGAATTTGCTTCCGTGAATTAGCTTACAAAGGCGAAATACCTGGCGTTAAGAAGGCTAGCTGGTAATTTGAAAGGAGGATTTTTAATATGTCAATGAGTGATCCAATCGCAGATATGCTCACTAGAATTAGAAATGCAAACACTGCTAAGCACGATACTGTAGATGTACCTTCAAGCAAAATGAAGGAAGCTATCGCTAACATCCTTACAAATGAAGGCTATATTGCAGGTTATGAAATTATAGAAGATGGCGTAAAGAAGACTATGCACATTACTCTTAAGTATGGTGTAGATAAGAACGAAAAGGTTATCTCTGGTATTAAGAGAATTTCTAAGCCTGGTCTTAGAGTTTACGCTAACAGAGATGAGTTACCAAGAGTTTTAGGTGGTATGGGTACTGCTATTGTTTCTACAAACAAGGGCGTTATCACTGATAAAGAAGCTAGAAAGCTCGGCGTTGGCGGCGAAGTAATCGCTTACGTATGGTAATAGAAGGAGGTAAATAATATGTCACGTATTGGTAAATTACCTGTTGCTATTCCAGCTGGTGTAGAGGTTAAGCTTGAGGATGGTAACGTAATTACTGTAAAGGGCCCTAAGGGTACTTTAACTCGTAAGTTAGTTGATGACTTAACTATTGAGGTTTCTGCTACTGAAGTTACAGTAACTAGACCTAGTGATTTAAAAAGATATAAGCAGTTACACGGTTTAACTAGAACTCTTATTGCTAATATGGTTGAAGGTGTTACTAACGGCTACAAGAAAATTCTTGAAATCAACGGTGTTGGTTACAGAGCTGCTAAGTCTGGTAACAAGCTTACATTAACACTTGGTTATTCTCACCCAGTAGAAATGGTTGACCCAGAGGGCATCACTACTACTCTTGAGGGTAACAACAAGATTATTGTTGAGGGTATTGACAAGGAAAAGGTTGGTCAGTTCGCTGCTGAAATTAGAACTAAGAGACCACCAGAGCCATATAAGGGCAAGGGTATCAAGTACTCAACAGAAGTTATTAGAAGAAAAGTTGGTAAGACTGGTAAGAAGTAATAAAGGAGTGAATGTGAGATGATTAAGAAGCCATCACGTTCAGAAGCCAGAGCAAAAAGACATTACAGATTACGTAACAAAATCTCTGGTACACCTGAACAGCCAAGATTGGCAGTATTCAGATCTAATATGCATATTTATGCACAGATTATTGATGATACAGTAGGTAATACACTTTGTGCTGCTTCTACTATGGAAGCTGATATTAAGGCTAAGCTTGAAAAGACTAACGATGTTGAGGCTGCAAAGGCTGTTGGTGAAGCATTAGCTAAAAAAGCACTCGAAAAGGGTATCACAACAGTGGTATTCGATAGAGGCGGATTCGTATATCATGGTAAGATTCAGGCTTTAGCTGACGCTGCTAGAGAAGCGGGTCTTCAGTTCTAATAAGGAGGGAAAAAATCGTGAGAACAAAAATCGATGTTAGTACCCTTGATTTAAAGGATAATGTTGTTACTATTAAGAGAGTAACAAAGACTGTTAAGGGTGGTCGTACAATGCGTTTTTCTGCATTAGTTGTTGTAGGTGACGGCAACGGCCACGTAGGCGTTGGTATTGGTAAGGCTATCGAAATCCCTGATGCTATCCGCAAGGGTAAAGAAGATGCTATCAAGAATATCGTTTACGTTGAGAGAAACGAAAATAATAGTATTTATCATGAAATTTATGGCAAGTATGGTAGCTCTACTGTACTTCTTAAGCCAGCTCCAGAGGGTACTGGTGTTATCGCTGGTGGTCCAGCAAGAGCTGTTCTTGAGTTAGCTGGTATCAAGAATATCAGAACTAAGTCTTTAGGCTCTAGAAACAAGAAAAATGTTGTTAACGCTACTTTAGAAGGTTTAGCTGGTGTTACTTCTCCTGAGAAGGTTGCTAGACTTCGTGGTAAGAGTGTTGAAGAAATTTTAGGTTAATAAGGGAGGAAAATTGAGATGTTAAAAATTACATTAGTAAAGTCTACAATTGGTGCAATCCCTAAACATAAAAAGACAGTTGAAGCTCTTGGTTTAAAGAAGCTTAATTCTGTTGTTGAGCAGCAGGACAATGCTGCAATCAGAGGTATGATTGACCAAGTTAAGCATTTGGTTAAAGTTGAAGAAATCTAATTTTAAGGAGGTGCGTCCTAATGTTTTTAAACGAATTGAAGCCAGCTGAAGGTTCTACTTTTAAGAAGTTCAGAAAAGGTAGAGGCCATGGTTCAGGTAATGGTAAGACTTCTGGCAAGGGTCACAAGGGTCAGAACGCTCGTTCTGGTGGCGGTGTTAGACCTGGTTTCGAGGGTGGTCAGATGCCACTTTACAGAAGAATCCCTAAGAGAGGTTTTAAGTGCATTAATTCTAAGAACATTGTTGCTATTAATTTAAGTCTTTTAAATGATAGATTTGAAGATGGTGCAGTTGTAACTGTTCAGTCTTTAATGGACAAGGGTATTATCTCTAACGCTAGAGATGGTGTTAAGGTTTTAGGTAATGGCGAAATTACTAAAAAGCTTACTGTTCAAGTAAACTATTATAGCAACTCAGCAAAGGAAAAGATTGAAGCTATTGGCGGAAAAGCTGAGGTGATCTAATGTTTAATACACTTAGAAATGCTTTTACAGTTAAAGAGATTCGTACTAAAATTATTTATATGTTACTTGTTTTAGTAGTTATCAGAGTGGGTACTTTCTTACCTATTCCAGGTCTTGACATTAGCAGACTTGCAAGCAGTGATGCAACTGGTACTTTGTACCAGCTTATCACTGGTGGTAACTATGGTACTATTTTTGCAATGGGTATTGGACCATACATTAATGCGTCCATTATTATGCAGTTATTAACTGTTGCTATACCTAAGTTAGAGCAAATTCAAAAAGATGGCGAGGACGGTAGAAAAAAGATTTCTCAGTACACTAGAATTGCTGCTCTTATTTTAGCAGTTTTACAAGGTGCTGGCCAAATTTATACTGTTCACAACGCTTTTACAAACCCTAATTGGTTAGTTTACATTATTGGTTTACTTACTATGGTAACTGGTACTATTCTTGTTATGTGGTTAGGTGAAAAGCTTACAGAAGTTGGCATTGGTAATGGTGCTTCATTTATTATCTTTGCTAACATTGTTGACAAACTTGACAATGGTGCAGCTAGATTATACCTCAGCGCTCAAGGCAGTGCTATGGGCTGGGTGAAGGTTGTACTTATTCTTGCTATCTTAGTAATTGTAATGGCATTTGTTATTATTATTCAGGACGGCGAAAGAAGAATTCCTGTTCAATATTCTAAAAAGCAAGTTGGAAATAGAATGGTTGGAGGTCAAAGCTCCTATATTCCTGTAAAGGTAAATATCGCTGGTGTTATGTCTATTATCTTCGCTATTTCTCTTTTACAGTTCCCAATGACTATTAATCAGTTATTTAACAATGATACTCTTACTTGGTTAAGTGCTAGATTAGAGCTTACTTACCTTGTAAAAGGCTTTATTCCAGTAGGTGCTATTTTATATGTTATTCTTATTTTCTGTTTCACTTTCTTCTACACTTCATTTGCTTTCAACTCTGTTGAAGTAGCTGAAAATATGAAAAAAAGTGGCGGATTTGTTCCAGGCATTAGACCTGGTAAGCCTACATCTGATTATATTCAGAATATTGTAAATAGAATTTCCTTAATTGGTGCTATTTGCTATTCATTAATTGCCTTAGTTCCTATTGTGATTACTTGGGTTACAGGTATGAATATGGGCTTTGGTGGTACTACTATGCTTATTGTATCAGGCGTTGCTCTTGAACTTATTAAGCAATTAGAGTCACAGCTTTTAATGAGACACTATAAAGGATTTTTAAATTAATATTATTGTGAGTTGCCCCTTTATTTGGGCAACTCATATATATAAGGGGATGTAATAAATGAAATTAGTGCTTATAGGTTGTCCTGGTGCAGGTAAGGGTACTCAGGCTAAAATGCTTTCTAAGAAATTTGACATTGCTCATATTTCTACTGGTGATTTATTAAGAGAGCAGATTAAAAACGGTACAGAACTCGGAAAGAAAGTTCAGCAGATTATGGAAGAAGGCGGACTTGTTTCTGACGATATAGTTTCTGCAATGTTAGCTGAAAGAATTCAGGCTGACGATTGCAAAAAAGGTTATATCCTTGACGGCTACCCAAGAAATGTGGAGCAGGCTGAGGGATTATATGATATAGTTGGTGACCTTGATAAGGTTATTTGCTATGAAGTTGAAGATAAAGTTATTGTTGATAGAATGGTTGGTAGAAGAAGTTGTCCTAATTGTGGTAAAATGTATCACATCTCTTACAACCCTCCAAAAACTGAAGGCGTTTGCGACGAGTGTGGCACAGCTCTTATTCAAAGAAAAGACGACAATGAGGAAACAGTGGTGAACAGATTAAAAGTTTATCACGAAACTACTGCTCCAGTTATTGATTATTATGAGAAAAAGGGCATTCTTTTAAGAACTAACGGTGTTGGCGACATTAACGAAATTTTTGAGAATGTTTGCAAAGCACTTGAGGGTATTAAGTAATGTCTATTAAGATTAAGAAAGATATACATATAGAAGCAATGAGATTGGCTGGAAGAATAACTGGTCAAGCACTTAATCTTCTTGAAAAAGAGATTAGGCCAGGTATAACGACAGCCGAACTTGACAAAATTGCTGAGGAATTTATTCGCTCTCAAGGAGCTGTTCCTTCCTTTAAAGGTCTATATGGTTACAAAGCCTCTATTTGTGCTTCTGTTAATAATGAAATTATCCACGGAATTCCTGGAAAGAGAGTTCTTAAAGAAGGAGATATTATTAGTATTGACACTGGTGCTTATATTAACGGTTTTCACGGCGACGCTGCTAGAACTTTTGCTGTTGGCGAAATATCTGAAACAGCAAAGAAGCTAATAGATGTTACTAGAGAAAGCTTTTTTAGAGGTATAGAGTTTGCAAAAAGTGGTAATCACTTATGTGAAATATCAGCAGCTATTCAAGATTATGTTGAGGCTAATGGTTTTTCAGTAGTTCGTGATTATGTAGGGCATGGCATCGGAAGAGAAATGCACGAGGAACCTAATGTACCAAATTATAGGTTTGGGAAGTCAGGTCCAAAGCTCATAAAGGGTATGACTTTAGCTATTGAGCCTATGGTTAACGTAGGGTCTTACAGAGTTAAACAGCTTGGCGACGGCTGGACTGTTGTGACTAAAGATGGTAGCTTAGCAGCTCATTATGAAAATACGGTTCTCATTACTGATGGTGAGCCTGAGCTTTTAACCTTAGTAGAAGCATAGGGGTGAAGGAATTGTATTCAAAAGGTCAAATTGTTTTTTCAAAGTGTGGCAGGGATAAAGGCAGAGCTTTTATTGTGGTGGATTTCTGCAATGAGTATGTTTTTATTGCTGATGGCAGTTTGAGAAAGTTGGAAAAGCCAAAAAAGAAGAAAAAAATTCATATTCAAATTTCTAAGAATATTGACAATGATATTAAGAATAAACTTGAAAATGAACTATATTTACTCAATTCTGACATTAGAAAAGCTCTGGCGAAGTATAATGATAAATAAGTTTGAAAGAGATTGTGAAGGAGGTAGAGAGCCTTGGCTAAGGACGATGTAATCGAATTAGAAGGTACTGTCATAGAAAAGCTTCCAAACGCTATGTTCCAGGTGGAACTGGAGAATGGACATAAGATTATTGCTCATCTCTCAGGTAAATTGAGAAAAAACTTTATTAGAATTATCCCTGGTGACAGTGTTAAAATTGAAATGTCAACTTATGACTTGACTAAGGGAAGAATTACCTGGAGAGGCAAGATGAGAAAGGAGAATGAACAATGAAGGTTAGACCATCTGTAAAACCAATGTGTGAAAAGTGTAGAGTAATTAAGAGAAAGGGTGCTATCAGAGTTATCTGTGAAAACCCTAAGCATAAGCAAAGACAGGGTTAATAACCCTGTCTTTCGGTTTTTTTGGAGAAAAATTAAATTAACTAAAATTTAATAAAATTCATAAAAAATTTACAAATTAAAGCTTGCATTAATTTGGTGCTTGTGGTATAATTTTTACTTGGTGAAGGTTTATTTTAACTATAATTGATATGGTTTAAGAGGGTTAATTCCCCTTGATAGCCCGATGTTGTTACTATGGGACGCGGCTGCCTCAGTAATGTTTTGTTAAAATGAATGTTCGCCTCTAAATTGGCTTTTGCCAAAATAAAATACTATTTATGAAAGAGGTGCAATTATGGCTCGTATCGCTGGTGTAGATTTACCTAGAGAAAAACGTGTTGAAATTGGTCTTACTTATGTTTATGGTATCGGTAGAGTTAGCTCTAACAGAATTTTAAAAGAAGCTAATGTTAACCCTGATACTAGAGTAAGAGATCTTACTGATGATGAAGTGGCAAGAATTAGAGAAGTTATTGCTCAAAGTCAGACAGTAGAAGGTGATTTAAGAAGAGAAATCGCGTTAAATATTAAGCGTCTTGTTGAAATTGGATGCTATAGAGGTATTCGTCACAGAAAAGGTCTCCCTGTTAGAGGTCAGAAGACTAAGACAAATGCAAGAACTAGAAAAGGTCCTAGAAGAACTGTTGCGAATAAGAAGAAATAATCAATTTATCTTTTGTTATTGATTTAAGGAGGTAAAATTAAATGGCTAAGAAGACAGTTAAGAAAGCTGCTGGCCGTAGACGTCGCGACAGAAGAGTTGTTGAACGTGGTCAAGCTCATATACAGTCAACTTTTAACAATACAATTGTAACAATTACTGATGCTGCTGGTGGTGCTTTATCTTGGGCAAGTGCTGGTGAGTTAGGTTTTAGAGGTTCTAAAAAGTCTACTCCTTATGCTGCTCAGATGGCTGCTGAAAAGGCTGCTGGTGCTGCTAAGGAATATGGTTTAAAAACTGTTGAAGTTTTTGTAAAGGGTCCTGGTAGTGGTAGAGAAGCTGCTATTAGAGCTTTACAGGCTGCAGGTCTTGATGTAACTATGATTAAAGATGTTACTCCTGTTCCTCACAATGGTTGTAGACCACCTAAGAGAAGAAGAGTTTAATTTTTCGTTTTTATTATATATTGGAGGTACTGTTTAATGGCTAGAGAAATCGGTCCTATCATTAAAAGATGCAGATACTTAGGCATCGAGCCTAGCGTTCTTGGTTCTACTAAGAAGTTAGGTAAGCGTAAAAGAAATATGCGTAAGTTAAGCGAATACGGTGTTCAGTTAAAGGAAAAGCAGAAGGTTAAGTTTATCTACGGTGTGCTTGAAAAGCAATTTAGAAACTTATACGAGAAAGCTGACAAGATGGCTGGTATTACTGGTGAAAACTTACTTATGCTTCTTGAGTTAAGACTTGATAATGTTGTTTATAGATTAGGTTATGGTCGTACTAGAAAAGAAGCTAGACAGATTGTTAGACATAACCTTGTTACTGTAAATGGTAAGAAGACTAACATCCCTTCTATTACTTTAAAGGTTGGCGATGTTATTGAAATTAAAGAAAGCAAAAAGGATTTACAGAGATTTAAAGATGTTCTTGAAGTAACTTCATCTCGTATCGTTCCTGAGTGGTTATCTGCTGACCAGGCTAATCTTAAGGGTAGCATTACTACTTTACCTAAGAGAGAGCAGTTAGATTTACCTGTTAACGAGACTCTTATTGTCGAGTTATATTCTAAGTAATATTTGTTTTATTTTATTGCTTATTGTTTTAAATATGTTGGTAAATTATATAGATAACTATTAAGGAGGTTGGGCTGAGTGTTTGAATTTGAAAAACCTCGTATTGAAATTACTGAAAAGAATGATAACTATGGTTGCTTTGTAGTTGAGCCTCTTGAAAGAGGTTATGGTACTACTCTTGGTAATTCCTTAAGAAGAATTTTATTATCATCTTTACCTGGTGCTGCTGTTAGCAACATTAAAATTGATGGTGTTCTTCACGAATTTAGCCCTATTGCTGGTGTTAAGGAAGATGTAACCGAAATTATTTTAAATCTTAAAAACCTTGCTATCAAGGTTAATAGTGAAAGTGATGAGCCTAAGATTGCTTATATTGACGCTTCTGGTGATTGCGAGGTTAAGGCTGGCGATATTAGAGTTGATTCCGATATTGAAATTCTTAACCCTGACTTACACATTGCTACTTTAAGTGGTGGTGCTGATAGCAAGTTCTTTATGGAAATTACAATCACTAAGGGTCGTGGCTATGTGGAGGCTTCTAAGAATAAGAGGGCTGACCAACCCCTTAGAATGATACCTGTTGATTCACTTTATACTCCTGTTAGGAGAGTAAACTTTAAAGTTGAAGATACTAGAGTAGGTCAGATTACTGATTATGATAAACTTACTTTTGAAGTTTGGACTGATGGAACTATCGCTCCAGATGACGCTGTAAGTTTAGGTGCTAAGATTTTAAATGAACATCTTAATTTGTTTGTAGATTTATCTGATAGTGCAAAGAATGCAGAAATTCTTGTTGAAAAAGAAGTTGGAACTAAGGAAAAGGTTCTTGAACTGACTATTGAAGAATTAGACTTTACTGTTCGTACTTACAACTGTTTAAAGAGAACTGGTATCCACACTGTTGAAGACTTAACAAGAAAGACTGAAAATGATATGATGAAAGTGCGTAATCTTGGACATAAGTCTTTAGAGGAAGTGCTTAACAAGTTGAAAGAACTTGGTTTGAGTTTAAGTCCAAACGAGGATTAATTAAGGAGGATTAGCAATGGCTGCATATAGAAAGCTTGGTCGTACATCTAGCCAGAGAAAGGCTTTATTACGTAATCAGGTTACTAATTTATTATACCACGGTAAGATTAAGACTACTGAAGCTAAGGCTAAGGAAATCAGAGGTCTTGCTGAAAAGTTAATTACTATTGCTGTTAAGGAAAAAGACAACTTTGAAGAAGTTACTGTTACTTCTAAAAAGGGTGGCGAGTCTGTTGAAAAGACTATTAAGAAGGATATGCCTAGCAGATTAAACGCTAGAAGAAAGATTTTAAGCTATCTTTATCCTGTTACTGAAGTTCCTGCAGATGGTAGAAAGAAAAGAAGCAACACTGTTGCTGTAAATATGGCTAATAAGTTATTTGATGAAATTGCTCCTAAGTATGTTGACAGAAACGGCGGTTACACTAGAATCGTTAAAATCGGTCAAAGAAGAGGCGACGGTGCAATGGAAGTTATTATTGAATTAGTTTAATATTTCTTTTAAAAGATACTATGTTTTCATAGTATCTTTTTTTTATAATAAAATTTTAATAAAATTATATTGACTTAGAGTATACTTCAAGTTGTATAATGATATTAGGAGGTGTTTATTATGAAAGATATTTTGGAATTTATTGGAAATTTTGACACTAGTTTTATTGACAGTAAATTAAGCGAAAGAGAGAAAATGGCAATTAGCCTTGCTAGTTTAGTGGCTAACCAAAATTTTGAAGCCATTGAAATTTATGTAAACGAGTTTTTAGACAAGGGTTTTAGTGGAAACGAAATTTATGAAGTGGTTTTACACACTTCACCTTATTGTGGGTATTTTAAGGCAGGCGAAGCTCTTGAGCTTATTTTAGACATATTTAATGTTAAAGGAATTGAAATTCAAGATTTTAAGACTGTAAAAGATGAAAACAGATACAGCAAGGGGCTAGAGGTTCAGAGAAAAATTTTTGGCGAGAATGTAGGAAAAATAAATGAAAGTATGTTAGAGGACGAGAAAATTACTACAAAGTTTTTATCTGAGAACTGTTTTGGTGATTTATACACAAGAAGTAGTTTAGATTTAAAGTTAAGGGAAATGATTACTCTTGCTGTTTTAATTGCAAATGGTTGTTGTAGTTCGCAGGTTAAGTCCCACACGGTTGGAAATTTGAATGTTGGAAACGAGAAAGAGAAAATACTTGCTTTAGCTTTATATGGTGTTATATTTAACGGTTTTCCTAAGACTTTGAATGCTTTAAAAGACATTAAAGAGGTTTTAAAAGAGAATTAAATGGGTGGGTTAAATGGAGATTTTAGAGAGAGAAGAATTTAAGGAAAGAAACAAGTTTGGTTTTGGACAAGAGAATGTTGATTATGCTAAGTTTTTTATAGGTAAGTCATACTTAAAGCCGTTGGTGGACAAAAACTCGCCTATTTTTATGGCAAACGTTACTTTTGAGCCAAGATGCAGAAACAACTGGCATATCCACCACGCAAAAAATGGTGGCGGGCAAATTTTAATTTGTGTTGCTGGAAGTGGCTGGTATCAAGAAGAGGGGAAAGAGGCTGTTAGTTTAGAAGAAGGAGATATTGTTGTTATTCCTCCTAATGTTAAACATTGGCACGGTGCTAAGGCTAGTTCTTGGTTTAGCCACATAGCTATTGAAGTTGCTGGGGAGGAATGTAAAAACGAATGGTGTGAAGAAGTGACAGAAGATGAATATAACAAATTAGATAGTTAAAAAGTTATTATAAATATAATTTAAGAATTATAAGAATAAGTATTTAGGTTAAATAAAATAAAAAAGAAATTAGAGTATATATTAATTTAATTAAGAAAAGGTATATTTTTGATAAAAAATGTTAAATTTTCGAGAGAAAATGTTTAAAAAATAAGAATGTTCGGTAAAAATAAATGTGAATAAAATGTAAAAAAATTATGAATTATAGTTAATTTTTTATTGTTTTATGTTTTTATAATATATGTAACTAAACTTCAAAAAAAAGAAAGGCATTTTGCCTTTCTTTTTTTTATTATTTAAGTATGCAATTCTTTATATTCTTTGGGTGACATTCCATATTCTTTTTTAAAGGCTCTATAAAAAGTAGTGTAGTCTACAAAGCCAAATTTTTGGGCTACATTTGTAATTGGTTCGCCTGCAGCTATTGCGTTTCTACAATTATCTAGTTTTAGTTTTGTTATGTATTGATAAGGCGAAATGCCTAAGTTTTCTTTAAACATATGAGAGATGTGGTATTTACTTGTGTAAAACTGGTTTGCAATGTTTTCAAGGGTTAAATTTTCTGTTATATTTCTATTTATGTAGTCAAAAATTAGGGTGTAAAGTTCTGTGTTAGTTTGGCTATGTATTGGGTTAGCATAGTCATAAATTAGCCTATTAACTTTAATTAAAAAAGTTGAGAGAAGGGAGATTTCCATTGATTTTTTAAAAGGATTGTTATCTGTGTGTTCTCGCCAAATGGCAAGCAGAGAGCCAAAAAGCTCATTAAAATGAATGTATTCCATTGTGTAGTTATATTTTTTGTTTTTTTCAATGTAATTAAAGGTGTAGTTTATTTCAGGAATTATTTTAGAAAGGCTTTCAATGAAATCTTTTTTTAGCCAAATTACAAACCTTTTATAGTTTGTTTCTTCATTTATTTTGACAGGGCCGTGTTCTACATTAGGTGGAATAATGAAAAAATCACCTTTTTGAAGATTTATTTCTTTTCCATCTACTTGGTATTGAATATCTCCACTTAAATATAAATATATTTCATAGTTATCGTGCTTATGGACGCCAAAATTTAATAGCTTTTTATCGTTATAGTAGAATATTTCAAAGTCGTTTGAGTTCATATATTGTCTATCTTCAAAAGTTATTGTAGATTTATATAGTTTTGTTTTCATAAATACCTCCATTGCAAAAAATTAAAACAGATTGCAAGTATCAAATATTTAAGGATATTATATAACATTTAAACAATTTTTGCAATATCAAACACAATTAACACAATATCATAATTTTTAAATTATGGATATAATAATATTGTCAAGATAATTATGGGAAATATGTATGACGTATTTTATAAATTAATTTATATTATATTATTTTGAAAAAATTGTTATAACAAAAAAATAGTTAAATAAGCTAGTTTTAAAAAATATAGTTTCTTTATATGTTTTTATGAATGAAAAATATTAATATGATGTATTTTGAAAGAATTTAAAATTTGACTAAAATTTAAATTGTATATATGTTCTATTGGTGTTGTGATTTTATCGAAAATTAGCTTTAAATTTCTTAAAAAATAGTTGTATTCTAGAATGTTTTAGTTGGGGAATTAAAATGTTCATAGACGAGGGGAAATCGGCGTTTTAATGCTTATATGTTTATATAAAATTAAAACGGAGGATAAAATATGAGATTTTGTCTAGATAGAAATTTAAAGAATAAAGTTGTTGTTGTGGCTGGAGCTAACAGCCCTATTTGCCAAGAAATAGCCATTTCTTTGGCAGAGGCTGGAGCTAAGGTTGCAATGGTTGACAGCAGTTTTAGTAAAATTGATAATATTTCTAAGGTAATTCAAGAAAAAGGGTATAATGCTAAGTTTTATTTTGCAGATATGCTATCTAAAAAAAGTGTTGAAGCTACACACAAATTAATTGTTGAAGATTTTGGGAAATGTGATATACTTGTAAATGGTTTTGATTTTAGCGACAACGACGCTAGAACTGACAAAGAGTATTACATAGACGGGGATTTAAAAAACGATTGTTTTACTTTTTTTGATGTTAGTGTAGAAAAAATGACAAATATATTTGACTTAAATTTTAAAGTTACTATTATATCTTGTCAAGAGTTTGCAAAGGATATGGTTGACGGGAGAGGTGGAAACATTGTGAACATTTCCTCTGCTTGTTCAACTTTGCCATATACTAAAGTTCCTTCTTACAGTGCTTCTAAGGCGTCTTTAGAGAACTTTACAAAGTGGCTAGCTGTTTATTTTTCTAAGTCAAATATAAGAGTTAATTCTATTGCTCCTGGTTTTTTATTGACTAAGCAAAATGAAAAGATTTTTTACAACGAATACGGCACTCCTAGTGCTAGATGTTCTAAAATTTTACAGGCTACTCCTATGGAGAGGTTTGGAAAAATTAGCGAACTTTTTGGGCCATTAATGTTTTTAATTAACGACGAAATGGCTAGTTTTATTACTGGAACTTGTATTTCTGTTGATGGTGGCTTTTCAGCTTATTCAGGAGTTTAGGAGGTTAATATGAAGCAAAATTATTTAGTGTATATACTTTTAGTTTTAATTTGTTTTATTACAATTTTTTTGATTTATTCTGATTATAGGGATAAAAGTAAAATCACAATAAGGGTAGGGCATAACCAGGAAGAAAGCCACCCATCTCATTTAGGATATTTAAAATTTGCAGAATATATTGAGGATAGGCTTGGGGATAAGTATAATGTGTTAGTTTACCCTAACGAAACTTTAGGCTCTCAGAGTATGATGGCTGAAATGGTGTCAAACGGGGCATTAGAGTTTGCTGTGGCTAGTTCTTCTATTATGGAAAGTTTTAACGAAGACTATAAAGTTTTTAACTTACCTTATTTATTTAACAACGTTGATGAGTTTAAAGAAACTATGAACAATTCTGAGATTACAGATGAAATTTTTAACTCAACTAAGGATATGAACATAGTAGCTGTTACTTGGCTATATGGCGGTGTTAGAAACTTTTACACCAAAAAACCTGTTAAAAATTTAAAAGACTTAGAAAATTTAAGAATTAGAATTCAAGAATCTGAAAGCAGTATGGAAATGGCTAATTTGCTTGGCTTTGTTGGAGTTCCTATGAGTTTAGGTGAAACATACGACGCTTTAAAAAACAACATTATTGACGGAGCTGAAAACAACGAGCTTTCTATTACAATTTTAAAAAATGGTGATTTTTGCAAGTTTTACAGCTATGATATGCACCTTATGATTCCTGATTTATTTTTAGCTAGCAATAGTTTTTTAGAAAGTTTAAGCGATGAAGAAAGAAAGGTTTTTGAAGAAGCTTTTGTTGTTTTAAACAAAACTGTTGAAGAAGAAATGAACAAAGAAATTGAAAAGGCTAAAAAAGAGGCGGTTAAAATGGGGGTTGAATTTATTTACCCTGACAAAGGGGCTTTTAAAAAGGCCTGTGAGCCTATGTATGACAAACTTTTTAGCGAGAACAAAGACATTAAAAAAATATATGACAAAATTAAAAGCCAAAATTTTGTTGTGGAAAATTAATCCAATCAATTACGATTGGATTTTTTTTATGGAAAAAATTTAAATTACTATTGACTTAGAGTTAACTTCAAGTGTTATAATTTTTTATATAAAATAAAGGAGGGCTATTATATGTATTTAGAAAATATTAATTCGCCTAAAGATATTAAGGGATTTGACAAGGAGAAGCTTTATGCTTTAAGTGGAGAAATTAGAGAGGCTTTACTTGAAAAGCTCAGCAAAACTGGAGGACACGTTGGGCCTAACTTAGGTATGGTGGAGTTAACTGTTGCTTTACATTATGTTTTTAACTCGCCTGTTGACAAGTTTGTTTTTGATGTTTCCCACCAATGTTACACTCACAAAATTTTAACTGGCAGAAAGGCTGGTTTTTTAGACGAAAAGCATTATAAAGACTTTTCTGGCTACACCAACCCAGACGAGAGTGAACACGACTTTTTCAAGGTTGGGCATACTTCAACTTCGCTTAGCATAGCTTGCGGCCTTGCTAAGGCTAGGGATTTGAAAAAGGAAGATTTTAATGTTATTGCTATTATTGGCGACGGCTCATTAAGTGGAGGTGAGGCTTTAGAGGGTCTTGACAACATTATTGAGCAGGGAAGCAACACTATTGTGATTGTAAACGACAACGAGATGTCTATTGCTGAAAACTACGGTGGTATATATGGAAACCTTGCTCTTTTAAGAAAAACTGAGGGCAAGGCTGAGTTAAATATGTTTAAGGCTCTTGGTTTTGACTACGCTTATATTAAAGACGGGCATAGTTACGAGGAAATTATTCCTGTTCTTGAAAGTGCTAAAGACAGCAAAAAGCCTATTGTTATACATATTCACACTATAAAGGGAAAAGGCTACAAATTTGCTGAAAAAGACAAGGAAAGGTGGCACTACAACGGGCCGTTTGACATTGAAACTGGAAAGGCTATTTATGATTTTTCTGGGGAGAAAGATTTTTCAAGTTTAACTTGCGAATACCTTTTAGAAGAAATGAAGAAAAACAAAGAGCTTGTTGTTGTGACTGCTGGCACACCTACTGTTATGGGCTTTACTAAAGAAAAAAGAGAGCTTGCTGGAGAGCAATTTGTTGATGTAGGCATTGCCGAAGAACACGCTGTTGCCTTTTCATCAGGTGTTGGAAAGGGTGGTTGCAAGGCTGTTTTTGGTGTGTATTCAACATTTTTACAAAGAACTTACGACCAAATTTTCCACGACCTTTGCATTAACAACAACCCTGCTTTAATGATTGTTTTTGCTGCTAGTATTTATGGTATGAACGATGTGACCCACACTGGTTTATATGACATTTCATTATTATCTAGCATACCTAATTTAGTGCACCTTGCTCCTACAAGCCTTGAAGAATATATGGAAATGCTTGACTGGGGTGTTAAGCAGAACAAGCACCCTGTTGTTATTAGAGTTCCAGCTATGTTAGTTGAAAGTGGCTTAGAGGACAAAACTAACTATTATGATTTAAACAAGTATGAAATGGTTGAAAAGGGAAGGGAAGTTGCTCTTTTAGGCCTTGGCACTTTCTTTGGCTTAGCTCAAGATGTTGCTAAGAAACTTAAGGAAGAAAAGGGCATTAAAGCTACTATAATTAACCCTAAGTTTATAAGTGGCTTAGACGAAGAAATGTTAAATTCTTTAAAGAAAGAGCATAAAGTTGTTATTACTATTGAGGACGGTGTTCTTGACGGCGGTTTTGGTGAAAAAATTTCAAGATTTTTAGGAGATAGCAATTTATATGTTAAAAACTACGGAATTAAAAAAGGTTTCCTTGACAGATATGATGTTAATGAAGTTTTGAAAGAAAACAAAATTACGTTAGATGACATATGTGAAGATGTTTTAAAATTATTAGAAAAATAAAAATAAAAAACCCCTAAATGTTAAAAAGCATTTAGGGGCTTTTTTATTTATTTGTTTTGACAACGTTAAGAGGCATCATAAGGTGGCTTATTAAAGTTTTATAGGCATTATCTCCATCGCCGTTTTTTAAAAATTCAAAATATTTTTTATGTTCATTTATTGTGCCATTTATTCTGCCTTCAACCTCAAGGGCAGATTGGGAAGTTAATTTAATTAAGTACATAGATTTTTGAAAAATGCTATTAATTTCGTCATTTTCTATGTAGTGAACCAAAATTTTGTGAAACTCGTGGTCATATTCTATAAAGGATTCATAGTTATCGTTATTATTAATTGCATTAATTTGGTTTTCTAAAACTAATTCTAAATTTTTAAGAGTTTTTTTACCCTTTTCTGAATTAATTTCATTTGCAATTGTGTAGGTACAAAAACCTTCTATTGCACACCTTATTTGAATTGTTTCCCTCATATCTTTTTGGTTTAACTGCCTTATCATAAACCCTTTACTTGGGTATATTGTTATGTAGCCATCTTGGCTAAGATATTGCAAAGCCCCTCTCATTGGAGTTCTTGAAACCCCTATTTCTTTTGCAAGCTTTGTTTCAGAATATAATGTGTCAACATCTAGCTTATTTGAAAGAATTAGCTCTTTTATGTAGTTATATGCTTTAAGTTGAAGCGAGGAATTTACCTCCAAAAAAATCACCCTCCAAAAAAAATATATATAATTAAAAAAATAATCATATAGTTATGATATAACAAAAAATATAAAAGGTCAACATATATAATTAATTAAGAGAAAACAAGTGTTTTTGTAGAAAGTGCATAAAAAAAGGGGAATTATTTTATAAAATTTTACATATTGACGGTATATCGGTATACTGGTATACTGTTTTTACAAAACTAAGTTAGAAAATTAAAAATGTTTTATTTTAAGGAGGAAAATTTTATGAATAGTTTTGAATTAGGAAATTTAAGAGTTGTTGACTTAACTAAGGTTTTAGACCCAGCTACAGAAACTAGAAGATGTGGACTTACTAGATTTAACACAGGCGGTCCTATTCCTGATTTCCACACAATTATGGACATTACTAGCCACTTAGGTACTCACGTTGAATGTCCTTACCACCACCACGACGATTGGACTGATGTTCAAGGTTTACCTTTAACTACTTTTATGGGTAGAGCAATTTATGTGAACATCACTCATATGCAGCCAAACGAAAAGATTAAAGGCGAGGACCTTGAAAAAGCTTGTGGCGACAGAATTAAAGAAGGCGACATTGTTATTATTGACTCGCCAATGAAGCTTACTCCATTTACTCCAGATTCTAACACAGAAAAGGATAAAAGACTTTTCATTTGCAGAGAAACTGCTGAGTGGTTTAAAGAGAAGAAAGTTAAGTGTGTAGGTTTTGGCGACGGCGTTTCTATTGAAAGCAACAACGAAGATGTTTGTGCTTTCCACGATGTTCTTATGGAAGTTAACGTTGTGTTTTTAGAAGTGTTAAAGAACCTTGAGCAGTTAAAAACTGATACTTTCTTTATGTCTTATTCTCCACTTCCAATTAAGGGACTTGACTCTTGCCCAGTTAGAGCTTATGCTATTGAGGGCTTAGCTGAATTTTCTAAGTAATAAAATTTAATTAATTGGAGGAATTAAAATGAAAATAGCAATTCTTGGCGCAGGTGCTATGGGTTCAATATATGGCGGACACCTTTGTTTAAAAAACGAGGTTTATTTAATTGACAAAAAGCAGGAGCTTGTTGAAAAAATTCAAAAAGATGGGCTTAAAATTTTAGAAAACAATGAAGATGTTATATACAGGCCAAAGGCTTTAACTAGCAGCGAAAATTTAGGCGAAGTGGATTTAGTTATTGTTTTTGTTAAATCTATTTTTTCAAGAGATGCTTTAAGGGAAAACAGCCACATTATTGGCAAAAACACTTATGTTATGACTTTACAAAATGGAGCTGGCCACGAAGATATTTTATCAGAGTTTGTGCCTTATGAAAGGGTTATTATTGGCACAACAGAAGATAATGGTGCTATTTTAGAAAATGGATATGTTAGACGAGGCGGAAAAGGCAGAACCAACATTGGAATGTTAGTTGAGGACAAGAGATTAATTCTTCCAAAGGTTAAAGCTTGTTTTGACGAATGTGGCTTTGACACAAAAATATTTGAAAACATTCAATATTTAATTTGGGACAAGCTTTTTACTAACGTTTCATTAAGTGCTTTAACTGGCGTTTTGCAAGTTCCCATTGGTTTTATTTACAAAAATGAATACGCTTGGAATATGACTAAAGAGCTTATTAGAGAAACTTTGAAAGTTACTAAGGCTATGGGGCTTGAATTTGACGAAAAAGACATTATTAACAGAGTTAAAGAAACTTCAATTAACTCGCCTGAGGGAATTACATCTATTTGTGCTGACATTAAAAACGGAAGAAAAACAGAAGTTGACACAATTAGTGGCGCAGTTGTTAAAATGGGTGAAAAACTTGGGGTAGACGTTCCTTTACACAAATTTGTTGTGAATATGGTTCACGCTTTAGAGAGCAAAAATTAGGAGGTATATAAATGATTTTTTCTTCAATATATTCTAGAGATGATTTTTCAAATTATCCAGATGCTATTAAAAGAGCTATTAATTATTTAAAAGACAATGATTTTATAAATATGGAGCCTGGTGTTTACGAAATTGAGGGCAAGAAAATGTATGCTCAAGTTTTTGACACAGAAACGGGGGCTAAAGAAACTAAAAAGCCAGAAGTTCACGAAAAGTTTTTAGATGTGCAATTTTTAGCTTCAGGCGAAGAAAAACTTGGTTTTACACCTGACACAGGCAAGTATGAAGTTGTTGAAAAGTATGAAGAAAGAGATTTGATTTTCTACAAGGAAGTTGAAAACGAGGGCTTTATTACAGCTACTCCAGGCTGTTTTTGTGTGTTTTTCCCTTTTGATGTTCATAGACCTGCTGTTTGTGTAAACGAGGTTATGAAAATTAGAAAGGTAGTTATTAAAGTTAGTTTAGATTTGCTTTAATTTAGGAGGGTATTTTATGGGTAAGAAAATTTTAAGTATTTGTTTATCTATTATGTTAATTTTTGCTCTCGCTGGCTGTTCTAACTCTGTTTCAACTTCTAGCAACGAAGATGTTAAAATTATTAGAGTTGCTTTTAACCAAAACGAAGAACACCCACAGTACAAGGCAATGAGAGAGCTTGGCGACAAGTTTGAAGAAGCTACAAATGGTAGATACCAAATGGTTATTTACCCTAACGGTGTTTTAGGCGACCAAAACAATATGGCTGAATTTATTAGAACTGGTGCACTTGAAATGGCTATTGTGCCTTGTAGTGTTCCTGAAAGTTATGACAAAGATTTTGCCATTGTTGGCGCTCCTTATTTATATCAAGATATGGACCATTTAAGAAGGGCTACTGAAAGTGGAGTTTTTAAAGAGCTTTTTTCTTCAACTAGAAAGTTTAAATTTGAAGTTTTAACTGTTTACACTGCTGGCGAAAGAAACATTTATTCTGACAAGCCAATTAACACGCCTGAAGATTTAAAGGGAATGATTGTAAGAGTTAACGACTCTCCAACATATTTAAGTATGGTTAAGTATATGGGCGGTGTTGGAACTGTTATGTCACAGTCTGAAGTTTACACTGCTTTACAGCAGGGTGTAATTGACGCTGGGGAAAACAGCGAAAGAGTTTACACAGACTTTAAGCATTATGAAGTTGCTCCTTATTTTTCTTACACTAAACACATTGTTCACCCTGATGTAGTTATTGCAAGCACAAACTTTTTAGACAACCTTTCTGAAAGCGACAGAGAAATTTTTGACAAGCTTGTTTTAGATTCAACTACATATGAATTTGACGCATTTAAAGAGTCTGTTTTACAAGGCAAAAAAGATGCTGAAGCTCACGGGGCTAAGTTTGTTTACCCTGATGTAGAGCTATTTAGAGAAAAGTGTATGCCTTTACTTGAAAGCATTTCTGGCCAGTCTGAAGTTACAAAGACTATCTTTGACAGAATTGAAGCACTTAGGGAGGGAGAATAAATATGAAAAGTATTAAAAACATTTTAGATAAAATTACTTCTTTATCTTGTATTGTAGTGTTTATAGCTATGGTGCTTTTAGTTACATACCAAGTTATTTCAAGATATTTCTTTTCTGCTCCTAGTAGTGTGAGCGAAGCTCTTACAAGATACGCTTTTGTTTGGCTTATAATTATTTCTGCTACTTATATTTTTGGGCAAAGAGAACACATTTACATTAGTGTTTTAAAAGACAAGTTGCCTGCAAAGGCAAAAAGAGTTGTGAACATTTTAATTGAGCTTGTTACAATTATTTTTGCTTCTTTAGTTATGGTATATGGCGGTTTTTCTATTAGTAATATGAATATGTTACAAATTGATTCTATTCTTAACATTCCTACTGGCGTGATGTATTCTATTATTCCTATTTGTGGCGTAATTATTATATTTTATAGTTTATACAACATTATGCTTGAAATTAAGGATAGAAAAGAAAATTAGGAGAAGGGGGTAAGTTTTTATGAGTATTGCAGTTCAAGTAGCTCTTGTTATTATGACTGTTTTAGTTCTTTTGCTGGTTATGGGCGCTCCAATAGGTGTTGCTATTGGCCTTTCCTCAGCTTTATCTATGATTTGTATGATACCTGCTAACATTTCTTTTGCAACATCTGCTCAAAGAATTTTTGCTGGTTCAAATTCATTTTCGTTAATTGCAATTCCGTTTTTCATTTTGGCTGGTAACATTATGAACAACGGTGGAATTGCCACTAGGCTTGTTAACTGTGCTAAAGTTATTAGTGGCAGAATGCCTGGTGCTCTTGCTCAGTCAAATGTTGTTGCTAATATGCTTTTTGGTGCTATTAGTGGCTCTGGTGCAGCGGCGGCTGCTGCTATGGGCGGAACTATTGGACCTTTAGAAGAAAAAGAAGGTTATGACAAAAATTATAGTGCTGCTGTTAACGTGGCTTCTGCTCCTGTTGGTATGCTTATTCCGCCTAGTAACACTATGATTGTTTATTCAAGTGTTGCTGGCAGTGTTTCTATTGCTGCTTTATTTATGGCTGGTTATATTCCAGGCATTTTATGGAGCGTTGCAGTTATGATTTTAGCTGGAATTACTGCTAAAAGACTTGGATATCAGGCTGAGGCTAGAGTTCCTTTAAAGGTTGCTTTAATCACTTTCTGGCAGGCTATTCCTAGTTTATTATTAATTGTTATTGTTATTGGCGGTATTTTAAAAGGCGTGTTTACTGCTACTGAAGGCTCTGGCATTGCTGTTGTTTACGCAACTATTCTTTCTTTAATTTACAAGTCTTTTAAAATTAAAGACATTCCTAGAATTGTTTTAGAATCAGCTAAAACAACTGGTATTATTACTTTTATGATTGGTTTATCTTCAATTATGTCTTGGGCAATGGCATTTACTGGAATTCCAGATATGATAGCAACTGCTATTTTAGGTTTAACAACAAACAAATTCCTCATTTTATTACTTATTAATGTGTTGTTGTTAATTGTTGGCACATTTATGGACGTTACGCCAGCTATATTAATTTTTACACCTATTCTTTTACCAATTTGTAAGTCTTTTGGAATGGACCCAATTCATTTTGGAATTCTTCTTTGTTTTAACTTATCTATTGGTACTATCACTCCTCCAGTAGGTACAATTTTATTTACTGGTTGTAAAGTTGGTGGAGTCACTATTGAAAGCGTTATGAAATATTTATTGCCATATTTTGCTTTAATTATTTTAGTTCTTTTATTAGTTACTTACATTCCTATAATTTCTATGTTTTTACCTACGGCTTTAGGGCTTATATAATTTATTTAATAGTTTATGTAAATTCTTCCTTTTGTATATATAAACAGAAAAAAGTGCTGGTTTAACCAGCACTTTTTTATTTGAGATTTTCAAGCATTTCTTTAACAGATTTTTTGTTTACTGGGTTTATTGCATAAGGTGAAATTTCGCAAAGTGGTTTAAGGACAAAGGCTCTATTTTCCATATCTATATGAGGGATTATTAGGTTTTGTTTACAAATTATTTCGTTGTTAAAAAGCACAATGTCTATATCTAAAGTTCTAGGCCCCCAGTGGATTTCTCTTTTTCTTTCTGCTTTTAATTCAATTTCATTTACAAGTTTTAAAAGGCTTGTTGGGGACAAAACTGTTTTTATTTTCAAAGCTCCGTTTAAAAAGCTATCTTGCTCTAAATTGCCATAAGGCTCTGTTTCTATAAAGGTTGAAATTTTTTCTAGTTTTACAAATTCATTTTCTTTTAGGCTTTTAACAGCAAAGTCTAAATAGGCTTTTTTATCTCCCATATTTGAGCCTATGCTAAGGTAGGCATCATTCCATTTTTTTGTTAGTTTAACTGAAACTGTTTCTAAAGGAAGCCCAACTGGGGCAGATGGCTTTTCTATTGTTAAAGTTACTTTATTAACATTAAATTTTAAAAGAATGTTTGTTGCTAGTTTATCTGCCAAAGTTTCTATTAATTTAAAAACATTATCTTTTACAAAAGTTGTTATAAAAGAGGCAACTTCTGCGTAGTTTACAGCTTTTTCAATGTTATCTTCAAGGGCTGCTTTTTCAAAGTCTGTTTCCATAACACAGGTTATGAAAAACCTTTGGCCAAGAACATTTTCTTCTTTTAAAACACCGTGTCTACCAAAGCAATCTAATTTTTTAATTACAACTTCTCCCATTTTACCACCTACCTAAGATTTTTTCTGTCATTAAAATTGCTCTTTTATTTTCTAAAACATCGTGAACCCTAACAAAGAGGGCATTTTTTAAAACTGCCAAAACTGTTGTGGACAAAGTTCCCTCAAGCCTTTCATTTGCTGGGAGGTCAAGAGTTAAGCCTATTACAGATTTTCTTGAAGTGCCAAGCAAGAGAGGGTAGTTTAAAGAGTTTAAAAGCTCTAATTTATTAATTATTTCTAGGTTTTGTTCATATGTTTTTGCAAAGCCTACACCAGGGTCTAAAAGAATTTTATCATCAGATATATTTTTAGATTTTGCTATTTTAACACTTTCTTTTAAATCTGAAATTACATCAAAGAAAAAGTTTGAATAGTTAGTGTTGTTTCTATTGTGCATAAGGCAACAAGAAAGGTTAAATTTTGAAACTACATCTGAAATTTTATCATCGTGTTTAAAGCCCCAAATATCGTTTATTAAATTAGCTCCAGCTTTTGCTCCAGCTTCTGCAACATCGCCTTTATAGGTGTCAAGGGAGATGGGAATGTCAAAATTTGATTTTATTTTTTCAATTACAGGAACTACTCTTTCTATTTCTTCTAAATCTGAAACTGGCGTGTAGTTTGGCCTTGTAGATTCCCCGCCAATGTCCAAAACATCTGCACCATCTTTTATCATTTGTTCAGCTCTAAAAAGGGCTTTATCTATTGTGTTGTATTTTCCGCCGTCGCTAAAGCTATCTGGCGTGACATTTAAAATGCCCATTATGTATGTTCTATCTTTAAAGGTTTTGTTTCCAATTTTCATAGTTATCTCCTAATATTTTATAAATTCATTTCGTTTTTCTTTTTCCCAATAGCAATCCTTTTGGGCTTTACATTTATAGCATTGTCTTGAAATTTTATCAGCTTTATACAAAATTGAAGATAAAGAATTTTCATTATTTTCTTGTCTATGGTTTAAAATTGCAGAAGTAATTAAAGATATTTCTTCACAAAGATATCCACATTCTTTTAATATTTTTGTGGACAAGTTAGCCCCAACTACATCGTGGTCTTTGCCTGAATATGCTCTGCCAAGGTCGTGGAGCAAGGAAGTTGCGTAGAGAATGTCTTTAGGGATATTTAAGTTGTTTTCTAGGCTTAAAATGTAGGAAATTCTTGCAACATCTAAAAAATGTTCCAAGTTATGTTTACAAAAAATTCTATTTTCTTCATTTTTTTCAATTAAATTCAGAGCTTTTATATAGTCTTTATTTTTTAAGATTTTATTATATCTTTGCATAGCTCCTCCTGAATTATTTCATATATATTTTCCATAAAGCTAAGAGAGCCAAAAATTATTATATTTTCATCATCTTTTGCTTTATTAAGGGCTGTTTTTAAATTTTTTAAGTTAAAGGTGTTTTTATTATATTTTCTAAATTCATCAGCAAGCAAAGAGCTGTCTAAAGCTCGTGGGTTATTTGAAGAAATTGTGTATATCTTACTTGCAAGAGGCGACATAAGTTTTGCTATTTCTTTATAAGGCTTGTCTTTTAAAATGCCAACAACAAAGGTTAGTTTTTTGTTTTTTAAATAGAGGTTGATATTTTCTTTTAAAGCTAAAATTCCCTGAATGTTATGAGAGCCATCTATTAAAACAACTGGTTTTTTTGAAACCAAGTCAAACCTACACTGCCACTTAGCGTTTTTTAACACAAATTCATCAAGTTTTATTTTATAGCCTAAAGTTTGCAGTTTAAAAAGCGTTTCAAGGGCTAAAACAGCGTTATCTACTTGATGTTTTCCAAGCATAGTTATTTCATAAAAATTGTTTTTATATAAAAACTTAGTTTTATTTAAAGAATATGTAGCTGAAGTTGCTTTTTCACAGAAAGTAACTTCAAAGCCAGTTTTTAAAAGAACGTTTTTAACTTCCTGTTGCTGAATGGCTGAAACTGCGTAATTAGTTATTATTCCTGCTTTATGTTTTGCTATTTCTTCTAGTGTGTTGCCTAAAAAAGCTGTGTGGTCAAAGTCTATGGGTGTGATGACTGAAAGGATTTTTGGAATTATGTTTGTGGAGTCGTCTTTTCCGCCCATTCCTGTTTCAATTATTACAAAATCACAATTTTTTTGGTTTAGCCAAGAAAAAGCTATTGCTGTTTCAAGGTCAAAAAGGCTTGGTTTTAAGCTAGTTTTTGAAAGCTTTTCTTTTACTTTTAAAGTTATTAAAGCAAATTCTTCCTCGCTTATCCATTTTTTATTATAGGAAAGTTTATCCCTATAATTTAAAACAGAAGGGGAGGTGTATCTTCCAACTGTGTAGCCGTTTTCTAAAAGGGCGTTTTCAATGAAAGTTCCTACTGAGCCTTTTCCGTTTGTTCCTGCTATATGAATTGCTTTTAAATTGTTTTGAGGGTTACCTAAAAGGGAGCAAAGGTTTTCTATGTTTCTAGTTCCCTCTATTATTTTGTTTTGCGACATTAATTTTACATAGTCTAAAGCGTCTTGATAGTTCATTTTTACCACCTTAAAAATTAATAATTTTTAGTATAGCACAAAAGGGGGAAAATGTATATAATTATAAAATAATTTGTGATATAATTAGAATAAAAGGAGGAAGTTAAATGAAAACTTTAATTATAAACGGTTCGCCTCACAAAGACGGGGACACTTCTTTTTTTATTAACGAAATTTTAAAAAACATTGACGCAAAAGTTATTAGCCCTTATTTTATGAATTTTTCTGACTGTGTTGACTGCCTTTATTGTGTTTGTGGAAAATGCAAGTTTAAAGACGAAGTTAGCAAGGTTTTTGAAGAAATTGATAAATATGACAACATTATTGTTGCTACACCTTTATATTTTAACCAGCCAACTGGAAAGCTTATGAGTTTTTTTTCTAGAACTCAAGTTTTTTTTAACTCTAAAAAGGAGCTTAAAAGAAAGAATGGTTTTGTTGTTGTAGTTGGTGGCGGGGATATGGTTGTTAACTCAAGTGATGCTGAAAAGACAATTAGAATTATGTTACTTGGTTTAAATGTTAAGGTTTTAAGCTATGTTAGAAGCCTTAACACTTCAAAGGTTAAAGCTTTTCAAGACAAAAAGGCAAAAGATGAGCTATATGAGATGATTGATTTAATTAAAAAGGAAAAAAATTAAGGGGCTAAAAAATAGCCCCGTCTTTTGTTAAAAATCCAAAATGCCGTCTCCAATCTTTTGACACCTAGCTAAGCTAGGTGGGTTTCCGCAACGATGGCATTTGTCTTCCACTGCCCAAATGGGAATTAGCTTGTGGCCTGACATAGACAAGGTAATGTAGGAATCCCGTTCAAGAAATGTAGGTTCAAAATAAAAGGTCGCGAACATTTCAGAAATAATTCTAATATTTTCTTTTGTTGATAACATTATACTATATTATGTGATAGATTTCAAGGGGTTATACAATTTTTTTATTTAAAAATTTGTATGTTTTAGAAATGTTAAGAAAAAATTCTAAAATTTATTAAAAAAATAAATTGTTTTTTGAGGCAAAATATATTATACTATTTTTAAGAGAAATTTTTGTCTGAATTTGAAAAAATGTAGTTGACAAAGTTTAAATTAAATGATAAAATTTTAAGGATATGTGCAAAGGAGGAATAAGTATGAAAAACTTAATTAACAAAGACTTTAATATTGTTTTTTCTTATAACTCCTATGTTTTTTCTTTTTTAGAAATAATAAGGCAATAAAGGTTTTTATTTTAATTCCTTTTATTGCCTTTTTTTGTGAGATACAATATTAATTTAAATTAAAGGAGGCTAAGCTATGTTTAACAGAAAGGACTTGCTTGGGTTAAGAGATTTGACTAAAGAGGAAATTATGACTATTCTTAACACGGCAAAGGAAATGAAGCTTCAAATAGACAACCCTGAGCTTAGAAACAACTCTCTTTCAAAAACTAGCATTGTAACGCTTTTTTTTGAAAACAGCACTAGAACTAAAATGTCTTTTATGCTTGCTGGAGAGTATCAAGGGGCTATTGTTAAAGACTTAGGTGTTGCAACAAGTAGCGTTTCAAAGGGTGAAAGCCTTATTGACACTGGAATTAACCTTGACCAAATGGGAACTAACATTATGATTATTAGACACCAAATGACTGGTGCTCCTCATATTTTAGCTAAAAACGTTAATGCAAGTGTTATTAACGCTGGCGATGGCTCAAACGAGCACCCAACTCAAGCTTTACTTGACCTTTTCACTATTTTAGAACACAAGGGCAAGTTTGAAGGTTTAAAAGTTGTTATTCTTGGCGACATTGCTCATTCAAGAGTTGCTAGAAGCAACGCTTTTGGTCTTACTAAACTTGGAGCTAAAGTTACTCTTGCTGGTCCATCTACTTTAGTTAGCAACTCTATGGCAAGTTTAGGCGTTACAGTTAGCACAGACATTAAAGAGGCTATTAAAGACGCTGATGTTGTTATGGGGCTTAGAATACAGTTTGAAAGACAGAAAAATATGCCATTTCCAAACCTTAGAGAATATTCAAACCTTTTTGGCGTAAACAGCGAAATTTTGAAAAATGCTAAAAAAGATGTTCTTGTTATGCACCCAGGCCCTGTAAACAGGGGTGTTGAGCTTAGCACAGATGTTATAGACGGAGAAAATTCTGTAATTAATGTTCAAGTTAAAAACGGCGTTGCAGTTAGAATGGCAATTTTAAAGCTATTATCAGAAAATAACAGGAGGGCATAAAAAAAATGAGCAGTATTTTAATTAAAAACGGTAGACTAATTGACCCTAAAAACAATGTAGACAAAGTTTGCGACATTTTTATTGAAAATAAAAAGGTTAGCGAAATTGGAAACAACATTGAAAAAAAAGCTGACAAGGTTATTGACGCAACTAATCTTATTGTTACCCCTGGCCTTATTGACCTTCATATTCATTTAAGAGAGCCAGGCTTTGAAAACAAAGAAACTATAGCAACTGGAACTAGAGCTGCTGCTATGGGCGGGTTTACGTCTGTTTGCCCTATGCCTAACACAGACCCAGTTACTGACAATGCCATTGTTGTGGAATATGTTTTAAACGAAAAAAGAGATGCAGTTATTAACGTTTTACCAGTAGGTGCTATTACTAAAGGGCAAAAAGGCGAGGAGCTTGCTGACATTGGCCAAATGGCAAAAGCTGGGGCTGTTGCTTTATCTGAAGATGGAAAGTCTGTTGCAAACCCTGCACTTATGAAAAACGCAATGAGATATTCTAAAATGTTTAACTTGCCTATTTTTGACCACTGCGAAGACCACAGGCTTGCAACTGGCTCTATGAACGCAGGGGACAGAGCGTCTATGCTTGGTTTAAAGGGAATTAGCAACGACTCTGAAGAACTTATTGTGGCTAGAGATGTTATTCTTGCTCAATCTACTGGCTGCAAACTTCACATTTGCCACATTAGCACTGAAGGAAGTGTGGAAATTGTTAGAAAGGCTAAGGAAAAAGGTTTGCCTATTTCTTGCGAAGTTGCACCACACCACTTTACTCTTTGCGACGAGGACATTGTAGATTATGATTCTAACTTTAAAATGAACCCTCCTTTAAGAAGCAGAAAAGATATGGAAATTATGAAAAAGGCTTTAGCTGACAACACTATTGAAGTTATTGCCACTGACCACGCTCCTCACCACATTGACGACAAAAACTGCGAGTTTGAAAAGGCTGCAAACGGAATTACTGGCCTTGAAACAGCTTTTGCTTTGTCTTACACAGAGCTTGTTGAAAGCAATTTAATGCCACTTAGCGATATGCTTGCTAAATTAACTTGCAACCCTGCTAGAATACTTGGAGTTGAAAAGGGCGAGCTTAGCGTTGGCTCTGACGCTGACATTATGATTGCTGACATTGAAAATGTTTACAAAATTGATGTTAGCAAAATGGCGTCTAAAGGCAAGAACACTCCTTTTGGTGGCAGAGAAGTTAAGGGAAAAGTTCTTTACACTATTTGTGGCGGAGATATTATTGTTGAAAACGGGGAATTAACTAAATAAGGAGGTTTTAAAAAATGATTATAGATAAGTTAATTGAAAAAATTAAGGAAACTGGCAACCCAACTGTTGTGGGCCTTGACCCTAGACTTAATTACATTCCAGAATTTATTACTAAAAAATATTTTGCTAAATACGGCAACACTCCAAAGGCTGTTGCTAAGGCTATGTATAAGTTTAACAAGCACATTATTGACGCTATTTGCGACATTGTTCCTGCTGTTAAGCCTCAAATTGCTATGTATGAAAGATATGGCATTGAGGGTTTAAAAGCTTATGAAAAAACTTGTAGATACGCTAAGAAAAAAGGACTCATTGTTATTGGCGACATTAAAAGAAGCGACATTGCTTCAACTGCTGAGGCTTATTCTGATGGACACATTGGAAGGGTAGATATTAACGGCGAAGTTTATGAAAGTTTTTGCCAAGATTTTATCACTTTAAACCCTTATTTAGGTTCTGACTCTATTACTCCATTTTTAAAGGATTGTTTAGAATATGAAAAAGGTTTATTTGTTTTAGCTAAAACTTCTAACCCTAACAGTGGAGAAATTCAAGACCTTTTAGTTGACGGCACACCTATTTACGAAAAGGTTGGTGCTTTAATTGAAAAGTGGGGCGAAAGCACTAGAGGAAAATATGGTTTTAGTTCTGTTGGTGCTGTTGTTGGCGCAACTCACCCTGAGCAGGCTAAAAAGCTTAGAGAAGTTATGCCTCATACTTTCTTCCTTGTTCCTGGCTATGGTGCTCAAGGTGGAAAGGCTGAGGACCTTGCTGTTTGTTTTAACAGCGACGGTTTAGGTGCAATAGTTAACTCTTCAAGAGGAATTATTGCAGCTCATTTAAAAGACGAATATAAGTCCTGCTTTGAAAACGAAGTGGATTTTGCTTTAGCTGCTAGACAGGCTTGTATAGATATGAAAAATGATTTAAGGAGATGTATTTAAAAATGAAGAAAACCATTAAAGCTGAGTTAATTCTTGAAAATGGCACGAGGTTTAAAGGCAACGCTTTTGGCTACATTAAAGAAACTGTTGGCGAAGTTGTTTTCACTACTGGTATGACTGGATACCAGGAAACTTTAACTGACCCTTCTTTTGCTGGCCAAATTGTTACTATGACTTACCCTCTTATTGGTAATTATGGTATAAACCTTGAGGATATGGAAAGCAGAAAGCCATTTTTAAAGGGTTTTATTGTTAGAGAAAAATGTGATGTGCCTAACAACTGGAGATGTGAAATGAACCTTGAGGACTTTTTGTATCAAAACAAAATTATGGGCCTTGAAGGCATTGACACAAGAGCATTAACTAGAGTTTTAAGAGACAATGGTACTATGAGAGGTATCATCACAACTAGAGTTGACGACTTAACTCCTAGCCAAATTAAGCAAAAGTTTGACACATACACAAACGCTTTTGCTGTTAAAGAAACTACTATTGATGAAATGTATACTATTAACGGTTCTGGAACTCACCTTGCTGTTTTAGACTGTGGTATTAAACAAGGTATTATTAGAGATTTAGCTAAAAGAGGCTGTAAATTAAGCGTTTTCCCTGCTTTTACACCTGCTGAAGAAATGTTAAAGGTAAACCCTGACGCTATTTTCTTAGGAAACGGCCCTGGAGACCCTAAGGACATTCCAACTGTTATTGAAACTGTTAAAACTCTTATTGAAAGCGGTATTCCAGTTCTTGGAATTTGTTTAGGCCACCAGCTTATTAGCCTTGCTTTAGGCTGCAACACTAAGAGATTAAAGTTTGGCCACCACGGTGGAAACCACCCAGTTAAAGACTTAAAAACTGGCAGAGTTTACATCACTAGCCAAAACCACGAATTTGTTGTGTGCGACCTTACTGATGATGTTGAACCTACATTTATTAACGTAAATGACGGTAGTATTGAGGGTATTAGACACAAGACTAAGCCTATTTATTCTGTGCAGTTCCACCCAGAGGCTAGCCCTGGACCTCTTGACACACAAGTTTTATTTGATAGATTTTTAAAGATTATTGAGGAGGTAAAAACTCGTGCCTAAGGATAATTCAATTAAAAAAGTTTTAGTTATTGGTTCTGGCCCTATTGTTATTGGCCAGGCTGCTGAGTTTGACTACTCTGGTACTCAGGCGTGTCAATCTATTAAAGAAGAAGGTATTGAAGTTGTTCTTATTAACTCAAACCCTGCCACTATTATGACAGATTTAGGTATGGCTCACTATACTTACATTGAGCCATTAACTATTGACTTTATTGAAAAGGTTATTGCAAAAGAAAGACCTGACAGCATTATAGCTGGTATGGGTGGACAAACTGGCCTTAACTTAAGTTGTGAGCTTTACGACGCTGGCATTTTAGACAAGTACAACGTTAGAGTTATTGGCACTTCTATTGAGTCTATTAAAGAGGGCGAAGATAGAGATAGCTTTAAGCAACTTATGGAAAAAACTAACCAGCCTATTGTTGAAAGCGACATTGTAACTGATGTTGAAGCTGCTGTTAAGTTTGCAGACAAAATTGGCTACCCTGTTATTGTTAGACCTGCTTACACTTTAGGTGGAACTGGCGGTGGTATTGCTGCTAACGAGGCTGAGCTTAGAGAAATTTGTGGACAAGGTTTACACCTTTCAAGAGTTGGCCAAGTTCTTATTGAAAAAAGTATTGCTGGCTGGAAAGAAATTGAGTTTGAAGTTATGAGAGATGGTGCAGGAAACTGTATCACTGTTTGTAGTATGGAAAATGTTGACCCTGTTGGTGTTCACACTGGTGACAGTATTGTTGTTGCGCCTGCTCAAACTCTTTCTGACAGAGAATATCAAATGCTTAGAAGTGCAGCAATTAACATTATTAACTCTATTGAAATTAAGGGCGGTTGTAATGTTCAGTTTGCTTTAGACCCTAATAGCTACAACTACGCAGTTATTGAGATTAACCCTAGAGTTTCTCGTTCTTCTGCTCTTGCTTCTAAAGCAACTGGTTACCCTATTGCTAAGGTTGCAGCTAAAATTGCTTTAGGTTACAACCTTGATGAAATTAAAAACGCTGTTACTGGCAAAACTTTTGCTTGCTTTGAGCCTACTATTGACTATGTTGTTTTAAAATTCCCTAGATGGCCATTTGACAAGTTCTTTGGGGCTAAGAGAACTCTTGGAACTAAGATGATGGCTACTGGCGAAATTATGTCTATTGGAAAGAGCTTTGAATCTGCTTTATTAAAGGGTGTTCGTTCCCTTGAAATTGGCCAGTATGGTCTTGAAAGAAAGAGTGCTAAAGAATTTAGCCTTGAAGAATTAAAGCAGAAAGTTGTTAAGCCAGATGATGAGAGATTATTCTACCTTGCTGAAATGCTTAGAAGAGGCTACAAGGTTGAAAAAGTTTGCCAAATTACTGGTATGGACTTATTCTTCATTTCTAAGATTGCTAAAATTGTGGAAATGGAAGAAAACCTTAAAAATATGAACTTAGACGAGCTTACTGAAGATAAGCTTAGATTTGTTAAGGAATTTGGTTTTTCTGACAAGGCTATTAGTAAGTTTATTGGCTGTATTCCACCTGACATTTATAAGCTTAGAAAAGAGTGGAACATTATGCCTGTATTTAAGATGGTTGACACTTGTGCAGGCGAGTTTGAGGCTGTGACACCTTACTACTATTCTAGCTACGATATGGAAAATGAAGTTGTTGTTAGCGACAAGAAAAAAGTTATGGTTATTGGCTCTGGACCTATTAGAATTGGCCAAGGTATTGAGTTTGACTACTGTTCTGTTCACTCTATTATGGCTTTAAGAAAGGCTGGAATTGAAACTATTATTGTAAATAACAACCCTGAAACTGTTTCAACAGATTTTGACACTGCTGACAAGTTATATTTTGAGCCTCTTACTGAGGAAGATGTTTTAAACATTGTTGAAACTGAAAAGCCAGATGGCGTTATTTTACAGTTTGGTGGACAGACTGCTATTAAACTTGCTAACTTCTTTGACGAAATGAACATTCCTATTTTAGGAACTTTACCTAAGCATATTGACGAGGCTGAGGACAGAGAAAAGTTTGACGCTGTTCTTGAAAAGCTTGGCATTGCTAGACCTAAGGGCAAGGGCGTTTGGACATTAAAAGACGGTATTGAAACTGCTGAAAGGCTTGGTTACCCTGTTTTAGTTAGACCTAGTTATGTATTAGGCGGACAGGGTATGGAAATTACTCACAACGAGGCTGAGCTTTCCTTATACCTTACTGAAGCTTTTGAAAAAGACAGCAAAAACCCTGTTCTTATTGACAGATATTTAAGCGGTAGAGAAATTGAAGTAGACGCTATTTGTGACGGAACTGATGTGTTTATTCCTGGTATTATGGAACACCTTGAAAGAGCTGGTGTTCACTCTGGTGACAGTATTTCTATTTATCCACCTCAGCACATATCTGACGAAATGAGAGAGAAAATCCTCGATGTTACTAAAAAGCTTTCTATTGCTCTTAATGTAATTGGTATGGTAAACATTCAGTTTATTGAGTTTAAAGGCGAGCTTAACATAATTGAGGTTAACCCTCGTTCTTCAAGAACTGTTCCTTACATCACAAAGGTTACTGGTGTTCCTGTTATTGATGTTGCTACTAGAGTTATGCTTGGCGAGAAGCTTGCTGACTTAGGCTACTACACTGGCATTGGCAAAGAGCCAGATGTTGTTGCTTTAAAAGTTCCTGTGTTCTCAACTGAAAAGCTTCCTCAGGTTGAAGTTAGTTTAGGGCCTGAAATGAGGTCAACTGGTGAAGTTTTAGGCGTTGGCAGAACTTTAGAAGAAGCACTTTACAAGGGCTTTATTGCAGCTGGTATGACTGTTCCAAAAACTGGAAGCACTATTCTTGCAACTGTTTCTAGCAAAGACCACGAGGAATTTGTTGAAGTTGCTAAAAGATGTGTTGCTCTTGGTTGCAACTTTATTGCAACAAAGGGTACTGCTAGAGTGTTAAACGAAAACGGCATTGATTGCAAGGTTGTTAAGAAAATTAGCGAAGGCGTGCCAAACATTATTGACACTATTAGAAGCGGTGTTATTGACCTTACTGTTGACATTCCTAAAAAGGCTAACGATGTGGACTCTGACGGCTTTAAGATTAGAAGAACTGCTGTTGAAAGCGATATGACTCTTATAACTGCTATGGACACATTTAAGGCTATGGTTGATGTTATGGAAAAGAAAATTGACCAAGACAAACTTGAAATATTTGACATTAACAGAGATTTAGGACACAATTAATTTCTCTGGAAATTAAATTTTTATATTATGGAGAGATTGTTTTGCAATCTCTCCTTTTTTTGAGGTAGGAAAAAAATGAAAGGTATATTAGTTGTTAACGGTTTTTTAAACAGCAACAAATTTAACGAAATTTACAGCTATTTAAAAACAGCTTTTGAGGAGAAAGGGCATAAAATTAAAGTTTACACAAACATTGAATTAAGTGTTGAAAAAAAATTAGGAGAACTTGATTTTATTCTTTTTTGGGACAAAGACATTTATTTAGCCAAAAGCCTTGAAAAAATGGGTTACAGGGTTTTTAACAGCGCAAGTGGCATTGAAAGTTGCGACAACAAGGCTCTTACTTATTTAAAATTAAAAGGGAAAGTTAAAATGCCAAAAACTATTGTAGCTCCTATGACTTTTAAAAACATTGGATATAGCGACCTTAGTTTTGTGGAAGAGGCTTGTAAAAAGTTAAAACTGCCAATTGTTATTAAAGAGTGTTTTGGCTCTTTTGGGCAACAAGTTTATTTAGCTAGAGATGTTAAGGAGGCTAAAAAAATTGTTCAAAACACTAGCGAGCCTTTAATTTTTCAAGAGTATATTTCTAAAAGTTGTGGGCAAGATATTAGAATAAATATGGTTGGGCAGGAGGCAGTTGCCTCAATGCTTAGGTTTAACCCAAATGATTTTAGGGCTAATATAACTAACGGCGGGCAAATGTTTAACTACGAGCCTAGTGAAGAAGAGGTTGAAATGGCTAGAGAGGTTATGGAGCATTTAGGCCTTGATTTTGCTGGGGTTGACATTTTGTTTGGCGAAAAAGGGCCTATACTTTGTGAAGTCAATTCTAACGCCCATTTTAAAAATATTTATGATTGCACTGGTGTAAATGTTGCTGAGTGTATTGTGGAGTATATTGAAAAATGCTTGGATATATAGTTTATGAAAGAAAAAACGCTTTAAAAAACGAAAATTACATTAATTGGTATATTGAGAAGTTTGAAAAAAAGGGTGTTAAAGTTAAGCTAGTCTTTTCTGACCAAATTAAAAAAATTAAATTGCCTGACTTTGCCATAATTAGGGATATGAGGTGGGATATAACTTGTTTTCTTGAAGAAAGAGGCGTTAAGTGTTTTAACAACAGTTTTGTGTCCAAAACTACAAACGACAAATTTTTATGCTACAAATATTTAAAAGAAAAGGGCATTGAAATTTTAGACATTTACAAAAATATTGAAGATGTTAAAGAATATCCAGTTGTATTAAAGCCTAAAAACAGCCACGGCGGCGACAGAGTTTTTCTTGTTAAAAACAGAAAAGAGTTTGAAAAAAAGCTAGGGCTTTATGAAAAAGGGAACTTAATTATTCAAAAAGTTGCAAGTGATGTTGGAAAAGACTTAAGAGTTTATGTTATTGGAAGTGAAATTGTTGTTAGTATGCTTAGAGAGAGTAAAAAAGATTTTAGGAGCAACTTTTGTCTTGGTGGAAAAGCTAGTGTATACAATTTAAGCGAGGAAGAAAGAAAAATTGTGTATAGTGTTGTGGACAAGTTTGAGTTTGATTTTGTTGGCGTGGACTTTCTTTTTAACAACGGAAAACTTGTTTTTAACGAAATTGAAGATGTTGTTGGAAGCAGAATGGTTTATTCTTTAACTGAGATTGACATTGTGGATTTATATATAAACCATATTTTACAAAAAATATAGATACAATTTACATTTTTTGTGTTAAAATAAAGGTACATAATTTAAGGAGGGGAAGAAATGAAAATTGGAATGTTAACTAGTGGAGGGGACTGTCAAGGCCTTAATGCTACTATGAGGGGTGTTGCAAAAAGTTTATATAACCAAGTTGAGGACTTGACCATATACGGTTTTGTAGACGGCTACAAAGGGCTTATGGACGGAAAATACAAGAAAATGGGGAAAGGCGACTTTTCTGGCATTTTAACTCTTGGTGGAACTATTTTAGGCACTTCAAGGCAACCTTTTAAGAAAATGACAAAAGAAAAGGTTAGTGCTATGAAAGAAAACTACAAAAGGCTTGGCCTTGACTGCCTTGTTATTTTAGGCGGAAACGGAACTCACAAAACAGCAAACCTTTTAAGAGAAGAAGGGCTTAACATTGTTAGTTTGCCAAAAACTATTGACAACGACCTTTGGGGAACAGATGTTACTTTTGGTTTCCATTCAGCTATTGATGTGGCAACTGATGTTATTGACAGAATTCACACAACTGCTACATCTCACGGCAGAATTTTTATTGTGGAAATTATGGGGCATAAAGCAGGTTGGCTAACTCTTTGTGCTGGCATTGCTGGCGGAGCTGACATTATTATTATTCCTGAAATTCCATACGACATTAAAAGAATTAAAGAAGAAATTGACAAAAGGCAAAAAGAGAAAAAAGGCTTTTCAATTATTGCTGTTGCTGAAGGTGCTGTTTCTGTTGAAGAAAGCAAAATGAGCAAAAAAGAGTTTAAAAAGGCTAGAGAAAAAATGACCCAGCCATCTATTGCTTTTAGAATTGCAGACGAGATTATGGCCGTTAGCGACCACGAAGTTAGAGTTGCTGTTCCTGGGCACATTCAAAGAGGTGGCTCGCCTAACCCTTATGACAGAATTTTATGTACTAGGTTTGGCACATTTGCCGCTCATTTAATTATGGAAAAAGAATATGGGAATATGGTTGGAATGAAAGATGGGCAAATTGTGGCTATTCCTTTATCTGAAGTTGCTGGAAAGCTTAAAAGTGTTCAAAAAAACGACCAAATGATTTTATCAGCAAGAAACATTGGCATATCTTTTGGGGATTAAAAAATTTATTTACAAAAAAGCCTACACATAAAAGTGTAGGCTTTTTTTATTGGCTAAGTTCTTCCCATTGTTCAAAGAGGTTTTCAAGTTTTTCTTCAAGGACTTGTTTTTGTTCAAATATTTCTCTTGTTCTAACTGAGTTTGTGCAAACTTCTTGGCTAGACAAAAGAGTGTCTAAAGAGGAGATTTCTTCTTCAAGAGCTGAAATTTCTTCCTCAATTTTTTTAATTTGATTTTCTTTTTTTCTTTGTATAGCTTGAAGTTCTTTTTGTTTTTTCCAATCTATTTTGTTTTCTGTTTCAAAGGCTTCTTTAGTTTCAACTTCAGTTAAAGTGTTTTCTTTTGTTTTTTCTAAGTAGTAGTCATAATTTCCAAGGTAGGTATTTGCTTTTGTTTTAGTTAGCTCAACTATTTTTGTGGCTGTGGAATTAATGAAATATCTATCGTGGGAGATGTATAAAATTGTTCCTTCGTAGCTTTTTAAAGCGTTTTCTAAAATTTCTTTAGATGTTATGTCAAGGTGGTTTGTAGGCTCGTCTAAAATTAGAAAATTAGCTTGGGAGAGCATAATTTTTGCAAGAGCAACTCGTCCTTTTTCGCCGCCACTTAAAGTAGATATTTTCTTAAACACTTCATCGCCTGTGAAAACAAAGGCAGCCAAAACGTTTCTAATTTGTGTTTTAGTTAAAGTTGGGTAGGAATCTGCGATTTCATCAAAAATAGTTTTATTTAAGTTTAAGTCTGACTGCTCCTGGTCATAATAGCCAATTATTACATTTGCACCTAGTTTAAATGTTCCAGACTTAGCCTTTAATTTAGACAAAATTATTTTAAAAAGAGTTGTTTTGCCTATGCCGTTTCTGCCAATTAAAGCGACTTTTTCACCTTTTTTAACTTCAAAAGAAATGTTGTTAAAAAGCTCGTTTTCATCAAAAGCCATAGAAAGTTGTTCAACGTTTAAAACATCGTTTCCACTTTCTTTAACAGGTTTAATTGAAAGACGCATTTTCTCTGGAAGATTTTCAGGAGCTTCTATTCTTTCAATTTTCTCTAGCTGTTTTTCCCTACTTTCAGCTCTTTTTATGGACTTTTCTCTATTAAACTCTTTTAGCTTTTTAATTACTTCTTCTTGTCTTTTAATTTCTTTTTGTTGGTTAATATACTGATGGTAGGCTATTTCTCTATCAACTAACTTTTTTTCAGCATAGTAGGAGTAGTTTCCAAAATATTCTTTAGCTTTTCTATTTTCAAGCTCTATAACTTTTTTAACAACCTTATCTAAAAAGTATCTATCGTGGGAAATAATTACAACTGCACCTTTATAAGATTTTAAAAATTCTTCAAGCCAGTTTATTGCTTCAATGTCTAAGTGGTTTGTAGGCTCGTCTAGCAAAAGAAGGTCAGGTTCTTTTAAGAGCAGTTTGCCAAGGGCAACTCTAGTTTTTTGGCCACCTGAAAGCTCGTTTATTTTTTGTGTGCTTTCTTCCTCGCTAAAGCCAAGGCCTTTTATTACACCTCTTATTTTGCTTTGGTAGCTATATCCATCTAGCTCCTCCATTTTGTGGGAAAGGGCAGAATATCTATTCATTATTTCCTCTAGTTCACTACCGCTTTTACCAGACATTTGAGATTCTAAATCCCTAAGCTCTTGCTCCATTAGCATAAGAGGTTTAAAAACTGTTAAAAGTTCAGCATAAATTGACTTTTGGCTATCTATTTCAAGGTTCTGGGAGAAATAGCCAATTGTTGCGTTTTTTGGCATAACTATTTCGCCACTATCCTGACTTAACTCACCTGTTATTATTTTAAAAAGAGTTGACTTTCCAGCTCCGTTAACGCCTATTAAAGCAACTTTTTCTTTATCTTCTATATGGAATGAAATGTTTTCTAAAACTACATCTGTGCCAAAGGCTTTTGACACATTATTAAGTGCTAAAATCATTTTATACCTCCGTATTTTTTAATTCATTATTCTATTTTATCAGAAAATGCAGTTAAATTAAAGTAAAACATTGACAAAAAAATATATTTCTTTTATAATGGAAGAAAGGTTAAAGGGTGGATTATTATGAGTAAAATTGAGAATGAAAAAATTTCCATAGCTGTTATTAAAAGGTTGCCTAGATATTACAGATATTTAGGAGATTTGCTTGAAAACGGAATAACTAGAATTTCTTCTAGCGAACTTAGTAGAAGAATGAATGTTACTGCCTCTCAAATTAGGCAAGATTTAAACAAGTTTGGTTGTTTTGGCCAAAGAGGATATGGCTACAATGTTGAAATGCTCTACGAGGAAATTAAAAAGATTTTAGGCCTTGACAGAGAATACAACCTTATTATCATTGGTGCAGGCAACTTAGGGCAAGCTCTTGCTCATTATGGGAACTTTAAAAAAAGGGGCTTTAACTTTATAGGTGCTTTTGACAACAACAAAGAAATTATTGGCAAAATGGCTGGCGACATTGTTATTGACGATGTTGCTAACCTTGAAACTTTTTTGAAAAACAACAAAGTTGACATTGCTGTTCTTTCTATACCTAAAAGCAACGCTCCACAAATTTCGCCTATTTTAGTTGAAAACGGAGTTAGAGGCATTTGGAATTTTTCCCACATAGACCTTAACACTCCTGACAATGTTATTGTGGAAAACGTTCACCTAACTGACAGCGTTATGACGCTTTCCTACAAGTTAAGCGAGCTTGAAAATATGGAAAAAGATTTATAAGAGGAGGCTTTTGCTTTCTCTTTTTTTATTGAAATATTTGTATTGTTGTAAAAAAGCTAGGTTTATGGTATAATTAAAATAAAAAATTTAGATTTAGGTGGTGTATTATGATAGATAAAAAATTAAACTCATCTGACAAAATAATGACTTTTCTTCTTTTTGTGGTTATAGCCGTTATTCCGCTTGTTTGCAAGGCAAACATTATAACTGTTAGCCCAGAAGAATATGGCGTTATTAGGTCTAGCCAAAGTGTTAGCGACTTTTTTTCATACAGCAAGTCTGTTATGATTTTAATTATGGGAGTTGTTATTTCACTTTTTATGGCTTTTCAAATTTTAGGCGAAGATGGTTTTGGAATTAATTTTAAGTCAAAGCCCGTTTTCTTTGCTCTAATTTATCTTATTTTTGCTTTAATTTCTAGCCTTTTTTCAGGCCATTTAAGAACATCTTTTTTTGGTATAACTGAAAGGTTTGAAGGCTTTTTTGTTTGGGCTTGTTATATGGTCTTTATGATTGTAGCTATGGCATACAGCTCTGATTTTAAAAGGCTTAAAATTATGATGTATATTTTCTTTTTATCTGGCCTATTTGTTGGGCTTTTTGGCTTTTTACAGTTTGTTGGGGTAAACCCTTTTGAAAACGAGCTTTATAAAAAATTGGTTTTAGGCGGAAACAGTTCTGGAATTAAAATTAAATTTGATTCTGTTTTTGCTACATTATATAACCCTAACTGTGCGGGTATGTTCTTTGGTATGCTTGGCTCTATGTTTGCAATTTTAGGCGTTTATTTGCCTAAGTCAAAGTTAAAGTTTGCCTCTATTTTACTTGCTATTTTACTTATTATTTGCACTATTGGAGCAAATTCTGTTGGTGGCCTTTTAGGGCTTTTTGCTGGCGTTGGTTTTATTATTTTAATTAGCCTTGTTTGCCTTTTTAAGAAAAAGAGATATTTTTACACTTCTTTAGTTATTTTAGTTTTATCCCTTGTTTCTACAATTGCTTTATTTGCCACTAACGCAACTATTGTTCAAAAGTTTAACATAATTGTTAATGCTCTTTCAAGTGGCGAAGAAATGACAAGTTCTGCAAGCTTTTACGAGGACATTGAAATTAACGGTATGCGTGGGGACATTTTCACAAAAGCTGGCGTTTATTCAATTGACTACAACAGAGAGAACACTCAACTTTTATTTAACGGAGAGGTTCTAGTTCCTGAAAGCCAAGAAAAAATGGAGAGCAACGAAACTGGAACAAAGTATGTTTTTAACTCAAGTGGTTTAACTTGGAATTTATATCTTTACCAAATGAGAGGGAAAGATGTGTATGTTGCTACTTTAACTGGCGTTGACAGCACAGGGTATGAAACAAGTTTTATTTTTGGGGAAGTTGACGGGAAATTGACTTTCCTTGACAAGTTTGGCTACCCGTTAGATATTAACAAAGAAACAAAGAGTTTTGGTTTTGAAGGAATTGAAAGGCTTGGTTCTAACAGAGGCTACATTTGGTCTAGAAGCATTCCTTTACTTTTTAAAAACATTATTATTGGTGCTGGAGTTGACAACTTTGTTTTTGAGTTCCCTCAAGATGACGCAAAGGACAAGCTAGTTATTTTAGGCAACCCTTATGTAATTGTTGACAAGCCTCACAACTTCTTTTTACAAGTGGGAATTAACACTGGTCTTTTATCTCTTGTTTTAATGGTTGCATTTTTTGGCTATTACATTATTCAGACTATTAAGCTAGTTGTTAAAGAAAACAACAATTTCTTAAACTCTATTAGGCTTGCTATTGTAGCTGGAGTTATAGCGTATTTAGCTTGTGGTATGACAACTGACAGCGTTGTGTCTGTTTCTCCTGTTTTCTGGGCTTTAATTGGTGCTGGTTTTGGTGCAAATTTTGTTAAAGGTGACAAAGGTTTAGAAAAGGCAAATGAAAATTAACGGAGGTTTTTAAAAATGGAGAACTTAAAAAATGTTAATAACGAGAAGTTGAAAAAGAAAACTATATATATACTTCTTGACATTTTAATTATTAACATATCTATTATTTTATCTATTTGCCTTTGGTTTGGTGGAAGCATTCCTGGGCTTCCTAGCGGAAGCGGAGTTTTAATTCCAAAAGAAGTTTGGCTTTGGTACAGTCACACGTTTTTAATTGCCTCTATTTTAGGGGTTTTGGTTTATAAAATTTTTAGTTTTTACAAAAATCTTTGGAAGTATGCAAGCATTGACGATTTATACAAAATTATTATTGCAAATTCAATTATATTTTTGAGCATATATTTATATTATGTTTATTTTTTAAGTAGCAAAATTAATTTTGAGTTGCCTAAAAGAATGATGATTATTGCTTGGGTTATTAGCATTATTTTCTTTGTTTTCTCCCGTTCTGGATACAGGTTTGTTAAAAGAGTTGGAATTAATGTTGAGCATTTTTTTGACAAAAAAAGTGGCAAAAAAAGGGTGCTTGTTGTTGGGGCTGGTTATAGTGGATACAATGTTGTTAGAAGCATTATAAACTCTGAAAAGGGCTACGAGGACAAAATGGCTGTTTTGGTTGTGGACGATGATTATGTTAAAAACAACACCAACATTATGGGAGTTAGAGTGACTTACGACACTGCTAACATACCTAGGCTTGCAAGGGAGTATGAAATAGACGAAATTATTATTGCTATTCCATCAGCTAACAACTCTGACATTAACAGAATTGCTGGCTATTGCACAAACACAGACTGTGAGCTTAAAATTATTCCGCCCCTTAGCGACATTAGTGGCTACAACGGAATTAGAGATGTTAGCATTTCTGACCTTTTAAGCCGTAAGGAAGTTCAAATTGACATTAGAAAAATATCTGAATATATTATGGACAAAGTTGTTTTAGTTACTGGCGGTGGCGGCTCAATTGGTAGCGAGCTTTGCAGGCAAATTATTAAATTTGAGCCTAAGCTACTTATTATTTTTGACATTTATGAAAATAACGCTTACGAGCTTTTAAACGAGTTAAAGCAAAAATATGGAGAAAAAGCAAAGGCTATTGTTATTATTGGAAGCATTAGAGACGGGGAATGTGTTGAAGATTTATTTAAAAAACACAGGCCTAATGTTGTTTTTCACGCAGCAGCTCACAAGCACGTTCCTTTAATGGAAGATGTGCCTAAGCAAGCTGTTAAAAACAATGTTTTTGGCACTTTAAACATAGCTAAATATGCTGACAAATATGGTAGCGACCATTTTGTTTTGCTTTCAACTGACAAAGCAGTTAACCCTACAAACATTATGGGGGCTACAAAGAGAATTACTGAGCTTATTATTCAAGACTTTTCAAGGCACAGCAAAACAAAGTTTGTTGCAGTTAGGTTTGGAAATGTTTTAGGTAGCAACGGAAGTGTTATTCCTATTTTTCAAAACCAAATTAAAGCTGGCGGGCCAGTTACTGTTACCCACAAGGACATTACAAGGTTTTTTATGACAATTCCTGAAGCTTGTAGGCTTGTTATGCAGGCAGCTGCTTTAAACGACAGTGGAAGAATTTATGTTCTTGATATGGGAGAGCCAGTTAAAATTGATGACCTTGCTAGAAAACTTATTAGGCTATCAGGCTTTACGCCAGATAAAGACATTAAAATTGAATATGTGGGTCTTAGAAAGGGCGAAAAGCTATACGAGGAGCTTATTATGAGCGAAGAAAAAGACACTATGGAGCTTGTTTTTGAGGACAAAATTTTTGTTACTGCACCTTTTAAGATGGACTATTCTAATTTTAAAAGCAAGTTAGAAAAGCTAGAAAATGCTTTAAATGGCGAAGATATTGTTATTAGAGATGTTATTAAGGAGATTGTTCCAAACTATGTTCCAAAGGAGAATATGAATGTATAAGTATATTAAAAGGTTTTTTGATATATTATTAAGTTTTTTTGCAATCATAGCCTTTAGCTGGCTTTTTATTATAATTGCAATTTTAATTAAAATTGAGGACAAAGGGCCAATTCTTTTTAAGCAAAGGCGAATTGGGAAAGGGAAAAAGGAATTTTACATTTTAAAATTTAGGTCTATGAAGATGGATACTCCTAAAAATATGCCAACCCATTTGCTTGAAAACCCTGACCTTTACATTACAAAGGTTGGAAAGTTTTTAAGAAAATCTAGTTTAGACGAGTTGCCCCAGCTTTTTAACATTTTAAAAGGGGATATGTCTATTGTTGGGCCAAGGCCTGCTTTATTTAACCAATATGACCTTATTGAAAAAAGGGATTTATACGGGGCAAACGACATTTTGCCTGGTTTAACTGGCTTGGCTCAAATTATGGGTAGAGATGAGCTTGAAATTGACAAAAAGGCTTTTTACGACGGAGAATACAAAGAAAAAATGAGTTTTTTATTTGATGTTTTAATTATTTTAAAAACTTTTGTTGCTGTCTTTAAAGCTGAGGGCGTAAAGGAGGGCAGAAGATGAACATTATTTTAACAGGAAAAAACAGTTATATATCAAATAGCTTAGCAAATTATTTGAAACAAAAAGGGCATAACGCTACTTGTGTTTCTTTAAGAAAAGGTGTTGGAAATTTAAACTTAAAAGATGTTGACGCTATTATTCATTGCGCAGCTATTGTTCATAAAAAAGAAGAAAAGTTTAAAAACGAATATGACAAAATTAATTATGGCTTAACTATGGACCTTGCTAAAAGAGCTAAGCCTTGTGGCGTTAAACACTTTATTTTTCTTAGTTCTATGGCTGTTTATGGCTTAGAGGAGGGGGAAATAAACAAAGACACTCCTTTAGAGCCTAAAACTTTATATGGAAAGAGCAAGTTAAAGGCTGAAAAGGCTTTAAAGGAAATTGAAGATGACAAGTTTAAAGTTACAATTGTTAGGCCACCTTTAGTTTACGGGAAAGGTTGTTATGGAAACTTTAGAAGTTTAAGGAAAATTGCTAAGCTTCCAATTTTACCTGAAATTAAAAACAAAAGAAGTGTTTTATATGTTGGCAACTTAGATTATTTAATTTGCAAAATTGTTGAAGGTAGGCTTGGTGGGTATTTTATGCCAATGGACAACGAGTATATATCTACCACTAAAATTATGCAAATTCTTTCTGGGAGCAGGGCTTCTAAAAAACTTGGGGACTTTGTTTCTAAATTTAAATTTAAAGTTGTTAAAAAAGCCTTTGGCTCTTTATATTATGGCGAGGATATAGCCTACAAAATTAACGAAATTGACATTTACAGAGCTGTTGAAATGAGCAAGGAAGATTAAGTTTTAAGGGGTTTAAAAAATGAAAGTTTTAGTTGATGCAGACTCTTGCCCTGTTGTTAAGGAAGTTGAGTTTGTGTGCAAAAAACACGAAGTAGAAGCTATTTTAGTTTGCGACACAAGCCACATTTTAACTTCTGATTACAGCAAGGTTATTATTGCTGACTGTGGCAGGGATAGTGCTGATATGGTTCTTTTAAACAGGTGCGAAAAAGGCGATGTTGTTGTTACGGGGGACTATGGCCTTGCAAGTTTAGTTTTAACTAAAGGTGGAGTTTGCATAAAGCAAAGCGGTATGTTATACACAGAAAAGAACATAGACACCTTAATTATGCAAAGGTACATTTCAAAAAAGGCAAGGTTAATGGGCGAAAGGGTTAAAGGACCGAAAAAAAGGAAAAAAGAGGACTCCCTTATTTTCCTAAAAGCTTTTGAAAATTTAATTTTAGAAAGATTAAAAGACCGATAGGGCAAAGCCTACCGGTCTTTTTTATTCGTCTATTTTTATCATATTGATTATGTTATTAATTTTGTGTGCAACTATATATTTGTTTGTTTTTATGCAAACCATATTTTGTGAGTTGCCACCTATAAATTCGCCAATAAAATCTGTGTTGTTTGAGGTTGTTATTTTTACTTTCATACCTCTTGTGAAGGTCGTACCTTTATATTCTATTTTTTCTAAAGGGAAAAGAGTGTAGCATCTATTCATTACTGAAGCTATGTCTTTAGGGCCTGAAATAGTGACAGAGGTAGCCTTTAAAAGCTGTCTAATTTTAATTCCATTGTTTATAAACCAAGTTATGAAAAAAGCAATTAAAGCAGCGTATAAAATTTCTTCAAAGCTAATTGGTATATTCATATTTATCCCTCCTTATTATGCCATAATATAACATATTTTGAGATTTTTCAAGAGGAAAATTAAAAAAATTAAGACTTAACTACTAAAATTTTATTATCCTCTATACCTATAATATTTACATCTTGATGTTGAAGTAACCTAATGTTTTCTAAATTTTCTTTTGTAAATTTCTGGCCCAAAGAAACAACTGGAATTCCAGGGGGATAAGGCATAATTATTGAGGCTGGAACTTTGCCTACAGCCTTATCTAAAGGGAGATATTCTTTTTGTGAATAGAAAACTTGCCTTGGCGTCATTTCTGGCTCAAAAACATTTGGGCTTGTGAAAGGAATTTTTTCTATGAATTTTCTTTCTAGCTTTTTATCTAAGTCTGTTATTGCTTTTACAAACTTTTTAATTCCTTTTTCATCGTCAGCTACTGATGTTATTGCAATTATGTGGTGTGGGCCTGCCATTTCGATTTGTAGGTTGTATTTATCAAGAAGTATCTTTGCTACATCACTTCCACTCATTTCAGAACGCACCATAATTGTAAAGCGTGTTATGTCTATATCATATATATCGTGCTCGCCTTTTATGCTTTCATTTACAAGTTTTAAAACTTTACAATGGACAAGCTCAGCTCTTGCCTCCCTAACAAGTTCAAGGTAGGAAGTGAAAAGGTGTTTATCTGTTGTTAAAAGCTCCCTAGCGTAGTCTATTGAGGCTAAAATAGGGTATGACGGGCTGGTAGTGTTTGTCATTGAAACAGAATCTTTAATTCTTTGAATGTCAACTTTATCTGATTTAACGCTTAAAACAGCCGCTTGGTTTAAAGCAGGCAAAGTTTTATGCCAGCTATTAACAACTATGTCTGCACCTTGGCTTAAAGCTGTGTGTGGCAATTTATCTGAAAAGACAAAGTGGGAACCGTGGCACTCATCTACTATTAAAATTGCATTATGTTTATGTGCAACATCTGCAATTGTTTTTATGTCGCAAGTAAAGCCCTCGTAAGTTGGGCTTGTTATTATTACAGCTTTTATATCATAATTTTCAAAAGCTCTAAACAAATTTCTTATATTTATTCCGCCACAAAGGCTTTCTTCAGTTATTTCTGGGGAGATATAAATTGGTTTAACCCCTGAAAGAGTTAAAGCGTTGTAAACACTTTTATGGCAATTAGAAGCAACAAGAACATAATCCCCCTCGTTGCAAGAGCCTAAAATAGCAGAAACAACACCACTAGTTCCACCATTTACAAGGTAGAAACTATGTTCTGCACCTAAAAGCTCAGCCATAGCAGACTGAGAGCTTTTAATTATATCTTGTGGGTTATGTAGGTTATCTACTTCACCTGTTTCTGTTAAATCCATAGTCCTAAAATCATAAGGCATAAAATTTAAATTTCTTTTATGCCCAGGCATATGGAGAGGATAAGCGTTTTTCTCCTGAAGCTCTAAAAGTTTGTCTAAAATGAATGCAGACATAATATCCCTCCTGTGTAAAAAAATAAAAATACCCCTAACATATATATAATTATAAATTAAAATGCAAAAAATGTCAAACAAATTTAGAACATTTATACATAAAATTAGTCTATTTTTATAATTTTTTTAATTTTGGGCATAAATAATTAAAATGATATTTTTTTGGAGGTTATGAAATGAAAAAAATTAGGTTTTTTCCTCTTTTGCTAGTTTTTTGCTTTTTATGTGGTTGCCAAAGTATAAACAACGGCAAAAGAATTGTTAGAATAGCCCACTCGCAAAGCGAAGCTCACCCTGACCACATTGGGCTTTTAGAGTTTGAAAAGTATGTTGAGGACAGGCTTGGGGACAAGTTTGATGTTCAAATTTTTCCTAACGAGCTTTTAGGCAGTTCTGTTAGGGCAATTGAGTTGACACAAACTGGTGCAATAGATTTTGTTGTTTGTAGCACGGGAAATTTGGAAACTTTTGACAACATTTATTCTGTTTTTAGCATTCCTTACCTTTTTAACAGCACTAGTGCCTATTACAAGGCTATGGAGGACAAGGAAATTAGAGAAAAGTTATATCCATCTACAAAAAGTTCTGGCTTTCAGGCTGTTACTTGGTTTGACGCTGGAACAAGAAACTTTTACACAACTATGCCAATTAGCACACCTGAGGATTTAAAGGGGTTAAAACTAAGAGTTCAGCAAAGCCCAACTAATGTTAGTATGGTTAAGGCTTTTGGTGCAGCGGCAGCACCTATGAGTTTTGGCGAAGTTTACACTGCCATTCAGCAAGGTGTTATTGACGGGGCGGAAAACAACGAGCTTGCTTTAACAAACAACAAGCACGGAGAAGTTGCAAAATATTATATATACGACCAGCACCAAATGGTGCCTGATATGTTAATTGGAAATGTTAGGTTTTTAGAGAGTTTAAGCGAAGAAGAAAGGGAAATTTTCTACAAAGCAAGCGACATTGCAACCGAGGTTGAAAGAAAGGCTTGGCTTGTTGAGGTGGAAAGAGCAAAACAAGAGGCAGAAAAAATGGGGGTTGAGTTTAGAAAGGTAGATGTTGAAAGGTTTAAAGAAAAAGTTTTGCCACTTCAAAAACAGTTAGTTGAGGAAAATGAAAAATTAAGACCAATTTACGAGAGAATACAAGAAATTAACAAGGAGGAAGAAAATGATTAAATTTTTTGACAAGTTTTTAGAGTGGCTATGTATTTTATTGTTTGTTTTAATAGTTATTGTTGGTAGCTATCAAATTATTACTAGATATGTTTTTAACAGCCCCAGCACTGTTTCTGAAGAACTTTTGACTTATTCTTTTACTTGGCTTGCTATGTTAAGTGCTGCTATGGTTTTTGGGAAAAGAGGGCATATGGCTATGACATTTTTTGTGGAAAAGTTGAACATTAAAACCAGAAAAGCAATTGAAGTTTTTAACGAGGTTATGATAATTTTATTTTCTGCTTTTGTTTTAATTTATGGTGGCGTTGCTATTACAAACTTAACCTCAACCCAAATTACGGCTTCTCTTGGCGTGCCTATGTCATATATTTATTTTGTTATTCCACTTAGTGGGGTTATTGTTTTTATATATGGCATTTTAAACATTATTAGAATTTTGGGAGGTAAAAAATGAATATAGCTTTAATTTGTGCTTTAATTATAGCCTTTATTTTGTTGTTATTACTGCTTTTAGGCGCTCCTATTTCTATTGCAATTGGAATTTCTTCAATTTTAGCTATTTTGCCAGTTTTAAACGCAAATTCTGCCCTTATTACTGGCGCTCAAAGAGTGTTTTCTGGCATTAGTGTTTTTACTCTTATTGCAATACCGTTTTTTATTTTAGCTGGAAACATAATGAACAGAGGTGGAATAGCTCTTAGGCTTATTAACTTTGCAAAGCTTTTAACTGGAAAAATTCCTGGGGCTTTAGCCCACACAAACACTTTAGCTAATATGATGTTTGGTGCTATTAGTGGCTCTGGTGTTGCTTCTGCCTCTGCTATGGGAACTATTATTGGGCCAATAGAGGAAAAGGAGGGGTATAGCAAAGACTACTCTGCTTCTGTGAACATTGCAACTGCTCCAACTGGCCTTTTAATTCCTCCTAGCAACGTGCTTATTACCTACTCTCTTGTTAGTGGAGGAACATCTGTGGCAGCTCTTTTTATGGCTGGTTATATTCCTGGAATTTTATGGAGCTTAGCTTGTATGATTGTTGCCTTTTTTATTGCTAAAAAAAGAGGATATACTAGCAGTGTTAATTACAGTTTTAAAGAGGGGGTTAAAATTGCTTTAGATGCAATACCAAGCCTTTTATTAATTGTTATTGTTATTGGCGGAATTGTTAAAGGCGTTTTTACGGCAACTGAGGGTTCTGTTGTGGCAGTTGTTTACAGCCTTATATTATCAATTTTTATATACAAGACAATTAAAATTTCTGACCTTTATGAAATTATAAAATCTAGTGCTGAAACAACTGGAATTATTGTTTTTTTAATTGGTGTTTCAAGCATTATGGCTTGGGTTATGGCTTTTACTGGCATTCCAAACGCTATTTCAAGCCTGCTTTTAGGCTTAAGCGAAAACAAAGTCATAATTTTATTAATTATAAACCTTGCTTTGCTTTTTATTGGGACTTTTATGGACATTACTCCTGCAATTTTAATTTTTACGCCAATATTTTTGCCAGTTTGCACTAGCCTTGGTATGAGCTCTATTCAATTTGGAATTATGTTAATTATGAACCTTTGTATTGGAACTATTACGCCACCAGTTGGAAACATTTTGTTTGTTGGCGTTAGAGTGGCTGGAGCAAAAATAGAGGAAGTTATTAAGCCTTTATTATTATACTATGTAGCTATTTTTATTGTTCTTATGTTTGTTACATTTGTTCCTAGCATTTCTATGTTTTTACCAAATTTATTAGGATATTAAAAAAGACGCCTTAGGGCGTCTTTTTTATTTTATAGTTTTAAATCGTTTTCTTTTATTAAGCCTTTTTTTCTAAAAATTTGTGAAACAAAAAGTGTTATAAGGGCGGGAAGAAGAAAACTAATTAAGAAAAGGGAAATTAAATCAAAAGGCGTTATAGCGCTTTTAAGACCTTTTTCTATGTCTGAAACCCAGCCACTATAAACCCCAATTTGCCCAACAAAGCCACAAGTTCCCATTCCTGAAGAAACTGCTGGGCCATTCATTTGAAGTTTAAAAACACAAGTTGCCAAAGGCCCTGTTATTGCAGATGTTATTATTGGGGGAAGCCAAATTTTTGGGTTTTTAACAATGTTTCCCATTTGGAGCATTGAAGTTCCTATTCCCTGAGAAATTAGGCCATTTACCCCGTTTTCTTTAAAGCTCATAAAAGCAAAGCCAACCATTTGAGCACAACAACCAGCCAAAGCAGCCCCTCCTGCTAGGCCAGTTAGGTTAAGGGAGGCACAAATTGCAGCACTACTTATTGGCAAAGTTAAAGCTATTCCAACTAAAACAGAAACTAAAATTCCCATTAGGAAAGGTTGAAGTTCAGTTGCCCACATTATTATTTTACCTACATAGCTTGCAAAAACGCCAATGTAGGAGGCAAAGAAAATAGAGAGCAAAACCCCTGAAAAAATTGTTACTAAAGGGGTTACTAAAATGTCTATTTTTGTTTCTTTTGAAACTATTTTTCCAAGTTCAGCGGAAATGATTGAAACTATTAAAACGGCAAGAGGGCCACCAGCTCCGCCAAGGGAGTTTGCACAGTTTCCAACAGCTGCCAAAGAAAACAAAACTAGGGGCGGGCATTTTAAGGCAAAGCCAATTGCAACTGCCATTGCAGAACCTGAAGCTAGTTTTGCATATTCTCCAACTTCTTCTAAAAGAGAAAAATTTAATTGAGAACCTAAAGTGGAAAGAATTGTGCCTATTAGCAAGGAGGCAAAAAGGCCTTGTGCCATAGCTGACATTGCATCAATTAAATAGCGTTTAGATGAGAAAACTACATCTTTTCTTTTTAGGAAATTTTTCATTAGTTACACCTCTTTTATTTTTTTTAAGTAAAATTTTACCACAAGTTAAAAAAATAGACAAGAAAAAAAGAGCCGAGTTTAAAAACTCAACTCTTTTAAATTAATTTTATTCATCGTCGCTATCTCTTGAGCTACTTCTTGAGCTACTTCTTGAGCTACCAACTTCTATTATTCTATCAACAGGTTCTTTAATTATTTTTTCGCTTGTTTGAATTTCGCCCATTCTAACGCCGTTTACATAAGGAATTTTCCTAGAAACCTCCTTTTCGCCTTCAACGCCTTCTCTAATTTCTTTACGGTAGGAAGAAGGCTCGTTAGAATTACGCCTTGTAATTGTGTCATAGTCTATTGTTTCTGTCACTGTTTCAAGGCCGAAAGTTCTAATTGGAAGAACTGTTTCAGTTGAAACAACTTTTAAAGTTTGGCCTGCTTGAATGTTTGTTTTTGTGCTTTCTGTTATTGACGGGTTAGCTGAAAGAAGCTGGCTTTCAGTCATACCAAATTTAGAGGCTATGCTTCCAAAAGTGTCCCCTGAAACAACTGTGTAGTCTTTTGTTACTTGGTGTGTAGCACTTAAAAGTTTTGCAGCCTCTTCTGGAGTGTTTACGCTGTTTTTATCTACAAAAGTGTTTGCTGTGCTAATTCTAACTGCAAACTCTGGCTGAGCTGTGCCTTCAGGGCATTTATAGTTTTCTAAAACAATTTTAAGAGCCTCTCTTGCAGATTCAATGTTTGAAACTATGCAAAAATCTTTGTCATCAACTAAAATTTTAGTTGCTTCTTGGTTGTAGGAAACTGTTTGGCAAACTTTGGAAATTACCTGCTCTGCATCTTCTTTTTTCTTAAAAAGCCCACCTGATTTTTTAAGGCTAATTGTTTCGTTAAGCTCAATGTTACTTCCTACATCTTGTTTTAATTTAGCCACAACAAGTTTAGTTAGCTCTTCTTCAGATGTGTTTGTGTCTTTTATGTAGCCTATTATTTCGTTATCAACATAAACTGCAACAGCATTTGCCCTTGAGCCGACATAGCCTATTAAAGAAATGAAGCCTAAAAGCAAAATTAAAAGAAGAAGTGGCCTTAAATTAAGGGGTTTTCTTCTGTTTTTAGGGAACATTTTATTTTTGGACATATTATTTGGGTGAAGAGGGAAAATCATCGGCCCAGAGTTGTTGCCCTTAAACTTTAGAGGTTTATTGTTTCTTGGTGTCATTACCAAAACTCCTTTATCTAAAAAATTGTAAATTACTTAAACATATTATATAGTATAAGTATATAATGAAAGTGGCATAAAAGCAAGCATAAAATAATTACAAATCAATTAAAGTGTGGTATAATTAAAAATTGGTGATGAAATGTTATTTGAGAAATTACAAGATTTTGCAAGAAAAGAAAATATAATTGCTGGTGTTGGCAAAAGCGAGGATTTTATTGAGTTAAGAGAAAGTTTAAAAGGGAAGAAAGTTCCTTTTATTGACTATGACATAGACTTTAGAACAAGGCCTAGTTTAACTATGGAAAATGTTAAAAGCATTGTTGCAATTGGCCTTAGTTACAATGTTAAATACAAGTTTATTAAAGATGGGAAAGTTAGAGGAAATTTATCTAGCGGGGCTATTGGCCTTGATTACCACATTTTAATTGAGCAAAAGCTTAAAAAACTTAAAGACGAGCTTTTTAAGGAAAGTGAGTGTAAAATATTTTGCGACACGGGGCCTCTTTCTGACAGAGATGTTGCAATTAGGTGCGACTTAGGGGTTAGAGGGAAAAACGGAAGTGTTATTAACAAAGACATTGGCGGAATGTTTTTTATTGGGTATATGCTAACTGACATTGAATATGAAAAGTGGCAAGTTAAAAAAAGGGAGCATATTAGCTGTGGAAGTTGCTCTTTATGTTTAGATTATTGCCCGTCAAAGGCAATTAGTTTAAAGGGGTGTGAATATGAAAAGTGTATATCTTACATTACCCAAGAAAAAGGCGTTTTGTCTAAGGAAAAGGCGAGTTTAATTTCAAAGCAAATTTATGGCTGTGACATTTGCCAAAGAGTTTGCCCTTTTAACAAAGGTTTTAAATTTGAAGAAAACGAGCTTGCATACCCTGACTTAATTGAGCTTTTAAAAATGACAAACAAAGAATTTAAAAACGTTTATGGAAACACAGCTTGTGGCTGGAGAGGGAAAAGAACCCTTCAAAGAAACGCCCTTATTGCAATTGGAAATATGAAAAGGCGGGATTGTTTAGAGGTTTTAGAAACATTTTCTAAAAGCGAGTTTGAAGATTTAAAAAGCGCAAGCATATATGCAATAAAGAAAATTAGAGGTGATTAAAATGGGATATTGGAACAGCAGAGGCCTTAGAGGAAGTGGGTTTGAGGAGCTAATTAATATGACTAACGAGGTATATAGGCAAAGGGGTTTGGCTATAATACAGAAGATACCAACACCAATTACTCCTATTAAGCTGGACAAGTCTAAGGGGGTTATAACCCTTGCATATTTTGACCAAAAATCTACTGTAGACTACATTGGGGCAGCTCAAGGAATACCAATTTGTTTTGATGCAAAGCAAACTGCTCAAGGCAGGCTACCTTTACAAAATATACACCAGCACCAGCTTGATTTTATGAGTGAATTTCAAAAAAACGAGGGCATAGCTTTTCTACTTGTAAACTTTTCTGACAAAGACGAAAGCTATTTCTTGCCTTTTGAAGTTTTGGAGAAATTTTACTTAGAGGCTAAAAATGGTGGGAGAAAGTCAATTCCTTATTCTGCTTTTGAAAAAAAATACCAAGTTTTTAACAAAAACGGCTTTCCCATTCACTATTTAGAAGCTATAAATGTGTATTTGGAGTAGTTTTTATTAAGAAAAACGGAGGAATACATTTTGAAGTTTTTAGGACTTTTATTAGCCATTACTATTTTAAGCACAAGTGTTGAATTAGAGGAAAGGGAGAATTTAAAAACCCCTTACATTGTTTATCTTGAAAACGAAAGGGATTTAGCAAGGCTTGAAAAAACAAGCACTCAAAGCGGAGCATACATTGAAGATGAGGCTATTTACAAAGACATTAGCCAGTTTGAAAAAGCCACAAAGACAGAAAACGAAGTATATATTTTATATATTAGAAAAGGGGAAAATTTTCCTAGAAAAAGGTTAGTTGAAATTTTAGCTAAAGAAAAAACACCTATGTTAATTTTAGAAAAAGGCATTGGTGGAAGCCAAGTTCAGAAAGTTGCTGAAATTTGTGGAGATTTAAATGTGAACATTTTTATTCAAATAGACAGCGACAACAAGTATATTTACGAGTGTTTTGCTGAAATATTTAGAAAACAATGCCCAAGGGCTGTTTTGGTTTGGAGCGTTCCAAGCTTTAAAAAAGTTGACCCTCCAAACAAAGATTTATATGACTTAGTTGGAATAAACGCCTTTAGCGAAAGGGAAAATGGCGAAATTGTTTCGATGTATGAAGATTGTGAGCTAATTTGCAAAAGGTTTAAAGAAAGCTCTATTATGTTAAATGTGGCTGTTGCAAATTATAGCATTGACACTTGTCAATATAAATACGACCTTGTTAAAATGGAAATGGAGAAGTTATATAGCCTTCCTTTAGAATATAACAACATTGGTTTTGTAAACTACATTAGTATGGTTAAAAAATATGAAAACAGCATTGTTAGCAATTACAGAGTTACTGAAAGCCAAGATGTTATGAACCTTTTTTCAAGCCTTGTTTACAAAATGAAAGTGGACAGATATTTTATTAAAAGCTCATATGTTTGTTTTGTGGAAAACAAAAAGGCTTTTATGGACAAAAATTTTGCTACTTTGCTTGGAATTAAAGGAGAGAAAAGAGAGAACAACACAGTTGAAATTAGACCTTGTGGCTTTAACAAAAGCGAAAGAAAAATGTTTGTAAAAAAAGAAAGAATGTAGTATAATAAGAAAAAAGTTTTATTTCTTGGAGGAGATTATGAGTTTTAGAGAACAGTTTTTAACGGCAGTTTATAGGTTTAAAAAATACCCAAGGCTTGTTTTAGAAGATTTTAGCAGGGTGTTTTGTTTTTTCCTAATTTTTATAATTTTAGTTTCTATTATTAGTACTCTCCCTTTAGTTAAAATGTATAAAGATTTTGGCGGTATATCTGGATTTATTGAAAAAAATGTTCCAGATTTTTACATAGAAGATGGGCAGCTATATTGCGAAGCATATGACTATACTAACGAAATGTTAGGAGTTAAAATATATTATTCAGTTAATGAAAAGGCTGAAAACATTGATGTTAAAGGATACACTACTTACATTGTTGCTGACCAAGACAAGCTGATTTCCTTTGACGGCAGGCAGAAAAGGTTAATTAACTTTAACGACGGAGCTTTTAACGACTTTGGCAAGTGGCAATTAGTTCAATTTTTTAAAAACCCAACTAACGAGCTTTATATGGTTGGAATTTTTGCTTTAACTATGTTTATAGTTTATTTAATTTTATCTGTTATGAAAGTTTTATTAACAGTTGGTTTAATATTTATTGTAAATTTAATGACATTTAAGGCGGATTTATCTTTCCTTTCTATGACAAAACTTGCGGTATATGTTAGAGTTTTCCCTTGTGTTTTATTTTTAGTTTTATATTTTTCTAACTTTGCAGTTTCAGCCCTTATATATTTTGGCATTTTAATTACATACATCTACCTTGCACTTAAAAACATTAAAAAAAGCGAGGCAATTATTATTGCAGAAATTAAGGAGGGAGTATGAGCTACCAAGCGTTATACAGAAGGCTTAGGCCTCAAAGGTTTGAAGATGTTGTTGGGCAAGACCACATTGTTAAAACTCTTAAAAACCAAATTGAAAACAACAGAATAAACCACGCTTACCTTTTTTGCGGAACTAGAGGAACTGGCAAAACAACTACTGCAAAAATATTTGCAAGGGCTATTAACTGCAATGGTGGCGAAGAAAAGCCTTGCAACAAGTGTGATGTTTGCAGCAAAATTTTAAAAGGCACAAGCGTTAATGTTATTGAAATTGACGCAGCAAGCAACAACGGTGTGGACAACATTAGGGACATTATTGAAGAAGTTAAATACCCGCCAACTGACTGCAAGTATAAAGTTTATATTATAGACGAGGTGCATATGCTTTCTGGCGGGGCTTTTAACGCCCTTTTAAAGACTTTAGAAGAACCACCTAGCTATGTAGTTTTTATTTTAGCTACTACTGACCCGCAGAAAATGCCTGTTACTGTTTTATCAAGGTGTCAAAGGTTTGATTTTCACAGAATAAGCAAGGACACTATGTTTAGCGTTTTAAAGGAGTATATGGCTGAAGAAGGGGCGAAAGTTAGCGAAGATGCCCTTGAGTATATTTGCGAAATTAGTGACGGGGCTATGAGAGATGCTTTAAGCATTTTAGACCAGTGCATTAGTTTTTATTACGAAATGGAAATAGACATAGACAAGGTTATGGAAATTACAGGCTCTGTTGACAAAGGCGTGTTTTTTAAATTAACTGAGGCTATGAACGAAAGCAACAGCGGGCTATGTATGGAAATTATAGACAATGTTATTTTGCAAGGCAGGGACATTTCTCAATTTGTAGCTGACTGTATAACACATTTTAGAAACTTACTTTTAGCTATTTCTATTGACGGGGAAAGTGTTGCCCTTGACTATTCTAAAGAGTATGTAGAAAAGCTAAAAAAGCAGGGGCAAGAAATTGGATACGAGTATTTACTTACTTTAATTTCTAGTTTTTCTGAGCTTGCAAACCAAATTAAATTTAGCCAAAACCCACGAATTTTACTTGAAGTTTGTGCTATTAAAGGTTGCAACCCTGTTGTTTCTTACGACCTTGGAAGTGTGAACAAGAGGCTTAAAAACATAGAAGAAAAAATTGAAAATGGTAATTTTATAGAAAAAGGCACTTTAGAAAAAGAAGAATTAAAAGAAATTGAAAAAATTAGCCAAAATAGCGAAAGTGTTGAAAAGAAAGAAGATGTTGTTGAAAAATACAAGGAGAAAATTGAAAAGGCAATTCCTGAGGACATTAAAAATGTTATTTCAAACTGGAACAGCTTTGTTATGTCTTTAGAAAAAGACCCTGTTGTTAGGTCTGTGCTTTCGCTTCAAGGAAGAGCTTGCTACTTAGAGGACGAGTGTTTAACTATTGTGGCAAAAAACAACGGAGCTATGTTATATTTGGAAAGCCGTTTAGAAATTATTTCTAAAGAGCTTGAAAAGTATTTTGGCAAAGAATATTTAGTTAAAATTATAAACGAGGACAAGTACAAAAAGAGAATTAGCGAAAAGGCTAGCCTAGAAAAAGAGGAAAACAAAATTACAAGAGAAAGTTTTGAAAACACTTTTGGAAGTTTTGTTCAATTTGAAGATTAAAAATTATGGTTATTGATATTTTTTAAAAATTATAATATAATTAATAGAACAGAATTAATTTAGGAGGATTATGATATGGCAAGAGGTTTTGGTGGCGGTTTCGGCGGTATGAATATGAACAACCTTATGAAACAAGCTCAAAAGATGCAAAAACAAATGGAGCAGGCTCAGCAGGAGCTTGAAGTTAAGGAATTTGAAGTTACTAGCGGTGGCGGTGCTGTTAAAGTTGTTATAACTGGCAAAAAGGTTGTTAAGAGCATTCAAATTAACCCTGATGTTGTTGACCCAGACGATGTTGAAATGCTTGAAGATTTAGTTTTAACTGCTGTAAACGAGGCTATTCGCCAAGCTGATGACGCAGCTAACTCTGCTATGGGTGGCATTACTGGCGGCCTTGGAAACGGCCTTTTCTAAAAAAGTGGTGATTTAAATGAATTATTATGGAGAATCGTTAAGCAAATTAATTGAGCATTTTTCAAGGCTGCCAGGCATTGGCGGAAAAACTGCCCAAAGGCTAGCTTTTCACGTTTTAAATATGCCTAAAGAAGATGTTGAGGCTTTTGCTAGCAGCCTTTTATCAGCTAAGACTGATGTTAAATATTGCTCAATTTGTTGCAACCTAACTGACAACGACCCTTGTGAAGTTTGTTCTGACCATAGTAGAAGAAAGGACATTATTATGGTTGTTGAAAACCCTAGAGATATGGCATCTTACGAAAGGTCTAAGGGCTTTGACGGAAGATACCACATTTTACACGGCCTTATTGCCGTAACAAAAGGCATTGGCCCTGACGACATTAAAATTAGGGAACTAGTTAGAAGAATTGACGAAAACATTAAAGAAGTTGTTATTGCTTTAAGCCCTACTATTGATGGAGATATTACGGCTGCTTACATTGCAAAAACTTTAAAGCCACTAGGTGTTAAGGTTACTAAAATTGCTAATGGCGTGCCTATTGGTAGCGACTTAGAGTATATAGATGAAATTACTTTGGCTAAAGCTCTTGAAGGTAGGTCAGAGATGATAGTGTAGAGGTGTTATATGAAAGTTATTAAGCCATCTTATGTTATAGTTGACGATTTAAACCCTAAGGCTATGATGGAAAGAATTGAAAGAGCAGGCAGAACTTGTTACAAAAGCGAGGGCAACATTTGCGAGGGAAGTGCTGAAAAGTTTATTTCTAACATTATAAAAAGAGGACACGAATCTGTTATTGAGCACGAAAAAATTACTGTTAGGTTTATTTGTGACAGAGGCGTTACCCACGAGTTAGTTAGACACAGAATTGCTAGCTATTCCCAAGAAAGCACTAGATACTGCAACTATTCAAACGACAAGTTTGGAAACGAGCTTACTTTTATTAAGCCTTGTTTCTGGGACGAAAGCACAGAAAGTGGAAAGGCTATGTATGAAGTTTGGGAAAAAAGTATGCAAAACATTGAAAACGAGTACAACAAGTTAATGGAGCTTGGGGCTAAGCCCGAGGAGGCAAGAAGCATACTTCCTAACAGTTTAAAAACTGAAATAGTTGTTACTATGAATTTAAGGTCTTGGAGAAACTTCTTTAGACTTAGAACTGATATAAAGGCTCACCCTCAAATTAGAGAAATTGCTTGTGCTTTGTTAGAAGAATTAAAAGAAAAGTTGCCTGTTTTATTTGGGGATTTATAATATAAGTTTTAAGAAAATAGCCTGAAAGGGCTATTTTTTGTTTTAAATTTATTTAGGTGAAATTAGGATTTTAAAATTAAGGGAAGGTTTTATTTTGTGAGAGGGTTAAAAGAGATGTGTTTTAAGTTTTATATTACATAGATTTTTGAGAAAAAAATTTTTATAAAATGATTTAAGTTTATATTTTTAAAAACAAAAAAGGCCCTAAAAAATAGACCTTTCTTTTTGTTCTGCCATATCGTAGAAAAACAGACCTTCTGCCATTTTAACAAAAGCACCTCTATCCTTTAGGTTATAGGCCTTGTCTTTATACCAGAGGGTTTCAAGGTTTGCAGAAACAACCATTTGAGTTTCGTTTTTTAAAGTGTAGCAAACTGTAATTAACGGAGTTTCATTTGTTGCATCTTTTGTTTTAAAATCGTGGTTTAAAAAGTTTAACATTTGTAGAGAACGGCTTATGTCTTTATAAGTTATGAGGGTTATTTTTTCTTTTGAAAGTTCTGGATAAAAAACCTCAACTTTTGCAACAGATGAAATATCTGGTATTTTAAAAACAAGTCGTCCTTTATTAAAAAAAGACATAATTATTAAAAGAATTATTGCTATTAAAATGCCAATAGCTATGTTTTTTAGAAATTTAAATTTATTGTTCATAAATTAAACCAATGTTAAAGATTTTAACTCCCTTTCTATATCTTCTTTTTTTACTGTGTTTAGAGCAGAAATATAGCCTGAATTTGCTTTTTCTAAACATTTTTTAGCGTTTTCAAAATCACCTTTTGATTTATATATTTTGCCTAAAAAAAACAAGCTTTCTGTCATATTTTCTCTAAATGAAAGAGCTTTTTTAAAATAAGTTTCAGCTTTTTCAAAGTCGTTTTTTGCCAAATAAATTTGGCCTAAATTATCCCAAGCTGGGGCATATTCTGGGTTATCTTTTAAAGCGTCGTTTGTTAAAGCTTCAGCTTTTTCAAGGTCGTTTTTTAAAAGATGGAAATATGCAAGAGTTGTTAAAGTGTTTGGGTTTATGTAGTTAAAGTTTTTTTGCAAATTATTTATTGTTTTAATTGCCATATCAATGTCCCCTAAAACCCAATAGCAACTTGAAATTGCAAGAGGGATTAGTTTTTCAAAAAGGACTTTTGTGTTTATTTTTTCTGCCCTTTGAAAAACACTTAAAGCTTCTTCAGCTCTACCTTCGTGAAGTGCATCTAGAGCGTAGTTATAAAGGGCTTTTACATTTCTTGTTTTTCTTTTAACAGCAATTTGATAGAACTTTTTTGCTTTATCTGGCTTTCTTATGAAGTAGTAGAAGTTGCCTATCATACCTAAAACATAGTTATGGCAGAAAATGGCACTTAAAATTAAATAGAGGAAAAAAGCTGGAATTAAATAAATTTCAGACATTTGTTTTAAATGGACTAAAATTATGAAAGCAAGCATCATATAGCCTAAAAACATATACTTCCAATATTTAACTAGGTCAATTTTTTGTTGTTTTTTTTGCATTTTTTTTCTTCCTTTTCTTTTTTTGAACTGAGTAGCCAAATTTCCCAAAGTTTTTTCCAAGGCCATAGTATTGACCGTGGGAGTAGCATATTGGGTTTGATTTTTCAAAGTTAAATTTTCCGCTTTTATCCATATATTTTTCATCGGCTTGAACACAAACTACTTCTGCTAAAAACATATGGTGTGAGCCTAACTCAACTATTTCTTTTACTTTACATTCTATTGAAATTGGGCTTTCTTCGATTATAGGGCAGTTTACCTTTTGTGCCTTACCCTTTGTTAAAGACATTTCTTTAAATTTATCATAGTCTTTTCCGCTTCTAACTCCGCACCAATCCGTAGCTTTTGCTAGAGCTTGTGTTGTGACATTTATTACAAATTCGCCACTTTCTTTAATTAAGTTGTAGGAATGTCTTTCTGGCCTAACTGAAATATATGTCATTGCTGGGTTTGTGTTTATTGTGCCTGTCCAGGCTATTGTTATTATGTTGCTATTTTCATAACTTCCACAGCTGACCATAACAACTGGCACTGGGTAGAGTATTGTTCCAGGTTTCCAAATTTGTTTTGACATTTCACACCTCCAAAGAGTTTATTGATATATTATACAATATTTTTTTTACATTTTCAATTGATATTATAATAATAAAATGTTAAAATAATATTTAAGAATTTTGAAAAGGATTTGGAGAATATGAATTTACCACAAGAGTATTTAGATAAAATGCAGAAATTGCTCGGAAACGAGTTTGAAGCTTATTTAGAAAGTTTTAACGAAAAAAGGCTTTATGGGCTTAGAGTGAACACTTTAAAAGTTGAGGTTGAAAAGTTTAAACAAATGGTTGATTGGGAGCTTGAAAGTGTGCCTTGGTGCAAAGAGGGGTTTTACTACAACGGCGAAGAAGTTAGGCCTGCTAAGCACCCTTTTTATTCCTGTGGGCTTTTTTATATTCAAGAGCCATCTGCTATGTCAACTGGTGCTATAATTCCTATTGAGCCTTATGACAGGGTTTTAGATATGTGCGCTGCTCCTGGTGGAAAAAGCACTCAAGTTGCCGCAAAGCTTCAAGGCAAAGGTATAATTATGTCAAATGACATTAGCAGCTCAAGGTGTATGGCTCTTTTAAAAAACATTGAGCTTAACGGCGTTAAAAACGCTATTATAACAAACGAAGAACCTAGCAAGCTTGCCGAAAAATTTGAGGGCTTTTTTAACAAAATTATTGTGGACGCTCCTTGTAGTGGCGAGGGTATGTTCCGTAAAGACGAAGCTTCTATTAAAAGCTGGGAAACTCACAAAACTGATTTTTGCTGTTCTTTACAAAGGGAAATTTTAAAAGCAGCAGCTAAACTTTTAGCTAACGACGGAATTATTGCCTATTCTACTTGCACCTTTGCTCCAGAAGAGGACGAGGGAATGATTATGGAGTTTTTAAGTGAAAACCCTGAATTTGAAATTTTAGATTTTGACAAGTCAGCTGGTTTTTCAAAAGGTAGAGTGGACTGGGTTGAAAACGGCATACCTGAGCTTGAAAAATGTGGCCGTCTTATGCCATACAAAATTAAAGGCGAGGGGCATTTCCTTTGTTTACTTCACAAAAAGGGCGAAGAAAAGCCTTTTGATGTTAAAAAGGACAAAGTTGCTGACAAAAAGCTTTTAAAAGATTATTTTGAGTTTTGCAAAAAATACCTTAACATTGAAATTAACGAAAATTTAGTTTTACACAAAGAAAGCCTTTTTTCTGTGCCTTACTGCCTTGATTTAAGCAGAATAAGAGTTAAAAGAAGCGGGCTTTATTTAGGCGAGTGCAAAAAGAACAGGTTTGAACCTAGCCAAGCCTTTGCTATGAGTTTGAAAAAAGAAGATGTTAAAATTAGCATAGATTTTGACTTAGAGGACGAAAGGCTTTCTAGATATATGAAAGGGGAAAGCTTTAATGTGGACTGTGAGGACGGCTGGGCTCTTGTTTTAGTTAAAGGTTTCCCTCTTGGCTGGGGCAAAGTTCAAAAGGGAAGATTGAAAAACAAATATTTGCCATCTTGGATTTAGAAAGGATTTAAAATGGATTTTTTACCTGTAAGTGTTGAAGAAATGAAAAAAAGAGGCTGGGAACAGCCAGACTTTATATATGTATCTGGCGATGCTTATGTTGACCACCCATCTTTTGGAGCTGCTATTATTACAAGAATGCTTGAAAGCAAGGGATACAAGGTGTGTTTTATAAGCCAGCCTAACTGGAGAGATACAAAAGATTTTATGCGTTTTGGAAAGCCTAGGCTTGCTTTCCTTGTTAGCGGAGGAAACATTGACTCAATGGTGAACCACTATTCTGTTGCTAAAAAGAAAAGGGACAAAGACCTTTACTCCCCTGGAGGAGAGGGTGGACACAGGCCAGACAGAGCAACCATTGTTTATTGCCAGAAAATTAGAGAGGCTTATGGAAACGAAGTTGATATTTTAATTGGCGGAATTGAGGCAAGTTTAAGAAGACTATCCCACTACGACTATTGGGACAACAAGGTTAGAAGGTCTATTTTGTTAGACTCTCAAGCTGATTTGCTTATGTTTGGAATGGGTGAGCACCAAATTGTTGAAGTTGCTGAAGCTTTAGATAGCGGGCTTAAAGCAAAGGACATTACATTTATTAGAGGAACTGTTTACAAGGCTAAAAACTTAGAAAACATTTACGAAGATTATGTTGAGCTTCCTCATTTTAAAATTAGCTCAAAGGACAAAAGGGCTTATGCTGAGGGGTTTTTAAAGCAATATGAAAACACTGACGCTATTACTGCAAAAATTGTTGTAGAGCCATACAACGATTGTTATGTTATTCAAAACAAGCCTTCTTTGCCTTTAACTCAATCTGAATTTGATTACAGCTATGGTTTGCCTTATATGCGAAACTACCACCCAATGTATGAAGAAAAAGGCGGAATTCCTGCAATTGAGGAAGTTAAGTTTAGCATTATAAGCAACAGAGGCTGTTTTGGAAGTTGTAACTTTTGTGCTTTAGCTTTCCATCAAGGCAGAGTTATTCAGGCTAGAAGCCACCAGTCTATTATGAGAGAGGCTGAAAAAATTGTTTGGGAGCCAGATTTTAAGGGGTATATACACGATGTTGGCGGGCCAACAGCAAACTTTAGACAGCCAGCTTGCCAAAAGCAATTAACAAAAGGGGCTTGCAAGGACAAACAATGTCTTTTCCCTAAGCCTTGTAAGGCTATGAAAGTTGACCATTCAGACTATGTTAGCCTTTTAAAGAAGTTAAGAGAAATTCCTAGAGTTAAAAAAGTTTTTGTTAGGTCTGGAATTAGATACGATTACTTAATTGAGGACAAAGACGAAACTTTCTTTTATGAGCTTTTGAAAAATCACGTTAGTGGGCAGTTAAAAGTTGCTCCAGAGCATATTGTTCCTAGAGTTTTAAACAAAATGGGAAAGCCTTCAAGAGAAATTTACGACAGGTTTACAAAGAGATATTACGAAATAAACAAGGAGATTAACAAGGAACAATATTTAGTTCCTTACCTTATGAGTTCCCACCCAGGAAGTGATTTAAAGGCGGCTATTGAGCTTGCTGAGTATTTAAGGGACTTAGGCTATATGCCAGAGCAGGTGCAGGATTTTTACCCAACGCCTGGAACTTTATCAACTTGTATGTTCTACACTGGCCTTGACCCAAGAGATATGACTGAGGTTTATGTTCCAAAAACTCCTCACGAAAAGGCTATGCAAAGAGCTTTAATTCAATACAGGCTTCCTAGAAACTACGACCTTGTTTACGAGGCTTTAACAAAGGCTAACAGACAAGACCTTATTGGCTACGACAAAAAGTGTTTAATTAGGCCAAAAAGAGATGAAAGAAGGTTTGAAAAGGGCTTAAACAAAGGCACAAACAAAGAGTTTACAAAAAAAGGTGGCAAAACAAAGGAAAACAAAAACTCTAGAAAGAAAAAGACCCTTAGAAACGTTCACAAGAAAAAGGGAAAGTAAATGGTTAAGTTTTTAAAAAATGAAATAGTTTTTGTTGTGGCCACAATTTGTGCTTTAATTTCAATGTTTTTTGTGCCACCTAGTTTAGATTATTTTTCTTACATTGATTTTAACACAATTTGTCTTTTGTTTTCTCTTATGTTTATTGTGGCTGGTTTTTCGAAAATTGGTGCAATGACAAGCCTTGCAAAGTTCCTAATTAAAAAGGCAAGCTCAACTAGAACGTTAGTTTTTGTTCTTTTGGCTATGTGCTTTTTTTCCTCAATGGTTATTACAAACGATGTTGCACTTATTACTTTTGTTCCTCTTGCAATATCTGTTCTTAAGATGTGCAAAAAAGAAAAGCTAATTATATATGTTGTTGTTTTGCAAAGCATTTTTGCAAACTTAGGCAGCTCCTTAACACCTATGGGCAACCCACAAAATTTATATCTTTACAATTTTTATGAGCTTGATTTTATAAATTTTATTTTAATTACTTTGCCCATTATTATAATTAGTTTTTTATTAATGGTTTTATCAAGTGTTATAACAAAAAAAGAAAAGCTGGATTTTGAGTTTGAAAAAGAAGATGGCTTTAAACCTTGTTTAGATTTTTATATTTTTTTAGCTTTAGCTTTTGTTGCTATTTTAGCTGTTTTAAAAGTTTTTAACAATTTTTTGGTTTTAGGCTTTTGTCTTTTATACGGGCTTGTTTTTAAAAGGGAAATAGTTAAAAAAGTTGATTATATGCTACTTTTAACTTTTTGTAGTTTTTTTATATTTGTTGGAAACATTGAAAAAATTGAATTTATTAGGCAAGTTTTTTCTTCTCTTGTTTCTGGAAGAGAATTTTTAGTTTCAATTGTGCTTAGCCAATTTATTAGCAATGTTCCTGCTAGTATAATGTTAAGTGGGTTTACAAACAACTTTGAAAGCCTTATTTTAGGCGTTAATGTAGGCGGGCTTGGAAGCCTTGTGGCTTCTTTAGCAAGCCTTATATCTTTTAAAATTTATTCTCAGGCAGAAGGGGCTAACAGCAAAAAATATTTATTAACTTTCACTCTTTATAGCATAGGTTTTTTAGCTGTTATTTGTTTATTTTTTAAAATACTTTAATACTTTACTTGACAAAACTATTAAAGTGTGTTATATTATTTTTAAAGTGATTAAAAAGGAGCGGGTAAAATGAAAAAGATATTAAGTTTAGTTTTAGTTTTAATTTTTTGTATAGCTATGGTGGGCTGTGGAAGTGGAAATCAAAATCAAGAGCAAGTTAAAAAGGACGAAAACACTATTGTTATTGGCCTTGACGACAGCTTCCCACCTATGGGATATAGAAACGAAAACAACGAAATTGTTGGTTTTGACATTGATTTAGCTAAGGCTTGTGCTGAAAAGATGGGCGTTGAAGTTGTTTTTCAGCCAATAGCTTGGGACAGCAAGGAGCTTGAGCTTAACTCTGGCAAAATTGACCTTATTTGGAACGGTTTTTCAATTAGCGAGGAAAGGTTAGCGTCAATGGACTTTACTAAGCCTTACCTTAACAACAATATGGTTATTGTTGTTGGAAAAGACTCTAAAATAATTAACAAGGGAATGCTTGAGGGAGCTTCTGTTGGCGTGCAGGACGGCTCAACTGCTTTAGATTGCGCTGAAAAAGACGAAATTTCTAAAAAGTTTAACTCTTTAAACACTTACGACAACAACGTTATGGCTTTTAACGACCTTGAAATAGGCAGGCTTGACGCAGTTGTTGTGGACGAAGTGGTAGCACGTTTTTACATAGCAAACAACAGCGACAAGGGCTTTAACATTTTAAAAGAAAACTTTGGTTCAGAAGAATATGCTGTTGCTGCTAAAAAAGGAAACACAGAGCTTATTGAAAAGCTTCAAGTGGCTTTAGATGAGCTTTACAGCGACGGAAGCGCTGAAAACATTGCTAAAAAATGGTTTGGCGAAAGTTTTACCTTTTAATTAAATAAAGGGGAGTTATTATGGAAAGTTCAAATTGGGTTTTTGAAATGTTAAAACAAATGGGGCCAGGGTGCTTAATTACCTTAAAACTATTTGTTATTACAATTGTTTTATCTATTCCCTTAGGTCTTATAGTTACATTTTTATATATGAGCAAAAACAAGCCTCTTAGCAAGGCAATTGGAGGGTTCATTCTTTTAATGCGTGGCACTCCTTTGCTTCTTCAAATGTTTTTTGTTTGGTTTGCTTTGCCTATGATACCTTATGTTGGGGAGTATTTAGAGCTTAAAGACAGGTTTGTTGCTGGTGCAGTTGCTTTTGTTTTAAATTATGCAGCTTATTTTGCTGAAATTTTTAGAGGCGGTATTCTCGCTATTGACAAAGGGCAATATGAGGCGAGCAAAGTTCTTGGCATTAGCGAGTTAAACACTAAAATTAGAATTGTTTTGCCTCAAATGTTTAGAACTGTTTTGCCTTCTGTTGCAAACGAAACAATTATACTTTTAAAAGACACAGCTTTAATTTCTTCTTTAGGTGTTGCAGACCTTTTAAACGAAACAAACAAGATTGTGAACAGAACTACAAACATAACTGCTTATGTTTTAGCTGCTATTTTATATCTTGTTTTAAGCTATGTTCTTTCAGTTGTTTTTAAAAAGCTAGAAAAGAAGTTTAGTTTCTAGGAGGGGTCTTTGTATGTATGAAATTGAAGCAATTAATGTTAAAAAAAGTTTTGGAAACTTAGAAGTTTTAAAAGGTGTTAGTTTAAATGTTAAAAAAGGAGATGTTATTGCCATTTTAGGGCCATCTGGCTCTGGCAAAAGCACTTTTTTAAGAAGCCTTATTGACCTTGAAGAAGTGGACGAGGGGAGCATTAAAGTTTGCGGAGAAAGCCTTTGCGAAAATGGAAAATATGTTTCTAAGAAAGAGAAAAACAGAATTTTGTCTAAAATGGGAATGGTTTTCCAGCACTTTAACCTTTTTCCACATTTAAACATTAAGGAAAACCTTATGCTTTCTCCTCTTTTAAACAAGCAGGCAAGCAAAAAAGAAATTGAAGAACTCGCTTTTGAAACTCTTAAAACAGTTGGTCTTGAGGACAAAATGTTAGCCAAGCCTTCTGAACTATCTGGCGGGCAAAAGCAGAGAGTTGCAATTGCAAGGGCATTAATGCGTAAGCCTGAAATTATTTTGTTTGACGAGCCAACTTCAGCCCTTGACCCAGAGCTAACAGGGGAAGTGCTTAGTGTTATGAGTATGCTTGCAAAAGAGGGGGTTACTATGGTTGTTGTTACCCACGAAATGGGTTTTGCAAGGGAAGTTGCAAACGAAATTGTGTTTATGCACAACGGCGTTGTGCTTGAAAAGGGCAGCCCTGAAGAAATGTTTAACGGGGCGAAAAACGAAGTTACAAAAGCGTTTTTAAATTCTGTTTTAAAATAAAAAAACTGGCTTTACGCCAGTTTTTTTATTTTTCAAGAAAGTCAACAGCTGTTAAAAGCTGTGTGTCGTTTTCAAGGTCGTATTCTATGTGGCTACTTGTTAAAGGTGGAATTTCAAAGTCTTTTGGGTTTTCAACTTCGATGTTTGGGCTTACGCCAACGCCGTCTATACAAACGCCGTTTGGCGTGTAGTATTTTGAAGTTGTGATTTTTAAAGCGCTTCCATCTTTAAAAGGGTAGGTGCTTTGAACAACGCCTTTTCCATAAGTGTTTTTGCCTATTATAGTGCCTTTTTTAGTGTCTTTTACAGCAGCTGTTAAAAGTTCAGAAGCTGAGGCACTGTTTTCATTTACTAAAACAGCTAATGGAAGTTCAAGCTCTCCAGCTTTTGACTTTTCATATTCTCTATTGCCGTTTTTATCTTCTGTGTAGGTTATTGTGCCTTCTGGCAAAATATCATCTGCTATTTTTGAGACTATGTTTAAAAGGCCACCAGGGTTATTTCTTAAGTCAATAATTAAGCTTGAAATGTTAGACTGTTTTAATTTATCTAGTTCTGTTTTATATTGGTCATAGGTTACAGCCTCAAAGGCGTCTATTTTTAAATAGCCAATTTTTTCATTTATTATGTTTGATGCAACTGTTGGGACTGAAATTTTTTCTCTTGTTAGAGTTTTTTCAAGTTTTTCCCCGTTTCTATCTATTGTCATTTTAAAGGACGAGCCTTCTTTTCCTCCTATTAATTCAAGGCACTCTGTGTAGTTATCATAACTTACAGCTGTTCCCTCAACATTTATTATTTTATCCCCAACTAAAAGGCCTGCCTTTTTTGCTGGGGAGTTTTCATAAATTGAGTGGACATAAATTGAATTATCTTCTTGGTTTATAGAAGTTTTCACGCCTATACCTGAGTAGCTTCCTTCTGTGCTTTTTTTGAAAGATTCATATTCTGAAGCAGGTATGTAGCGGGAGTATTTATCAGTAGATAGAGCTACAAGGCCTGTATATAAGCCGTCAAAAGCCTTTTCCTTGTCTATTTTGTCTATATATTTATCTTCTAAAAGAGAGTAAATTGCCTTTGCTTTTGTGATGTAGAAAGAATTTTTTCCAAAATAAGTTGTTAAGCTATTAACTAAAAGGCAAAGAGCAAGGGTAGTGGCTACGCCTAAAAAAAAGCCTTTTCTTGCATCATTTTTCATTAAACCACCTCTTTAAATAATTGTATTAGCCCATTTTCTTTTTAGAACTCTTGTTTGGCTAAAAATCATTTTAAACATTTCTTCTGTGTAAACCATTGCAAAGGTTACATAAATAGGCAAGCCTAAAAACTTTGAGCCTAAAAACGCCATAGGAACGCCTACAAGCCAAACACTAGTCATATCTAAAATTAGACCTGATAGCGTATCTCCACCGCTTCGTAGGATACCTATTATATTAATATAGTTAATGTTTTTAAATAATATACCAACAGCTACTATATAGAGCATATAAAGGGCATATTTTTTGCCTTGTTCATCAATATCGAAAAAGCTAATTATAAAAGGAGCGAAAATTGCAAGTGTTATTCCTGACAAAACAGAAAAAATTATTGTTAGGTAAGTTCCTTTTTTAGAGTAGTCAATGGCTCTTTCGCTATCTCCAGCACCTAAGATGTTGCTTAGCAAAATTCCACAAGCTGCACCAATTCCCATTCCTGCTACAGCAAAAAGGCTTTGAACAGAAGTTGAAACCTGAACTGCTGCTTGAGCTACTGTTCCACTATATTTATAAGCTATGCTATAACAAGTTGTGCCTAAGGCCCAAATTAGCTCATTTAGAAAAACTGGCAAAGCTATTATTAAATATTTTTTTATAAAAACTTTATCAAGGGCGGTATAATCTTTTGGTGTTCCTAAAATTTCAATTTTTCTAATTAAAATTAAAGAAATTTGGACTATACACTCTAAACTTCTTGCACATATTGTGCCTAAGGCTGCTCCTTTTACGCCCATTCCCATTTTGAAAATGAAAATGTAGTTTAAGCAGACATTTGTTACTAGGGCTATAAATGTTGTTATCATAGGCTGGCTTGCCCTGCCTATTGCTTTTAAAGAAACATTAACCACATTTACAAAAGCCATTATTAAATAGCTTAGGCCTATTGTTTTTAAATATGTTTCGCCTAAAGCTATTACATTTGCATCTTTTGAATAGATTGACAAAAGTTCTTTTGGGAGAAAGGTTGCACCCAAAAAGAAAAGTATTGCGCAGCTTTCAACAAGCATAAAAGCTAGGCCTAGAACTTTTCTTACGCCTTTTATGTCGTTGTTTCCCCAATATTGTGCCATAAAAACTGTTGCTCCTGAGCAAATTCCAAAACTACAAAGGTTAAACAAAAAGAAAATTTGGTTGCTTAGACCAACAGCTGTAACACTTTCTGCACCAAGTTTACCTGTCATAAAGGTGTCCATTATGTTGATGAGGGAATTTATTAGCTCATTTAACATAATTGGAAGTGCAAGGGAGGAAATATTTCTTAGAAAAATTTTGTCTTTAAATAGTTCTCTCATATTTAATTACCTCTTGCTTTTTATTTTATTATAGTTTATGATAACATTATATAGAAAAAATTGCAATGCTTAATGTGAGGTGATTTATGTTCGGGAACAAAACTATTTTAATAACTGGTGGTTCAAGGGGCATTGGCAGGGCTATTGCCAGATTTTTTGCCATTGAAGGCTACAATGTTGCTATAACTTGCAAAAGTTCTGAAAGCGAGCTTAAAGAAACTGAAAAAGAGCTTAAAGACTATGGCGTTAGTGTTTTAAGCTATTTAGCTGATGTTTCTGACTACGAGGAAATGAAGAAAGTTGTTGCAGACATTGAAAACAGGTTTGGGCGTATTGATGTGCTTGTGAACAACGCTGGAGTTGCCCACATTGGGCTTTTTAACACTATGAAAATAGAGCAGTGGAAAAAGGTTGTGGACGTTAATTTTTTTGGCGTTTTAAACACTAGCCACCTTGTTTTGCAAAATATGGTTAGGTTGCACAAGGGGAACATTATAAACATTTCTTCTATGTGGGGGGAAATGGGTGCTTCTTGCGAAGCTGTTTATTCTGCAACTAAAGGTGCAATTAACTCTTTTACAAAGTCTTTAGCAAAAGAGCTTGCCCCAAGCCACATTCGTGTGAACGCCATTTCTTGTGGCGTTATTGAAACAGAAATGAACGATTGTTTTACCCCTAGCGAGAAAAATGCCCTAATGGAGGAAATTCCTCTTGGCAGGTTTGGAAGGGCGGAGGAAGTTGCAAAACTTGCATACTATTTAGCCAGCGAAGACTCAGCCTACATTACTGGGCAAATTTTAAACATTGACGGAGGTATGAGTTAAGAAAGTTAATGGAGGTTTAAAGTATGAATGAATTAAAAGAGTTTTTAGACATTGTTTGTGGAAGTTTTAACAACAAAGGTCAATTTGAAGAAATGGAGAAAGAGGGAAAACTATTTCCTTTTGCTGAGCATATTAACACAAGGTGCAATGGCAAGATTAAAAATTTGCCTGAAAATTTTAAAGGCGAATTTATTGTGGAAGAAAGTTATTACACTGTGAACGGGAAAAAGAGCCAGTCTAGCCACATTTTTCTTTTCACAAAAGAAGAAGATGGAGTTTTGCTAACTTCCTACGAAATTCCAGAGGGATACGACAAAAAAGATTTTAAATACGAGAGCATTTTAGAAGAAATAGATTTTGAAGATTTAAAAAAATCAGAAAAGTTTAACCCTGCTTTATTTATTGAAAAAAATGGAGTTTGGGAAGGTGGAAGCGAAAGTATGTTTTCGCCAGTTTTAAAGTTTAAGTTAAAAGAAAGATTTTCAAAGGATTGTTTAGAAGTTTCAGAAGTTATGGAAGTTAACGGAAAAAGAACTTTTGGCTATGACGAGCCTATTTTATACAAAAGGGTTTAAAAAAGTTTAAAAAGGGGAAAGGCGATAGCTTAGAGCTACCGCCTTTTTTAAAAGGTAGGCTATGTCACAACAAACAGTTGATAAATAGCCATTTTTATAGGGGAGTATCAGAACTCCCCTACAAACTGTTATTTGCAGTTATCTATACTCATTTGGAATTTCGATATGAAATGTCTCACACAA
>CALWSP010000018.1 GCA_944384235.1 uncultured Clostridia bacterium
CCTTACAGTCAGCTTAAAACCTACCTATCTCCTGCTTTTCTATTACTTTCCAAAAAAATTAAATAAACAAAACCTAACTTCTAACAACTTCCTAACTCCCCAACGAATACCTTTCGTTTTCCAACCACCCCCACCTAAACCACACGCACCAACGCCGTAGGTGTGCCTAGGTGCGTCCTCCCACCCCTTTGAGGTCAATCCCTATCCTAAACCAACACCTCCCAGCCTCAAAGGTCACGGGGGTTGTAGGGGGTCTTGATAACCCCCTACCCTTTTGCTTACTTTTTGGTAAAAAGTAAGAATCAATTTCCTAAACTTTAAACCATCTCGAAAAAGCTTGCCAACCCCTCTCCCTTTTCCTACTTTTTCAAAAAAGTAAATCAACAAACCCAACCTCCCTCTTCTCACACCCTTTTCCTGCTTTCCCTTTCCACCATAAACGAGGCAGAAATAAAGGCTTTCTCCCTTTCACTTAACCTAGCAAATTGGCTTGGTAAAATGCCAAATTTTTGAAAACATAAATGACAAAGAAAACCATCTTCACTATCTCTGCCTCTAATTATTTTTTTGCTTGCTTAATAAGACTTTCGCTTTTTGAAAAACCATTAACTTCGTTTATAAAACTATATAATTTAATAATCTCCCCAGCACTTAACATCTTTAATAATAAACTTTCGCTGTCCATAGCCCCGTAGCTGTCTTGAAGCTCAACGCTGTCTAAATCTGGCTCTATAATAGACTTAATTGCAAGTGCCTTTTGATACTTAATTGAATCAAACTCCCTTTGCCCGTTTTGCCCTTTTTCTGTTGCCATTTTTCTACACTCTTCTTCATCTTCGGCGTTTAATCCACGCAAAATAAATGGCTTTTTAAACCCTCCAATAAATATTTCATATTTGTTTTTTCTTTCCTCAATTTTTAAAAAATCTTTAACACTCATTTTTTCCCTCTTTTAAAAACCTTTCCTTTGTTTTTTTGCTTATATATACCCTTAAAAATAAAACTTAAATCTCCCCTCTAACCCACCTTACCCTCAACAACAACCTCCCCTCACAAAATAAAAACCTTTAACCTACCACACCCACTAACTCCTTAAATGTGCCTCAGTCCACCCTCCCAACTCTTTAAGTTCTTCACCTAAATAAAACAATCCCTAACTTCTAAAGAACACATCTCCCCCTCTAACACCCCCACTAAACCACACGCACCAACAACCTAAGTGTGCCTAGGTGCGTCCTCCCACCCCTTTGAGGTCAATCCCTATCCTAAACCAATCCCTCCCAGCCTCAAAGGTCACGGGGGTTGTAGGGGGTCTTGATAACCCCCTACCCTTTTGCTTACTTTTTGGTAAAAAGTAAGAACAAAATTTCCTAAAATTCCACAACAATTTAAAACGAAGCTTGACACCCCCTGACCTTTTTGCTACTTTTTTAAAAAAGTAGAATAACAATAACCCTACCCTTTTCCTCAATTTTCTAAAAACCAAGAACCAAATTTCCTAAAATCCAACAATAATTTGAAACGAAGCTTGATACCCCCTAACCCTTTTGCTACTTTTTTAAAAAGTAGATAATCAAAACCTAACTCCCAACAACAACCTCCCTCCCCAAGCAAATACTTTCCACAAATCCCCCTTAACCTCAACAACAACCTCTCTCCCCAACCAACACCTCTAATCTAAACCCTAACAACCCAACAACCCAACAACCTAAAAATCCCTTTAACCACTCTAACTCCTCTAAATCCTGCCTACATCTCCTTAAACTCCTCAGGCATCTTAAAGTCCTCAAAAGTAAAATCCCAGTCCTCTTCTAAATAGTCCCCTTTAGCGTCAAACTTTGCAAGAACACCTCCGTCAATGTTGCAGTCAATAAGAATAATGCTTTGCCTGCCAACACTAGATGTAGGGTCCTCGTTAATAATTTCCATATCAAAGTAAATGTCCTCGCCAGTGTTTTTGTAATTTAATAACAACCTTCTAAAAATGCTAGTGTTGTAGTGAAAAGTGGCGCTACCAGTGCCTTTCCAGCCAGTGGCCTTGTTTCCATATCCAGTCTTGCCAAGAATAGGAACTTCCACCTTCGTCTTTTCAATTTTGGCCTCCACGTCAATAGCCTGCATAAAATTGTATCTCTTCCCGTCAATAGTAACATAACACTTAGCTAACTTAGAGCTAACACTGTCCCTAGCGTTCATAATCATTTTTCTTCACACTCCTTTTCTTTTCCTTACTCAACAATAACAGTCATATATAAAGTGTCCATAGCACAACAAGGCTCAACTTCTAGCTTAACAATAACAGAAGTTTTGTCCTTTCCAATTTGAACTTCACAGCTTTCGTCGCTAAAGTTTTCAATGGCTCTAATGTCCTGTAAACTTTCGCAGTGCTTAACAATGTCTTTCCATAAACTGTTTCTGCCGTCTTTGTCGTTTGCCACTTTTCCACAATAATAAGTGTTAAAAATGTTTGCAATGTCGTTTCCAATTTGGTCAAGAACTCTAATAACTTGGTTAAGAGAGAAGTCTTGGCTTTTGTCCTTGCTAAAGTTGGTAAAAGAATTAATGTCTTTAACAACTCTAATTTCTTTGCCAACACAGTGGAAAGTAAAAACACCCTCTTTAACCTTTTTAATAATGTCCTTTTGGCTTGAGCTAATTAAACTTTCAAAAAGCTCGTCAAAATCAATAGCCTCGCCGTTGTAAATAAAGTTTGTAAGGCTTTGGTTAATGTTGCAACCACAACAAGCTCCGCAAATCCAAGGCAAAACTCTTTTGTCAATGTCTGTAAAAATAACGCCTTCGTAGTTAGGGTTTTTGCTTCCAGAAATAATAGCTTGAAACTTTCGCCCAAAATCCTCCCTCATTTCTTTCACCCAGCTTGAAACATACTCGTCAAAGTCCCCAACAATACAAATGCAGTTAAAATAGAAGCTTTCAACACAGTTTAAAAATCTCTGCACCCCTGCAAGGTCAGCCTTTCCGTTGCTGCCGCCAGTAAATTCGTAGCTTTTGCTAACAAGCTCAGCCTCTTTGTTAAATGCCACAAACTCGTTGTCAATAAGCTCGCCAGCTGCTGAAACTTCTTGGCTGTCAATAAGCTTTTCTCCAACATAAGTTAAAACGCTAAAATTCTGGCTTTTTGTAACTTTAACTGTAATAAAGTTGCCCCTTTCCCCAAACTTTTTAGCAACACCAATGTCAGATACGGCCTTTTTTCCACCGCTGTTAATTGAGCCAAAAATCAACTCCTTGCCGTTTTTAAAAAAGTCGGTTGCAAAACTTAAATTTTCGGCCTCGTCCCCAAAAATAGAAAAACACTCTTTGCTAAATTCTTCTTTGGAAATGCTTGTTGCCTTTTCGTCAAACCAGCTAAGAGAGTAGCCAATAACGCCAATGCCTCTTTCCCCAAAAACGCTAACACTTCCGTTAGAAATAAAATTAATGTAAACACCTGGCAAACTTTTGTTGTAAGAAACAAAACTACCACCACCTAATGCCATAAAATCACTCCTTTTCTAAAACCATACTTTCCATAATATTTTTTTCAAACTCTTTGTAATAAAAAAATTCAAATAAGATGTTAAAATCAACACCGTTGTCAAATTTTGTAAACTCAAATTTTTTTCTAGAAATTTCCCCAAACCCAATGTCAATTAAATAAACTTTGTCTTGAATTTTTTCAACCATTTCATAAATTTCCTTTTGGCTTTCGCAATAAAACCTAAGCTCTAAGTTGCAAGATAAAAAGAACCTGTTTGAAAGGAAAACCTCGTCTTTAAAGTCTTTAACTCTAATAAAAAAGCAAGGCTTTTTAAAGCCCTGCCTAACTTCTTCAAAATAAATTTTATACCCAGTAAGGGCGGAAATTTCCTTGCAAAAATTTTTAATAATGCTCTCTAACATAAACCCACCCTCCTTAAGCAAAATCAATTTTGTTTTTCAAAATAATTTCCTGGTGAAATTCGTAAACTCTTGGAATACTCGCTAAAATGTAATATCCCCTGCCAATAACTTCAATTTCAGAGCCAGCTAAAATTTCTATGCCACTTGGCAAAAAAATTTTAACCTTTTGGTCTAACTCAGAGGCATACCCGTCGCTTTGCGAATCTAAAGCTGTGCCATACCCAAGTGAGTAAGACACTCTGCAAGGAATGTCTTTTTGAACTAATTTTTTTTCGCTTTTAAAAATCCCAAACCCATCTTCCTCTTCAATAAAAGAAAAAATGTTGCACTTGTCTTTAAGAAGTAAATTAAAAGCAACTTCAAATCTCTTAAAATCCATTTTTCTACCACCTAATTTTTCTAAAAGCAGAAAGCTCTTTTTTCCTGTCTTTTAAGTTTTTAGCAACATTTTTCATTTGCTCAACACTGCCTTCAAAATTAATTGTAACATCGCCCTCTTTAATAGAACTAGCAAATTGGTTGTAAATAAGGCCTTTGTTAATGTAAAACTCAATACAAAGGCCAACAGCAATGTCAATAACAAGGTAGTGTAAAGCTTCACAAATTTCTTCAATGTTGCAAAAGTTTTTAATAAAAGCTTCGCTTTCTTCTAAACACTCTTTAATAATGTCAGTTTCAAAACTTTCAATGCCGTAAGCAAAAAGCCTTTTTTTAACACTTTCAACCATTTTTTTAAGCCTTAGAAATAATTCTAGCAATAGGAATAGCCTTGTGGTTAATGCACTTGCCGTTGCTGTCGTTCACAAGCTCCCAGTTGCTGCCGTTTTTAAGCTCGGTGTCAGTAGGTGATAAAGTCGCTTGGCTCTTTTTAGTGTAGCTAATGCCATAAGGAGCAAAACACTTTCTGCTTCTAACATATAAAGTGTCTTGTCCGCCCTTGTATGCAGGGTTTCTGTCCATTTCGTAAGGAACTTTTGCCCCAACATTTACATAGTCAATAGCGCCTTCGCCAAGAATATATGTAACATAATGCTTTTCGCCCTCGCTTTCAATAATAGGCATAGAATCGTCAATAATAACAGCTCTGCCATTCCAAGTAGCTAAAGCTAAATCCCTTTGAATACCAAGGCTGTCAGTTTGCTTAAGGTAAGCAAGTAAATTTAAATTTTCAAGGCTAGTAGCCACTGCTGAATGCATAATAGCAATTTTAAATTTGTTTTTGTTGTCGCCACCAGCCTTTTGAGTAGCACTGTTAAGGGTAGTAGCAGTAATCAAACCGTCCCCCTCAGCAGTAATGTCAGTTGTGTGGTTTTGCACAAACTCAAGGTTGTTTTTGCCAGTCATATTAAAAATACCCTCTAAAATGCTTAAAAGAGTGTTTTGGTCCACCTCGTCAAAATACTCTGAAACTTGGCTGGCAACATTTCCCATAAAGTCGCCACCAGATATGTCCTCAGCAAAGTCCATTTCAGTCCAAGCCTTAGCCCTGCCAATAACAACAACACCCCTTTCGTAAGTTGTAGTAGATGTAGAAGTAATGTCGTTTTCACCATCATAGTTTATAACATCTCCGTCTAAAAGGCTGTACATCGGCAAAATAGCATACCCTGTGCCACTTTGTGAATTAAAAGCGTTTAAAATTTCGCTGTTTCCCTTTAACGCACCACACTTAACTAACTCGTTTTTCTTTAATTGAGGCACTCTTTCAATGTATCTCCCAAATGCCTGCGGATTAAAACTCTTACTATCAAATTTTCCCATAAAATCTCTCCTTTTTTCTATAAATTTTATTTAAATGCCCTTTTTACGGCATTTTTAACTAACTTTCTAAGCCTTTGGCTTAACTTTTTAATTTAACTTGCTAGCCTTTCTCTAGAACAATAGCTTTTTAATTTAACCAGCTAGCCTTTCTTTAAATAATATTTTTTAATTTAACCAGCCAGTCTTTCTATAGAACAATAGCTTTTTTAATTTAACCAGCTAGCTTTTCTCTAAATCCCTAGCTTTTTAATTTAACCAGCTAGCCTTTCTCTAAATCCCTATCTTTTTTATTTTAACTTGACAGCCTTTCTCTAGAACAATAGCTTTTTAATTTAACCAGCTAGCCTTTTTCTAAATCCCTAGTCTTTTTTATTTTCACTTAATGCCGTTTCTTTCAAAATAAGCACACATTTGGCTGTAACTCATCTTGTCTAAATCTTCACTAGCCTCGTTGTCGCTAATTCCTATTTTAGCCCCTTGAAACTTAACTTCCTCAAATAAATAACTAGTCTCTTCAGATTTAATAAGCTCTTTAATTTGCTCCTCAACGCCAGTAACATTCCCGTCTTTGTCAATTTTAATGTTTTCCATCTTTAATAAACCTCTAATAGCTTTTGGAGTTCTGGCGTTGCTTTTAATAATAGCCTTTTCAATAGCATTTTCAATTTTTAACCTTTCAATTTCTTCGTTGTAAATTTTGTCTTTTTCCTTGTTTTCAGCCTTAAGCTTTTCAATTAACCTTTTCATTTCCTCCATTTCTTTAATAGAACTTTGTAACTTCTCAAATTCTTCCTTTGAAATAAAATCCTTGAAATTTTCTTGAAAAACTTCCTCACATTTTTTTGACACTTCTTCATTAATGCCTAACTTCATAAAATCCTCTTTTTTCATTTTTTTAAAACACTTCCTTTCATAATTTTCTTTATATAAAAATCAAGCTAACTAAAAAAGGTTACTCCTGCCACCTCCACACATTTTCTTCCCCATAAATTTTTTAATAAGCTTGCTTTTTTCCAACAAAAAAACACCCCCTTTTTGAGAGTGCTGTAATAATTGTAAAATTTCAAATTTTTTCAAAATTTAATCATCAATTAAATAATGTATATTTAACCCACCACAACCTTAAATTAAAACCCACCACAAATATACTTCTTTTATTTAATTGTCTTTATTTTAAACATTTTTTAATAATAACTTTTGAAATAATTCTATTAATTTTGATGTTCAATTATCCAATCCAACAAATTTTCATAAGTCTTTTTGCTCGATGCAACCATTAATATTATGTCTATTAACTCATCTTGTCTGTATGTTAATTCAATTTCATTTAAACATAAAAAAACTAGCATTAAATGAGCTCCAATCCTTTTGTTTCCATCTAAAAAAGGGTGATTTTTAATTATCCCATACCCTATTCTCGCAGCCTTTGCTTGAATTGATGGAAACAAATCTCTGTTCTCAAAAGATTGAAATGGTGCTAATAAAGCAGATTCTAATAAATTTTCATCTCTTAGTCCTATTTCTCCACCTGTTTCTTTTATAATCTGTTTATGAAGCATTATAACTTGTCTTTTATTAAATTTAATCATTTAGCAAGAACCTCGTAAGCTTCTCTATTTTTTCCTATAAACTTTTTTGATATTAAAAGAAGTTCTTCATCTGAAACTTCACTTTCTTGTTCAACCTGCTTATACTCTAAAATAATATATTTAGGAGCATTATTTTTTAATATAATAGCTGAGCCATTTTTGTCTACAAGCTTTGCCACCTTCGAAAAATTTTGGTTTGCTTCTGTCATAGAAACCATAGAATTAGTATCAACTAACATAATAAACACCTCCATATATAATTCTATGCTTATTATATCATATTTCTAGGATAAATTCAACCTATATTAATTGTTTGTATAAAAATTTTACAATACTTATAATTTCTATAAATATCCCTCTAATTCTTCTTAAATCTTAATAACTACCTTTTAACACAAACCAAAACACCTAAAAAATACCACTCGCACCAACGTGCTTAAGTATAACCTATCAACTCTTTAAGTTCATCATCTATATAAAACAACAACCTCCCCACCCAAACCAAAACCTCTCCCCCTCCAACACCCCACCTAAACCACACGCACCAACAACCTAGGTGTGATTAGGTGCGTCCTCCAAACCCTTTGAGGTCAACCCACTAAACCAAACAACCACCTCCCAGCCTCAAAGGTCACGGGGGTTGTAGGGGGTCTTGATAACCCCCTACCCTTTTGCTTACTTTTTGGTAAAAAGTAAGAACCAATTTCCCTAACCTTCCAAAAAAACAGTTGAACACCTGCAATTCGGGTGAAAAGGCGGGGCGTTAATCCCCGCCTCCATTTCCGAAACCTTAAAAACCCTCCTGTCCATTTCCTTGCATTTTTGACAAGTTTTCCCGTCAATAACACCAACAATTGAATACTCCTTAACCCCAAAATCCTTGTAAACATTTTGCTGAGCTAATAAAGCAAAAAACCCGCTTTCAGTCAGAACTAACCTTTGAATTCTAGCTAAATCCGAATTAATTTTTTTCTCTATTCCCCTCGTTGTTTCTTCAAAACTTTTGCCAGTTAAAACACTCTTTTCAACCTCGTCAAAAATGCTCTTTAAAAGCTCGTTTTTGCTTTTTTTAATTCGCTCAAAAAAGTTTTTTCCGTCTTTAGCCCAAGGCTTTTTCAAAATTTCTTCAAACATTTTTTCGCCAATTTCAGAAAAAACAAACCCCTCGCTCTTTTGCCCAGAAAAATTCAAAAGGTTTTTCATTCTCCCCTTTTTGTAAACTTCCCCAATCAAACTTTTAATCTCCATCTCTCTTTGCCTATATAGCCTTTCAACTTTCTCCTCAGCCATAGTCTTAAAAGCCTCAAGCCTCGAAATTCGTTGCTTTTTTAATGTCTTTTGAATCTTTTTTTCAAAACTTTTAGAAATCTTTTCTCTCTCTTTTAAACTCTCAATAACATCGCTTTTAAATTTTTTAACTTCCCCTTTGCTAAGAAAACTTTTAGCCCTCAAAACATTTGTTCTTCCATTTTCTCCCTGAATTTTTTGAAACAGAACACTTGTTTCCTTTTCTATCTCTCTAAAAATAGAACCATATTCACCTTTTAATTTTCCGCAATACTTCTCTGCCTCTTGAAATAAACTTTTTTGAATAAACTCTTGCCTTTTTCTTAAAAACTCTCCACTTTTCATTTTTCCTAAAAATTGCCCTCGTAAATGTCCTGGTTTTCACTCTTTCTTTCTTCCCTAATTTTATCCATTTCCCTTTTAGTGTTTGTAACCCAAGGGTGCTTTGAAATAATAGTTTCCTCCGATAATATGCTACAAGACTTTATGCAGTTTTCAATAACTTCACCCTCGTTAATAAGCATATCTCTGTTAAAAATTATGTCAACTTTCTCTTTCAAAAAGTTGCCTTTTCCACACTGAATAAGGTGTAACTTAATAAAATCTATAACCTTTTCAATACTAACTTTAAACTCAAGTTCCATACCGTTAGCGTCAAGGTCAATGTCAGAATACATACTTTTAATATTCAGCTGATTGGCGTTAGAACCTATTCTGTCGTCCTTTGCGTCAAATCCCATAGCGTTTTCAATAATAGCCTTTTTTAAAATGTCAATAATAACCTTGTAGTTTTCTGAATTCACATCAACACTTAAAACTTCAACACCGCCCTCGTCGCTAACTTTAACAACGCCATAAGTCGACAAATTTTTTCTAAACTCTCCAAGGTTTTCCCCGTCATAATTTTTCAAAACTAAAATAGAATGTCTAATATCCTCTTCCATATTGTTTTGAAAGTTGCTAATCATTAGGTTAAGTCCGTCCTGTAAAGTTTTAATGTTGTTAATAAGAGGAATTTCATCATTGTTGTATTTAAAAGCAACAATAGGTAACTCTCCCCAAACAAAACCCTTTTTCCCTTTGTAAAAATAAGCCTGCTCCCAGTCAATTCCATCAGGAATTAACCTGCCACTTTCAAGAACAAATTTTCTAATCCCCTCTTTTTCAAAAACTTCAACTTTCGTAACTTTCTTTCTCGTTCTTCCCTCATACATAATAACGTCGAACATTCTAACAATGCCACTAAGTAAAGTCCTCTCCTCGTCCTCCCAAATCGGCATAATTTCCCAGGGCTTAAATCTTTTTAACTCAATTTCCCCCTTTTGATTGTAGTTAATAAATATGTATCCAACCCCGCAGTTCAAACAATCAATACAAATGTTTTTTAACAAACTGTTAAATCCCTCTCCCAAAATGCTGTAAATTTCAGCCACAAGCTCCTTGTTTTCAGAATTTAAACTAATAGGTTTCCCACAAAGATAGTTAGCTTTTTGTAAAACCATTTTTTTATACTGGTTGTTTATAATCTTGTTGTTAGGCAAATTTTCCACAACCTCTAAACCACCACTTTCGCCAATAATCGTCTTTTCCCTAATAAGAATGTCGTGAATACCCTTGTAATAATTCACACCCTTAACCATATCAAGCCTTTTCGGGCTCTCCATAAAATCCCTTATTTCCTTAATTAAAAACTCCTCGTTGCCAATCTCTCTTTCAGCCCCCTGCTTAATAATTTCGTTTATATATGGCATTTGAGAATTAGGAAATTGAAAACTAAACATATAATCACCTCTTTTTTCCCCTTTTTTTGTAATAACTCTCTAAAGCTTTACGCTTTTTATTCGGTGTCGCAAGAGGGGGTAAACCCCCTCTTTTTTTCGCTGCCAGCTGTTCATAAAATTGAAATTAATTTCTCCATAAAATTAATATCTTAATTTTCAAAAATTCTTTAAAATCTAATTTTACTTTCTTATATTTAAAAACCTAACTTCCAAATAACACCTATCTCCCCAACGAATACCTCCCCCAAAATCCCCTTAATCCCAACAAAAACCTCCCCACCCAAACGAAAACCTTTCATTTTCCAACTCCCCACCTAAACCACACGCACCAACGCCGAAGGTGTGATTAGGTGCGTCCTCAAAACCCTTTGAGGTCAACCCCTAACCTAAACCAAAACCTCCCAACCTCAAAGGTCACGGGGGTTTGAAAGGGGGCTTGACACCCCCTTTCGTTTTTGCTACTTTTTTAAAAAAGTAGAAATATAAAACCTAACTTCTTAATAAAACCTATCATTCCAACGAACACCTTTCACCTCCCAACCTCGGGCTAACCACACGCACCAACGCCGAAGGTGTGCCTAGGTGCGTCCTCAAAACCCTTTGAGGTCAACCCCTAACCTAAACCACCCGCCTCCCAACCTCAAAGGTCACGGGGGTTTGAAAGGGGGCTTGACACCCCCTTTCCCTTTTGCTTACTTTTTGGTAAAAAGTAAGAACCAAATCTCCTTAATTTTAAACCAACTCGAAAAAACTTACCAACTCTCTTTCATTTCCCTACTTTTTCAAAAAAGTAAATAAATCAAAACCTAACTCCCAACAAATACCTATCTCCCCAACAAATACCTCCCCCAAATCCCTCTTGAACCCCAACAACAACCTCCCCACCCAAACCAACACCTCTCACCTTTCCCTACTTTTCCAAAAAATTAAACCCCCAACCCCTAACTTCCTACTCAAAACTAAAATTCCTCCCTCTAACAAACCCCTCCAAACCATATCTCATAGCGTCCATCAAATGGTTGCCCTCGTCAATCGGCTCGTTAATACACCTGCCAAACTTGTCTTTTTTCCAACAATATTCGCCAATTTCTCTAATAAAATTTTCACACTTAGGGTGAATTAACACCCTAAATTCCTGAATAAAATCTATGCCGTTTTTCAAACTGTCCTTGCCTTTTCTAGCAGGGCAAGCCCACCTAATACCAAGCTCTTTCAGCCTGTCAATGCTTTTCGGCTCGGCGCAGTCGCAAACAATTTTCTCTTTGGCAAATCCCTTTTCAAAAATTTTTTTCGCAATTTTCTCGTTGCTAAGCCCCTTTTCATAAATTTCGTCAAAAACGTAAATAACCTTGTTTTTCAAGTCCACAAGTCCACAAAAAAGAGCAGTCGGGTCGTTAGTATATCCAAAATCCAACCCAAACACACTTTCGATACCCTTTAAATTGATAACATCTTCCAAACTAAACATATTTTCGCTCCAGTTTTCGTAAACAAGCCCGTCTGTAATGCCCCAATTTCCAAGTCCCGCAACCTGATATCTTCTGGGGTTGCTTTTTTTCATCTTTTCAAACACCCTCAAATCGGCCTCGTCAAGCCACTCGTTGCACTTGTAGTTTGTCGTAATAGCAAGAATATCAGAACTTTTTTCGTCAAAAAACCTCTTTTTAATCCAGTGCCTTTCGTTCCAGGGGTTTAAAGTCAAAGTAATCTGCTTAAAAAGCCCAGAAGGCGTCGCCCCTCTAATAGATTCGTCAAGCATATTAAAGTTCTCCTCGCTCTCAATTTCGTAAGCCTCCTCAATCCAAAGCCAGCATAAACAGCCAACATCAACAGTAATAGAAGTAATTTTAATCGGGTCGTCAAGCCCCCTAAAATAAATTTTCTGCCCAGTCGGCTTGTAAATAATTTCAAGTGGCGAAAGCCTGCACTCAAAAAGGCTCTCCACCCCAAGCCTGTTAATTGCCCACTTCAGCTCAGTGTAGCAACTATCCTTTAAAGTCCCGAAAAACCTCCTCACAACAAGCAAATTCGCCTCTTTGTGCTTCATAATTCGAAATATAAAATTCAGTGCAGTCGTTTTCGATTTTTTGCTGGCCCTCGATCCCTTGCAAACCCTGTACCTCCCCTTAAAATCCCAAAACTCCTTGTATCCTTTCCCAATAACTTCTTGCATAGACACCTTCATTTTCTCACCCCCTGCCTTCTTTTTTTTAATAACTCTCGTTCCCTTTTCGTTATCCCATCGGCCCTATATTCTCTTCCTTAACCTCTTCTCCTTGCCCCTAATCTTTCTCTTCTCAATCCCTTTTTTTCTTAACTCTCATTCCCTTTTCGTTATCCCATCGGCCCTGTCTTCTCTTCCTTAACCTCTTCTTTTTGCCCCTAAACTAAACTTCAACTCTACTCTTTCCCCTAACAAATCCTTAACTCGTCTTTTTCCCTAACTTCCTTAATTTTCACCTTTTACCTTTAAATTCTTTCCCCTTAACCTTCCTTTTTTCCATTTTTTCTAACCTTTTTCAATATCTTCCTTAACTTTTCCATTTCCATCTCTATTTTTTTTCTAACCTTTTTCACTCTCTTGTTTTTTCCATTTTCTTTTTTATCTTTTAAAGCCTTTTTCTTTAACTCTCTTCTATTTTCTCATTTTCTTTTTTTTAACCTTTTCCCCTAGCTTCCTTAACTTTTCCATTTCTATTTCTATTTTTTAAACTTTTTTTCTTGCTCTTCTATTTTTCCATTTCCTTTTTTATCTTCTAAAACGTTTCCCTAACTTTTTTAATTTTTTTCATTTTTTAAAACCTTGTTCCCTTGCTCTCTTAATTTCACATTTTTTTTCACACTTTTTAAAACCTACCCCTGCCAAATATTTTTTCTCTATTATCCATATAATATTTTCAAAAATTCTCTCGCTAATTTTCATTTTTTCCACAAAATATCCCCTTTTTCCCCTCTAAACCTACTTTTTTAAATTAAATTTTCCCTTTAATAATTCTTCTTTCTTTTCTTTTTTTTAATTTACTCTTTTAAGTCCTCCACAAAAACAATGTTAGCACTTGCCTCAATGTCAATTTTTTCGCTAAACAATCTGTATCTTTTCCCTAAAAGCTCTCCAGCTTTTATTCTGTCTTTGTTAGAAACAGTAATTTTTGTAACTTCTTGAATACCCTCGCCAATCCATTTTAAAACTTCTTCTTTCTGCTCTCCTCTCATAACAGAAGTAAGATATTCTAAAACTTCTTTGGCGTCAGCAGTCTTTTCGTTGTGAATTTCTTCTAACTGCCTTTCTAAATATTCTTTAACATCTTCCCTTTGAAGTAACTTGCTGCCAGATTTTTGAGCTGCCTTTCTGTTTTTAGACTTGTACACGTCCATATAAGCCTTTGTGGCATTCCCACAAATGATATATTCGTCCACAAATTTTTTGTGCCTTATGTTCATAATTTACCTCCTAAAAATGTCCCTGTTTTAAAAAAAGTAGATAAATAACCAACACCTCTCCCCCTTAAACACCCCCACTAAACCACACTCACCAACAACCTAGGTGTGATTAGGTGCGTCCTTTAAACCCTTTGAGGTCAACCCACTAAACCAAACCAATTCCTCTAAGCCTCAAAGGTCACGGGGGTTTGAAAGGGGGCTTGATACCCCCTTTCCCTTTTGCTTACTTTTTGGTAAAAAGTAAGAACCAATTTCCTAAAATCTCACAATAATTTAAAATTAGGCTTGCCAACCTCTCTCCCTTATCCTACTTTTTTAAAAAAATAAATAAATCAAAACCTAACTTCTAAAGAATACCTATCATTCCAACGAACACCTCCCAACTCGGGCAAACCACACGCACCAACGCCGTAGGTGTGATTAGGTGCGTCCTTTAAACCCTTTGAGGTCAACCCACTAAACCAAACCAATTCCTCTCAGCCTCAAAGGTCACGGGGGTTTGAAAGGGGGCTTGACACCCCCTTTCGTTTTTGCTACTTTTTTAAAAAAGTAGAAATATAAAACCTAACTTCTAACAAAAACCTAACTCCCCAACAAATACCTCCCCCAAATCCCTCTTGAACCTCAACCCCCAACCCCCACCTCCACATCTATCATTATACAACATTTGTTTGTGACAATGTGTTCCCACTTCAATTTTTTCGAAAATTTTTGTTCGATACCTTGTTAAATTAATATCTTTTAAATTTAGAAAATAACTCTTTTAATTTGTTTCTAAAAATGTTATAATGAACTTAAGAGAAAAAAGGAAGTGAATAAATGAAACCTAATACAGTCCACGGAGGAGATTTAGACGAAATCTCAAGGCTTTATAACATTCCAAAAGAAAACCTTGTAAACTTGGCAGGAAATGTAAATCCTTTGGGAATGCCAGAAAGCGTAATAAAAGTAATTCAGGAAAATGCGTCAATGGGCTCTGTCTATCCAGACATTTCCTATAAAAACTTAATTTCAGCCATTTCTGAATATACCTCTGTAAAACAAGAAAATCTTATGGTAGGAAATGGCTCCACAGAGCTAATAAGCCACGTAATAAAAGGCGTAGCTCCTAAAAAAGCCCTGGTTGTTTCCCCTGCCTATTCAGAATATGTTAAAGAACTAAATAATTTAAATTGTGAAATAGAGCTTTTTCCTCTTTTGGAGGAAGATGGTTTTTTTGTAAATTTAGAAAAACTAAAACTTGCTTTAAAAGACGATGTGTCAATGCTAATTTTTTGCAATCCTAATAACCCAACAGGAACATACTTAACAATAAAAGAAGTGTCCAACCTTTTGGACCATTGTAAAGAAAAAAACATCTATGTAATGATAGATGAAACCTATGTTGAGTTTTCCTCGTTAGATAAAGAGGTTTCCTCAATGCCTTTGGTTTCTTCCTATACTAACCTCTTTGTAATCAGAGGCACGTCAAAGTTTTTCGCTTGCCCAGGAATAAGGCTAGGCTATATGGCAACTTCAAATAAAGAAATAAAAGAAAAAATTTTAATCGAAAAAGACCCGTGGTCAGTAAACATCTACGCTGCAATTGCAGGTGAAGTAATGTTTTTAGATAAAGCCTTTGTTTTAGAAACAAGGAAGTTAATAAACGAAGAAAAATCAAGGCTAGAAAGTGAGCTTAAGAAAATAAAAGGAATAAAACTTTTTGAAAGTCAAGCAAACTTTTTCTTGCTAAAATTAAATGAAAGCATAACTTCTGAAGAAGTTTTCAAATATATGCTAAAACATAATTTGTTAATAAGAGATTGTGGCAATTTCCCTTTTTTAAATAATAGCTACATAAGGTTTTGCATACAAAAAAAGGAAATAAACACAAGCTTTTTAACACACTTAAAAAATCTTTTAACTAAATAGGAGGTCAAAATGAACATAAACGAAAATAAACCTTACGATTCAATGCCTTTTACAATGGAGGAAGCAATAACAGAAGCAAAAAGGTGCTTAAATTGTAAAAATCCGTCTTGTAAAACAGGCTGCCCAATTAATAATAATATCCCAGAGTTCATACACGAGCTTTCAGTAGGAAACTTTGGCGAAGCAAGAAACTTGCTAGCAGAAAAGTCAAACTTGCCAGCAGTTTGTGGTAGAGTGTGTCCACACGAGAAACAGTGCGAGGGCCACTGCATAATGAATAAGGCTAAAAAGCCTCCAATAAAAATAGGTCGCCTTGAACAGTTTGTGGCAGACTTTGCTGCTGAAATGAATTTAACAAGAGATAAAATTCCGCCAAAAACAAGAGGAAATGTGGCAGTAATTGGCTCAGGCCCAGCGGGCTTAACAGTGGCAGATGACCTTTCAATGATGGGCTTTAATGTAACAGTTTATGAAAGTGAAGCAGAGCCAGGAGGAGTTTTGCTTTATGGTATCCCAGAATATAGACTACCAAAAGATGTAGTAAGAAGAGAAACAAAAAGAATTTCAGAGCTTGGCGTTCAGTTCATAAATAATACAATCATAGGCCAAGACGTAACAATAGACCAGCTCTTTGAAAAAGGCTTTGACGCCATTTTCATAGGCACAGGAACAGCAGTTGCAAAAGAGCTAAACATAGAAGGTAAAAACCTTAACGGAGTAATTAAGTCCCACTATTTCTTAAGAATGGTAGCTCTTTATCAAAACAATGACATTGAGCGAAACGAAGTTCCAGTTCAAGAGGGAGAAAATGTTTTAGTAATAGGTGCAGGAAATGTGGCTATGGACGCTGCAAGAACTTCCATACGAATGGGAGCAAATAAAGTAACAGTTGTCTATAGAGGTGGCCTTGAGAAAATTTCAGCAGAAAAGTTTGAATACGAAAGTGCTTTAGCAGATGGCACAAAATTTATGTGGAACACAAGCCCGCTAAAATATGTAGGCGATGAAAATGGAAACTTAAAAGGCCTTTTGGTAAGCCAAGATGGAAACGAAGTTGTAATCCCTTGCGATAAAGTTCTAGTAGCCATAGGCTCAAAACCAGCAAAAAGAATAATTTCAAGCACACCAGCTATCGAAGTAAATGACCAAGGCTATTTAATAACTAAAGAAAAACCTTACGGTATGACAACTTTAAACGGCGTCTTTGCAGGTGGCGATGTAGTTCACCAGCCAGCAACAGTAGTTTTAGCTATGAAAGAGGCTAAAAAGGTAGTTGAAGGAATAGCATCTTATGTCGATGCTAAAAAACTTTTAAATTTATAATCTAGAACGACACTTGCTAGCTTTACGCTAATTAAATGGTGTCGCAAGAGGGGGGTAAACCCCCTCTTTTTTTGCTGTCAGCTGTTCATATAATTGTTAGCTTGCCTCTCCCCTAAAAATAAATGCCTTTGTTTTAAATTTTCTTTAAAATATAATTTTAATTTTCCTTATTTTTTTTACCTGACTCCCAACAACAACCTATCTCCCCAACAAATACCTCCCCCAAAAACCTCTTAACCCTCAACAACAACCTAACTTCTCCAACCAAAACCTTTCGTTTTCCAACACCCCCACTTAAACCATACGCACCAACGCCGAAGGTGTGATTAGGTGCGTCCTCCCACCCCTTTGAGGTCAACCCACTAAACCAAACCACCACCTCCCAGCCTCAAAGGTCACGGGGGTTTGAAAGGGGGCTTGACACCCCCTGACCTTTTTGCTACTTTTTTAAAAAAGTAGAATATCAATAACCTAGCTTCTTAAGAACAACTATCTCTCCAACCAACACCTCTAATCTAAGATACCTCCACTAAACCACACGCACCAACGCCGAAGGTGTGCCTAGGTGCGTCCTCTAAACCCTTTGAGGTCATTACCTAACCTAAACCAACACCTCCCAGCCTCAAAGGTCACGGGGGTTTGAAAGGGGGCTTGACACCCCCTTTCCTTTTTGCTACTTTTTTAAAAAAGTAGAAAATCAAAACCTAACTTCCAACAGTAACCCTACCCTTTTGCTTACTTTTTGGTAAAAAATAAGAACCAAATTCCTAACCTTTGCCATAATTAAAAAAGCCTTGCCACTTCTTTCATTTTTCCTAACTTTTTTAAAAAAGTATATAATAAACAACCTAACTTCCAACGAACACCTATCCCCCCAACCAACACCTCTAATCTAAGATACCCCCACTAAACCACACGCACCAACGCCGTAGGTGTGATAGGTGCGTCCTCCAACCCCTTTGAGGTCAACCCCTATCCTAAACCACACACCTCCCAACCTCAAAGGTCACGGGGGTTTGAAAGGGGGCTTGACACCCCCTGACCTTTTTGCTACTTTTTTAAAAAAGTAGAAAATCAAAACCTAACTTCTAAAGAACAATTATCCCCTCAAATCAACACCTCCCCAACCCTCTCTTAAACCTTAACAACAACCTCCCCTCCCAAACCTTTTCAACAATAAAAAAAGGGGCTTACGCCCCTAATCTTTTTCTAACTTTTTCTAACGTTCTCAAATTTCTCAAATTTCTCAACTAACTTTCTCAAAAAAGTAAATTAAAAACTATCTTCTCCCTTTTCCTAACTATCACTCCTCCACAATGTTCAAATATCCCCCCATATCTCCAAAACTTCCCATCTTGTCCGTAGCAAAATACCTAATTTCGTACCTGCCAACTTTGTTTGGAATAATGTTGTGTCCAATCTCATATTCAATAGGGTTTCCCGTTGTGTCGTAAGCAACAACTCCGTATCTAATCAACCCCTCAATCTTGTCTATATTAAAACCCTCGCTAATAACAATAGTCTTTTCAAAACTCTTGCACTCAAAGCTAACCCCCTCCTTCTTCCAAGGGTTCTCTTTGTCGTCGTCAGTTGGGTCCCAGTTGGGATACTTAGCGTTTTTGTAAAGCTTCATAGCCTCTGGCCTAGGTAAAGGGTCAACCCCGTTTTCAACAATGTCCACCCTAGTCCCCTCGCTACAATTTTCATAAATCCACTTAGCGTCTGCAACAGTCAACCTCACACAACCCATAGAAACAGATTGCCCTAACTTGTTGTATTCTTCAGCCTTTAAAGAACTAGGGCTTTCCTCCTTGTAATAAACAGAATGAAATAAAATATCCCCCTCAATTCTTGTGGCATACTGCCCGTAAACATCTCCAAAAAGAGGACGCCACCTGTATTTTTCCTTGGTGTAAAAACTTCCAGCAGGTGTTCCGTCGTTTGCCCCAACAGAACAAATCATAGCTTTAAAAGGAAGAAACTCCCCGCTTCCCTCCTGCCTGTATATAGTAACACAGTTAGTTGCCTTGTTCACAGTTATTCTATATTTTCTTCCGCTCGCCCCAACACTTTTGTCGCCAAAAGAAATAAAAAGGAAAAGCACAACTAAAAAAATAACTTTATAACCTTTCATAAAACCAGTCCTTTCAACTTTATTTTACAAAATAATGAACCTTAAGGCAACAAAAAATTTGCAAAAAAAGTGGTGTAGTCTCCTACACCACTTAAAACTTTAAATATAAACCTTATTCCTTAACAGCACCCATAGTAACGCCTGTCATAAAGTACTTTTGACAGAATGGATAGATGAATAAGAATGGAATGATAGATACAATAACAGCAGCACTCTTTAAAGTGTTAACGTTAATCTTTGTACCTTCACTAGCATCTTGCTTGTCTTGGAATAAATCTCTTAACTTGTACTGGAAGTTGTACTTGTCGCTAGACTTAATGTAAATTACATAGTGGAAGTACTCAGACCAAGCAGCAACAGCAAAGAATAAGCCGATAGAAGCAAGAGCAGCCTTAGATAAAGGAAGAACAATTCTCCAGAAAATACCTAAAGGAGTACAACCGTCAATTTCAGCAGCCTCAAATAAACTTGCAGGGATTCCCTCAAAGAAACTTCTCATAAGAACTAAGTTGTAAACGTTCATAGAAGTAGGAATCATAACAGCCCATAAAGAGTCAAGTAAACCAACTTTCTTCATAACTAAGAAAGTAGGAATAAGACCACCGTTAAAAATCATAGTAAAAAGTAACATATAACCAAAGAGCTTAACACCAGGCATATCTCTTTGAATAAGAACGTAAGCACCCAAAGTCGAAATCAAAAGACCAAGGAAAGTAGTCATAAGAGTAGTATAAACAGAAATCAAGAATGGGTGGTATAACTGAGGGTCAGTTAAAATTCTCTTGTAAGCAATAGTGTTAAACCACACAATTTGGTCAGTTTCAGGGTCAAGACCTCTAGGTAAAAGGTTAAGTCCGTAAACAGTTTGGTTAACCATAGAGTCTGCAAAAATCTTAATAATAGGAACAATCATAATCACCATTAAGAGAATAAAGAAAATAGAGTTAAATAACACAAACCAAGAGCGTGCAGCATACTGTGGGTGAAATAAATTAAATTTCTTTTTCATTTCAAAAATGCTCCTTTCTTATACAATACCATATCCTCTAATCTTCTTGCTGATAATATCAGAAGCAGAAACAAGGATAAGAGAAATAACAGACTTAAATAAACCAATAGCAGTAGAGTAACCATAGTCGTTACCAACGATACCAACTCTATATGTATAAGTCTGGATAACGTCAGATACATCGTAAACAAGAGAGTTGTAAAGTACAAATACAGACTCGAAAATGTTCATAATCTTAGCAAGGTTAAGAATAAACACAACTAAGATAGTGTTCATAAGAGAAGGTAAAGTAATATACCAAGTTTGCTTTAATCTGTTAGCGCCGTCAATTTCAGCAGCCTCGTATAAATCAGGGCTTATGCTAGATAAAGCAGCTAAGTAAATAATAGTACCCCAACCAGTTTCTTTCCATCTGTTCATAATGTACCAAACAGCACGCCAAGAGCTACTTTCAGTTAAGAAATCCTTAGGCTTGTCAATAATACCAACAGATAATAAAATAGCGTTAATAAAACCAGTGTTGCTTGTGTCTGCACCAGTAGCGTCAGTACCAGCAGAAAGAATAAGCATAAAAATAGACGCAGCAACAACCCAAGAAAGGAAGTGAGGAAGATATAAAACAGTCTGAACAATCTTCTTACCCCAAGCGTGGTTAATTTCGTTAATTAAAAGAGCGATAACAACTGTACAAACAGTAGCTAACACAAGGTTAAAGAAACTTAAAATAATAGTGTTTTTAAAAGCTGAATGGAAAGGGTCAGAAGTCATTAATCTTTCAAAGTTACCCCAACCAATAGAATAATCTGGGCCAGTTCTTAAAGTAATTTGTTTTAACTTGTATGTAGACCAAGCGTATCTAACACCGAGCATAGGCCAGTAGTAGAAAATAGCAAGGATAATTGCAACAGGTAAAAACATAAAGTAGAACCATCTGTATTTAAACATACGCTGGCCAACGCTAGGCTTGTTGACAACAACGTGGTCAAAATTCATATTATCATTATTATGTGCCATTGTAAAACCGTCCTTTCAATAAAATAGACTATTCAGCTGTGTTAGAGCTAACGCCAGCTGCAGCAGCTTCAGCAGCAGCCTCAGCAGCTAAATTAGCTTCGCTGTTTAAGTCTTCAAGAATAGCAGTTGCGTAGTAGCTACCCTTTTCTTCATAGAACTTCATAGCGTCCTCAACACTCATCTTGCCAGTAACAGCGTTAGCAACAACCTGGTTTTTAACAACGTTAAGGTCAGCTAAGTTCTGAGAAATAGTATCATTTACAATAGGAACTTTAGCAAAAACTCTGTTCTTTCTAAACTCGTTAAGAGAGTCAACAACCATAGGGTCAAGAGGGATTGGGTCGTTCCACTCAGTAATAGTAAGCTCAGGAGCAAACACAGACTTTTCAACCTTGTTGTCAGGGTCAGCAAGGTAAGGTAAAGCCTCGTAGCTACCGTCAGCGTTAACCTTGTAGTGAAGGTCCTTAACACCGTGAGTAAAGAGCATCTGTCCCTCGCCACCATCGTGAGAGAACATAAGGAAATGCTCAAAAACAGCAGCCTTTTCAGGAGCATAAATACTCATAGCTAAAGCAGTAGGAACTCTCTCTGTGTAACCGCCAGTTTCCTCAATAGGAGGAATACCAACAAGCTGTCCGTCGTTCATACTTCTTTGAAGCTTTAAAGACCACATACCAGCCCAGTAGTTGAAAGCACCAACTAAGCCAGAACCAAGCTTATCTCTACAAGTAGAAGTTTTGTTAGTAACAATTTCAGCGTCAAGAAGACCTTCTTGGAAAGCGTCTCTTAATCTAGTAATAGCTTCAACCATATTAGGCTGAGCAAAACCGTCAACATATTTTCCAGTAGCTGGGTCTTTGTAGAAGTCAGGAACAGCGTCTTGATAGAACTCTCTTAAATAGATGTCATAAGGAGTTTCAGTGTTTAAAAGACCAGCAGCAGTAATAGGGATAGCACCGTTGCCTCTAGCTTTGAAAGCTCTAAGCATTTCAATAAACTCGTCGTAGTTTTTAGGTGCGTCAAGACCAGCCTCGTCTAACCAGTCCTGTCTAACGTAAGTAATAGTACCGTTACCAGCAGCCATAGGGAAGCCGTAAAGTTCGCCGTTAATTCTAAGAGCGTCAACATAAGCTTCGTCAATTATGTTTTTGCAGTTAGAAGTAGATTTTTCCCAAGCCTCGCTCATATTCCAAAGAGCACCAGAGTTAGCAAGCTCAGGGTAGTAAGTAGAACCCATTTCAATAATGTCACTAGGTTCTTCACTAGCGAAAGAAAGAGTAACTTTTTCGTAGTACTTAGCGTGGTCAGGCTTTTCAATTTCAAGTCTGATTCCAGTTAATCTTTCATATTCCTTTGCAACTTCTTTAAGACCGTTTTCTTCTGTCATAACAGTGTCAGCCATAAAAGTAATAACCTCAGGCTTGTTGTTAGGGTCGCCATACTCTAAATTAATCTCAGCTGCTTCTTTGTCGCCACAAGCAGTAAGGCTAGTAACCATAAGCATAGATAGAGCCAAGGCAGTAAAGCGTGTAAGAACGTTCTTCTTCATGGAAATCCTCCTTTAAATAAATAATTTAAAATATAGTTTAGGCAAAAAGCACAACCTAATTTACGCAAATTAAGGGCAAAAAAATAAAACCAAAAAAAATGCGAAAGCCACAGGTAAACTATATAAATAATTCCTCATATCGATATTATAACAAAAGAGTTTGCAAATGTAAAGTTTTTTTTGCATTTTTTTTAGCAATTTTAACAAGAATTTTTAAAAAACATAAATAATCATACTATAAAATTAAAATAAATCAATATTTTTTTGTGCTAATTTATCATTT
>CALWSP010000019.1 GCA_944384235.1 uncultured Clostridia bacterium
CATACGCACCAACGCCGAAGGTGTGATTAGGTGCGTCCTCCCACCCCTTTGAGGTCAACCCCCAAACCAAACCAACCGCCTCCCAACCTCAAAGGTCACGGGGGATTGAAAAGGGGCTTGACACCCCCTGACCTTTTTGCTACTTTTTTAAAAAAGTAGAATAATAACAACCTAACTTCTAAAGAACACCTATCATTCCAACGAAAACCTCCCACCTATCAACTTCGGGCAAACCACACGCACCAACGCCGAAGGTGTGATTAGGTGCGTCCTCCCACCCCTTTGAGGTCAACCCCTATCCTAAACCAACCGCCTCCCAACCTCAAAGGTCACGGGGGTTTGAAAGGGGGCTTGACACCCCCTGACCTTTTTGCTACTTTTTTAAAAAAGTAGAAATATAAAACCTATCCTCTAACAAAATCCTATCCTCTCAAACTAATATCTCCCCCAAAAACCTCTTAACCCTCAACAACAACCTCCCTCCAACACAAAAAAAGGAAGCCTTTCGGCTTCCTTTTTTTAATCCATTTTAAATTTTAAACTTTTAACTTTTTCACTTTTCCCCAAAAACCATCTCATAAATAATAGGAACTAAAATCAAGTTCACACACATAGCAACACTAAGCCCAACAAGCATTAAAATTGCCATCGGCACAAATAAAGCGTCGCCAAATAAAGCTAAAGGTAGTAAACCAAAAACAGTTGTCATAGTACTCATTAAAATAGGTCTAAGCCTCTTTTGCCCAGCTTCTTTGCAGGCTTTGTCCACGCTTAATCCCCCTGCAATTTCGTTGTTAATGCAGTCAATAAGCACAATAGCATTTGCAAGAACACAGCCCAGCAAACTAACGCCACCAATTAAAGCAAATAAACTTAACGGCTGGCCTAAAATTTTAAGTGCAAAAATACCGCTTGCAAGGCCAAAAGGCACAGAAACAAAAATAATTCCAACTTTCTTAATGTCGCTAAATTGTAAAATTAAAATAAATAACATAACAGCAATAGCCACAATACTAGCCACACCAATGTTGTATAAAACTTCGTCAAAAAATTGTTTCTTCATTCCAGAAAATTCAATTTTAACGCCCTCAGGGAAATCCCCTTTGTTTTTCTCAATCATTTTTTCAAGCTCAGTTTGAGCCACAATGTTGCTAGTTCCAGAGTTCACAAAACAGCTAATAACCCTGCCCTTTTGCCCGTCAACTCTGCTAAGGTAGTTAATGCTAGGCTTAAGGTTAATCTCAGCAAATTGGAAAAGAGCAAACTTTTCGTTGCTAATAGAGCTTTTAACTTCAAAAGAGCTTATGTCCTCTTTAGTTTCAATGTTTGAACAAAGGTTAATACTGTATTCCTTGTCGCCCTTTTTAAAGCTAGACACATCTCTGCCCATAATAGCAATGTTAAGCTCGTTTTGAGCCTCCATTTCCATAAGAGAAAGGCTGTTAAGCTTTAATTTGTCCATTTCAATATCAAAAGCGTATCTTCCAACTTCGTTCCCGCTAATAATGCCCTTTGTTCCGTCAATTTCTTTAATATAAGAGTTAATAATTCTAGCGCTTTCGTTTAACTTAGAAATGTCGTCGCTAAAAATTTTAACTTCAACAGGCTTTGTGTTAGAAGCAAAAATACCAAGCTCGTCAACTAAAATTTGGCAGCTTCCAACTTCACTTTCAAGCTTTTGTTGTAAATAGTCAACCATTTGGGAAGTCTTTTTAAACCTGCCTCCTTTTTCTAAATCCACTTTAATTAAAAGGTCAGCTAAGCTTTCGCTAGGCATTTTAGGCAAAATAGAATAGTCGTATCTAGGAATGCCCTCGCCAACGCCAGTAAGAACATATTCAACTTCCGCATCTTCTTTTAAAACATCTCTAACCTTGTTTGCAATTAATTGAGTTTTAAAAAGGTTGTCCTCAGAATTTGCCTTCACTTCAATAGTAATGAAGTTGTCGTTTGCCTTAGGCACAATCTCCATATCAATTCCAAGAGATAAAACACAAAGTGCAACAACAAATAAAGAACTAATTAAAAGCGTCAATTTTTTGTGAGTGTAAGCCTTTTCAAAAATTTTCTTGTAAAATCTAATATATTTTGGCGCTTTAACTTCTTTTCCACTTCCCTGCTTTTTAAGGAAATAAAAGCTCATAATAGGAGTCACAAAAATAGAAACAATAAAAGATGCCACAAGACAGCATATAATAACCACAGGGAAAGAAATTGATAACTGCCTGTAAGCTCCAGGTAAAACTAAAATAGAGCTAAAAGCAATACAAGTAGTAACCATAGAAACAAACACAGGGAACACAACAGACCTAGTTCCTGAAATAACAGCCTTTTTAATTACAATTCCTTGGTCAAGGTTTTTCTGAATAGCGTCGCTAACAACAACGGCGTTGTCCACAAGCATACCCAGAACAACAATTAAAGACGCAAGTGAAACAAAATGAATTTCAAACCCAGCAAAGTAAGTAACAACAAAACTTGAGAAAATAGCTAAAGGAATAGCAACAGAAACAACAAGAGCGTTTCTAAAATTCATTCCAAGCATAACAACTAAAATAACAAGAACAATAGATTCAATAAGGTTCACAATAAAGTCGTTAATAGATTTTTCCACTTGCTGAGGCTGCATAAATATAGGCTTAACATTAACCCCTTCAGGGAAAGAATCGTCAAAACTTTGCAAAATAGAGCTAATCTCGTCCCCAAGGCTAACAACATTAATGCCGTCGTTAAAATACACAGCAAGTAAAATAGCCCTTTCGTTGTTGTACATAAAAAAGCTTTCGTCCTCAGGCACTTCCATTTCAACACTAGCAATGTCAGATAGCCTAGTAATAATGTGCTCCTTGTTTGAGGCAACAATAATGTTTTTAATGTCCTCAAGGCTTTCAAACTTTCCGCTAGTGTAAATGTCTATGTTCTCTCCGTCGCTAGTAATAGAGCCAGTAGGTAAAGTTTGGTTGTGGTAGCTAATAAGCTTTTCAATTTCAGCTAAAGACACATTAAGGTCGTTTAACTTCTTGTAGTCAACTCTAACAACAACCTTAGATGGCACATCGCCTAAGGCTTTAACTTTTTTAACCCCGTCAACGTATCTAAGCTTGTCAGAAACTTCCCTAGCTCTTTGAGAAAGCTCGTCGTTTGAAATGCCATCTCCAGAAATAGTAACTAAAATTCCAGCAGTGTCCATAACCTCGTCGTTCACAGTAATAGAAGAAAGGCCAGCTGGAAATTGGCTTTTTCTTTCTTCCAAAAGGTCTTTAAGCTTGTCAAAACTTTCCTTAGCCTCTTCTTTTGTAACTTCCATATTAAGAGAAACAGTGGTAACTACATAGTTGTCTTTAACAACACTTTCAGACTTTTCAAACCCCTCAATCTCCATTGCCGTTTCTTCAATTTTTCTTGCAACAAGCTCCTGCATTTCGCTGGCACTAGCTCCAGGGTAAATAGCAGTAATGGAAGCAACAGGTAAAACAACTTTAGGAAACCTTTGCTTAGGCATTTTTTCGTAACAAACTATGCCTGCAATAAAAACAATTGCAATTAAAATAATAATAAGCTTTCTAACTTCAATAATTTTAGAAACAAAGTTTTTCTCCTCCATTTTTTCTATTCCTCCACAGAAACAAAGTCGTTTTCGTTAAGAGAGTTAACTCCGTCGCTAACAATTAAATAACTTTCATCTAAGCCCTTAACTAAAACTTTGCTCTCTTTCACTTCACAAACTTGAACTTCTTTTTTAACTAAATGGCTTTGGCTGTTAATCACAAAAACATAGTCCACGCCATTTTCGTTAAAAATAGCAGTCATAGGCACATAAAATCCACTGCCCTCGCCAGTAACAATTTTAACGTTAACAACTTCGCCAATAGGTAAACTTTCGCTTAAAGAAATGTCCACGTTGTACTTTCTGCTTTCCTCGTCAGGGTATTGGCTAATGCTAGTAACAAAGCCAGACAAATTAGAGTTAATAATAGCCTTTGACCCAACGCTAATTTTAGAAAGCTCGTCGTAGCTAACACCAATAGAAACAATAAGGTCGTTGCTTTTAACAACAGCCACAGGGTATCCAGCAGAAATAACCTCCCCTTCTTTAAAAGGAAGCTCCATAACGTAGCCGTCGCTTTCAGCCTTAATTGTTGCGTCGTTTATGTTCTTTTGAACAATCTCTTTGTTAATGCTAGCGTTAGAAACGTTAGATTTAGCCATTTCAATGTCCTTTTGCTTTGAAACAATAAGGTTGTCTAAAGTTTTCTTAGCCTCGTCCCTTTTTGAAATGCTAGCGTTAAGCTCAGCTTCTTTAGCCTCTAAATTAGCTTTGTTTCCTTGAAACTTAGCTAAAGCCCCCTGATACTCAGCGTTTTTTAACTCATATCCGTTTTCAGCGCTTTCAAGGTCCTTGTCAGAAAGGCCACCAACTTTGTTAATCTCTCTTGCGGCTTCAACTTCGCTGTAAAGCGTGTCAAGAGAAGCTTTAGATGCGTTTAAAGCCTTTTCTTCAGCCTTAAGAGCCTCTTTTAAAGCCTCCACGCCCTTTTTGCCAGCCTCAATAGCTAAGTCAAGGCTTTTAATTTGGCTTTTAGCGTTTTCAATGTTGGTGTTGTATGTGTCTAAAGTTTTTTCATATGTAGCCTTTGCTTGGTCAATAGAGTTTGAACCAATTTCGCCGTTTAACTCAAGGCTTTTTGTGTCAAGCCTTGCAATAATGTCCCCTTTAGAAACTTTTTGCCCCTTTTCAACACAAATCTCTTGAATTTTTCCACCAATTAAAAAAGAATAATTTTTCATTTCTTTGGCTTTAATAACACCAATGTAGTCGTATCCACTAGTGGTGTTGCCACTTTCAACCATTTGAGCTTTAACTTTTCTAACATTTTCTTCAACACTTGCCTCTTTGCTTTGGCAAGCAGATAAAGACATAATTAAAGCTAAAGCTAAAGAACAATTAGAAATAAAAGACCTAAATTTCATTTTAAACCCTCCGATTTTTTTTCTAAAATAATTTTACTCTTTTGGAAAAAAAAATCAATGGTCACTGTTAAACATAATGACACTTATTCCACAAAAAATATTTTTTTGTTTCCTAACTCTTGTTTTTTTTAATAACTTCCTTTAAAATATACTTAACTTAAAATTTAAAAACGAACGAAGGTAGAAAAATGAAAACAGATTTAAGAATAACAAAAACAGAAAATTTAATAAGAGAAGCTTTTTTAAGCTTAATAGAAGAAAAAGGCTTTTCAAACATAACAATAACAGACCTTTCAAAAAAAGCAAACATAAATAGAAAAACTTTCTACGCCCACTACGAAACAAAGGAGGAGCTACACGAAAAAATAATCGATGAATTTTTGTCAATTTTAAACCCAGTTTTGTTTGAAGTTTCGGGCTTAAAAGGCGTAAGCCAAAGGCAGTATTTGTGCTCTCTTTTAAATAAAATAAAAGAACATAATAAAACTTTTAGCATTTTAATAAAAGATAAAACAAGCAACCTTTTTTATGATAAACTAAAAAAACAATTAACAAATAATTTAATAAAAACAATTCCAGAAAAAGAAGATGAAAGGCTAGAACTTTTAAAAGACGCCTACTTTGCCTTGCTTTTAATAGTCCTAAATTGGTGGACATCTTCAAAAGAGAAAGACGCAAATATAGTCCTAGATATGATACTAGAGTTTTTCTCAAAAAAACCCCTTGAACTTTTGGGAATAGAATTTTAATTTTAATAACTTAAAGTACCTTAATAAATTGATAACTTTAAATTGACTTTCTAAAACACTTGTAGTATAATTAATAAAAATTTAAGGAAGGTGATAAAATGGAAAACATCAAAACAAGCATACTTGAACTTTTAGAAAAAAATAGTAGAATAAGCATAGAAGATATGTCAAAAATGCTTTCTGTGCCAACTTGTGAAATAGCCGAAATGATGGATAAAATGATACAAGAAAACATCATCTGTGGCTACACAACCCTAGTAAATTGGGATAAAACAGATAAACAGTTTGTAACAGCAATGATAGAAGTTAAAGTAACGCCACAAAGAGATAGAGGCTTTGAAAAAATAGCCGAGAGAATAAGTCGTTTTGATGAAGTAAAGGCAGTTTACCTAATGGCAGGCACCTACGACCTTTTAATAATGATGGACGGAAAAAACATAAGGGATATATCCTACTTCGTTTCAAACAAGCTCTCCCCTCTAGACTCAATTTTAAGCACGGCCACACACTTTGTTTTAAAGAAATATAAAGACCACGGCATAGTGCTAGAAAAAGAGAAAGAGCAAGACGAAAGGATGATAGTAACCCCATGATGAAAGCAGAAGATTTTGTAACAAAAAAAGTAAATGACATTCCCTTTTCAGGCATACGAAAGTTTTTTGATGTAGCAAGCGAAATGGAAGGAGTCATTTCCCTTGGCGTAGGCGAGCCAGATTTTGAAACCCCTTGGTCAATAAGAGAGCGAGGAATTTATAACTTAGAAAAAGGCAAAACAGTCTATTCTTCAAATGCGGGCTTGTTGGAGCTAAGAAAAGAAATCTCAAACTACCTAAAAAGGAAAATAAATGTTTCCTATAACCCAAAAGATGAAGTAATAGTAACAGTTGGGGCAAGCGAGAGCATAGACTTGGTTTTAAGAGCAATTTTAATTGATGGCGATGAAGTTCTAGTTCCAGAGCCGTCTTATGTAAGCTATAAACCTTGCGTAGCCTTGGCAGATGGTGTTCCAGTTCCCGTTCCAACAAAACCAGAAAATAACTTTAAACTAACGCCAGAAGATTTAGAAAATAAAATAACGCCAAAAACAAAGGCTTTAATTTTGCCCTATCCAAATAACCCAACTGGTGCAATAATGGAAAAAGAGGAGCTAGAAATTTTAGCAAACTTCCTAAAAGAAAAAAACATTTTCATAATAAGCGATGAAATCTATTCCGAACTAACTTATGGCAATAAAAAACACGTTTCAATTGCTAGTTTGTTGCCAGAAAAAACTCTTGTAATAAATGGCTTTTCAAAGTCCTACTCAATGACGGGCTGGAGGCTTGGCTACGCAGCAGGCCCAAAACCAATAATTTCTGCAATGACAAAAATACATCAATACTGCATAATGTGTGCGCCAACAACAAGCCAATATTCAGCAATAGAGGCTTTAAGAAATTGCGATGAAGCAGTTGATAAAATGCGAAAAGAGTACGATATGCGAAGACGCTTTATGAGAAAAGGCTTTTTAGATATGGGGCTTGATTGCTACGAGGCAGAAGGCGCCTTTTATCTCTTTCCTTCCATAAAGTCCACAGGCCTAAGTTCTGAAGAGTTTTGTGAAAGGCTTTTGTTTGAACAAAAAGTAGCAGTTGTGCCTGGAACAGCCTTTGGCGAATGTGGAGAGGGCTACATACGCTGTTCTTATGCCTATTCAATAGAAGAAATAAGAACTGCTCTTTCAAAAATAGAAGTTTTTGTAAAGTCTTTAAAAAAATAATTTGAATAACACTTGCTAGCTTTACGCTAATTAAATGGTGTCGCAAGAGGGGGTAAACCCCCTCTTTTTTTGTCGCCAGCTGTTCATATAATCGGGAACTTATCTCTCCCCTAAAAATAAATGTCTTTGTTTTTAACTTTTCTTTTTATCTATTTTTTTAATTAGTCTTAACTCACACTTCCCTTACAGTCAGCTTAAAACCTACCTATCTCCTGCTTTTCTATTACTTTCCAAAAAAATTAAATAAACAAAACCTAACTTCTAACAACTTCCTAACTCCCCAACGAATACCTTTCGTTTTCCAACCA
>CALWSP010000020.1 GCA_944384235.1 uncultured Clostridia bacterium
GATAATGAAGAATTAGAGGATAGTTTTTAGAAGTATATATTAAATACATATAAGAATTAAATACATATAAGATATATTAAGAAATTTATACAGATATTGAAGAAATGTTATTTTTTAATAGATTAGATTGAAAAGTTTTAGATAGATTTTATGAAAAAGCTTTTAGTTATGAAAGTAAATAAATTGTTCAAAAATTAGAAATAGGTGTTAATTTTGGCAGATTAGCAGCACTTTAGAAGAAAATATTATTAGTTACTATTAATGGAAAAAGGCAAAATCACTAGTATAGTTTCTGTATAGTTATGTAAAGTGCCAGTTTTTATTTTTTAATATTATATAGATATATATGAAAAAGCTAGGGTATTTTAAGAGATTTATAACCATAAAGTTGAATCTCTTTATTATGACAAAATTTGATAATATTACTTGATTTTTTATTTTAATTATGATATAATTACATATATTTATATAAAGTTTGTGCTTTACAAGAGAGTACATCATTTTGTATGGGAATTTTTATTGATGAGGAAATGAGGGATGAAAAAAGTTTTTGCAGTAGTTTTAACAACAATAATGCTACTGCTTTTAACAGCTTGTGGTTGCGAGCATGAATTTGATTCTGGAACGGTTACGAAGGAGGCAACTTGTTTAGAAGAAGGAACAAAGTCTTACAAATGTACATTATGTGGGAATGAAAAGGTAGAAAGTATTCCTTGTGTGCCGCATGAATACGAAAAAACAGTTAAGAAAGAAGCAACCTTTGACATTACAGGAACAGCAAAATATACTTGTAAAGTTTGTGGAGATTCTTATAGTGAGGATATTCCTAAAAAAGAACGAACTGTTAATGTAACTGTTACGGATAAAAAGAATGTTCCAAAGGATATTTACAATGGAAGATTTTCTGACCGTGTAGAATTTATATTCAATCTTGAAAATCAATCTGATAAACCTGTAAGGGGAGTGGAGGGAGTTCTTCATATTCAAGACCTTTTTGATAATGATGTTTTATCAATGAACTGTGACTTTACAGGACAAACTATTCCAGCAAATGATTCTATTACTGTTGGTGAATTAGGTATGGATATAAATACGTTTATGGATAATCATTCAAAACTTTATAATGAAAATTTTGCTGACTTGAAGTTTGCATATGAAATTAATAACATTGTGTATGATGGAGATACATCAGTTGTTGATTTAACTCAAAATGAAAATGTACCTATTAAAGTTAATGTGTTAGACAAAAAGAATATAGCAAAAGATATTTACAATGGACGATTTTCACCAAGAGTTCAATTTATTATCGAGGTTTCAAACAATTCGGACAAAGATATAAAGGGTGTTTCTGGTGTTTTAAAGATAAAAGATTTGTTTGGCAAGGATATCATATCTTCTGAATGTGATTTTACAGGACAGATTATTACCGTAGGCAGTAGTGCAACATTTTCTGATTTAGGTATGGATATTAATGAATTTATAGATGATAACAATAAGCTTTACAATGAAAATTATTCAGATTTGATGTTTGAGTATAAGGTGAAGTCTGTAGTATATTCAAATGGAGAAACTGAAACATTTAATTAAAAAAAATACAACATTTAAGAGAGGTATTAAAATGAAAAAAAGTAAATTATTATTGGCAGCTGGAATTATTGGAACACTTTATTTAATATATTTAATTTCTTACTTTACTAATGCTGTTTCATCTACTGATGGTGCTGAGGCAATTGGTGCTGGTATTGCAACTGCATTAGTGATGCCACATATGGTATGTGTTATTATAGCAGTTATATTCAACTGGTTGGGCTGGGCATTTAAAGCTAGATGGGGCGCATTGGTTGCAGGAATTATGTATGCAGTTTCTATTGGTATATTCTCATTTGGAATTTTGAGATTATCTGGTGTGTTACTTGCGATGATTTTTTGTTTTGTTGTATTTGCAAAAAATGAAAATACATCTGAAAAAAATATTATAGAGTCTTAAAATAGTTTTTATAATTTGATTTAGAAAAGTCGATGTATTCTTTGATTTAGAATACATCGACTTTTTTATTTAAAAAGGAGCAAAAAGCTATTAATGAAAAAATTGAGTAGATAATTATAAAATAAAGGTTTTATATTATTGTAATAGTTAAATGGATATAAATTTGTATTTTTTATTAAAGAAAATTAAATTAAAAGATTGATATTAATAAACAAGTTATGATAGTTTTTAAAAATTTTTTATAATAATTATAAAAATTATAAACAAATTTGTTAGTGTCAAGTGAACAATAAATTTTTTGAAAGAATTCTGATTTCATAGATTTAAACATTAAATTATTTTATGAACTGTGGACATAATTGAAAGCTTTGGTAAACAAAAAGGGCTGTTCAAAAGCAGTTATTTTTGTTTATGAAAAAGTTATAATTTTAAAAAGTGATTTTTATATTTATTTTATTAGTTGTTTTAGAGAAAAATTTAAAATATGATTATTATAAGTTTAAGAGAAAAAAGACTATTGTATTAATAAATTTAATAGGTTATAATTATTTTATAAAAGTTAAATTAAAATTATTAGATTATTAGTTTTAATAAAACCTATTAGGAGGTTAAAATGGGAGAAAAATCGAGAGTGGAAAGAGTTGAAGATTTTGAAAATGGTAATAAAAATGAAATAATAGATTTATTTGAAATGTTATTAATTGATTCAAAAAATAATATTAATCTTAGTAATGCATTAAGTGTACCTATTGATAAACTATCAACAATTGGAGTGGGTTTTTCATCATTTATTCCAGTATTTGAGACAATTAGGCAAACAAAATTTGCTTCAGATGACCCACTTTTTAGAATAGCTAATTTAGCGGCAGGAGATATGCCTAAAATAGCTAAAAATGGTAATGTTTGGGGTGCAATGAAAACAGCTAGTGGAAGTTCTAAAATGATGCAACTTAAAGAGGTTAGTTCTCTGTCAAGTTCAGAAAAATTACTTAAAGGGTTTAACCCTGCAACATTGATGATGGCTGTGGCATTATATTCTATAGAAAATAAAATTAATGATATAGTTCAAACACAAAAGGATATAATTGAATTTCTTGAGGTGGAGAAAGAATCTCAAATAAAGGCTGATGCTGAGTCGTTGTTGGAATTTGTAAAAAATTATAAATATAATTGGGATAATGAACTCTTAGTTTCAAGCACACTTAACTTAGTTATGGATATTAAAAAGAATGCTAGAAAAAATATGATTTTTTATAAGGAAAAAGTTTATAGGGCTATTTCATCAAAAAAATTGATAGTTGTTAAAAACAAAGTTAATTCGGCATTATTTGACTTAAAAAAGAAATTTAAATTTTATAGATTATCATTATACATATTTTCTTTAGCATCGTTGATGGAAATTATGCTTAGTGGTAATTTTAAAGAAGATTATATTATTGATATAAGAGAAATTATTAGAAAAGAATCTAAAGAATACAGAGAGCTATTTAATGATTGTTCTTTATATCTTGAGAAATTAATTAGTAATGGGGCAGAGGCGAGGATTTTAAAAGGGGTTAGCGAAGCTAGTAAAAATGCTGGAAAGTTTATTAATAACATACCGTTAGTTAAAGAAAGTGTTATTGACGATTTTTTGCAGAACAAAGGTTATAACTTAAAGCAAATAGCAAATGAAATGGAGTTGAAAATTATAAAAACATTTGCTAGTGTTGCTAATCCAGAAACTAGAATGTTTATAGAAAAGCTAGATGATATAATTAAGATATATAATCAAAAAGCGCAAATATGTTTTGACAGCAAGAATATATATATTGTTAGTTAAAAAAGAGATGTTTGATGTGATTTTTATAAATTAAAAGGGAGTTAAAAAATGGGAATAAATGTTAATATATATTACAAAGGGGACAATGGTTAGCACACAAGTTTGTTAAAGAAATAGTAGAAAGTGGAACTGTTGAAAAAATAAAAAAGAAAAAGGAAACATTAGGTATGAATATTTTTATTCTATGGAGGACAAGGAAATAGTTCTTCTTATTGACAGCTGGGAGAGCCAAGAGGCATTAAATATTCATCACAGCAGCGATATGATGAAAAAAAATATAGAGCTTAGGGAAAAATATGACTTACATATGAAAGTTGAAAGGTTTGTGTTAGAAAAGGACAGCTTAAGTAAAGACAGGGAGTTTATAAGAGAATGAATTTAAAGTTAGGATTAGGACAGGGTTTACTCTGTCTTTTTTTATTAAAAAATAGGTAACAAAAAATTAAAAAAATAGGTGTTGACTTTATTTTTTAGAAGTAGTAAACTAATAAAAGTTAGAGTTCTAAGTATTTTTGAGGAGGAAAGAATTTGGAGGATAAATTAATTATTATTCCTTTATTATATAAAGTTGCACACAAGTGTTTAGAAGGAAATAGCAATGGGCTTAAAAAATATGGCATTTCAACACCTCAAGCAATGATTTTAGGAATGATTGGGCACGAGTTTAAAGGGCAAGATATTACTCAAAAAGATATTAGCAACAAACTTGGAATAAAAGAATCTTCTGTTTCTAGTGTTATTAAGACTATGATTAAAAACAACCTTTTAACAAAGGAGCAAAGCAATATAGACGCTAGAAAGTACATATTAAAATTGACTAAAAAGAGTAATGAAATGTTAGAAGAGATAAAAAGATATTATATAGAGTATGAAAAAGTTTTTTTATCTGTTTTAGACGAGAAAGAAAAAGTTTTATTAGAAAACATATTATCAAAACTTTGTGGTTTTAATTAAAGTTTAATTTGTGTTTTATTAATTTTTAATTTAATATATATATTATTACATTATTAGAATTTGGAGGTTATTATGAAAAGATTGATTAGGTTATCAGTTGCGGCGTTATGTATTGTAATGCTTGCTGGTTGTGGGAAAAAAGGAGATATGTTGCCAGTTGAAGAAGCAAAGGTTACTAGTGTTGAAGTTGAAAACCCTACTATTAACACAGTGAAAGACGAGTATATGTATTCTGGTGCAATTAAAGCTGCTCAAACTGTTGATGTGAGCGCTAAAGTATCAGGGCTTGTAGAAAATACATATTTTGAGGTGGGCGACAAGGTTACAAAAGGCGATGTTCTTTATACTATTGATGACACAGACTATCAAAACGCTTTAAAATCTGCTCAAGCTGGTTTAAACAGTGCAAATGCAAGTGTTCAATCTGCAAAAACTGGAGTTGAAACTGCTAACGGAGCAAGTATGCAAAGCCAAATTGAAGTTTCCAAAAATTCTATTACTAACAGCGAAACAGCTTTAGAAACTGCAAGAAAAAGTTTAGATGACTCTAAAATTGCATTAGATAAGGCTCAAAGTGAATATGATATTAACAAGCAATTATTTGATGTTGGTGGTGTTTCTGAAGATGCACTTAAAACATACAAAAACGCATTAGAAAACGCTCAAAATGCTTATAGCAGAGCAGAGTTAAATGTTAAAAACGCTGAAAATGCTTTAAACCAAGCAAAGAGCAATTATGACATTCTTGTTAACAAGACAACTGCTGAAAATTCTAGAAGGGCAAAAGATGCTTTAAATTCAGCTCTTGCTCAACAAAAATCAGCTCAAGTATCTGTTGACAATGCTAAGCAAAATATTGCTAATTGCACTGTTAAAAGCCCTATAAGCGGAACAATTCTTAGTAAAAATGCTACTTCTGGTTCAATGATTGGCGGGGTTGGATACCAGATTGTAGATTTATCTACTGTTAATGTTGAGGTTAAGGTTTCAGAACAAATTGCTACAAGTGTTAAAGTTGGTGACTTGGTTACTATTAAAATACCTTCTATGAGCGACGAGCAATTTGTTGGTAGCATTAGTGAAATTCCACCTGGGGCAAACAACGATGGTACATATAATGTTAAAATTAACATTCCAAATTCAACAGGCAAGTTAATTTCTGGTATGTTTGCTGAGGTTTATTTTGCTAAATCAACAAGCAACAACGCAGTTATTTTACCTAGAAACGCTGTATTAGACGAAAACGGAGAAAACTACTTTGTTTATGTTTTAGATGGTGATAAGGCTAAGAAAGTTAATGTTAGTGTTGGCATTGACACTGGCGAAAGTATTGAGGTTGTTTCTGGGCTTAATATTAGCGACAAAGTTATTACTAAAGGTCAAACTTACTTAGCTGACGGTGATACAGTTAATGTTGTTTCTGAAAATGGCCAAGATGTAGAAAAGGCTACTCCTAACAACGAGGAGGAGAAGAAATGATAAAAATATGTATTAAAAGAACTGTTACTGTCATAATGATGACAATGGTTGTGTTGCTTGCTGGTACTTTAGGGTACAATAGTTTAGAGCTTGCAATGACGCCTAATATTGATTTACCAGTAGCTCTTATTAATTGCAACTACACTGGTGCAGCTCCTGAGGAAATGGAGGAGCTTATTACAAAACCCATTGAAGAAAGTATGTCAACTTTAACTGGTGTTGACACAATTACATCTTCTTCATCTTCTGGTTCATCAATTGTTGTTATTCAGTTTGTAGACGGAACTGATATTGATGTTATTACCAACGATATGAGAGATAAACTTGACAGAATAAAGGGTATGTTACCTGAAGATGCAACTGACCCTCTTATTATGAAAATGGATATGAACTCTACAACTATATCTGTTGGTATTACAAGCGATAAGTATGATGTTGACACTTTATATAACTTACTTGATGAAAATGTTACTTCAAATTTTGAAAGAATTGACGGTGTTTCTTCTGTTTCTTTATCAGGTGGTAGCGAGGAAGAAGTTAGAATTATAGTTGACCAGAACAAAATGGAAAACTACGGTATAACTATGGGCAGCATTACTCAAGCTTTAGCTGCGGAAAACAAAAACTTACCATCTGGCTCTTTAAAGCAGGGTGATATTGACATATCTTTAAGAACTGTTGGAGAGTTTGAAACCATTGAAGATATTAAAAACACATTTATTACTACAAGCAGTGGCAACAAAGTTATGGTTAAAGACGTTGCTAATGTTAAAAAGGTTAAAAAGGAAAAAACAAGTAAATCTTTAATTAACGGAAAAGAAGGTTGTACATATTCCTTATCAAAGCAAAGTGATGCGAACATTGTTACAGTTTCTGAAAGCATTGTTCAGGCGATGAACAAATTACAGGCTCAATACCCTGATTTTAAATTTACTTTACTTACAGATACTGCTGATTATATTAAACTTTCTATTAGCAATATGGTTTCTTCTGCATTCCAGGCGGCTATTCTTGCAGTTATTGTGCTTTTAGTTATGTTAAGAAGTGTTAAGATGTCATTTATTATTGCTGTTTCTATTCCAACTTCTATTATGGCTACTTTTGGGCTTATGTATATTAGTGGAATGTCCCTTAATATGATGTCCTTAGGTGGTGTTGTTATTGCAATTGGTATGCTGGTTGACAACTCCATTGTTGTTCTTGAAAACATATTTAAGAAAAAAGACGAGGGTATGAGTGGACCTGACGCAGCTTATTATGGTACATCTGAAGTTGCAATGGCTATTACTGCATCTACTCTTACTACAGTTGCTGTATTTATTCCTTTAGTGTTTATTAAAGGTACGATTGGACAGCTTATGAAAGAAATTTCATACACTGTTTGTTTTGCTCTTGGTGCATCTTTACTTGTTGCTTTAACTTTTGTGCCTATGGCGGCTGCTGTTTTAATGCGTCAAGAAGAAAAGGCTAGAGGAAATGGTTTTATTGGCAAGATTTTTAATAAGCTTGATGTTATAGTTGGCACATTTTTAGATAAAATGGACCTTGGTTACTCTAATTTTATTAAAAAATGTCTTGGACATAGAATAATTACAGTTATTGCTGTGTTTATTGCATTTGTGGCCTCTTTATTATGTGTTCCACTTGTTGGTTCTGACCTTATGGCTTCTAGTGACGAAGGTAGTGTTTCTATTAAAGCTACTTTACCAAATGGTACTGATTATGAAACAGCTGAAAAGATGTTAGATAACATTTTAGCTAAAGTTGGCGACGTTGAAGAAATGGTTAAAATGGATGCAAATATTGGTGGAGGAAGTTTCTTTAGCACAGGCACATCTATAAACATTAATTACGATGTTGGCGACAGAGAAGACAGAAACAGAAGTTCCAAAGAAATTGCCGAGGATATTGAAAGCAGGTTACAAAACATTGCTGGTTGCGAAATTACAGTTAGTGACTCTAGCAACGCTATGGGTTCTCTTGGTGGAAGTGGATTTGAACTTCAAATTAGAGGCGACGACAACGATAAATTAAAAGAAATTAGTGATGAAATTATTGCTGAAATAAAAAAGATACCTAATGTAAAAGATGTTGAATCTTCGTTAGATGACTCTAGCACAGAGGCAACTATTGTTATTAACAGAGCTAAAGCATCTCAATATGGTTTGACTACTCAAAGTATAGCTTCAGCTATAAGCAGCGCAAACTCTGGTTCAGTTGCAACAGAATACAAAACTGACGGAACTGAAATTGATGTTAGAATTATGTATCCAGACGAAGATGTTGAATATGTTAAGGATTTAAACAGCCTTTCAATAACTAACAATGCTGGTGTTGTTATTCCATTAACTGAAGTTGCAAGTATTGAAATGGGCGAGGGCGCTTTAAGTATTACAAGAGAAAATATGCAAAAGTATATTGAAATTTCAGGCGAAATACCAGGTATGGACTCTGCATCTCAACAAGCACAAGTTCAAAAAGTTTTAGACAACTATGTTTTTCCTGATGGATACAGCTACAAATTTGGCGGTATGATGGAAAAGATGGCTGAAACATTTGCTAGTTTATTTACTTGTATGGTTGTTGCGATTCTCCTTATATATATGGTTATGGCTTCTCAGTTTGAGTCATTTGTGTATCCATTTATTATTATGTTCTCTATGCCTTTAGCTATTACAGGCGGTATTTTTGGACTTTTAATTACAGGACAAAACCTTACATCAACTGCTTATATGGGACTTATAATGCTTGTTGGTATGGTTGTTAACAACGGTATTGTTTTAGTTGACTATACAAACCAATTGCTAGAAAGAGATAAAAAGACTAGTGTGAACGAAGCTTTAATGATGGCAGGTCGTTCTAGATTAAGACCTATTTTAATGACTACACTTACAACTGTGCTTGGTATGTTACCAGTTGCTTTAGCTTTAGATTCTGGTATGGAAACTAACCAAAGTATGGGTATTGTTATTGTATTTGGTCTTACAATTGGTACAATTATTACACTTATATTTATACCTGTTCTTTATTCTATTATTAATTCTATAAAGTTAAGATTAAGAAAAAAGAATATGAGGTATGTATCTGACAAAGACAACAATAGAAAAATGAAAAGAGATGCAAAAAAAGCATTTAAAAAAGGAGAGGAAATAAATGAATAAAAAAAGAGCTATTTGTGGTTTAATTGCTGTTATGATGTTGACACCAGTTTATGCAAACGCTGGTATGTTAGGAACTGTAAAAGGTGCTCAAAGCAAAGACACAAAAATTCTTGGAAGCACTGTTAGCGGAACTAACTACAACCAGTTACTTACGGAAGAAGATTTAACTGTTGAAATGGCTATTGATGAGGCTATTAAGTACAGCAGGGACATTAAAAACCTTGAAGAAAATGTTGAAATCCTTGAAGATACTATGAGAGAGGTTCATAGTTATTGGGAGGTTGCAAGCGATTACAGCACAAACCATTCTTTAGCTGTTCAGCTTAGACAGCTTACAATTAACCTTTCTAGTTTTAGCGACAACCAAGAAAAAGCTAAGGAAAAGATTGCATACAATGTTAAAAATATATTCTATGCTATTGACACATTAGAAAAGAGTTTAGATATTTACGACAAACAACTTGATTTAAGCAAAAGAAACCTTGTTGTTTACGAAACTATGTTAAATCTTGGAAAGATAAGCCAAGTAGACTACAACAACTACAAGTATGAATATGACAAGCTTGTTTCTGACAGAGCTAATGTTGAAAACCAAATTAATTCTACTTTTAGAACTTTAAACCAATTAATGGGCAAAGACATTAACCAAAAGTACAACATTATAGTTGATGATGTTGATTTTGTAGATATGGGTAAGGTTGATGTTTCTTACGAAATTAACAAAAGTTTAGAAACAAACCAAACTGTTAAATCTGCAAAAGATGCTTATTATATTGCTGATTATGACATTAAGTCTTATGTTGATGGACCTAATGTTAGCGCTGACAGAAAAGAAAAAGAGGCTAAGAGAAACCAAGCTCAAAGAACTTTAGAAGACACTAAAACTAGTTTAAAAAACCAAATGACTTCTCTTTATGAAAACATTATGGACAGTGAAAGAGTTTACAAAGAAAACGAAAGTAAACTTAATTTATTAAACGAACAGCTAAAGGTTAAAGAAGTTCAGTTTAGTTTAGGTAAAATTACTCAGCTTGAGTTAGACAGCCACAAGTTATCTATTGAAAGTTTAAAATTAACTATGGAGTCAAGTGCAAAAAACCATCAATTAAGTGTTGAACAATTTAAAAACTCTGATTTATTAATGTAGTTACAAAAAATACTCCTATTAGGAGTATTTTTTTGTTGAAATTGTATTTGTATTAGGTTATACTATATTAAAGTGGTGGAGGTGAGTTTATGATTAAGTTTGTTATTTCTCCAGAGTATTTTGGTAGTAATGACAGCAAGAATAAAATTAAAAAGCAATTAAATGATTTAGGTGCTCATAACGTGGAAATTGACGAGGCAACTGGTTTTGTGTCTGCAGTTATGAATTTTAACTGTTACGAAGAATTTTTATTAGGCTTAAAAAGAAAAATTGAGGAAAAGGCTAAAGAGCTTACAAAAGGAGCAGTTAAAGAAATTAAATTTAATCCTGATTACACTGTTTTTAAAATATACGGGAATAGAATAAAGGAAGTTGAAAAGAAAAACATTGCTATTGAGTTATTTTTAACTAGCTCAACTTATCAAGTTTTAAGCGGTGTTCCGCAACCTGAAGTTTCTATGTGTTTTGAATTTTACAACAGTGAAGGCAAATTATTAAAGAAAATAGATTCAGAGGAGTTAATTAATGTTTAAGTTTAGATTTATTTTTATTTTATGTTTAAGTTTTTTATTTGGCTGTGTTGAAGTTTCTGACGCTTCTGTTACAAATAGTAGCGGTTTAAACAAGGTTCATTTTATTGATGTTGGGCAAGGCGACAGTGTTTTAGTTGAAAGCAACGGGCAGTTTATGCTTATTGACGCTGGCGAAGTTGACAAAGGAGGCGTTGTTTCTAATTATTTAAACAGTGTAGGGGTTAAAAGCCTTAAATATGTTGTTGCTACTCACCCACATTCAGACCATATTGGTGGTTTACCTGATGTTTTAAACAACTTTAAGGTTGAAAATGTTATTATGCCAAACGCTACTGCAAGCACTAAGATTTTTGAGAAGTTATTAGATGCTATTGAAAACAACAACATTAATGTTATTGAGGGCAAAGCTGGGTATAATTTTAAGATGGGTGATTTTGATTGCAATATTGTTGGACCTAGTAAAATTGTTGAAGATGCTAACAACAATTCTGTTGTTATGAAAGTTAAATTTGGCTCTGACAGTTTCTTATTTACTGGAGATTGCAGTAAAGAGGAAGAAAGAGATATTTTAAGCAAAGGTTACGACATTAAAGCTGAAATTTTAAAGGTTGGACACCACGGAAGTACTACATCTAACACAAAGGAATTTATAGATGCAGTTAACCCAAGCATTGCCATAATTAGTTGCGGAAAGAACAATGACTATGGACACCCTCACAAAGAAGTTGTTAACAGATTAGAGAGCAAAAACATAAATATTTACAGAACTGATTTACTTGGAAGTATTGTTGTTGAGTGCAGTGGCAATGGTGTTAAATTAAATGATAGCAGTGTGAATTTAAACAAGAACAGTAATAGCGTTGAAAAGGAAGAAACATCTATTAAAAAAGAAGATAGTGTTGCAAACAGCACTCAAAACAGTAGTTCAAAGAAGGAAAGTAGTGTTGAAAAAAGTCAAAGTGAAAATGTTAAAGTTAGCAACTTTGTGTTAAACACAAATTCTAAAAAATTTCACAAAGAAGATTGTTCTGGTGTTAAGGCAATAAGCTCAAAAAACAAGGAAACATTTAAAGGAAGTGCTAAAGATTTAATTAGCAAAGGATATGAGCCTTGCAAAATATGTAAGCCAGAAAATTAAATAGAGGTGAAAAATGAAAAATTCGTATAAGTTCTTTTCTAACAAAGAATGTGAATACTACCCTTGTCATAAAGATTTTAAAGGGGATTTTAATTGTTTATTTTGTTATTGTCCTTTTTATTTATGGGAAGAATGTTTAGGTAACCCTAAATTTATTGAACACAATGGAAAGAAGATAAAGGATTGTTCTTTTTGCAAGCTACCTCACATAGCTGAAAATTATGATATGATTATTGAAACTATTATGAAAAGAGCCAAAGAGTAGGTTTTAAAAAGGAATAAATAGAATTGTCTTAAAAAAATGAAGTCAAATGCAAATAAAATGTTGTAAAATTGATTAAAATAGTGTATAATGTTAAGAGAATGTTATGATTAAAGAAATAGGAGGTTCGATTATGAAAAAATTTATTGCAATGTTAATGTCTGCTTTAATGGTTGCAGGCTTTACTGGTTGTGGTAGCAATGGTGGGGAGAATGTATCAGCAGATGCAGACAAGGTTTATGCTATTGGTACAGACACAACTTTTGCTCCATTTGAGTTCCAAAACAAAGATGGTGAAATGGTTGGTATTGATATGGAGTTATTAGCAGCTATTGCTGAGGTTGAAGGTTTTAAATATGAAGTTACTCCATATGGTTTTGATGCTGCTGTTCAAGCTTTAGAAGCTCAGCAAGTTGACGGCGTTATTGCTGGAATGAGTATTACTGAAAAGAGAAAAGAAAGTTTTGATTTTTCTGACCCATATTTTGATAGTGGTGTTATTATGGGTGTTGCAGATAGCAACGACACAATTAAAGGTTATGAAGATTTAAAAGGTCAAAAAGTTGCTGTTAAAAGCGGTACAGAAGGTTTAGCATTTGCTAACCAAATTAAAGACCAGTATGGTTTTGAAACTGTTGTTTTTGAAGATTCTGCAACTATGTATGAAGATGTTAAGCTTGGCAACACAGTTGCTTGTTTTGAGGACTATCCTGTTCTTGGTTATGCTATTAACCAGGGCATTGGTTTAAAGACTGTTACTGAAAAAGAAGCTGGTAACAGCTATGGTTTTGCTGTTGCTAAAGGACAAAATCAAGAGTTAATTCAAAAGTTTAACTCTGGTCTTGCTAAGATTAAAGAAAATGGCAAGTACCAAGAAATTTTAGACAAGTACATTGCAAATTAAGGAGCAATTTTATGAACTTTATAGACATATTAAAAGATTATTGGCCTATGCTTTTAGAAGCAGCCTTTATGACCATAAAGCTAACTATTATTACGTTGCCGTTTGCTTTAATTCTTGGTCTTTTAGCTTGTCTTTGTGGAATGACTAAGCATTTTAAATTTATTAATGTTATTTATTTAAACATTGTTAGAGGCACTCCAATTCTTGTTCAAGTGTTTTTTATATATTTTGGTATACCATCTGTTATGAAAGAGCTTTTTAATATGCCATTTAAATTTACTGCAATTACAGCAGGTGTTATTACTCTTAGCTTAAATGCAGGTGCTTATCTTTCAGAGATTTTTAGAAGTGGTATTCAAGCTGTGAACAAAGGGCAGATGGAGGCCGCTAGAAGTTTAGGTTTGCCATACCACAAGGCTATGACTAAGGTTATTTTACCTCAAGCTTTTAGAATTGTTGTTCCATCTGTTGTGAACCAATTTATTATTACTTTAAAAGATACATCAATTATTTCTGTTATTGGTTTAACAGAATTAACTTTCCAAGGTAAACAAATTGTTGCTACTACATACAAGGCGTTTTATGTTTGGATAATGGTTGGTATTATTTATTTTGTTATTATTTATTTATTGACTAAGCTTTCTAAATTTATGGAAAGGAGGTTGTCAAATGATAAAGGTAAAGGTAAGTAACCTTAAGAAAAACTATGGAGATTTGACTGTTCTTAAAGACATTAACATTGAGGTTCACGAGGGCGAGGTTGTTTGTTTAATTGGTCCATCTGGTTCTGGTAAAAGCACGTTTTTAAGATGTATAAACCAGTTAGAAGTTGCAACAGATGGTAGCATTATTGTTGACGATGTTGAAATTACTGACAAGAAAAACGATATTAACAAGTTAAGAGAAAATGTTGGTATGGTTTTTCAGCAGTTTAACCTTTTTCCTCACTTAACTGTTTTACAAAACATTACTATGGCTCCTATTGAGCTTAAGAAAATGAATAAAGCTCAAGCCGAGGAAAAAGCTATTGAGCTTCTTGAAAAAGTGGGGCTTGCTGACAAAAAAGACGTTTATCCGACACAGCTTTCTGGCGGACAGCAACAGAGAGTTGCTATTGTTAGAGCTTTAGCTATGAATCCAGATTTAATGCTTTTTGACGAGCCAACATCAGCACTTGACCCAGAAATGGTTGGGGAAGTTCTTGATGTTATGAAAGACCTTGCTAAGCAAAAAATGACTATGATTGTTGTTACTCACGAAATGGGTTTTGCTAGAGAGGTTTCAGACAGAGTGTTGTTTATGGACGGAGGATATGTTGTTGAAGAAGGGTCACCTGAGGATATATTTACTAACCCTAAAAATCCTAGAACAATTTCTTTTTTAAACAAGGTTTTATAATTTAGGTTTAAGGAATACATTATGTGTATTCCTTTTTTTATTTGATAATTATATTGTTGACTTATGAATATAATTGTAATATAATTAGTATGTTAAAGTGTAGGCAAAATATGATTTTGACAGGGCTTGGTGAGAGTATGGATTGGAAAAATAAAAGAGGTTATACACTAATAGAATTAACTATTGTTATGGCACTTATGCTTGTGCTATTTACTATGCTTAGTGTAGGTGTTTTAAGTTTTTTAAATCATTCAGAAAAAACACATAATGATGAATATGCTAAAATTATTTTTTCTAGCGTTCAAAATGCTTTAATTGATAAAAAAAATAACGGTAGCCTTTTAGAGTTAAGAGATGATATTATGGCAAATTGTGATGGTGTTCCTTTGCCTATATACAAAGGTGGCGTTATTTCAAACGAAGTTAGAGATATGTATTCAAGGCTTTTTGCAATTAATATTGGACCTAACAAGGTTACTGAAAGGGACGAAAAGGCTAGAGAAATATTAAAGGATTTAGTTAGTGACAGAATGTATGATAGCGAAATGTGGAAAGGGGCTGTTTGTGTTGAACTTGACCCATCAGATGGAGTTGTTAAAGCTGTTTGGTACAGCAAGACTGGAAAAGAGTTATCATATAGCAGAGAGGATTTAGAAAACAGAGTTATAAAAATTGGCGATTTTACTAAAGATTTTAAGGAAAGTGCCATTGGTTATTATGGAGTTGATGAACTTTCGGATTCGATTCCTGTTGATTTAGGCAGGCCAAAAGTTGAAAATGCTAAAATTACAAATGGCGATGTTTTAGATATTAGTTGGAACTTAGACAACGAATTTGCTTTTTATGTTAGAAAGTTAGATTATGAAATTAATATATTTAACGAAAGCAACAAGCCGTTAATTAACTTAATTATTGACGGAGAAAATTTACAAATTGGAAGCCAAAGTGAGATGAAGTTTATAGATGCTAAAATTTCTACTTACGATAGCAGTGGAAACTTAACATCAAGTGGAGAGAGTATACCAGTTTTATCTTACATTGGAAGAAACAAAAACGATATACATATTGTTTTAGATGCTATTGATTTAAATGCTGAAAATGTTATTAACCAATTTAGAAGCGACAAAACTAATGTTGATTATGTTCAAAAACTTAAAAAATCTACTAGTATAATGAAATTTGTTGAGCTATATAATTTTGATATTAAAGGGCAGATAAAGGCTGAAATTAAAGCTAGTGATTTAAGCTCAAGTAGCGACACAAAAGTTACAAATTTAGCTAGTGTTATTGCAAACAAAGTTGAGGGTGAGAAAGTTTTTGAAATTAGCAATGCAAGGCATTTATTTAACATTAGATTTATTGAAAACAGTTTTTCAGGAATTGAAGGTATAACTTACAATCAAGTAGAGGACTTTGAATGGGGAAAGAAAGACTTTATTTTTAACACTTTAGAGGGTAGCACAAATACATATAAATTTACTCCAATTGAAAAGTTAAACAGCAAACATAGTTATAACGGAAACAACAAGAAAATAGAAAACTTAGTTATTAGCGAAGATAGAAACGAAGTTGCTTTATTTAGAGAAAACAGTGGTAGCATTTCAAATATAGTAATTGAAAAAGCCGTAGTTTATGGAAAGGAAAATGTTGCTATATTATGTGCTAAAAACAATGGTGAAATTAAAAACATTGTTACTAGCGGAAATGTTAGCGGCGAAAAGTATGTTGCAGGTATTATAGCCACAACTAGCGGAGGAAATAGAAAGTATAGCGAGTTGAAAAACGACGCTAATGTTACTGGATACGAATTTGTTGGCGGTGTTATTTCTGATTTAAAAGATTGCGAAGTTGAAAACAGTAGCAACACTGGTTTAGTTAGAGGACTTAAAAAAGAAGGTGTTACAAGCCAATATATTGGCGGTATTACTGGATACAGCGACAGTAGTGTTATTAAAAATTGTGTTGTTGAGCCAAGCCAAGATAATTTTAAATTGCCAGAAAACATTTTAGATTATATGGTTGGAAACAATGTTGGTGGCGTAGCTGGTTACAGCAAAAACAGTAGTTTTGAAAACTGTGAAAACAAAGGCGGGTATGTATTTGGTGAAAGTTATGTTGGTGGAATTATTGGTAGAGCAGAGGGTGAGTTAGTTTTAAATGGAAATGGCAAAGAAAACAACTCTACTGTTGTTGGTAGCCAATATGTAGGTGGCATTATTTCAGAAATTAATGAAAAATCTAGTTTAAAAAATTGGGTGAACAAAGGGTTAGTATTTTCTACAAACGGCTATTGTGGTGGCATAGCAGGCTTTAACAAAGGAAAGGTTGAAAATTGTTATGTTAAGATGGATAATCACGAAGATGGTTTGGTGGAAAAACGCGAAGAAAACAAAGCCTTTTATTATTACTTAACAGAAAATAAAGTTTCATTATCTGAAATTACTAAAGAGGCTGACTATGTAGGCGGCGTGGTTGGTTACAATGGTGGTGAAGTATTAATTGAAAGTGAAATTTTATCGCCAATTGTTATTGGAAGAAACTATTTAGGTGGAGTAGTTGGATACAACTTAGGAAAAGTAAGTTTAAAAAATGTTACTGAGCCAATTATTTCGGGCAGCAACTTTATTGGTGGCGTTTTTGGATTTAACGGAGATATTAATTCTATTAATGGTATAAAAATAAGCAATTTAGATATTAACAGCAACGATGGAAATTTTGTTGGAGGTTATATTGGAGCAAATATAATATCTAGTTTAAATTCTAAAGATGTTGAAAACGAAAACTTAACTATTTCTGGAGGCAACATAAAAGCTAAAGGGAATTATGTTGCAGGTGTTATTGGATACAACAGCGTAGTTGAGGAAAAAGACATAGAAGCATATGTTAAAAACATTTTAAGTGCGATTAAAGACGGCAAGGAATTTGATGAAAAAAGTGTTAATTCAGGTTCAATGATTTTTAAAAATGCTAAAATTAACGTTGATAGTGTTGAGGGTGGCAGGTTTGTTGGTGGTATTATAGGTAAGAATACAGATAATACTCACACTATTCTTAACAAAATTAATGGTGAAATTGGCAAAATAAAGGGTAACGATTTTATTGAAGTTGAAGGCAAAAAACATTCCTTTACATCAAGTATATCTGGAATGATAAGCAAAAATATGATAGTTGAAGAAGTTAGTATGAAAGCAAATGTTGAAAGTTACAGCAATGTTACTGGAAACTTTGCTGAAATTAACGAAGGACAGATTTTAAATTGTATTATTGAAAGAGATATAAACAAAGGCGTTTACGCTGGCGGTATAGTTGGTATAAACAAAGGTATAATATCAAATTCTAGATACAATGGAAATGTTTTAACTAACGCTGGAATTTCATATATTAACTACGGAAGGATTGAAAGCCCTGAGGTTAAAAATGGTGTTATTGTTTACAGAAACGAAAGCGGAGCTTTAATTACTGGAAATGTTTTAGTTGAAAGCGAGATAGTTAACGGCGAAAATGCAGGCAGCATTGCTTATAGAAACTCTGGAGAAATTAAAGACATTACATTTGGTGGAAAAGCAAGCATATTTACATTATTTAAAAATGGTAAAATTAGTGTAGATGGTGGCGGTTATACTGGTGGTATTGTCGGAGTTAACGAAGATTATGGTAGTATTGAAAATGTTATATTAGAAAAGGAAATTACTCTTGTTTCACAAAATGCAAAAGCTGTTGGTGGCTTAGTTGGTGCTAACTATGGTAGGATTAAAAACATTAACATTAACGACAACATTTATTTTTATGTTTCAAACAAAGACTGTATATTAGGCGGATTAGTTGGTTTAAATGTAGAGTCTGAAAGCGATGAAAATTTAGGTTTAATTGAGGGAAACGAAGAAAATAAAAGTGTATTTAATGTTCAAATAGACAGTGAATGCAATGTTATAGGCGGTGTTGTTGGAAGCAACAGCGGAAGAATAAGGAACATTGTTTTTGCTGGAAAAATAAATGGTAGAGCAAATGTTATTGGTGGCATTGCTGGCAAAAATGACGGGCATATTGAAAGTTGTTTTGTTGAGAGTTTAGAAAGCTCAAGAGATAGCATTAAAAACTTAAGTGAAAGCAACGTTTCTAGCACTGGTGGCATTGCAGGAGAAAACACTTTAAATGGTTTAATTGAAAAGGCTACTGTTTTAAGAGGTAATATTAGTTCTGAAAGCGGGCAAGTTGGTGGCGTAGTTGGTTTGAACTATGGTGAAGTTACATCTTGTTATGCTGAGGAAGAAGAAAAGGAAAACTCTAGCAAGGAAAAAAATGTTAGCATATATTCTGCAAATGGATATGCAGGCGGTATTGCTGGCAAGAACGAAATTGAGGCAACAATTACACTTTCTTCAACTGGAGAGGACTGGGAAGTTAAGGCTGAAGGTAGCTCAAGTGGAGTAGGTGGTATAGTTGGATACAACTGTTCTGAATATAGTATAGAAAGTGTGTCTAACTATGCTAGTGTAAATGGCGATGTAAACGTTGGTGGTGTGGTTGGTTACAACAACAATAACACTACAAAAAGTTATGGCGTTAGAGGTTGTGTTAATTATGGTGACGTTTTTGGAAGACAAAATGTTGGCGGAATTACAGGAAGTGTTAATGTAGGTTTTAATGACAAGGAAATAGAGGGCAAAATTACATTTGCATTTTGCGAAAACTATGGAAATGTTACAAACAAAACAAACTATACAGGCGGTATAGTTGGGTACATTAACTCATCACACAACGACAACATTGTGTTTGAAGTTTGTAAAAACTTTGGAGAAGTTGGAAACAAAGACGGGGCAAATGTTGGTGGTATATTAGGCGGAAATGACGAAGGCAACGATTTATCAAAAGTTATTTTCTACAACAATGTTAATGCAGGAATAATTAATGGTGGTTTTAACTATGGCGGTATAGCTGGATATGTGAGTGGAGATACTGTTCAAGTTGAAGGCAATGTTAATTATTATAATTTTAATGGAAAAGACGGTTTTGGTGGCATTGTTTGTTCTGGTGTGAACGCAGAATATAGGAACAATATTAATATTAACAGCAAAAATTTTGTTACTAACGGGTACCAAAGTGATGGCGGAACGAATCTATATTTTGGGGAGAGCATAGAAAGCACTGAAAATATTCCAAATGTTGTGAATGTTAGGGAAAAAATTAAGGCAAGTTATGAAAGTGAAAACGTTAAATTATTATGGGACAATTTATATGGCTTAGAAAATGAAGCCTTTACAGTTTCTTCTGAGAATATAAGTGGTTTTAAATTTAGCATAGACACGAAAACAGAAAATGGTGGCTCAACTATTGAGAACATTGCAATTGCTACTCAAAGCGAAGTTGACAAGTTTAAGTATTATGATTTTAATGTTATGTTAAAGGACATAGACGGAAACAAGTTGTATTTAAACAAAGACGGCGAGTTAGTAGATGAAATTCCTGACGAGGCTTTAAGAATTAGCATTGAAGAGTATGACAACATTAAATGGGGAATTTTTAAGCTAAAGGAAGCAAAGGAAAGAATTGTAGAAGTTGAAATTACTGTTTTAGGTGTTAATGTTAAAGCTAGTGAAAAAGACAAAATGGAAAAGAGCAACTTGATTGTTATAAACGAAATTTCGTTAAACAGAGGTGAAAATTCTCAAGAGAATATGCTAACTCTTTACAGAAATGGTGATACATATGTTGGAATTAACCAAAATCAAGGAGTGGCTATTTACGACATTTTATACAACCCAAACGACAATGAACACAAAAATTATGATGCAAAGATGTATTATGAGGACATTGACAGTGCAATTCAAAGCTATTTTAGGAGTCAATTTAGTTCAGTTGCTTTAGAAAGCCAAAACATTATTTTAACTAGGTACGACAATGGCTACAAATTAAACTGGGATAAAGCTCAAGGTGGATACGCTTATTTAGTTGAAGTTTATACTTACAACGACAATGAATGGGTGTTAAGAAAGCAACAAGAAGTTAGATACGGCACAGAGTATAGGTTTAAGGCTGAAAGAAAATGGCTTAATGACGGAGCAAGCTCTATTATGTGCAAGGTGAAAACCACAAATGGTCTATATGAAAAGGGCAGAGCTTTAGGTGAAAACGGGCAATTTATTTCAAACGCTGGAAAATCTAACATTATTGGCATTGGAGAGCTTTTACCTAGCCCAGAAATTAGTTTTGAGCTTATTAACGAAAAAGGTGACTATATAATTAGTTTGTTAAATGCAAAAGAGTACAAAGATTTAGAGAAAGAAAACATTGACATTTATTTGAATATTAATGGCGTTGGGGCTAAGTTTAAAGTTGTAGGCAATATTAAGTTTGAGTACAACAAAGACGAGGATTTAAGCCTTAATGTTATAGCTCAAGCTAGAATTAGCAACAACGAGAAATATATGAACTCTATAGCTATTAGCAAGCAATTAAATTTATATAGTGTTAAGAGTTTAGCAAGCAACAGATTTAGTGAAATTGAAAAAGGTAGCTACTTTACTGGCGACAACCCTCTTGAGCTTAAATTTAACGGAAGCATTAAGAGCAAAGAAAATGTGTTAAACACTAGATACAACGAGATTTTATACAACGGTGTTGTATATGGCTATGACGAAATGAGAGAAAGCGAAAGAAATGATTTTGTGATAGCTAATTTAGAGGAGATACCTGCTAATTCTAAGGTTATTTTTAGGTCGTATTTAGCTGGCGATATGAATATGGGTGTTAGTTATGGGCATAAGGTTTTAGAAAAGGCTAAATACGAAGATGTTCAAAAATATATAAACCAAAGTGGTTATGTTGTTAGGAAAAACAAGGATTATTATGATGTTTATTACAATGTTTTACTAGCAAACAAAGGCAAATTTGGAAAGCAAATTTTAGAAAAAGAAGTTGTTTTACCAAAGGGCTTAGAAAAAGTTAATTTAAATGACGACTATGATTTAAGCAACGGTTTATATAAATTTAGTTTTAGCGACAATGGCTCTGGAAAATACAAGGTTAGAATTAGTGGAAAAAATGCTGGCTTTGAAAACAAGGTTTTATTTGACGAAATTACAGAAAACAAGCAAATTTTAGTTAACGGAAAGGACTGGATTTTTGACAGTTTAGTTGTTGAAGTTGCTAAGATTGGCAAGGAAAGTATTATAACTGAAAATATGGGAAGTTATGTAAAGAAAGAATACAACTTTAAATACAGTTTACCAGAAATTAAAGTTATTGATGTTAAAAGATTAGATGGATACAACTACAATGTTAGCTTTAATGGATATGTTGATGGCAGCGAGGAGTTTAACCAAGCTAAGGGATATAGCATTAGAGTGTATGGAAAGGCTGAAAATGTTGGTTGGTATGTTGTGGGCAGTTTAATTGACAAAAACCAAAGTAGTGCAAGTGTTGATTTAAGTCCATTTAAAAACCAAGATATTAAAGTTGGCGTGGTTGCTATTGTTGACGAAAAGGCAAGAAGCGAAAGGTTTAAGTCAAATTCTATTATTAAAGAAGTTTATGATGTTAAGGTTGAAGAAGAGGTTAAGCTAGGAAAAGTTAGCATAGAGTTAAAGCCTTATACATATATAAGCGAGTTTGAAAATGGAATTGTGTTAAAGTTTGATGTTCTTGAAAATGATGAAAGTGGCAAATATGTTATTTCTGGAAATGTTCTAGATGGGCAAACTTTGGTTTATAGCTTTGAAGAGAAAGAAGTTATTAACGGGGAGTGTTATTTAAAGAATGTTCCAATTAATGCCCTTAACAAAGAGTTGAAAGTTAGGTATAAATTTATTAAAGAAAATGGCAAGAGTTCTGAAGAAAGCAAGGAAATTAGCATTAAGCTTCCTAAAGCTAAATTAGACACGCTAAAAGTTATAGTTGACGAAAAAGGGTTAAGCATTGAAAAGGGAAAATATGTTATTAGTTACAACATTATTTTAAAGAGCAAAGACGGTAGAAGAAAGGAAGTTGACATAGACTTAAGTTCAAAGAAAGTTATTGTTGACGGAATGGAAATTAAAAAATTATCTAGCGTTCTTGACAAAAATGTATACAGCATTGACAAGGGTAAAACTGACATTAATTTAGAATTTTTGGAAGATAAAATTATGATTTTACCTCTTGAAAATGTAGAAAGCATTGAGGTTAGTGCTAATTCTCTAGATGATAGCATTGAAAAGACAGATGTTTTTGTGTGGAAGAAATAGAACAGATAGGAGAGCAGAGATATGAAAGGTTTAATAAAAAAAGCTATAAAAAACGAAAGTGGTTTTGCCACAGTTGTTGCAGTGGTTATGCTGGTTTTATTTACTGCCTTAGGTTTGGCTTGCCTTATTTCTGTTTCTTCCTTTTTAAAAAGCACTCAAACAAGATATTACAGAGAGCAAGTTAAAATTTATGCCACAAGTTTTTCGCAAAGGCTTGAAAAAGAGCTTGAGGGAATGGACAACGTTATTGGTGGCGGCGACGGGCAGTCTTTATCAAAGTATTTATATGAAAATATGTATACTTTTGGGGACGATAGAACTTGGCTTGCAAACAAGAGCGACGGAAACGGCGGGTTTTATTCTGAGAAAGTTAAGTTTAGTGCCGACGGATATGAAAGCAGTGAAGTTCAAGTTCCTGAGATGGAAATTGAAATGTATTGGAGTTGCGACAAAAACCTTACAGGGCTTTCAGAGGAAGAAAGGTATTTAAGCACAACTGTTCATATTAAGGTTAAGGCTATTTACAGAGAGTATGAGTATTCATACGAAAGCAATTACAGCCTTATTAAAAATGGTGACGGGAAAGTTAAGTGGAATAAGGTCGTTTAGTTTAAGGTGGTAGATATATGAAAAATATATTTAAAAATGAAAAAGGAATGACAATGGTTTCTGTTATTGTTGGCTTTGCTGTTTTAATGTGTGGCAGTGCTATATTTTATCAGGCTGTTTTAAGTTCAAGAAATATGTTAGAGCTTGCTTACAAGGAAAGTTACGACTTAGAAAAAAGTGTTGAAAACTATTTTAACACTAGGTTTGGCTCTAGTTCGCCTGCTGGAAGCAGTGTTGAAATTAATTTTAATGGAAATGGAAAAAATATTAAATTTAATTTTGAAATGGTTAAAGTGGAAAACACTGGAGATAGGACTGGGCATAAGTTTGACTTTTACTATTTTAAATAAATGGAGGTGGGAGATTGACAAGGCTAGTTAAATGGATTAGGAAAAACCAAAAGGGAACAACGATGGTAGAAATGATTGTTACGTTTGGGCTTTTAAGCATTTTTTTGACAGCATCTGTTATGTTGGTGGCTAATTATGCAAACATTCAAGCCAAAATTTCTGGGCAGATTTCAGCTGAAAATGTTTCTGAAATGGTTTTAAACACCGTTGAGGGAGAATTGTCAAAGGCCACCGAACTTTTTGGAACTGGAAACAAGTTTATTCAAGTTAGCGAAGATGTTGTTTTTGGAAAGGTTATTGAGTTTAGCAACAAAGACAAGTACAAATCTAAAATGTTTATAAAAGATGGTATGCTTGAAATTGACTATTTTAGAAGAGCTGACATTGTTATGGACAGTAGCACTGTTGTTAGCCGTTGGTATTTTGACGAAAAGGTGTATATGGGAAACAAAATTACTCAATTTGACATTGAGGAGTTTAAAACTGGCGGTAGAGTTGTTCAAGGAGTTTACAAGGTTAAAATTAAAGTTGAAAACGGAAGCAGTAGCGTTGAAAAAAGCAGGCTTATTGAAATTAGAAACGCTATTTAAGAGTTGAAAAAAGTTTAACAGATTATATTAATTTAAAGTTGTAACGCTTTAGAGAGAAAACTAATAGATTTATTTTTAGAAATATAATATATTTTTATTATTTTGGCAAAAATATGGATAATAATAGTTTAATTTGTTAAAAAAGACTTTACATTTAACATAATATATGGTAATATAATTATGTAAAAGGGGGCTTAGTGTACCTGATGGGCCTATCTAAAACGGTTAAAAAAATTTTTTGAAAGGAAAGAAAGTAAATGAGTAAATTTAAAAGTTTTACTAAGGAAATGAGAAAAAGATTAGGTACTGACGTTAAAGGGTTTACTTTAATTGAAGTTATCGTTGTTTTAGTTATCCTTGCTATTTTAATGGCTATTGCTATTCCTAATGTTTTAGGTTACATTAACAAGGCTAAGGGTACAGAAAACGAATTAAATGCAAGAAACGTATTTATGGCTGCACAGGTTGAAACAGCTGAGATTTTAAAGACAAATCCATCTGTTACAGCTACTAATTTTGTTGCAGATAGTAATAAGCACCTTAAGTCTATTTGTAATTTAGCTAACATTGATTATGTTGATGGTCAGATTACTGTTGTAGAAGATGATGTTACAACAACAGAGAACGCAAAAAACACTCCAAAGATTGTTATCGTTATTGAAGATAGTGCAATTAGCGGTGTTCAGTATGTTCCTGCTCAAACACAGGCTACTCCAGAAGACCAGGCTAAGATAGTAAACTACCATTCTGATGGTTCTATCAACTACGGTACTAAGTTTGCAGAGCAATAAATAAAAAAGTAAATAACAGGTACAAGGGCTGATGGAAACATCAGCCTTTTTTATTTAAAGAAAAAGGGGTGGTACTAGAAAGTATCACCCTTTTTTGAGAAATTATTCAAATTGTTTTAATTTTTTTAAGATGTCGTCAGTTGAGTTTATATAGGCAGTTTTATTTGTTTCATAGATTACCATTCCTGGTTTTGCACCGTTTGGTTTTTTAACGTTTCTTTTTTCTGTGTAGTCTACTGGAACCATTGAAGAGCCTTGAGCTTTACTAAACCAAGCTGAAAGCTCAGCAGCTTCGTTTAAAGTTGTGTCTGGAATTGTTGTTCCTTTATTTATTACAATTACGTGGGAGCCAGGAATGTTTTTAGTGTGGAACCACATATCTTTTGGTTTTGCAACTTTTAGGGTTAAATCATCGTTTTGGTAGTTGTTTTTTCCTACTAAAATGTCATAGCCATCAGAAGAAAGGAAGTGGAGAGGTTTTGACTTTTTGGAGGACTGTTTTGAATTATCTTTAGATGTTTTTTTAATGTAGCCGTTATCTCTAAGTTCTTTTCTTATTTCTTTAACATCTTGTTCATCAACGCAGTTATTAACAGAGGTTAGAACTGCATCAAGGTATTGGAGTTCTTCATTGTTTGATTTTATTAACTCCTGCAAAGCCTCGAAAGTTCTTTTTTCTTTATTATAGGCTTTAAAGTATTTTTGAGCATTTTCAGCAGGGGTTTTATTTGGGTCTAAAGGTATTTGAATTTGCTCGTAGTTTTCTGAATAAAAATTGTTTAAAGTTGCAGTTGTCATACCTTGTTTTAGGGAGTAAATGTTTGCTGTTATTAGCTCGCCAAAAAGCCTTTTTTCATCTCTATTTGAAATTTCTTCAAGAGTTTTTTGCTGAAGTTCTTTTTTTCTAACGCAACGTTCAATGTTTTGGGAGATTAGTTTTCTAAGGTCTTGCGTTTTTTGATTTATTCTATAAGTAAAATCTCTAGTTTTATAAAAATCTTCCACAAGTTCTGAAAGGGAAGAATAGGAAGTTTTGAAAGAAAATTGTGTCATTTCAAAAGGAGAGAAGTCAACTAAGTTTTGGTTTTCGTCCTTAATTAATTCAGGAGAAAAGTTTGAAGTTTTAACATAGTTTACAACTTGTTCAAAGGAAGTGTAGAGATTTTTTATTTCCAAAGGAGTTAAATTTAAACAAAAAGTTGAAGAATCTACCCCTGCACGATGGCAAATTTCAGAGGAAACAACAGGGCTTATGCCAGTGTAGGAGTGGTAGATTAGCTGGTGTATTTTTTTGTTTTGGTTATTATTTATTTCAGTTGTTAAATTTTCCAAAGACAGAGAAAGAGGGTTTATTTTTGACTGGGACACAATTTTATAAGTTCTGCCTGGCAAAAGCTCTCTAACAGAGCTTTTATCGTGGGAGATGTGTCTTATTGCGTCAAGAATTATGTCGTTTTCGTCTGTTAAAATTATGTTGCTATGTCTTCCCATTGTTTCTAGAATTAGTTTTTTAGTGGAGTAATCTCCCATTTCGTTTATGGACTCTATGTGAAAAACTACTATTCTATCAAAATCTGGTTGTGTTATATCTATTATTTTACCACTTTGGAGATGTTTTCTTAAAACCATACAAAAAAGTGGAGGATTGAGCGGGTTTTGTTTTTGTTCCTTTGTGAAGTGGAACTTTGGGTTTGATGGGTTTGATGTTAGCAAAAGTTTAAAGGCTTTACCAAAACTTCTTATGCCTAAAATTATTTCGTCTTTTTCTGGCTGATAGATTTTATCTATTCTACCACCTAAGGTGTTTTGTTTTATTTCTGAAATTAAAGCTGAAACTGTTATGCCGTCAAATGCCATTACATTACCTCCTTATTTTTTTAGGATATTATAACATATTTTAAATTATTTTTAAATAGCTAAAAAAATTTTAAAAAAGTCTTTTCAATGGGGAAAAAATATTGTATAATAAAAAGAGTGTTAAAAATTGAAAGTGAGGTATCAAGTATGAAAAGTATGACTGGCTATGGCAGAGGCGAAGCCAATATGTTTGACAGAAAGTTTGTTGTGGAGATTAAAGCTGTTAATCATAGGTATAGTGATATTAACATTAAGATGCCTCGTACTATGCTTATTTATGAGGACAAAATTAAAAAGGCCATTAGCGAAAAGGTGAACAGAGGAAAGATTGACGTTTTTGTGTCTTTTGAAAGTTTTTCTGAGGACGATGTTTGTATAAGTGTGAACGACAGCCTTGTTAAAGGATATATTAAGGCTTTAAACTACATTAAAGAGGAATATAAAATTCAAGAGGATATTGGAATTGGGCTAATATCTAGGTTTCCTGACGTTATTAGCGTTGACAAGAGTATGAAAGAGGGAATTTCAAACTCTGAAATTAGCCAATGTCTTTTTGCTGCCACTAACGAGGCTATTGAAAAGTTTGTGGCTATGCGTGAGGTTGAGGGCAAGGCTTTAAAAGAAAACATTTTAGAAAAACTTATTGTTATTGAAAAATATGTTGAAAGAATTGACGAAATTGCTCCTGAAATTGCTAAAGATTATAGAAAAAGGCTTGAAGGAAAGTTAAGAGAGCTTGAGGAAGTTCAAGTGGACGAGGCTAGGCTTTTGACGGAGGTTCTTATTTTCTCTGACAAGGCTTGTATTGACGAGGAGATTACAAGACTTTGTAGCCACATTGTTCAAATGAGAAAAATTGTTGAAGAAAACATTCCAGTTGGCAGAAAGCTTGATTTTCTTATTCAAGAAATGAACAGAGAAGTTAACACTATTGGCTCTAAGTCTAACAATTTAGAGATAACTAACATTATTGTTGAGTGCAAGAGCGAGATTGAAAAAATTAGAGAGCAGATACAAAATATTGAATAGAGGTGTTATATGAACAAGGGTATGCTTATTGTTTTATCTGGCCCGTCTGGGTCTGGAAAAGGAACTGTTTTGAAAAAGTTTTTGGAAGAAAACGATTTTAAAGTTTCTATTTCCGCAACTTCTAGAGAGCCTAGAGAAAACGAGATTGATGGCGTGAATTACTTTTTTAAGCTTAGAGAAGAATTTGAGGAAATGATTGAAAACGATGATTTTTTTGAATATGCTATGTTTAACGGAAATTACTATGGCACGCCTAAAGAGTATGTTTTAAAGGAGCTTGAAAAGGGCAACGATGTTATTTTAGAAATTGAAGTGCAAGGAGCTATGCAGGTTAAGTCTATTGTTCCTGATTGTGTTCTTATTTTTATGACTACGCCTAATATAAACATTCTTAAAGAAAGGCTTATTGGCAGAAACACCGAAAGTATGGAGGTTATTGAGCAAAGGCTTAATACTGCTTTAGCTGAAGTTGACTACATTAACTGTTATGACTACCTTATTATTAACGACGATGTTGATATTGCTGTTAGAGATTTGAAAGATGCTATTAAAAACGCTAAAGCTAAGGTAGCTAAAAATAATAATTTTATTAAATATTTTAAGGGAGAGATTTAATATGTTAAGACCGTCTTATGCAGAACTTATGGATATTATGAACGAAAACTCTAAGGAGGCTGTTACTAGCAGATACACTGTTGTTATTGCCGCGGCTAAAAGAGCTAGACAAATTATTGACGGCGACGAGGTTATGGCTGAAGTTAAAGTGGATTCTAACAAGCCAGTTTCTATTGCTGTTGAAGAAATGAGAGAGGGCAAGATTACTGTTGTGCCTGAGGGTATGGGCACTAAGTTAAAGCCTCACAAAAACGACGAAATGGATATTAAAAAGGATTTAGAAAGTTTTAACGAAAAAAAGGCTTCTGTTAAAGAAGAAGTTGAAGTTGTTTCTGAAGAAGAATTTGAAGAAGAATAAAAAATAAGTTTATGGGTTAAGTTAGCTTTGCTATTTAGCCCTTATTATATTTAAGTGGGTGGTGATGTAATGAAATATGCTTCAATTATAATTTCTATTTCTCATTCTGATATTGACCGTATATTTCATTACAAAATTCCTGAAAATTTAAAAGACAAAATTAGCCTTGGTACTAGAGTTATTGTTCCTTTTGGGAAGGGAAACAAAAGTATTGAGGGGTATGTTGTGGGCTTTTCTGAAGTTGCCGATGTTGATGAAAAATATATTAAGCCTATTTTAAATGTATGCGAAGATTATTCATTAATTAGCGAGAGAAGAATAGAGCTTGCTATGTGGATGAGGGAAAAATATTATACTACTTTAAGCAGTTGTATTCAATGTATTATTCCAAAGGTTGTGAAAGACAAAAAGTTTGCTTTAGTTACTTTAGAGGACGAAGTTGATGAAAACGAAGTTGCTAAAATTTTGAAAAAAGACACTAAAATTAAAAGAATTTTAGAGTTTATTTTAGAGTGTAAAGTTATTCCATCTTCTCATTTAAAGTTCTTATTTGGCGAGAGCAGTTATGGAATTAACACTCTTGTTAAAAAAGGGATTTGCAAGGTTGTTTATGAAAAAATTTACAGAGGTAGCATAGACAAAAATGAAAATTTTACAAAGGAAAAACCTACATTAAACGAAGAACAAAAAAAGGCTTGTGATTTTATTTTTTCTCAAATGGAAAGTGAAAAGAAAAAGCCTATTTTAATTAACGGTGTTACTGGAAGTGGCAAGACTGAGGTTTATATTAGAGTTATTGAAAAGGTTATTGAAAAAGGGCAAGCGGCTATTGTTTTAGTTCCTGAAATTTCTTTAACTGCCCAAACTGTTGACAGGTTTGTTTCTAGGTTTGGAAGCAAGGTTTCTTTTACACATTCTAAGCTTAGTGACGGAGAAAGGTTTGACCAGTGGTTAAGGGCTAGAAACGGGGATATTTCTGTTATGATTGGAGCTAGAAGTGCTATATTTACTCCTTTTGAAAATTTAGGCGTTATTATTATTGACGAAGAACACGAATCTACATACAAGTCTGACCAATTATCGCCCAAGTATGACGCTAGAGAGGTTGCCGAAAAGTTGGCTAGCCTTTACGGGTGTAGTGTTATTTTAGGGAGTGCTACGCCGTCTATAAACAGCTATTTTAAGGCTCAAAAGGGGGAGTATGAGCTTTGTGTTTTGAAAAACAGAGTGAACAACTTATTTCCTAGCATTGAGATTATAGATATGAGGCAGGAGCTTGCAAACAGAAACTTTTCTATTTTTAGCAGAAAGCTGAAAAATGAAATAGAGGAAAATATTAAAAATGGTGAACAGACCATTCTTTTTTTGAATAAAAGAGGGTATTCAAGTTTTGTTAGTTGCAGAGAGTGTGGATATGTTATGGTTTGCGACAACTGTGATGTTAGTTACACTTACCACAAGGGCATTAACAGCCTTAGTTGCCATTACTGTGGAAAGCAAGTGGCTGTGCCTAATATTTGCCCTAAGTGCAAGTCGAAGTATATTAAATATTTTGGGACTGGCACAGAAAAGGTTGAGCAGGAAGTTATTAAAGCTTTTCCTGAAGCTAGAGTTCTTCGTATGGACGTTGACACTACTCAAAGAAAAGGTAGCCACCAAAAAATTTATGAGGAGTTTAAGGTTGGAAACGCTGACATTTTAATTGGCACGCAAATGATTGCTAAAGGGCTTGATTTTGAAAACGTTACTTTAGTGGGGGTGTTAGCTGCCGACATTTCTCTACATTTTGGAGATTACAGAGCCTCTGAAGTTACATACCAGCTTATTTCCCAAGTGTGTGGCAGGGCTGGGAGAGGCAAAAAGCAGGGCAGAGCTTTAGTTCAAACTTATTCGCCTGATGAATACAGTTTAAAATATGCCCAGAAAAATGATTACGAAGGTTTTTACGAGGAGGAAATTTTGTTTAGGCAAAATATGGTTTACCCTCCTTTTACTAACATATTTGTTATTGTTTTAAGTAGTTCAAGTGAATGGTTTGTTAAAGATGTTTCTCAAAAGCTTATGATGATTTTAAGGCATTACAACAAAGACAACATTTTTGGGCTTTTAGGGCCTTGTGCTTGTGCTATATCTAAAATTAACAACAAGTACAGGTGGCAGATTATTATTAAATGTGAAGATGAAGTTAAGTTAAGAAAATATAGTTTATATTGTGTTGAAAAGTTGAAAGGAAAAATTGATTTAAAGGACATTTCTTTTCAACTAAGTTTAAACCCAAACTTTATATAGGAGGAAAGTGAAGATGGCTATTAGAATGATTAGAGAACAAGGGGAAGATGTTCTTAGAAAAAGATGTAAGGAAGTTACTGAAATTACACCTAAGATTGTTGAAATTGTTGAGGATATGCTTGACACTATGTATGAGGCTAATGGAGTTGGTTTAGCTGCACCTCAAGTGGGCATTTTAAAAAGGATTGTTGTTATTGACATTGGTGAAGGGCCTATTGTTTTAATTAACCCTGAAATTATTGAAACTAGCGGAAAGCAAACTGGAAACGAAGGCTGTTTATCTGTGCCTGGCAAAGTTGGAGTTGTTACTAGACCTAATTATGTTAAGGCTAAGGCTATTGACATTACTGGACAAAGCATTATTGTTGAGGGTGAAGAACTTATGGCTAGAGCTATTTGCCACGAGTTAGACCACTTAGACGGTGTTTTATATGTTGACAAAGTTGAGGGCAGTTTAGAAGATGTTGAGGCTGAGGAGGAGTAATTGATGAAAGTTTTATTTATGGGTACTCCTGACTTTGCTGTGCCTGTGCTTGAAGCTTTAATTGAAAAGCACGAGGTTGTGGCTGTTGTGAGCCAGCCTGACAAGCCTAAGGGTAGAGGCAAGAAATTAATGCCAACGCCTGTTAAAGAAGTTGCTTTAAAGCACAATATTGATGTGTATCAACCTGAAAGAATTAAAAACGAAGATTTTGTTGAAGTTTTAAAAGGTATTGAAGCTGATATTTATGTTGTTGTTGCTTATGGGCAAATTCTTTCGCAAGAAATTTTGGACATTCCAAAGTTTGGTTGTATAAATGTTCACGGATCTTTATTGCCTAAATACAGAGGTGCCGCTCCTATTCAATGGTCTATTATTAACGGAGAAGATGTTACTGGCGTTACTATTATGTATATGATAAAAGAGCTTGACGCTGGGGATATGATTTTGAAAAAGGAAATTGATATTGAAAAGGAAGATACTTACGAAACCTTACACGACAAAATGGCTATTGTTGGAGCTGAGGCTTTAATTGAGGCTATTGAGTTAATTGAAAGTGGAAAGGTTAAGGCTGAAAAGCAAGATGACAGTTTATCAACTTATGCACCTATGATTAGCAAGGATATGGGAAGAATTGACTGGAATAAATCTTCAGTTGAAATTAAAAATAAAATTAGAGGATTTAACCCTTTCCCTGCTTGTTTTAGCGAATATAAAGGCGAAGTGTTGAAAATTTTTAAGGCTGAAGAAGTTGAATGTAATAAGCAGGCAAAAGCAGGCGAAATTATTGAGGTGGACAGCAAAAAAGGTTTCACTGTTAAAACTGGAGATTCTGCCTTACTTATTAAGGAAATTCAGGCTAAGGGTGGCAAGAAAATGAATAGTTGCGACTATATGAGAGGGCATAGCATTGAAGTTGGGGAAATATTAAGTTAAAATTGTGTTTATTTTAATTTTATTTTATGGTTTTTAAGTTATAATTGAATTTGAAAGGGTGTGTTAAAGATGTATTATTATAGTTTATCTAATTTGTTTTATTTCCTATCTATTGCAATGATTTTTGTTTGTATGATAGTTCAAGGAAATGTTACTTCTACATTTAAAAGATATTCAGAGGTTAAAAACAAAAGGGATTATACTGGAGCTGATGTGGCTAGAATGTTATTACATCAAAATGGAATTTATGATGTTACAGTTGAGCATATAAAAGGTTCTTTAAGCGACCATTACGACCCTACAAAAAAGGTTATTAGACTTTCTGACGATGTTTATGGTTCTAAAAGCTTAGCTGCCCTTGGTGTTGCAGCTCACGAAACAGGGCACGCAGTTCAGCACGCTAAAGGTTATGCACCATTGAAGCTTCGTAGTGCTATTTTTCCTTTAGTGAATTTTAGTAGCAAGGTGTCTATGCCTCTTGTTATGATTGGGCTTATGCTTGGACTTTTAATTAACAGCTACACTATTGCTATTTTTGGTGTTATACTTTTTGGTGTTGTAGTTATGTTTCAAATTATAACATTGCCAGTTGAGTTTAATGCTTCTTCTAGAGCGTTAAATATGCTTAGTGAATACAACTATTTAGACAACAACGAAGTAAGTGGAGCTAAAAAAGTGTTAAGTGCCGCTGCTTTAACATATGTAGCTGCTGCCGCTGCATCTGTTATTCAGTTATTAAGATTTATTTTTATTATTTTAGGTGATAAAGACAGAAGAAGATAAAAAATTTTTGCCGAGGTTTTACCTCGGCTTTTTTGTTATTTATATTATTTTTTAGCATATAATTATTTGAGGTGATTTATTTGGAAGAAAACAGTTTTAACATAGACACAGCTCAAATTGAAAAAATTATGTCTATTATGAAAATTTTTAACAATATTAACAGTATGAGTGGGCAAAAAGAGGAGGTTGTTGAAAACGAGGTAGGGACAGAGATTATTGAGAAACTTGACGAAAGCACTGCTTTAAAAAAGATTAAAGATGTTTTACCTTTTATTGAAATGCCTTACCAAAAGAACATTGGGCTTATGGTTAAGTTGATGGAAATTGACAAGCTAGTGAACAACTTTAGGGCTATGTCAATATCAGGGGAAGACAATTTAAATATGAAAAGGAAAATGTTAATGGCGATTAAGCCTGAGCTTGATTTAAGAAAACAAAAACTAATTGACATTTTTGTTAGAGTTATGGAAATATCAGACATTGTGGAGGGTTTAAAAAATTATGATTAATGAAAGTATTTTTGAAAACGAGGCTTTTGACTGTTTTGATGAAAAAACTAAAAAGAGTATTATTGAGCTTAGCAACAGTATAAAAGGAAAGAGCAACGAAGAAAAAATTGCTACTATATTAGCTTATGCTAATTCTTTGCCTAGTGGTGTTAAGTTTGATGAAAAGCAAAAAAAGGCTATTTTAAATGTTTTAATGGAAAATATGAGCGAGAAAGAAAAAGCTCAAATTAGTATGATTATAAAAATGGTGGGATTTTAAAAATGAAAGATTTAAAAAATAAAAATTCAAAAATAAAAAAATTTTTAAACTAAATTAGCTTAAAATTATTAAAAAATGCAATAAAATTTAAGAAAAATGCAAAAAAATTGATATTATGGTTGACATTTCCTGCAAATATGGTATTATTAATATTAAATGGAGGTGTACCAGTATGTTTATTTTTAATCCTAAGACAAATGTTATTGAAAGACGAGAGTCAATATATCCACTTCAAGATGTAGAAAAGCCTAACTTATATGACAACTTATATAGTTATGATGAAGTGCCTAAAATTGCTTTCAACCACAGACTTGTGCCTATGGACGTGCCAGATGAAATCTGGATAACTGATACAACTTTTAGAGATGGTCAGCAATCACGAGAGCCATACACTGTTAAGCAAATTGAACATATTTATAAATTGTTGCACCAATTAGGTGGGCCTAAGGGAATTATTAGACAAAGTGAATTTTTTGTTTATTCAAAAAAAGACCAAGACGCTTTATACAAGTGTCTTGAAATGGACTACAAATTTCCTGAAGTTACAACGTGGATTCGTGCAAACAAAAAAGATTTTGAACTTGTAAAATCTATCGGTATTAAAGAAACAGGTATTCTTGTGAGCTGTTCAGACTACCACATTTTTTATAAAATGAATATGAAAAGAAGCGAAATAATGGAACATTATCTATCGATTGTTAGACAATGTATAGAAACTGGCATTAAGCCAAGATGCCACTTTGAAGACATTACAAGGGCAGATTTTTATGGATTTGTTGTGCCTTTTGCTTCTGAGCTTATGAAATTATCTGAAGAAACTGGAGTGCCTATTAAAATTAGGGCTTGTGACACTATGGGGTATGGTTTAAACACAGCAGGTACTGTTTTGCCACGAAGTGTATCTGGAATTATTTACGGTTTACACCATTATGCTGGCGTTCCTAACCATTTACTTGAATGGCACGGACACAACGACTTTTACAGGGCTGTTAGCAACGCAACAACTGCTTGGCTTTATGGATGTTGTGGAATAAACACTTCTTTATTTGGTATAGGCGAAAGAACTGGAAACACGCCTTTAGAGGCTATGGTTTTTGAATATGCTCAGTTAAGGGGAACTTTAGATGGTATGGATACAAGGGTTATTACTGAACTAGCTGAATATTACAAAAAAGAAATAGGGTATGACATACCTCCTATGACTCCATTTGTTGGAGAGAATTTTAATTTAACTAGGGCAGGTATCCACGCTGATGGTATATTAAAAAATGAGGAAATTTACAACATATTTAACACAGAGTTATTACTTAACAGACCTGTTAAAATTGCAGTTGGAAAAACATCTGGCCTTGCAGGCATTGCACACTGGATTAACAGCTATTACAAGTATGAAGGTGAAAAGAAGATTGGAAAACAACACCCTGTTGTTGTGAAAATTAAAGAATGGGTTGACAAGCAATATGAAGATGGACGTGTTACTCAAATTAGTGACAAAGAGCTTGCTAAATTAGCAAACAGAGAAATGGAAAAATATTTAAATAGCATTGGTGAAGAATGATTTGAAAGGGGAAATTACTTATGAATAAAATTGAAATTGCAAAAGAAAAATTTGGAAAATTATTAGAAGAACAGCTTTTAAGAGTTGAAAAAATGAAGCAAGACAAGGACTTTATTGATTTTACAACACTTCCTGTTATTAAAATTGGTATATGTGGTGGAGATGGTATTGGACCTGCTATTACTAGCCAAGCTCAAAGAATTTTAGAGTTTTTATTAGCTGACGAAGTTAAGGCTGGCAAGGTTGAATTTAAGGTTATTGACGGCTTAACTATTGAAAACAGAATTGCCGCTGGAAAGGCTATTCCTGACGATGTTTTAGCTGAGTTAAAAGAGTGTCCTGTTATTTTAAAAGGACCTACTACTACACCTAGAGCTGGCGACAAAGTTAACATTGAGTCTGCTAATGTTGCTATGAGAAAAGAGCTTGACTTATTTGCAAACGTTAGACCTGTTAGAATTCCTGAAGAAGAAATTGACTGGACTTTTTACAGAGAAAACACTGAGGGTGCTTACACATTAGGTTCAAAGGGTTTTGAAGTTGACGAAGATTTAGCAGTTGATTTTACTGTTACTACAAGTGATGGAACTGAAAGAATTATTAGAGCTGCTTTTGATTATGCTAGAAAAAACAACAAGGGCAAAGTTACTTGTGTAACTAAGGCAAACATAATTAAAACTACTGACGGCAAGTTTTTAAACACATTTAAGGAAATTGCTAAGGAATATCCTGAAATTGAAACTGACGACTGGTATATTGACATTATGACTGCAAAGTTAATTGACCCTAAGAGAAGAAAAGACTTTAAGGTTGTTGTTCTTCCAAACCTTTATGGTGACATTATTACTGACGAAGCAGCTGAGTTCCAAGGCGGTGTAGGAACTGCTGGTTCTATAAATATGGGCAAAAAATATGCTATGTTTGAGGCTATTCACGGCTCTGCTCCTAGAATGGTTGAGGAGGGCAGAGATAAATATGCTGACCCTTGTTCTATTATAAGAGCTGCTAGTATGTTACTTGCTCACATTGGGCACAAAGACAAGGCTGAAAAGTTAGACAAGGCTCTTGATATTTGCACTCAAAAGGAAAAAAGGATTAAAATTACTGGACATAGTGACGGTTGCACAAGTGCAGAACTTGCAGACTATATTATGGAAACTATTAAAGGATTATAATAAAAAAGGCTATCTAAAAGATAGCCTTTTTTTATTTAATTAGATTAATAAAATCTTCTTCTGTTATTATTGGAATGTTTAATTCTTTTGCTTTTTTGTTTTTAGAAGATGTTGAGTCTATATCATTATTTATTAAATAGTTTGTTTTTGAAGTTACACTTCCTGTGACTTTACCACCTAAAGACTCTATATGAGATTGAAGTTCTTTTCTGTTTTTATAGATATTAACATTACCAGTTACAACAAAAGTTAAATTTTCTAGCTTATTATTTGATAGTGTTATTTCAGGTGTTTCAAAGGAGATATAGTTTAAAACTTCGTCTATAAGTTTATTATTTTCATCGTATTTAAAATAGTCTATTATACTATTTGCAATTACATCTCCAAAACCATCTATATTAATTAGCATTTCAAAATTAGCTTTTCTAATTTCATCTAAATTATAGTTAAAGTTTTTACAAAGAAGTTTTGCGTTATTTAAACCTACATTATCAATTCCAAGAGCATATATAAAGTTAGGAAGTTGAGGAGTTTTGCTTTTATTAACTGCCTTTAAAAGGTTTGTATAAGACTTTTCACCAAAGCCGTCCATATTTATTATTTCGTCTTTAAAGCGTTCTAATTTATAAAAGTCTGTATAATTATTTAAAAAACCTTTTTCTATAAATTTTTCTATGGTTGCCTCTGAAAGACCTTCAATGTTCATTGCATCTCTTGAAACAAAGTGTTCAAGGCTAGATATTTGCCTTGCTTTGCAATTAGGGTTTGTACATTTAAGCGCTTCACCGTCTTTTAAAGATATTATTTCAGCAGTATGGCCACAAACAGAGCAATGGTTTGGGATTTTAATGTTATCTGACTTAGTTAGATTTTCTGCAACTTGTGGGATTATCATATTTGCTTTATAGACTTTAATTTTATCGCCTATGCCTAAGTGCAGGTTTTTTACTATGCTTAAATTATGCAAGGAGGCTCTTTCAACAGTTGTTCCCTCAAGCTCTACTGGCTCAAAGACAGCAATTGGGTTTATAAGACCCGTTCTTGAGGTGTTCCAAAGAATGTCAAGAAGTGTGGTTTCTGCCAGTTCATCTTTCCATTTAAAAGCTATGGAATCTCTAGGGAATTTAGATGTTGAGCCAAGGCTATTTGAATAGGAAAGGCTATTATAGGTTAAAACTAGGCCATCAGTTGCATATTTATTTTCAGGTATTTGTGCTTCAAAAGATAAAACAGCTTCTTTAACTGTTGATTTTGAAACAAGTTTTCTTTCTACACATTCAAAGCCTAATTTTTCAAGAAAATCAAATTGATTTGACTTTTTATCGTTAAATTCAACTCCATCTGCTTTAACGAGAGAGAAAATTATACAATTTACATTTCTTGAGGCAGATATTTCTGAATTTAACTGGCGAACAGTTCCACTACAAAGGTTTCTTGGGTTTTTATATTGTTCTTCTGGAGGAAGGTTTTCATTTATTTTATTAAAATCTTCAAAAGATATAACTGCTTCGCCTCGTATAATTAACTCAGATGTAAAGTTTATTTTTAAAGGTATATTTTTAAAAAATTTGGCGTTATGAGTTATATCTTCGCCAACTTCACCGTTTCCTCTTGTGACAGCTTGAACTAAAGAACCATTATTATAGGTTAAAACGACTGTTAGACCGTCCATTTTATAGGAAAGAATTCCATCGTTGTTTGAAAGAAAGCTTTCAAGGGCAGGGATTTCCTTTGTTTTATCAAGGGACAGCATTTTTGTTTCGTGTTTTATTTTTTTTAGGTTACTTAAAATTTCGTATCCAACGTTTTGTGTTGGGCTATTTGAATAAATTATTCCTGTTTTATTTTCAAGCTCTATTAATTCATCATAAAGTTTATCATATTCAAAATCGCTTATTATTTCTTTATCTTGTTGATAATATGCTTTAGATGCTTTATTTAAAATTGATATAAGTTCTTTTATTCTATTTTTCATATTAGCTCTCCAAACAAATTTATTTACTTTTTAGTATACAACATTAAAAGCAAAATATCAATTTTAATTATTATTAAATTAAAAAAAATTATAAAATGTTTATTTTTGTATTGAAATTTGTTTGAAAAAGCCTTAAAATAAGAGTAGTGATTTTTGTTAATTAATTGGAGGTAGGTAAAATGAAAGTTTTATTAACTGGCTGTGGTTTTATTGGCCGGAATATTGCTTATGCTTTGTCTGATAACAATATTGAGGCAGTTATTTTAGATAATGTAGGAGATATTGAAAATTATAGTTTACCTGGCTGTTATTTTTATAAATGCGATATAACTAATCTTGATGAAGTTTCTAAAATTCTTGATAAGCACGATGACATTGAAATGGTTATTCATTCTGCTATGATATCATCTGTTGCCAAGTCTGTTAAGCACCCATTTGAGTTTTACACACAAAATGTTGTGGGCTCTTTATCTTTTGTTCACCTTTTAAAAGACAGAGGAATTAAAAAAATTATTATAGCTTCTAGTGCGTCTGTATATGACGATGTGCCTGGTTTTATGGTTACTGAAAAATCTCCATTAAAGCCTAGAAGCCCTTTTGGTAGGTCAAAATACATTTTTGAGCTTATGATGAAAGATTTTTGTAACGCTTATGATTTAAAGTGTATTAGCCTTAGATATTTTAACCCTGTTGGTATTGACCACTATTTTAACACTAGAGAGCATAAACTTCCTATGAAAACAGGGTCTAACCTTCTTGAGATTCTTATTGAAATTTATAACGGTGAAAGAAACAAATTTATTATAAATGGTGATGACTGGTTTACAAGAGATGGAACTTGTATTAGAGATTATATTCACATTACTGACTTAGCTAAAGCTAATGTAAAAGCTGTTTTAAATTTTGACACTGCTTTTGAAAGGGCAGGAAGTGAGTATACCAACTATCTTAGTTTAAATGTTGGTAGTGGTGTTGATGTGACTGTTAAAGAGTTTTTAATTGCTTTCCAAAACATTATTGGCGACAAAATTAACGTTGAAATTGGGCCAAGAAGAATTGGTGACATTGGCGGAAGTTATGCTAATATTCAATTTGCTAAGAAAACTATTGATTGGAAGCCAGAGTTCAGGTTAGAAGATGCTATAATTGACAGATGTGCTCTTAATGAACAAATAAAGTAGTTAGGGGTGGATATTATGAATAAAAGGTCTAATAGAGTTTACTGGCTTTTATTTATAATGTTGCTAATACTTGGTTTATCTATAATAATAGATTGTATTAGGAAAGATAAAAAGGATATTGAAGTTATAAATAATGAAGTAACAACAAATGATGAAAGTAGCACAGAGCCATCTTCAGAAGCTACTACTGAAACAACTACAAGAGAGAGGACTACTGTTGACCCTGAGCTTGTTAAAGAGTTTGCCCCAAATTATTACAACGGATTAGTCTTTATTGGGGACAGTATTATAGATGGTTTTGCTAGATATGCTTCTACAAAAGAAGCCCCTCAATGGCTTAACAACATTATATTTTTGACTAAAGTTAGCTGGAGAATTAACACAGCTTTAGAGGACAGCAACGGGCCTATGTATAAAGGGCAAGCTCAAAATATATGCACTAGTTTAAGTCAAATTAAGCCAGAAAGGGTGTTTTTAGACATTGGCATTAATGATATGAATGGGCTTGGCTCGCCAGGGTATTCAGTTGAAAAGCTTGTAAACAGCTATGTTGAGCTTATTAAAGGAATAAAAAATGCTTCACCAGAAAGCAAGATTTATATTGTTAGTGTTACGCCTGGAACAGAGGCTATGCAAAGTGGCAATTTTAGCAACGAAAAAATTAAGGAATTTAACGACGCTATTAAAAGCAAGGCATCAGAGCTTAATTTTACTTTTTTAGATTTGGCAAGTGAATTTGACTACAATCTTGATAGTCAATACAGTAGCGACAACAAAGTTCATCACAACAACAAGTCTTATAGTGAAGTTTGGGTGCCATTTTTAGAAAAAATAGCTGTTGAAAATTTATGATAGAGGTGTTTTAAGATGAAGAGATTTTTAAAGTTTTTAGCTACAACTTTAGTATTAAGTGTTATGTTTGGCTGCGGAGGAAAGGAAAACAAAGAGGTTGACACAGCAAAGCTTTATGAAAGCGTTGTTAGTGTTATGGGCGATGATTTAGTTAAAATGAATGAAAACTACATATCCAATTATTTTGGAATAGAAAGTGAAAATTTAAGCGATTGTATTATTACTCAAAGTGAAGACCCTAAGTCAGCTTCAACATTTATTATGATTAAATGTGAGGATAGCGAAAAGAGACAGCAATATATTGAGTCTATAAACAACTTTTTAAGCCAAAAGTATGATGAGCTTACAAATTATGATTTGCCTGAAGAAGCTGAGCTTGTTAAAGGGGCTGAAGTTAAAACAGAGGGCAATTGGGTTTACTTAGTAGTTGACAAAAATGCTGATGAAGTTAACAAATTAGTTCAAGACAGCTTTAAATAGCGAGGTATAAAGATGGTTTTTTCTAGTTTAGAATTTTTATTTTTCTTTTTACCTTTAGTTTCAATTCTATATTTTTTAATTAGAGATTTAAAAATAAGAAACTTTATATTAATTGTTTCAAGCGTTTTATTTTACGCATTTGGAGAGCCAAAGGCTATTTTGATTATGTTAATGTCCATAGTTTTAAACTATGGACTTGCTTTATTAATTGAAAAGGTTAGCAAATTTAAAAAAGTTTTTCTTTTTTTAGCTGTTGTAATAAATATAGGGTTATTGTTTATTTACAAATATGCTGACTTTTTTATTGGAAGCGTTAATTATGTTTTTAAAAGCAATTTTAGTTTACTAGGTTTACCTTTGCCTATTGGCATATCTTTTTTTACTTTTCAGGCAATGAGTTATGTAATTGATGTTTACAGAAAAGATGTTAAAGCGCAAAAGAAGATTTTGAATATATTATTATATATTTCTTTTTTTCCACAGCTTATAGCAGGACCTATTGTAAAATATCACGACATTGAAAAGCAAATTGACAACAGAAAAACTAGTTTTGACGGATATTGCAAAGGTGTTCATAGGTTTTTAATTGGTTTATTTAAAAAAGTTTTAATTGCAAACAACGTTGGTTTGGTTTGGGAGAATATATTAAATTCTGACATTAGCTCAATGTCTTTAACAACTGCGTGGATAGGGGCTATATGTTATAGTTTACAGATATATTTTGATTTTTCAGCATATTCTGATATGGCAATAGGGCTTGGAAAAATGTTTGGTTTTGACTTTTTAGAAAATTTTAACTACCCATACATTTCAAAAAGTATTAGAGAGTTTTGGAGAAGGTGGCATATTTCTTTATCTACCTGGTTTAAAGAATATTTATATATTCCTTTAGGTGGAAACAGAATTAGCGAAAAAAGAACATATGTGAATTTATTTATTGTTTTTTTAGCAACTGGCTTATGGCACGGAGCAAGCTGGAACTTTATTATATGGGGCTTATGGCACGGCTTTTTTTCAATTATTGAAAGGCTTGGCTTGGAAAAAATTTTGAAAAAGGACAAAACTACAATTTTAAGCAGGGTATACACTTTATTTGTTGTTGTTGTAGGTTTTACAATTTTTGCTATTACAGACTTTAACAAGTTAAGAGAATATATTGGCGTTATGATTTTAAACAAAAACCATTTAATTCTTGACAAAGAAGCTATATTTATTTTTATAAACAATTATTTTTATATTTTAGTAGGGATTGTGTGTTCTATGCCTATTTACTTAAAAATTAAGAGTTTTAACAAAACTTATTTAAAAATTATTGGGTTTATAATGATGATAGTATGTTTTATTATTTCTATAGCATATTTAGTTAGTTCAAGTTACAACCCGTTTTTATATTTTAGGTTTTAGGAGGTATAGAATGAAAAAAATTATTGCTATTTTATTTTCTATTTTTATAATTTGTTTTTCTATATTATTTATTGTTGAGCCTAAAAAAGATTTTTCTGAAAACGAAAACAGAAAGTTAGCTAGTTTTCCAAAGTTTCAAATTAGCTCTATTATAGATGGAGAATATATGGAAAATTTAGGGAAATATATTAACGACCATTTTCCGTACAGAGATTTATTTGTTAGTATGAAAAACAAATTTGAGATTGAAATTTTGAACAAAAAACTGGTAAACAACATTTTTATTGCTGAAGATGGATATTTAATTGAAAATTATGAAAATGGGAAAAATACAGATAAAATTATTAAAAATCTGAATTTGTTTAGGGAAAGTGTTAATGTTGATGTTGACTTTATGCTTGTGCCTACCCAAATTAGTATTTATAGCGACAAACTGCCTAAGTATGCAAGTTATGGCAAGCAAGTAGAGAGTATAAAAGAATATTATAGTAGGCTTGAATTTAACAATATAGATGTTTTTAAAGCTCTTTTTGAAAACAAAGATAAAAAATTGTTTTTTAAATATGACCACCACTGGACTATGGACGGAGCATATATAGCCTATTTAGAATATTGCAAAGACAAGGGCATTGAGCCAGTGGATTTATCTGAGTATAGTGTTGAAGATGTTAAAGGGTTTAAAGGAACCATATATTCAAAGTTAAATTACCCATCAAATTTAGAGGGGGAAGATTTAAGGATATATAAAAAAGATTTTAATTTAGAAATAGAGTATGATGGAAAGAAGTCTAATTCATTATATAATATGGATTATGCAAGCAAAAAGGACAAATATTCTATATTTTTAAACAACATAAACTCTTTTGTGGAGATAGAAAACAAAGATTTTAAGGGTTTGGAAGAATTAGTTGTTATAAAAGACAGTTATGCTAATTCAATTATTCCATTTTTAGTTAACCACTATAAAAAAATATATGTATTTGACCCAAGAAGTTACAAAAAGCCTATTAGTGAGTTTATTAACGAAAAGAAAATAGAAAATGTGTTAATTTTATATAACGCAAACACTATTGACAATGACACAGGTATAAATGCTATATATTAAAAAGCGTGTCATTTGACACGCTTAATTTTTTGTTTTATTAATTAAATATTGTATTATATCTTTTCTTGTGATTATTCCTACGAAGTAGTTTCTATCGTCAACAACTGGGATAAAATTTTGGTTTTGTATCATTTCAAAAAGTGTTTCCATAGTTGTGTCTACTTTTATTGCAGGGTTATAATTTTTTCGTATTATAGATTTTATATTTTGTTGCTCTTTTTCTTTTATATCAAAAGTGTTTTTATTTAGTATATCCCACAAAAAGTCGCCCTCTGAAACAGTGCCGACATATTTTCCGTCTTTATCTATTACAGGAACAGCTGTGTAGCTATGGGCTTTAAATTTTTCTAAGCCTTGTCTTATTGTTATATTATCAGGCAAGTAAACTATTGTAGATTTTGGTTTTAAAATAAAAAATAAATTCATACAAAAACCCCCTTTAAGTATATGGTATTAAAAAAAATATCAAAAGTCAACAAAAAAATGGGGAATAAATTTAAATGAAGATATTAAAATGGATTGGGAAATAGATTTTTTAAAATATATTATTGAAAATGTTCAAATGCCTATTTTAGACAAAATTATGTTTATTATTACAAGTTTAGGAAATGCAGGCTTTATTTGGATTTTAATTGTTATAGTTTTTATTTTAATAAAAAGATATAGGAAAATGGGAGTTACTATGGCTATTAGTTTATTTATGAATTTTTTAGTTGTAAACTGTTTTTTAAAGCCTATTTTTAACAGAAGCAGACCCTTTGAAGTTAGCCAAGAAATTTTAAACAGCATTATGATTAGTTTACCTCAAGACAATTCTTTTCCGTCAGGGCATACTTCTGCAGCTTTTGCTGTTGCTATGGTTTGTTATTTATGCAACAAAAAAATTGGAAGTTTTTTAATTTGTTTTGCTTTTTTAATGGGTTTAAGCAGGCTATATTTTAGCGTGCATTTTCCAACAGATGTTATTTTTGGTGTTATTATTGGTATTTTTACATCAATTGTTGCGTATAAAATTTATTTTGAAAAAAATGAAAAAAATAGTTGACAAGACGGAAAAAGTGTGGTATTATATTAATTGTCGATGACAGTTAAAGCGGCTTGGTTAAGTGGTATAACGTTCGCCTCCAAAGCGAAAATTGAGAGTTCGATTCTTTCAGCCGCTGTATGCGCGAGTGGCTCAGTGGTAGAGCATCGCCTTGCCAAGGCGAGGGCCGCGGGTTCGAATCCCGTCTCGCGCTTTAAAGGACTTCTTTTGAAGTCCTTTTTTGCTATTAAATAAAAAAGGAGATATTTTATGGAGTTTAGATACAAAAACAGTGGCGTATGTTCAAAAGAAACTTTAGTTGATATAGATGAAAATACACATATTATAAACGATGTTAGAATAGTTGGAGGTTGTGATGGCAACATTAAAGGCATTATTTCTCTTTTAAAAGGTATGAAAGCAGAAGATGCTATAAACAAAATGGAGGGCATTACTTGCGGGCTTAAAGAGTCTTCTTGCCCTGACCAAATTGCTAAAGCACTTAAAGCTTCAATTAACGAAAATAAATAATTCTAAAAGCCCTAAGTTGTTCATATACTTGATTAAGTGTTGAACAAGGAGGGCTTTTTTTATGAGAGCCGATATTGAAGACAGATGTCTTGAAATAGGAAAGTATATTTGTGATACTAAAAAGACAATAAGAGCAACTGCTAAAATCTGGGGTATTTCAAAATCTACCTGCCACAAAGATTTAGTGGATAGGTTGCCAAAAATTGACCCTTGTCTTGCAAAGAAGGTTAAAGAAATTTTGGATTATCACAAGGCTCAAAGGCATATTCTTGGTGGAAGAGCAACTGCTGAAAAATGGAAGATGAAAAAGCAAGTTTAGTTACATAAAAAAATATTAATGAAACAGTTTATTTTTTTATTTAGTAAAGTTGACAAAAATTATACAAAGTTGTATAATGAAATACAAAGTGTAATATTGTTATTTTACGAAAGGAAGACAACATAATGTATTGTGTGAAAAAGGTGTTAGACAACATTTATTGGGTAGGTGGAAACGACAGAAAAACTGCTTTATTTGAAAATATGTTTCCAATTCCTAATGGTGTATCATATAATTCTTATTTAATATTAGATGAAAAAACTGTTTTATTAGACACTGTTGACCATTCTATTAGCAGAGAGTTTATGGAAAACATTGAACATTTACTTGGAGAGAGAAATCTTGATTATATAATTGTAAATCATATGGAACCTGACCATTGTGCTATTATTGGCGACATTGTTTTGAAGTATCCTGAAATTCAGGTAGTAGGCAACGCTAAGACTTTTCAAATGATTGAGCAATTTTTCCCTGACATAAAGTTTGACAGAATTACTGTTAAAGAAGGGGATTGTTTAGAAATTGGTAAGAGAAAGTTAAACTTCTATTTCTCTCCTATGGTTCACTGGCCAGAAGCTATGGTCACTTTTGAAAGTGTTGATGGGGTTTTATTTTCTGCTGACGCTTTTGGTACTTTTGGCGCTCTTGATGGAAATTTATTTGCTGACGAATATGATTTTGAGAGAGTTTTTCTTGAAGATGCAAGAAGGTATTATACTAACATTGTAGGCAAGTTTGGAAAGCCTGTTCAAAGCCTTTTAAGCAAGGCTTCTAATTTAGATATTAAGTGTATTTGTCCATTACACGGCCCTGTTTGGAGAGAAAACATTGGATATTTTGTTGACAAATATAACAAGTGGAGCTCTTATGAGGCTGAGGAAAAGGGTGTTATGATTGCATACGCTTCTATGTATGGCAACACAGAAAATGTGGCGAACGCTTTAGCTTTTATGTTATCTGAAAAAGGTATTAAAAACATTAAAGTTTATGATGTGTCTACTACACATATTTCCCAGCTTGTTGCAGATACATTTAAATATAGCCACATTGTTTTAGCTTCTCCTACATATAATGCAGGTATATACCCTATTATGGAAAACTATATTAGAGATATTAAAGCTTTAAATGTTCAAAACAAGACTGTTGCTATTGTTGACAACGGCACTTGGGCTAACACTGCTGGAAAGCAAATGATTAAAGAAATTTCTGAAATGAAAAATATGAATATTATTGAAAAAGGTTTTTCAATTCTTTCTTCTGTAAACAAAGACAGAGAAAACGAGCTTAATGAGTTTGTTGATGAAATTGTGAAATCTTTTGAATAATTAAAGTAAATGGCATTAGTTTTTCTAGTGCCATTTTTTATTACAAAACGACATATTAAAATTATAAATATTTGTTTAGTATTAACAAAGATATAAAGTTTATATTTTTTTAAGTTGAAAAAGGGAAAGAAAGTAGGTATAATTAAAAATATATAAAATAGATGATTATTGGGGAATGATTTTTTATTTTATATAGAACTATCAATTATTTTCTTTACAGGGGGACAATATGAAAAATGTAAAAAAAATAATTGTCGTTGATGATGAAAAATATTATGGTGGGGATTTTAAAGATTTTGATTTAGTCTTTATTAAAAACACCAAAACATATTTTTTAGATATATGTAAAAGGTTTGTCAATCTATCGGCAATTATTATTGATGTTAATGTTGATTTTGAAGAAAGAGTTAATTTTATTAAAGAAATTCGAAACGACAATCTATTAAATAAAATGCCTCTATTTGTTACAACTGACAAAGAGTTAGGTGATGAAGAAATAGAGCTTTTAGACTTGGGGGTTATAGATGTCATTAAAAAGCCATTTAGCAAGGTGGTTTCTAAAAAAATTAACAATGTTATTGATGTTTCTGAAAATGAAATTGAAAAGTTAATTGGAATTAACAACACAAGTAGTTTATATAAATATATTCATTATGTTATTTCTGGAAATCAACATAAAAAATACAGCATTATTATGGTTGATATATATAAGTTTAGAGTTATTAACGACATATATGGGCCAGAAAAGGCTGATGAGATTCTTGTTAAATTGGCTAGTGAAATTGAGCGAGTTAACAAAAAATACAACGGGATTTGTGGACACAGTTATGCTGACCAATTTATAATGGCAGTTAGTGAATATGATGAAAGTTTTGAAAAAGAGTTAAAAGAAATTGAAGCTAATATAAATAAAAGTTTAGACAAAATTAGAATTTCTTTAAAAGCTGGTGTGTATGATGTTGAAGACCCTAATATGCCTGTTATTACAATGTGTGCAAGGGCTAAGTTTGCATTAAATGAAATTAAAGACAGGTTTGATATTAGAGTTGCAAAATATGACGAGGCATTAAAAGCCGCTATTAGTAAAGAAAACAAAATTTTATCTGATATGAAAATGGGTATAAACGAAGGGCAGTTTAAAGTTTACTACCAGCCTAAGTATGATGTTTTATGTGAGAAAACTGTTGGAGCTGAAGCTCTTGTTAGGTGGGTGCACCCTGAATATGGAATGATTTCTCCTGCTGATTTTATACCAATTTTTGAGAAAAATGGCTTTATTACAGAAGTTGACCTTTGTGTTTGGGAAGAATGTTGCAAGTTTCTTCAAAAGAGAAAGAACGAGGGGAAAGAAATTATTCCTATTTCTGTAAATGTTTCTAGGCTAGATATGGTAGCTGATGGGTTAGTGGACAAAGTTTGTGAGCTTGTTGACAGGTATGGAATAGAGCATAAATATTTTCACTTAGAGATTACTGAAACTGCTTATGCTAACGACCCTGAGAAGTTAAACAGAGTTTTAGAAGAATTTAAAAGCAGAGGGTTTGTTATTGAAATTGACGACTTTGGAAGCGGACATTCTTCTTTAAGTATTTTATCTGAAATGCCGACAGACATTTTAAAGCTTGATATGAAGTTTTTAAACAGCAAGCAAGATGTTCATATTAGAAACAAGATTTTATATAGTGTTGTTAAATTAGCTAATTTAATGAATTTAAAAATTGTGGCTGAGGGCGTGGAAACAAAAGAACAATTAGACTATTTAAGAAAAATTAAGTGTAATTATGTTCAAGGTTATTATTTTTCTAAGCCATTGCCTGAAGAAGATTTTGAAGAAATTATTGACAATGAAAACAATGTATTGCACGAATAAAAAGCTGTACCTTTTGGGGTACAGCTTTTTTTATTTTAACAAAGTTTTATAAGTTTTATCTATTAGAAAAGCACCTATTGGAGCGGTTAATATTATTGACAAAGCAGCTACTGTTAAAATTTGATTTCCACAAGAAAGCCCCATTGAAAGGGGTATAGAGCCTATTGCCGCTTGTACTGTTGCTTTTGGTGTGTAAGCTATTAAGCAAAATATTTTTTCTTTAAAATTTAATTTTGATGGAAGAACTGCAATTAAAACTCCAACAAACCTTATTAAAAGAGCAAAAAGCAAGACACAAAGGCTTTTTAAACCAAAATTAAAGGCATAACTTAAATTTATTTGTGTTCCTACTAAGACAAACAAAACAATTTCCCAAACTTTCCACAAGTTATTATACCCTTTAGAAAGTTCATTAGAAAGGTTTATATTTAACTGAAAAATTGTTATTCCTACCGACATAATTGAGATTAAGGCAGAAAAAGAGCAAATTGGTTTTAATATATTTTCTAGTTCTAAAAGTAGAAAGGAAATTGAAAGCAAAATTATTATTTTTATTGTTAAATCTAGTTTAAATTTTGAATAAAATTTATTTAAAACAACCCCTAAAACTATTCCTACAAAAGTTCCCAAAAGTATGGAAGTTGGTATTTGAATTATATTTAGAGGGGAAAAGCTATTATTTAAGGACAAGGACAAAAGGGAGTAGAAAAGTACTATTACAAAAATATCATCTGCTGACGCACCAGCTAATATAAGCTGAGGAACAGAGTTTTTCTTTCCATAGCCTTCATTAATTACTTTTATCATTCTAGGAACAATTACTGCTGGGGAAACTGCACCAAGAACAGTTCCCATAAGAGCTGAATTTAAATAGCTTAAGTTAAAAACTTTATGGGCTATAAAAGTTGTTGCTAAAATTTCAAAAAGTGCTGGCAAAAAGCACATTAAAACCGCTGAGAAGCCAACTTTTTTAAGGTCTTTTATATTTAAAGTTAAGCCAGCTCTTGTTAGAATTATGACAAGGGCTAGTTGCCTTAATTCTGAAGCTACTGTTAGGGTGTCATTATTTATTAAGTTTAAAAAGGACGGGCCAACAAGGACACCAGCAAGCATCATACCAACGAGCGAAGGGAGTTTTAAAAGTTTAGAGAGATAGCCAAAAAACAAGCCAAAGGCAAAAATTATTCCAAGTGAAGTGAGCATATGAACCTCCTTAATTTTATTTTGATTTACACAATTTTCAAACAATTATAACATAATTTAGGAAATTGTCAATATAATCTTTAAGAGGTGATATAGTGGAAAGAGTTATTGTTAAATACAACGGGAACTTAGAAAAATACAAAGTTATAGAGATTTTATCTGAGAAATTTGCAATTATTGAAGGGGAGATTGAAAAAATTTCTAATGATGAAATTATAATTGATTTTGAGGGGATTAGGGTTTTACAGCCGATGGTTGAAAGAGGAAAAGAAAGCAGTTGTATAACTCTTAACAATGAAAATTTTAGTGGGTTAGATGGTAGTGGCGTTATAGTTGGGATTATTGATTCTGGCATAACTTTAGGACATAGAGAGTTTGAAAACAGAATTATAGGGTTATGGGACATTCCTAACGACAGAATATACAACGAAGAAGAAATTAGAAACGGTGTTAACTATGTAGATTTTTTAGGGCACGGAACTGCTGTGGCTGGGGTTGCCTGTGGGAGAAGTGGCGTTGCTAGTGGAGCTAGTATAGTTGCAGTTGCAATAGGCAGAGGAAACAGCGACGATGTTGCAAGAGGAATTAAATACATTGCTGAATTATCTAAAGAAAGGAATATGCCTTTTGTAATTAACATATCTTATGGGACTAATTTTGGTGGGCATAACGGACAATCATTAATTGAGCAATATATTGACGAGGTAGTTGAAAACTATGTTTGCAACATTGTTGTTGCAGCTGGAAACGAAGGGGATAAAAGACACCATTACAAGGGGATTGGAAGCAAGGAAGTTGAGTTTAATGTTGGAGAAAGCATTAAAAGTTTGAATTTAGAGCTTTACAAAAACTATATAGGAAATTTAGAGCTTGAAATTGTTTCGCCAAATGGAAACAGAACTGGAGTTATGACTGGAAAGGACAGTTTATACAGAATGGTTTTATTAAACACAGAAGTTGAAATAGAATACATAAAGCCAACACCAAGCATATTAGACGAGAGAATTATTATAAACTTAAGTGGGTTAAATTATGTTGATGGAGGTATATGGAAGATTATAATTAGAACAGATGAAAATGTTGAATATGACATTTGGCTACCTATTTCTGAGGGAGTTACTGAAGATACTATTTTTTTAAGCTCTGATGTAAACACAACAATTACAATTCCATCAACTGCTTACAGAGCAATATCTGTTGGGGCATATAACGACGAAAACAACACGATAGCTAGTTTTTCTGGAAGAGGATTTACTAGAGAAATTAGCTATGTTAAACCTGATATTGTTGCTCCAGGAGTTAACATTAGAAGCGCTTCTAACACAGGTGGATACGATGTTTTTACTGGAACAAGCTTTGCTACTCCATTTGTTACAGGTGTTTGTGCTTTATTAATGCAATGGGGGATTGTAGAGGGAAACGACGAAAATATGTATGGAGAGAAGATAAGGGCTTTAATTAGGAGGTATGCTATTAGAGAGGGGAATATTAATTACCCTAGCAGAGAGTGGGGATATGGCAGGCTTTGCTTTAAAAACATTTACAACAATTTAAACCAGATTTCTGCAACTAGTGTTGGGGACTTTGCTTTATCAGAAGATTACATTGGGCTTATTGTTGGAGAAAACGATGATTTTTTGAACATATTAAAAAATTATAGCGTTGGTGTGTGTGAATTAGATTATGGAAACTATGTTATTGTGTATGTTGACATAAATACTTACGAGCTTTTACTTAGAAACACTCAAATTGGAAACGGAATTAGAAGTAGTACTCCTTTAATATTAGGATATAGTGGCGAAGATTTTACAATACCACAAGATTTATCGACAGTTAAAAATTTACCTTTAGATTACAGAGGCGGGGGAGTTTTAGTTGGGCTTATTGGAGAGGGGATAGACATAAATGCTTCAGAGCTTAAATACGAAAATGGAGAAAGCAGAATATATTCAATGTGGGTACAAGATGATGAAATTAATTCTGACGGGGTTTGTTTTGGCAGAGTATATGACAGAAATGAAATTACAAATGGTGAAATTAATTTAAGGGGAAATACATTTTATACAACAAATATGGCAAAAGCTATTCTTGAAGTTGCACCAGATGTGGAGTTTGTTGTTGTTAAAGTTAAGCAAGCAAACACATATTTTAAAGAAATTATTGGCATAGACGAAGATGCTTTAGCTTATTGTTCTTCTGACATAATGCTTGGCATAGATTTTTTAGCAACCAAGGCTAGTATTGCTAGAAGGCCTTTATCTATTGTTTTAGGGTTAGGAACTAATATGGGTGGACACGATGGAAAAACTATTATTGAAACTTATTTAGAAAATGTTGGAATAAATAATGGAGTAGCATTAACAACTAGTGTTGGAAACGAGGCTTTAAGTGGTAGGCACACTTCATTTGAAATTAACAACGATTTAGGATACAGAGATGTAGAAATTAGTGTTGATGAGGGCGTTGAAAATTTTACTTGCTGGATTTGGAGCAATATAAGTGAGCAATTTGACATAAGCATTATTCCTCCTATTGGAAACGAAATTAAAAGAATTGAGGCTAGAAGCAACTTTATTAACACTTACAACTTAAATTTAACAAACACTCAAGTTAAAGTTGAGTATAAAATTCCATTATATAGAACTGACAGCCAGTTGACTTTAATTAGCGTTAGAGGAGCTATTTCTGGAGTTTGGAGAATTAGGGTTTATGGCGAAACTAGAATAGGAAAGGTGAACTGTTGGCTTTCTATGGAAAGTTTTTTAAGTGGCATTAGATTTTTATCTCCAGTTGTTAGCACTACAATTACAGTTCCATCAAGTGCTGAAGATGTTATTAGCGTTGGGGCTTACAACCCTCAAAGCAACAGCATTATACCTACATCTAGCAGAGGACCTAACAGGTTAAATGATTTAAAGCCTGACTTTGTTGCACCAAGCAATGGAGCAACTGAAATTAGTGCTGCAATTGTTGCAGGAATAGCATCGTTATTATTAGAATGGGGCATTGTTAGAGGAAATAATTTAAATATTAACAGTATAAGCATTAAATCTTATATTATACAAGGGTGTGTGCCTATTAACGAAAGTGAAGTGACGCCAAACGATGTTTGGGGGTATGGAGCAGTGAATTTATTTAACATATTTAACAGATTATAAAGGGATTTTTATATCCCTTTTTTATTGTTTTTTAAATAAATTTGCATTTATCTATTGACAAAGTTATTTTGTGTGGTATAATTAAGTTACTTTATTAATTTAACGTGATAAACTAATGAAGTAAAATCGAAAGGGGAGGATAATATGATTTTAAGTAAATTACATACGCCTGAAGGTGTTAAAGACTATTTGCCTATTGAGTGCAAAAGGAAAAGGGAAATTGAAAACAATATTATTAATGTTTTTGAAAGGTTTAGCTACAGCCAAATTAAAACACCTACATTTGAGTTTAACGAAGTTTTTGAATGTACAGGAAGTGTTAAAAACAAAAGGGAGTTAAATTTTTTAGACAGAGATGGTTCTTTATTAGCTTTAAGAGCTGATATGACACCAGTTATAGCACGAATAGCTGCAACAGTGTATCAAAAGCAGGATTTACCTTTAAAATTTTATTATGTTGAAAATATGTTTAGAACAAATGTTAATTATCAAGGAAAGTTAAGGGAGTTTACACAAGCAGGTGTTGAGCTTATGGGGGTGAACAGCATTGATGCTGACATTGAAATTATTATATTAGCAATATCCTCTTTATTAGCATCTGGTGTTAAAGAGTTTAAAATTAACATTAGTCATTCTAACTTTTTAAAAAGTATTTTAAACGAAGCTTTATTAGAAGAAGAAAAAAAGATTGAAATTCTTGAAAGTATTAGCAATAAAAACTTTGTTGAAGTGAGTAGGTTAGCAAAAGATATAGAAAATAAGGATATTAAATTTATTTTAGAAGAACTACCTTTTCTAGTTGGAAAAATTGACGTTATTGACAAGGTTAGCGACAAAGTTAAGGACAAAAGCTCTTTAGATTATTTAAAAAATATATATGAGATTTTAAAGTCGTTAGGATATGAAAAATATATTTTATTTGACTTAGGTGTTATTGGCTCTATGAACTACTATACTGGAATTGTTTTTCGAGGATATGTAAAAGGGACAGGAGAATCTATATTAGATGGGGGAAGATATGACAAAATGGTAGAAAAGTTTGGGTTTGAAATGGCAGCAGTTGGGTTTGCAATTAAAATAAACGAAGTTTTAAAAGTTGTTAAGCAAAAAGTTGAAAAAGAGGAAAGTTATGTTGGGTTTTATTCTGAAGAAAACAGAATATTTGCTTTTAGAGAAATTAACAAAATGAGAAATATGGGATATAAAATTGAAAACAATTTTTTATGTAGTTCCTTTGAAAGCACAATAAAGTATGCTAAGGAAAAAAATATTGATTTTGTTATAAACTTTGATGATTTAAAAATGTATGATGTAAAAAATGAAAATATGGCTTATTTTAAGTTGTAAGTTAGAAAGGGGTGAAAAAAATGGAATATTTAACTTTTGCATTAGCTAAAGGAAGGTTAGCTGAAAAAAGTATGGAAATTTTAGAAAAAATTGGAATAACTTGCGAGGAAATGAAAGAAGATTCTAGAAAATTAATTTTTATAAATGAAAAATTGGGATACAAGTTTTTTCTTGCTAAAGCCTCAGATGTGCCAACTTATGTAGAAAATGGAAGTGCAGACATTGGGATTGTGGGAAAAGACACACTTCTTGAAGAAGGCAGAAACTTATATGAGGTTTTAGATTTAAAAATGGGTAAATGCAAGTTTGCAGTTGCTGGATATAAAGAAATTAAAGAGAAGTTAGATAGCTCAATGGATTTAGTTGTTGCTACAAAGTATCCAAATGTGGCTAAAGAATATTTTTATACAAAAAAGAAACAAACTATTGAAATTATAAAGTTAAATGGCAGTGTTGAGCTTGCTCCTATTGTAAATTTAAGCGATGTTATTGTAGATATTGTAGAAACTGGTTCAACATTAAAGGCTAATGGGTTAGAGGTTTTGGCTGACATATGTCCAGTTTCAGCAAGGGTTGTTGTGAACAGAGTTAGTATGAAGTTAGAATATGAAAGAATATCTAAAATTATTAAGGGATTAAAAGAATTGGTGGTGGATTAAATGATTAAAATGATTAAATACGACGAAAAAGAAGGGAAATTAATTGTTGATGGGTTACTTTCAAGAACTCAATTAGACCAAAGTGAAGTTCAGATGAAAGTTGACAAGATTATTAGCGAAGTTAGGCTTAAAAAGGACAAGGCTTTATTTGAATACACTAAAATGTTTGACGGATTTGAAATTAACAAAGAAAACATATTAGTGTCAAAAGAGGAAATTGAAAAGGCATACAAAGAAGTTGACAAAGAGCTTATTGAAATTATTAAAAAAGCAGCTGAAAGAATTAGGGATTTTCACGAAAAACAAAAGCTAAACAGCTGGTTAGAGCCAAAGGCTAACGGAGAAACGCTTGGGCAACTAGTTAGGCCTTTAAAAAGAGTTGGAGTTTATGTGCCAGGTGGAAAGGCGTCTTATCCATCTAGTGTTTTAATGAATGTTATTCCAGCAAAAGTTGCTGGAGTTAGCGAGATTATTATGACAACTCCTCCTGACAAAAAAGGGAAAATTAACCAAGCAACTATTGTGGCTGCTGACATTGCTGGGATTACAAAAATTTACAAAGTTGGCGGCGCTCAGGCTATTGCAGGTTTAGCTTTTGGAACTGAAAGCATACCAAAGGTTGACAAAATTGTTGGGCCTGGAAACATATATGTAGCTTTAGCTAAAAGAAGTGTTTATGGATATGTTAACATAGATTCTGTTGCAGGGCCTAGCGAAATATTAATAATGGCTGACGAAAGTGCAAACCCAAAGTTTGTTGCAGCAGATTTATTATCTCAAGCTGAACATGATGAGCTCGCATCAGCAATTTTAATTACTGACAGTTTAAAATTAGGCGAGGAGGTTCAAAAAGAAATTATTAAGCAAACAGAAAGGTTAGAAAGAAAAGAGATTATTAAAAAGTCTTTAAACAATTATGGAGCGATTATAGTTGTTAAGGACATTGAGGACGGATTTAAATTATGTAACGAAATTGCTCCAGAACATTTAGAAATTTCAACAAAAGAGGCTTTTAATTATTTAAGCAAAATAGAAAATGCAGGAGCTATATTTTTAGGGTACTATACACCAGAGCCTTTAGGAGATTATATGGCAGGGCCTAACCACGTTTTACCAACTGGTGGAACTGCAAGGTTTTTCTCACCTCTTTCAATTGATGATTATATAAAAAAATCTAGCATATTGTCTTTTAGCAAAGAGGCTATGGAGGAAATAGGGGAAGATGTTATTAAGTTTGCTAGGGCTGAGGGTTTAACAGCACACGCAAATTCTGTTGAAGTTAGACTAGAAAAGTAGGTGGTGTTATATATGGAAAGAAGTGCAAGGATTAAAAGGGAAACATTTGAAACTAAAATTGATTTAAGTCTTAATTTAGATGGGGCTGGAAAGAGCGAAACAAACACAGGAATAGGCTTTTTTGACCATATGCTAGCCCACATTTCAAAACAGGGGTTTTTAGACCTTAAAGTTGAAAGCAAAGGAGATTTAAACGTTGACTGCCACCACCTTATAGAAGATGTAGGAATTGTTTTTGGGAAGTGTGTTGCAAAGGCGTTAGGTGACAAAAAAGGAATTAAAAGATATGGACAAGCTATATTGCCTATGGACGATGTTTTAGTTATTTGTGCAATTGATTTTTCTGGCAGGGCTTATTTAAATTTTGATGTTAAATTTACAGTTGAAAAAATTGGAGAAATGGACACGGAAATGATTGAAGAATTTTTTAGAGCTGTTGCAGAAAATTGCAAAATGAATTTACACATAAAAGTGTTAGACGGGAAAAACAATCATCACATAGCAGAAGCTATATTTAAAGCTTTTGGCAGAGCTATTGATATGGCTAAAAGTTATGATGAAAGAATTGTGGGAGTTTTATCGACAAAAGGAATGTTAGAGGTATGATTGCAATAATTGATTATGGTGTAGGGAATTTAAGAAGTGTTCAAAAGGCTTTTGAATTTGTAGGATATGAGGCCATTATTACTGAGGAGAAAAAAGTTCTTGAAAGAGCTGACAAAATAGTGTTACCTGGTGTTGGAGCTTTTGCTAGTGGAATTAATTCAATTAAAAAAATGGGGCTTGACAAGGTTATTATTGATGAAATTAACAAAGGCAAGTATTTTATGGGCATTTGTCTTGGTATGCAGATGGTTTTTAGCAAAAGTTATGAATATGGAGAAAACGAAGGTTTAAATATTATAAAGGGTGAAATTAAGTTATTGCCTGACAATGTTAAAAAGCCACATATTGGCTGGAACAATTTAAATATAAAAAAAGACAGTGTTTTATTTAAAAACATTGGAGAAAACCCATATGTATATTTTGTTCATTCCTACTATTTAGAAACAAAAGAAGATGTTGTTACTGCAACAACAGAGTATGGAAAGGAAATTCAAGTGGCAGTTGAAAGGGAAAACGTGTTTGCTTTGCAGTTTCACCCAGAAAAGAGTGGAGATGTTGGGCTTAAAATACTTAAAAATTTTGGAGGTTTATGAGATGAAGATTTATCCAGCAATAGACATTATTGGAAGAAAGGCTGTTAGACTAGCTCAAGGGAGTTTTGAAGAGGTTACAACTTTTAACGAAAGCCCTTTGCAAGTGGCAGAAGAATTTGTAAAATCTGGAGCTAGGTATATACATATTGTTGATTTAGATGGAGCAAGATATGGAAAATCTTTTATTTTAGATATAATAGAGGAAATTAAAGAAAGATTTAATGTTAAAATTGAAACTGGGGGCGGTGTTCGTAGCATAGAAGATATTGAAAGAAGAATTTTGGCTGGTGCGGACAGAGTTATATTAGGAACAGTTGCAGTTAAAAAGCCAGAGCTTGTAGAAATTGCTGTGAAAAAATATGGTGAGAAAATAGCAGTTGGTATTGATGCTAGAGATGGGATTGTTGCAATTTCTGGCTGGGAGGAAGCAAGTGGTGTTACAGCTTTAGACCTTTGTTTAAAAATGAAAAAAATTGGTATTAAAACAATTATATATACAGACATATCAAAAGATGGTATGATGAGCGGGCCTAATATTAAGGCAACAAAAGAGTTGATTGAGAAAACAGGGCTTAACATTATTGCCTCTGGAGGGGTTTCAAGCAAGGCAGATGTTGAAAAGGTTAAAAATATTAATGCTAGTGGTGTTATTATTGGAAAGGCTTTATACAATGGAGCGATTAATTTAGAAGAAGTTATTAAAGAGTTTGAGTAGGTGATTATAGTGCATACAAAAAGAATAATACCTTGTTTAGATGTTAAAGATGGCAGAGTTGTTAAAGGAGTGAACTTTGTAAACCTTAAAGATGCAGGCGACCCAGTTGAAATTGCAAAATTTTATAGCAATTCTATGGCTGATGAAATTGTGTTTTTAGACATAACTGCCTCAGTTGATGAAAGAAAGATTATGCTTGAGGTTGTTTCTAAAACTGCTGAGCAGGTGTTTATTCCTTTAACAGTTGGTGGAGGAATTAGAAGCATTGAGGATTTTAGAAAAATTTTAAACGCAGGAGCTGACAAAGTGGCAGTTAACTCAGCGGCTATTAAAAAACCCGAGCTTATAAACGAGGCTAGTAAATTGTTTGGAAACCAATGTGTTGTTGTGGCTATTGACGCTAAAAAAAGAGAGGACAAAAGTGGATTTGATGTTTATTTAAATGGTGGCAGAATTAACACATACAAAGATGTTGTTAAGTGGGCAGTTGAGGTTGAAAAAAGAGGTGCTGGGGAAATATTATTAACTAGTATGGATTGTGACGGGACTAAAAGTGGATATGACCTTGAGCTTACAAGATTAGTTAGTTCTGCTGTTGACATTCCAGTTATTGCATCAGGTGGGGCTGGAAAAAAGGAGCATTTTTTAGACGCCTTTAATGCAGGAGCAGAAGCAACTTTAGCAGCTAGTTTATTTCATTTTAGGGAAATGGAAATTATTGAATTAAAAAAATATTTAGATGGTAAAAAAATTCCAGTTAGATTAAAGTAGGTGTATTATGGAAATTAAATTTAACAAAGATGGGCTTGTGCCAGCAATTGTTCAAGATTTTAAAACAAAGGAAGTTCTTATGCTTGCATATATGAACCAAGAAGCTTTTAACTTAAGTGTTAAAACAAAAAAGGGGACATATTTTAGCAGGTCTAGGAATAGGATTTGGGTGAAGGGAGAAACAAGTGGCCACTATCAACATATAAAAGAGATGAAGTATGATTGCGATTGTGACACTATTTTATTATTAGTTGAACAAGTTGGGGCAGCTTGTCACACAGGTAATTACAGTTGTTTTTACAGAGATGTTGAAAAGTTTAACAAGGAGTAGGTTATGGAATTAGGAAAATTATTAAAAGCTGAATTAGAAGTTATTAAATTTAGAAAAAAAGAATTTCAAGAAGGGTCTTATACTTGTTATTTATTTAAAAAGGGTCTTGATAAAATATTAAAAAAAATTGGGGAGGAGGCAACTGAAACTATTATTGCTGCTAAAAACGAGAGCAAAGACGACATTGTTGGGGAAATATGTGATTTAATTTTTCACACAGAAGTTATGATGGTTGAAAAAAATATATGTTGGGAAGATATTGAAAGAGAGTTAAAAAGTAGGCGAGAAAAAGAAAATATGAACATTGAAAAAGAGGAAAAAAGAAAGGCTGAAAACAGAACTGACGAGTGTAAAATTAACTAAGTAAATTCTTATTTACATAAAATATATTGACTTTTAAAAATTTATATTATAAAATTATATTCTATGTATAAAGGAGGATTTAAAATGAGTTTTATTGAGCTTTTTATAATTGCTATTAGTTTAGCTATGGACGCTTTTGCAGTTGCAATTTCAAACGGGCTTTCTATGCCTAAAGTTAAAATATCTCACGCTATTAAGTTTGGTTTATTTTTTGGTATATTTCAGTTTATGATGCCATTAATTGGATATTTTTTAGCTAGTAGTTTTAGTGAGTACATAAAGGCTTTTGACCACTGGATTGCATTTATTTTATTGGCTATTATTGGCGGAAATATGATTAAAGAAAGTTTTTCTGACGAAGAAAAAGAAGTAAGTGAAGCTAGTATAATGTCAATTAAAAATATGACTTTATTAGCTATTGCAACAAGCATTGACGCTCTTGCAGTTGGTGTTACTTTTGCACTTGTTGGAGATGGAAACATTTTCTTCTCTTGTGCAGTAATTGGTGTTGTGGCTTTTATTCTTTCATATATTGGTGTTATTTTAGGAAAGAAGATAAGTTGTTTATTCAAAAGTTATGCTGAGAGAATTGGCGGGTTAGTTTTAATTTTTATTGGTGTTAAAATTTTAATTGAACATTTATTTTTTTAAAAATTAGAGAGAGGATTTTACCTCTCTTTTTTTATTGGAAAGGGCTTTATATAAAGGATATTTATAGTTTTTGGCGAATATAATAAGTAAGAGGTGATTTAATGAATATCAGAGAAATGAAAGAGAAAAATGAAAGTGAAAAATTGAGCGAATTTGCGTGTAGAAGCGCAGAAAGTGAAGGAAGGGCAATTAAAGAAGAGCCTTGTGACATTAGAACTTGTTTTGAAAGGGACAGAGATAGAATTTTACATAGCAAGGCTTTTAGAAGGCTTATGCACAAAACGCAAGTTTTTATTTCTCCAGAGGGTGACCATTACAGAACAAGATTAACCCACACTTTAGAGGTTTCTCAAATTGCTAGAACTATTGCAAGTGCATTAAATTTAAATGAAAATTTAACAGAGGCTATTGCTTTAGGGCACGACCTTGGGCACACTCCTTTTGGGCATATTGGAGAGGAGGCACTTAATGAAGTTTTAAAAGGTGGTTTTGAGCATAATAAACAAAGTGTTAGGGTTGTTTCAAAGATTGAGAAAAATGGAGAGGGGTTAAATTTAAGCAAAGAAGTTTTAGATGGTATATTAAATCACAGAGGAAAGGGAAAGCCGAAAACGTTAGAGGGAAAAATTGTTCAAATTTCTGACAAAATTGCTTATGTTAACCACGATATTGAGGACGCAATTAGGGCTGGAATTATTTCAGAAGGTATGTTGCCAAAAAATGAAATTGAACTTTTAGGTAGAAGTGCAAAGGAGAGAATTGATTTTCTTATTAGGGACATAATTAAAAATAGTTACGGAAAAAATGACATTAAAATGACAGAAGATGTGAAAGATTGTTTATATAGCTTGAGGGATTATATGTTTGAAAATGTATATAAGTCTAAAGCTTTAAACGAAGAGAAAGATAAATATATTAATGTTTTAAAGGAATTATTTAAATATTACAAAGAAAATTACGACAAAGTTCCAAGTGAATTTAAAAACAATTATAAAAATGAAAAGGGAGAGAAAGAGGAGAAGGAGCGTATTATTGCAGATTATTTAGCTGGTATGACAGACAGGTTTGCTAGAAACAAATATAATGAAATAAAAAAATAAAAAAATTTTTATTAAAAAAAAGGAAATTTGACAGTTGTGTCGAATATATATTATGGCGAAATTTTGCTTTAATTTAATTTTTATGAAAGAGGTGCTTATATGAGTTATTATCCAAGCGAAGTCATAGATGAAGTTCGTGCTGGTAATGACATTGTAGATGTTATAGGGCAATATGTGAAATTAAGAAGAACTGGCAGTTCTTATGTTGGTTTATGTCCTTTTCACAACGAAAAATCACCATCTTTTCACGTTAATAGCGAAGGTCAATATTTCCATTGTTTTGGTTGTGGAGCTGGTGGAGATGTTTTTGGCTTTATGATGAAATATGGTAATTATAGTTACCCTGATGCTGTTAGGTTTTTAGCTGAAAGGATTAATTATAATTTGCCTGAAGCCAATATGAGTGCTGACATTATTAAAAAAAGGGAAATTAAGCAAAATTTATATGAAATACATAAGGTTGCAGCACAGTTTTTTTACGACAACTTACAAAGTTCTAACGGAAAGATTGCTGTGGATTACCTAGATAAAAGAGAAGTTAAGTTAGGTGCTAGACGAAAGTTTGGCCTTGGATATTCTCCTATGAACAGGAGTGCTCTTTATGAGGAGCTGAAAAAAAAGGGTTTTTCAGACGAAAATATTTTAAGAAGTAAACTTGTATATAAAAACGATAGTGGTAATTTTTATGCTAGCTTTTATAACAGGCTGATGTTTCCTATTATTGATGTGTATGGACATATTATTGGTTTTGGTGCTAGAAGTTTAGGAAATGAAATGCCTAAATACATTAATTCGCCAAAAACTGATGTGTTTGACAAAAGCAAAAATTTATATAACTTAAACAATGCTAAAAATGCTAAATTAAGAGAGTTTATTTTAGTTGAAGGTTATATGGACGCAATTGCAATTTATCAAGCTGGGTTTAAAAATGTTGTTGCATCTCTTGGAACTGCATTTAATGACGAACATACTAAGGTTTTAAAAGCTTATGCTGACAGTGTTATTTTACTTTTTGACAGCGACACAGCTGGAGTGAAGGCTGTTTTAAGGACCATTCCAGTTCTTGAAAAGGTTGGTATAAAAATTAGAGTTTTACAGGTTAAAAACGCCAAAGACCCTGACGAGTTTATTAAAAAATTTGGTGCTTATGAATTTGGTGAGCTTTTAAAAACTGCTAAAAACCATATTATTTTTCAAGCTGAAGTTTTAAGGCAAAAATATGATTTAAATGTTTTAGAGGACAAAATTGCTTATTCTAAGGATATTGCTAAGCTATTATCTAATGTTGAAAGTAGCATTGAAACTGACGCATATTTAAAAGAGGTATCAAATGAAACTAAGATTGATATATCTGCAATTCAAAGCGAAATTAAAAAGTTAAATAATGGTGTTGTAGAGGTTAAATCTTTTAACAAAGGTTTGGGTATTAATAAAAATGGTATTGAAAATGCAAGAAATGGACTTGTTAGCATTTTAGTTTCTAGCAAAAAATATTTCGATTGCATTAGCAAGTTTTTAGAGCCTGAAGAATTTGTAGACGAGTTTTATGTTAAGGTTGTTAAGGCAATTTATGAATTATACAAAAACAACAAGCCTGTAAACAGAGAAAACGTTATTGGCAGTTTTGAAACTGTTGAGGAGCAAAGCAAAATTACTAACCTTTTTGTTAAAGACATTCCATATAGTCAGGAAGAGATGGAAAAAGCTATTAACCACCTTGTTAAAAGGGTTAAGTTAGAGTATTATGACAAACTGATTAGAGAAAATTTTGACAGCCCTAACATAAATGAACTAATTATGAAAAAAATTAATGTAAACAAATTGTATATATCATTATCGGAAGGTTAAACTAGATACAAGTGAGAAAGGATGAAATTTATGAAACCCATAGATGACGCTACTTTTACAAGTAAAATGAAAGAATTAATTACAATAGCTAAAAAGAACAAAAATACTCTTAATGCTAGCACATTAATGGACAGTTTATCAACTGTTGACCTTGATGCTGAGCAGATTGACAAGGTTTATGATTACCTTGAAAGTCAGGGAATTGACCTTGTTGGTGTTGAGCTAGTTGATGGTTCTGACGACCTTGATTTAGATAGTGATAGAGAGTTAGATTTATCTATTTCTGACAGTATTAACATTGACGACCACGTGCGTATGTATCTTAAGGAAATTGGTAGAGTTCCTTTACTTTCTGCTGAGGAAGAAATTGAACTTGCTGAAAGAATTGAAAAAGGTGACGAAGAGGCTAAAAAGCGTCTTTGTGAGGCTAACTTAAGATTAGTTGTTAGTATTGCTAAAAAGTATGTTGGCAGAGGTATGCTATTTTTAGACCTTATTCAAGAGGGAAATTTAGGTCTTACTAAGGCTGTTGAAAAATTTGACCACAGAAAAGGTTTTAAATTTAGTACTTATGCTACTTGGTGGATTAGGCAGGCTATTACAAGAGCCATTGCTGACCAAGCTAGAACAATTAGAATACCTGTTCATATGGTTGAAAACATTAACAAGATTATTAGAGTTTCAAGACAGCTTTTACAGGAAAATGGCAAAGAGCCAACTGACCAAGAGCTTGCTGAAAGAATGCAGATGTCTATTGACAAGGTTAGAGAAATTAGAAAAATTGCTCAAGAACCAGTTTCTCTTGAAACTCCTATTGGCGAGGAAGAGGACAGCCATTTAGGCGATTTTATTCCTGATGAAGACATTCAAGCTCCAGCTGACGCAGCTGCATTTTCTTTATTAAAAACTCAGTTAGACCAAGTTTTAAACACTTTAACTGAAAGAGAAAGAGAAGTTTTAAAGTTAAGATTTGGTCTTAACGACGGAAAGGCAAGAACTCTTGAAGAAGTTGGCGCTAAATTTGAAGTTACAAGAGAAAGAATTAGACAGATTGAAGCAAAGGCGTTGAGAAAATTAAGACACCCTAGCAGAAGTAAAAAACTTAAAGATTATTTATAATAAAAACAAGACTGTCTATAAGGCAGTCTTATTTTTTTAGAAAGGATAAATAATTTATGTTATCAGAGAGATTAAAAGTTGTTGCGGATTGTGTTTTAAAGTGTGACACAATGGCTGATATAGGAACAGACCACGCTTATATTCCAATTTATTTAGTTAAAAACAACATTGTTAAAAAAGCAATTGCTGCCGACATTAGCGAGGGGTCTTGCAAAAAAGCCAGACTAAATGTGAACAGCAACCATTTATATGAAAAAGTTGATGTTAGATGTGGTAATGGATTAGAAGTTATAGAGAAAAATGAAGTTATTGACTGTATTGTGATTGCTGGTATGGGTGGGTTGATGGCGATAAATGTTTTAGAGTCTAACACTTATGCTGTTTCTAAGGCAAAAAGGCTTATTCTTCAGCCACAAAAAGATATTGGGAAAGTTAGAGAATATATAGATAGCATTGGTTTTAAAATTATTGACGAAAAAATGCTTAAAGAAAATGGAAAGTATTACAATGTGATTGTTGCTGAAAAGGGCAAGGAAAGTTATAGTAAAATAGAATTTTTATTTGGCAAAAGGTTGATTGAAGAAAAATCACCTATTTTAAAGGAATATATATTATTTGAGCAAAATAAATTGGTAAAGATATTAAAAAATATGGAAAAGAACAACAAATGTGATGATAGTTCGTATAAAAGGCTTTTTGAACTAGAAAAAGATTACGAGGAGGTTTTAAAATGGATATAAAGGCTGAAAATATTATTGAATTTTTAGACAAAGTAGCACCAGAAAAAACTGCTTGCAGTTGGGACAATGTAGGTGTTATGGTTGGAGATAGGAAAAAGGATATTAAAAAAGTTTTAGTTGCTTTAGATTGTTCTTTGGAGGTTATTAAAGAGGGTATAGAAAAAAATGTGGATATGATTGTTACACATCACCCATTTATTTTTAAGCCTATTAAAAATTTAGATTATTCCAACCCTTTAGCAAGAAAAATTTCTTTATTAATTAAAAATGATATTTTAGTGTATTCTGCACACACTAATTTGGATATGGCTGACTTTGGAACAAACGACACATTAGCAAAGAAAATTGGGCTTAAAAATGTTGAGGGTTTAATTCCGATGGGCGAAAGTACATATATGGGCAAGGTTGGAGGGCTTGAAAAAGAAGTTAAGTTTTCTGATTTTATTGATTTTATTAAAAACGTTCTTGGAAGCGAGCATATTGTTTTTAACGGGAAGTTTAATGAAAGCGTTAAAAAAGTTGGAATATGTACTGGGGCTGGAGCTGATTTTGAGTTTATGTCAAAGGCAAAATCGATGGGGTGTGATGTTTTTATAACTGGCGATGTGGGATACCACAACGCACAAATTGCAGAAGATTTAGAGATTAAATTAATTGATGGAACTCATTATTTAACTGAAGTTATTGTTGTTGAAAGTTTAATTGAGTTATTAAAGAAAGAATTTGAGGAGATAGAGTTTTTAAAGTCAAGTGTTAATGGACAAACTTTAAATATTGTTTAATTGAGGGGTGGTTTTTTGAGCAAAATTAAGGTTCATATTATTAATTTAAAAAATGATATAACTATTGAGAAAAATATTTCTTTAAAGGAAATTTTAAAAGAGTGTAATTTTGACAGAGATTTTTTAGTTGCAAAGGTTGACAACATTGAAAAGGACTTAAATTTTATTGTTAAAAACAGTTGTAATGTTGAATTTTTGGATATTAAAACAAAGCAGGGATACAAGGCATACCAAAGAAGTGTTATGTTTATTATGTTAGCTGCGGTAAACAAAGTTTTAGGGAGCAAAAGGGTTGTTTGGGTTGAGCATACTTTAAACAACAATTTTATATGCAGGATTAAAAATTTTGAGCTTGAAAGAAAACAAATAGAAGATATTAAGAGTGAAATGGAAAGAATGATTAGGGAGAATGTGTTAATTGAAAAATTCCAACTTCCTATTTCAGAAGCTGAAGAAATATTTGAGAGAAACAATTTAATTAACTGCAAAAAGGAATTAAAGTATATTAAGGCTACGAATGTGACTATATATAAAATAGGGGAGTATTATGATTATTTATATGGTTCAATGGTTATTTCGGCTGGATATATTAAAAATTTTGACATTGAAAAATATCAAAATGGTTTTATTTTAAAAATTCAAGCTCAAAACAACCCTGAAAATTTAAATGGATATGTTAAGGGAAGTAAAATTTCTAGTGTATTTTCTGAGTACAATAGGTGGTCTGAAATAATGAAGACAGAGGCTGTTTGCAGTTTGAACGATGCTATTTGCAACGGAAAAATTAAAGAGTTAATTTTAATTGCTGAGGCTTTACAGGAAAAGAAAATTGCTCAAATAGCGGATTTAATTTACAAAAGCGGGAAAAAGTTTATTTTTGTTGCTGGACCATCTTCATCTGGAAAGACGACATTTGCTAAAAGGTTAAGTATTCAATTGAAAGTTATTGGAATAAAGCCACATATGATTTCTTTAGATGATTATTACAAGAACAGGAAGGATATTCCTTTTGAAGCTGATGGTAGCAAAAATTATGAGAACATTACAACATTAAAAATTGAAAGATTTAACGAAGATTTGTTAAAGCTTAAAAAAGGGGAAGAAGTTGAAACTTGTCTTTACGACTTTATAACAGGGGAAGAAAAGCCTTATGGAAAGAAAATTAAGTTAGAAAAGGGAGAAGTTTTAATTATTGAGGGTATTCACGGGTTAAATGACGAGCTTACTCCAAAAATTGAGGACAAGGACAAATTTAAAATATATATTAGTGCTTTAACTCAATTAAACATTGACGAGCACAACAGAATATCTACAACTGATTCTAGACTTATTAGGAGAATTGTGAGGGACCATTTTTTTAGAGGATTTTCTATAAACAACACTATTGAAATGTGGCCTAAGGTGTTAAAAGGGGAGGAGGACAACATTTTTCCTTATCAGGAAAATGCCGATGTTATATTTAATTCAGCTTTAATATATGAGCTTTGTGTTTTAAAAGTTTATGCAGAGCCGTTATTATTTAGTGTTGACAAGGCAGAAGGGGTGTATACAGAGGCTAAAAGATTATTAAATATGTTAAACAGTTTTTTAGCTATTAACCCTGAGGATATACCGAACAATTCTTTAATTCGAGAGTTTATTGGCGGGTCTTGTTTTGAATAAAACATAAATAAAGAAAATAAAAAAAGGAGCGTTTGCTCCTTTTTTGTTTGCAAAAAAAGAAAAGGGAGTTAAAAAACTCCCTTTTTTATATCAAAGATTATATAAATTAGTTGTTTTCAGCTAATTTCTTATAGCCTTCATATCTTCTCTTAGCATCAGCAGCACACTTGTCGAATAACTCTTCAGCGATGTCAGGGAATGTCTTAGCAAGAGAAGTGTATCTTACTTCGCTCTTGATGAATTCCTTGAAGTCAGCAGTAGGCTCTTTAGAGTCTAAAGTGAATACTTCGCCTTCTGGGTTATATCTGTATAACTGCCAGTAACCAGCGTCAACAGCTCTCTTAGCTTCAACGTGGAAGTTGTTTCTGAGACCGTGGTTGATACATGGAGAGTATGCAATGATTAATGATGGACCATTGTAAGCTTCAGCTTCCTTAAGAGCCTTCATTAACTGGTTCTTATCAGCACCCATACATACTTGAGCTACATATACATAGCCATAGCTCTTAGCAATCATACCTAAGTCTTTCTTACGAACTTTCTTACCAGAAGCAGCGAACTTAGCAATAGCAGCTGTTGGAGTAGCCTTAGAAGCCTGACCACCTGTGTTAGAGTAAACTTCTGTATCAAATACTAAGATGTTTACATCTTCACCAGAAGCTAAAACGTGGTCTACACCACCAAAGCCGATGTCATAAGCCCAGCCGTCACCACCGAAAATCCACTGGCTCTTCTTAACTAACATATCCTTATGGTCTACAACATAGTTGCAAGCGTCACAGCTAGCACCAGAAGCTTCGATTGCAGCAAGTAAAGCAGCAGAAGTTGCCTTAGAAGCTTCACCTTCGTTCATAGTGTCTAACCAAGCCTGAGCAGCAGCCTTAAGCTCTTCATTTGTTGCGTTTTCAACAATTGTCTTTACATTTTCTGCAAGTAAAGCTCTTTGTTGCTTAACGCCGATATACATACCGTAGCCAAATTCTGCGTTATCTTCGAATAAAGAGTTACACCAAGCAGGACCTTGACCCTTTTCATTTGTTGTATATGGAGTAGAAGGAGCAGAACCACCCCAGATTGAAGAACAACCTGTTGCGTTTGCAATGTACATTCTATCACCGTATAACTGAGTGATTAATCTAGCGTAAGCAGTTTCAGCACAACCACCACAAGCACCAGAGAACTCAAGTAATGGTAACTCGAACTGAGAACCCTTAACTGTGAACTTATCTTCTGGGTTAGCCTTGCGGTCAAGCTCGATACAGTAGTCCCAAGCTTCGATTTGATCTCTTGAATCATCAATTGGTACCATCTTAAGAGGGTCAGTCTTGCCAGCTAATGGACAAGATGCGATACAGTTACCACAACCTGTACAGTCTAAGATGTCAACCTGCATTACATACTTGTAGCCAGCTTCTTTACCCTTACCATCAGCAAGTTTAACTGTTTCTGGAGCGTTGTTTGCTTCTTCTTCAGTTAAAAGGAAAGGTCTAATACAAGCGTGTGGACATACAAATGAACACTGGTTACACTGGATACAAGTTGATGGCTCCCATACAGGAACATTAATTGCGATACCACGCTTTTCATAAGCAGCTGTACCGTGCTCGAAAGTACCATCTTCGATACCCTTAAATGCAGATACTGGAAGAGTGTCTCCCTTTTGAGCGTTCATTACATCAACGATGTTCTTGATGAAGTCTGGTCTATCAGTAGTTGCAGCAGCAGTGTCAACAGCATCAGCCCAGCTAGCTGGAACTTCTACCTTATGAACGTTAGCAACACCAGCATCAACAGCACTGTAGTTCATATTTACAATCTTTTCACCCTTCTTGCCGTAAGACTTAACGATGAATTCTTTCATATACTTAACAGCATCTTCGATAGGGATAATGTTTGTGATTTTAAAGAATGCAGCCTGTAAAACCATATTGAACTTGCTACCTAAACCAAGCTCAGCACCAAGCTTAACTGCATTGATTGTGTAGAAGTTAATCTTCTTATTTGCTAAATCTCTCTTAACATTTGCTGGTAAGTGAGATTCTAATTCCTCATCAGACCAAATTGTGTTTAATAAGAAGCTACCGCCTTCTTTTAAGTTAGATGTCATATCATACTTATCTAAGTATGCTTGCTGATGACAAGCTACAAAGTCAGCAGTGTCAATAAGGTATGGGGAACGAATTGGCTTATGACCAAATCTTAAGTGAGAATTTGTGATACCACCAGATTTTTTAGAGTCGTATGCAAAGTATGCCTGAGCGTACATATCTGTGTGGTCACCGATGATTTTAATGGAGTTCTTGTTAGCACCTACTGTACCGTCAGAACCAAGACCCCAGAACAAGCAGTTATGTGTTCCTTCTGGAGTAACATCGATAGTTGGGCCTCTATCTAAAGAATGACCAGTTACATCGTCGTTGATTGCTAATGTAAAGCCATTTTTTGGAGTAGAAGCGTTAAGGTTTTCGTAAACAGCGATAATATCTGCTGGAGTTGTGTCTTTAGAACCAAGACCAAATCTACCACCAACAATAAGAGGAGTTCTATCGCTCTTGAAAAATGCTGTACATACATCTTGATATAAAGGCTCGCCTAAAGAACCAGGCTCCTTAGTTCTATCAAGAACAGCAATCTTTGTTGCAGTAGCAGGAATTGCTTCTAATAATTTTTCAGGTACGAAAGGTCTATATAAGTGAACATTTACAAGACCAACTTTTTCACCTTTAGATGCAAGGTAGTCAATTGTACCAGAAATTGTATCGCAAATAGAGCCCATAGCAACAATAACTCTGTCTGCATCTGGAGCACCATAGTAGTTGAATAATTTATAATCTCTGCCAGTAAGCTCGTTGATTTTTGCCATATATTCTTCAACGATAGCTGGAGTTGCATCATAGTATGGGTTACAAGCTTCTCTTGCCTGGAAGAAGATGTCAGGGTTCTGAGCTGTACCTCTTGTGCAAGGGTGCTCTGGATTAAGAGCGTGCTCTTTGAACTCTTTAACCTTGTCCATATCAACAAGTTTAGCTAAATCATCATAGTCAAGAACTTCGATTTTCTGAATTTCGTGAGAAGTTCTGAAACCATCGAAGAAGTGAAGGAAAGGAACTTTAGCCTTAATTGTAGAAAGGTGTGCAACAGCACCTAAGTCCATAACTTCCTGAACAGAAGAAGAAGCTAACATTGCAAAACCAGTTTGACGACAAGCCATAACATCGGAATGGTCGCCAAAAATGTTAAGTGCGTGACTTGCTACACAACGAGCACTTACATGAAGTACACAAGGGAGTAATTCACCAGCAATCTTATACATATTTGGGATCATAAGGAGTAAGCCTTGAGATGCAGTGTATGTAGTAGTTAATGCACCAGATGCTAAAGAACCGTGCACTGTACCAGCTGCACCTGCCTCAGACTGCATTTCTACTACATTTACAGTCTGACCAAAAATATTCTTCTTTCCTCTTGCTGCCCATTCATCAACGTGTTCAGCCATTGGAGAGGAAGGAGTAATAGGATAAATACCAGCAACTTCGGTAAATGCGTAAGATATTTCAGCAGCTGCCTGGTTACCATCCATAGTTTTCATAACCTTTGACATTTAAAAATCCTCCTTAATTAAGAATTAATATAAGGGTTGCCCCTTTTTTATTAAATATAATGCAGGTTGCAAAATATTCTATTAATATTATAACAAGTTTTTGTTAAATAGTAAACCATAAATTACAAAATATTTATTTATTTTAAAAAAAATATATAATTTGTCGCATTTTATAGCAAAAAAACTTTAAATTATTAAAGATATTAAGGTAAGTATAAATATAAATTTGTTTATTTACAAAATTATTATAGCATATTATATTTTTATTTTTAAAGTATAAAGATTTGGTAATTTTAAAAAATCAAAATTATTAAGGGATTATTACAAAAAAATAAAATTATTTAAAAATATCAATACATATTATTGACTATTATATTATTTGAGTTTATAATTTATAGTTATGGGAATACTACTATTTATTAAAAATTAAATGTAGGGGTTCGATATGACTAAAAAATACAATTATGATAAGTGTATTAATAGGTTAAATAATTATTTTTGGGAGGAATTTTTAAATAATTTTAATATTATTGATTTGAAGAATAAAGAAATTATTTATAAGTATTTGCCACAAATTTATAAAAAATGGCTTTATTCAACCTTAATTGAAAATACAGATATATCACCTAATAACATTATTAGCAAAACATCATCTAGCATATATTCTAGTATGTTTTTTGACAGAAAAAACAAAGAAAATCAAATTAAGTTTACAGTGAATGAATTTGATTTAAACAACCATAAAATATGTAATGATTTTAGGCTTTTAATTGATGATTTTAAAAGGGGAATGGTTTTAAATTATGACAACCAATTAGAAGATTTAAACCAATTAAAATGTTTAGTTAATTATGATTTAATATACATTAATTATCTTATAAAATTGGCAATTAATGCTAAATATATTGAAAAAATGTATTCTTTAAACACTAATGTTTTTTGTTGTTTTGAAAAGAAAAATACTATTTATAATATTAATGATTTTGAACTTTTAAAGATTTTATATGATAGCGCTTTAAAAGTTTGTGTTGAAAACTTAAATGATGATATGTTTGACGGGTTTATTGGAGTAAAAGAGTTAGATATTGAAAATTTATTAAAATATAACAATGAAGTTAGTTATATATTTGAGCATATATACAAAAGTTTTAATGAATATAAAGGAATGTCTTCTTTTGATGATTATGATGAAATGAAAGAAATTAAAAAATACAAAAGAGGAATAGACATTGACAAATGGTTTTTAACTCCTTTTTCTTATTATTTTGGGTTTATAGACAACTTATATTTATCAGAGTTTTCATTTATAGATGAGCTTATTTTTGCTATTAAGTCTATTAGAAACTATACATTTATTAAAGACGATGTTTTTATTGATTCTTTTTTATATTCTCCATCGTCAAAGTATAGGCTATCTAACCTAGGAGAAGATTTTTTCTTGATTAACCAAAACAGGAAAAACAATGTTATTTTTAGAGATTTTTCTAATGATGAAATATTAGACTTAGTTTTTGAAGAAAAAGATGTAGATAAAATTTTAGAATATTACGACATTGATATAGAACTTTGTTTACTAAAAATTCAACTTATAGAAGATAGAGATATTTGGTTTGAAATGGAAATTGATTACAAAAGTGGTTTGGACATTTTGAGTAAAAATATATTAACTATTGTTAAAACCAAAGGCTTTAAATGCGACAGATATAAATTTTATAAAGAACCTGAAACTATATTTACTCAATATTTTCCTAAGTTTTTAAATTTAAAAGGAAACAAGGTAGAAGATTTTAGTATTGAAAATATTTTAAAAAAGAAAGAAAAAATTAAATATGAGATAGTGTTATTAAATGAAGATTTAGAAAGAGAAAAGCATATTTTTGATATAGAGTTATTAGATATTAAAAATGTGAAAAAACTAAAAGAATACCCTATTATTATTAACAGAAGTGAAAAGTTAAAATAGAGGAATAATAATTAATTTTTAGCATATATATTTATTGGAGGTAGTTAATATGTTAAGAATTATTTATTTAGTTTTAATGGTACTTGCTTTTAGTGGGTGTAGTTTTAAAGAGGAAATTAACAAGGAGGCTAACTTGGGAGTTGTTGGAGAAAACAAGCCAATTACAAGAGCTGAAGTTTCAAAAATGATAGCCTACAACAAGTTTTCTTTAAAGGAAATTAACGAACTAGACAGAGTGATTGAATTTGAGGACACTAAAATTGATGATTGGTATGACAAGTATATTAATGCTTCGTTTAAAGCAGGGTATATCTCTGGTGTTGACGATTTACATTTTTGTCCTGAGCAGTATTTATCTTTAAGGCAAGCTCAATTTTTGCTTGATAAACTTAATTCAAAAAGCAACATTAAGTTAAAGTATGAAATAGAGGACAAGGACAAGCCAATTCCATACAACATTTGGGTTGCTGCTTTTGAAAAGGTTATGAACAATGAAAAGTTAGCTGTTAAAGAAGTTTTAATTTATAGCGACAGTAGTTTGTGCAAAAAATTTAGCGACAATATTTATGCAACAAACCTAGGCATTACATTTTATGAAGGTGATGAAAAAATTATATTTGACGAAAAATTAAATGCAATTGTTTCTAGTGATTCCATTGTTTGTGTTAAAGAAATTCAAAAAATTAATGAATATGAAAATTTAAAGGTTTCTGATGTAGATAGTGAAAGTGTTAAATTAGAAACGCCAGCTGGTGTTAGAAAATTTAACATAAAAGGAAGCAATGTAAATGTTGGTGACAGCATTAATATTAAATTTGAAAACGACGTATGGACAATAAATAATTAGAATGTTATTGACAAAAGTTGATAATTAATTTAATATTAAATGGTAAATTAATTTTATATATGAAAGGTGATTGAAATGAAAATAGCTTTAATTAATGAAAATAGTCAAGCTGCAAAGAATGAACTTATTTACTCAACTCTTAAAAGTGTTGTTGAACCAAAGGGGCACGAAGTTTTTAACTATGGTATGTATAGTGCTGAAGATGAAGCTCAATTAACTTATGTTCAATGTGGTATTTTATCTGCTATATTATTAAATTCTGGTGCTGCTGACTTTGTTATTACTGGTTGTGGTACTGGTGAGGGTGCTATGTTAGCTTGCAACTCTTTCCCAGGAGTTTTATGTGGACATATTGTAGACCCATCTGACGGATATATGTTTGCTCAGATTAACGATGGTAACTGTGCATCTTTCCCATTTGCTAAAGGTTTTGGTTGGGGTGCAGAGCTTAACTTAAAGTATACTTTTGAGCAGTTATTCTCTGGCGAAAGTGGACAAGGTTATCCAAGAGATAGAGTTATTCCTGAGCAAAGAAACAAGAAAATTCTTGACGAAGTTAAGAAAGTTACTCACACAGATATGTTACATATTTTAAAGAACATTGACCAAGAATTATTAAAAGGTGCAGTTAGTGGCGAGAAGTTTAAGGAATATTTCTTTGCTAATTGCAAAGACGAAGCTATTGCTGAATACATTAAGTCAATTTTAGCATAAAAAAAGCCCATTTTAATGGGCTTTTTTTATTTTATTTGCTATTTATTACAAAAATCTTAACAAGATATTGTTAAAAATGACTAAAAAAATCTTATTGACAAAAGTATTTTTGTGCGATATAATGTAAGAGAAGAGAAGTTACATATATTTTATAGCAAATTATATGTTTTACAGGAATTTTGTTTGAGTAAAATGTATATTTTGCTAGTCGTAAGACAATAAAAAAAGAGCAGTGGGGCTCTTTTTTTATTGAGTATATATAAAAATTAAAAAGCCTCCTAAAAAGGAGGCTTTGTTTTATTTAACTACAATGTTACAAATTCTGCCAGGGACATAAATTTCTTTAACAATTGTGCCATTTATTTTGCTTTCAATAGCTTTTTTAGCTTCTGCTAAAACATCATCTTTGCTTGTTTCAGCAGGAACGTCAATTGTTGCTCTAACTTTACCATTAACTTGAACAGCTATTGTGAGAACATCTTCTTTTAATTTTGATTCATCATATTTTGGCCAAGTTGTTTTGAAAACAGACTCTTTATTGCCCATAATTTCCCATATTTCTTCTGCAATATGAGGGGCAAAAGGAGCAAGAAGAACAGCAAGAGTTTCTATTGTTTCCTTATCTACGCCACCTTCTTTTTTAGCAACATTAATGATGTTATTTGTGTATTCCATAAAGCCAGAAATAACAGTGTTAAGGCTTAACGCTTCAAGTCTATTTGTTATTTCATAAATAAGTTTATGTTTAGCTTTATCTAAGTTTTTAGTTGTTGGAATTAAGTTATCTTTATTTTCGTCAACGAACTTCCAAACTTTATTTAAATATCTATAAACACCGTCAATACCAGTGTCGTCCCATTCTGAATCAACTTCAGGTGGGCCTATAAACAATTCGTACATTCTTAAAGAATCACAGCCATAGTTTTCAACTGTTTCGTCAGGGGATACAACATTACCTTTATTTTTACTCATTTTAAAGCCATCTTTTGTAATCATACCCTGATTGAAAAGCCTTAAAAATGGCTCTTCAAACTCTACTACGCCAATGTCATACAAGAATTTTGTATAAAATCTAGCATAAAGTAAGTGTAAAACAGCGTGTTCAATTCCACCTACATACATATCTACTGGCAACCACTTTTTAAGAGCCTCTTTACTAGCAAGCTCTTTATCGTTATGATTATCACAATATCTTAAGAAGTACCAAGAAGAACCTGCCCACTGTGGCATTGTGTTTGTTTCTCTTTTTGCTGGAGCACCACAACAAGGGCATTTAACATTTACCCATTCTTCAATGTCTGCAAGAGGGGATTCGCCGTTATCAGTTGGTTTGTAGCTATCTACTTTTGGGAGAATAACTGGCAAGTCTTTTTCTGGAACTGGAACTATGCCACACTTATCACAGTGGATAAGAGGAATAGGCTCGCCCCAATATCTCTGTCTTGAGAACACCCAGTCACGAAGTTTATAATTAACAGTTTTTTTACCAAAGCCTTTTTCTTCCATATAGTCTGGAACTTTAGCTTTAGCTTCTTCGGACTTCATTCCGTTAAATTCGCCAGAGTTAATCATAATTCCTGATTCTGTATAAGCTTGAGTTAAATCTTCTTCTTGACCATCTTTACTGATTACTTGAATAATAGGGAGGTCAAACTTTTTAGCAAAGTCAAAATCTCTATCATCGTGGGCAGGAACACACATTATTGCACCTGTGCCATAATCAGCCAAAACATAGTCTGAAACCCAAATTGGAGTTTTTGCTCCGTTTAACGGGTTAATACCATAAGCACCTGTGAAAACGCCAGTTTTTTCTTTGTTTGTCATTCTATCTACATTAGATTTTGTGCTTGCTTCAAAAATATATTTTTCAACAGCTTCTTTGTTTTCTGGAGTTGTGATTTCAGGGATTATGCTATGTTCAGGAGCTAAAACCATAAATGTTGCACCATAGAGAGTGTCTGGCCTAGTTGTGTAAACTTTTATGCTTTTATCTGTGTTTAAAACGTTAAAGTCAATTTCTGCACCGTAGCTTTTACCAATCCAATCGGACTGCATTTTTTTAACCTTTGCTGGCCAATCAAGCTTATCAAGGTCGTTTAAAAGCCTTTCAGCGTAGTTAGTTATTTTTAACATCCACTGTCTAAGATTTTTCTTAGTTACTTGAGAGCCACATCTTTCACAAACGCCGTTTGTTGACTCTTCGTTTGCAAGAACACATTTACAACTTGGACACCAGTTAAGAGGCATTTCTTTTTCGTAAGCTAAGCCATTTTTGAACATTTGAATAAAAATCCATTGAGTCCATTTATAGTAGCTTGGGTCAGTTGTGTTAATTTCTTTATCCCAATCATAAAGGGCAGAAATGTCATTAACCTGTCTTTTAATGTTATTAATTGATTTTTGTGTTGCATCAGCAGGGTGAGTTCCTGTTTTGATTGCATAGTTTTCAGCAGGCAAGCCAAATGCGTCCCAGCCCATTGGGTGTAAAATTTCGTAGCCTTGTAAAAGTTTATATCTACTTACAACATCTGACAACACATAGCCTCTCCAATGGCCAACATGAAGGCCGTTACCAGAAGGGTAAGGGAACATATCAAGGCAGTAATATTTTGGTTTATCTGTGTTAGAGGGATTTACTGGGGTTTTAGCCCATCTAGCACGCCATTTTTTTTCGATTTCTTTATAATTATACTTGCTCATAAATAAAACCTCATTTTGAAACTTATTTTTATTTAAATATGTAGAATATAAATGGTTTTTTATTAAATTCTATATATCTTTATTAATGAATATTATACAACTATAACAAACAAAATTCAAGTATTATTTTAATTGATATGAGCAATAAAAATAATATTTATGCCCATATCAAAATAAAAAAAGAATTGTTTAAATGTTATAAGTAAAAAGTTAATTTACAGTTATTTTAAAAATTCTCTAAAAACTTTTAGTGTGTTTTCTGTATATTCATTTGGCATAGGAACAAAGCTAAGGTAACAATCTTTATCTTTATAGATATTATATTCGTTTAAAAGTTTAGAACCTTTTATGTTTACAGCCATAGGTGTTTTTTCGTTGCTATAAGGGTCGATAGCATATAAAATTTTATTTTGGCTTTCTAGGCTAGATATTTCTTCTTTAGTTAAATATTCATCAAGCCTAGAAACATAGCCAGAGTTTATAAAAGAGTTTGTGTTATCTAAGTCTGTAAAAATAAGATTAAACTGTGATGAATAGATATAGGTGTCAAATTTTTGATTTAAGTTTACTTCTGTTAGAGGGTCGCTATCGTCTGTATAAAAACTTTGAATTTCTATTGTAGATTTAGTAGGGTCTAAATTGAACTTATTATTTAGCTCGTTAGTTATTTCATCAATTTGGCTAATAGGTAGATGATAGTTATAGACAGCAAGACCGCAGAACAAATTTGGGTGTGGTTTTATAAAAATATTATAAAAAATTGAAATAAAACTTATTATTAAAATTGTTCCTATTATTATTGTGTGACGATAATATTCCCAAATATGTTCTATTTTTTCTTTTGTGTTTAAGTCTTTATAAGTCATATTATTCCTCCACTTTAGTTGATGATAGTTTTAAAATGGCTCTTGGCAGGGCATCTTTTGCTGTTCCCCAAGGAACATCTTTATAGTTATGGTCAAATTTATTTGTGAAGTGGTCAACCTCATTTTCAAGCCTTTTAAGATTTTCAAGTTCAAGAGGGACTATTATATCTATAAAATTTTCATAATCTTTTGTGTTTAGCTTTTTTTCTGCTGCTTGAATTAAGAGGGCAAAATGGTCTAAGCAAAAACCCTTTGAAGCCTTTACTTTTTCTTTTATTTCGTCGTCTTTTTTCCACATATAGAAAAATGTGTCTAAATATCTATTAAAATTTGAATTTATCCTGTTGCAAATATAGCAAGAATTTGATATATTATTAAGATAGGAAATTGTTTTATTTTCCAAATTTGAATTTTTTGAAAATAAAGATTTTTTGTGCTTTGTTTTTAAATCCTTACAGAGTGTATTTAAATCATAATTTATTTTTTGCAAATGAGTATGAAGCATAAGAGCTACACCAAGCCTATTTTGCTCACCATACATCATTTCATAGTGTTTACTACAAAAGCCAGTTTTGTTGGTTTCCATTCTAATATCGTCTTCCATATATGATGCTCCAAGCATATAATCTAGAGCGTCTTTTTCTAGCGTGTTATACATATTACAAAATGGACATTCACCACCTTGTTCAAAGCCTTCGTTAACTGGTATTGTATAAATTTGTTCTTTCATAAAATCACCTCTTATGTGATTTTAGCACAAAAAAAGAAAAAAGGAAAGGGTTATTATAATGATATATTATGAAATTTGTATGCAATCTTACGAAGAAGATGGTAAGGTTATATTAGAAAATGTTTCAAATTTTAACATAAAGGAAATTTTAGAGTGTGGTCAATGTTTTAGGTTTGAAAAAATTGACGAGTTAGAGTACAGAATAGTTGCTATGGGAAAGGTTTTAAACATTAAGCAGGAAATGAACAGAGTTGAGCTTTACCCTTGTAGTATGAAAGAATACGAAGAAATTTGGTACAACTATTTTGATATGGATATTAATTACACTGCTGTTAAAAATATTATTTCAAAAGACGATATTATTATGAAAAAAGCTATTGAATTTGCTGGTGGTATTAGAATTTTGAACCAAGACCCTTATGAATGTCTTTTAAGTTTTATAATTTCTCAAAACAACAACATTCCTAGAATAAAGGGAATTATTGCAAATTTATCTCAAAAATATGGCAACCAAGAGCAAGGCGAGTTTTTATTTCCAACTTTAGAGCAATTAAAAGATGTTACAGAAGAAGATTTAAAAGAGCTAAAGGTGGGCTTTAGAGCCAAGTATATTAAAGACTGTATAGACAAGTTATATAGTGGTGAGGTTAGTTTAAAAGATATAGACAGTTTAAGCACAAGCGAGCTATTAAAAAGGCTTTTAACTATTAAGGGTGTTGGGCAGAAAGTTGCCGATTGTTCTATGCTTTTCTCTATGAAAAGGAGAGAGGTTTTTCCAACTGATGTTTGGGTTAAAAGAGTTATGGAACAGTTATATTTTAACGGGGAAGAAACAAATATTAAAGAAATTCACAAGTTTGCTAAAGAAAAATGGGGAGATTTAGCTGGTTATGCTCAGCAGTATCTTTTCTATTATGCAAGAAGTATGAAAATTGGTGTTAAATAAAAAGGTAGATTAAAACTATTTTTTAAAGACGAGGTATTTTATATACCTCGTTTTTTTGTGAAAAGAAAAGCAAATTTGACATTTATAAAGACAATTTTAAATTTTTATATAATAAAACTTGATTTTTATGGGAAAAGAATTTATAATTGAAACATATTGTTATAAAAATTTTAATTTATATAGTTTATAAATTAAAAAAATTATGTTAAAGAGAAAGGAAAAGGAAAATGAAAAGGAAATTAGTGTTAAAGAACTTAGCGATATGTACAGGTTTATCATTAACGATGATAATAAGTTGTATAGGAGGGTTACCGATGTTTAACAGTTCGGTAATGGCAGCGACAAATTTTAGAGATGACGGAGCTATAAGGGAGTATGCAAGGGAGGCAATAGAGGAGTTAATAGCGACAGGTGGAATAAAGGGGTACGAGGACAACACGTTTAGACCGCAAGGGAATTTAACGCATTTAGAGGCGATATCGATGATAGCAAGTAGTATAGACCCAACGGGAGAGAAGAGCGAGGCGTATAGGGAGAAGAAAGGCGAGAAAGATGTAATAGATAGGAGAGATTTTTGGGACAGTGTATCAGATGTAGATATAAGGAGTATATGGGGAGGAAAAGGAGAGAAGTTAATTAGTTTAGTGCCACAAGCTTTAGCAACGCCAGGGAACTATAACGAAAGTATAACAAGGAAAGAGTTTGCTGAGATGGTAGTGTGGTTAAGTGAGAAGACGTTAGGATATGAGGAGTTTAAAATAGACGAGGAGGTATATGATATATATGGAATAGGGATAGGAGAGGAAGCAGCGAAGTTATGTAGTGCAGGGATAATGACAGGAGTTAGAGAAAGGGATAGATATGATTTTAAAGGGAATGAGGATTTAACGAGGGAGCAAGCAGCGACAATAGTGCATAGGTTAATAAACAAAGGTAAGAGGGAGAGTTTAGACAAGAGTGTGTTAGAGGCAAGACCAGTGGTAGAGCCTATGGAATATAACTTAAACGACCCAAGCAGAAGGAGAGCGGTAGCAGGGGATAAAGTTATGGTAAATGGGAAAGAGATAGTGGTAGAGGAGAAGTATGGAGTTGTAGGGGCAGACCAGCCAATAGCTCTTGACTTAGGTATTGTGTTTGACACTTCTCAAGTAGGAGACGTACCAGAAAGATTTCGTACAGTTAAAGACCATACAAGCTGTTGGGTACCACAAGAAACTGGTAGTGTAAGAGAAGATTCTTACAAAATCAACCCAGAAACAGGGGAGGGTCACTTCTCTAGTGAGTGGGATAAGATAATCTATGGTTTAATTGATTCAATACCAAACCCAGAGATAGGAAAAACATATACAGTAGGATTAGGTGGTTGGTGCAAGGTTACATTTACTGAGAGTGTAGATGGAACTCCAGGGGGTTATATGTCAGAAAACCCAGATTGGCTTTAATTAAATATTTAATTTTAAACCTTTGAGAGCAACTTAACGTTGCTCTTTTTTTATTTATTAAGGTTTTATTAAATTAGTAAAAAAGAGATGTAATTTTAAAAAATTTTGCAGGCATTACTTGTATATATATGTAAGGAAAAAAATATAAGAGGTAAAACTTTATTATTTAGTGTGAGGAAGAATGAAAAAAGCTGTTTATATGAGGGTTTATAGAGGTTTTAAGAGGAGTTTAGAAAGTTTTAGTTTTTGAGAGGTTTAGAGGCATCAAGTTATATATGTTTAGAGAGGTTTATTTTAGAAATAGATAGAAGTTGAAAAAGTTAAGAAAGAAGAGGGGAAAGAAGATGTTTATTATTAAAAAGATTTTAAGTTTAGAGAGATAGGTTTTTTAGTTTAACATTTGTTTTTAAGAGAAATTTTAAAGATATTAGAAAGGAGAGAAAAAAATGGACAAGAAACTAAAAAGGTTTATGAGTTTAGTTTTAGCGTTTATTATGATTTTAAGTTCCAACACTTTTGTTTTAGCAGATGGAAACAGCAACGTTGGAGCAGGAGGAGGTGCCGGAGGCACCATAGTAAACCACAGTGGAGGAGACGATGTTACAACTGGATACAAGATTGAATTGTTGTGGATTCCACTTAGTGACGAAGTTTGGAGTATGAAACCATCACCAGAGAAAACAAAGAAAGTTAATGAGGCTTGGAACCAAGCTAAGATTACACCTACAGACACAGCAGGAAGTGGAGTTGAGGTTCAACATTTAGGAACACCAGTTTACATTACAAACGATGCTGTTATAAAAGCCTCAAAGGGAACAACAGCAAAAGTGTTTAAGTATGGGGAAACCAAGTATGGTTTAGGTACGAGAGCAGGAAAAACTGGGATAACTAGAGATAATAAAGACACAGTAACCCTCAAGACCTATAAGACATTAAAAGGGGAGATAGCGAAGAGTTTAAACAGCGTAAGTCCGGAGTTATCAAGTGTGATAAGCAACTATAACCCAAGCAAGGATT
>CALWSP010000021.1 GCA_944384235.1 uncultured Clostridia bacterium
AGATTATAGAGATGGCAAGGTTTCAAAGGAAGAACTTGACAAGTGTAGCACTTGTGATATGAACGCTATTATTAACGACGGTTTAAGTGAAGCAAGCAAGGCTCAGCTACTTGGAAAGACTGGCGAGGAGATTGTTGATGCGGATATTGCAGAGCAAGAAAAAATTAAAAAATTGTGAGGCAGAAAATTATGAGAAAAAAATATAATATTGCTGTTGCAGGTACAGGATATGTTGGTTTAAGTATTGCTGTTTTATTAGCTCAAAACAACAATGTAATTGCTGTTGATATTGTGCCTGAAAAAGTAGATTTAATTAACAAAAAAATATCTCCTATTAAAGATGAATATATAGAAAAATATTTATCTGAAAAAAAATTAAATTTAACTGCAACATTAGATGCAACAAGCGCTTATAAAACCGCTGATTTTGTAATAATTTCTGCTCCAACAAATTATGACCCTATTACACAAAAGTTTGATACATCTGCAATAGAAGATGTTATTAAACTTGTTATTAAATGTAATGACAAGGCTATTATGGTTATAAAATCTACTATTCCAGTTGGATACACTAAAAGCATTAGAGAAAAATTTGGAAATAAAAATATAATATTTAGCCCTGAATTTTTAAGGGAATCCAAAGCTTTATATGACAATCTTTATCCTTCAAGGATTATTGTTGGTGTTGATGAAAGCGATGAAAGAATTGTAGAGGCAGGAAAAGAGTTTGCACAATTACTTAAAGAAGGTGCAATTAAAGAGGATATAGACACTTTATTTATGGGTTTTACAGAAGCTGAAGCAGTTAAATTATTTGCAAATACATATTTAGCATTAAGAGTGTCTTACTTTAACGAATTAGATACATATGCAGAAGTTAATGGATTAAATACAAAGCAAATTATAGACGGAGTGTGTCTTGACCCTCGTATTGGAAGTCATTACAATAACCCTTCGTTTGGGTATGGTGGATATTGCTTACCTAAAGATACAAAGCAATTATTAGCTAATTATAGGGATATTCCTGAAAATCTTATTTGTGCTATTGTAGAAAGTAACAGAACTAGAAAAGATTTTATAGCTAATCAAATTCTAAAAAAGGCTGGATATTATGACAAAGATAATAAAGATATTGTTGTTGGTGTTTATAGATTAACAATGAAAAGTAATAGCGACAATTTTCGTCAAAGTAGTATACAAGGTGTTATTAAAAGAATTAAAGAAAAAAATGTTAAGGTTATTATTTATGAACCAACTATTAAAGATAGCTTAGAGTTTTTTGAAAATAGTGTGGTTAATGATATTGAAGTTTTCAAAGAAAATTGTGATGTAATTATTGCTAATAGATATGAAGATTTATTAAGTGATGTAAAAGATAAATTATATACAAGGGATATTTTTGGTAGGGATTGAAAATTTTAAATTATTGTTGACAGGTGGTTTGTTTGAAAGTATTAATAATTAGAAATTATCCTAGTTTTATGGATGTTGAAAACAATACATACAATATTCAAGAAGTGGGGTTAGCAAAAGCATTAGTTAGAATTGGATATGAGTGTGGAATAATTTTTTGGACAGATAAGGAAGAAAAAGTTGTTGATATAGAAGTTGAGAATAAAAAATTTGTTAGAGTATATTATAAAAAAGGAACAACTTTTTTGAAAAATACAATGTTTTTAAATTGTAGTGATATTTTTGACAGCTACGATATTTTACAGCCGGTTGAGTATAATCAAATACAGGCGTGGTATCTTTCTATGAAATATCCGAAAAAGACAGTAATATATCACGGGCCATATTATTCTAAGTTTAATAAAAAATATAATATTATGTGTAAGATGTTTGATATTATATTTCTTAAGTACTATATAAAAAAAGGTACTAAATTTATTGTTAAAAGTTCTTTGGCAAAAAAATTCCTTATTGAAAAAGGAATTAAAGACGAGTATATCACTTTATCTGGTGTGGGTATGGATATAGAAATGTTAAGAAACAAAAACAATAGTTGCAATGAAATTTTATATAATAAGATGGCTAAAGACGACAGTGATTTAAAACTTTTATATATAGGAAGATTTGAAGAAAGAAGAAATATTTACTTTATTTTAGACGTTTTTAAAAAATTATGTAAACAAAAAAAGAATGCTAAGCTTTATATGATTGGTACAGGTGATAAAGAGTATTTAAAAAAAATATGGGATTATGCTGAACGTATAAATATTAAAGAAGATATTATTTGGCAGGAGAAAATGGAGCAAAAATATTTGTCTTATATTTATAAAATGTCAGATTTTTTTGTTTTGCCAACAGAATATGAAATTTTTGGTATGGTTCTTCTAGAAGCTATGTATTATGAAAATGTTGTTTTAACTACATATAATGGTGGTTCAAGCACTCTTATTGAAAATGGTAAAAATGGATTTATTTTAGAAAATATGAATTCTGAAATTTGGGCAGATAAAATAATTGAAGTTTATGAAAATAAAAATTTAACAGAAAGTGTTAAAAAAAATGCATATAAAAGAATTAGTGAAAATTATACGTGGGATAGTTTAGCACATATTTTCAAAAGTGTATATGATAAAATATAAAAACAAGTATTATTATATATAGTTTTATATTGTTATATAGGTTATTATATTTAAAAAATATAAAAATAAAATTGGGTAGGAGATATTAAATATGTTGGATAAATTGTATAGCATAACTACGCCTTGGGCTATCTCAAACAAGAGAGAGTTAATTAAAAATAGAATTATTGGAAGGATGGCTAATTATATTTATCCAATATATTGCAAAACTTTTTCTATTAATAAAAATTTAAAAAAGGAAGATGAAGTTATAGTTTCATTAACTTCTTTTCCTGCTAGAATAGAAAAGGTTTATTTATGTATTAATAGTATACTTAGGCAGACAAAACCAGCAGGAAAAGTTATTTTATGGTTAGCAAAAACTCAATTTGAAAGTAAAGACGAATTACCTAAAAATTTACTTGAACTTGAGAAATATGGTTTAGAAATTAGATTTTGTGAAGATTTGAAGTCATATAAAAAAGTTTTTTTTACAGCGCAAGAGTATTTAGACAAAATTATTATTACAGCAGATGATGATACATTATATCCTGAATATTGGATAGAAAAACTATTAGATACATATTACAAATATTCTAATTGTGTTTGTTGTTATAGAGCACATAAAATTTCATTTAGCGAAAATGGAGAAATTAATCCATATAAAAATTGGATTGGTTTATCTCCTTATGAAAAAGGACCTTCAATGTTATTAGTTCCTATTGGAGTTGGTGGAGTGCTATATCCACCTAGATATTTTGAAAACATAGACTTTAACTTTAATATAATTAAAGAAATTTGTCCTACAACAGATGATTTGTGGCTTAAGGTTGTTGGTCTAACAAAGGGCTATAAAGCAGTTAAAGTTGATGAAAATTCAAAAGAATGGTATACTTTAAAAAGTTCACAAAAAGATAGTCTTATGAAAAGCAATGTTGGAGAGAGTATAAATGACACTTCTTTAAAAAATTTATTTAAGTATTATGATTTTGATATTAATGTATTAAAGGAGGATTAATATGAGTTTAAAAATATATAGACATACTTTGGCATATATAGGGCTATTTGTTTTTTTATTTTTTGTTTTTATGTTGGATTTTAGAACTAGTTTATTTCATAATGTATATTTAGCTTATGTTTGGGCTTTAAGTGGTATAATTTTTATATGGTATGGTTGTAATGTTAAAGTTTCGAAAGTAATGTCTAATGTAGTTATGATTTGGTTTATAACAATTTTATTTATTATATTTACTTTTAATCTTAGTTACATAATAAAATATATATTTTCTCTTATTTTATTATATTGTTTTTATAAAACGGGGGGAACAAAAGACCAAACTGTGAAAGTATTAGCTTTTTTTGGGATAATATTTACATTAGCTACGTTTTTATTTTATATATATCCACAAATATATAACGAAAGTATTGTTCCTAAACTAGAAGAATATTTAAGAGTAACTGCATTAAATATGATGAGAACAAAAAGATATCCAGGTTTAACAGGACATTATAGTACAAATGGTACATATTTAGCGATAGGCTTTGGAGCTATATTTTCTTTAATAGTTTCTAAAAATTATAAAAAAAATAATTATATATTATTGATTTTTTTGATTTTAACTCTTGGAGCTTTGCTTATGATAGGTAAAAGAGCTCATTTAGTTTTTGCTTTTGTTTCATCAATTTGGGTTTATTGGTTGTATAGTAAAAACAAGCACACAAGATTTTTAAATATTGTTGCAATAATATCAGTTCTTATTATTTTATTTTTTGTTTTTGCAGAGCAATTTCCTGTGTTGAAAAACACTTTTGATAGATTTTATGAAACAGCTAAAGAAGGTACCTTTTTAATGTCAAGAGATATTTTTTATAAAGCAGCCTTTAAAAAATTTATTGACAACCCGTTATTTGGAAGTGGCTGGAGAACAGCAGTAGATTATCTTGAACACGATGTTCATAATATTTATATTCAATTATTAGCTGAAACAGGAATTATAGGTTTTAGTATTTTTGTTGGGCTAATTGTATACGGTGTTGTTATTGGAATAAAGGTATTACTTAAATTATCAAAAGTTGAAATGAAAAGTTCATTAGTTGTGTTTTCTGTATATTATATATTCTTTTTTACGCTTTATGGTTTTACAGGAAACCCACTTTATGATGAACAGCCTTTTTATATTTATATGATATGTTATGGGTCTTTAATATATTATAAAAATAAAATGTTAGTTCAAAACAGGAGGAAAGCAAATGATTTATATATTAACTTTTCATAGAGCGTTGAATTATGGGGCTATATTACAATGTTACGGGCTTTATAAAACAATAGATGGGTTTGTTGATTGTAAAGTTTTAGATTATAGAGCAAAAGCAATAGAGGATAGATATAAAATATTTGGTTCTCAAAAATCTTTAAAAGGGTTTATTAAATCTGTTATTTTATTAAAAAGCAAAAATGAGAAAAAAAATAAATTTAATAAATTTACTAAAAATTACTTAGATTTATCTAAAGAGTATGATTTAAGTAATATAAAAAATGAGAAATGGGACAAAAATGATATTTTTATTGTTGGTAGCGACCAAGTATGGAATGTTAACATTACAGAAAACGACTATAATTACTTTTTAGAGTTTGTGAAAAATAGGAAAAAAATTTCTTATGCAGCTAGTGTTGGTATAGAGGTTGATGAAAATTTAGAAAATTTATTTACAGAAAAATTAGAAAAATTTAAAGCAATATCAGTTAGAGAGACTTCTGTTTATAGAAAGTTTAATGACATTGGAATTTTGTGTGAACAATGTATTGACCCTGTGTTTTTATTAACTAAAGAAAACTGGTATGAAATATCTAAACCAGTTAAGGAGGAAGATGAGCCTTTTGTATTGGTTTATATGCTCCAAAAGTCTGATGAGTTTATGAAAAAGGCTGTGGACTATGCTAAAAAGGCAAACAAAAAATTAGTTATTTTATCAAATGGTGTTAGAAGAAACTATGATGGCATATATATTGACAGTTGTGGACCTGATGAATTTATTAGATATTTTTTGAAGGCTAGTGTAATTTTTACAAATTCATTTCACGGTATATCTTTTTCTATTTTATTTAAAAAAGAATTTTATTTTGAATTTCAGGGAAATGGGTCGAAAACAAATAGCAGGTTAAAAGACATTATTGAAATGTTTGATTTAGAGAGTCAAAACATTTCTGGGGATAAGTTGCCGTTAGGAAACGAAATAGATTATATAAACATAAACAAGATAATATGTGAAAAGCGTGAAAAATCTATTGAATTTTTGAGGAAAAATATTTTAGGTGAGTAAATACAATGATAGGTTTATATGGTAGATTAAAAAATGTATATTCTAATATGTCCTTGCAAGTTAAAGCAAGTTTGTGGTTTGTTATGAGTACAGTTTTATTAAAGGGAATATCATTTATTACAGTTCCTATATTTACTCGTATTATGACAACTGAGGAGTATGGTTTATACAGTGTGTATTTGACTTGGTGCGAAATGTTTACTATTATTGGAACTTTTGGATTAGAGTCTTGTGCATATGTAAGTGCTTTAACAAAATTTAACGAAGGTGATAAAAATGAGGCTCAAAGTTCTTTATTAGGTTTGTCTTTTGTTCTAACATCGGCATTACTTATTATATTTCTAATAGGTGGAAGGGCTTTATCTAATTTTATAGGGTTGCCTCAACACTTATTAATGTTAATGGTTTGTCAAATTTATTTTATTCCATCTTTAAATTTTTGGTTGACAAAAAGCAGATTTCAATACAAATACAAAAGTCTTGTTTTTGTTTCTATTTCTATGGCTATATTAAATGCTTTAATAGGTTTGATTTTTGTATTAAATATAGATAAAAATATGCAGGCATTTGGTAGAATTGTTTCTATTGTTATTGTTCAAGTTTTATATGGTGTTATTCTCTTTTGTAAATTACAAAAGAATAACAAAATTAATTTTACTACAAAATATTGGAAGTGGGCAATATTTGTTCATTTACCTTTATTACCACATATTTTATCTTTAAAAGTTTTGTCTGGTGTAGACAGAATTATGATAAATTCACTTGTAGGGGCATCTGCTGCTGCACTATATAGTGCTTCTTATTCTATTGCTGTTGTTGTTAACTTAGTTAAAACTAGTATAGTTGATGCTATGAGACCTTGGATATATAATTGTTTAAAAGAAAATAAAACTGAAAGTATAAAAAGTGTTACAGATGGAGTGTTAGTTTTAGTTGCATTACTAACACTAGTTTTTGTTGCTTTTGCACCAGAGGTTATTAAAATAGCTACACCAGTTGAATATTACGAAGCGGTATATTGTATGCCTCCTGTTATGATTAGTTCTTTTTTTACTTTTATGTACAGTATATTTTCTGTTGTTGAAATGTATTTTGAAGAAACTAAAAAGATAATGTATGCGTCAATTATTGCAGCTATTATTAACATCATTTTGAATTTAGTGTTTATTAAAATGTTTGGTTATATAGCAGCAGCATTTACCACTTTAATTTGTTATATATTCCTTTCAATATTTCATTTTATTGTTGCAAACAGAGTGATGAAAAAAAATTCTTTAAATATGGATTTATTTGGCAAAAAAAGTATTATACTAATTAGTTTAGTTTTAATTATATTAATGTTTATTTTTGAATATTTATATTTATTTCCTATTTACAGATATATATTTTTGTGTATTATTATGTTAGTTATGTTTATTAAAAGAAATTATTTTATTGGATTAGTTAAGGAAATTAGGAAAAAGTAATTAATAATTAAAGAGGAGATTAGGAATATGGACAATAAAGTTGAAAATGACTTAATGGTGTCAATTATTATGCCTGTTTATAACTCAGAAAAATATTTAAGGGAAACTATTACATCTGTTTTAAACCAAACTTATAAAAATTTTGAGTTGATAGCCATAGATGATTGTTCTAGAGATAAAAGTTTAAGTATATTAAAAGAATATTCTAGAGAATATGAAAATATAAAAGTTTTAGAATTAGATTGCAATGTAGGTGTTTCAAAAGCTAGAAATATTGGAATTGAGATGGCTAAGGGAAATTGGATACAATTCTTAGATTCTGATGATGTTATTAAAGAAGATATGTTAGAAAAATTATATATGGAAAGTAAAAGTTCTGATTTTGATATGATAATATCTAGATTTACAAAAGAATATTTAAATAAAAAAGAAGTTAATTATATAAAAAAACAACATATTAAAACAAAAGATGATATTATTGACTTTTTTAGTGGAATGAATTTAAAAGAAAAAGCTATTTCTATGAACTATTTATGGAATCGTTGGATTAAAAAGGATATTATTATTAAAAACAATATTAAGTTTGATGAAAGTTTAAGCTTAGGTGAAGATTTTGTTTTTTTATGCCAAGTTTATAAAAATATCACTAGTTTTTCTATTATTGAATTACCGCTATATAGTTATATAATTAGAAACGAAAATTCTTTATCCAAGAAATTTTTGAAAAATGAAGCTAATAGAAGAAAAATTATGTATAAAGCTTTTTGTGATTGTATGCAACATTTTGGTTTATTGGAAAAAATGAAATATTTTATTAAATATAACGAAGGGAAATATAGTGTTGATGCAATTGGGAAAATAAATTATAAAAATTGCAATATATCTAATTTAGAAAAGATTGAGTATATTAAAACATTTATTGATGATGAATTTTTAGATTGTCAAATTTTATATTTAAAATCAAACAAAAGTGTTAAAAACACTATAAAGAAATTTGCGTTAAAAACAAGAAATCCTTTTATTATTAAGTTTATTTGGGAAGTTAAAAAATAGAAAATTAAAGGTAGGGGTGGTTATGTGGAAAAGAGAGAATATAGAAATATTGGTATAGACATATTAAAAGCTTTCAGTGCGTTTTTAGTTATATATATTCACACCCCTTTTCCTTATGAAATAGGGCAATATTTAGTTTCTATGGCTAGAGTTGCAGTTCCTATTTTCTTTATGATTTCAGGATATTTTTACTTAAATATTGTTGGAAGAAAAGGAGAAGAAAGGCAAATTAAAAAAATTTTTAAGATATTTATTTTATCAAATATATTATATTTTTTTATTAAAGTTGTTTTTGAAACTTTAATTGGAAATGGATTTTTAAGTTATATTTTAAAAGTTTTTTCTAAAGAGTCAATTTTTAATTTTATAGTTTTTAATGTATCTCCTTTTAATGGGCATCTTTGGTATTTAGGTGCTATTTTATATGTTTTAATTATTACATATATTTTTGACAGATTAAAGTTAAAAAAAATATTATATATTTTAACTCCTATTTTTTTGATTATAGACATTATTTTTGGAAAGTATTCTTTAGCTATTTTTGGAAGAGAGTTTCTATATATTTATTTGAGGAATTTTATTATTACAGGTTTGCCTTATTTTTATATAGGTAGGATTATAAAAGAAAACCAAATAAGAATTAAAAATTATGTAGCTATTTTAGGCATATTTATTTTTTCTAGTACGCTTATTTTTGAAAGATATATTTTAAAGTTTTACAATTTAAATGCAGAAAGAGATAGTTTTATTAGTGTCATTTTTTTAGCTATTATTATATTTTTGTTTTTTACTAGTTTTTATGATGATGAAAAAGGGCAATTTAAGCTTAGCAAATTGGAAATTGCTTTAGCAAACGTTGGGCGAAGATATTCTCTTTTAATTTATATTATTCACCCTATTTTTATTCTTTTGTTAAAGCCTATTATATTTAGGTTAGGCGTATATAAGTATTATCAGTTTATATCAGCTATTATTATTTTTATATTATGTATTTTATTAATAAAGATGGTAAAGGAAGTATTTAAATTAATTAACATAAAATTTAATTTAAAAAATTAAGTTTTATATTTTGTGAGGTGATTTTTTGAACTGGGAAAAGCCAAAAGTTTATGCAGTGAAACACAAAGATGACAATATTGTTGCATTATCTAGGTCAGGAGGTATGTTTACAGCATTATCTGATTTAATATTAGAAAAAAATGGTGTAGTGTATGGTTGTGTTCTTGACGAAAAATTTAATGCAAAGCACATTAGAGCTGACAACAAAAAAGACAGAGATTTAATGCGTGGGTCAAAATACATTGAAAGCAAAATGGGGGAATGTTTTAGGTCTGTTAAAAAAGATGTTTTAGAGGGGAAGAAAGTTTTATTTTCAGGAACATCTTGTCAAATAGCAGGGTTAAAAAATTTTTTAGGGAAAGAGTATGAAAATTTAATTTGTTTAGATATTGTTTGTCACGGTGTTCCTAGCCCTAAAATTTGGCAAATGTATTTGGATTGGCAGATAGGAAAGAACAAGAGAAAGGTAGTTAAAGTTAATTTTAGAAATAAAATTAAATATGGTTGGAGAGCTCATACAGAGAGTTTAGTTTTTGAAAATGGAAAGCAAGTTAATAGTGGAGTTTTTAGAAATTTATTTTACAGCCACAGTATTTTAAGAGAAAGTTGTTATAGATGCCCATACAAATCTATTTTACACCCAGGGGATATTACCATAGCTGACTATTGGGGAATAGAAAAAGCAGCACCAGAATTTGATGACAACAAAGGTGTTTCTTTAGTTTTAATAAACAACTCAAAAGGTGAAAATTTATTTAAAGAGGCTTCTGGTTTTATTAAGTTTAAGGAAACGCTTTTAGAAGACAGTATGCAAGGACCTTTAAAAGAACCTTCAAAAAAGCCAACTAATAGAGAGAAATTTTGGCAAGATGTAGAGAAATATGATTTTACATATATTGCAAAAAAGTATGGTAACTATGGTTTAACAAACAAGGTTAAAAACAGATTGAAGAAATATTTAAAATTCAGGGGGAAATAGAATATGAAAGATGTCCCTATATTATTTAAAGAAAAAGCGGATTGTTGTGGTTGTAGTGCGTGTTATGCTATTTGCCCAAAAGATGCAATTAATATGGTTGAGGACAATGAAGGGTTTGAATATCCAAAAATTGATGAAGAAAAATGTATTATATGTTATCAATGTGTTAAGGTTTGTCCTTTTAAAGATATTAAATTAAGCTAGGTTTTATGCCTAGTTTTTATTTAAGTGAAATTAAAGAATAGATTTATATTATTTGTAATAAAATGTAGTATAGTTGACATTTTTATTACAAGTGATATAATTATATTAGTTTTTAGATATAGATTTATTGATAATATTTAAGATATAAATATATGTGTAAAGAGTTTAATATTATTTAGGGAATTAAAATAGATAAGTATAATTTGTGTTTTTATTTATAATACAAACTATTAAATTTATAAATATAAAGTTAATTAATAAAAAGTTATTATAATGTTTTAAAAATAGAAAAGGGAAAAAGATATGGTTATTAAAAAAGATGCTATTTATATTTTTATTATTTGTATATTGTTTTTTTGTGCAGAGATTTTATTTTCTAAAGCACTGCTAATTATAGCAGGAATTTTACTTCTATTAGGGGGGGGGTATTAGAAAAAGTAATATATATGTTACGGTATTTTTAACATTACTTTTTCAAAAGGCTTTACAACGTATAGCTACAGGAGCAGAGTATCAAATTTTAACATATTTTGATGAAATTTTGGAAATATATTTTATTTTTTTAATATTATTTTATAAGCAGAAACTTGAACCTATTGAAAGAAAAATTATTTTATGTTTCTTTTTATGGTTTGTTATAACTATGTTTTCTTCATTTGTTAATCAAAATGCAAAATATATGACAATTTTATTGGACAGCTTTGTTTGTGTTAAATTTATGATATATTATTTAGGTGGAAAAATTTTATCAAGAGAACTAAGGCCTATTAAAAAATATGTAAATAGTAAAATTATTTTATTTTGTAAAATTATTTCTATTATGCTTATATTATTATGTTTACACGAAATATTTATGAATCCTTTTTTTGAAAAATATGATTTTAGATATTTTACAAATTCTTTGCAATTGTGTTTTTTGCACCCAACATACTTTGCGGCGTTTTGTGTTAGTTGTGTATCAATTCTTATATGTAATATGAAATATAATAAAAAGAATTTTAAATATATTGTTATATTATCTATTGTTACTTGTTTGACTTTTAGAAGTAAAGCTATTGGTGCAATTTTTGTTATTTTTGCAATTTATTATTCTTGTGTTAAATATAATTTAAAGTTAAAAACAACTTGTTTAATATTAGCTTGTTGTATTGTTGTTTATTTTTCAATGGATCAAATTGAAAAATATTTTACTGTTGGTGCGACAGTTCCAATTAGGTTGAAAATGCATCAAGATGGAATTAAAATAGCGGAGCAATATTTTCCTTTTGGAAGTGGTTTTGGAACTTTTGGAACAACTGTTGCTTATGAATCAAATTCAAAATTTTATTATAAGCTTGGTTATATGAGTGGATATTATAAGGGTCAGCCTGTATCTGACACATTTTGGCCAGGTATATTTGCACAGTCTGGTTGGATTGGAACTATTTTCTTTGTTACAACTATTTCTTTAATGGTTTTTGATTCAATAAAAAGATTAAAAGAAAATAAATATTATGGCTGGGCTATGTTATCTATTTTAAGTTATTCTATTATAGCATCAACCTCAGAAACTGCATTTTTTAACCCTGCAACAGCTATTATGTTTATAATATATGGAATTGCATCAGATAGAAAGAATGATTTTGATTAGATTTTTTAGAATTTAGATTTAAAGTTTTAGAGAGTTTTGTAATAAAATGTTAATATATGTTGACAATTTAATTATATATAGTATATAATTAAGTTAGTGTGTTTATTAGTTTATTAGGACAAAGGATGTGAAAGTTGATGCGTGATATATCTCAGGATAAAGTTGCATCAAAGAAAAGGTATTTATATTTTTTTATTAAGCGAGTGTTTGACATTATTGCCTCTTTAACAGGGCTTATTATTCTTTCTCCCGTATTATTAATTACTAGCATTGCTATTAAAATTGAGGACAAAGGGCCTGTTATTTTTTCTCAAGAGAGAGTTGGGAGAAACGGGAAAACTTTTAAAATGTATAAATTTAGAAGTATGTACACAAATGCGGAAGAAATTTTAAAAGAGTTAAAAGATTTAAACGAAGCTGACGGGCCTGTTTTTAAAATGAAGAACGACCCTAGAATTACAAAAGTTGGAAGGTTTATTAGAAAATACAGCATTGACGAGATTTTACAGCTTATAAACATTATTAGAGGGGATATGTCTGTTGTTGGGCCAAGGCCTGCTTTACCTAAAGAAGTGGCCGAGTATGACGAGTTTGCAAAGCAGAGGCTTTTAGTTAAGCCTGGTTTAAGCTGTTACTGGCAAATTAGCGGAAGAAGCGACATTGGGTTTGAGCAATGGATGAGGCTTGATGTTAAGTATATTAAAGAAATGGGCATTTTAACTGACCTTAAAATTATTTTACTTACTATTCCAGCTGTTTTAAAAGGCGAAGGCTCTTATTAATTAAAAAAGCATAAAATACATAGCTTGGGCATATATAAAAAGAAAAAGGGTTATGGAGGAGAGTTTTTGAACAAATTTATTTACGGCGTTTTGATTGTTATTATGATGGGCCTTATTTTTTTCTTTTCTTCTCAAGGTTATGACCACAGTATGAAAACGAGTGGCATAATTGTTGAGCCTATTGAAAAAATTACTGAAAAAGGTTTTTCTTACAAAATGGAAGATAGGGAAAAAATTAAAAGCAGAGAAAAAGAAAAAAAGCCTATTATTCAAATTAACAAGACAAAGATTGTGTTTTTTGTTCGCAAGTCTGCTCATATGTTTAATTTTGCAATTTTATTTATTTTAGTTTATCTATTTTTAAATGAATTTAAGTTTTGCAAAATGGACACAATTATTTTAGCTCTTATTTTTTGTTTTATATATGGGTGTAGCGACGAAATTCATCAAATTTTTGTTAGCGGACGAACTGCCCAATTTTATGACGTTTGTGTGGATATGGTTGGGGCTAATTTTGGGCTAGTTATTTTATGGGCTAGTGGAAAAATTAGCAAGTTATTTAAGCTTAATTAAAAGGCTAAATAGCCTTTTTTTATTGCAAAAAAAAGGGGTTTACTCCCCTTTAGACAAGTTATTTTCTTTATTTTTTTTAGCTATTATTCCGCCTATTTTTCCGCTTTCTTTTGATGTTAAACTTTTCCAGCCACCTTCAAGAACCTTATCTAAAAGGCCTAATTCGTTTGCTACCTCATATTTTAAAAGGTCTTTTTCTGTGAGTGGTTTTTCTTTTTTCATTTTATCACCTCGTTTTTAGAATTTGCACATTTTTATTATTTATACATAATATTAAGTGTTGACAATTTGTGTAAATAGTGGTATATTAAATTAAGAAGATAGAGGCGCATTTGACAAGAGTAGATATTTTGATGTTACAGCGACAAAAGAGAAATATCAAAAGGGGAGAATGCCGAAAGAAGTATAATGCTGTGTTATATTTCTTGGTTGTTTCATTAACAGTGGAACGACTGTCATTGGTAATCTATGGCGGGCTAGAAAACTAATGGAGAGCTATCTGTGTGTATATTTTTTTAGTATATATTCACAGATTGGCTATTGTCAATCTGTTTTTTTTATTTTTACATAAACTGGAGGTTCAAAATGAAAACTTTTAATGTGGGTATTATTGGTGCTACTGGTATGGTTGGGCAGAGGTTTGCTCTTTTACTTGACAAGCACCCTTGGTTTAATGTTGTTGCTGTGGCTGCAAGTTCTCGTTCTGCTGGCAAAACTTTAAAAGAGGCTATTGGAAGCAGATGGGCTATGCAAGAGCCTTTGCCTGAAAGTATGGCTGAGCTAGTTGTTATGGACGCTAGTGCAGATGTTGACAAAATTGCTAGTATGGTTGATTTTGTTTTTTGCGCTGTTGATATGAAAAAAGACGAAATTAAGGCACTTGAGGAAAAGTATGCTAAGGCTGAATGTCCTGTTGTTAGCAACAACTCTGCTAACAGAGGAACAGAGGACGTTCCTATGGTTGTGCCTGAAATTAACCCTGAGCATATTGAAATTATTAACGCTCAAAGAAAAAGGCTTGGGACTAAAAGAGGTTTTATAGCTGTTAAGTCTAACTGTTCTTTACAAAGCTATGTTCCTGCTTTACACCCGCTTAAAAAGTTTGGCATTAAAAACGTTCTTGCTTGCACTTACCAAGCTATTTCTGGCGCTGGAAAGACTTTTGAAACTTGGCCTGAAATGGTTGACAATGTTATTCCTTTTATTGGCGGAGAAGAAGAAAAGTCTGAGCTTGAACCATTAAAAATTTGGGGAGAGATTAAAGGCGATGTTATTGAAAACGCTACTTCACCTTGCATTACTACTCAATGTTTAAGAGTGGCTGTTTCTGACGGACACACTGCCGCTGTTTTTGTTAGCTTTGACAAAAAGCCTAGCAAAGAGGAGATTTTAAAGGCGTGGAAGGAATTTAGTGGTGTTCCTCAAGAGCTTGAATTGCCGTCTGCTCCTAAGCAATTTTTACATTATTTTGAGGAAGAAAACAGACCTCAGGCTAAGCTTGACAGAATGATTGAAAACGGTATGGCTGTCTCTATTGGCCGTTTAAGAGAGGATAAGCAATTTGACTACAAGTTTGTTTGTCTTTCTCACAACACTTTAAGAGGTGCTGCTGGCGGAGCTGTTCTTATGGCTGAGCTTCTTGCAGCAAAAGGTTATTTTGACAGATAATTAGGAGGCGTTTGTTATGAGTAAGACTTTATTTAATGGTGCTGGTGTTGCTATTGTTACACCTTTTAATGCTGATGGTAGTGTGAATTTTGAGGCACTTGGAAACTTAATTGATTTTCAAATTCAAAACAGCACTGACGCTATTATTATTTGTGGCACTACTGGTGAAGCGTCAACTTTGACAGATGATGAACAAATTGAAACTATTAAATTTACTGTTGAGAAAGTTAATAAAAAAGTGCCTGTTATTGCTGGTGCTGGAAGCAACGACACTAGGCACGGCATTGAGCTTTGCAAAAGATGCGAGCAAGTTGGGGCTGACGGGCTTTTAATTGTTACACCTTATTACAACAAGACTACTCAAAAGGGTCTTATTAAATATTATACTAATATGGCTGGGGCAACTAACTTACCTGTTATTATGTATTCTGTTGCTGGCAGAACTGGGCTTAACATTGCTCCTAAAACTGTTGCTGAGCTTGCAAAAGTTGACAACATTGTTGCTATTAAAGAGGCTAGTGGAAACATTTCACAAGTTGCTGAAATTGCTAACTTAACTCAAGGCGAGCTTGACATTTACAGCGGAAACGACGATATGATTGTTCCTTTATTATCTCTTGGTGGCAAGGGCGTTATTTCTGTTTTAAGCAATGTTGCCCCTAAATTTACTCACGATATGATTCAAAGTTATTTTGACGGGGACACTAAAAAGGCTACTCAAATGCAGATTGACTGTGTTCCTCTTGTGAACGCTTTATTTAGCGAGGTGAACCCTATTCCTGTTAAGACTGCTTTAAATATGATGGGCTTTAACGTGGGCGGTTTTAGAGAGCCTTTAGTTGAGATGGAAGAGGCAAACAGAGCTTTACTTGAAACAGAATTAAAGAAGTTTAACCTTATTTAAATTTAAATGAAGGGAGTTTACTTATGACAAAAATTATTATGCACGGCTGCAACGGAAAAATGGGCAGAGTTATTTACAACATTTTAAAAGATGACAAAGAGGCTCAAATTGTGGCTGGTGTGGATATGGTTAGTTGCAACACTGATTTTCCTGTTTTTACAAACATTATGGACTGCGACATTGAAGCTGACGCTATTATTGACTTTTCAACTGCATCAGCTGTGGACAGCGTTGTGGAATTTGCTGTTGAAAAGGGGATTCCAGCAGTTATTTGCACAACTGGTTTAACTGAAGAAACAATTGAAAAAATTAACCAGGCTAGTAGCAAAGTTGCTATGTTTAGAAGTGCAAATATGAGCCTTGGAATTAATTTACTTGCTACTATTTTGAAAAAATACAGCGATGTTTTATACGAGGCTGGTTTTGACGTGGAAATTGTTGAAAGACACCACAACCAAAAAATTGACGCTCCTAGTGGAACTGCTCTTTTACTTGGAGATGCAGTGAACGAGGGCGTTGGAAACAAGTTAAAATATGTTTACGACAGAAGCCAAGTTAGAGTTAAAAGAGAGAGAAACGAGCTTGGTTACTCTGCTGTTAGAGGCGGAACAATTGTTGGCGACCACGAAGTTATTTTCGCTGGAAAAGACGAGGTTGTTGAGTTTAAGCACTCTGCTCACAGCAAAGAGGTTTTTGCTGTTGGGGCTATTAAAGCTGCTAAATTTATTAAAGGCAAAAAAACTGGCCTTTACGATATGCAAGATGTAATGGCTGAAATTTAAGGCAAATTTTAAGGGGCGTTAAGCCCCTTTTTTATTTTAAAGAAATGTCCTCTTTTTTTATTACTCCAAGTTGGAAAATTAAGAAAGTGTATATTAGAGAGGCTGAAAAAAGTGTTATTATTACATTTTCGTTTTTTTCAAAAGGAAGTTTTAGGCAAAAGTTTGACACTAAAACTGAAAAAATTATGCAAAGAGTTGGTTTTATGTAGGGGCTTAAAATTGGCAAATTTAATTTTAGTGTTTTATTTATTCTAAAAATTGTGGCAAAGCTGACCAAAATTGATGTGAAAATGCAAGAGGTTAAAAAGCCAAAAATTCCATATTTTGTTACCACAAAGAAAAGTGAAAACAAGTTTAAAAGGGAGGAGAAAACTCCTATTTTAAAAATGAAAAGTTGTTCGCCTATTCCATTTAGTGCCGCTGAAAGAGTTACTTGAAGGTATATAAAAGGGCATAAAATGGCAAGAATTTTTAAAAGGTTACCTATTTGTTCTTGAGAGTAGACTAGGCTTGAAATTTGGCTTGGGTAGGCTATGAAAAGTGCTGTTGTGTAGGTGCTTATTATTGCTGTGAAAGTTAAAGACTGTTTTAAGGCACTTTTTATGTTTTGAATGTTCTTTAGTGCGTAATTTTCTGAAATTACTGGCATTGTTGCTGTTGCTAAGGCCTGTAAAAGAGAGGAGGGGAAGGTTATTAAAGGCATTGCCATTCCGCTTAAGCTACCTAAAAGGGAAAGAGCTTCCCCTTGTGTTAAGCCATATTTTTGGAGGCTTTGTGGCAAAAGTATATTTTCTGCTGTGGCAAAGGCTGAACCTACCATTTTATTTAAAGTTAGAGGAACTGCCATTGACAAAAGCATTATTAAAGCAGATTTATTTGAAAGTGTTTTTTTCTTTTTCTCTTTTTTATGGAAAAGGTATGTAAAAAAGACGTACAAAAAGGAGATTATTTCGCCAACTGCCATTCCTAAAACCGCACAGCCACAAGCATATTCTATGCCTAAAGGCACAAAGTAGGACGAAGTTAAGTAGATTAAAAAAATTCTTGTTAGTTGTTCTAATACTTGGCTTAAAGCTGAAATTGTGGTGTTTTTAAGGCCTAAAAAATAGCCTCTTAAAACAGAGCCAAGAGCCATAAAAGGAAAGCAGAAACTTATTATTTTAAGAGAGTAGCTTGCCCTTATATCTTTTAAAAGATTTAAAGAAATTTCTTTTGAGAAAAAATATGTAATTAAAGAAAGCATTACAGAAAGAGAGAAAGAAAGCAAAATGCCATATTTTAAAATTAAGTTTATGTTGCCATTTGCTTTTCTTGCGTTTTCTTGCGATGTTAGTTTTGACATTGTGGTTGAAATTCCTGAGGAGGAGATTGACCAGGCTAAAAGGTAGAGGGGAAGAACAAGCTGGTAAAGACCCATTCCCTCTGCACCTAGTGTTTTTGCCATATAAACCCTATAAAAAAAGCCTATTAGCCTTGTTATTACATTTGCTAGAGTTAAAATTACTGCTCCTTTTATTATAGATTGTCTTGACATATTAAACTCCTTTTCTTTTGAAATAGTTTATGAAAAAGTGTATAAATTATTCAAATTTTATGATAAACTAAGATAGAGGTGAGTTTATGTTTGATATTAAGGCTGAGCTTAAAAAATTGCCTGATATGCCTGGAGTTTACATTATGCGTGACAAAGACGACAATGTTATTTATGTGGGCAAGGCCAAAGTTTTGAAAAACAGAGTTAGACAGTATTTTCAAAATTCTGGCAAACATTCTATTAAAGTTTTAAAAATGGTTGAAAACATAGACCATTTTGAATATATTGTTACTAACACTGAGCTTGAAGCTCTTATTTTGGAAAACAGTTTGATTAAAAAACATTCGCCAAAATACAACATTAGGCTAAAAGACGACAAGACATACCCTTACATTAAGGTGACTTTAAACGAAATGTTCCCTAGAGTTTTTATGACTAGGAGATATGAAAAGGACAAAGCTAAGTATTTTGGGCCTTTTACAAGCAGTATAACAGTTAAAGAAAACATTGACCTTATTCACAAAATTTGGAACATTAGAAGGTGTCAAAGAGTTTTTCCTAGAGATTTAAACAAAGAAAGACCTTGTTTAAACTACCACATAGGCAGGTGTCAAGCACCTTGCAACCAATTAATTAGCGAAAAAGAGTATGACAAGATGATTGACGAGGTTGTTGAGTTTTTAAGTGGCAGAACTGAAAATGTTATTAAAAAGCTTACTGAAAAAATGCTTGAATATTCTGAAAATTTAGAGTTTGAAAAGGCTGGGGAAGTTAGGGACACTATTCAAAGTGTGAAATACCTTAGCCAAAAGCAGATTGTGGAAAGTCTTAAAGGGGACGAAAAGGACATTATTGGATATGTTAGAGGGGAGAACGAGGAGTGTGTTGTTCAGGTGTTTTTTATTAGAGGCGGAAAAATATCTGGCAGGGAGTATTTTATGCTTGAAAACACTGAGGGAAGTTCTGACAGGGCTATTATGACTGACTTTGTGGAGCAGTTTTACAGCGGGACTCCTTATGTGCCTAAAGAAGTTGTTTTGCAATGTGAAATTGAGAACATTGAGCTTATTTCCAGCTATTTAACAGAGAGCAAAGGTCAGAAAGTTTCAATTATTATTCCTCAAAAAGGCGAAAGAAAGCGACTTGTGGATATGGCTAGAAACAACGCCCAAATTATTTTAGACAAGTTTAGCAAAAACATTTCAAGGGAGAAAGAAAGAACTATTGGGGCTTTAGAAGAAATTAAAAACGTGCTTGAAATAGATTTTGACCTTGAAAGAATTGAAAGTTACGACATTTCAAACACTCAAGGCTTTGAATCTGTTGCGTCAATGGTTGTGTTTGAAAGAGGGCTTCCAAAAAGAAGCGATTACAGAAAGTTTAAAATTAAAACTGTTATTGGAAGCGACGACTACGCAAGTATGTCTGAGGTTATTCACAGAAGATTTACAAGGTATTTAAAGGAAAAAAGCGGTGAAAACGTTAAAAAAGCTGGTTTTGACAGACTGCCTAGTATGATTTTTGTTGACGGTGGAAAGGGGCAAATTAACGCTGTTAAAGAGGTTTTAGACGACCTTGGAATTTTTGTGCCAGTTTGCGGTATGGTTAAAGACGAGAGGCACAGAACAAGGGCAATTTTATACAAGGGGAAAGAAAGGGTTTTAGACACTCACAGCGAGGGTTTTAAGCTTGTTACTAGAATTCAAGACGAGGTGCATAGATTTGCCATTGACTACCACAGACAGTTAAGGAGCAAAAGGCAAGTTAAAAGCATTTTAGAGGAGATTAAAGGCGTTGGAGAGAAAAGGCGTAAGGCGTTAATGAGCCATTTTAAAGACATTGAAAAAATTAAAGACGCAAGTTTTGAAGATTTGAAAAGTGTGGAGGGTATGAACGCAAGTTCTGCCCAAGCGGTGTATGACTTTTTTAGGGGAGTATGTAGCAGCAAGAAATAGAAATTTCTTGCTTTAAAAACTATTTTTGGTTTCCTGGTGTTGTTTGAGAGCCATTTGCTGTGCCGTTATAGGTTGAGTTTGAGCCATATGTCATTTGGTTATTAGTTGAATTATTTGTGGAATTTGAGCCATCTGTGATGTCATCAACTGCGTTGCCTATGCCATCGCCTATGTCTTCAACTGCATTTCCAATGTCATTGCCGAAGTTATCAATGTCGTTGCCTAGGCTATCATCATATTCTGTTGTTGTTTCTGTTGTTTCAGTGGTTTCATTTGACATATTATCATCTGTTGAGCCACAAGCTGTTAAAGAAAAAAGTGACAAGCAGGAAATTAAAAGAATTGTTAATTTTTTTAGCATAAAGCTACCTCCTTTTTATTTTAAGTTCAAGTTTAGTATATGCAAAAAAAATTTTTATAAAATGGTAAATTTTTCAAGGAAGGTGTTATTATGAGAAAATCTGGAATTTTAGTTCACCCTACTAGTTTCCCATCTGAATTTGGAATTGGGGACATTTTATATGGGTTTGAATTTGTGGACTTTTTAGTTAGTGCTGGGCAAAGCCTTTGGCAAATTTTGCCACTGGGACACACAAGTTTTGGAGATTCGCCGTATCAAAGTTTTTCAACTTTTGCTGGAAACCCTCTATTAATTAGCCCTAGAATGTTAGAAAAAGAGGGGCTTTTAGAAGAAAAAGATTTTTTAGAAAAGCCTGAGTTTGAGAAAAGAAAAGTTGAGTATGAAAAAGTTATTAAATTTAAAGAAAGTTTATTTAAAAAGGCTTTTAAAAGGTTTGACAGAGAAAACGAAGATTTTTTGAAATTTTGTTTTGAAAACAAGTTTTGGCTTGACGACTATGCTTTATTTATTGCCTTAAAAGAGCATTTTATTAAAGAAAGAAAGTTTAGTTATGAAAGCGATGAATACAAAAAGTATTACAAAATGTGTAGCAAGATTTTAAGCGAAAACGAAATTAAAGACTGTTTTTATGGCGGGGCTTGGAACTCTTTCCCTCCTTTACTTCGTGACAGGGACAAAGAGGAGATAGAAAAATACAGCAAGATGCTTGAAGAAGAAATTTTATATTTTAAGTTTTTACAATATCAATTTTTCACACAATGGGCTAGTTTAAAAGAATATGCAAACAAAAATGGCATTAAAATTATTGGGGATATTCCTATTTTTGTTGCTTCTGACAGTTCCGACACTTGGTGTTTTAAAGAGTTATTTTACATAAACCAAAAAGGTTTTACAACTGAAGTTGCAGGTGTTCCACCTGATTATTTTAGCGAAGATGGACAGCTTTGGGGCAACCCCCTATACAATTGGAAAAACCACAAAAAGGAAAACTACAAGTGGTGGGTTAGCAGGGTTAATGCTATTTTTAAGTGTGTGGACATTGTTAGAATTGACCACTTTAGGGGCTTTGAAAGCTACTGGGCTATTAAAATGGGGGAAAAGACTGCCGTAAATGGAAAGTGGAAGAAAGGGCCTAGAAAAGAAATTTTTGAGGCTATTAGAAAAGAGCTTGGGGAAGTTGAAATTATTGCTGAGGACCTTGGCGATTTAAACGAGGAAGTTATTAAACTTAGAAAAGAGCTTTCTCTTGCTGGTATGAAAATTTTAGAGTTTGCTTTTGATGATTTTAAAAACGATTATTTGCCTCACAACTACGAAAGTGTTAACTACGTTGTGTACACTGGAACTCACGACAACGACACTGTTCTTGGCTGGTATAGCTCTCTTGACGAAAAAAGTTCTGACATTGTTAGAAGATATATGAATGTTAGCGGGCAGGACATTTGCTGGGATATGATTAGGCTTTGTTTTTCAACTATTGCCAAATATGCCATAATTCCTATTCAAGATTTAATGTGTCTTGGAAGTGAAAGCAGAATGAATTTGCCTGGAAGTGCAAAAGGGAACTGGCAATTTAGGTTTGAAAAAGAAATGTTAAAAGAAGATATGGCTAAAGGGCTTTTATATTTAAGCAAAGTATACAACAGAAATTAAAAAAGGTGGCAAGAAAAATTGCCACCTTTTTAAAATGGGAAAAAGCATAAAGCTAAAGAAAAAATTACATAGAGAAGAAAGTATAAATCTACAAAGGAATTTTCCTTTTCTTTTGTGTAGTTTATTTTTAGATTATCTAAATTATTATTATCTATTGAATAAAAGTAGTCTACTTTATTTAGGCTATTATATTTCATAAAGCTCTTTGTTGTGTAGATTAAAAGAGGGGTGAACAAAATTGTTAAAAAAATTAAAGGGCTTATTGAGTTAAGAACTGACGACGCATTTGTTGTTAAAGATTCATCGATTAAATGCTGTGCATCTGTATTTCCTATTAAAGTGAAAACTAATTTTGTTATTACTATTTGTGAGCCATTTATTAAAAAATGGGACAAAATTGAGGAATAAATTGAGTTTGTGTAGGCTACAAGGTAGCTAAAGAAAATGCCAGAAAAAACAGCATAGCCTAGCTGGTATAAATTTAGGTGGAAAAGACCGAAAAAAAGACCAGAGATTAAAGCTGCAAAGACAAACTTTACGTTTTTATAGTTTTGAAGAACCACACCTCTAAAAAGAAGCTCCTCTGTTATTGCTGGCATTATTGAAAAGGCTAAAATTAAAAGAAGCAAAGGAGTGTCTTTTATTGAGGTTAAAATTATTTTATTTGTTGTGTTTTCTGGAACAAAAAAACTTGAAATTGTGGCTATTGTCTGTATTATTGGGGAAGTTAAAATTGTTAAAAGAACAATATAGACAACATTTTTTAGGCTTAGTTTTTTATGGGGCAAAACTTCAGAAAGTTTTTGTTTTGTTAAAAGAAAGTATATTCCAAGAGGAACAAGGATTAAAATTAAGTCTTGCAGTATTATTAAAATTGCGTCATTAGCCAAATTAAAATATATTAAAGGGGACAAAATTAAAGGCACAAAAATTACATAGAAAAGGAAAAGGAAAAGAGAAAACTTATTTGCATTTTTTGGTTTCATTATTTATTTTAACCTCCGAAGATTTTATTATAGATTTTAGTTAGAAAGCCTAAAAAGGGAAAAAATTAAAATGGACAAAAATTTGAAAAAAAGGTTTAGAAAAAATTGAACCTTTAGGCTATTTTTGTTTTAATTAAAAGTATTTCCAAAAGACATTTATTTAGTTTATAAAAACAAATTTACATTATTTATATAATACTACTATTTTTATGAAAATTCTAGACCTATTTTTAATTGAAACAAAAATTTAACATTTTAAGAAAAAAAAGAACAAAAAATTTGGAAAAATTTAAGAAAGTTAATGACAAATTGGGAAAAGTGTTATATAATTTATTTAACTAAAGTTAAAGAGGAGTTGAATTAAAAATGAATATTGTTGTGTGCATTAAGCAAGTGCCAGCGAACGACAAAGTTGAAATTGACAAAGAAAGTGGAACTTTGAAAAGAATGGGGGCTGAAAGCAAAATTAACCCTTATGACCTTTTTGCTATTGAAACTGCTTTACAAATTAAGGAAAAGTTAGGCGGTGTTGTTACTGCTATTACTATGGGACCTAGCCAATGTGCTGAAATGATGAAAGATGTTTTTAGTATGGGCGTTGACAAAGGCGTTATTATTAGCGACAAAAAGTTTGCAGGAGCTGACGTTTTAGCAACTTCATACACCTTATCTCAAGGAATTAGCGCTATTGGAAAAGCTGACGTTATTATTTGCGGAAAGCAAACTACTGACGGCGACACAGCTCAAGTTGGGCCATCTATTGCCGAGCATTTACATATTCCTCACATTGCGTGGGTGAACGAAATTGTTGACATTAACGAAAGGGAAATTGTTGTTAGACAAAACTTTGAAAGTTTTAGCCAAGTATCTAAAATGGAATACCCAGCTTTAATTACAGTGGAAAAGGACATTAATGTTCCTAGGCTTCCATCTTATAAGTTAATGAAAGAAAGCAAGGGCAAAGAGCCTATTTTCCTCTCTTTTGAGGATATGCCTGACAAAGATTTATCTAGATATGGTTTAGTTGGTTCGCCAACTGTTGTTGAAAAAATTTTCCCGCCTAATCCTGACATTAAGCAGGTTTATATTGAGGGAGAAAACAAAGACAAGCAAATTTTTGACATTTTAAAAGAAAAAAAGTTTGTTCAGGGGGTTTAAATTATGGCTTTATTAAATTTTGATGCAAAGAAGTGTAATCTTTGCGGGTTTTGTATTAAAAAATGTCCTTTTGACGCTCTTTCTATGTTAGCTAGTGGAATTGATGTGAACGAAAAGTGCAGAATGTGTGGCGTTTGTGTTAGAACTTGCCCAGAGGGGGCTATTAGGTTTGAGCAAAAGGCTGGAGAGGTTGACAAAAGCAAATGGAACGACATTTTAGTTTTTTGTGAAGTTGAAAAGGGAGAGGCTCACAAAGTTGTTTTTGAGCTTATTGGCGAGGCTAAAAGGCTTGCTAAAGTTAAAGGATACAATGTTAATGTTGTTATTGTTGGAGAAGAGGGTTTAGAAAAAATTGCCAACGAACTTTTAGAATATGGTGTTAGCAAGGTTTACATTTACGAGCATAAGGCTTTTAAGGGCTTTAGAGCTGACAATTACGCTGACGCTTTAGCTGACTGTATTTCTAGCACTAAGCCATCTGTTGTTCTTATTGGCGCTACTGCTATTGGAAGGTCTATTGCTCCAAGGTTATCTACTAGGTTTCACACTGGTTTAACTGCCGACTGCACAAAGCTTGAAATGAGAGAAAATTCTGACCTTGTTCAAATTAGGCCTGCTTTTGGCGGAAACATTATGGCTCAAATTCTTATCTCTAACTCTAGGCCTCAGTTTGCAACTGTTAGATACAAGGTTATGGAAAATGCTAAAAAAGTTGAAAAGCCTTTTGGCGAAATTATTAAGTGCGAAGTTTCAGAGGACCTTGTTAAGTCTAGAATTTTTGTTGAAAAAATTGAAGAAATTAGCAAGGAAAAAACTATTGAGGAAGAAGATGTTTTAGTTGTTTGTGGCAGAGGTGTTAAAAACAAAAGCGAGCTTGACTTAATTTACGAACTTGCTAACTTACTTGGCGGGCAAGTGGCTTTTACTAGGCCTATGGTTGAGGCTGGTTTTGGCACAAGCGACAAGCAAATTGGGCTTTCTGGCAGAACTGTTAAGCCAAAGTTGATGATTACTATTGGAGTTTCTGGGGCTATTCAATTTAGTGCTTGCATTAAGGGAAGCGAGTGTGTTGTGGCTATTAACAGTGACAAAAACGCACCTATATTTAAAAACGCCAACTATTGTGTTGTGGAAGATTTTAACAACGTTATTCCTAAATTAATTGAAAGAATTAAAAGAGGAGGTGAGGCATAATGCCTTTTCCGTACAACAAAGTTTTAGACGAGGACATTAAAAAGATTATAAGTGTGACAGATGAAAAAAGGGTTTTTGTTGGAGATGAAATTAGGGAAGAATTTTATCACGATGAAATGCCTGAATATGGTATGTATGCACCTGAAGTGTATGTTGAGGCTATTAGCACAAAGGAAGTTTCTGAAATTATGAAGCTTTGTTACAAAAGGAACATTCCTGTTACTGTTAGAGGGGCTGGCACTGGTTTAGCTGGCGGGGCTACTTGCAAATATGGCGGAATTATGCTCTCTATTATGCAAATGAACAAAATTTACGAAGTTGACAAGGAGAATATGTCAATTACTGTTCAGCCAGGTGCTTTATTATGTGATGTGGCTGATGTTGTTAGCCAGGCTGGGCTTTTTTACCCGCCTGACCCAGGGGAGAGAACTGCTTCTATTGGCGGAACTGTGATTACAAACGCTGGTGGTATGAAAGCGGTTAGATACGGCGTTACTAGAGATTATGTTAGGTGTTTAGAGGCTGTTTTGCCTGACGGAGAAATTGTTAGATTTTCTTCTAATGTTGTTAAAAACACCACTGGTTTTGACATTAAAGACCTTGTTGTTGGCTCAGAGGGAACTTTATGTGTTGTTACTGAAATTACTCTTAAGCTTATTATGCCACCAAAAATAAGCAGAACTCTTGTTATGGCTTTTGACGAAATTGAGCCTTGTATTGAAACTGTTCCAAAGCTATTACAACAAGCTTTTATTCCAACTGCTATTGAGTTTTTAGAAAGAGAGCTTTTAGAAATTGTTGAAAGGTGTTTAAACAAGCCTTTCCCTGTTGTTGAGGGAAAATCTTTCCTTATTGTTATGTATGACGCTAACAACCAAGAAGAGATGGACTTTTGCATTGAAAGAGCTTGCAACTTAGCTATTGAAATGGGCGCTTTAGATGTTAAAATTTGCAACACTCAAGAAAGAATTGCCTCTGTTTGGTCTGTTAGAGCGAGCATTTTAGAGGGTATGAAAGCTGACAGTGACGCTCAAGAAGAATGTGATGTTGTTGTGCCTAGAGCTAAAATTGCTGAGTTTGTTAAAAGTGCTAAAAAAATTGGACAAAAATACAGCATAAGAGTTATTGTGTGTGGACACGCTGGCGATGGAAACATACACACTGAGCTTTTAAGGCAGAATTTAAGCGACGAAGTTTGGGAGAAAAACACAAAAGAATGTCTTAGAGAGTTATATCAAAAAAGCAAGGAGCTTGGAGGGCAACTTTCTGGCGAGCACGGAATTGGAAACGGAAGAATTGAGCAGTTTGAGGAGTTTATTGGACAGAGAATATACAAGCTACACAAAGATATTAAGCTTGCTTTTGACGAGAAATTGATTTTAAACCCTGGAAAGGTTATTGAGGTGGAACATTATGATAAATAAGGACAAAATGCCACTTGCTATGGGCATTGCTTTTGTTGCTTTTACAACACAGTTTGGCGGAGGGTTTGCTTCTGGAAACCAACTTTTTCAATATTTTTTAGATTACGGAATTTGGTCCCTTATTATGCCTGTTATTGCTCAGGGGCTTTTAGCTTTGTATTTTTGGTTTGGGCTTAGGCACGCATACAAGCACAAAACTTACGACTACAAGAGTTTTTCTGACAGTTTTTACGGGAAGTTTAAAGGGCTTTTCTCTAATTTGTTTGAAGTTGTTTACATTATTTTAATTGGCACTGCAACTTCTGCTTCTTTTGCAACTGGCGGGGCAACTTTAGCTTTACTTGTTAAAATGCCTTATATAGTTTCAACTATTTTAGTTGCTCTTTTTATTCTTATTGTTGTTATGTATGGCACAGACATTGTTAGAAAGTGTGCTTCAACGTTATCTGTTCTTATTATTGTTGGACTTTTATTAGTTATTGTGCCTAACATTTTTAAGCAATGGGACAAGATTGTTGAAAACTTTGGGTTAATGGCTGGAGGAGAGATACCTATTAGTTCAAGCCAAAGCGGGACTTTTTCATCTGCTCTTTACAAGGCTATTTTATATTTCCTTTTCCAGCTTGCATCTGTTGGGCTTATGTATCAGCACGTTAAAAACTGCGAAAACAAAAAGCAAATTAACAGGGCTGGTATATACATTTTCTTAGTGAACACATTTACTATGGTTTTAACTATTTTAGGGCTTTTTGCCATTGTGTTTTCTAAGGGCCTTGTTAGCAACGGAAAGTTAATTGAAATTCCTATGATTTTATTTGTTCAAGAGGGTGTTGGAGCTGTTGTTTTAAAGCCTATTATTTCTATTTTAATTATTCTTGGCTCTGTTTCAACTGGTGTGAATTTAATTGATGGAATTGTGGCTAGATGTGTTAACGCTTTTTGCAAAGAGCAAAGCAAAAAGGCAAACTTCTCTTTTGCTTTACTCTTTACTATATTTGCTCTTTTAGTTGCCCAAACAGGGCTTGGAAACATTGTTAAAATTGGCTACAAGTGGCTTGGCATTGCAACTTTTATTGCTGTTTTTCTGCCTTACACTTTTAGAATGTTTTACTGTTTAAAGAAAAAATGTATTTAGTTTAATTTATGGAAAATTGGCTCTAGATTTTTAAATGTTGTTATATATTTAAAGTCTAGAGCTTTTAAAATGGAATAGGCTTTTTCTACATCTTTACCTACATCTTCAACTTTATGGCTATCTGAACCAACTGTTATTATTTCGCCGCCAAAAGATTTATAGGCTTTTATTATATCTAGCTGGGGGTAGGTGGAGTTAATGTTATATCTAAAGCCTGAAGTGTTAATTTCTATGCCTTTATTTTTTGAAATTAAAGTTTTTAAAATTGTGTCTATAAGCTCTTTATAGTCTTTATAAAAAAGGCTATTATCTTCATAGGTGCCATACCTTGAAATATAGTCTAAATGGCCGTGGACACAAAAGTTTTCTATTGAAGAAATGTTTTCTAAAATGTCTAAAAAATATGTTTTATAGGCGTTAGATTTAGTTTTGTTTGAAAAAAATTTTTTTCTATCATAATAGTGGTCTAAGCCTTTTGTTTGGTGGGCTGAGCCTATTATAAAATCAAAATTATTTTCTTTTGTTATTAGCTCTATTTCTGATTTTTTGCTATGGTCTAGACCTATTTCTACTCCTATTGAAATGTCTATTTTATTTTTATATTTTTCTTTTAAATTTTCTAGTGTTAAAAAATATTTTTTAAAGTCTATTATTTCATAATATTTTTTATTAAAATCTAAATGGTCTGTTATTGAAATTGAATTTAAGTTTTTATTTATTGCTTTTTCAACAACTTTTTCTATTTTTGCCTCGCTATCCATTGAAAAAGATGTGTGCAAGTGATAGTCTATTAAATACATAAAACCCCTCCTTTTTTTAAAATATAGCATTAAAAGGAAAAAATGTCAATTTTATTAAATTTTGGTTAAATTTTTGTAGAATTTTGCTTGATTTTAAGTTTTCTTTTTGTTATGATTATTTATGATAAATTTTTTATTTTTGGAGGATAAACTATGGATTATTTAGCTATGGTTACTGGCCTTTGCGGTGGCCTTGGTCTTTTCCTTTACGGTATGCACGTTATGGCTAGTGGTTTGCAAAAAACTGCTGGTGGTAATATGAAAAGGCTTTTGGAAATGCTTACTAAAAACAAGTATATAGGCATTTTAGTGGGTGCTTTAGTTACAGCTATTATTCAAAGTAGTTCTGCTACAACTGTTATGGTGGTTGGTTTTGTAAACGCTGGACTTATGAACCTTACTCAGGCTGTTGGCATTATTATGGGCGCTAACATTGGTACTACAATTACTAGCTGGCTTGTTTCATCTGCCGAGTTTTTACAAACTGACACTCTTGCACCTATTGCTATTTTCTTTGGTGCAGCTATGCTTCTTTTTGCTAAAAAGGCTAAGCACAGAGATATTGGCGAAATTATTATTGGTTTTGGTGCTTTATTTATTGGTATTGAAATGATGTCTTCTGGCGTTGCTCCTTTAAGCGAGCTTGAAGGCTTTAAAGAAATTTTTAAGGAGTTTGGTAGAAACCCTGTTCTTGGAATTTTAGTTGGTACTTTTGTTACTGCTCTTATTCAAAGTAGTTCCGCTTCTGTTGGTATTTTAATTGCTTTAGCTCACAATGGCCTTGTTACTTTTGACTCTGCTGTTTACATTATTATGGGACAAAACATTGGTACTTGTGCTACTGCTTTATTATCTAGCCTTGGTGCTAGCAAAAACGCTAAGGGTGCAGCTTATATTCACCTTTTATTTAACGTTATTGGTAGCGTTATTTTTAGTATTGTGGCTGTTATATTCTTTAAGATTAACCCTGAAATTGGACAGAGAACTATTAACGAATTTTGGATTAGTATTGTTCACACTAGTTTTAATGTTGCTAACACTATTATTATGATTCCTTTCTCTTCTGTTCTTGTTAAAATAGCAGAATTTTTATGTAATGCTAAAAAGGTTACTGACGATGAAAGCGAAGTTTTACACCTTGACGACAGAATTTTAAACACTCCTAGCATTGCTATTATTAACTGTGGAAAAGAAATTGTTCACCTTGCTAATTTAGCTAAGAAAAACCTTGTTTTATCTTTTGACGCAGTTCTTAACAAAGACAAAAAAGCTATTGAAAAGATTTTTGAAAGAGAAGAAAAAATTGACAACTTAACAAAATATATCACTCAATATTTAGTTAAAATTTGCGACACTGACATTACTAGCGAAGAAAACGACTACATTACAAGCCTTTTCCACACTGTTCACGACATTGAAAGAATGGGCGACCACTGTGAAAACTTAGCTGAGTTTGCTCAAAACCTTATTGAAGACAACTTAGATTTTTCTGAAAGTGGAAAAAACGAGCTTAAAGATATGTTTGACGAGGCTAAAAAGTGTGTTGAAAACTCTATTTCTGCTTTTGAAAACGGCGACATTAAAGACGCTCAAGCTGTTATTAGAGAAGAAGAGAGAATTGACAACCTTGAAAAAACTCTTAGACAAAAGCACATTGAAAGGCTTTCTAAAAACCAATGTAGCCCTTTAGTTGGTGTTATTTACCTTGACATTGTGACTAATGTTGAAAGAATTTCTGACCTTGCTTTAAACGTTGCTCAAGCAGTTATTAAAAACAAAACTGTGTAAGTTTATGAGGCAAGAATGTATAATTATTAATTAAAATTTTAAAAAGAGCCTTTTAATCGGCTCTTTTTTTCTTGACTAATTTATAAAAATTTGTTATTATTATTTAAAGATATTTATATTTTAAAATTTAAGGAGGAATGTTTTATGAAATTTTCTAAGGTTTGTAGTTTGATTTTAGCTTCTTGTATGTTATTTGGTGCTGTTGGTTGCGGTGGCCAGGAAAGTGCTGGTGGCGACAACTCTGGAAACCAAAACGGTTTAGTGACTTCTCAAGAAGGAAAGTTAATTTGGGCTACTAACGCTACTTTTGAGCCTTATGAATACAAAGAAGGGGACAAGGTTGTTGGCATTGACGCTGAAATTGCTGAGGCTATTGCTACAAAGCTTGGTCTTGAGGCTCAAGTTGAAAATATGGAATTTGACGCTATTATTCCATCTGTTGTTTCTGGCAAGGCTGACATTGGAATTGCTGGTATGACTATTACTGACGAAAGACTTAACAACGTGAACTTCTCTGACACTTATGTTGAAGCTGGCCAGGCTATTATTGTTAAAAAGGGTTCTGACATTAAAGGCGTTAGCGACTTAGCTGGCAAGGTTGTGGGCGTGCAGAGAGGAACTGTTGGCGACAGCTATGTATCTGACAGCGCAAATGGCGTGAACGTGGCTTCAGTTGAAAGATTTTCTGCTTGCCCTGACGCTGTACAGTCTTTAATTGCTGGCAAAATTGACGCTGTTGTTATTGACAACGAGCCTGCTAAAAAAATGACTGAGGGCGTTGACGAGGTTGTTAAGCTTGAAGAAAACCTTACTAGCGAGCAGTATGCTATTGCTGTTTCTAAGAAAAACGAAGCTCTTTTAAAGGAAATTAACACTATTTTAGGTGAAATGAAGGCTAACGGCGAGCTTCAGGCTATTTTAGACAAATATTTAAGTGAATAATTTTAAAGAGGTTAGCCTTTTTAGTTGAGGTCTTGATATGGAAAATTTAATTTATAATATTGCTAATATATTTACAAGTGATGAAAATGCAAGGTGGTTTGTTCAAGAGTTAAACAACAACTTCATTGTTGACGACAGATGGACTTGGCTTTTAGACGGCCTTTGGGTTACTGTTAGGCTTACTTTCTTTTCTTTCATTTTTGGTCTTTTAATTGGTATGGTGATTGCTGTAATTAGAGTTAGTTACGACAAAAAGCAGGACACACCAACCCAAAGCACATCTCAAAAAATTCTTAGGTTTGCTCTTGGCATTTTAAACTTTATTTGCAAGTCTTATTTGAACATTATTCAAGGCACACCTACTATTGTTCAAATTATGATTATTTATTTTGTTATTTTAGCTAACTCTACTAACAAAATTGGCGTGGCAACTCTTGGTTTTACAATTAACTCAAGTGCCTATGTTGCTGAAATTATTAGAGGCGGTATAAACGGCGTTGACAAGGGGCAAATGGAGGCTGGAAGAAGCCTTGGCTTTGGATACATTAGCACTATGGTGTTTATTGTGTTACCTCAGGCTTTAAAAAGTTCACTTCCTGCCCTTTGCAACGAGCTAGTTGTTCTTTTAAAAGAAACTTCTGTTGCAAATATGGTTGCTTTACAAGATTTATTATCTCAAGCGTTACTTATTAAAAGCCGTACATACAATGCGTTTTTACCACTTATTGCTGCTGCCATTATTTATTTTGTTATTGTTTCTATACTTAGGTGGTTATCAGACCGTCTTGAAAGGAGGTTAAGCTCAGGTGACAGATAAAAAAGCTCTTATTAGAGTTGAAAACCTTACAAAGCAATTTAAAAAGACTAGAGCCCTTGACAACGTGAGTAACAACATTTACAACGGCGAGGTTGTTGTTATTATTGGGCCCTCTGGTTCTGGAAAGTCTACTTTCCTTAGATGTTTAAACCTTTTAGAAGTGCCAACTTCTGGGCATATTTTCTTTGAAGGAATTGACATTACTGACCCTAAAAACAACTTAAACAAGCACAGACAGAAAATGGGAATGGTTTTCCAGCAGTTTAACCTTTTTCCTCATATGACTATTATGAAAAACCTTACTATTGGACCTATGAAGTTATTAAAAAAGTCTAAAGAAGAAGCTGAGAAAAAGGCTATGGAGCTACTTGAAAGAGTGGGCCTTGCAAACAGAGCTGACAGTTACCCTAACCAATTATCTGGCGGGCAAAAGCAGAGAATAGCTATTGTGCGTGCTTTATGTATGGAGCCTGATGTTATGTTATTTGACGAGCCAACTTCTGCTTTAGACCCTGAAATGGTTGGCGAAGTTTTAGAGGTTATGCGTGACTTAGCAAAGGAAAATATGACGATGGTTGTTGTTACCCACGAAATGGGCTTTGCTAGGGAAGTTGCTTCAAGGGTTGTGTTTATGGAAAATGGAAAAATTATTGAGCAAAACGAGCCGAAAGAATTTTTTGACAACCCAAAAAGCGAAAGACTTAAAATGTTTTTAGACAAAGTTTTATAAATAAAAAAAGCACCATTTGGTGCTTTTTTTATTTATTATGTGAATGGCGTTTTGGCCTTTGGTTTCTATTTGGCAAGTTTCTTACTTGTCTATTATTTACAGCTTTTTTTGAAGGCGGCCTATTAGACGGCTTTCTTTGCTGAATTTGCCTTGTTCTATTTGGTGGCCTATTAGCTTGCCTATTTACTTGTTTTTTTCTTCTTTTTTTAGACTTACCTGTTATTTTATTGAAGATTGATTTTATTAAGCAAATTAGAGAGAAAACAAGAACTATTACAACCAAAACCACAAAAGGAATTGCTACATATTTTTTTAAATTATCTTTTAGTTCTCTTTTTGCTAGTTCCTTATCTGAAAGGGCGTTTGCATCGTTAAGGGCAACTGCGTCCATTGAATGGATTAAAGTGTTGTTATAGTAGAGGTTGATTTTTCCTACTATATCGTCTGTAAGGACTGGAGCTTTAAGATTTTCTTCTATTTCTGGGGAGATTTTAATATCTTCAACTTTTATAAATTTTGGGAGGGAAATTTGAAAATCTTCTAAAACGCCTATATTTACTGAACCTAATCTATAAGTTTTATCTTTATAAGTTTGGAAAACATCTTTTGTTATTTTATAGTTTTGTTGAGATATTATTGTGTCTATTTCATCATAGAGAGAAAAGCCATAGTCTAAAAGCTTTGTTGTGTCGTTATAGGATTGGTTTCTATCATCTGCTTTTAAGACAACTGCAATTATTTTAGCATTATCTCTTTCTGCATAAGAAACAAGAGTGTTTCCAGCTTCGTCTGTGAAGCCTGTTTTGCCTCCTAAAATGTCTGGGTAGAAAAACTCAGAGCTTGAACGAAGCATTTTATCTTTATGGTTTAAATACCTTTCAAAATTTAAGTTTGTTTCTGGGATTTTATGTGATGGCGTTCCCCAAATTAGCTCAAAGTCTGAATTTGTTAAAGCTAGTTTTGTTATAAGAGCCATATCGTAGGCAGTTGTGTAGTGGTTATCGTTATGGAAGCCGTGGGGGTTTGCAAAGTGTGTATTTTTTGCTCCAACTTCTTGAGCTGTTTTATTCATTAAATTTACAAACTCCTCTATTGAGCCTGAAATGTGTTCTGCTATTGCTCCGCAAACTTCATTTGCTGACTCTAGCATTACGCCATAAAGGCCGTCTTCTAGAGTTATTTTCTCGCCAGGAACAAGGCCTATGTTACTTCCGCCTTCGCCCATTGTGTCAACTGCTTTTTGGGAAACGGTTATTGTATCTTCAAGGTTGCCGTTTTGAGCAGCCAAATAGCCTGTTAAAATTTTTGTGATGCTAGCTGGATACATTTTTTCGTTTGCGTTTTTTTCAAACAAAATTGCTCCAGTTGTTGCATCTATTAAAACTGCTGCCTTGGAATTTAGCTGGATATTAGGCGTTTCTGGGTTATGAACAGGCAATTCTTCCCTTTGGTCAGTGTTTGTTTCAATTTGAGGAGTGCTTGTTTGTTCTTCGGCAAAAATTTTTACAGAATTTATTGAAAAAAGGACTGTAAAAATTAATAAATATGTGGTAATATTATAGATAAGATTATTTTTCATAATTTTTCTCCCTTAAAAAAATAATATATATTATAATATAAATTTGTAATTTTATCAAGGGTTATGAAAAATTTTGTTGAAATAGAGTTTAATTTTTTTGGAGGAGTTGTTATGGCACACAGAATTTTAGTTGTTGACGATGAAAAATTGATTGTGAAAGGAATTAGGTTTAGTCTTGAGCAAGAGGGTATGGAAGTTGACGTTGCTTACGATGGCGAGGAAGCTTTTAACCTTGCTAAAGAAAACAGCTATTCTTTAATTTTACTTGATGTTATGTTGCCTAAAATTGACGGGCTTATGGTTTGCCAAATGATTAGAGAGTTTTCTAATGTGCCAATTATTATGGTGACTGCTAAAGGCGAGGATATGGACAAGATTATGGGCCTTGAATATGGCGCTGACGACTATATTACAAAGCCTTTTAACATTTTAGAGCTTAAAGCCAGAATTAAGGCTATTTTAAGAAGAAGTGTTAGGTCTGTTGCTAAAGAAGAAGTTAAAAGCCACATTATTAAAGTTAGGGACTTAGAAATTGACCTTGAAAGCAGGAGATGTTTTATTGCTGGAAACGAAAAGAATTTGACTGCAAAGGAATTTGACCTTTTAGAGCTTTTTGTTAAAAACCCTGGCAAAGTATACAGCAGGGAAAGCCTTTTAAACTCTCTTTGGGGGTATGGCTACCCTAGCGACGCCCGTTCTGTTGACGTTCACGTTAGAAGGCTTAGAGAAAAAATTGAGGTAAAGCCTAGCGACCCTCAATATATCCATACAAAGTGGGGTGTTGGCTATTTCTTCCAATAAAATTATTAGGTGGTTTTTGTCTATAAATTTAAGGCGTGTTAAACTTCAAATGCTTATTACATACCTTATTATTGGTATTGTGCCTATGTTATATTTTTCTTACAACACTACCAAAACTTTACAAGGCTATTTTGAGGACAAAAACGAGAAAGAAGTTCTTTACCAGGCTAACAAAATTGCTGGAAACATTCAAAAAGCTGGATATTTATATGATATTGAAAAAAGAGAGCAGTTTTGGAAGGATTTAGACGAAAGAAGTGTTGAAGAGAACTGCCGTATTGTTGTTGTGGACAAAGACGGATATGTTGTTGCCGACACAAACGGGCTTGTTAACGGCAGGCTTTTTCTTGTGCCTGAAATTATGGTGGCTTTAGCTGGACGTGACGAGGCGAATTTAAGGAAAGATGAAAAGGCTATTTACGCTTCGGCATACATTGAGGACCAAAGCTCTAACAAAATTGGCGCTGTTCTTGTTGTGTCTTCTTTTGCTGATGTTTACAACTTAACTGACGAAATATCGCAAAAGTGGGTTATTACAACGCTTTTAATTATTATTATTGTTATTTTCCTTGTTATTTTTATGTCTCAAATTATTTTTGGGCCGTTGAAAAACATTTTAAACACTATAAAAAAAATATCTGCTGGGCAATTGCACCAGAGAATTGAGTTAAAGGGGAAAAACGAGTTTACAGAGCTTGGCGACGCTGTGAACAATATGACAAAGCGTCTTGAGGAAGTTGACAAGTCTAGGCAGGAGTTTGTTTCAAACGTTTCACACGAGCTGAAAACGCCTTTAAGTTCTATTAAGGTTTTAAGCGAATCTTTAATTTTACAGGAAAATGTTCCAGAAGAAGTTTACAAAGAGTTTTTACAGGACATTAGCTCTGAAATTGACCGAATGACAAACATTGTGAACGACCTTTTAGCTCTTGTTAAAAACGACCCGAACCAATCTAAATTGAAAATTACTGAAATTGACATTAACAAAATGCTTAGGGACATTATTAAGCGTCTTTCGCCTTTGGCTAAAGAAAAAGGGATTGAGCTTGATTTTGATGCGGCAAAAGATGTTAAAATTAAAGGGGACGAAGTTAAGCTAAGCCTTGCTATTTCAAACCTTATTGACAACGGAATTAAATACACCCCTGAGGGCGGAAGTGTTAGCGTGAAAGTTGACAGCGACAGCAAAAGCTGTTTTATTTCTGTTAAAGACACTGGCGTTGGCATATCTAAAGAAGAACAGAGCAGGGTTTTTGAAAGATTTTATAGAGTGGACAAAACTAGGGACAGAGAAACTGGCGGAACTGGCCTTGGCCTTGCTATTACCCACTCTGTTATTATGTTACACAACGGTTCTATTAAAATAGAAAGCGAAGAAAACGAGGGTGCAACTTTTAATGTTAAGCTCCCTATTGAAAGGGAGGTGTGAAAAAATGGGTAAATACAAAAAGCGTATTTTACATCTCTTACTAGTTATTTTTGCTTTAGTTTTTTGTTTTGTTATTTTTAAATACAACAAAAACATTAGCCAGTTAAAGGGCATTAACGAGTTTGATTTTTATTTTATTAACCAAAGCAGTAACAAAATTGAAGTGGAAAAAAGAGAAATTAACTTTAATGAAAACAAAAATTTGATTTTTTCTAATGTTATTAGCGAGTATTTTCAAGGGTCTAAAAACTCAAAGGCCTCTTTAATGCTCCCGAGGGAGCTTAAGCTAAAAGAGGCTAGTTTTGACGGGAATGTTGCCCACATTGACCTTGAAAAAAGTTTTGATGAAATTAGCCCAGAAAGTAGAATTTTATCTATTGGGTCTTTAGTTTACACTTTAACTGAGCTTGACTTTATTGACAGCGTTATTATTTATGTTGACAGCGAGCCTATTAAAAACAGGTACACTGGCGAAGTTGAAGTTTTTAACAGAAGTGTTGTTTTAAACAACCCAACTGTTGAGCCTGAAAAGACTAACTGGGAGGTTGTTAAGTTATATTTTAGCGACAGCGAGGGGAAAAGCTTAGTTTGCCAGCAAAGAAGTGTTGAAGTTAAGCAAAGCCTTTCTTTGGAATATCAAATAGTTGAGCAACTAATTTTTGGGCCAGACAGCTCTGAAAACCACGATTTACTTGGCACTATGCCATTAGATACTAAAATTAGGGACATTAAAACCGAAGAAGGCATTTGTTATGTGAACCTTTCTAAAGAGTTTTTAAGAACTAGGGCAAGCATTAACGAAAATGTTACAATTTATTCTATTGTAAATTCATTAACTGAGCTTGAAAATGTGAACAAGGTTCAATTTTTAATTGAGGGCGAGAAAATTAACGAATACAGCAAAGGGATTGATTTTAGCAAGCCTTTTGACAGAAACGAAAAAATTATTTCTAAAAGCCAAGAATAGAAAAAAAGCTACCTAAAAAACAGGTAGCTTTTTATTTTAAATTGTTATGCCTCTATGTTCAACTGGAGTTGAAAAGACAATTTGCGTGCTTGTTTTACCAAACTGTTGCAATTTGCCAATGAAAACATCTAAGTCAACTGTGCTTGGGAAAACCACTTTTAAAAGCATACTATAATCGCCAGTTACGCAGTTACATTCAAGAACATTTGGAATGTCCCTTACCCAAGGATAGAACTCTTGTTTTTGTGTTGGCTCCATTTCAAGGTTTATAAAGGCTGTTATGTGGTAGCCTAAAAGCTCTTTATTGACTACGGTTGTGTAACCCTTTATTATGCCTTGTTTTTCAAGATGTTCTATTCTATTTGAAACTGCTGGAGAGGAGAGAAAAACTTTTTCGGCAATTGTTTTTAAAGGGGTGCGAGCATTTTGCTGGAGCATATTTAAAATTTTTATGTCTATGGCGTCCATAACGTTTCTCCTTTGTTAAAAAAATTAAGATTAAATATATAATAACATATAAATTTAATATTGTCTACCTAAAAAAGTAAATATTTTAACTTAAAGTATATTTTTTTGTTAGAAAAAATAGTTTTTTTATTTATTTTGAATGTTATGTTTTATTTTATTGCAAATTTTTTAACATAGTAAAATTTTTAGTTTGAAAATGTTATATTTTTGAGTTTTTTTCTGAATTAAGGATAATTATTTAATGCAAAAAAAATTGTAGATTTTTTTTATATTATGTTGTATACTTAGTTAAAGTGATTTAGGAGGCAAAAAAATGTTTAATGATTTGACGCTTTTAACAGATTTATACGAGCTTACTATGATGCAGGCTTATTTTAAAAACAAAAACAAAAATCAAATTGTTGTGTTTGATATGTTTTACAGGGAAAACCCTTTTGGAAGTGGATATGCTATTTGTTGCGGTATTGAGCAAGTTGTGGAATATGTTAAAAACTTAAACTTTTCAAAAGAGGACATTACATACCTTAAAGGGCTTGGAATTTTTGAGGAAGATTTTATTAATTATTTAGAAAATTTTAAATTTAGCGGGGACATTTACGCTATTAAAGAGGGAAGTGTTGTTTTCCCTAGAGAGCCTATGATTAAAATTATTGCTCCTATTATGGAGGCTCAGCTTATTGAAACTGCTATTTTAAACATTATTAACCACCAAAGCCTTATTGCAACAAAGGCTTCTAGAGTGTGTTATGCTGCTATGCCTGACGGCGTTTTGGAGTTTGGTTTAAGAAGGGCTCAAGGGCCTGATGCTGGCGTGTATGGGGCAAGAGCCTCTATTATTGGCGGGTGTGTTGGAACAAGCAATGTGCTTGCTGGAAAGCTATTTAACATTCCTGTTAGGGGAACTCACGCTCACAGCTGGATTATGAGTTTTGAGGACGAGTACACTGCTTTTATGGAGTATGCCAAGTTATATCCTAACTCTTGTATTTTACTTGTGGACACTTACGACACTTTAAAATCTGGTGTGCCTAACGCTATTAAAGTTTTTAAAGAAATGGAAAAAAATGGTGTTAAACTTAAAAACTACGGAATAAGGCTTGACAGCGGCGACCTTGCTTACCTTTCTATTGAGGCTAGAAAAATGCTTGACGAGGCTGGCTTTAAAGACGCTATTATTTCTGCCTCTAACGACCTTGACGAGGGGCTTATTGAAAGTTTAAAGCTTCAGCAAGGGGCTAAAATTAACTCTTGGGGCGTTGGCACTCATTTAATTACTGCTAGGGATTGCCCTTCTTTTGGTGGCGTTTACAAGCTTGCAGCTATTTTAAAAGACGGGAAGTTTGTTCCTAAAATTAAATTGTCTGAAAACAGCGAAAAAGTTACAAACCCTGGAAACAAAAAAGTTGTTAGAATTTACGAAAAAGAAAGCGGGAAAATTAAGGCTGACCTTATTTGTTTTGAGAACGAGGTTTTTGACGAAAAGGAGGACCTTACTATTTTCTCGCCAAAAGAAATTTGGAAAAAGACTGTTCTTAAAGGTGGAGAGTATGTTTTAAGGGAAATGCTTGAGCCTTTATTTATTAAGGGAAAGTGTGTTTATGAAAAGCGTGATGTTATGGAAATTAGGAAATATTGCCAAGAAGAATTAAACTCACTTTGGAAAGAAACTAGACGTCTTGTGAACCCTCACGAAGTTTATGTGGACCTTTCTAAAAAGTTATATGACACAAAAATGAGTTTATTTGAGGATATGAAAAGATAATGGAATATTTTATTTTTGATTTAGATGGGACTATTACAAACTCTGAAAAGGGAATTATAAACTCTGTTAGATACGCTTTAAATTATTTTGGAATTGAGAAAGATTTTGAAACCCTTAGAAAGTTTATTGGCCCTCCTCTTGAAAGTTCTTTTATTAAATTTGCTAATTTAAGCAAGGACGAGGCTATTGTTGCTGTTGGAAAATACAGAGAGTATTACAGCCCTAAGGGCATTTTTGAAAACGAGCTTTATGAAGGCATTATTGAGTTTTTAGAGTTTTTAAAAGAAAGAGAGAAAAAGGTTATTTTAGCTACCAGCAAGCCTTGGATTTACGCTGAAATTATTTTAGAGCATTTTAACATTAAAAAGTATTTTGACTTTGTTGGCGGAAGCGAGCTTAACGGAGTTAGAACAAACAAAGGCGAAGTTATTGAATATGTTATTAGAAAGTGTCAAATTGATGTTAAAAAGGCGTATATGATTGGGGACAGAAAGCACGACATTATTGGCGGGAGAGAAAACAAGGTTGAAACAATTGGCGTTTTATATGGTTTTGGGGATAAAAAGGAGCTTGAAGAGGCTGGAGCAAACCATATTGTAGAAGATGTTAAGGGGTTATACAAGTTTGTGTAGGAGGAAAGGAAAATGAATATTTTAGTTTGTGGTGGAGCTGGATATATTGGCAGCCACACAGTGTATGAGCTTATTGAACAGGGTCATAGTGTTGTTGTTATTGACAACTTATGCAAAGGGCACAAAAAGGCTGTTCACAAAGAAGCTAAGCTATATGTTGGGGATTTAAGGGACAGTTTATTTTTAGACAAGGTCTTTGAAGAAAACAAAATTGACGCTGTTATTGACTTTGCCGCTTATTCTCTTGTTGGGGAAAGCTGTTCAGAGCCTTTAATGTATTTTGAAAACAATGTTTTTGGAACTATTAAGCTACTTGAGGCTATGAAAAAGGCGAATGTTAAAAAAATTGTTTTTTCTTCAACTGCTGCAACTTATGGCGAGCCTGAAAACATTCCTATTGACGAAAAGGAGAAAAATGTTCCTACAAACCCTTACGGGGAATCAAAGTTGATGGTTGAAAAGGTTTTAAAATGGTGTGACAAGGCATATGGCATTAAATACATCTGTTTGAGATATTTTAACGCCGCTGGAGCGTACAAGACTGGGGAAATTGGAGAGGACCATTTTCCTGAAACTCATTTAATTCCAATTATTTTACAAGTTGCCCTTGGAAAGAGAGAGGAAATTTCTATTTTTGGGGAGGATTACAACACAAAAGACGGAACTTGTGTTAGAGATTATATTCACGTTACTGACCTTGCAAGCGCTCACATTAAGGCTATTGAAAAGTTATTTAAAGACGAAGTTAGCGGAATATACAACCTTGGAAACGGAACTGGCTTTAGCGTTAAAGAAGTTATTGAGTGCGCAAGAAAGGTTACTCAAAGAGAAATTAAGGCTAAAATTTGCGAAAGAAGGCCTGGCGACCCATCTACCTTAATTGCTTCTAGCAAAAAGGCTATTGAAGAACTTAAGTGGCAGCCAAAATTCAACTGTTTAGAGCAAATTATTGAAAGCGCTTGGAAGTGGCATTTAAACCACCCAAACGGATACGAGGACTAAGAAAAAGGAACTGCTTTTTAGCAGTTCCTTTTTTTATTTCTAATTAAAAATTAATTTTTGATTAAAGCAAATTTAATTAAAGGATTGTAAAATTTAAAAAAATGTTTTAGGAGGAAAGAAGATTGAAAGTTAAAATTAAGGATAGTTTTTCTAAAGCTTTTAAGGGCAAGAGAAAAATTATTGCAGGGTTAGTTGTTTTAGTTATTATTAGCGGAAGTATTTTCTGTTTAGTTAAAGGAAAGAGGGAAAATTTTAAAGACGAAAGGCAAATTAACAGAATTAGCGAAAGAGTTGAAAAAACGGATTTTAAAACAACTATTTCTGCAAGTGGCCAAGTTATGTTAGAAGATGAAATTGAGGTTTATGCTGAGGGGGAGCAAAACAAAATTAAAAGCATTTTAGTTGAAGAAGGGGACATAGTTAAAGAGGGGGATTTACTTATTGAATATGATGTTGAGGAGAAAAAAGAGGAGCTTGAAAAAAGCATTAGAGATGTTAAGAGGGAAATTGAAAACGCCAATTTATCTTTAAAGAGTTTAAAAAGTGTTGCAAGCCAAGAGGAGATAGAAAAACTTACATATCAAGTTGAGGCTAAGAAAAAGGCTTTAGAGGAGGCTAAAAACAACCTTGAAAGTTACGAAAACAAAATTAGCCAGCAAGAAAGCGTTATTAAAAACTGCCAAACAGAGTATGAAAAGGCTTTAAAAGATGTTGAGGACACTAAAGTTTTAATTGAGGTTGGTGGAGCTAGCCAAAGTGAGCTTACAAGCCTTAATTTAAGCCTTGAAAAAAGCGAGGCTAGCCTTAAAGAGGCTCAAAATTCATACAACGAAACTTTAAACCAGCAAAAAATTGCTAAGCTAAGCATTACAACGGCTGAAAACGATTTAAAAACAGCTCAAAGCGAGCTTTCAAGCGCTAAAACTCCTTTAAGCACAGAGGAGGAAAAAATTAAATACAATCAGCAAGAAATAGCTTTAGAGAGTTTAAAAGACAAATTAGCTGACTATGAAAAAGATTTAAGCGAGCTTGTTTACTACACTAATGCTAACGTTAGCGGTGAGGTTACTGAAATTTTAGTGGACGAGGGGACTTACACTGAGGAAAACACTGTTATTTTGAAAGTTGCAAACTTTGACAGGCTTATTGTTAGCGCAAGCATTGAAGAATATGACGCTCCTGAGCTTGAGATTGGGCAAAGTGTTGTTATGACATCTGATGGTTTAGAGGGCAAAGAGTATTACGGCAAAATTACAAAAATTGACAGCTCTGCTAGTGCTACAAGCACAAATATGGGAAGCGAAACTGTTGTTCCTATTGAAATATCTGTGGAAAACCCAGACGGAATTTTAAAGCCAGGATACAACTTAGACCTTGAAATTGCTATTATTGAGAAAAATGATATTTTAGCTATTAACAGCAGTGCTATTGGCGAGGAAAACGGCGAAAAGTTTGTTTATGTTTTAGAGAACAAAAAAGCTGAAAAGAGAAAAATTGAGCTTGGAGAGAAAAACGACAGCCAAGTTGAAGTTATTTCTGGGCTTAGCGAAGGAGAAGAAATTGTTAGGGTGTATGATGAGAAAATTAAAGAGGGTATGAGCGAAGAAGAAATTAAGGCTTTAAACCAGCAAGAAAATAGTTCAAGCGAAAACGAGAAAAAACAGGAAAATGGAGGAATGAAAAATGATAGTTTTGGAGGGTTTAACCAAGGTGTACCGTCAGGGGAGTTTAGAGGTGAACGCCCTATCGGGGGTGGACCTATGGGTTAAGCCTAAGGAGTTTGTTTCTATTATGGGTTCATCTGGTTCTGGAAAGTCTACTATGATGAACATTTTAGGTTGCCTTGACAAGGCTAGTAGCGGAAAATATATTTTAGATGGAATTGACATTTCAAAGGTTAAAGACAAAGATTTATCTGAAATTAGAAACAAAAAAATTGGCTTTGTTTTTCAGTCTTTCAACCTTTTACCAAAGTTAAGTGCTATTGAAAACGTTGAGCTTCCAATGGTGTATGCTGGGGTTGAGGCAAAAAAAAGGCGTCAAAGAGCAGAAGAAGCTCTTATTAAAGTTGGACTTGAAAAAAGAATTAACCACAGGCCTAACGAGCTTTCTGGCGGGCAAAGGCAGAGAGTTGCTATTGCTAGAGCTTTAGTGAACAAACCATCTATCATATTAGCTGACGAGCCTACTGGAAACTTAGACTCAAAATCTACTATTGAAATTATTGACATTTTTCAAAAGTTAAACGATGATGGTGTTACAATTGTTATGGTTACTCACGAAAGTGATGTTGCTATGTACACAAAAAGGATTGTTACATTTAAAGACGGGCTTAAAATAGATGACAGACTAGTTGAAAAGCAAATGAAAGCAGGTGATATTTAAATGAATGTTTTAGAAAATGTTAGTTCTGCTTTTAGAAACGTTTTTGCAAACAAAATGAGAACTATTTTAACTATGCTTGGCATTATTATTGGCATTGCTTCTGTTATTGCTATTTCTTCTATTGGAAACGGCTCTCAAAAGGAGATTGAAAGCCAATTTGACGAGCTTGGCGTTGGAAGAATGATTGTTCAGCTTAGAAGCAATTCTCCTAGAAATATGTTTTCTAGCGACGCTTTAAGTTACGAGGACTATGAAGAAATTAAAAAAATTGAAGGGGTTAAATTAATTAGCCCTACAATTAGTTCAAACTTTTTTAGTGTTAAATTGCTTGAAAAAGGCGAAACTAACAGCTCTAACATAACTGGCGTTACTGAAGATTATTACGAGATTATGTCGCCTAATCTTCTATATGGCAGGTACATTAAAGAGAGCGATGTTGAAGAAAAAAGCAAGGTTGTTGTTATTACAGACACTACTAGCTTGAAAGTTTTTGGTTATTGCAACGAAAGTGTTATTGGCCAAAAAATTAGCATAAAATCTTGGAAGGGAAGCAAAAATTATTTTGTGTGCGGAATTGTTGAAAACAAAAACGCCGAAACTGAAATGCAATATGAAAACGAATACCCTGAAAACATTATTATGCCAATTACTTCTGCTCAAAGGCTATTTGGGCAAAAAACTTTAACTAACATTACTCTTGTGGCTGAGGACCCAGACAAGAGCGAAAACCTTTCTGAAAGAGTTATTTCAAGGCTTGATGAAATTCACCAAAGTTCTGAAAAATACAGCTGTGAAAGCACAACTGAGCAGTTAGAGGCTATGAACGAAGTTACTGGAACTGTGACGCTTTTAATTAGTGCTGTGGCTTGCATTTCCCTTATTGTTGGCGGTATTGGTGTTATGAACATTATGATGGTTACTGTGACTGAAAGGACAAGGGAGATTGGCATTAGAAAGGCTATTGGAGCCAGAAACAAAGACATTATGCTTCAATTTATTATTGAGGCTTTGATTTTGACTATTTTAGGCGGTTTGCTTGGAATTGTTTTTGGAATTTTGATTGGGCAAGTGGCTGGATATATTTTAGGAGTTAAAAGCGTTGTTAGTTTAAACGCTGTATTAATTGCTTTTATTATTTCTAGCTTTATTGGCATTGTTTTTGGTGTTTACCCAGCTAGAAGAGCCTCTCTTTTAGACCCTATTGAAGCTTTAAGGTATGAATAAGTTAAGATGCTACTAAGAAAATTAGTAGCATTTTTTATTTTTTTTTATTTATTGAAATTTGTTTAAAAATGTGGTATATTTATTCTAATTAGATAAGGATTATAATAAGTGGAGGTCACAAAGATGAATTACAGGGAAAAATTAAAGGATATTAAAAGGGTTGTTGTTAAAGTTGGAACTACTTCTCTTACATATCCCAACGGAAAATTGAATTTGAAAAAAATTGACGACCTTTCAAAAGTAATTACTGACTTATCAAACAAAGGGCTTGAAGTTATTTTAGTTTCTTCTGGTGCTATTGCTATTGGCGCTCAAAAGCTTGGGCTTGACAAAAGGCCTAGAGATGTTATTGGAAAGCAGGCCGCTTCTGCTGTTGGGCAGGCTTTACTTATGCAAATTTATGAAAAGTTTTTTAGCGAATACAACCAAAATATTGCTCAGGTGCTTTTGACAAAGCCTATTTTTGAATCTGAAATTAAAAGAAGAAACGCTAGCAACACTATTAACAGGCTGATTGAAATGAACGTTGTTCCAATTGTGAACGAAAACGACACTATTGCCACTGACGAGCTTAACGAGTTTTCTGACAACGACACTTTATCTTCCTATGTGGCTATGTTAGCCAAGGCTGAGTTATTAATTATTTTATCTGACATTGACGGTATGTACACTGCCGACCCTAACAAAGACGAAGATGCGAAAATTATTGATGTTGTGGAAAAGGTTGATGATGAAATTTATTCCCTTGCTGGCGGTTCTGCCTCTAGTTTAGGCACTGGAGGTATGGTTACAAAGGTTAAGGCCGCAGATTATTTGGCAAAGCACAAAATTAGTATGGTTATTGCCTCTGGTGAGAAGGCCGAAATTTTATATGACATTTTAGATGGCGAGAAGGTTGGAACATTATTTGTAGGTGATTTAGTTGAATAAAAGAGAAGCTAGAGAAATTTTTAGGGACATTAGAAGTGGGCTTTCTGGCTCAATTACAAGAAATATTTTTTCTTGGGATTTATATAAAAGGTGCGAAAGCATTTTATGTTTTGTTAGCTTTGGCTCAGAAATTGACACTAGAGAGGTTATTAAAAAGTCTATTGCTAAGGGGAAAAAGGTGGCTGTGCCTTTTATTAAAAACAAAAAAGGGGATATGGTTTTTATTGAAATTAGCTCTTTAAAAGAGCTTGAGAAAAACGAAATTGGCATTTTAGAGCCAAAGTATGACGAGAGCAAAATTTTTGTGCCTAACAAAAGGTCAATTATTATTGTGCCTGGGCTTATTTACGACACAGATTTTTACAGAATTGGATATGGCGGCGGATATTACGACAGATATTTAGCGTCAAACGAGTTTTTATGCAGTGTTGGTGTGTGTTTTGAAAAGCAAATTGTGAACACTTTACCAAGAGATGATTATGATATGAGTGTGGACTACATTGCAACTGAGGACAGAATTATTAGGAGGTTTTAAAAGTGAAAAGTTTAGTTGAAATTGGAAAAAGTGCTTTAAAGGCAAAAAGAGAGCTTATTAAGCTTGGAACTAAGGAAAAAAATGAAATTTTATTAGAGGCAAGCAAGGCTTTAGAGGAGAATTTTGAAAAAATTATTTCTGCAAACGAAATAGATTTAGAAAACGGCAGAAAAAACGGGCTTAAAACATCTTTAATTGACAGGCTTATGTTAAACAAAGAGCGTATTTTTGATATGGCAGACGGGCTTAGGCAAATTGCTTCTTTAGACGACCCTATTGGCGAAGTTATTAGAATGAAAACTTTAGCTAACGGCTTAACTATTGGCCAAAAGAGAGTTCCTATGGGCGTTATTGGAATTATTTACGAGGCTAGACCTAATGTTACTTCTGACGCTTTTGGACTTTGTTTAAAGGCTGGAAGTGCAACTATTTTAAGAGGCGGAAAAGAGGCTATTAACTCAAACAAGGCTATTATTCAAGTTTTAAAAGAGGCTATTAGGAAAAATGGCGTTGACGAAAACATTGTTCAGCTTGTGGAGGACACTTCAAGGGAAAGTGCCAACGAAATGATGAAAATGAACGGATATATTGACGTTTTAATTCCTAGAGGTGGTGCTGGTTTAATTCAAGCTGTTGTTAAAAACTCTACTGTGCCTGTTATTGAAACTGGCGTTGGAAACTGCCACATTTTTGTAGATGAAAGCGCTGATTTTAAAATGGCTAAAGACATTATTATTAACGCTAAAACTCAAAGACCTGGCGTTTGCAACGCTTGCGAAAGTATTCTTATTCACAAAGACATTGCTAAGGAGTTTTTGCCTGAAGTTGCCAAAGCTTTAAAAGAAAAAAATGTTGAGATTAGAGGCGATGAAGAAACTAGAAAGATTGTTGAGGGCGTTATTTTAGCTACTGAGGAGGATTATGCAACTGAGTTTTCAGACTATATTTTAGCTATTAAAGTGGTAGAGGGAATTGACGAGGCTATTGAGCACATTGCCAAGTATTCTACTGGCCATTCTGAATGTATTGTTACTGAAAATTACAGCAACAGCCAAAGATTTTTGCAGGAAGTTGACTCTGCGGCTGTTTATGTTAATGCGTCAACTAGATTTACTGACGGAAACGAGTTTGGGTTTGGGGCTGAAATTGGAATTAGCACACAAAAGCTTCACGCTAGAGGGCCTATGGGGCTTAGAGAGCTTACTTCTAGCAAATATATTATATACGGCAACGGCCAAATTAGAGGCTAGGAAAAATTGGAATATCGTGGGAGGGTTCTTTCCCACGATTTTTTTGAGGTTTTAAGATGAAATACAACGGTGTGGTTGAAGGAAAATTTATTAAAAGGGAAAACAGATTTATAGGTTATGTTTTAATTAACGGGGAAGTTGAAAAGTGTCACATTAAAAACACTGGCAGGTGCAAGGAACTTCTTATTGAAGGGGCTAAAGTTTTTTTAGAGCCAAGTAGCAACAGCCAAAGAAAGACAAAATATTCCCTTGTGGCTGTTTTAAAAGGAGAAAAGCTTATTAATATGGATTCTCAAGCTCCTAACAAAGTTGTTGAAGAGGCAATTGAAAAAGGCAAGCTTTTTAAAAACGTTAGTTTTATTAAAAGGGAGTGTAAATTTCAAAACTCTAGGTTTGATTTTTATGTAGAAATGGGGCAAAAAAAGGCTTTTATTGAGGTTAAAGGCGTTACCCTTGAAAAAGACGGGGTTGTTAGCTTTCCTGACGCTCCAAGCCAAAGGGCTATTAAGCACATTTTAGAGCTTATTGAGGCCAAAAAGCTTGGATATGAAGCTTATATTATTTTTGTTATTCAGTTAGAGGGGAGCAAGTTTTTTGTTCCAAACAAAGAAAGGCACATTCAGTTTTATGAGGCTTTAAAAACTGCCGTAGAAAGCGGTGTTAAAGTTTTAGCTTACGAGTGTGATGTTGAAAAAGACGAGCTTTTGCTTAGCAAAAGAGAAGTTGAAGTTAGATTACAGGAGGATTTTTAAATGAAAGTAAACAATGTTTCGCTTGATGCGGTGGCAGTTAGAAAAAACCAATATCCAACAGACGGAAAGTGTGAAGTGGCTTTTGCTGGAAAGTCTAACGTTGGAAAAAGTTCTTTAATTAACTCTATGGTTTACAGAAAGGCTATTGCAAGAACCAGCCAAAACCCTGGAAAAACTAGAACTATTAACTTTTACAACGTTGAGGACAAGTTATATTTTGTGGATTTGCCTGGATATGGATATGCTAGAGCTCCTAAGACTGAAATTGCCAAGTGGGGCAAAATGATTGAAAGCTACCTTTTGAAAAGGGAGGAGCTTAGAGCTATTATTTTACTTATTGACATTAGACACGAGCCAGGGGCTAACGACAAAATGATGTATGAGTGGTTAAAGCATTATGGATATAAGATTATTATTGTGGCAACAAAGGCTGACAAGTTAAAAAGAAGCCAGCTTCAAAAGCACACTGCTATGTTAAGAAGGGAGCTTGGACTTGAAAAAGAGGACATTTTACTTCCTTTTAGCAGCGAAACAAAAGACGGCAGGGACGAGCTTTGGAGCATTATTGAAGAGGCTATTGGAATGAACGAGGAACGATGAAAATCGTCAAAGTGGAGAATTTTATTGTTAGAAGTGTTTAAAAAGATTTATTAAAGGGCGTTTTATGGGGCTTTAAATTGGTTAGTTTATATGAAAAAGAAACTATTTGCTTATAAATATTGAAATTTTTATGAACTTTTGTTATAATTTTATTAACAATTAAAGAGATGGTATGAAAATACCTATGTTTATAAAAAGTAGGAATTTTATGAAAATTTCATTTAAGAAATTTATAAGCTCAGCTTTAGCTACTGTTATGGCTATGGCTTGTGTTGGGGTTGTGAACGTTAGTAGCGTTTTCGCAGCTGAAAATGTTTATTATTTGTATTATGATGGTGGAAAATTAGTGAACACTAATGACTATTTTGGTGGAACTACTTCATCAACTTTAAACAGCAGCTACATTCTTTCAACTCCTTTTACTTTTGATGGAGAGAGCGATTCTCACACTTGTAGCTATGCTATGAAGTTAAATTCAAGTGGTAATGTTACATTTAACGTTACAGGAACTGCAACTGTTGAACTTTTCTGGTCTAACAGAACAAATAAGACTGGAACATCAACTCTTAAGGTTGACGGAACTAACACTACTGAAACTGCAAATGACACTACAATGGGTCACGCTAAGGTAGAAAACCTTACAGCTGGTTCTCACACTATTACAAGAGGCGAGAGCATTGAACTTGCTTTATATGCAGTTAAGGTTACTGACGTTGTGTCAGACGACGCTAAGGATTATACAATTAGTGGTAGTTCAAATGTAGCAAACACTACTTTTACTCTTACTAAAGGAAACGAAGTTTTAGAGGCTGAAGTTGGAGCAGATGGAAGCTGGAAAGTTTCTAAAACTGCTGAAACAAGCCCATTTAATGTTGGTGACGAGTATACAGTTGCTTTAAGTGAATATAGTGCTGAGCCAAGTAGCATAAAATTAGCTGCTGGAAGCAACGACACTGAATTTGTTGGCGGCGACATTCAGTTTACAAAGCTAGCACTTGCTAACCTTGAAAACAAGACTTACAAGGGCGACGACATTGCTTTAGGTTTACCTAACTTTGAAAAGCAAAGCAACTTAAAGACACAAGGAACTGGAAACGTTAAATTTATTGGCGATTTTAAGTTTAAATTAGGCGAAGCATCTAAGATTGATATGAATATGCACACTGGTTCAAGCACATCTGGTGTGGACGCTGATGTTAAGGTTAGCGACAGCAACGGAGAAGTTCTTTACGAGAAGGTTATTCGTGGCGGTATTGACAACAAGCAAACTGACTACTTTATGTATCTTCCAGCAGGAGAGTACACTGTTAGCATTTCTTCTACTGCAACTGGAAGCCCAGTTATTTACATAAACTCCTTTACAGTTGAGGCTGACAAGGTTGAAGAAAGCCACAACATTGTGAAAGACGAAAGCAAGACAGATGTTGCTGTTTTAAACAACGGAAAAGAAAAGCATTTTGTAGTTTCTGTTATTAAGGGCAGCGACGTGGCTGGAAAGACTAGCGTTAGCCAAAGCATAAACGGCGTTGAAGTTGCAAAGTCTGACACTATTTACAAGAGCATAACTCTTGGCGAGAAAGTTTACGACGCAACTTCTTTTGGTGGCACAGCAGAGGACTTCTTATTTGCTAGTGTTATTCACAACGACACAGCTACAACAGATGTTAGCAGCACAATTCTTACTAACGCTACTACTGTTTTAGAGTAAGGGGGTTTTTAAAAATGAAAAAGGAATATGTTAAGCCAGAAATTAAAATTGTTTCTTACAAAAACGAAAGCAACATTATGTTAGTTAGTGGTGTTGGTTCTCAGACAAAGTTTAGCAAGAAAAATTATTCAGACCTTAATTTCTAAATATTAGAACCGAGTTTTTACTCGGTTCTTTTTTTGAAAAAATATTTGAGAATTTTGTTGAATTATGATACAATGGTGTTAGAAAATAAAAAGGAAAGAGTGAGAGTATGTATATAGCTAACAATTATGTGAGAGCTAAAAGCCTTGAGGAGGCTTGGGAGCTTAACCAAAAGAAAAACAACAAAATTGTTGCAGGCAACTGCTGGACTAGACTTGGCCACGGGAACATTGGGACTATTATTTCCTTAAAGGACTTAGGGCTTGACAAAATTGAAAGCGACAAAGAGCAAATTAAAATTGGCGCTATGGTTAGTTTAAGAGAAATTGAAAACAACAAGGAAATTTTAGAAAGTTTTGGAAACTGTGTTCAAAAGGCTGTTGAGTCTATTGTGGGCGTGCAGTTTAGAAACCTTGCTACTGTTGGCGGAAGTGTTTGGGGAAGGTTTGGTTTTTCTGACGTGTTAACTGTTTTTCTTGCTTTAGGCGCTAAAGTTGAATTATTTAAAAAAGGCATTGTTGGAATTGAAGAATTTATTGAAATGGATTACGACAGGGACGTTCTTGTTTCTATTATTTTGCCTAAAAAAGGTTTAAAGGCAAGTTACGACAGTGTTAGATTGACTAAGACTGATTTTCCTATGTTAAACTGTTGTGTGGCTAGAAACGGCGAAAAAATGCGTGTTGTTATTGGTGCTAAGCCAACTAAGGCTAGATTTTTTGATTGCGATTTTAACGAGGAAAGCGACAAAATTGTTGAGCAGTTTGTTTTTGGCAGCAATTTAAGAGCTACTGAAAAGTACAGAAAAAGTGTTGCTAAAGTTCTTATTGAAAGAAATAGAAGGGCGGTTATGTAATGGTTGTGAGTTTTAAATTAAATGGCATAAAAAGAGAAGCTATTGTTGAGGCTGACACTACTTTATATAAATTATTAAGAGAGCTTGGTTGTTACAGCGTGAAGTGTGGTTGCGAAACTACTAACTGCGGTCTTTGCACTGTTATTGTGAACAACAAGTCTGTTCTTTCTTGTGCAGTTCTTGCTTTAGATGTTGACGGGGCTGAAATTGAAACTCTTGAGGGGCTTGAAAGCGAGGCTTTAGAGTTTGGCCTTTGTATGGCTGACGAGGGTTCTGAGCAATGTGGTTTTTGCAACACTGGTTTTATTGTGAACGTTGTTATGATGATGAGAGAGCTTGACGAAATTGACAGAGAAAGTGTTAAAAAATATTTGGCTGGAAACCTTTGCAGATGTACTGGCTACCAAGGCCAGCTTAGAGCTTTAGAAAAATTTATTGAAAGAAAGAGAGGTATAAAAATATGAAATATGTGAACACCTCTATTAGAAAAAAAGACGCTATTCAGCTTGTTACTGGCCAGCCAGTTTACACTGAGGACATTGCTCCTAAGAATTGTTTAGTTGTTAAGTTATTAAAAAGCCCTTATGCTAACGCTATTATTAAAAGCATTGACACTTCTATTGCTGAAAAAGTTCCTGGTGTTGTTAAAATTGTTACTTACAAAGACGTTAGCCAAAAAAGGTTTACTCTTGCAGGGCAAACTTACCCTGAAGCCAGCCCTTGCGACAGGCTTCTTCTTGACAAGCATTTAAGATATGTTGGCGACAATGTTGCTATTGTTGCTGGCGAAAACGAAAAGGCTGTTTTAAAGGCTTTAAAGCTTATTAAGGTTGAATACGAGGTTTTAACTCCTATTCTTGACCCAAAAGAGGCTAAGGACAATGAAATTCTTATTCACCCTGAGGAAAGCTGGTTTGCTCAATGCCCTGTGGGGGCTGACAACAAGAGAAACCTTGTTGCAAGCGGTTGCGACGAGGACGGCGACGTTGACAGAATTATGAGCGAATGTGATGTTGTTATTGAAAGAACTTACAAGACTAAGGCTGTTCAGCAGGCTATGATGGAAACTTTTAGAACATACACTGAAATGGACAACTACGGAAGATTGAAAGTTGTTTCTTCAACTCAAATTCCTTTCCACGTTAGGAGAATTGTGGCTAACGCTCTTGGCATTGAAAAAAGCAAGGTTAGAGTTGTTAAGCCTAGAATTGGTGGCGGGTTTGGCGCAAAGCAAAGCGCTATTTCAGAAATTTACCCTGCTATTATAACTTATTTAACTGGCAGACCTGCTATGATTATTTTTACTAGAGAAGAAAGCCAAACTATTTCAAGCCCTAGACACGCTATGGAAGTTACTGTTAAAATTGGTGCTGACAAAGACGGAAGAATTAGAGTTTGCGATATGTACGCTCTTTCTAACTCTGGCGCTTACGGCGAGCACGGACCTACTACTGTTGGGCTTACTGGCCACAAGTCTATGGCTCTTTATTCTAAAATGGAGGCTTTTAGGTTTAAATATGATGTAGTTTACACTAACGTTATGTCTGCTGGTGCGTACAGAGGGTATGGTGCTACTCAAGGCATTTTTGCTCTTGAATCTTGCATTGACGAGCTTGCTGAAATTTTAAAAATTGACCCTATTAAGCTTAGATTCCAAAATATGACTAGAGAGGGTATGTTAATGCCTGCTTATTATGGCGAGACGGCTAACGCTTGCGCTTTAGACAGATGTCTTGAAAAGGCCAAGGAAATGAGCAACTGGGACAAGTATTACCCTGCTAAGGATATGGGCAACGGAAAAATTAGGGCTATGGGAGCTGCTCTTGCTATGCAGTCTAGCTCTATTTCAAACATTGACATTGGTGGTATGACTCTTAAGCTTGGCGACGGCGGTTTTTACAATATGATTGTGGGTTGTACTGATATGGGTACAGGGTGCGACACAATTTTAGCTCAGATGGTGGCTGACATTTTAGATACAGAGATTGACAATATTTCAACTTTTGGCGTGGACACTGATGTTTCACCTTATGACTCTGGTTCTTACGCTTCATCTACTACTTATTTAACTGGTAGAGCCGCTATTAAGTGTGCCAACCTTATGAGAGAAAAAATTGTTGAAGTTGGCTCTGGCATTTTAGAAAAAGAGGCTAGTGAATGTGAATTTGACGGAAAGTTTGTTTTTGAAAGCGAAAATGTAGAAAACAAGGTTTCTTTAGCTGACATTGTTACTAAGGCTCAAAGTTCGCCTGTTGGCCAGCTTATGGTTACTGTGTCTGAGCAGAGCACTGTTTCTCCTCCTCCTTTTATGGCTGGTGTTGTTGAAATTGAGTTAGACAAGGAAACTGGTGTTGTGGAGATTATTAACTTCTCTGCTTGCGTTGACTGCGGAACTGTTATTAACCCTAACCTTGCTAGAGTTCAGGCTGAGGGCGGTATTGTTCAAGGCATTGGTATGGCTCTTAGCGAAGATGTTGTGTACAGCAAAGAGGGTAGAGATTATTCTAACTCTTTTATGGAATATAAAATTCCGTCTAGACTTGATATGGGCGAAATTAGTGTTGAGTTTGAATCTAGCTACGAACCAACTGGGCCTTTTGGCGCAAAGTCTATTGGCGAAATTGTTATTAACACTCCATCTCCAGCAATTTGCAACGCTATTTACAACGCTGTTGGTGTTAGAATTAGAGAGCTTCCTGCTACGCCTGTTAAAATTGTTGAGGGAATTTTAGAAAAAGAAAATATGTAATTTAAAGGCTACTTTTTTAGTAGCCTTTTTTAAAAAAGGCTTGATTATTTTTTTAGATAAATTATAATGAATTTAGATTGTTGAATGTTTTAAGTTTGACTTTATTTAAATAATTTTGGAAGGTTTTTTATTATGTTTAGGTATTTGAAAAATAAGTCAGTTTTTATTCAAGTTGTTATTTTTTGGCTTATTGTTATTATTTTAGTTGCTTTAGCTAATTATTTTGTGTATAAATCTGTTAAGTTAAAATATCTAGATGACACTGAAGAAATTGCAAAGCATATTAGCGAGCATATTGAAGATGAATTAACTCAGAATTTTAGAAATTTAAGAAATATTGCAAAAGAAATTGATGAAGAAGATTTGAAAGACTATAGCAAAATTGTGAGTGAGCTTAATTTTAGAATTGAAACTAGTAGATACAGAAAAATTGCTATAGCTTATTTAGATGGAAAAAGTTATGCAACAAACGGCGAGATGTATGACGTTTCACAAAGAGATTATTTTCAAAGAGCGAAAAAGGGAGAAGAAGTTATTTCTAATGTTATTTACTCTCTTGACGACGAAACTCAAGTTAATGTTTACGCTGTTCCAGTTTACGACAAGTTTGGAAAGGTTGTTGCTGTTGTTTGGGCGTCGTTAGACACAGAAAGCTTTAGCAAGTCTTTAAATGTTAAGTCAAACGACGTAGATGTGTATTTAATGGACAACTTTGGAAACTTGATTGCTGGAAATTCTGCCGAGGACAACTTTTTTGAGGTTGTGGAAATTTATGATATTAACAAAAAATCCATTGAAAACTTGAAAAAAGATATTGATGAAAAAAAGGGGAATTATCAATATTTTGAGTATAAGGGCAAAAAAGTTTATATGTATTACAAAGAGGTTATGAAAAGAATTCATAACGAAAGCGAAAACTGGTGGATTTTAGTTAGGGTGAACAAGGATATTGTTTTTGAGGCGACTAGAAACATCACTAGACCTTTAAACCAAATTTCTGCTATTTTGATTTTTATTTTTACAATTTGTTTTGCTAAAATTTTTAATAAATACAACCAGATTAACAAAAGTCTTAGAGATATAGCATACACAGACTCTATTACAAAAGGGCACAACGAATATTATTTAGAAAATTATTTACAGAAAAACGGGAAAAAGTTTAAATACAGAGCTTTTATTAGTTTACAAATTGAAAACATTAGTGCTATTACAAACGTTAACGGTTTAAAAGGCGTTGAATATATTTTATTAGAAATTTACAATTATCTTCAAGAGTATTTAGGAGAAGACGTTGTTATAGCTCACAGCCATTTTGGCGACTTTAAATTTATTTTGGAAGCTGAAAAGAGAGAAGATGTTTTTCAAAAACTAGATGGAATTTATATTGAGAAAATTGACCGTTCTATTCCTATTGAATATTACATTGGCATTTATTTTATGAAAGAGGAAAAGGAAAGCTTTAAAGACCTTTGCACTTATGTGAACTTAGCTAAGCACAACTGCAACAAAGACAACATTTGCTGTGTATACAACGAAAAAATGCACAACCAAGAGCTTGAAATTATTGCTTTAAAAGACGATATTAAGCGTGGCATTTTAAACAAGGAGTTTAAGGCGTGGCTTCAACCAAAATATGACAGCAAGGGCGAAAAGGTTGTTGGGGCTGAAGCTTTAGTTAGGTGGCATAAATATGGCAGCATTATTTCCCCATATATTTTTATTCCTATTTGCGAGGAGCAAGGGTATATTCAAGACATTGACGAGCTTGTTTTAATTGATGTTTGCAAGCAATTGAGAAAATGGATTGACCAAGGGAAAGAGGTTGTTCCTATTTCTGTGAACCTTTCTAGAAACTATTTAGACAAGGAAGATGCTATTTCTAGGCTGATTGAAATTATTAACGAGTATAAAATTGAATTTAAGTATATTCAGTTTGAAGTTACTGAAAGTTCACTTGTGGGCAACGAAGAAAAGCTAAAGGAAATTTTAGAAAAATTAAGCAAAAAAGGGTTTAAAATTTTATTAGACGACTTTGGTGTGGGGTATTCCTCTTTAAAGACTATGGCTGATTTAAAGTTTGACATTTTGAAAATTGACAAAAGTTTTGTTGACCAAATTGGAACTGAAAAGGGCAACAACATTATTAAATACACTGTGCAGTTATGCAAGCAGTTAGAAATGGGTGTTGTTGTGGAAGGTGTTGAACAGAAGGAGCAGTTTGACTTTTTAGCTCAGCTTGAGTGTGAATATTACCAAGGTTACTACTTTGGAAAGCCTATGCCAACCAAAGACTTTGAAAAACTTTTATAGAAAAAGTTAAGAAAAAAACGGAGATTTTATGTAAAAGGCTATATTTTTATAGCCTTTTATTATTTTATTGAAAAAATATAGTTTATATGCTATAATTAAAATAGTTTTTTAAGTTGGGAGGACTTATGTTTGAGGTCGTTTAAGAATTTTTTTTATGATTACTTTTCGTTAGGAAAACACAACACTTCTGTGCGTACAGAGTTTTTAGCTGGAGTTACTAACTATTTTACTTTAATTTACGCTGTTATGCTTGTGCCTGAAATTATTGTGGAGGCTTTTGGCTTAATTAACGGCGATGTTTCAAGGCAAATGCTTATTGCCTTAACTGCTATTTCTTTTATTGCCGCTGGGCTTGGCTCTATTTTTATTGGGCTTTTTGTTAACTTACCTTTTGTGCAAGGGCCTAGTGTAGCTATTGCAACCTTTATTACTTACACTGTGTGCAAAGGATTTGGGTATTCTTACAACCAAGCTCTTGCTATGGTGTTTATTTCTGGAATTTTATTTTTTATTTTGGATATTACTGGTATGGAGGAGAGAATTCACAAGTCTATCCCAAACAACTTAAAGTATGCTGTTAGCACAGGCATTGGCCTTTTAGTTGCTATGACTGGCCTTGCTAAGGCTCACATTATTAATTTTGACTCTAAGAGCAGTTATGCTCATATTTTTAGTTTAGATTTTTCTAACAGCCACAACATTAGCGCTATTCTTGCTATTTTTATGGTTTTTGTTATTGTTATTATGTTGAAAAGGCATATTCACGGCGCTATTTTTATTGGAAAAATTTTATGTATTATTATTGCTATACCTCTTGGGCTTGTGCATTTTAACAAAGAAATTTTGGCTGAGTTTTCAATTGATTTTAGTTTCTTTGCTTTTAAAATGGACTTTGCGGGGCTTTTTGATTTTTCTAGCAAAGAAGGGCTTTACAGAAGTTTAACTAACGTTATTATTATTGTATTATCTCTTTGTATTATGAACATATTTGAAACTATGAGTATGTTTATTGCAATGGACAATTATGTGGCAATTTCTCACGACGGGGTTAAAAAGAAGAGAAATGTGCCTAGAATTCTTGAGGCTGACGCAATTACAACCGCTTTAGGTGCAAGCATTGGCTCTCCTACAGTTTCAACTTATGTGGAGTCTACAACTGGTGTTATTGAGGGTGGAAGAACTGGGCTTACGGCAGTTATTACTGGAGTTTTATTTATTTTGACTGTGCCTTTTACTCCTCTTGTTTCTCTTGTGCCTAGCGCTGCCACTGCTACAACTCTTATTGTTGCTGGTGTTATGATGATGGGGGTTGCAAAGTTAATTGATTTTGAAAACATTACCGAGGCTGTTCCTGCTTTTTTAGCTATGTTTTTAATGCCTATTACTAACAGTGTCTTAATTGGTACTTCTATGGGTGTAATTAGCTATGTTTTAATTCACGTTTTTGTGAAGAAAGAAAAGTTAAGCCCATTTTTATATTTCTTAGGCTTTGTTATGGTTATTGCATTTGCTATTTTGCCGAGATAAAATGGAATAAAATCTCACCTTTTTTCATATATTATAAAGAGGTGAGATTATGGATAAAAGATATTGTGCAAACCACAGAAGAAGTTATTATGTTCAAAAAAACAGCAAAGAAAAATCAACTTTTTTTCTTAGGCTGAACCTTTGTTTAGGAATTATGATTGTTTTAATTGGAATATGCAGGCTTAGGCCTGAAGTTTGCGAAAAGGTTATTAATTTAATTAGCTACAACACAGACAAAGAAAGCATTGAAAGCACTTTTGAGGAGATTAAAACTATTGCTAAAGACGGGCAGTTTTTTGGGAACGGCGAAGTTTTTATTCCTAACGAGGATGCTATGAGCTACATTAACGAGTTAGAAGAAAACTCATATTTAAAAAGGCAGAAAGAAAAAGAGGAAGAAAAAAAATGGGCTGTGCCTGTTGAAAACGGAACTATTACAGACACTTTTGGCTCTAGGTTAAACCCTATTACAAAAAAGGAGGAAAACCACAAAGGGCTTGACATTGGCGTTCCTTTAAACACAGATGCGTTAGCTGTTAAAAGCGGGGTTGTTTTAGACAAAGGTGTTTCAAGCAGCTATGGGAACTGGGTTAAGTACGATACAAATGACGGCTATACTATATTATATGCTCATTTAAACAAGGTGTTAGTTGAAAAAGGCGAGAAGGTTGAAAAAGGGCAAGTTATTGCCTTAACTGGAAGCACAGGAAACAGCACTGGCCCACATTTACATTACGAAATTATGGAAAATGGCGAGCATATTAATCCTTATGAATATTATATGGAGGGTTTAGGTGAAAGTTTGTATTAGGTTATCTTTTATATTTGTGAGTTTACTTATGATTGCTCTGGGATATACAGGGCAATTTTTTATTCTCTATTTTTCTATTTTTATTCACGAAATGGCTCACATTTTAATTGCTTTTATTTTTAAGAGGAAGTGTGAAAAAATTGTTTTTATGCCTTTTGGGCTTTATTCTGAAATTGCTAGCATTGAAGAACTGGGGATTTTTAAAAAGTGTTTTATATTTATTTTTCCCCCTATTTTAAATTTAATTTTTGGTGTTATTTTTTTTAAGCACCAAGTTGGGAAAATCAACCTTTGTCTTGGAATTTTTAACCTACTTCCAATTTACCCTCTTGACTTTGCAAGGTTTTTAGAGTGTGTTGTTGGATATTTTATTGGAAGCATAAAAGGGGTTAGGGTTGTTTTTAAAACTGGGAAAATTTTTATGGCTTTTTTATTTTTATTTATTATTGTGGAAAGTTTTATTTTTGAGTTTAGTTTTCTTTCTTTTTTTCTATGTCTTTATTTATACAGAGAGTTTTTATTATATGATGTTAGGCTTAGCTACATTTTTTACTCTATTTTGTTTAAAAAAAACAACAGAAAAAGCAAGAAAAGAGTGTTTTTTATTAGCAAAGAAAAAAGCCTTAAAGAAGTTATTAAAGAACTTGGGTTTGATTTTTACAGCATTTTTTATGTTGACGGGAAAATTATTTGCGAAGAAAAAATTCTTGAGTTTATTAAAAAAAGAGGGCTTAATTTTAAAATGGAAGATATTTTTTTCTTTTAGAATTTTGGAAAGTGTGTTATAATTTTATTAATGTATGATTTTACGGAGGAAAAATATGCTTAAAGAAATTTTGTTGCAGGTTGAAAAGCCTGCTAGATATATTGGAAATGAAATTAATATGGTTGTTAAAAACCCTGAGGAAGTAGATGTTAGAATTGCTTTTTGTTTCCCTGATGTTTACGAAGTTGGTATGAGCCATTTAGGTTTACAAATTTTATATTATTTTTTTAACAGAAGAAGCGACACTTACTGCGAAAGATGTTTTGCTCCTTGGTATGATATGGAAGAAAAAATGAGGGAGCAAAACATTCCTTTATTTGCTCTTGAAACTGGTGACGAGCTTAAAAAGTTTGATTTTGTGGCTTTTACTTTACAATATGAAATGAGTTACACAAACATTTTAAATATGCTTGACCTTGCTGGAATTCCTATTTGGGCTTGCGAGCGAGGGGAGGATATGCCTATTGTTATTGCTGGCGGGCCTTGTGCTTACAACCCAGAGCCTTTGGCTGAAATTGTGGACATTTTCTACATTGGCGAGGGTGAAGTGAGTTACGACGAGTTTTTAGACATTTACAAAGAAATTAAGGCTAGGGGAGGAAGTAAAGAGGAATTTCTTGAAAGGTGTTTAGAAATTGACGGAATTTATGTTCCTAAGTTTTATGATGTTACATACAAGGAAAACGGGGAAATTGAAAGTTTTACTCCTAACCACCCTAAAGCTAAGAAGAAGATTAAAAAAGTTATTGTTAAAGATATGAACACTGCTTTCTACCCTGAAAAGCAACTTGTTCCTCTTATTGAAACTGTTCACGACAGAGTTACTTTAGAAGTTTTTAGAGGGTGCATTAGAGGGTGTAGATTTTGCCAAGCTGGTTATGTTTACAGGCCAGTTAGAGAGAAAAGCTGTGAAAAATTGCTTGGTTTAGCTGACTCTTTAATTAAAAACTCTGGACACGAAGAAATTAGCCTTACTAGCCTTTCAACTGGAGATTACAGAGAGTTTTCAAAGCTTGCAAACGGGCTTATTGACAACTACGCTAAAGACAGCGTGAGCATATCTTTACCGTCTTTAAGAATTGACGCTTTCTCTCTTGACCTTATGGAAAAGGTGCAAGCTGTTAGAAAGACTGGTTTGACTTTTGCACCAGAGGCGGGAACTCAAAGGCTTAGAGATGTTATTAACAAAGGAATTACTGAAGAAGAAATTTTAAATGGTTGTGCTTTAGCTTTTGCAGGCGGTTGGAACAGAGTTAAGCTATATTTTATGGTGGGGCTTCCTACTGAAACTGACGAGGATTTACTTGGCATTGTAAACCTTGCTAACGCTATTGTTGAAAAGTTTTTTGAAATTCCAAAAGAGGAAAGAAAAGGCAGACCTATTGCTGTTACTGTTAGTTCATCTTGTTTTGTGCCTAAGCCTTTTACTCCTTTCCAATGGGCCGCTCAATCTACTGTGGACGAGTTTATGAGAAAGCAAAAGTATGTTAAAACAAATATGACTAGAAAGCAAGTTAAATTTAACTACCACGAGCCTGAGCTTAGCTCCCTTGAGGGTGCTGTTGCTAGAGGCGACAGAAGAACTGGCAAGGTTTTATACAGAGCTTGGCAACTTGGAGCTAAATTTGACAGCTGGTCTGAGTTATTTAAATATGACGCTTGGATTCAGGCTTTTGAAGATGTGGGCGTTAAAAAAGAGTTTTATGCTAACAGAGAAAGAAGTTATGACGAAATATTGCCTTGGGACCACATTGACATTGGTGTTACTAAAAAGTTCTTTATTGACGAGATGGAAAGAGCTAAGGCTGAAACTGTTACTTTAAATTGTAGACAAAATTGTGCATCTTGTGGAGCTGCACAGTTTGGCGGAGGTGTGTGTTTTGAGTAAAAATACAAATTTTAAATACAGGTTGGAATTTAGTAAAACTGGGAGAATGATTTTTATTGGGCATTTAGACACTTTACAGCTTTTTCACAGAGCTATTAAAAAGGCTGGAATTAGAATTGCTTACTCTCAAGGATTTAACCCTCACCAGCTTACAACTTTTGCTGTTCCTTTAGCTCTTGGTGTTGAAAGTGTGGGCGAGATTTTAGACATTCAGCTAGTTGAAAAGATGGACTGCGAGGAGATTAAAAACAGGTTAAACGAGGCAACTCCTTTAGATATTGAAATTTTACAAGTTATTGAGCTTGAAAATTCAAGCGAAAACTGTGCTAGTTCTGTTAGGTTTGCTGATTATTGTGTTAGCCTTGATGGACAGTATGAAAAAGTTTCTAGCGTTGTTCAAGAAATTTTAGAGAGTGATGAAATTTTAATTGAAAGAACTGTTAAAAAGAAAACTAAAACTGTGGACATTAGGCCATTAATTAAGAGTTTAACTGTGGACAAGGACGGAGAGAAAACTGAAATTTATGCTAACATTGCAACTGGTAGCAAGGCTAATTTAAAAATTGATGTTTTAATTGAGTATATTTACAACAAGCTTGGCCTTGAATTTAGGTTTGAAAAGGTGGATATTTTAAGAGGAACTCTTTACACTGAACACGAGGGAGATTTATTGCCATTATGTTTGGAAGAAGAATTTATGTAGATTGTTTTTCGCCTATTTACAGAATAGCTTTATTGGAAAAGGAAAAACTATTTGAAGTTATTTTTCAAGAAAAAAGCAGCAAAATTAGCGTTTCAGACATATATCTAGGCAGGGTTGAAAAGACTCTGCCTAACGGCATTTGTTTTGTGGAAATTGGAAAAGGCGAAAAAGTTTTTTTACAAGAAAGCAACAAAAAAATTAAAAACGGCTCTGAAATTCTTTTACAAATTACTAAAGAGGCTTTTGACAAAAAGTGTGCTGTTGCAACAAGCGAAATTAGTGTTAGCGGAAGATTTTGTGTTGTTGTTAAAGACAAGAGAGAGTGTGGAGTTTCAAAGAGAATTTTAGACGATGGAAAAAGAGAGAAACTTAGAGAAATTGCTAGGAAAAATTGTTTAGAAGGGCATAGTGTTGTTATTCGTACTGGGGCTGAAAACGCCACAGAAGAGGAAATTGAAAAGGAGATTAAAAAGCTTAATTTAAAAATTTTAGAAATTGAGAAAACGGCCGAGTTTGCAAAAGCTCCTTTTACTTTGTTTAAAAACGAAAACCAAATTGTTGACCACATTAGGAGATTTGGCTTTTTTGACGAAATTGTTGTTAATTCCAAAGAGATGTTTAAAATTTTAGACGGGGAATTTGAAAACGTGGTTTTATACGAAGAAAAAGTTCCTATGTTTAACAAGTTTTTAATTGAGGGGCAAATTGAAAAGCTTTTTCACAAAAAAGTTTGGCTTAAAAGCGGGGCTTACCTTGTTATTGACGAGGTTGAGGCAATGACTGTTATTGACATTAACAGCGGAAAGGCTATTAAAGGCACAAACATAAACAAAGAGGCTGTTTTTGAAATTGCTAGGCAAATTAGGCTTAGAAACTTAAACGGAATTATAATTATTGACTTTATTAACACTGAAACAAAAGAGGAAAAAGAGGAAATTATTTCTCTTTTAAAAAAGGAGCTTTCAAAAGACAGCACAAAGTCAATTGTTTACAACTTTACTGAGCTGGGACTTTTACAGATTAGCAGGGAAAAGGTTAGAAAGCCTTTAAGCAAGTATATTTTCCACCCTTGCTCTTGTTGCGACGGAAGCGGTGTTATTAAAGACGTTGTGTTTATTGGCTGTGAAATTACCAACAATTTAGTTAGCCTTTTTGAGGACACTATTTACAACTATGTTGAAATTCAGGCAAACAAAACTATTATTGAATATTTAGAAAAGACTTTAATTGAAATTGAAAAGAAGTATTGTGTAAAAATTGTGCCAAAAATTATAACTACTAGCAGGTTTGATTATTATAAAATTGAGAAAAGAAGAATTTAGGGTCGGAATTACTTGACAAGTAAGTGAAAAAGTAATAAAATAGATGATGTGATGATTGGTGAATTTGTATAGCTTAAATATAAATTTACTTTAGTTACATATTTTGTTTAGAACTATATATTAAGTATTGTGCTGAACTTTGAAAATTTAATAGGAGGTGTCTAGACTGGATACACAAACAATTATATGGTTATGTATCGTCTTTGCATCTATTTTGATTTCACTTATAGTAGGTATAGCTATTGGTAAATATATTAGAAAGAGATTTGCTGAGGCTGAAATTGGTTCTGCTGAAAGAGAGGCCGAAAACATTAAACTTGAGGCTAGAAAGGCAGCAGAGGCTACTAAAAAAGAAGTTCTTTTAGAGGCTAAGGAAGAAGCCCTTAAAATTAAGAACGAAGTGGACAAGGATTGTAAGGACAGAAAAAATGAAATTCAGCGTCTTGAAAAGCGTATTACTCAAAAAGAGGACGCTGTGGACAAGAAAACTGCTCTTTTAGAAAAGAAGGAAGAACAAATTAGCCAAAAACTTGAGTTTGTTGAAAGTGAAAAGAAGGAAGTTGAGGAAATTAAGGCTAAGCAGTTGTCTGAACTTGAGCGTATTTCTGGCTTAACCACTGACGAGGCTAAAGACTTTATTGTTGAAAGCGTTAGAGGCGAGGTTAAGCACGAAGTTGCTGTTATGATTAAAGAAATGGAAGCTGAGGCTAAGGCTGAGGCTGACAAAAAGGCTAGAGAAATTGTTGCGGACGCTATCCAGCGTTGTGCAGCAGACCACGTGGCTGAAACTACTGTTTCTGTTGTGAACTTGCCTAACGACGAAATGAAAGGCAGAATTATTGGACGAGAGGGCAGAAACATTAGAACTTTGGAACAGCTAACAGGCATTAACTTTATTATTGACGACACGCCTGAAGCTGTTATTTTATCTGGTTTTGGGGCTATGAAGCGTGAAGTTGCTAGAATTGCCTTAGAAAAGCTTATTGTTGACGGCCGTGTTCACCCTGGCAGAATTGAAGAAATGGTGGAAAAGGCTAGGTATGAAGTTGAAATGGCTATTAAAGAGGCTGGAGAAAACGCTACTTTTGAAACTGGTGTGCACGGTATACACCCTGAAATTGTTAGGCTTTTAGGAAAGTTAAAGTACAGAACTAGCTACGGGCAGAATGTGTTACAGCACTCTATTGAAGTTGCTCACCTTTGTGGTGTTATTGCTGGCGAGCTTGGTGTTGATGTGAACCTTGCTAAGAGAGCTGGTTTATTACACGACATTGGAAAGGCTATTGACCAAGATATGGAGGGCACTCACATTGAGCTTGGGGCTAACGTTTGCAGAAAGTACAAAGAGCCTAGTGTGGTTATTAACTCTGTTGAGTCACATCACGGCGATGTTGAGCCACAAAGTGTTATTGCTGTTATTGTGCAGGCAGCTGACGCTATTAGTGCTGCTAGACCTGGTGCTAGAAGTGAAACTCTTGAAAACTATATCAAGCGTTTACAAGCATTAGAGGATATTGCAGATTCATTTAATGGAGTTGAAAAGTCTTTCGCAATTCAAGCTGGTCGTGAGTTGCGAGTTATGATATTGCCTGAAAAGATTAGTGATGATGATATGGTGCTTATGGCTAGGGATATTGTTAAGAAAATTGAAAACGAGCTTGAATACCCTGGCAACATTAAGGTGAACCTTATTAGAGAAACTAGAGTTACTGAATATGCTAAGTCTTCAAAGGCTAATTAAATTTAAGTCCACTCTTTTGAGTGGACTTTTTTAAGTTGGTGGTTTAATGAAAAATATTGAAGCTGATATTAAAAGCAGAAATTTTAAAAATGTTTATTTGATTTTTGGGGAAGAAGATTATCTTGTTAAAAAAACTAGCGAAAAGCTTAAAAACTCAGTTGTTGACAAAGAGAACGCCCTTATGAACGAGGAAGTTTTTGAAGGAAGTGTGGGTGTTGAAAAAATTATTGCTTCTGGAGAAACTGCTCCTTTTTTTAGCCAATACAGGCTTGTTATGGTGTATGGTTCTGGTTTATTTAAAGAGGGGCGAAAGGCAGACTCTACTGCTATGGCTGAGTATTTAAAAGATTGTAGCAAAGAAACGGTTTTTGTTTTTGTGGAGGAGAAGGTTGACAAAAGGTCTTCCCTTTACAAGATGGTTAAAAAAGTTGGGTATTGTGCTGAAATGAACCCTCCTGACTTTAACGAGCTTATTAAGTGGATTATTAAAATTAGCAAAGAGCAAATTGAAAGCGATGTTGCCTCATATTTAATTAACAACATTGGGCACAATATGAACCACATTGAAGTTGAAGTTCAAAAGCTTATGGACTATTGTGGGCAAAGGAAAATTGAGAAAAAGGACATTGACGAGATTTGCACAAAATCCAACGAAGTGAACATATTTAATATGGTTGACGCAATTGGAAACAAAAAGCTTGATATTGCACTTCAAATTTACAACAATATGATTTTTGACGGGCAAGAGCCTATATCTATTTTAGCTATGATTTCAAGGCAATTTAGGCTTATTTTACAATGTAAATATTTAAGTGTTTACAAAAAAATGAATTATAGGCAAATTGCTATGGAAATTAAGCAAAGGGATTTTATTGTTAAAAACTGTTTAACTCAAGGGGCTAATTTTAGTGTTAAAACGTTAATGGAGGCTTTAAAGGACTGTTGCAAGTGCGACTTTGAGATTAAAACGGGAGTTATTAACAGCAAGCTTGGTGTGGAGCTTATTATTATTAGATACAGCAGGTAGATTGACAAAAAAGGTTTTTGGGAGTATAATCATATAAAGCTGATATGAAAAAATGGAGTGAAGTATATGAAAATTTCTACGAAAGGGAGATATGCGTTAAGGCTAATGATTGATTTAGCTATTAACAACAATGGAGAATATATCCCGTTAAAAAGTGTTAGCGAAAGGCAGGACATTTCAATTAAGTACCTTGAGCAGATTATTACATCTTTAGTTAAGGCTGGCTATGTTAAAGGGCTTAGAGGCTCTAAAGGCGGATACAAACTAGCTAAAAGGCCTGAAGATTACACAGTTGGTATGATTTTAAGGCTTACTGAGGGCAGTTTAGCCCCTGTTGCTTGCCTTGACGACAAAACGAACAACTGTGAAAGGGCAGAAGAATGTGTTACTCTTTCTCTTTGGCAAAAAATTTATGATGCAATTAACAACATTGTGGACAATGTTACTCTTGCTGACTTAATTTTAGACTATGAAAACAGGGTTGGAAACGATTTTATTATTTAAAAGGTTGTTTTCAGCCTTTTTTAAAACATTAAAAAACATATTGACAAAGTAGGAAAAGTATGGTATAGTAAAACCAGTTAAACATAGAATAAAACTAGGAAATGTGTTAAAGGAGATTTAAAATGGTTTACAACAGTATGACTGAACTTATTGGAAAGACGCCTATGGTTAAAATTGACAATTTTGCTAAAAAGCACAATGTTTCTGGGCTTTATGCTAAAATGGAGTATTTTAACCCAGCTGGCAGTGTTAAAGACAGAATTGCTCTTGCTATGATTGAAGACGCTGAAAAGAGAGGCTTTATTACAGACGGAGCTGTTATTATTGAGCCAACTAGTGGAAACACTGGCATTGGTATTGCTGCTGTGGCTACGGCTAAAGGATACAAGGCAATTTTGACTATGCCTGAAACTATGAGCATTGAAAGAAGAAAGCTATTAAAGGCTTATGGGGCTGAAGTTGTTTTAACTGAGGGCAGCAAAGGAATGAAAGGCGCTATTGAAAAAGCTTATTTATTAAGCAAGGAAATTGACAACTCTATTGTTCTTGGGCAGTTTGACAACGTAGCTAACCCTGAACATCACAAGAGAACTACTGGGCCTGAAATTTGGGAAGATTTAAACGGCGAAGTTGACATTTTTGTATCTGGTGTTGGAACTGGTGGCACTATTACTGGCGTTGGTGAGTTTTTGAAAGAAAAAAACCCTAATGTTAAAATTATTGCTGTTGAGCCTAGTACATCTGCTGTTCTTTCTGGTGGAAAGGCTGGCCCTCACAAAATTCAAGGCATTGGAGCAGGTTTTGTTCCTAAAGCTTTAAACACAGATGTTTACGACGAAATTATAACAGTTGGAAACGAAGATGCTTTTAAAACTGCTAGAGAGTTTGGCAGAAGCGAAGGTATGCTTGTTGGCATTTCTTCTGGCGCTAGCTTATTTGCTGGAATAGAATTGGCTAAAAGAGAGGAAAACAAGGGAAAGAAAATTGTTATTTTATTACCAGACACTGGCGACAGATACCTTTCAACTACACTTTTTGAAGATTAATTAAAAAAAATAATGGAGTATAAAAAAGAAAAGGGGATAGAAAAAAATGACTAAAAGAAATTACAAATTTGAAACTTTACAATTACACGTTGGACAGGAACAGCCTGATGTTGCTACTGGGGCTAGGGCTGTGCCTATTTACCAGACTAGCTCATTTGTTTTTGACAACTGCAAACAGGCAGAAGACAGATTTGCTTTAGCTGACGCTGGAAACATTTACACTAGGCTAACTAACCCTACTAGCGACATTTTTGAAAGAAGAATTGCCGCTCTTGAGGGGGGTGTGGCAGCTCTTGCTGTTGCCTCTGGTATGGCTGCAATTTCCTACGCTGTTCAAAACATTGCAAGCGTTGGCGACCACATTGTGGCGGCTGGAAACATATATGGTGGAACATTTAACCTTTTTGCACACACATTTAAGGAAATTGGCATTGAAGTGAGTTTTTTTGAGCCAGACAATTTTGAGCAGTTAAAAAAGAGCATTAGGGAAAACACAAAGGCTGTTTTTATTGAAACTTTAGGCAACCCTAACTCTGATGTTGTGGACATTGAAGAAATTGCTAAAATTGCTCACAGTTTTGGAATTCCTCTTATTGTAGACAACACATTTGCTACGCCATACCTTGTTAGACCTATTGAATATGGTGCTGATGTTGTGGTGCATTCTGCAACTAAGTTTATTGGCGGACACGGAACTACAATTGGTGGAGTTATTATTGACGGCGGAAAATTTGACTGGAAGCAAAACGACAAGTTTAAAGCTTTAACTGAGCCTAACCCTAGTTACCACGGCGTTGTGTTTACAGAAGCTGCTGGAAAGGCTGCTTACATAACTAAAATTAGGGCTATTTTACTTAGGGACAACGGCGCCACTTTATCGCCAATTCATTCTTTTATTTTCTTACAAGGGCTTGAAACCCTTTCTTTAAGAGTTGAAAGGCACGTTGAAAACGCTTTAAAGGTTGTTGAGTTTTTGAAAAACCACCCTGAGGTGGAAAAAGTTCACCACCCAAGCATTTCTGAGGACGAAAGACAAAAGGATTTATACAAAAAGTATTTTAAAAAGGGTGGAGGCTCTATATTTACTTTTGAAATTAAAGGGGGAGAGGAAAGAGCAAAGGCTTTTATTGACAAGCTAGAGCTATTTTCACTTCTTGCTAATGTTGCTGATGTTAAGTCCCTTGCTATTCACCCAGCTAGCACAACTCACGCTCAAATGACTGACGAGGAGCTTGAGGCATCTGGCATTAAGAAAAACACTATTAGGCTTTCTATTGGAACAGAAAACATAGACGACATTATTGAAGATTTAAAACTAGCATTTTAATTTAAAAGGCATATCCAAAAGGATATGCCTTTAAATTATGGCAAAAAGAAAAATTTAAAAGAGGCAAAAAAAGAGAGCTAAATTTAAATTAGCTCTCTTTTAGTTTATCATAGAGTTCACATTGTTTAGTACAGACTTTACAATTGCCACCGTTTTTACATTCTATGTTTTTATCGTTGATGTAGTAGGTGTTTTTACCGTTTCCTTTTGCTATATAAAGAGCAACATCTGTGTTTTTATATAGTTTTTCAAAGGTGCTAACTTTTGAAGAGGATTTTGAAACGCCTATACTAGCTGAAATGTTATAGTTTCTTCCGTAGGCATAAAGTCTGTTTCTAATTATTTTAAGTGCCTTTTCGCATTTAATTGAAATGGCTTCGTTTGAAAGTTGTTCTTTTATGAAAACTACAAATTCATCGCCACCCATACGAGCGATTAAATCTTCTTTTGAGAAGGAAATTCTAAGGCAATCTGCAAATTCCATTAAAAGCCTATCTCCTGCTTGGTGGCCCTCATTATCATTTACTAGCTTAAAGTTATCTAGGTCAAAAATCATCATTGTTCCATATTCTTTAAGTTTTAGAATATCTGTTATATATTCTTCTATATATCTTCTATTTGCTAGGTTTGTTAGAGGGTCTTTAAAGGAGTCTGACTTTGCTTTTGTTAGCTTTTCTTCAAGTTCTTCTATTTGAGTTATGTCATTTGTTTTATCAAAAACTACGCCATAAAACTCATTTCCCTTGTTAAAGTATTTTATGTTTATGAAATGTTGACCGATTTGAATAATGTCGTTTTCGTTTTTATTTTGTGTTAATGTTTTTATATATTCTTCAAATTTTAATGGATTATTTGAAAGTTTTTCCATTTCTTCTTTTGAAATTCCTAAAAAGTTTACAAGGTTTTCAGAGTAGAAAACTCTTTGAATTACTGGCAGGCATTCAAAAGAAGCTATTTTATTGTCTATTTTACTTATTAACTGAGTCATTTTTACAGATTTTAAGTTGTAGGAACTCATCCATTCGTTTAGCATATGTGAAAGGTTGTTTACCTCCTTACAAAAACCTAGGTCAAACTTAACATCTGTATGGCCTGACATAAACTTCTTTAAGTTTTCATCTATTATGATTATATCTTTTATTATGTAGTGTTTTATTATATTTTTTATCATTAAGTATGTGCAAAGCATTATCATTAAAAGCATAAGAGCTAGAATGATGATTTCTTTTAAAGCTTGGCTATATACATAAGATGTGTTTACACAAGCACCAAAAATGTAGTTATCCATTTGGACTGTTTGAAGATGCATTTGTGTGTTATTCATATGGTTTGTGTATTTTGAGTGGTTGTTTTTTAGCTTTTCTAAAAACTCAAGGTCTGTATCATCTTCATCGAAGAAAATATATTGAACGTTGTTTTCAGTTATTGACAAAATTTCACCTGTTGTTGCGTCAACTGCGAAAATTGCTTTTTCAAAAATTGTTGGAATGTGTCTAATTACATTTTCTATTTTATATGGGTTTATGAAATTTTCATAGGTTGAGTATGGAACAGCAATTTGCACCACTGAAACATTTGGTATGTTTGACTTTACGCTTATGTAAACATTTGGTGTATCATATAAAATGCTTTTTCCATTGTATTGAATGGCATAAGTTTGTTGAGATGTGCCTTTTATTAAAGGCCAAAACGGTTTACACCTTTCAATTTCGAACTCGTTTTTTCCAACGTAGCCTTGGTCTGTGGAGTGGGTGATGTAGCCGTTTTTATCTACTAAAAAGATATAGTCAACATACATAAGGTTTTTTACTCTATTAAGCTCTTCGATTGTTATAGGCTTATTATAATTTGAGAGAATATAGTCAACTGCATAAGCTCTATTTGTATAGTCGCTTTCGAAGAGTTTTGTTGCGTCAGAGATGTTTTTTTCGCTTAGTTTATATTGGCTTGTTACCTGACTTATGTAGGTGTCTAGCTCTGACACTTCAAGACGTCTTCTTGTGTCTAAAATAAAGAAAGAAGCTATTAAAAAGAGAACAACAAAAACTATGAACAAATTTTTTGTTAGTTTTAAGTTTATAATCTTTTCGATAGAATATTCTTTATGTGTTTTTGATGACATAATTAAAATCCTTTCTATTTTTAATTAAGAAACTTTATAAAGAAAATTATTATATTACTTAAAATTTTACAAACTAATTAATTATAACATTAAAGAGAAAAAAAGGCAACAGGAAAAAGGGTTTAAATTATTAATATTTTACTTAAATTTTTTAAAAGAAAAGAGTTGTATTTTTTTGTTTTTAATTGTATTATATAAATATAAGAGGTGGGATTATGGACAGAAATTTAAAAAACAAAATTAAAACAAATCCGAAAATTGTGAAAGAAATTATTATGGAGGGGTTACCTCTTGCTTTTTATGTTTGTTTGAAGGAAAGTTTAGAGGATTTAAAGTTTATTGTGGAGTATTCTTTTTGCGACCCTAATATGGTTGACAAAGACAACAACAATATGCTTTTTTACGCCTTAAAATCTGGCAGTTTAGAAAAGTGTAAATATCTTGTGGAAAAAGTTGGGCTTAGCCCTTTAGACGGCAACAAATTTGGTTTGACTATTTTTGAAATGGCTAGGATGCTTGAATTTACTGAAATTGAAAAGTATTTTGAGGAAGTTTGCGGTTTTAGCCTTGACAACTCTTTTAGAAACCCTATTAGAAAAGGGTTTTTCCCAGACCCGTCTATTGTTAGAGTTAAAAACGATTATTATATGGTTAACTCCTCTTTTACATATTTTCCAGCTATTCCTGTTTCTCATTCAAAGGACCTTATTAACTGGAAGATTATTGGCTTTGTTGTTACAGAGTTGAACAGTGCTGCTCTTAACGGCCTTGAAAGCGGAAGGGGATACTGGGCTCCTGACATATCTTATTACAAGGGAAAGTTTTGTGTTACAGCAACTTTAAGGCTTAACGACGGCGACAGGCCTCTTAGAAAGCAAATTATTTGGGAAAGCAAAAGGCCTGAGGGAAAATATGAAAGAGTTGCTGTGATTGAAGAAGAGGGAATTGACCCATCTATTTTTAACGACGACGATGGAAGAAGATATATGGTTTTAAACCGTGGGGCAAGAATAATTGAGCTTAGCAAGGACTTAAAAAAAGCTATTAGCGAGCCTGAGCTAATTTACTATGGTGTTGACAAAAAGACTACTGAAGGGCCACATATTTTGAAAAAAGATGGCTATTATTACTTATTTCTAGCCGAGGGAGGAACTGGGCTTAACCACAGAGTGAACGTTGCAAGGGCTAAAGAGCTTAGAGGAAAGTACGAGCCTTGCCCGTACAACCCAATTATGTGCCAAAAGGACAAAAACGCATATTTCCAAAGGTGTGGACACGGAAAGCTTGTTTCAACGCCTGATGGCAGGTGGTTTATGGTATATTTAATGGGCAGAAGTGTTTTTGACAAGGAGAAAAATGTTTACACTATTGTTGGAAGAGAAACAGCTATTGACGAGGTTATTTGGACTAAAGACGGCTGGCCTATTGTTAAAAACTTAAACAAGCCTAGCCTTTTGCAGAAGAAAATTTTTGATTTTGACGGGAAAAAGCCTCTTTACAGAGTTTCTAAAAAAGAGGATTTTCTTAAGGTTTGGACTTTCCCTAGAGGATTTGAGGAAGATGGCCTTGAAATTGTTGACAAAAAAATTATTTTAAAAAGCAGCCCGTATGATTTAAGCAGCATAAAGGCTAGAAACATATGTTTAAGAAGGCAAGAGAGTTTAGCTTTTGAGGTTTCAGTTGGGCTTAGACTTGAAACTATTATAGAGGGAAACGAGGCTGGGCTTGTTTCTTACTACGACGAAAACAGCTACATTAAGTTTGCTGTTTGCAAAGGCAAAGAAAAAGAGAGATATTTAACTCTTGTTGAAAAAATTGGGGAAGAAGAAATTAAACATAGTAAGATATATATTGAAAACAAGGAAAAAGTTGAGCTAAAGATGGTTGTTGTGGGCTTTGAAAGAACTTTCTTTATTAAAGAAAGCGACGGAAAGTTTTATATGTGTTACAAGGTTAAAAACGCTAGTTACCTTAGCGACGAAGGGGTTAAGATGGGCAAAAGGTTTACTGGCAGTATGGTTGGCATATATGGATATGGCAAAGAGGAGTATAACATATTTTATGATTTTAAATACAAGGATTTAAAGAGAGGAAAAAAATGATAGTTAGGAAAGTTGAAGAAAAAGACAGAGAAATTTTTATTAAAATGAGCAGGGATTTTTATTCTTCTGAGGCAGTTTTAGAAAACATTGACGACAGTTACCATTTTATTGCTTTTGACGAGGCTTTAAAGTCTGACTTATATATTGAGTGTTTACTGCTTTTAGAAAATGAAAAAGTGGTTGGATACAGTGTTTTAAACAAGTCTTTTAGCAGAGAGGCTGGTGGAATGGTTCTTTGGGTTGAGGAGCTTTACATTTTGCCTGAATTTCAAGGGCGTGGATATGGCGGAAAGTTTTTTGACTGGCTTGAGAAAAACAGCAAGCCTGCAAGATACAGACTTGAGCTTGAGCCTGAAAACGAAAGGGCTGTTGCACTTTACAAAAAAAGAGGGTATAAAAACCTTGAATATATTCAAATGATTAAAGATGTATAAGAAAAAAAGCCGAAACTTTAGTTTCGGCTTTTATACCCCCTGCGAGAATCGAACTCACAACTAACCCTTAGGAGGGGTTTGTTATATCCATTTAACTAAGGAGGCATTTACTTAAACATTATAATACTATATTTAAAAAAAGTCAAGGGATAAAAAAATAAAACCAGCTAAAAAGCTGGTTTTAAATTAAATTAAGCTAAAACTGTTATTTTAACTGGGTTGTTAAGTGGTGGGAGGCTCATAGTCATAGCTTTGCCATATTCAACTACAAGGTTTGCACCAACCTCGATTGTGTCGATTTCAACTGTGTTACCATCTTCATCAACAACTTCTACATTTTCAGACTTATTAAGTCTTACTAAGCCTTTAACTTCGTCTTCAAAAAGAATTTCTTCTTCAGAAACTTCAGTTACAACACCGTTACCCTCAACTGCTTCTTCTTCAACTGCTTCTTCAGATGTGATAGCTTCATCAGAAGTTACATCTTCAAGCATTGGAACGTTGATGTTTAAGTTTTCACCGTTTTTCTCTACGTCGTAGATGAAAATTTCAGACATTAAGTCAACAGGGACATAAGTCTTAGAGTCTACGATTATAGACGCACCAGATAAAGGCATTGGCGCAGTTTTGATGAATGTGTAGCTATTTTCACCAATTTTGAATGTGAGGTAGAAAGGACCTTCGTTTGAAATTGTTACGCTTTTTTCAGCACCGTCCCACTCTACATTTAAGCCTAAGCTTTCTGCAACTGGTCTTACTGGAATGTATGTAACACCATCTCTAGTTATTACATCTGCACCTTCGATTGGATTGTTGTTAATTGATAATGTTCCAGCAAAAGCAGTTGAAGCCATTGTCATAATAACAGCTAATGTCATAGCGATTTTTTTCTTCATAGTTAAAACACTCCCTTCAAGCAATAGTATACATTATTTTTAAAGAATTTACAATTACAGAAATGTTACAAATGTTAAATTTTTATTTATCTGAATATTTTTTGGCTTTTTTACATAGGTTATTTATAAGTTTGGGGGTTAGAAAAAAATGATTAAAAAGCTGGGATTTATTTTATTTTTTGTTTTTTTATTTCAAATTGTGATATTTGCTAGCCCTAATGTTAAGGCTAGTTCTGCTATTTTATTTGACAGCGAAAGTGGCAGAGTTTTATGGGGGAAAAACCAATTTGAGCCAATGGCTATGGCCAGCACCACAAAAATTATGACTGCTATTGTGGCTATTGAAAACTGTGATTTAAAAAAAGAAGTTACTGTGTCAAAAAGAGCCTCTTTAGCTCCGCCTGTTAAAATGAAGTTGAAAGAGGGGGAAAAAATTACTTTAGAGGCTCTTTTATATGCCCTTATGCTTCAAAGCTCTAACGACGCCGCAGTTGCTATTGCTGAAGGGGTTGCTGGAAGTGTTGAAAGTTTTGCTGAGATGATGAACCAAAAGGCAAAGGAGATTGGCTGTTTAGACACTGTTTTTGTGACGCCTAACGGCCTTGACAAAGGCGACCACCATTCAACTGCTTACGACCTTGCACTTATTGGTTCTTATGCTATTAAAAACGAGAAATTTATTGAAATTACTAACACTAGGCAAATTAACGTTAAATCTGACAAAACTACATACAGCATTACAAACAAAAACAGGCTTTTAGATTCTTACAAAGGGGCAATTGGAATTAAAACTGGGTTTACTGGCAAGGCTGGACACTGTTTTGTGGGGGCAGTTAAAAGAGGGGATATGACTTTAATTTCTGTTGTGCTTGCTAGCGGTTGGGGAAGCCAAGGGAAAAACAACAAGTGGACTGACACTAAGGAAATTTTGGATTTTGGGTTTGATAATTATGAAAAATATGATATAATTGGGAAAGATATTTCGGCTAAAGTTGAAAAAGGGAAAAAAGATTTTATTAAAGTGAAATATGAAAACAGTGTTAGCGCTGTTTTAACAAAGGCTGAATTTGAAAGAGTTCAATTTTTTAACGAAATAAAAAAAGACATTAAAGCTCCTATTTCTAAAGGGGAAATTTTAGGGCATTCCCTTATTTACATAGACGATTTTTGTATTGGGAAAGTGAATTTAATTTCTTGCGAGGACATTGAAAGATTAGGGCTTTTTGAAAATTTTGAGAATTTATTTTTGGAGTGGATTAAAATTATATGTTAATGAGGTTACAAAAGTTTTTGGCTGAGGCAAATGTTGCTTCAAGAAGAAAATCTGAAGAAATTATTTTAGAGGGCAGAGTTAAGGTGAACGGAGAGGTTATTAAAAGCCTTGGAACTAAAGTTGAGAGCGAAAAGGACGTTGTTTTTGTGGACAACAAGGAAGTTAAAATTGAAGAAAACCTTATTTATGTTATTTTAAACAAGCCTCTTAACTGCGTTACAACTGTTAAAGACCAATTTGGAAGAAAAAGCGTTTTAGACTATGTTTCTGAAATTAAAGAGAGAATTTACCCTGTTGGAAGGCTTGATTACGACACTTCTGGGCTATTAATTTTAACTAACGATGGAGAGTTGACATTTAAGCTTACTCATCCTAAGCATTATGTTGAAAAAACTTACATTGCTAGAGTTGACAAGTTGCCAAAAGAAAAGGAACTTGAAAGATTTAGAAACGGGCTTTTAATTGACGGAAAAATGACTAGCAAGGCAAAAATTAGAGTTATTGACAAAAAAAGTTTTATTCTTGAAATTAAAATATACGAGGGCAGAAACAGGCAAGTTAGAAAAATGTGTGCTGAAATTGGGGCTAATGTTAAAGAGCTTAAAAGAATTAAAATTGGCAATTTAGAGCTTGGCAACCTAAAAAGCGGCCAGTACAGAAAGTTAAGCGAAAGCGAAGTTAAATATTTAAAAAGTTTAGGTTAGATATGTCTTTTGGCATATCTTTTTTATTACTTTTTTTGCTTAGTATATTAATTATTTGTGTGGGAAAATTTAATAAAGTGAGGTGAGTTTATGTATAAGAAAAAATATTTAATTTTATGTGTTTTATTAATTATTTTATTATATTTTCTCTTACAATATTTTTTTATACCTAAAAGCATTTATATGACTACTGGCGAAAGTTATGTTATGAAAATGGACACTTTTTTTGACTGTGAAATTAGCTCAAGCCAAGTTTTAAACATTAACAACAAAGCAGTTAAAGACAACATTAAAATTGATTTAAAAAACGAAAACACTATTAGTTCAAAAGAAGATGGAAACGCTAAAATTAATTTAAAAATGCTTGGTGTTACAATTAAGCAAATTGAGCTAAAGTTTATGCCTGAAAAAAGAGTTAAGGCTGTTGGGCAGACTGTTGGCATTTGTGTGAACACAGATGGCGTTTTAGTGTTGGGAGTTGGAAGTGTTAAAGGGGAGGAAAACAAGTATATATACCCTAGCAAAGACATAATATTTTCTGGCGACAGCATTATTGAGGCAAACGGAATTAAAATTAACAAAAAAGAGGACCTTATGGCCGCTATTCAAAGTGGATACGCTAACCTTACTGTTGTTAGAGAGGGAGAAAAGTTAAATGTTAGTTTAAAGCCAATTAAATCTAAAGAAGATGGAACATACAAGCTAGGTATTTGGGTTAGGGACAGCACTCAAGGAATTGGAACTATTACCTATTACGACAGCAAAGACCAAAGTTTTGGAGCATTAGGCCATCCTATTAAAGATGTGGACACTGGAAAGGTTATGGAGATTAAAAACGGAGAAGTTCTTGAAAACGAGGTTTGTGACATTGAAAAGGGAAAGGCTGGAGAGCCTGGGGCTTTAATTGGAAAGACTGATTTTGACAAGGTTATTGGAAGCGTGGAAAAAAACGGGGAAAATGGAATATTTGGAAAGTTAAACTATGATATTGGCGGAGTTGAACTTCCTATTGGGTACAAAAACGATTTGAAAATTGGGGAGGCTTATATATATTGCAACAACACTGGCAAAAAAATTGAAAAATACAAAATTAAAATTGAAAGCATTAACAAATTTACAACAAGCCAAAACAAAAGTTTTGTTGTTTCAATTGACGACAAAAGATTAATTGACCTTACTGGGGGCATTGTGCAGGGAATGAGTGGCTCGCCTATTATTCAAAACGGGAAGCTAGTTGGAGCTATTACTCACGTTTTTACAAACGACCCTACAAAGGGATACGGAATTTTTATTGAAAATATGATTGATGTTTCATAAAAATTTAAAAAAAATTAATAAAAAATTAAAAAAAAGTGTTGCATATTGACAAAATGTATGGTAAAATTACAGATGAAAAGTTAATCTTTTTTGTTTGAGGGTAGATTTTATGGAAATATTATTTTGTAGCAACAACGAATGTGAAAAAAGTGAATTTAAAAGAGTTTTTGAAAGCAATTATAAAAATTTTGGTTTTAAAATTTTAGAAGGTCTTAGCGACGCTATTGCTTTAATTGACACTAAGTTTGTTAATGTTGTTTTATTTGATTTAAACATTAACAGCATTAAAGAGCTTAAAGAAGTTAGAAGGGCTAAGCTTAAAAGGCCTAAGGTTATTTTTGTGGCAATTTGCAACTCTGAAGAAAACATTTCTGACATTAACATTGAAAGATTTGGCGTGGACTATGTTTTTTACAGGCCATTTAACACTATTAACATTGTTGAAAAGGTTAAAGAGCTTGCAACTATTGACGAAAAGGCTATTGAAAAACTTAGAATGTATGAAAAAAATTCATTGATTGAAAAGCTAGTTTCTGACATTATTATTAAAAGTGGCATTTTGCCAAACTTAAAGGGATACAAGTATTTGAAAGATTCTATTTTGCTTGGATACAATGACGGGGATTTACTTGACTCTATTACAAAGGTTTTATACCCTAATGTTGCTAGTGTGAACAGGTGCAGCAAAGACGGCGTTGAAAGGGCTATTAGAAACGCTATTGACCTTGCTTGGGACAGATACAACGGCAACAATTTTTACAATATGCTTGGAATGGATAAAATTTATTCCAACAAAAAGCCTACTAACAGCGAATATATTTGCTCTGTTATTGAATATTTAAATATGCTTGTTTTATAACAAGATTTTGCCGACTTTTAGTCGGCTTTTTTTATTAAAAGTATTTGTTGATTTTTTTTGAATTATTGTGATATAATATATGTTGAGTTAATTTAAGGAGTTTTGATATGGATAAAAAGTCACTTAGAGTTTTAGAATTTAACAAAATAATTGATATGCTTAAAAGTTTTGCAACAAGCGAAATGGCAAAGAAAAAGGCTGAAACTCTTGTTCCTTCAACTGATTTTGATGAAATTATTCAAAATCAAAAGCAAACATCTGAAGCTGTTTCTATGATTTTGAAAAAGGGGTCTTTATCTTTTGCTGGGCTTAGAGATATGCAAGAGTTAATTAAAAGAGTTCGTTTTGGCGGCCTTTTAAACATTGAAGAAGTTGTTAGAGTTGGAGATTTTTTAAGATGTGGCAGAAGAGTTAAAGATTATTCTAAAAGCGAGAGCAAAAACGACAATTTCCCTGTGCTTGAGGAGATTTTTGAGAAAATTCTTATTATTTCTGACCTTGAAAGAGAGATTGAAAGATGTTTTCCATCGCCTAACGAAGTTAGTAGCGACGCTTCTAGGGCATTAGGTGAAATTAGAAGAAATATTAAAGTTGCTAACGACAGAATTAAAGAGCAACTTAACTCGATTATACATTCTAACAGTTACAAAAATATGCTTCAAGAGCCTGTTATTACTATTAGAAACGAAAGGTATTGTGTTCCTATTAAGCAAGAGTATAAAAACACTTTTGCTGGGCTTATTCACGACCAATCTTCTACTGGGGCTACTGTTTTTATTGAACCTATTAGCATTGTTCAGCTTAACAACAAAATTAAAGATTTAAAGAGCAAGGAAAAAGAGGAAATTGAAAAAATATTATATCTTTTTTCGACAAGAATTAACGAAAAGGCTGAAGATATTTTACTTAACAACGACATTTTAGCTCATTTAGATTTTGTTTTTAGCAAAGGCGAGTTATCTATTAAAATGAATGGCGTTGAGCCAAAGTTTAACAAAAAAGGATATGTGAACATTAAAAAGGCTAGGCACCCTCTTTTGAAGCAAGACGAAGTTGTTCCAACTGACATATATATTGGAAAGGATTTTCACACACTTCTTATTACTGGACCTAACACTGGTGGAAAGACTGTGAGTTTAAAAACAATTGGTCTTTTTACTTTAATGGGACAAGCTGGGCTTCATATTTCTGCTTTTGACAACTCTGAACTAGCTGTTTTTGACAATGTTTTTGCTGACATTGGCGATGAGCAAAGTATTGAACAAAGTTTAAGTACATTTTCTTCGCATATGATAAACATTGTTAAAATTTTAGAAAAGGTGAGCGAAAACTCTCTTGTGCTTTTAGACGAGCTTGGGGCTGGAACTGACCCAACTGAGGGTGCAGCACTTGCTATTGCTATTATTAAGCATTTACACGCTTTAGGAACTAGAAGTTGTATTACAACCCATTACAGCGAGTTAAAGTTGTTTGCTTTAACAAATGACGGAGTTGAAAACGCCTCTTGTGAATTTGACGTTACAACCCTTAGGCCAACTTACAAGCTACTTATTGGCGTGCCTGGAAAGAGCAACGCTTTTGCTATTTCTAAAAGGCTTGGTTTGCCAGAGTATATAATTGAAGATGCTAAAGAGGTTTTAAGCCACGAAGAAGTTAAATTTGAAGATGTTATTACTGACTTAGAAATTAGCAGAAAATCCCTTATGGTGGAGAGGGAAAGAGCTGAGGAATATAGAAAAGAGGCTCAAAGGCTTAAAAACGAGGCTCAAAAGCAAAGAAGCAAGCTTGAAAGCCAGAAAGAAAAAATTATTAGAGCTGCTAACGAAAAGGCAAGAGAGCTTATTAGCAACGCCAAAGACGAGGCTGACGCAATTATTAAAGAGATGCGTAAGATGCAAAAAGAGGGCATTGAAGGGCAATCCCTTGAAGAAAAGCGTGCTAAGTTAAAAGAAAAAATGGCGAAAGTTGAAAAAAGCCTTGTTACAAAAAGCACTCACAAAGTGCCTAAAAAGCTTGTTAAAGGCGACAGAGTTAAAATTCATTCACTTAACCAAAGCGGTATTGTTACTAGCCCGCCTAACAAAAACGGAGATGTTACTGTTAAAGCTGGCATTATGAACATTAATGTGAACATTAAAGATTTATCTCTTGACGAAAGTGAAGAAGTTGCAAGCGTTAGCCCAAAGAAATTTGCCAACACTATTGCTAGGGCTAAAAAGGCTAACATTTCTCAAGAAATTGACCTTAGAGGGTATATGGCTCTTGAGGCTATTGACAAGTTAGACAAGTATTTAGACGACGCTTATATTTCTGGCATTTCGCCTGTTACTATTATTCACGGAAAGGGAACAGGTGCTTTAAGAAGCGCTATACACGAGTATTTAAGAACTAACCCTAGAGTTAAAAAATTCCGTATTGGTCAATATGGCGAGGGTGAATCTGGCGTTACTATTGTGGAGCTTTAAAAGGAGTATTTAAAAATGGAAAATAACAAAACAAGAATTTTAATTGTTGACGACGATGTGCATATTGCCGAGCTTATTGCCCTATATATGGAAAAAGAAGGGTATGAAACAATGGAGGCTCACGACGGAAATTCTGCTATTGAAATGTGTAAAAGTTTTCAGCCTAATATGGTTTTATTGGACATTATGTTACCTGATGTTGACGGGTACCAAGTTTGCAGGCAAATTAGGCAAATTGGCGATGTGCCAATTATTATGCTTACTGCTAAGGCTGAAACTTTTGACAAGGTTCTTGGACTTGAAATGGGGGCTGACGACTACGTTGTTAAGCCTTTTGAGTCTAAAGAGCTTGTTGCAAGAGTTAAGGCTGTTTTAAGAAGGTATGGCGGCAAAAAGGAAAAAGATGTTAAAAAAATTATTTACCCTAACCTTATTATTGACCAAAATACATACATTGTTACTTACCACGGCAAGGAGCTTTCTTTACCTCCTAAGGAATTTGAGCTTCTTAGCTTTTTAGCCCAAAACCCTAACCAAGTTTTTTCTAGAGAAAAAATTCTTGACAAAATTTGGGGGTATGAATTTGTTGGGGACTCTAGAACTGTTGATGTGCATATTAAAAGAATTAGAGAAAAATTAAACCAAGACGACCCTTGGAGCATTATGACTATTTGGAGTGTTGGATACAAATTTAATGTTAAGGAATAAAAGGGCTTGAAATTTGGAACAAAATGTGTTATATTAAAGATAATGTTATGTTTAAAATTAAATGATGTTAATTTATGGAGGTGCTATTATGAGTATTGCATTTAACTTAGTTTGTGTTTTAATTGGTATTATTAGTATTATTTTAATTGCCTTAATTCTTGTTCAGAAAAAGCAAGCTGCTGGCTTTACTAGCAATATGGGTGGTATGGGTTCTGGCCAGACTTACTGGGACAGAAACAGAAAAAATTCTTTAGAGGGTAAGTTAGAATTTTACACTAAGGTTTGTTCTGCTGCTTTTATTATTCTTGTTTTAGTTAGCAATTTTTTAATGTAGTATAAATTTATGGCATAGAAAAAATCTATGCCATATTTTTTTTAAATTTGATTTGTTTAAATTGTAAAAAGGTGTATAATATATATAAAAGGAAAAGAGGTGTTTTATATGAATGATGTGTTTGAAAAGAGAAAAGAAACTGTTTTAGAATTTATTAACGACAAAAGTTACAAGCCAATGAGAGTTAAGGACATTGCTATGTTTTTACAAGTGCCTTACGACCAAATTCAAATGTTATTTGACATTATTGACAAACTTATAGACGAGGGAAAAATTGTTGAAAACAAAAAAGGCAAAATTTTATCTAGTGCTAGTTTAAAGCAATACCCAGGTGTGTTTACTGGAAATGGAAGAGGGTTTGGCTTTGTTAAAATTGAGGGCTTTGACGAGGAAATTTTTATTCCTGCTAGTTTAACAAACGGCGCTATGCACAAGGACAAGGTTTTATGTCAAATTATTAAAGAAACTGGCAGAAAGCAAGAGGGCGAAATTGTTAAAGTTCTTGAGCACGGTTTAAAGCATATTGTTGGAAGGTATCAAAAGGTTAAAAACTATGGATTTGTTATTCCTGACGATAAAAAGATTTGCGACGACATATACATTGGCAGCGGAAAGGATATGGGGGCTGTTGACGGGCATAAGGTTGTTGTTCAAATTACCAAGCCTCCAACTAAAAAGGACAACCCTGAAGGCGTTATTACTCAAATTTTAGGGCATATTAACGACCCGGGCGTTGACATTCTTTCTATTATTATGCAATATGATTTGCCAACTGAGTTTGACGAAAGCATTTACAAAGAGCTTGAAAGCATTGGCAGCACTATTGAAAATGAAAGCAAGGATTTTCGTGAAGATTTTAGAGATGTTGATATGGTGACAATAGACGGAGAGGACGCAAAGGACCTTGACGACGCTGTTAGTGTGGAAGTTTTAGAAAACGGAAACTTTAAGCTTGGAGTTTACATTGCAGATGTGTCACATTATGTTAAGGAAAAATCGCCTTTAGACAAAGAGGCTTATAAAAGAGGCACAAGCGTGTATTTAGTTGACAGAGTTATTCCTATGCTTCCTCACAAGTTATCAAACGGCATTTGTTCTTTAAACGCTGGAGAGGACAGGTTTAGCCTTTGTTGCGTTATGGAAATTAACAAAAAGGGCGATGTTATTAGCCACGACATTAAAAAGGCTATTATTAACGTGAACGAAAGAATGAGCTACAATGTGGTTTATGATTTATTGACAAATGAAAATTCTAGTTACAAAGAAAGATACGCTAAGTTTTTACCTATGTTTAAAAATATGGAAAAGCTTAGAAACATTTTATACAACAAGAGGAAAAAAAGAGGGGCTATTGACTTTGAAAGCGAAGAAGCTAAAATTATTTTAGATGAAAATGGAAAGCCTATTGACATTATTAAAAGAGAGAGAAACATTGCAACAAGCATTATTGAAGAATTTATGCTTATTGCCAACGAAACTGTAGCTGAACATTTTTACTGGCTTGAAATTCCTTTTGTTTACAGAACTCACGAAGTGCCTGACGAGGAGAAAGTTGAAAAGCTTGAAAGCATTATTGCTCCTTTTGGATATATTATTAAAGGAAGTTCTAAGCACCCTAAAAGCTACCAGCAACTGCTTGAAAGTGTGAAAGGAAAGCCGGAGGAAATGCTTATTAACAAACTTACTTTAAGAAGTATGAAACAGGCAAAATACACTGCCGAAAACGGGAAGCACTTTGGGCTTGCAGCAACTTATTACTGCCACTTTACATCGCCTATTAGAAGATACCCTGATTTGCAAATTCACAGAATTATTAGCCAATATTTAGAGGGTGAACTTGACGAGAAGAAAATTTACCACTACAAAAAGATATTAGCTGAAGTTGCCAGAGTTTGTTCTATGAACGAAAGAAGGGCTGAGGAGGCTGAAAGGGACACAGACAAGTACAAGATGGTTGAATATATGAAAGACAAGGTTAACCAAGAGTTTGACGGCGTTATTTCAGGAGTTACTTCTTGGGGAATTTATGTGGAGCTTGAAAACACTATTGAGGGTATGGTTTCTGTTAAAGATTTAGTTGACGACTATTATTTATTTGACGAAGAAAATATGAGATATTTTGGCGAAAACACTCACAAAGTGTATACTATTGGCGACAAAGTGAGAGTTAAGTTAATTAGAGCTAGTGTTCAAACTAGAACTATTGACTTTGATTTTGTTTAAATTTTTTAAGAGATAGTTTAAGGCTATCTCTTTTTTTATAAAAAAATTAAAAAATTGTTGACATTAATAAAAATTTATGGCTTAATATAATTAATATTTTAACAAGAAGAATTATTTTTATATATAAATAAGTGGAGATTGTTTTAAAGAGGGGTTTTATGTTATCAAAAATAAATTCAAGTGGGTTAATGGGAATTGATGGATACAAGGTTTTAGTTGAGGTGGACTTAAGTGCTGGTATACCAGCAATAGATATTGTTGGGTTGCCTGACAGCGCTGTGAAAGAGTCTAAAGAAAGGGTTAAATCTGCAATTAAAAACTCTGGGTTTAACATTCCTGCTAAAAAAATTGTTATTAACCTTGCTCCTGCAAACACAAAAAAAGAAGGGCCTGCTTACGATTTTCCTATTGCTATGGGAATTCTTTGTGGGAACAGCTATTTGAAAAACGAGGACATATTAGAAGATATGTTTATTGGCGAGCTTTCTTTAGACGGCTCTTTAAGAGGAGTTGACGGCGTGTTGCCTATGGTTTTTCAGGCTAAAAAAGACGGCATTAAAAGGTGTTTTGTGCCTGAGGACAACGCTATTGAGGCTTCTTTAGTTGAGGGCATTGAAATTTACGCTATTAAAAGCATTGGGCAATGTGTTGCTTTTATTAACGGCGAAATTAAAATAGAAAAGGTTATTACTGACTTAAATGAAATTTTTTCTAGCAAGAAAAACTATGAGTTTGATTTTGCTGACGTTAAAGGACAGGAAAATGTTAAACGGGCTTTAGAAATTGCTGCTGCTGGGTTACATAATGTTCTTATGATTGGGCCTCCTGGCTCTGGAAAGACTATGATGGCAAAAAGGTTACCATCTATTTTGCCTGATTTAAGTTTTGAAGAAAGCATTGAGCTTACTAAAATTTATTCTATTGCAGGGCTTATGAAAAACAAAGGGTCTTTAATTACAACAAGAGCTTTTAGAGCACCACACCACACTATTTCTGGGTCTGCTATGGTTGGTGGAGGAAGAATACCTATGCCTGGGGAGGTTAGTTTAGCTCACAACTCTATTTTATTTTTGGACGAAATTCCAGAGTTTAAAAGAAGCGTTTTAGAAGAACTTAGACAACCTTTAGAGGACGGAAAGGTTAGCATTGCAAGAGTTAACGGAAATATGACATTTCCATCTGACTTTATGCTTGTTGCCAGTATGAACCCTTGCCCTTGCGGGTATTATGGATATGACGAGAACAGGTGTGAGTGTTCAAGACACCAAATTCAAAGGTATATGGGAAAAATTAGCGGGCCTTTATTAGACAGAATTGACATTCAAGTTGAGGCTGGGCCTTTAGAATACAAGGACCTTTCTAAAAACATTACATCTGAAAGTTCTGAGGAAATTAAAAAGAGAGTTATTATTGCCCATCAAATTCAAAAAGAAAGATTTAAAAAAGACAAAATTCATTTTAATTCGCAACTTAGCTCTGCTCAAATTGAAAAATACTGCAAGCTTGGAAAAGAGGAAATGGATATTTTAAAATCTGCCTTTGATTCCCTTAACTTTAGTGCAAGAGCTTACCACAAAATATTAAAGCTTGGAAGAACTATTGCTGATTTAGACCAAAGTGAAAAAATTGAAATGAAACACATTGCAGAGGCTATTCAATTAAGAAACTTAGACAGAAGTTTTTAAAGGCAGAAACAAAGGGGTAAAAAAATGGTTGACATTTATTATATGTGGCTTAACAACTTTATGGGGATTAGTGTTGAAGTTAAGCACAAATTAATTGAATATTTTGGAGGCATTAAAGAAATTTGGGAGGCCTCTTATGATGACATAGTTGAAAGCGAAATTATTAGCTATGAAAGAGCTGAGCAATTAATTATTAGCAGGCTTAATTTTAAGTACGAAAGAGAAATTGAGTTTTTGGAGGAAAATGGAATTAAATTTATTTCTTTAGAAAACTGTGAGTATCCTAAAAGTTTAAAAGAGATTAGCAGCCCTCCTTTAGGGATTTATATTAAAGGCAAGTTGCCTAAAGAAGATTTTAACTTTGTTAGCATTGTTGGCTCTAGAAAAGTTACTAACTACGGAAGTTTGATTTGCGAAGATATTTCAAGCAAAATAGCTAGAAAAGGCGTTGTTGTAGTTAGTGGAATGGCTTATGGAATTGACAGCATTGCCCACAGAAGCTGTTTAGAAAACGGCGGAAAGACTATTGCTGTGCTTGGGTGCGGGGTTGATGTGTGTTACCCAAGGAGCAACGAAAGCCTTTACAGAAAAATTTTAGAAAATGGCTGTGTTATTAGCGAGTTTCCTATTGGGCAAAGGCCTGAAAGACACCTTTTCCCTATTAGAAACAGAATTATTGCAGGGCTTTCTAAAGTTATTGTGGTTATTGAAGCTGGAAAGAAAAGTGGAACTTTAATTACAGCCAAAAAGGCTATTGAATATGACAAGGTTGTTATGGCTGTTCCAGGAAATTTGACAAGCAAAAACAGCGAGGGTTGCAACTTACTTATTAAAAACGGCTCTAAATGTTTAACTTGCGTTGAAGATGTTTTTGAGGAGCTTGATTTTAAGGAAAGCTCTCAATTAAAAAATTATGAAAAAGAAATAATTCCTCTTGCAGAAAAGGAAAAAATAGTGTATTCTTGTATAAGCTATGAACCCATATCTTTTGATGAAATTGCTTTAAAGCTAGATATTAGTGTTAGAGAAGTTATGTCTATTATTACTTTTCTTGAGCTAAAGCAGTTAATTAAAAAGGTGTCTGGGCAAAAAGTTATTAAAAACCTTTAAGGAGGTTACGGGTATGAGTAGTAAAAAATATTTAGTGATTGTTGAGTCCCCAGCGAAGGCTAAAACCCTTAAAAAGTTTTTGGGGAGTAATTATAAAATAGAAGCATCTTTAGGGCACGTTCGTGATTTGCCTAAAAGCGAGCTTGGAATTAACATTGAAAACGATTTTGAACCAAAATATATTACTATTAGAGGCAAGGGAGAGCTACTTGCTAAGTTAAGAAAAGAAGTTAAAACAGCTGACAAAGTTTACCTTGCAACTGACCCTGATAGAGAGGGAGAGGCTATTAGCTGGCATTTAGTTACAGCTTTAAAGCTTGAAAACAAAAAAACTTACAGAATTACTTTTAACGAAATTACTAAAAATGCTGTTAAAAAGTCTATTAAAGAGGCTAGAGAAATAGATATGAATTTAGTTGACGCACAGCAGGCTAGAAGAACTTTAGACAGAATTGTTGGATACAAAATTAGCCCACTTCTTTGGAAGAAAGTTAAAAAAGGGCTTAGTGCTGGTAGAGTTCAATCTGTTGCTCTTAGGCTTATTTGCGAAAGGGACGAGGAAATTAACAACTTTATTCCTAAAGAGTATTGGTCTATTGTGGCTGATTTAAAGGCTAAAGGCCAGAAAAGCTTTAGCGCCAAGTTTTATGGCGACAAAAACGGAAAAATGGAGCTTGAAAACGAGGAATTTACTAAAGAGATTGTTAAAAAAAGTATCGAAAGTGGATTTATAGTTAAAGGCGTTAAAAAGGGTAGCAGAGTTAAAAACCCACCTGCTCCTTTTACAACAAGTACTATGCAACAAGAGGCGTCTAAAATTTTAAATTTTGCATCTCAAAAGACTATGAGAATTGCTCAGCAACTTTACGAGGGCGTTGACATTGCTGGCGAGGGCACTGTGGGCCTTGTTTCTTACATTAGAACAGACTCTGTTAGAATTGCTGACGAGGCTTATGAAGATGTTAAAAACTATATTGAACAAAATTTTGGCGAAAAATATGTTGGGCAAAAAAGAGAGTACAAAACTAGCGAGAGAGCTCAAGATGCTCACGAGGCTATTAGGCCAACTTCTACAAGTAGAACACCTGAAGATATTAAAGAGAGTTTGAGCAGGGACCAATACAGGCTTTACAAGCTTATTTGGGAAAGGTTTGTTGCCAGCCAAATGCCATCTGCTGAGTATGACACAGTTAGTGCAGAGCTTACAGCTGGAGAGTATATTTACAAGGCTAGTGGCTCTAGTTTAAGATTTGATGGATATTTATATATTTACAAGAAAAACGAGGAAAAGCAGGAAGAGAGCAACATTCCTTTATTAGAAAGCGGAGATGTTGCTGAGATTGTTGACATTGTGCCAAACCAGCACTTTACTCAGCCTCCAGCTAGATATTCTGAAGCTCTTTTAATTAAAACTTTAGAGGAGCTTGGCATTGGTAGACCATCTACTTACGCTCCAACTATTACTACTATTCAGCAAAGAAACTATGTTACAAAAGAAAACAAAGTTTTTTACTCTACTGAGCTTGGTGAAATAGTTGACGAGATTATTAAAAACAATTTTGGGAAGATTATTAACAACGAATTTACTGCTGAAATGGAATCTGCCCTTGACAAGGTTGAATCTGGCGAAATTGAGTGGAAAGAGATTTTAAGAAATTTCTACCCTATTCTTGAACACCTTTTAGAAGAAGCTGAAAGCAAGGTTGAAAATGTTGAAATTCCAGACATTGTGACAGATGTTATATGCGAAGAATGCGGAAGCAATATGGTTATTAAATATGGCAGGTATGGAAAGTTTTTAGCTTGCCCTAACTTCCCAAATTGCAGAAACACAAAGCCTTTATTTGAAGAAGCTGGAGTGAAGTGCCCATATTGCGGAGGCAAAGTTTTAATTAAGAAAACTAAAAAGGGCAGAAAGTATTACGGCTGTGAAAACAACCCAGATTGTTCTCTTATGCTTTGGAACAAGCCTACTGAGGAAAAATGCCCTAAGTGTGAAAGCGCTTTAGTTGAAAAGGGCGGAAAGAAGATTAAAATTGTTTGCAGCAACCCTGAGTGTGGGTATGTTAAAGGCGACAAAGAAGATTAAGTTTTTATTTAGGATTTAGAGAAGGACAAAGAAAATGACAGATATTAAACTATATAGAAAAAGATATATACCTGACGAGCTTGTTTATTTAAAAGACGATGAAATTTTAGTTTTTGATGACGAGCGTATTATTACTAGGTGGGAAGTTTTAAAGCCTAGGAAAGATTTTTGTTGTGGCCTTTCTTGTTATTTTTTGAAAGATGGTTTTAAAATTAGCAAATTTTTAGACAAAGACGGAAAAATTGTTTACTGGTATTGCGACATTATAGACTATGAAGTTAATGGAAAAGAGTATATTTTTAAAGACCTATTAATTGACGTTATTGTTTATGAAAACGGCTTTGTTAAAGTTGTGGACCTTGACGAAACAGCTAAAGCTCTTAGGGAGAACATTCTTGAAAAAGAGGTTATTGCAAAGAGTATTGAAAGAGTTAGCAACTTACTTAATATAATTTATGACGGGCATTTTGAAGAATACAAAAAGTTTTTAGATGTTATTTAGGTGGCATTTATGGCTGAAAATTTTCATAAAGGGCACAGGCAAAGAGTTAAAGAAAAGTATCTTAAAGACTTGAGTATGAAGCATTTTATGGACTATGAAGTTTTAGAGTTTATGCTTTTTTACGCATATCCTATGAAAGATACTAAGCCTATTGCTAAAATGCTTTTAAACAAATATGGGACACTTCACAACTTATTAAACACTGACCCAAAACAAATGGTTAAAGACGGGATTGTGACTGAAAATGTGGCAATATATTTGAGTATGTTTAAAACTATTAACAAAAAAGCTTGCGAAAGCTTATATGACGAGGATATGGTTTTAAACACTTTTTTAAAAGCTTCAAATTTAATGAAAAGTCTTATGATTGGGCAAAGCTATGAATCTCTTTATTTGGTTTGTTTAGATATTAACAAAAAAGTTAATGCTATTGAGAAAATTAACGACGGAAATTACAGAGAAGTTAGAACGAGTGTTGATTATATATTAAAAAGGGCTTTACTTTCTAATGCTGTTTTTGTTATAATAGGACATAATCACCCTTCTGGTGTTTGTGAACCATCTGCAAATGACTATAAATTTACAAAGGAAATTGAAGATGCTTTAAAGGTTATAAATATTAGGCTACTTGACCATATTATTGTTAGTGGGGACAAAAGTTTTAGTTTTGCTAAAAACAGATGTTTTGAAATTAGTAGCTAGTATAAAGGAGGCTTTAAATATGAAGAAAAAATTGAAAAGAAACACAAGTGAAAAAATGATTGCTGGAGTTTGTTCAGGCCTTGCTGATTATTTCGGGTTTGACAAAACTTGGATTAGACTTATTTGGGCCATTCTTGCTGTATCTTCTTTTAGTTTGTTTGCTGTTATATATATTATTTTTTGGATTGTTGTGCCAGAAGATGACAACATTATTGACATTTAATTTATTAGTGTTTATTTAAGGAGGAAGATAAAAGATGGAAAAAACTATGGAAAAAATTGTGGCTTTAGCAAAGGCTAGAGGCTTTGTTTACCCTGGTTCTGAAATTTACGGTGGCCTTGCTAACTCTTGGGACTACGGCCCTTTAGGCGTGGAGCTTAAAAACAACGTTAAAAAGGCTTGGTGGAAAAAGTTTATTCAAGAAAGCCCTTACAACGTTGGTGTGGACTGTGCTATTTTAATGAACCCTGAAGTTTGGGTGGCTTCTGGACACGTTGGAGGCTTTAACGACCCTTTAATGGACTGCAAGGAGTGCAAGGAAAGATTTAGAGCTGACAACATTATTGAAGATTACAACAAGGCTAATGGAATTGAAATGAGTGTTGACGGGTTAAGCAACGAGGAAATGGCTAACTACATAAAGGAAAAGAACATTCCTTGCCCTAGCTGTGGCGAGCACAACTTTACTGACATTAGACAGTTTAACCTTATGTTTAAAACTCACGCTGGTGTTACTGAAGATGCTAAAAACGTTGTTTATATGCGTCCTGAAACTGCTCAGGGTATTTTTGTGAACTTTAAAAATGTTCAAAGAACAACTAGAAAGAAAATTCCTTTTGGTATTGGACAAATTGGCAAGTCTTTTAGAAACGAAATTACGCCTGGAAACTTTATTTTTAGAACTAGAGAGTTTGAGCAGATGGAGCTTGAGTTTTTCTGCAAGCCTGGAACTGAGCTTGACTGGTTTGCTTACTGGAAAGATTTTTGCAGAAACTGGTTATTAAGCCTTAACATTAAGGAAAACAGCATTGTTATGAGGGACCACGAAGAAGCTGAGCTTGCTCATTACAGCAACGCTACAACTGACATTGAGTATATGTTCCCATTTGGCAAAGGCGAGCTTTGGGGCATTGCTTCTAGAACTGATTTTGACTTAAACGCTCATTCAAAACATTCTGGCGAGGCTATGGAGTATTTTGACGCTAGCACAAACGAGAAGTATGTTCCTTACTGTATTGAGCCTTCTCTTGGCGCTGACAGAGTTACTCTTGCTTTCCTTTGCGAAGCTTATGACGAAGAAGAATTAGAGGGCGGAGATGTTAGAACTGTTTTAAGATTCCACCCTGCACTTGCTCCTTACAAGGCTGCAATTTTACCTCTTTCTAAAAAGCTTTCTGACAAGGCTAGCGAGGTTTATGCTATGCTTTCTAAGGACTTTGCTTGCGATTTTGATGAATCTCAATCTATCGGCAAGAGATACAGAAGGCAAGACGAGATTGGTACTCCTTTCTGTATTACTTACGACTTTGATTCTGAAACTGACGGCTGTGTTACTGTTAGGGACAGAGATAGTATGAGCCAAGAAAGAGTTGCTATTAGCGAGCTTAAAGAGTATTTAAACAAGAAAATGGAATTTTAAGAAAATGTAAATTTAAATGGAATAGCAAAGGCTATTCCATTTTTTTATGGAAAAAATTGTCTAAAAAAAGGAAAATGGAAAAAGATGGAGAATATTATATTTATAGAGGAAATGTAAAAAAATGGGCATAAATTATAAGTGCCTTGGAGGTGGTTTTATATGAGCAAGAAATATGTTTATTTATTTTCAGAGGGCAATGGCAAGATGAAAGAATTGCTTGGAGGCAAAGGAGCTAACCTTGCTGAAATGACAAGCCTTAATATGCCTGTGCCTCAAGGCTTTATAATTACAACTGAGGCTTGCAACAAGTATTACGAGGACAGCAACACAATTAGCAAGGAGATTGAAAGGGAAATTGAGGAGAACATTAAAAAGCTAGAAAAGTTGACTGGAAAAGAGTTTGGTTCAACCAAAAACCCTTTACTTGTTTCTGTGCGTTCTGGTTCTAGAGCGTCTATGCCGGGTATGATGGACACTATTTTAAACCTTGGGCTTAACGACGAGGTTGTGGAGGTTATTGCTAAAAAGACTAACAACCCTAGGTTTGCCTACGACTGTTACAGAAGATTTATTCAAATGTATTCTGATGTTGTGATGGAAGTTGGAAAGAATTATTTTGAAAAATTAATTGACAAGAAAAAGGCTCAAAAAGGGGTTAAGTTAGACAGCGAGCTTGACTACAAGGACTTAAAAGAGCTTGCAAAAGAGTTTAAAGAAGAATACAAAAACAAGGTTAAAGAGGATTTTCCAAGCAATGCAAAAGACCAGCTTTTAGGAGCTATAAAGGCTGTTTTTCGTTCTTGGAACAACCCTAGAGCAATATATTACAGAAAGATGAACGACATTCCTAGCAACTGGGGAACTGCTGTTAATGTTCAAGCTATGGTTTTTGGAAACAACGGCGAAAACTCTGGAACTGGCGTTGCTTTTACTAGAAACCCTGCAACTGGAGAAAACAGTTTATACGGCGAGTTTCTTATTAATGCTCAAGGAGAGGACGTTGTTGCTGGCGTTAGAACCCCAATGGCTATTAGCGAGCTTGAAAATGTTATGCCTGAAATTTACAAGGAATTTGTTGAGATTTGCAAAAGTCTTGAAAAGCATTACAAGGATATGCAGGATATGGAGTTTACTATTGAAGATGGAAAGCTCTATATGTTACAAACTAGAAGCGGAAAAAGAACTGCTCAAGCTAGTTTAAAAATTGCTTGCGACCTTTATGAAGAAGGTATGATTAGCAAAGAGGAGGCTCTTTTAAGAATTGAGCCTAAGCAACTTGACGCTTTATTACACCCTCAATTTGACAAGGAAAGTTTGGAAAGGGCTAACATTTTAGCTAGTGCAATTGCTGCTTCTCCTGGAGCTGGTTGCGGAAAGGTTGTTTTTGACGCAGAAACTGCAATTAAAAAGGCTAAAGAGGGAGAAAAAGTTATTTTAGTTAGACTTGAAACCTCACCTGAGGACATTGAGGGAATGAGCTATGCGGAAGGGGTTTTAACTGTTAGAGGCGGAAAAACTTCCCACGCAGCTGTTGTTGCAAGAGGTATGGGCGTTTGTTGCGTTAGCGGGTGTGGCGAGATTAACATAAACGAGGAGAAAAGAGAGTTTGAGCTTAAAGGCAAAATCTTTAAAGAGGGAGATTATATCAGCATTGATGGCTCAACTGGAAATGTTTATGGCGAAAAGATTAAAACTGTTGACGCAACTATTTGCGGAGAGTTTGAAACTATTATGAACTGGGCTAACGAGATTAAGGCTCTTAGTGTTAGAACAAACGCTGACAACCCAAGAGATGCTAAAAAAGCTGTTGAATTTGGGGCTGAGGGCATTGGCCTTTGCAGAACTGAGCATATGTTTTTTGAGGAGGAGAGAATTTCTGCTATTAGAGAAATGATTTGCTCTGACACTGTGGAGGAAAGAGAAAACGCTCTTAAAAAAATTGAGCCTATGCAACAAGGGGACTTTGAATTACTTTACGAGGCTTTAGAGGGAAAAAGCGTGAACATTAGATTTTTAGACCCACCTTTACACGAGTTTGTGCCTACTGAAGAAAGCGACATTATTCAGCTTGCCAAGGTTATGGGCAAAAGTGTGGAGGAGATTAAAAACATTATTAGTTCTTTACACGAGTTTAACCCTATGATGGGACACAGAGGTTGCAGACTTACTGTTACTTACCCTGAGATTGCAAAAATGCAGACAAGGGCTGTTATTAAAGCCGCTATTAATGTTAGCAAAAGACACCCAGAGTGGGAAATTGAGCCAGAAATTATGATTCCTTTAATTAGCGAGGCAAAGGAGTTAAAGTTTGTTAAAGAGGTTGTTAAAAAGACAGCTGACGAAATTATTGAAAAAGAGGGAGTTAGCCTTAAGTACAAGGTTGGGACTATGATTGAAATTCCTAGAGCTGCTTTAACTGCTGATGAAATTGCTAAAGAAGCTGAGTTTTTCTCTTTTGGCACTAACGACTTAACTCAAATGACTTTCGGGTTTTCAAGAGATGACGCTGGAAAGTTTTTAAAATCTTATTATGAAAACAAAATTTATGAGTTTGACCCTTTTGCTAAACTTGACCAAAATGGTGTTGGCAAACTTGTTAAAGTTGCTTGCGAGCTTGGCAAAAAAGGAAGAAAAGACATTGTTCTTGGCGTTTGTGGAGAGCACGGCGGCGAGCCTAGCTCTATTGAGTTTTTCCACAAAGTTGGACTTGACTATGTTAGCTGTTCTCCTTTTAGAGTGCCTATTGCAAGGCTTGCAGCTGCTCAAGCTCAAGTTAAATTTCCTAGAAAAAAGGATTGATTTAATTAGGATTTAACTAGGTGGATAAAGAAAGTCCACCTAGTTGTTTGAAAAGGAAAGAAAAGTCCGTTTTTATGTTTTTTTAGATAAATTAAGTCCTAAAAAAAGGATTTTAAAGGAAGAAAAGTCCGTTTTTTTGGATAAAAATGTCAATTTAACTTATTGACAACTAACTATATATAAGATATAATAAAGGTACATATTATGAAAATAGTATGTCAGTTATCAATTTTGTAAAGAGGTAGGAATTTTGAATATTATATTGGAAGAATTGAAAAAGGAAGGCTGCGACATAGATAGCGCAGTTAGAAGATGTCTTGGCGAAGAGCTTTGTTTAAGCTGTTTGAAAATGGTAGTAAATGACGAAAATTTTGAAAAGCTTGGAGAAGCAATTAAAAACCAAAATGTTAAAAGTGCCTTTGAAATTGCTCATAGTCTTAAAGGGATTACAGGTAATGTCGGATTAACTCCACTATACAGATTAATAGCTGAAATCGTTGAGCCATTAAGAGCTGGAAAATGTGATGGACTTGACGAGCTCTATAATAAAATAATAGCCACTAAAAACCTATACTATGAGATTGTCAATTAAAAACTCTAAATATACAGAATAAGGGGGGGGTTATGATAGGTAAAACCTATACTATATTAATTGTTGAAGATGAAATTGTAAATTTGACTATATTAAAAAATGCTCTTGACGCTGATTATAATATCTTAACAGCAAGAAATGGTAAAGAAGCTTTGGATATTTTAGAAGACGAAAACAACAATGTGTCAGCAATTATTCTAGATATAATTATGCCCATTATGAACGGCTTTGAGTTTTTAGAAGTATATCGTAAATATACTAAATTTAGGAAGATACCTTTACTTGTTTCCTCGGTTGAAAACGACTCAGTGAACGAGGAAAGGTGTCTTGCTTTAGGTGCAAGTGATTTTATATCCAAGCCATATAATATAAGTATTATAAAAATGCGTCTTAAAAATGCTATTGACAGAAGTCAAATTGAACTAATAGAAAAGCTTAGTTTTGCTCTTGAAAGAGATTCTTTGACCGGCATTTACAACAAAAACAAAATGTTTTGGGAAATGGATAATTTGCTTAAAAATAGTGAGAAGCAATTTGTATTTATAAGCTATGATTTAGATGATTTTAAAATATTTAACTCATTTTTTGGTGTTGACCAAGGTGATTTGTTAATTAAGGCTATGGCTCAAAACCTTAAACAGACTATGAAAGAGTTTGATTTTGTGCTGTTTGCCAGAAATGCTAATGATAAATTTAATATTGTTGTGGAAAACAATAAAAAAATTATTTTTCGTATTATTAATAACTGTGTTAAGTTTTTATCTGAGTTTAAAATTGGATACAGAATTAAACCTAGCTTTGGAATTTATGTTATAGAGGACAAATTTGAAGATTATACTATAATGAATGACAAAGCTATTATTGCAGCAAAAAAATGTAAGGGAAAATTTGACAGCTATTATAATTATTATGACAAAAAGATTATTGAGGATATGGAAAGTGCCCAAATTCTCATTAATAGAATTGACAAGGCAATTGAAAACGAGGAGTTTCAAGTTTATTATCAGCCTAAGTTTAACATTAGGGATAATAAAGTTGTGGCAGCTGAAGCTCTTTGTAGGTGGATTGACCCTAAGTATGGTATGGTTTCGCCAGCTAAATTTATACCTGTTTTTGAGCAAAACGGTCTTATTGCTAAGCTTGACTACTATATGTGGGAAAATGTTTGCAAGCACATTAGACATTGGATTGATTTGGGTATTGAGGTTTGCCCAATTTCTGTGAATGTGTCTAGGGTTAATTTATACAACCAAAGGCTTGTGGAGATTCTTTGCGAGCTTATTGAAAAATATGACATTCCTAAAAGTTTACTAGCACTTGAACTTACTGAAACAGCTTACACCGAAGACCCTGAGCTTAGCAAGAAAGTTCTTACTAGCTTGAAAGAAAACGGGTTTTATATTCTTATGGACGATTTTGGAAGTGGTTATTCCTCCCTAAACACTTTAAAGGACATTCCTGTTGACGAGCTTAAAGTGGATATGAGATTTATGTCTGACTCTGAAAACGGCGGAAGAAGCGCTTCTATTGTGGCAACTATCGTTAAAATGGCTAAGTGGCTTAAAATGGCTGTGGTGGTTGAAGGCGTTGAAAAAGAAAACCAAGTGAACTTCCTTAGAGGGCTTGGTTGCGACTATGTTCAAGGCTTTTACTTTGCTAAGCCTATGCCTAAAGATGAGTATGAAAAGTTGATTTCAGGAAAAGAAGTGGACCAAAGGTTTTTTGAAAAGCAAAACGACCTTTATGCTAAAATTATTGACAAAAAAGGTATTTATATAAACGACATTTTATATAATTACAACATTGCTGGAGCTATCGTTACTTCTAATGGTAGTGACACTATGCTTGTTAGTGCTAATTATGCGTTTTTTAGTATTTTTGGATACAGAGATGTTAAAAACCAAGTTATTGACTATGAAAAGATTTCTCACAAAAATATTATTCCTAAAGAGCAAGACAGGCTAAAAAGTATATTTAAAAGAACTATTTTGACTAAGGGTAGAAGCAAGTTTGAGTATGCTCAAACTAACATTAATGACGAAAATTTATGGTTAAGCATTGAAATGGCTTATATTTGTAAAATAGACGAAGTTGATGTTGTGTTGATTTCTTTTGAGAACATTACAAGCCAAAAGCAAGTTGAAAACCTTATTATTGAAAATAGGGATATGAACATTTTACTTATTGGCTGCGATGACAGGCTTGAAAGGGACATAGATGTGAACTTTGGAAAAGATTACAAGTGTTTTTGTTTAGAAAGCTATCAAGACGTTTTTGAAAAAATTGAGGAGAAAAACTTTAATTTTGATTTAATTATTGCTGATGCTATGTATAACGAGGACAAGTGTATTGAGTTCCTTGAGAAAAGAAGTAGAAATGTAAAAATAGAGAGTATCCCTGTAATTATATCCTTTGATATGGATAGAAGATATCTCTTGGACAAAACTGACGAGTACAAAATAAGCGATTACATAACTGTTCCTTTTAGCAGGAAGATTGTCATTAACCGTATCGAAAGAGTTCTTAACTCTCAAAAATATATTAAAAATTTCGATTAATCACAAAAGCACCCTATCTTTTTAGGGTGTTTTTATTTATTAAAGTTATTTTAAGTTTTTTTTACTTGAATTTATTTGGAAAAAGTGGTAATATTAAATTATAATTATTATTTAATTATAAATTATAAATTTAATGAAGGAGGAAATGAAAATGGATTTAAAAGGTAGTAAGACAGAGGCTAATTTAATGGCTGCTTTTGCAGGGGAGTCACAGGCTAGAAACAAATACACATATTATGCTAGCAAGGCTAGAAAGGAAGGCTACAACCAAATAGCTGACATTTTCGAGGAAACTGCTAGAAACGAAAAAGAACACGCTAAAATTTGGTTTAAACTTTTAGAAGGTGGCGAAATTAAGGACACTGTTAGCAACTTAAAAGACGCTGCAAACGGCGAAAACTACGAGTGGACTGATATGTACAAGAGCTTTGCTGAAGATGCTAGAGCTGAGGGTTTTGACCACATTGCAAAGTTATTTGAAATGGTTGGCGAGATTGAAAAAGAACACGAGGAAAGATACAAAAAGCTTTTAGCTAACATTGAAGGCGGGCTTGTTTTCTCTAGAGATGGAGATATGATTTGGCAGTGTGCTAACTGTGGACACATTGTTGTTGGAAAGAAAGCTCCTCAGGTTTGTCCTGTTTGTGCTCACCCACAAAGTTATTTCCAAATTAAAGCTGAAAATTATTAATTAATAAAAGCACCTATTAAGGTGCTTTTATTTTTTAAAGGGGGTTTTACAATTTTTGGTAAACATTAGTTAGTAGCGTCTGTTTTTTCAGGCTTTTCTGGCATAGTTATTATGTATTTGATGTTGTTATTATCATCATAGACAAGATTAACAACATCGCCTACGGAAACTTCGCTAGATACAAGGTTTTCTTCTAAATTTAAGTTCTTATTTTCTTTATTTTTATCTTCTTTATTTTCAAGTTCTTCATTTTCTGGCTTTGCAACAGTTTTTACTAGATTTGAAGCATTTACAGTTATTGTGTCACCATCAAAAGAGATTTCTGGCCTTTGAGGTTTATTTTTTTCAAGTTCAGCAAGTTCCTCATCAGAGAGGTTAGAAAAATCAGGCTTTTGAGGTTTATTTTTCTCAAGTTCAGCTAATTCTTCTTCAGAGAGGTTAGAAAAGTCAGGCTTTTCACCTTTTTTATTCTTATCATCTGGCTCAAAGTTTGAGAGCTGTAAAGTGATGTTTTCTCCGTCAATGCTAACTACTTTTGCCATTTGATGATTTTCAACAGGAATGTTTTTCCTATTAAATTGGGCTAAGCAAGTTATAGCCGTTGAGAGAGTTAAAATTGTTGATAAACTAAGTAGTATAAATTTTTTCATAGAATCAATCCTTTCTTGATTTAGTTTACAAAATGAGTATAGTTTATTTAAATTAAATAAAAATAATGGAAGAGTTAGAAAAGGATTAAAAGAAAGTGAAATTTATTTAATTTTATTTAGAAAAAAAGTTTAGTTAAAAATTTAACTAATTATTTATTATATTTTTAATTTTATTTGGATAAAATTATGGATTTAATTTTAAATTAATGTTGATTTTGTGGGAAGTTTATAGTATTATAGAAGTAAGAAATAATAATTTTGTTAAATGGAGGATTATCCAATGGAAAAATTAAACAGACAGCTTTTATCAAATGGTTTTAAATTTAACGAGGATTTAACTATTGGCAACAGAAAGGTTTTACCTGAAAAGGTGCTTCAATTTGGTGAAGGTAACTTCCTTCGTGCTTTTGTTGACTATATGTTTGATGAAATAAACGCTCAAGGCTTATTCGAGGGTGGTATTACTCTTGTTCAGCCTATCCCTGGTGGAGATTTTTTAAGAAACATTCTTAACGAGCAGGAGGGGCTTTACACTCTTATTGCTAGAGGTATGGAAGAGGGCAAAGAAGTTTCTGCTAAAAGACTTATTACTTGTGTAAACAAGTGTATCAACCCTTATGTTGATTTTGAAACTTACAACAAATGTGCTAAAAACCCTGAGCTTAGATATGTTGTTTCTAACACTACTGAAGCTGGTATTTCTTGGAAAGAAGAAAATATGGTTGAGGGCGAGCCTCAGGACTCTTTCCCAGCTAAGGTTTGTAACTTCTTAAATGTTAGATTTAAAGAGTTTAACGGAGATATGTCTAAGGGTCTTATTTTTATTCCTTGCGAGCTTATTGACGACAACGGCAAGACTTTAAAGAAGTATGTTTTACAGCACGCTAAAAACTGGAACTTAGGCGACGAGTTTATTAACTGGGTTGAAAAGGCTTGTGTATTTACTAGCACTTTAGTTGACAGAATTGTTACTGGTTACCCTAGAGAAGAAGCTAAGGAATTATGTGAAGAATTTGGCTACGAGGACAACGCTATTGACACAAGCGAAATTTTCCACACTTGGGTTATTGAAGGACCTGCTGAGCTTGAAAACGAGCTTCCTTTCCCTAAGGCTGGCTTAAAGGTTATTTACACTCAAGATGTTAAGCCTTACAAAAAGCGTAAAGTTAGAATTTTAAACGGTGCTCACACTTGTTCTGTTCTTGGCGCTTTCTTAGCTGGACACAACTTAGTTGGAGAGTTAATGGCTGACAAGTTATTCTACAAGTACCTTGAAAACGCTCTTAACAACGAAATTATTCCTGCTATTACTAGCGAAGAACTTACTTACGAAGACTTAAAGGGCTTTAGCGACGCTGTATTTGACAGATTCCAAAACCCATTTATTAAGCACAAGTTATTAGACATTTCTCTTAACTCAACTTCTAAGTTTGAGGCTAGAGTTCTTCACACTATTCAGGAGTATTTTGCTCAAAAGAACGAGCTTCCTAAGATTTTAACTTTCTCTTTTGCTGCTTACCTTGCATTTTACAGAGGTACTGAAATTAGAGAGGGTGCTTTAATTGGCCACAGAGGCGAAGAAGAATACCTTATTAAAGACGATATGACTGCTCTTGAATTTTACAAGAACATCTGGACTGGTGTTGACGTTTCTGACAAGGCTCAAATTGACGAGCTTGTTAAGAAAGTTTGTGGCAACAAGGATTTATGGCTTGGTGCTGACCTTAACACAGAGCTTGGTAACTTCCCTGAAGTTGTTAGCGAGCATTTATTCAATATCCTTAACAACGGTGTAGTTTCTGAAGTTGAAAAGGTTGTAGAATAATTTATTCTGGAGGAAATTATGAGTTTTAACGACGCAATTAAAATTAATGATAATGACAATGTTATTGTAGCACTTCGTGATATTGCCGCTGGCGAGGAAATTTTTGGCGTTAAGGCTTTAGAAAATATTGACAGGGGTCACAAAATGGCCCTTGTTGATATTAGCGAAGGCGAAAACATTATTAAATATGGCTACCCTATTGGCCACGCTACAACTAACATTAAAAAGGGTGAGTGGGTTCACTCTCACAATGTAAAAACTAACTTAAGCTCTACTCTTGAGTATACTTACGAGCCTGAGTTAAAGGACATTCCTGTTACTAGACACGACACTTTTATGGGTTATGTTCGTAAAAACGGAGATGTTGGTATTAGAAACGAGATTTGGGTTATTAACACTGTTGGCTGTGTAAACGGCGTTTCTAACGCTATTGTGAACGAGGCTAACAAGTTATATGGCGACAAGGTTGACGGAATTTACAACTTTGTTCACCCTTACGGTTGTTCTCAGCTTGGCGAGGACCACGAAAACACTCAAAAGCTTCTTGCTGGTATGGTTAGACACCCTAACGCTGCTGGTGTTCTCGTTTTAAGCCTTGGCTGCGAAAACAACAACTTAAACGAGTTTAAGAAAGTTCTTGAAAAAGACGGTATTGACGAAGATAGAGTTAAGTTCCTTGTTATTCAGGAAAGCGAGGACGAAATTAAAGAGGCTATGGACAAAATTGGCGAGCTTGTTGAGTATGCTCAGCAGTTTAAGCAAGAAGAATGTCCTGCTTCTAAGCTAGTTATTGGACTTAAGTGTGGCGGTTCTGACGGCCTTTCTGGCATTACTGCTAACCCATTAGTTGGTAGAATTTCTGACATTATGGTTGCTAACGGCGGAAAGACTATTCTTTCTGAAGTTCCAGAAATGTTTGGTGCTGAAACTATGCTTATGTCTAGATGCAAAACTCCTGAACTTTTTGAGAAAACTGTGCATCTTATTAACGATTTTAAGGAATACTTTATTAGTCACGGCGAGCCAGTTGGCGAAAACCCATCTCCTGGAAACAAAAAGGGTGGTATTACTACTTTAGAGGATAAGTCTTTAGGCTGTACTCAAAAGGGTGGTACTTCAAATGTTATGGGTGTTTTAAAGTATGGTGAAAAGGTTAGTGCTGACGGACTTAGCCTTTTACAAGGACCTGGAAACGACATTGTTGCTATTAGTGGTATGATGGCTTCTGGTTGCCATATTGTTCTTTTCACAACTGGACGTGGTACTCCTGTTGGTTCACCTGTGCCAACTGTTAAAATTGCTACTAACTCTGCTCTTGCTGAAAAGAAGGCTAACTGGATTGACTGGAACGCTGGTAGACTTGTTGAAGATAAGCAAATGGACGAATATGCTGAGGAGTTTTTCAAGTATATTCTTGATGTAGCTTCTGACAGAGTTAGAACTAAGAACGAGACTAATGGTTATAGAGAAATTGCTATTTTCAAAAATGGTGTAACTTTATAATTATTATAATTATTATCTTAAAAAAAATTATGTTTGGAGGAAATTAAAATGGGTTTTATTGACGAAAATTTCTTATTAAAAACTAAAACTGCACAAACTTTATTCCACAAGTATGCTGCAAGTCAGCCAATTTACGACTTCCACTGCCATCTTAACCCTCAGGAGATTTATGAAAACAAAAACTTTGAGGACATTTCTGATGTATGGCTTGGTGGCGACCACTACAAGTGGAGAGCTATGCGTTCTTTAGGTGTGCCTGAGGCTGAAATTACTGACAAGAACGCTGACAAGTTAAACAAGTTTGTTAGATGGGCTGAAACTATTCAGTATGCTATTGGCAACCCATTATACCACTGGACTCACCTTGAGCTTCAGAGATATTTTGGCATTTACGAGCCTTTAACTAAGGACAACGCTGTTGAAATTTACAACAAGATTAACGAAATGCTTGCTAAGCCTGAATTTAGAGTTAGAGAGCTTATTAAAATGTCTAATGTTAAGGCTATTAACACTACTGACGACCCTGCTGACTCTTTAGAGTGGCACAAAAAGCTTGCTGAAGAAGAGGACGCTTTCAAGGTTTACCCTGCTTGGAGACCTGACAAGGCTCTTAATGTTGACGCTAAAATTTATGCTGAATACATTAAAACTCTTGGCGAAGTTGGCGGAAAGGAAATTAAGACTTTTGCTGACTTAAAGGCTGTTCTTTTAGACAGAATGGATTGGTTTGACAAGTTAGGTTGTAGAGCTTCTGACCACGCTTTCACTTACGTTCCATTTAACAGAGCTAGTGAAGCTGAGCTTGACGCTATTATGACTAAGGCTCTTGCTGGCGAAAAGATTAGCAAGGAGGAAGGCGAAAAGTACAGAACTGAGCTTATGTTATTCTTAGGCGAAGAATATGCTAAGAGAGGCTGGGCTATGGAAATTCACCTTAACATTAAGAGAGATAACAATACTAGAATGTTTGAGAAGATGGGTCCTGACACTGGTTTTGATTGTATCTCTGACTGGTCTACTGTTGAAGGTTTAACTAACCTTTTAGACGCTCTTGACTACAACAACAACCTTCCTAAGACTTTATTATTTGCTGGCAACCCAGCTGACAACCAAGTGTTTGGTACTATTTTAGGTTGTTTCCAAGGACCAGAGGCTGCTTCTAAGATTCAGTTTGGTACTGCTTGGTGGTTTAACGACAACAAGGACGGTATGGAAGCTCAAATTAAGGCTCTTGGCAACCTTGGTGTGCTTGGCAAGTTTGTTGGTATGCTTACTGACTCTAGAAGCTTCTTATCTTACCCAAGACACGAGTATTTTAGAAGAATTTTATGTAACATTATTGGCGAATGGATTGAAAACGGCGAGTATGCTGACGACATTGAATTTGCTGGCAAGATTATTGAAGATATTTGCTACAACAACGCAGCTAAGTATTTCAACCTTGACTAATTAAAGAAATAAGTTTAAATTAAAATAGCTTTGGCAGACTGCCAAAGCTATTTTTTTAGTAGTTATATTTCTTTTTATATTTAATTAAAAGAAGTACGGCAACTGTTAGCCCTAAAAACTCTGAGAAAGGAACAGAGAACCACAAGCCTATTTTGCCAAACATTCCTGGGAGCAAAAGAATTGACAAGGACAAGAAAACAAGACCCCTTAAAAAAGAGATTATTGCTGAAGTTTTACCGTCTGAAAGGGCAGTGAACCAAGCTGAAGCAAAAATTGTTGTTCCCATAAACCAGAAGCAGAGAGAATATTTTTTGAAGCCCGAAAGTGTTATTTCAGAAACTAGGGCGTCTGTTGTGAAAAAGTGTAGAACAGGGTGAATTAAAAACTGGGCGAGAGTTATTACAAGGACTGAAGAAGATAAGATTGTTATTAAGCCCATTTTTATTAATTTTTTTAGCTGTTTTACATTTTTTTCGCCGTATTTATAGCTTATTATTGGCGAAATTCCGTTTGAAAAGCCGAAAAAGACTGATATCATTATGAACTGGAAATACAAAATGATTGTTATTGACGCTACGCCTTCTTCGCCATAGTATTTTAAGAAAGAGTAGTTAAACAAAAAGGTTGTTACTGCCTCTGAAAGGTTTGTTACCATTTCTGAAGAGCCATTTATGCAAGTTTCTGAAAGTGTTTTTAAATTTATTTTTGGTTTAACAAAGTATAAATCTGATGTTCTTTTTTTGATGAAATAAAGGCTACCAACAGTTGCAGAAAATGTGTAGCCTATGCCTGTGGCAAGAGCCGTTCCTTTCATTCCCATATTTAAGTGTTTCATAAAAATATAATCTAGAACTATGTTTGTTATGCCAGAAAGAACTATTGTTGTTAAGCCAATTACTGGTTTTCCTGCTGTTACGAAAAAGGTTTGATAGGAAACCTGCAAAAAATAGCAAGGAGAAAAGAGGAAAAATATTATTAAATATTCTTTACAGAGCTGGAACTGAGCTGGTGTTGCTCCTAAAAGAGTTACTATTTGATTTACAAAGATAATTCCAAATATGGCTATTAAAAAGCCTATTAAAAGGTTTGTTGAAACAAGGAAGGTGAAGTTTTGCCTTGCCTTTTCAGGTTTTCCCTCGCCTAATTGTCTTGCTATTATTGCACTTCCTCCAGTTGCTATCATTATGGAAATGGCAAGCTCAAAGTTTATTGCTGGATATGCCATATTTATTGCTGAAAGGGCTGTTATTCCTACATACCTTGAAACAAAGCTTCCATCTACAATTGTATAAAGGGACAAAAAAATCATCATTATTATATTTGGCAGGGCAAAGAGAAAAAGTGTTAAGATATTATGATTTTTACCTAAAGTGTTATAGGTTGACATAGTTTTTTACCTCCTTAGAAAAAAAGGAACAATATTTTTTATTTAAGTTTACAAAGCGGAAAAGGTCATCATCTCCTAGTTGTTTTAGTGCTTTTGATTCTATTTGAATTACTTCATTTATTACAGAATTTATGTAGTTTGAGCCAAAATCTGTTAGGCGAATGAACTTTTCTTTTTTATTTTTATTATTATTTTCAAGTGTTAAAATGTTTTTTGAGATGAATTCTTTTAAAATGCTATGGACAGTTGATTTTGGAAGTTGCAAAGTTTCCGAAATGAATTTTTGTGTGCAATTTTCATAGTCATAAAGGACATAGAGAACCATAAGGGAATTATGGCTTAGATTATTTTTTTTGGCTATTAAGCTATAATTTGCTGTTATTTTGTCGTAAATTAGGTTAAGTTCTTTAATTTGTTTTAAAATGTTATTCATATTTCCTCCTTAGTTCAAATTCGCACTATTTATTATAGTTCAGTTTCGCACTATTGTCAAGTTTTATTTTAAAAGGTATTGACATATATTGATAAAAATTGTAAAATTATTTAATATAGATTTTTGTAATAAAAATTTAATAAAAAATTAAGGAGGTATTTATGGTTATTTACAAAAAAATTATGGATTTTATTGCTATGATTGAAAAAATTATTCTTGCTATTACATCTTTAGTTATTGTTGTTATTACAGTTGGAAACGTTTTTTCAAGATATGTTATTCACAGCTCTTGGTCTTGGACTGAGGAGCTTGTTGTGGCTTTATTTGTTCTTATTACTTTTGTGGCTGGAGCTTTAGCTTGCAGGGACAACGAGCTTGTTAGCTTATCTTTATTTACTGATTTATTGCCTAAAAAAAGTGGAAAGTTGATTGTTTTTATTACTTCTATTTTTTCTCTTATTTTTGTGGCTATTTTATTTAAATACAGTTTAGACAAGGTTATTACTCAAATTGAAAACGGAAAGAGAACTTTTGTGCTTAACTGGCCAGAATGGATTTTTTGGGCATTTGTGCCTTTTGGTTCTGGTTGTATGATTTTACATATTATTGAGAATTTTATTAACACTATTTCAAAAAAAGATGAGGAGGTTTGAGCTTGGTTAGTGCAGTTTTATTTTTGACTTTTTTTATTTTACTTATTCTTAATGTGCCTATTGCTATTTGCCTTGGACTTTCTTCTGTGGCTGCTATTTTATATTCAGGCACATCTTTAAACATTGTTGCAACAAATATGTATTCTGGCATTAGCAAGTTTTTACTTCTTGCCATTCCTTTTTTTGTTCTTTCTGGAAATATTATGGCAAAAGCTGGCATATCTAACAGATTGATTAAATTTGTTGACACTTGTGTTGGACACAGAAAAGGTGGACTTGCAATTGTTTGCATTATTGTTGCTTGCTTTTTTGGCGCTATTTCTGGTTCTGGGCCTGCAACTGTTGCAGCTCTTGGAGCAGTGCTTATTCCTGCTATAGTGGAAAGAGGAGGTTTTTCTGCTCCTTTTGCAACTGGATTAATGGCTACTTCTAGTTCTATTGCTATTGTTATTCCGCCTAGTATAGCTTTTGTTGTTTACGCATCTATTACTGGCGTTTCTATTAGCGATATGTTTATGGCTGGTATTATGCCTGGAATTTTAATGGGTGTTGCTTTAATTATTTTAGTTATGATTGAAGCTAGGGTTAAGAAAATTGATGTGTCTAGAGAAAGGGCAACAGCTAAGGAAAGATGGCTTGCCTTTAAAGACGCTTTTTGGGGATTTTTAATGCCAGTTATTATTCTTGGCGGTATTTACGGAAGTGTGTTTACGCCAACTGAGGCTGCTGCTGTTTCTGTTGTGTATGGCCTTTTTGTTGGAATGGTTATTTACAAGGAAGTTAAGTTAAAGGACCTTTTTGAGATTTTAATTGATTCAGCAAAAACTACTGGTGGTATTATGCTTATTGTTGCATCTGCTACTTTATTTTCTTTTGTTTGCACTCAATTTGGTATTTCTCAAGCAGCATCTGCTCTTTTAGGGGCTATGGCTAAAAATCAATTTATTTTTCTTTTAATTGTTAATGTTATTTTCCTTATTGCAGGCTGTTTTATTGACGCAAACTCTGCAATGTATATTTTTATTCCTATTATGTTACCAGTTTGCAAGGCTCTTGGATATGACGTTGTTGCATTTGGTGTTGTTGCAACTGTGAACCTTGCTATTGGACAAGTTACGCCTCCTGTTGGTGTGAACCTTTTTGTTGCTATTAGTATAAAAATTAAAGAGGGGTTAAAAGTTAGCCTTCAAGAAATATCAAAGGCTGTTGTGCCTATGATTGCAGCTAGTTTAGTTGTTCTTTTAATGTTGACTTACATTCCTCAAATTTCTTATTTCTTACCTAAGGCTTTGGCTAAAGACGGGGGATACACTGGCGACCCTAACAGCAATGTGGCTGGCCAAATTGTTGGAGATGAAAGCGCTGAATACAACTTTATTGCCGATTACAGCGACTTAGGTTGGGAAGATAGGACTTTAAACTTTGCTTGTTCTACAACCGAAAACAGCACTTGGGCAGAGGGCGGAAGAAAGTTTGGCGAGCTTATGGAAATGGCTACTGGCGGAAAGGTTAAAGTTAATGTTTATGCAACTGACCAATTAACTAACGGAAACCAATCAGAGGGTATTCAAGCTCTTATGGACGGCGACCCTGTGCAAATTTCTATGCATTCAAACTTAATTTATTCTAGTTTTGACCCTAGATTTAATGTTGTTTCTTTACCTTTTATTTACGAAAGCAATGAAATGGCTGACGCTATATTAGATGGCGAAGGCGGTAAAAAGTTAAATGAAATATTAGAAGAATATGGCTTACATTGTATGGGCATTGCTGAAAATGGTTTTAGGCAATTGACTAACAGCGTTAGAGCAGTTAAGAGCGTAGAGGACATTAAAAACATTAAAATTAGAGTGGCTGGCTCTAACCTCCTTATGAAGTGTTACGAGCTTTGGGGAGCTGACGCTACTAATATGAACTGGTCTGAAACTTACACTGCTTTACAGCAAAACACAGTTGAAGGGCAGGAAAACCCTTTACCTGCTATTGACGCCGCTAGTGTGCAGGAAGTTCAGAAATATGTTTCTATGTGGAATGCTAACTACGATTGTTTATTTTTCTGTATGAACAAGGAGTTATATGAAAGTTTTACTCCTGAGCAGAGGGCTGTTATAGACGAGGCTGGTGCGAAGGCAGTGGAATTTGAAAGGGATATTAACCGTATGGAAAACGAGGCTATTATTCAAAGATGGAGCGAAAAGGGCAACATAGAAATTATTGAAAACAAGGACATTGACGTTGATTCATTTAAAAAGGCTGTTGAAAGTGTGCCTCAGTGGTATATTGGAGAGCTTGAGAAAATGGGTTATAAAGATGCTAGAGAGCTTGTAGAAGCTTTTATTAAATAAAATTAAAAAAAATAAACCCCAGAAAAAACTGGGGTTTATTTTTATTGTGCTGCATTTATTCCTGCAATTGCTCCTTCTGAAACTGCTGTTGCACATTGTCTTACTTGTTTTGAAATTATATCTCCAGCAGCATAGACATTTTTAAGAGATGTTTCCATTTTTTGGTTTGTTTTTATAAAGCCATTTTCATCTAATTCAAGGTCAGTATAAAGAGATGTGTTAGGTGTTGAACCTGCGTAGACAAAAACGCCACAGCCTTTATCTTCTATTGTTGTTATTGAATTATCTTCTAAAGAAAGTAGCTCAAGTTTTTCTACGCAATCTGTTCCATAAACAGCGTTTAGCCTTGTTAAAGTTTTTACTTTTATGTTTGGGATTTTTTCAATTTTTTCTTTAAATTCTGATATACAGCCTAATGTTTTTTCAAAGTGGATTATTGTTAGGTTTTTTGCAAATTGTGAAAGGTAAATTGCTTCTTTTATTGCTCCATCTGCTCCACCAACAACATAAATGTTTTTGTTTTTATATTTTTCTCCATCTTTAAGGGCATTTAAGCCAATTCCTTTTTTATCAAGCTCTATTTCGCCTTTTATGTTTAATTTTCTTGGTGTTGTTCCATTTGCTAAAATTACTTTTTTAGCTTTATAAGTTTCTTTTTCTGTTTTAATTGTTTTTATTTCTGATTTTAGGTCTAGTTCTACAACGTTTTCATATTTAACCAACACACCTGCTGACAAGACTTGGTTTTCAAGGCGTTTTGCAAAGGTTAAGCCTGTTTCGTTTTCTACAATTCCTGTGTAGTGAGTTATTGTTGAAACTTTACTTAAAAGGCCACCAATTTGTTCTTTTTCTAGAATAAGTGTTTTTTTGCCTCTACTTGCTAGGTAAACGCCAGCACTTACACCTGCTGGGCCGCCACCAACTATTATTGTATCATACATATAAATATACCTCCTATATTTTTATAGTTTATGTATAATATAATATTTTATTAGGATAAAGTCAAATTATAAATTATTATTGATTGATAAATTTTTGTTATAAAAAAAGGCGTATTAAACGCCTTTTTAATTAGGAAATGTCTAAAATTAAATCTTTAATTTCTGAAAGAAGTTTCTTTTCATCTTTTAGAGTGTAATTTAAAATAGGTTCATTATTCATTGTTTGAAGGGTTATTTTTCCATTACTATTTGAAACCAAATTAACTAGTTTTTCAGTTGAAACGTTTGCATCTGATTTAAAGTTTATTATTACTTTATTTTTTATATTTTTTACGCTTAAAGCTCCTATTTTATGGGCAATTGCTTTAATATATGCCACATCTAAAAGGTTATTAACTGATTTTGGAATGTTACCATATCTATCTTCTAATTCTTCTTGAATGTCATAAAAGTCGTTTAAGTTTGAAATTAGGGAGATTTTTTTATACATTTCAAGTTTTTGTTCTTCGCTTTTAATATATGAATTTGGAATGAAAGCATTTATTTTTATGTCAATTAAAGTTTCAAAGTCTGTAAAGACTTTTTCGCCTTTAAGCTCCATAACTGCTTCATTTAAAAGTTTACAATACATTTCATAGCCGACCAAGTCCATATGGCCGTGTTGTTGAGCTCCCAAAAGGTTTCCTGAGCCTCTTATTTCCAAATCTCTCATAGCTACTCTAAAGCCTGAGCCAAATTCTGTGAATTCTTTTATTGTTTGAAGGCGTTTTTCAGCATCTGAATTTAGAACTTTATCTCTTGCATACATAAGGTAGGCATAGCTTGTTCTTGTGGACCTACCAACTCGGCCTCTTAACTGGTAGAGCTGGCTTAAACCCATTTTATCTGCATCTGAAATTATTATTGTGTTTACATTTGAAATGTCTACACCTGTTTCTATTATTGTGGTGCAAACTAAAACGTCTATTTCTCCGTCCATAAAATCTAGCATTATATTTTCAAGCTCTCTTTGGCTCATTTGACCGTGGGCATAGGCAAAGCGTGCTTCTGGAACAAGTTCTTGAAGTTTATTTGTTGTTTCAATTATATTTGTTACTCTATTATGGAGGTAAAAAACTTGTCCATTTCTTGCTAATTCTCTATATATTGCATCTTTTATACATTCTGAGTCATAATCTAGCACATAGGTTTGAATTGGTATTCTATCATTTGGTGGCTCTGCCAAAACGCTCATATCTCTTATGCCTACCATACTCATATGGAGAGTTCTTGGAATTGGCGTTGCAGAAAGGCTTAAAACATTTACATTTTTACGAAGTTCTTTTAACTTGTCTTTATGTTTTACGCCAAAGCGTTGCTCCTCATCGATTATAACTAGACCTAAGTCTTTAAAGTTTATATCTTGGCTTAAAATTCTATGAGTTCCTATTACGATGTCTGTTTTACCTTGACTTAAATTCTCAATTGTTGCTTTTTGTTGTTTTGGAGTTCTAAACCTTGAAAGCAATTCAACATTAATTGGGTAGTCTGACATTCTTTGGGCGAAAGTTAAGTAGTGTTGCCTTGCAAGGATTGTTGTTGGAACTAGGTAGGCAACCTGTTTATTATCCTGCACAGTTTTAAAAGCTGCTCTAAGGGCCACTTCTGTTTTGCCAAAGCCTACATCGCCACACAAAAGCCTATCCATTACTTTACCTTGTTCCATATCTGTTTTTATGTCAGAAATAGCGTTAAGCTGGTCATCTGTTTCTTGGTATTCAAAGTTTTCTTCAAATTCTTTTTGCCAAAGAGTGTCTTCTGAATATTTAAAGCCTTTTGCCTTTTGTCTTTCTGCATAAAGTGTTACTAGCTCTTTAGCAGATAGCATTGCAGCGTTTTTAGCTTTAGCTTTAGCTTTTTCCCAGCTTGTTCCACCTAACCTATTTAACTTTGGTTTTGTTGCTTCGCCACCTATATATTTCTGGACCATATCCATTTGGTTTATGGAAACATAAAGAACATCTTCTTTAGCGTAGCCAATTTTAATGAAATCTCTACTAACGCCATCTGTCACTATTTGTTCTATGCCTTTGAAAATTCCTATTCCATAGTTTTCGTGAACCACATAATCTCCAAGTTTTAAATCTGAAATGTTTTCTATTTGTATGCCGTTAGAGTTTTTCTTACGTTTTTTATTTTTCTTTTTTGTTTCACTAAAGGCATCTTTTTCAGATATTACGGCGAATTTATCTTTTATATATTCAAAGCCGTGAGAAAGGCTTCCTCTTGTTATATAGACAACGCCATTTTCTAAAGATGTGTTATCTATGTTTTCTAGATAAGTTGCGGGAATGTTTCTTTCGTGAAGTTCTGTTAACATTCTTAGGCAACGAGTGTGGCCTCCTGACAAGAAAAGGATTTTATAGTTTTTAGTTATTAAATAAGAAAGGTCTTCTGAAAGCAAGTTTAAGTCGTTTTTAACTAAGTTATTTGCTTTTACCTGAAAATCTAGCATTTCTTTAATTTTATAATCTTGAACATTTGTCATTAAACTTGTCATTAAGACTGTGGTTGAAGATTGAATTTTTGTTATTATATCATCATAAGTGTAGACCATATTTATTTGGCCGTGAAGCATTGAGCCTTTTTCAATTCTATTTTCTATACTATTTACAAACTCTTTTGTTACAAAAAGGCAATGTTCTTTTATTCTATTTGGCTCGTCTAGATAAATGACTGGGTTATTTAAATAGTCAATTAATGTAGATGTTTTTTCATAGAAATAGGAAATATATTTTTCAACGCCATTAAAGCTACGAAGGGTTTTAAGTTTTTCTATTTCTTGGGAAACTGTTAGTTTTAAATTATCGCTTGGGTTTTTAATTGAGTTTAGTTCATTTTCTATTTTTTTAATGGCAGATTCTACTTGGTTATTATTATAGACTAATTCCCTTGCAGGATAGATTGTTATTTCGTCAACTTTTTCTATGGAGCGCTGGGAAAGAGGGTCAATTATTCTAATTGAGTCTATCTCTGTATCCCAAAGTTCTATACGATAGGCATTATTTGAAGTTGAAGAATAGATATCAAGTATTCCACCTCTTATGGAAAACTGGCCAGAGCCCTCAACTAATTCACACCTTTCATAGCCCATAAGAACCAAATTTTGGCTTAATTGATTTAGGTCGATATTATCGCCTATTTTTAAATTAAAAATGAATTCTTTTAAAGTTGAAAGAGGGACTAATTTATCTAAAAGCGCTTCTGAAGAAAGGACTATTAAAATTTCTTCGTTATTTAAGATTTTAGATATTATTTCAAACCTTGTTCTTATTATGTCAAGGCTTTTTACATCTGCCCAATAGAAGATTATATCTTTTGAGGGGTAGAGCAAAACCTTATCTTTCATAAAAAACTTTAGGTCATTATATATTTCTTGTGCTTTTAACTCTGAATGTGTTACAACTAGGGTTGGCCTTTTTAAGGAATTTGAAAGGCCTGAAATTAAATGGCATTTTTGTGTGTCTATTACCCCAGAGAGCAGAACTGGGGTTTGAGAAATTTTTACATACTGTTCAAGTTTTTGAAAATTTTTATTGTTATTTAAAAAATCATAAAAAATGTTCATATTAAAATCACCCTTTTTTAGTTGCCTATTCCTTTTTTGTTGAAGGTGTTCATTGCATTTTGTATGGAGTTATCCTTAACTATCATTGTTATGGCATCTGTTGCAGAGGTTATGCCATTTATTATGTCTGTGTTTTCTTCTTCTGTGAATTTACTTAAAACATATTTTGCCAAGTCCCACTGAGCTGGCTTTTTGCCAACACCTACTCTTATTCTTGTGAAATTGTCATAGCCTAGCTGGTAGATTATGTTTCTTAAACCTTTTTGGCCGCCATCGCTTCCTTTTCCTCTTATTCTTAAAGAGCCTACTGGAAGATTTATGTCATCACAAATTACGATTATATCTTCTGGCTCAAGTTTATAAAAGTTTACAAACTCTCTTACGCTTTCACCGCTTAAATTCATATATGTTAAAGGTTCTATTAAAAGGACTTTTTCTATTCCTATTCTACCTTCGCCATAAAGAGCCTTAAATTTTTCTTTATTCATATCTATATTATAATCGTAGGCTAATTTATTTATTACTTCAAAGCCTACATTATGTCTTGTCCATTTATAATCCCTACCTGGATTTCCAAGCCCTACAATTAGTTTCATATTATTCTCCTTTCAAGTATACATATTCTTTAAAGTATAACATAATTTTATCATTTTTACAAACAATTAGATTAATATTTAATTACAAATAAAAAAAAGAGTGGCTTTTTATTTTTTTTGTGGTAAAATGATAATAAATTGACTGAAAGAGGGTTTAGTATGACAAAAGGAAATGTTGAAAAAATTCTTTACTTTTTGACCATTTTTATTAGCATTTTATTTATATATTTTGGGAACAAAGTTGCCACTTTAAACAACGAATATTCTCTTTTAAGCGGAAGTGGCGAGGAGATTACTATTGCCAAAGTTGACGCTATTAGAAGGCAGGGATTGAACGAGGAAAGTGGAGATATGGAAGTTTTCTTTTCTGCCAAAGCAAAAGAAAAGGAGATTATTGGAGTTCAGAGAGTTAATGTGAACGACCCTACTGTTAATATGAAAATTGTTGAAGAAGGGGACAAGGTTATTTTAGACAGCTCTATTGACAGCCAATGGCAATTTGTAAACTATGTTAGAACTGACTACATTTTATTTATTGGAATTTTATTTATTATTTTACTAATTGTTTTTGGTGGGAAAAAAGGGTTTAACACTTTAGTTTCTCTTTTATTTACAGTGCTTGCTGTTTTTTTAGTTTTTGTGCCAGCTGTTATTAGCGGGGAAAACATTTATTTATGGTCTATTTTAATATGTATATTTACGATATTTATGACTATATTTATTATAAACGGGTTTAACACCAAGTCTTTTATGGCTATTGTTGGCTGTGTTGGAGGAGTTTTTATTTCAGGCTGTTTGACAATTTTATACAACCACCTTTTAAAGTGGAACGGCATTATTGACGCTGACACTCAAAGGCTTATTATGGAATTTCCTAATATGGATTTACTTGGAATTATTTTTGCTTCAATTACAATTGGGGCTATGGGCGCTGTGATGGACATTGCTATGAGTATGGCATCTTCTCTTTTTGAAATTAAAAGCAAGGTTTTAGACATATCTCAAAGAGAGCTTTTTAAAAGTGGTATGGAAATTGGGAAAGATATGATGGGAACTATGGCAAACACTCTTATTCTTGCATATATAGGAAGCGCTTTAACTGTTACTATTTTACAGATTATTTACAACGGCTCTTTATTTGAGCTTTTAAACAAGGAAAACATTATTCTTGAAATGATGCAAGCTATTATTGGAAGCATTGGAATTTTACTTGCTATTCCTTTTACTGCTTTTATGTGTAGTATATTTTACAAGAAAAAAATTATTTAGAGTATTGAAATAAATGTTAAAGTATGATAATATAAAGTAATGTACACTAAAAAAGGGAGGTTATGATTTGAAAAACAAAAATATGCTTAGAAGTGTTATTATGTATCTTGTTATTTTCGCTATTATTATTGGTATGGTAATGTTACACAATGTTATCAACCCATCAAGTATAAGCGAAGTTGAATACAGTTACAATGATATGATTAGTCAAATCAACAATAACGAAGTTAAAAAAATTGAAATACAAAAAAGCTCAGATGTTTCTGACACTGGTTACGCTTTTGTTTATACTGAAAACGACGAAACTTACGGCGTTGCATTGCCTAGCATTTCATCTTTAATGGACATTGTGAACAGCAAGGCTATTCAAAGCGACATTGAAGTTGAAACTATGATTGCTCCTAAAACAACTAATATGGTATCTATAATTACAACTATTATTTCTGTTATGCTTGTTTTAGGCGTTGTGTTTATGTTATTCCAGCAATTAAAAGGTGCTGGCGGCGGCGGAAAGGTTATGAACTTTGGCAAGGCTAAAACTAAAATGCTTAACCCTAACGACAAAAAGTACACTTTTGCTGACGTTGCTGGACTTGACGAGGAAAAAGAAGAAGTTGAAGAAATTGTTCAATTTTTAAAAGAGCCTAAAAAGTTTATTGACCTTGGAGCTAGAATTCCTAAGGGTGTGCTTATGGTTGGCCCTCCAGGTACTGGAAAGACTTTACTTGCTAAGGCTATTGCTGGCGAGGCTGGTGTTCCATTTTTCTCTATTTCTGGTTCTGACTTTGTGGAAATGTTTGTTGGTGTTGGTGCATCAAGAGTTAGAGATTTATTTGAACAGGCTAAGAAAAACACTCCTTGTCTTGTTTTTATTGACGAAATTGACGCTGTTGGTAGACAAAGAGGTGCTGGACTTGGTGGCGGACACGACGAAAGAGAGCAAACTCTTAACCAGCTTTTAGTTGAAATGGACGGGTTTGGTGTGAACGAGGGCATAATTATTATTGCCGCAACTAACAGACCTGACATTTTAGACCCAGCTCTTTTAAGACCTGGACGTTTTGACAGACAGCTTGTTGTTGCTGCACCTGATGTTAGAGGCAGAGAGGCTATTTTAAAAGTTCACGCTAGAGGCAAAAAACTTGCTAGCGACGTTGACCTTAAAGAAATTGCTCAAACAACTCAAGGCTTTACTGGAGCTGACCTTGAAAACCTTTTAAACGAGGCTGCTTTACTTGCGGCTAGAAAGAACCAAAAGGTTATTACTCAGCAAAACATTAAAGACTCATTTATTAGAGTTGCTCTTGGAACTGAGAAAAAGTCTAATGTTGTGACTGAGCTTGAAAGAAAGATTACTGCTTACCACGAGGCTGGACACGCTATTTTATTTGAAAAGCTTGAAAGATTAAGCCCAGTTCACACTGTTTCTACTATTCCTATTGGTAGAGCTGGCGGTTACACTATGCCTTTACCTAAGGAAAAGGGTTTTGAGTTTAAAAAGGAAATGGAAGAAAGAATTGTTGCTACTTTTGGTGGTAGAGCTGCTGAAGAATTGATTTTTGACGACTACACTCAAGGTGCTAGTGGCGACATTGAGCAGGCGTCTAAAATGGCTAGAATGATGGTTATGAGATTTGGTATGAGTGAAGAACTTGGGCCAATTTTATTTGGTGACGAAAACCACGATGTATTTTTAGGCAGGGACATTGGCTCTGCAAGAAACTATGGCGAGGAAGTTGCTACAAATATCGACAAAGAAGTTTCTAGAATTATTAAAAATTCTTATGAAAAGGCAAAGGAAATTCTTTCATCTGACATTGAAAGTTTACACAGAACTGCTCAATTACTTATTGAAAGAGAAAAGGTTTCTGGCGATGTGTTTAGAGCTTGCCTTAACAAAACAGGCGAGTTTGCTGAAGTTGTTGTGGACGACGAAAACGTTACAGAAATTAAAGAAGAATAAATATAAAATAAAAGGGATAGTAGAAGTACTATCCCCTTTATTTTAGAAGTTGGTTTTTAACGAAAAAATGTTTGATTTCTGTTTTTGGTTTAATGAAATTTGTGAATTAATTTTTTTTGTTTAAAAGAGGATTTTGTTTTGTTAAAAAAAGCTAGTATTTAAGGCAAGTAAAATTGAGTTTAAGAGCTGGAAGAAAATGGAAATTTTTTACATTTGTATATTTTTTACAAAATAAAAATTGGGTATTGAAATATTTTTTAAATATGATATTATAAGTATAATACAAAAATTTGTTTGAGTTTGGAGGATTTTATGAGTACAAGAAAAGAAGACGAATTAAAGGGAGTTACATTGTTAGGAAACCAAGGTGTTAAGTACAAAAGCGACTATGCTCCAGAAGTTTTAGAAACTTTTATTAACAAACACCAAGACAACGACTATTTTGTTAAATTTAACTGCCCAGAATTTACTAGCCTTTGTCCTATTACTGGACAGCCAGATTTTGCAACTATTTACATTAGTTATGTGCCTAATGTTAAAATGGTTGAGAGCAAGAGCTTAAAGTTATATCTTTTTAGTTTTAGAAACCACGGGGATTTCCACGAGGACTGTATGAACATTATTATGAAAGATTTAATTAAGTTAATGGACCCTAAATATATTGAGGTGTGGGGCAAGTTTACTCCAAGAGGGGGCATTTCTATTGACCCTTATTGCAACTACGGTATGAAAGGCACTAAGTGGGAAGAAATTGCTATGAACAGGCTTGCTAACCACGATTTGTACCCAGAAAAAATTGACAACAGATAAAAAGATTGTTAAAAAATAAATTAAGAATTTAATTTGGCTACATTATTGATTTAGCTAAAGTTTTTTAAGTGGCTTAGATATTAGTGTTTTTGTTGTCAAGAATAATTTTCAACAAAAATTTATAATTTTTTAAAGTGAAAAACTGTGTTTATTTTACTTGACATACTAAATCTAGAGTTGTAAAATGGTTTATGACACTAAATGTAGGAGGTGCAAGATAGTGGAAAATTTTATTAATGATGTTTTTATTATAAAGAAAGACGGTACATTAGAAGCTTTTGATTCTAGCAAAATCATTGCTGCTATTACTAAGTCTGCAAATAGAGTTATGTTTAGTTTTACTGACGAGCAATATGAAAATGTTGTGAAGTGGATTGAAACTCATATTGAAAAGGATAGCGAGAAAAAGATACCTATTCAAACTATGCACAATCTTGTTGAAAGTGCTTTAGAGGCTATTGAGCCAAAGGTTGCTAAAAGTTACAAAGATTATAGAAATTACAAAAAAGACTTTGTTCATATGCTTGATGATGTTTACCAAAAGGCTCAAAGCATTATGTATATTGGCGACAAGGAAAACTCTAACACTGATTCTGCCCTTGTTGCAACTAAAAGAAGTCTTATTTACAACCATTTAAACAAAGAGCTTTACCAAAAGTTCTTTTTAACAACTGAAGAAAAACAAGCTTGCAAAGACGGTTACATATATATTCACGATATGTCTGCAAGAAGGGACACTATGAACTGTTGCCTTTTTGATATGGGAAATGTGTTAAAGGGCGGTTTTGAAATGGGTAACCTTTGGTATAACGAGCCTAATTCCCTTTCAGTTGCTTTTGACGTTATTGGCGATGTTGTTTTATCAACTGCTAGCCAGCAATATGGCGGGTTTACTGTGCCTGAAATTGATAAGATTTTATCTCCTTATGCTCAAAAAAGTTATGAAAATTATTTTAGCGAAATTAGTCAATACATAAAAGACCTTAAAGGCGTTGATGAGCTTTCTAAAGAAGATTTAGATTACATTGACGAAGTGGCTGCAAGCAAGGTTAAAAGAGAGTATGAGCAGGGTTTCCAAGGAATTGAATACAAGTTAAACTCTGTTGGTTCATCTCGTGGCGACTACCCATTTATTACTATTACTATTGGTTTAGCTCAAGATAGGTTTGGCAAAATGGCTGCTATTACTGCTCTTGAAGTGCATAAAAAAGGGCAGGGTAAAAAAGAAAACAGAAAGCCTGTGCTTTTCCCTAAAATTGTTTTTCTTTACGACAAGGAGCTTCACGAAGAAGGCAAGCCTTTACACGATGTTTTCTTAGCTGGCGTTGAGTGTTCTGCTAAAACTATGTATCCAGACTGGTTAAGCCTTTCTGGCGACAGTTATGTGGCTGAAGCTTACAAAAAGTATGGCGTTGTTATTAGCCCTATGGGTTGCCGTGCTTTTTTATCTCTCTGGTTTGAAAGAGGAGGTATGGAGCCTGCTGATGAGAACGACAAGGCTATTAGCGTTGGTAGATTTAACCTTGGTGCTATTAGTTTACATTTACCTATGATTTATGCTAAGGCTAAGGCTGAAAGCAAAAACTTTTATGAAGTTCTTGATTATTACCTTGAAATGATTAGAACTTTACACAAGAAAACTATTGATTATTTAGGCGAAATGAAAGCTTCTACTAACCCTGTGGCTTATTGCGAAGGTGGTTTTTATGGCGGAAATTTAAAGCCTAACGACAAAATTAAGCCTTTACTTAAAACTTGTACAGTTAGTTTTGGTATTACTGCTTTAAACGAATTACAACAGCTTTACAACCAAAAAAGCCTTGTTGAGGACGGTCAATTTGCTATTGAAGTTATGGAGTATATTAACGAGAAAGTTGAGAAGTATAAAAAAGAGGACGGAATTTTATACGCTCTTTACGGCACTCCAGCTGAAAGTCTTTGTGGTTTACAGGTTAAGCAGTTTAGAAAGAAATTTGGTATAATTGAAAATGTTTCTGACAGGGATTATGTTTCTAACAGTTTCCACTGCCACGTTAAAGAGGATATTACTCCTATTCAAAAGCAGGATTTAGAAAAGAGATTCTGGAACTTACTTAACGGCGGCAAAATTCAATATGTTAAGTATCCTATTTCTTACAACAAAAAGGCTATTATTACACTTATTGAAAGAGCTATGGAAATGGGCTTTTACGAGGGTGTTAATTTAAGTCTTTCTTACTGTGACGACTGCGGACACCAAGAACTTGATATGGACACTTGCCCTAAGTGTGGAAGCAACAATTTGACAAAAATAGACAGAATGAATGGATACCTTAGTTATTCAAGAGTTTCTGGCGACACTAGATTAAACGAGGCGAAAATGGCTGAAATTGCTGACAGAGTTAGTATGTAATTTAGCAAGGATTGTTAAGAGGCTGTCGAATTTTCGGCAGCCTAATTTTAAGACTTTGTTTAATTAGAATTGAAAGGTAGAAATTAATATGAGATATCACAATATAACATATGATGATATGCTAAATGGGGAGGGGCTTAGAACTGTTCTTTGGGTTAGTGGCTGCAACCACGCCTGCCCTAATTGTCATAATCAAATAACTTGGGATTGCAACAGCGGGCTTATTTTTGACCAAGAGGCTGAAAAAGAGCTTTTTACTGCTATTGGGAAAAAGTATATTTCTGGTGTTACTTTTAGTGGTGGTGACCCACTTTTTCCTGCTAACAGAGATGAAATTTTAAGGCTTGCTAAAAAAATTAAAGAAGAATTTAAGGGCGAAAAAAGTATATGGTTATATACTGGATACCTTTGGGAACAAATTAGTAATTTAGAAATTTTAGAATATGTTGATATAATTGTTGATGGAAGATTTGTGGAGGAGTTAAAGGACAACCTTTTACACTGGAGAGGCTCTAGCAACCAAAGAATTATTGACGTGCAAAAGACTTTGAAAAAGGGAGAAGTTGTTCTTTACAATGTGTAAAAAAATGATGGAAGTAGAAAACAAAATTTATTTTGCGAAAGTTAGAGAAAATGCTATTATTCCAAGCAGAGAAATTTGGAACGCTGGCTTGGATATTTACCCTTGTTTTGACGAAGAATATATGATTATTGAGCCTAATTGCACTAAGCTTGTGCCTACTGGCATTGCTAGCTGTATTCCTGTTGATTATTATATTCAAATTCACGAAAGAGGTTCTTCTGGCAGCAAGGGAATTAAATACAGTGCTGGTGTTATAGACTCTAGTTACAGAGGCGAGTGGTTTTTAGCTACAACTAACACTAATTCAAAGCCTTTACTTATTACTAAAATGGATTTAGATTCTTTAGAGGATAATGTTAGAGAGTTAATTGAAAAGGCTTATATTGTTTACCCTTACAGCAAGGCTCTTTTTCAAGGCATTGTGCACAGTGTTCACAACGAGCTTGAAAGAGAAGAAATTAGTTTTGAGAAGTTAAAAAATATACCATCTCAAAGAGGCGATGGAAAGCTTGGAAGTAGTGGAAAGTAAAAGTTAAGTAGGAGATTAAAACTCCTACTTTATTATTTTGGAGGTTTTATATGAAGTGGTATGAAAGAACGAGAATGGCTATTGGAGATAGGGCTATTGAAAGGTTAAAAGGCAGTAGCGTTATTTTATTTGGTGTTGGTGGAGTTGGTTCTTTTGTTGCCGAGGCTTTAGCTCGAGCTGGCGTTGGCAGCATTACTTTGGTGGACAACGACAAAATTAGTTTGACAAACTTAAACCGTCAATTAGTTGCTTTAAACAGCACTCTTGGAAAGGTTAAAAATGAAGTTATGGCTGAAAGAATTAAGGACATTAACCCTGAGTGTGATGTTAAGTGTGTGAACGAGTTTATTTTATATGACAACATTAACGACGTTATTGACAGAAAGTTTGATTATTGCGTTGACGCTGTTGACACTGTGACAGCGAAAATTGCTATTATTCAAAGATGTAAGGAGCTTGAAATTCCTATTATTAGCAGTATGGGAACTGGAAACAAATTAGACCCTACTAGGCTTAAAGTTGTGGACATTTCTAAAACTTCAGTTTGCCCTTTAGCCAAAGTTATGCGTAAAGAGTTAAAAGAGAGAAAAATTGAAAAGCTTAAAGTGTGTTTTAGCGACGAAAAGCCTATTATTCCTTTAGAAAGCGAAGAAGTTACTTCAAAAAGAAGAACTCCTGCAAGTGTTAGCTTTGTGCCAAGTGTGGCTGGGCTTATTATTGCAGGAGAGGTTATTAAAGATATTGCTGGAGTTTAAAAGTTTGAAAAGATAAGTATAAAGGCGAGAAAGAAAAGCAGGGAATTTTCATCATTTGAAAGGGAAAATGTTTTTTTTGTGCATCTTTTATCTATTTCATATATTCCATCTAGATGTATTGAGCTATCATTTTTTATTTCTAACATAAACTGCCTCCATATTCAAAAGTTTTTCGATGTTTAAAAGCCCCCAACCTTGTCTATTTGGTGGCAAATTTAAAGAGGTTGAAGATAGTTTTAACATATATTTTACATCATCTGGGGACAAGCTTGGTTCTTTTTCTAGCAAAAGGGCAACAGCTCCGCTTACTATTGGCGTGGACATTGATGTTCCACTTAGTTTTTTATATTCGCCATTTTCGCACCTACAAGATGTTATGTTTGAACCTGGAGCTAGAATGTCTGGCTTTATTATGCACTCTCTTGTAGGACCTCTACCTGAATATATTTTATTATATATTTCATCATCTGAAGAACCAACTGTTATTACTTTTTTACTTGTGCCTGGAGAAGAAATTGAGCAGGGGTTTGGGCCGTTATTTCCTGCCGCTGTGACAACAACTATGCCTTTATCCCAAAGATGTTCAACGGCATCTACCAAAGGGTCATTTGTCATAGTTGAAGATGTGCCTATTGAAAGATTTACAATTTTTATGTTATATTTATGGTGATTATTTAAGACCCATTGTATGCCTGAAAGGACATCAGAGGCATTACCGTTTCCGCTTTCATTTAGAACTTTTAACATTACAATGTTTGCTTTTGGTGCAACTCCTTTTAAAAGGCCGTTACTGCAAGCAATTCCGCTTACGTGGGTGCCGTGGCCATTATCATCATAGGTGTTATGGTTTAAATTTATTAGGTCTTTAAAGCAGAGTATTCTATTTTCAAAATCTTTTATTTTACAAATTCCTGTGTCTAAAAAGGCTATTGTTACGCCTTTTCCTGTGTAGGCATTTTCAGGGCAATTTACAATATTTTTGGCATTTTGAATTTGTGCATATATTTTACGCTTATTTGGGTTAGAATTTAATTTAAACATTATATCACCATATTTTATTCTAATATTAGGATATGCAAAAGTTATTTAGGTGTTAAAAAAAGACTTCTGAAAAACAGAAGTCTTTTTATGTATTATATTATTACATTTGCAATTTCTTTTGGAAGTTCAGTTGGAAGTGTGTTTGCTGTTGCAACAAAGTCGATGTTATATTTTTCGCCTATTGTTTTAAATTTTACAACAAGTTTGATTATGTCTTCGCTATTTAGCTTTTCTATTATGTTAAATAGGCCGTCTATGAATATTTTTTCGATGTCGTTATTTTGGGACAAAATTCCGTAAATAAAGCCGATTAGCTCTCTATAGTTAGCTAAAGGAAATTCTTTAACTTCGACAAAGCGAATAGCGTGGTTTAAATCGTAGATGTGTCTAGAATCATCGTCGATGTAAACAACGGAGCCATTTGCTTTTTCAGCCGATTCATTTGCCATTGAGATTAGTTTTTTTGTTTTACCTTCGCCTTTTTCGCCTGCAATTATTTGTACCATAATAATCTCCTCCCTTAACTTTAGTTGATGTAGCTACAATGTTACATCTATTATAATATATATATTCTCCAAAAAATTTAATATTCCTTTATTTTTTTTGAAAAATTTATATTTTTTTGATTTTATAGAATGTATTGTTGAATTTTTATTGAACAAATTTTTTATTTTTCTTGACAAGAGGGGGTTTAGGCGTTAATATAAAATATTGAGGAAAGGAAAGGTTTTTCTATGAACGATAAAAATTTGAAAAATGAATATACAAACGAAAGCATTAGCTCGTTAAAAGGTGCTGACAGAGTTAGGCTTAGACCTAGTGTTATTTTTGGCTCTGACGGCATTGAGGGCTGTGAACACGCTGTTTTTGAAATATTATCTAATGCAATTGACGAGGCCAGAGAGGGCTATGGAGATAAAATAGAGATTATTATTGGAAAGGACAACGACATTACTGTTAAAGACTATGGCCGTGGTATACCTGTGGACTACAACGCTAAGGAAGAAAGGTTTAACTGGGAGTTGCTTTTTTGCGAAATGTATGCAGGCGGAAAGTACAACAACAACTCTGGCGACAACTATGAGTTTAGTTTAGGTCTTAATGGTTTAGGTCTTTGTGCTACGCAATATAGTTCCGAGTTTATGGAAGTTGAAATTTTTCGTGACGGGTTTAAATATGAGTTAAGGTTTGAAAAGGGCGAAAATGTTGGAGGACTTAAAAAAGAGCCTACAAAAGTTAAAAAAACTGGCTCTTGTATTCATTGGAAGCCTGACAGAGAAGTTTTTACTGACATTAACATTCCTATTGAATATTTTAAGGATATTGTTAAAAAGCAATGTATTGTAAACGCTGGTTTACATTTTGTTATTAAAGATGAAAACAGCGGAGAGGAATTTAATTATTGCTACGAAAATGGTATAAAGGACTATATTTCTGAGCTTTCAGAGGGAAAAGAGTTTACTGAAATTGAATATTTTAGTGGCGAGGCTAAGGGCAAGGACAGAGAGGACAAACCCGAATACAGATTGAAATTTGAAATGGCTTTTTGTTTTAACAACGAAGTTAATTCTTTAGAGTATTACCACAACTCTAGTTTTTTAGAGTATGGTGGAGCTCCTGACAAGGCTGTTAAGTCCGCCTTTGTATCTGCTATTGACAGCTACATTAAAAGCAACAACTTATACAACAAAAGCGAAAAGAAGATTGTTTTTTCTGATGTTGAGGACAGTTTGATTATAATTATTAACAGTTTTTCTACTATTACTAGTTACGAAAACCAAACAAAAAAATCTATTACAAACAAGTTTATTCAAGAATATTTAACTGAGTATTTAAAAGAAAAGCTAGGCATTTATTTTATTGAAAACAAAGCTGACGCTGACAAAATTGCAAAGCAAATTTTAGTGAACAAAAGAAGCAGGGAAACCGCTGAAAAAACAAGAGTTAACATTAAGAAAAAATTAACTGGAAGCATTGATATAAACAACAGAGTTGAAAAGTTTGTTAACTGCCGTTCAAAAGATGTTTCTAAAAGAGAGTTATACATTGTTGAGGGTGATTCTGCTCTTGGCTCTGTTATGCTTGGCAGGGACGCTGAATTTCAAGGCATTATGCCAATTAGAGGAAAAATTTTAAACTGTTTGAAGGCAAATTATGACAGAATTTTTAAGTCTGACATTATTACTGACCTTTTAAAAGTTATTGGCTGTGGCGTTGAAATTAAAAGCAAAAACAAAGAGTTAAACAGCTTTGATTTAAACAACTTAAGGTGGGACAAAATTATTATTTGTACTGACGCTGATGTTGACGGATTTCAGATTAGAACATTAGTTTTGACTATGATTTACAGGCTTGTGCCAACTTTAATTGAGGAGAAGAAAGTTTTTATTGCTGAATCTCCTTTATATGAAATTACTGTTGGCTCTGGAAAAAAGGAAAAGACTTATTTTGCTTATTCTGAAAAGGAAAAGGCTGAAATTACTAGCAAGATTAAGGGCAACTACAAAATTCAAAGGTCTAAGGGTTTAGGTGAAAACGAGCCAGAAATGATGTGGCAAACTACTATGAACCCAGAAACTAGAAGGCTTATTTTAGTTTTACCAGAAGATGCTAAAAAGACTGCCGACACTTTTGATTTATTGCTTGGCGACAACATTTCTGGAAGAAAAGAGCATATTGAAAAAGACGGCTACAAATACATTGATTTATCAGAGCTAAGCTAGGAGGAAATTATGGCTAATGGTAATTATATTAATCAATATATTACAGACACTTTAGAAAACAATTATATGCCTTATGCTATGAGTGTTATTGTTTCAAGAGCTATTCCAGAAATTGACGGCTTTAAGCCAGCTCACAGAAAGCTACTTTACACTATGTATAAAATGGGGCTTTTAAACGGGAACAGAACAAAATCTACAAATGTAGTTGGGCAAACTATGAAGCTTAATCCTCACGGCGACGCAACTATATACGAAACTATGGTTAGATTAACTAGAGGCAACGAGGCTTTACTTCACCCTTTTATTGACAGCAAAGGAAACTTTGGAAAGGTTTATTCTTGTGCTATGGCTTATGCCGCTTCAAGATACACTGAAGTTAAACTTGACAGCATTTGTAGCGAAGTTTTTAAGGACATTGACAAGGATAACGTAGATTTTGTGGACAACTACGATGGAACTTTAAAAGAGCCTTTATTATTCCCAACCACTTTTCCGAACATTTTAGTTACACCTAACAAAGGTATTGCTGTTGGTATGGCTAGCACTATTTGTAGTTTTAATTTAAAAGAGGTTTGTGAGGCTACAATTAATTATATAAAAGATGCTAACATTGATTTGAAAAAGTTTTTAAAAGCACCTGACTTTTCAACTGGCGGAGAAATTATTTACAACGAAAGTGAAATTGACAAAATTTACGAAACTGGCAGAGGTAGTTTTAAAGTTAGGGCAAAGTATAGATACGACAAGAAAAACAGTGTTATAGAAATTTTTGAGATACCATACACAACTAACATTGAGGCTATTATTGACAAAATTATTGAGCTTGTTAAAGGAAACAAAGTTAAAGAAATTAACGACGTTAGAAACGAAACTGATTTAAATGGTTTAAAAATTGCTATTGATATTAAAAAAAGTGCTGACCCTGAAAAAATTATGAGCAAGCTATTTAAGCTTACTCCTTTAACTGACACTTTTAGTTGCAATTTTAACATATTAGTTAAAGGCTCGCCTAGGACAATTGGCATTAAGTCGATTTTAGATGAATGGATTGACTTTAGAATGGATTGTGTTAAAAGGCAGACTGCTTTTGATTTAAAGAAAAAAAGCGAGAAGTTACACCTTTTAAAAGGGCTTGAGAAGATTTTATTAGACATTGATTTAGCTATTAAAATTATTAGGGAAACTGAAGAAGATTCATTGGTTATTCCTAACCTTTGTGACGGGTTTAAAATTGATTTATTACAAGCTGAGTATGTTGCTGAGATTAAGCTTAGAAACTTAAACAAGGAATATATTATTAAGCAAATTAAGGCAATTGAGGAGCTTGAGGAGGATATTGCTAAGTTAGAAGAGGTTTTAAGGCACGAAAGCAAAGTTTTAAAAATTATTGTTGAGGACCTTAAAAGAGTTAGCAAAAAGTTTGGCAGGGACAGAAAAACTGACATTGTTTACGAACACGAGATTAAAGCTATTAGCGAAGATGATTTTATTGAGGATTATGCTATTAATTTATTCCTTACTAAAGAAAATTATTTAAAGAAAATTACTAGCGTTTCTTTACAAGCGTCTATGAGAGTTGCTGCTGAAAACAAGGTTAAAGAAAACGACGAAATTGTTGAAAGCATTGTTACAACTAACAGAGCTGAGATATTGCTATTTTCTGACAAGTGTAATGTATACAAGATTAGGTGTTATGACATACCAGAATGTAAAACTAGCAACATTGGCGAGTATTTAAACAATTTATTGCCTATGGACAGCGATGAAAAAATTATTAAGATTGTTCTTAGCAACGAATACAAGGGATATATGCTTTTTGGTTTTGAAAACGGAAAAATTGCAAAAATTAATATGGCTAGTTACTACACAAAGACAATGAGGAAGAAATTAGTAAATGCTTACAGCGACAAAGCAAAATTAGTTGGAATGTTATACATTGAAAAGGACGATGACATTGTTCTTATTAGGGACTTAGACAAGGCTATGTTAATTAACACTTCTCTTATTGCTGAAAAGCAGACTAAGTCAAGTGGCGGAATTACTATTTTTAACTTAAAGAAAAACAGTTTTATGACGAAAATGTTATTAAAAGAGGACTTTAAAGCTGAGGACATTGAGTATTACAGAGCTAGCAAAATTAATGGCACAGGGCATTTTATTAGCGAAAAGGACAAAAGCGAAAATGGATTTGGCGGGCAACTAAAGTTTGTGTGAAAGGGAGTGTGTTTCAAACACACTTCTTTTTTTGTCGAAAATGTACAAAGAATGGGTGTTAAATTTGTGGAACATTTATTTGGAAAAGCTATTGACAAAATTAAAGTTATAGGTTATTATATATATACAAGATAAGTAAAGAGTTATAAGAAAGGAGATGAGTCCACCAAAAACAGAAAGATTGTCATATAGCCTTAAAATTATAGCAAGTTTAAATGACCCTTTTAATTTGAATGTTTAACAACATTATGTTATGGTTTTGGGAGGCTATTAAATGGCTAGGAAATGTTTAAATAGATGGAAATGTAGTTAGCTTATGATTTAGAATTTTAGTGTTTAAAGTTTGTGAAAAAGCAAAATGAAGCAAGAGTTTTTATGAAATTTATGGTTATAAGCTTAGTATTAAATTTAAATGTTTATATTGGGGTTTGAGAAGGTTGTTATATAGATATTTAAATTAGAAGTGGAAATTGATTATGAGTAATGATTTATTTATGTAGCTTGTTATCTGTTTTACGAATGTATTATAGATAGCAAGCTATTTTAATTTGACAAAAAAAATTAAAAGTGTTACTATCAATAGGATATATTAATTTTTTACAGGTGATTTGATGGAAATTTATTTAGCTCCCCTTGAGGGAATTACTAGCCATATTTTTAGGCAATGTCAATTAAAGCATTTTGGTGGTGTAGACAAGTATTTTACACCTTTTTTTACGCCTAGCGAAAAAGGCGTTTTAGGGGCTAAGTTTTTGCGTGAGGTGAAAAAAGAAAACAACCAAGGGCAAAGGCTTGTTCCTCAAATTTTAACCAACAACTCTGACGGGTTTTTAACTATGTGCAAAGTTTTTAAAGAATATGGATACAACGAGGTTAATTTAAACTTAGGGTGCCCTTCAGGAACTGTTGTTTCTAAAGGCAGAGGAGCAGGGTTTTTAGCTAAAAAAGACGAACTAGACAGATTTTTAGACGATATTTTTAAATCAGAATACAACATTTCTATTAAAACGAGAATTGGGCTTGAAAGCAGAGAAGAATTTTTTGAGCTTTTAGAAATTTACAACAAATATCCTTTAGTTGAGCTTATTATTCACCCTAGAACTAGAAAAGATATGTATAAAGGGGAAATTGACTTTCAAATGTATAAATATGCTGTTGAAAACTCTAAAAACAAGTTATGTTACAACGGGGATATTTTTAATTTAAAGGAATTTGAGAAAATTAAAAGCGTTTTTGGAAGCGACAACATTATGATTGGCAGAGGGCTAGTTATTAACCCTAAGCTTGCAAAGGTTATTAGAGGCGAAAAAAACATTACAAGAGAAGAAATTAAGCTATATTACGAAGATGTATATAATGGATACAAAGAGTTTTTATCTGGAAACATACCTTTGATGCACAAAATGAAAGAGCTTTTTGTGTATATGTTAAATATGTTTGAGGATAGTGAAAAAATTGGGAAGAAAATTAAAAGGGCTAAGAAAATAGAGGATTTTAACTTTTTTGTGAACGAGCTTTTTGAAAACTACGAAATTAAAAATGATTTTGATTTTATGTTATAGGGGCTTGTAGAATTTTAAAAATTATTGTATAATTAATGTAATAAAAAACGGAGGATAAAAAAAGAATATGAAACATTTTTACCAAAAGCAAGATGTTAAAGGATACAAGGAGATTGTTACTAAGGAATCTGGCTTAGACGTTATTGGGTTTGATTTTATTTGTTTAGAGGAAAAGGAAAGCGTTGAATGTTATTCTGGCGAGTTTGAGCTTGGTTTAGTTATTTTATCTGGCAGATTATCAATTAAATGCGATGGATTAGAGGAAAAAAATCTTGGTGGCAGAAGAAATGTTTTTGACGGCAAGCCTACTACTATTTATGTTCCAAAAGACACTAAGTATGTTGTTACAAACGTTGGAGATGGAAAGCTTGAAGTTGGCGTTTGCAAGGCTAAGGCTGACAAAAAATATGAGCCTTTTGTTATTAGAAGCGAGGAAGTTGTTACTGAACACAGAGGCAAGTTAAACTGGCAAAGAGATGTGAACGACATTATTACTAGCAAATACGAAGGCAGAGTGGACAAAATTGTTTTAGGCGAAACTTACGGTTGTGCTGGGCAATGGTCTAGCTACCCATCTCACAAGCACGACACTGACAATATGCCATACGAAGTTAATATGGAAGAAATTTATTATTTCAAGATTAACCCTCAGCAAGGTTTTGGCATTCAAGTTATGTACAACGACGATTTAAGTTTAAACGAAAGCTATATTATTAGAGATGGCGACAGCATTGCTATTAAAGAGGGTTACCACCCAGTTGCTGCCGCTCCTGGATATTGCGTTTACTACCTTTGGGTTATGGCTGGAAAATCTGGCAGAAAATTAACTCCTTGTGACGACCCTAAACATTCTTGGGTTAAAGCAGTTGAAAAAATGGTTTAATTAGAAAAATAGAAAGAATTGGAGAATAGATTATGAAAGGTATTATTTTAGCTGGCGGTTCTGGTACTAGGCTATATCCTGTGACTAAGGTTACATCTAAGCAGCTTTTACCTATTTACGACAAGCCTATGATATATTACCCTTTATCTGTTTTAATGAACGCAGGTATTAGGGAGATTTTAATTATTTCAACGCCTACTGACACACCTAATTTTGAAAGGTTATTAGGCGATGGAAGCCAGTTTGGTGTTAATTTAAGTTATGCTATTCAGCCATCTCCTGACGGACTTGCTCAGGCATTTATTATTGGCGAAGAATTTATTGGAAAAGACAATGTTGCTATGGTTCTTGGGGACAACATTTTTGCTGGACACGGACTTAACAAGAGATTGAAAATGGCTGTTGAAAACGCTGAAAACGGAAAGGGTGCTACTGTTTTTGGATATTATGTTGACGACCCTGAGCGTTTTGGAATTGTTGAATTTGACAAAAATGGAAAGGCTATTTCTATTGAAGAAAAACCTGAAAAGCCTAAAAGCAACTACTGTGTTACAGGCTTATATTTTTACGACAACAAGGTTGTTGAGTATGCTAAAAATTTAAAGCCATCTGCCCGTGGCGAGCTTGAAATTACGGATTTAAACAGAATTTACCTTGAAAAGGGCCAGCTTAATGTTGAAATTTTAGGGCAGGGCTTTACTTGGCTTGACACTGGAACTCACGAAAGTTTTGTTGAGGCTACTAACTTTGTTAAGACTGTTGAAACTCATCAGCACAGAAAAATTGCTTGCCTTGAAGAAATTGCTTACTTAAACGGCTGGATTTCTAAAGAGGCTGTTTTGGAAGTTTATGAAGTTTTAAAGAAAAACCAATATGGCCAATATTTAAAAGATGTTTTAGACGGAAAGTATATTGACTCTTTAAGCTAAAAGAAAGTTGAGGTAATTAAAAATGAATATTGTTGTTACAGGTGGAGCTGGGTTTATTGGCTCAAACTTTATTTTTCATATGCTTGACAAATACCCTGAATACAAGGTTATTTGCGTGGACAAATTGACTTATGCTGGAAATTTATCTACTTTAGAGAGCGTGATGGACAAGGCTAATTTTAAGTTTATGAAAATTGACATTTGCGACAGAGAGGCTATTTACAAAATGTTTGAAGAGGAAAAGCCTGATGTTATTGTGAACTTTGCTGCTGAATCACACGTTGACCGTTCTATTGAAAACCCTGAAGTTTTCTTAGACACAAACATTAAAGGAACTGCTGTTTTAATGGACGCTTGCAGAAAATATGGCATTAAGCGTTACCACCAAGTTTCTACTGACGAAGTTTACGGGGATTTGCCTCTTGACAGGCCAGACTTATTCTTTACAGAGCAGACACCTATTCACACTAGTTCACCTTATTCAAGTTCAAAAGCTAGTGCAGATTTATTAGTTTTAGCTTACAACAGAACTTATGGTTTACCTGTTACTATTAGCCGTTGTTCAAACAACTACGGGCCTTATCATTTTCCTGAAAAGTTAATTCCTTTAATGATTGCTAACGCTCTTAACGACAAGCCTTTACCAGTTTATGGCGAAGGGCTTAATGTTAGAGATTGGCTTTATGTTGAGGACCATTGCAAGGCAATTGATTTAATTATTCACAAAGGAAAAGTTGGGGAAGTTTACAACATTGGTGGACACAACGAGATGAGAAACATTGACATTGTGAAGATTATTTGCAAGGAATTAAACAAGCCAGAAAGTCTTATTACTTATGTTGAGGACAGAAAAGGACACGATATGAGATATGCTATTGACCCAACTAAAATTCACAATGAGCTTGGTTGGTTACCTGAAACTATGTTTGAAGATGGCATTAAAAAGACTATTAAGTGGTATCTTGAGAACAGAAAATGGTGGGAAGACATTATATCTGGCGAGTATAAAAACTATTACGACAAGATGTATGGAAGAAAATTATAAATAAAAAAGAGGAGGAGTAAAAAAATGAAAAAAGCATTAGTTATTATGGCTGCTGGAATTGGTTCAAGATTTGGCGGGGGAATTAAGCAATTAGAGCCAGTTGGTTTAAATGGCGAAATTATTATGGATTATTCTATTCACGACGCTATTGAGGCTGGATTTCAAAAAGTTGTTTTTATTATTAGAAAAGATTTAGACGAGGCTTTTAAAGAGGCTATTGGAAACAGAATTGAAGAAGTTTGCAAGAAGTTAAATGTTGAAATTAAGTATGCTTACCAAGAGATGGAGAACATTCCTGAAGGTTTTAGTGTGCCAAGTGGCAGAACTAAGCCGTGGGGAACTGGGCAAGCTGTTTTAGCTTGCAAGGGTTTAATTAACGAGCCTTTTGTTGTTATAAACGCTGATGATTATTATGGCAAGGAAGCTTTTGTTAAGATTAGCAAGTTTTTAGACAGCTACACTAAAGAAAAGCCTAACGATTTATGTATGGCTGGATTTGTTTTGAAAAACACTCTTTCTGACAACGGCGGTGTTACAAGAGGCGTTTGCAAAATGGACCAAAACGAATGTCTTACAGATGTTGTTGAAACTAGCAACATTGAAAAGAAAGACGGGCTTGCTTTTGTGGGCGAAAAACAAATTGACGAAACATCTCTTGTTTCTATGAATATGTGGGGGCTTACACCTGAGTTTATAGAGATTTTAGAAGATGGGTTTAAAGAGTTTTTTGCAAACCTTGACTTAGAAAGCGAGGCCGCTTTAAAGGCTGAATATTTATTGCCTATTTACATTGACAAGTTATTAAAAGAGAAAAAGGTTTTAGTTAAAGTTTTAAAGACTAACGACAAGTGGTTTGGTGTTACATACAAAGAGGACAAGGAAGTTGTTGTTAAGTCTTTTGAGAAGTTAATTGAAGATGGCATTTACAAGAAAGAATTGTTTTCTGACTTATAAGAAAAAAGCTCACTATTAGTGAGCTTTTTTTAGATATTATATTTCTTTTTTATGTTTTTAAGAAGCAAAAGAGATTCTTTTACATCAGCTTTATCTTCAAAAGCATTAAACTCTTTTTCTATTAAAGAAAGTGTTTCTTTTGAGAGTTCTCTTTGAGCAAAGGTGTAGACTACTGTGTTTTCTTTTTCTATATGGCGTTTTAGAAGGTCTGACCAAGCACCACTATTTACTATTACTTTTAGTTTATCTTGCAAAGAGCCAGTTTTTTTATAGGAATTTAAACTTTCTTCTAGCTGGTTTAAGTATAGACGGCCTAAGTCGTGTTCAACTAGCATACCTTGTTTTATTATTTTAACAGCTACTAAACCTAAATGGTTTATCATTTCTCTAAACAAAATTAACTCTTCTTTGCCGTGATGGTGTTTATCAGCATACAGACGGCCGAAATTAATTAAGTCAAAATAGTCTTGAATTTCTAAAGCTTTACCGTTTATTGCGTTACAGTTTGATATTTCAATTGCTTTTATAAAGTCTAAAACGTTATTATGTTCTGCAACCATTAAGTCAAATATATTTGAATTACTCATTATTCCATCTCCTTTATAATATTATAATATAGAAAGATTGGAATTTCAAGAGAAATATTAAGAGAGAAGATTAAAAGTAGATTATAAAGATTTTAGGCAAAATTTGGTAAAACAAATTTGTATAAATATTACCTTTATTACAAATAATAGGTTTATCACATTTGTAAATAAGGAGTGTAAATATGAAGGCAACAGGTATTGTTAGAAGAATAGATGACTTAGGGCGTGTAGTTATTCCTAAGGAAATTAGAAGAACTTTAAGAATTAGAGAGGGTGCTCCTCTTGAAATTTTTACAGACAGAGATGGCGAAATTATTTTAAAGAAATATTCTCCTATTGGTGAGCTTGGCAGTTTTGCCAGAGAATATGCTGAAAGTTTGGCTAAAAACTCTGGACACATTACTTGTGTTGTGGACAAGGACCAAATTATTGCCGTTTCAGGCGGAATGAAAAAAGAGCTTTTAGACAAGCACATTAGCTCCGAGCTTGAAGATGTTATAAACAGCAGAAACACATTAATTGCTAACAAAGAGGACAGCAAGTTTGTTTACGTTGTTGACGAAAACGACGGAAATTATGAACACGAGCTTATTACCCCAATTATTTGCGAGGGCGACGTTCTTGGCGCTATAATTATGTTAAGTGAGGACAAGGCTATGGGCGAGGTTGAGGGAAAACTTGCTCAAACTGCTGCTGTTTTTTTAAGCAAACAAATGGAGCAATAAGTTTTGATAAGTATCTATTAAAAAAAATAGGTACTTATTTTTTTGGAAAAAATTGTAAAAAAGTTTTTAAAAGGACATAATGTGTCTTTTAAGTTTTGTATAATTAAGGTATAAAGAATGTTTTGGGAAATTTTAGGAGGTTATATTATGAAATGTGTTGGTGTTATTAGAAAAGTGGATAGTTTGGGAAGAATTGTTATTCCAAAGGAAATTAGGAAAAGTGTTGGCATTTTAGATGGAGATAGCGTTGAAATGTATATTGAAAAGGGTGGGAAAATTGTTTTACAAAAGTGTTCTGAAATTGAAAACTACAATTTATTTATTAATAACTATATTAAAACTTTAAGTGAAAGTTCTGGAAACATAGTTTGTTTAGCTGACAGAGAAAAAATTATTTCTATTGCAGGGTGTGAAAATGAAATTTTAGGAAAAAGAATTAGTTCTAAATTATTAGGCGTTATGGAGAAAGATAGCATACATATTGCTAGAAAAAGTGACAGCAGATACATAGAGGTTGTAGATGGAATGGAAAACAGATATGAACACCAGCTTATTAAACCTATTGTTTTTGAAAACAAAGTTATTGGGGCTATAATTATGTTTAGCAAGGACAGAAACAAGGCTATGACAGAGATTGAAAGAAAGATTGTTGAAACTGCTTCCATTTTTCTAAGCAAAGAAATGATATAAAAGAATTCATAAAAAAATAAAAAAAATTTAATAAACTGTTTTAAACTATATTAATTTGTGATATAATGGAGCTAGATGTAATTTTTGTTATATTTATGGAGGTAGTTTATGGATTCTTTTAAGCAATTTAATAGAGTTTTAGACATTTACGACAGGTTAAAAAAGGGCGAGATTATTACAAAAGAAGATGCTATAAATAGATATTGCGTTAGTTCAAAAACAATTGAACGAGATATTAAAAGCATAAACATATATTTAGAGGGCAAAGACAAGGAAAATGTAAAGTTTGACAAAAAGTTAAAGGGGTATGTATACAAAAGAGATGAAGTTAAAGAGTTTAGCGAAATTGAGAAATATTGTATTTGTAAAATTTTATTAGACAGCAGGGCTTTTAAAAAAGAAGAATTAAATTCCTTATTTGACAAAATATTAAACTACGACTACAACAGCAAAAGGTTAGAAAGCATTAAAAGCAGTTTATTTAGCGAAAGAGAGCATTACAAAGAGCTTTGCCACAAAAAGTTTTTAATTAAACAAATTGACGAGCTTAACAAAGTTATTACCGAGCAAAAGCGAATTGAAATTGAATACATTAACCTAAAAAAAGAAAGAAAAAAGAGAGTTATATACCCTTTGGCTATTATATTTTCTGAGATGTATTTTTACTTAATTGGAAAAGATTACAGGGAAAAGGAAGATTTAAAGGGCAACTATTTAGATTATGATTTTGAGGAATTAAAGTGTTTTAGAATTGACAGAATTGAAAGCTTTAAAGTGTTAGACAAGTTTAAAATTGAATATGCAAAGAGGTTTAACGAGGGCGATTTTAAGGCCAAAATTCATTTTATGTTTGGCGGAGGGTTAAAAAGATACAAGTTTGAATATACTGGCGAGAGCATTGAATTTATTATGGACAAATTGCCAAATGTTAGAATTTTAAGCCAAAATAAAGACAAATATTTAATGACTGTTGAAACTTATGGAAATGGTATTGAAATGTGGTTTAAAAGCCAAGGAAGCAAAATTAAAATTTTAGAAAATATTTAAATGGAGGTTAATTAAATGAGATTTGAAGTGGAGTTTCTACTTGACAAGCCAGAAATATATACTAGAGATTACAGAAGGGTTTTTGTTAGTATAATTAAAAACGCTTTAAGTAGTTTTGCAGGTGGAGAGGCTTATCAAAAATTTTATGATGGAACTAAGCAAAAAGGTTTTTGCTGGTGTGTTTTAATGGACAAGCCTAAGTTTTTTGAAAACAGCATAAAACTTGAAAGCGAGAGAGTTAAAATGGTGTTATCTGCTGATGACAGAGATAACACTGGATATTTTTTATATTCCGCTTTTATGGGGTTAGTTGGAAAGAAAATTAACATTTACAACACAAATGGAATAGGTGTTAAAAAGGTTAATTTATTAAGCCAAAAAATTATTTCAAAAAATTGCTGTTTATTTAAAACTGTTGTTGGAACACCTTTTGTTGTTAGAAACCACAGCAAAGAGCTTAACAAAGACATTTGTTTTTACACTAGTTTAGACAAGGAATTTGATTTTGAGCTTACACAAGGCCTTAAAAGGCAAGCTATTTTAGCTGGGTTTGACGAAAAAGATGTGGGTGGAATTGTGGCTAAAAACGTGAACACTAAAAAGATGGTTGTTTTCCATTATGATATATTTTTAGACGCAAATGCTGGAATGATTGAAGTTTGTGCTAAGCCAGAAATATTAAGATATTTTTACCAAGCTGGTATTTTAGCTCACCATTCATCTGGCTTTGGAATGATTGACTTAGTTGCACAACAAGAAATTATTAAGGAGTAGGAAATATGGAATATAATTCAAAGATTGAGGCTTTTGACTGGAGATATTCTGCAGCCATTGTGGGGCTTGTTAAGTATTTAGATTTTTATGGAATTGAGTATGAAAAAGACGAAGATGTTTTAAAATACAACAAAGAGGACATTACAAAGGAAAAGTATTTAAACTTTGTTGAAAGTTATTTTAAAGACAAGTTATTTCACGTTGAAATAGAAAACGTTATTAAGTTTAAAAGCGATTTTAGTGAAGATGAGATTAAATTTGTTAACGAGAAATTAAGTGCAAACACTGTTTTAAAAAATTTGTTTAAAGGAATTAAATTTGATGGCTTAAACAAAGAAAAGATATTAGATGTTATAGAAAAAAACAGAAATGAAATTATAGAAAAGACTTTTGTTAACAGGTTAATACTTTACAGAAACTTTTGTAACACAAGCAACTTTTTTTCAGATGGAAATAAAGTTTGTAGAGTTAACGGGTATTATATTGATTTAAACAGAAAGGACAGAACATATTCCTACAATTTTAAAAATAACGGCGTTGTTAGAAAGGACGATTTAATTTTTGATTTTATTCCTTTTGGTTTTATTATAGGAGATGTTAGTTTCTTTATTAACAACAATTCC
>CALWSP010000022.1 GCA_944384235.1 uncultured Clostridia bacterium
AAGGTTAACGGGAAAGATGTTAGCAGCATTAAAATTAGGAACACTAATTTTTTGAAAGTTAGGGAGCTTGCAAAGGTTTTAGGGTTAGAGGTTAAGTATGAAAACGGGGAGATTTTTATTGAGTAGGGGGTTGTTCTTTGAGGGACAACCCTTTTATTTTTTTAGAAATTTTTTAGTATTTATAAAATATTTATTTTATGTTATAATTAAGTTATTATTTTTTTAAATATTCTTTTAATATTAATATTTAATGATAATTAAGGGAAAAATATAAAAAGATGTAATTAGGCAAATTTTATTTTTATATATTAAATTGAGGTGATGTTAAATGACTGATATTGCAAAAGTAGGTAATACAACGTTAGTTTTTAATGACGATAATGCTGACCCTGAGAAAGCTGAGGAGATATTAAGGCGAATAGGAGAGATTTATTTTAATGACTTATTGCAGCAAAAATTGTTACAGCAAGAGAAAAATAAATAAAGTATTTTAGATAATAAAAAATGTAAGAATGAAGATTGTTGGTAATTCTATAAGGTCGTTTGTATGCATAAAAAAGTATAAAAATGGGTGGACTGTTACAATTTATTATAAAAATAGACTAAGAATTTGATTATTATTAGAAGATGAAAATGATAAATAATAAGGCTTGGGGCATATAATTAGTAATATTTTTATTTAAATTTATATGTTTTGTTTCTTTTGGAGGTGCTAATTTGATAGCACCTTTTTTTTATTGCAAAAAAAATACTATTATGATAACATTATATTATAATACAGTAAGGAGGTTATTATATGTTATTTAGAGATTATAAAATAGGTTTTGCAGATGCCGAAAAAGAATACTTACGAACGCCTGAAATATTTAAAGATGCCTTTTTTGATGTTAATAAAATTTTAGATGAGCTTATTAATAAATATGCGTTTATGTTGATTGGGAAAAAGGGTGTAGGGAAAACTGCATATAATGCTAAATTACAATCATTATCTGATGAAAATGATAATTTTTTTGTAGAGCCTATGAAGCTTAATGATTTTGAATTTACTACTTTTGCTAAAATTAAATTAGATAGCAATTTATCTGGGACCAAGAAATATAAACATTCGTGGGAATTTATAATTTTACATAAGTTATATAATATATTATTTACTAAAATGAAATATGGCGAAAATACATATATTAATGAAAGAATTAGCTTTTTAGATAAAATCGGCTTTCCTATAAATTTGGACTATAAAGAGAATACTAAAATGCTATCAAAACTAAAAATAGGAAATAATATAGTGAGTTTTGATTTAGAATTTGAAAATAAATTTAAAGTTAAACCAATAACTTATCTTGAAAGAATAAGCACGATAAATCAATACTTAATTGATGGATTAAATGGTACATCTATTTATTTTGATAATGATAAAATTTTTCTCACAATTGATGGTGTTGATGATATTTTGAGATTAAAAAATTTTAAAAATGAGATAATATTAGGTTTAATTCGTAGTATAGACAATCTAAATGTAAATTTTGAAAAAAATAAAGCTCCGATAAAAATTATATTATTAATAAGAGAGGATATTGTAAATCAATTGACAGATCCAGATTTAGCCAAGATAAAAAGAGATGGGTCAATATTATTAGATTGGAGCAGGAATTTAGACGGACTAAAAAAACTTGTTAATTTAAGATTTAAATTATCTGGTGTAGGCGAAGATGTGGCTGAAGTCTGGTGGAAAACTATTTTTCCGAAATATATAAAAAATAAAGATTCATGGGAATATATTTTAGATTATACGCTATATAGACCAAGAGATATTTTACAGTTTCTTAAAACTTGTCAAACATTGTATCCAGATAAAGAAAACTTAGTTTATTCAGATATTCAAAGTGTATTAAATGAGTACTCAACAAATTATTTTATAGAAGAAATGAAAAATGAATTAACTGGATTTATAAGAGACGATTTAATTATAGCATTGCCAACAATTCTACAGAAGTTAGGCTCTAGGTCTTTTTTCTTGGGTAAATTTTATGAAATAGCAATACAACAACCTACAATAAAAAATTTGAATATTGACGAAGTAAAATCGTTGCTTATGCTATTATATACGGTTGGGTATGTTGGACAGTTACATCATAATAATAGAAAAGGTAATGCATCTGTTATATTTAAATATAGAACCCCAAGAGTTAATATAGATTATTCGTTGAAGTTTATAACGCACAGGGGGTTATTTAAAGGACTTGGAATTGCAGATGGCTGATATTTTTTTAATATAAAATAAAAAAGTTGGACTTTTCGGACGAGCCTGTCAAAAGTCCAACTTTTATTGCAATCATATAATTGCAATACAAACGTTTGTAATTTTATTATATGTAGTTAAGTAATAAATATTACTTCTTTCAATTATATTATATATTAATAATTAAAAAAAATCAATATTAATTTTTTGAAATAATAAATATTTACTCTTTTAATCTTCTGTATTTTTTGAAAATTAATAAAAAAATAAAAAAAGGGTTGACATACTAGCGTAAGTATGTTATAATATAAATATAAGGAGGTGAGAAATATGAAAATAAAAAAGAAAACAATAAAAAACCTGTTTACTTTCTTGTTACGAACAATAATTACAGCCATCATAACTAGTATAGTAAACAGGTATATAAATGGATAGGGGGTATACCCCTCTATCTTATTTAATTATATCATAAATATAAAAAAAAACAAGGAGTAATTTAATATGAAAAAAGTTTTTTTATTTTTGGATAAATTAATTACAATTATTAACATAATATTATTTTTTGTGTTAATATATATAATTTGCTATAAGGGCGTTTCATTAGAATTGATATTAGCCTTTGTAGTTAATATAATTATGATTATTTTAGGAATAAAAAATATTTTAAACAAAGGAAAGGATTTTTAAAATGGCAACATCTACAGAGGTAAAAAGAAGATATAACGAAAAGACATATAGCAGGTGGTTTGTGTCTTTGAGAAACGAGGTGTTTGAAGAAATAGAAAAGATTAGAGAGGAAACGGGCTTGAGCAGGGCTGAATTTTTGAAAATGCTTGTTAGAGAGAAATATGGGGTAGAGTTTGAAAAGTAAATTAAATATCTGAGAAGTTAAATAAAGCACCTAAGATGTTAGGTGCTTTTTATATATGGTATTACTATTTGCACCACCAAATTGAGTGATTATTAAGTTTGCTAGTTTTGGGTTTGTTTGTTTAATTTTAACAGGGAATTCAAGTTTTTTCTCATAAATAAACATTTATTTATCCTCCTTTATTTCAAAGTTTGCTTCTTTCTTCCAAGGCCAAGGATTATCAACCCAATTAAACCTATCGCTATGGTTATAAGACCTGAAAGAGAAAAGAGAGCCATACTGTTTTTCGTACTGACTTCTTAGCATATCGCCTTCTTTTATTACTTCGTTATATTTTTCTAAAGCTTCTTTATCATTTGGGTGTGTATCTAAAAACAGCTGTAAATCAACTGCCATAAAATCCAAGGCAGTAAGTGCCTTTAACATTTCCATTTTTGACATAATAGCCTCCTATTTATTTAATTCTGGGAAAATTGTTCCTTCTTTTAGTGCCTGATATGGCTCATAAAGTTTACATATTTTTTGGAATGGCACATAAGCCATTGCTAATTGAGATGGATAAATTGGCGTTTCATAAGCTACACACTTATTTTCTGTCATATAATCACCTCCTTGTTTACTATAATATATGAATATAGGCTGGATTTGGTGATGTATAAAATATGTGTTGAATAAAAGAGGATTATATGTTAAAATAAATTGATAAGGAGTGGTTTATTTAATGAAAAGACTTATTTGTATTTGTTTTTTTGTTTTGAGTTTTGCTTTTATGGCAAATTTTTGTTTTGCTGAAACCCAAAAGCAAGAAATTAAAGTGTTTTTAAATGGTAATGAAGTTTATTTTCATAATGCTAAGCCAACTGTTGTTGACAGAAGAACTTTAATACCTTTAAGAGGTGTTTTTGAAAAAATGGGCTACAATATAGAGTGGAACGGAGAAAACAAGTCTTCAACTTTATCAAACAATGTTCAGAGCATTGTTGTAAAAAACGGTTATAGTAGTATGTTAGTGAACGGGCAAAGCGTTAAGCTAGATGTTCCTGCTAAAATTATTGACGACCATTTTATGATTCCAATTAGAGCTGTTGCAGAGTCAACTGGTGCAAATGTTAGTTGGGACGGCATTAAAAAACATATTTATATAACTATGGTTGACAAAGACCAAGTTACTTATTTTGTTGATGATTATGTTAGAGCATATGACGGAATAATGGACTGTGTTGAGCACATTGAAAATCTTTTTACTACACTTAGCGGATTAACTGACTCTAATTACAGCAGTCAAATGGAAGTTTTGGCACACCAAGTAGAAGAAGCTAAGGCTTGTGCTGTTGAAATTGCTTTAGAATTGGAAGAAATTTCACCTACAACAGAATATGCTTTATATTATGATTACACTAAAACTGCCATATATGACACTATTGAGCTTTGTGCTTTAGTTGAAGATATGATAAATGGCGGTTTAACATATTCAGAAGCTAATGATTTAATTTTAGACCTTAGTATTAAGGCACAACAGTTAAATTACGATTTAGCTGAGAATATGAATGGTTTAGATTTTGGAGAGTAGAGAGGTTTGTATGGACAAAAACAAGTGTTGTAACAAAGACAGAGGTATTGGAGGGCAGGCTGTTATTGAGGGCGTTATGATGAGAGGTAAAAATATGTACGCTCTATCAGTTAGAACTCCTGACAAAAGTATTAAAACTGTTAAAGAAAAAATTAAGCCAGCTAGTGAAAAATATAGTTTTTTAAAATGGCCTATTATAAGAGGTGTTGTAGCTTTTGTGGACTCTCTTGTTACGGGTATGAAAGTTACTATGAAATCGGCTGAGTTAGCTGGGCTTGATGACATTGAATATGACAAAGAGAGCAAATTTGAAAGATGGCTTGAAAAAAAGTTTGGTGACAAGCTAGCTGATTATTTAATTTATTTTAGTGTTTGTATTTCTATTATTTTTTGTGTTGCTCTTTTTATTGTTTTACCTACGTTATTAGGTGGCTTAATTAACAACAGTTTTTTAGGTGGCAACGTGTCTACAAGAGGTGCTATTGAAAGTGTTATTAAAATTATTATATTTTTAGGATATATGATTTTAATTTCTCAAATGAAAGACATTAAAAGGGTTTTTATGTACCACGGGGCCGAACACAAAACAATTAACTGTTTTGAAAGCGGAAAAGAATTGACTATTGAAAATGTTAGAAATTCTACTAGATTTCACAAAAGGTGTGGCACTAGTTTTCTTGTTATTGTTTTAATTATTAGTATAATTGTGTTCTTTTTTGTTCCTTTTACTAATGTTATGACAAGAATTATTGCTAGGTTATTATTATTGCCTGTTATTTCTGGGCTTTCTTACGAAGTTATTAAATGGGCTGGAAAGCACGACAATTTTATTGTAAACTTAGTTAGTGCACCAGGTGTTGCAACTCAAATTATTACTACAAAAGAGCCTGACGATGAAATGATTGAAGTGGCTATTAAGTCGTTAAAGGCTGTATTAGATGAGGAGAGTCAAAATGACAATAAGTGAAGTTATTAATAAGATAAGTTCAAATTTTAAGGTTGTTAATGTTGAAAACCCTAAACTTGATAGCCAGCTTATTGTGGGAAATGTTTTAAAGATGGACAGAGCAATGCTTTTGACTTACCCTGAAAAAGAAATATCAGATGATGAATATGAAAAAATTATGGAAATGGCTAAAAAAAGAATGTTAAGAGAGCCAATTCAATATATAATTGGCCAATGTGAGTTTATGGGGCTTGATTTTTATGTGAATGAAAACACTCTTATTCCTAGAAACGACACTGAGGTATTAGTTGAAAAAGCTATTGAAGTTATTAAAAGCGAAAAATATTTAAATGGTCTTGACATTGGAACTGGTTCAGGGTCGATAGCTGTTAGTGTTGCAAAATATAGCAAGATTCAAATGACGGCTATTGATATATCTGAAAAAGCTATTGAAGTTGCTAAAAAAAATGCAGAAAGAAACGAAGTTAAAATTGATTTTATTTTAAGCAATTTATTTGAAAATGTAGAGGGTAAGTTTGATATAATATTATCTAACCCGCCGTATATTGAAACAGATGTTATTGAAACTCTTGAGCCTGAAGTTAGGGCTTATGAGCCAAAGACTGCTTTAGATGGCGGTAAAGACGGACTTATTTTTTACAGAGAAATTGTTGAAAAATGTTCAAAGTATATTAACAAAGGTGGAAGTATCATATTTGAAATTGGTTACAACCAAGGCAAGCAGGTGGCGTCTTTATTAGAAGATAATTTTAATTTTGAAAAAGTTGAAGTTTTAAAAGACCTTGCAGGTTTGGATAGGGTTGTTATTGGTTACAAATTGTGCTAAAATAAAGTATTATGGAGGTTCTTTATTATGCTAGAAAAATTAGCTGATATTGAAAAGAGATTTTTAGACCTTTCGGACAAAATAAATGACCCCGAGGTTATAAGCAACAATAGTGAGTGGAGAAAGCTTATGAAAGAGCATAGCGACATTGCTCCTATTGTTGAAAAATATAGAGAATATAAAGAAACTGAGGACTCTGTTGAGCAAGCTAGAGAAATGCTTGATGACGCTGATGAGGATATGCGTGCTTTAGCTAAAGAAGAATTTAACGAAGGCAGAAAAAGGCTTGAGGAGTTAAAAAGTGAATTAACTGTTTTAATGTTGCCAAAAGACCCTAACGACGACAAAAATGTTATTGTGGAAATTAGAGGTGGTGCTGGCGGTGACGAAGCAAACATTTTTGCTGGCGACTTATACAGAATGTATTCTAGATACGCAGAAAGACACCGCTGGAAGACAGAAATTTTAACTATGAACGAATGTGAGGCTGGTGGTTTTAGAGAAATTTCTTTCTTAATTAATGGAAAAGGTGCATATTCTAGGTTAAAGTATGAAAGTGGCGTGCATAGAGTTCAAAGAGTTCCTGCGACTGAATCTAGCGGAAGAATACACACTTCAACAGCGTCTGTTGCTGTGTTACCTGAGGTTGAAGAAGTAGATGTTAAGCTTGACCCAAACGATTACAAGTTTGATGTTTTTAGAGCTTCTGGTAACGGTGGACAGTGTGTAAACACAACTGACTCTGCAGTTAGACTTACTCACTTCCCAACGGGAATTGTTATTTCTTGTCAGGACGAAAAAAGCCAGATTAAAAACAAAGAAAAGGCTTTAAAAGTTCTTATGAGTAGGCTTTATGACCTTGAGCAAGAAAAACAGCACGCTGAAGTTGCAGCTGAAAGAAAGAGTCAAATTGGACGAGGCAACAGAAACGAGAGAATTAGAACTTACAATTACCCTCAAGGTAGGGTGACTGACCATAGAATTGGACTTACTTTACACAAGTTAGATTCTATTATAGATGGGGACCTTGATGAAATTATGGACGCTTTAATTACTACTGAACAAGCTGAAAAGTTAAAGGCTGGTACAGAGGATTAAAAATAAATTTATCAAAAAAAGGAGAGGTAGAAATGCATATCAACAAAGAGGAATTTAAGAAAAAGCTTTCTGATAATGTTAAAACATTGTCTAGAAAAACCATTGAAAGTGCTACTCAAGAACAGTTATATGAGGCTCTTGTTTTTACGATAAGAGATTATGTAACAGACAAGTGGATTAAAACTCACGAAACTTACGACAAAACTGGTTGCAAGATTGTCTGTTACCTTTCTATGGAGTTTTTAATGGGTCGTTTTTTAGGAAATGCTATATTAAATATGACTATGCTTAATGATGTTAAAGAAGTTTTAGGGGAACTTAACATTGACTACAATATGCTTGAAGAAGTTGAAAGAGACCCAGGCCTTGGAAACGGCGGCTTAGGCAGACTTGCTGCTTGCTTTTTAGACTCTCTTTCTACTCTTGAGCTACCAGCTTATGGTTGTGGAATTAGATATCATTACGGCATTTTTGAGCAGAGAATTGAAAATGGTTATCAAGTTGAAGTTCCTGACAATTGGTTGAAAGATGGCGATATGTGGGGTGTGAAGCGTCCAGAGTATTCTGCGGAAGTAAAATTTGGTGGAAATGTTAGGGCTGTTAAACAGGAAGATGGAAACTACAAGTTTGTTCAAGAAAACTATCATTCTGTTATTGCTATACCTTATGATTACCCTGTTGTTGGATATGACAACAATACAGTTAACACTTTAAGATTATGGGACGCTGAAGCTAAAAACAAGTTTGATTTAAAGAGCTTTAACGAGGGAAATTACAACAAGGCTGTGGAAGAAGAAAATTTAGCAAAAACTCTTACAGATGTTTTATATCCTGCTGACGAGCATTATGCTGGAAAAGAATTGAGATTAAGACAGCAGTATTTCTTTGTTTCTGCTACATTACAAAGAGTTTTGGCTAAGTATGTTGAGAAATTTGGCGATGATTTATCTATGTTGCCAGAAAAATATGCTTTTCAATTAAACGATACTCACCCAAGTATTGCAGTTGCTGAGCTTATGAGATTATTGGTTGATGAATATAATATGCCTTGGGACAAAGCGTGGGATATTACAGTTAAATGTTGCGCATACACTAACCACACTATTATGTCTGAAGCCCTTGAAAAATGGCCTATTGAGCTTTTTTCAAGACTTCTTCCAAGAATATATATGATTGTTGAAGAAATTAACAAAAGATTTTGCGAAATGCTTATTAATAGGTATGGCAATGACGCTGAGAAAATTAGAAAAATGGCTATTATTGCTGATGGACAAATTAGAATGGCTTGGCTTGCTATTGTTGGTAGCCATTCTGTAAATGGTGTTGCTTCATTACATACTGAAATATTAAAGCACCAAGAGTTAAAGGACTTTTATGAAATATATCCTGAAAGGTTTAACAACAAAACAAACGGAATTACTCAAAGAAGATGGCTTGGCCACGCTAACCCTGAGCTTGCAAAGTTAATTAGCGAAAAAATTGGTGATGGTTTTTACAAGGATTTATCCCAGCTTGAGGGCCTTGTTAAATATGTTGAGGACAAAGACTTTGTTAAGAGATATATGGAGATTAAAAAGGCTAACAAGGTTAATTTAGCTAATTATTTTAAGGCAACAATGGGAATTGAAATTGACCCTAATTCAATATATGACATTCAAATTAAGAGATTGCACGAATATAAAAGACAGCTTTTAAATATTTTACATATTATGAGCCTTTATAACAAATTAAAGGCAAACCCTTCTCTTGATATTGTTCCTAGAACATTTATTTTTGGTGCTAAAGCTGCAGCTGGATATAAGAGGGCTAAGTTAATTATTAAGCTTATTAACTCAGTTGCTAAATTAGTTAACAACGACAAGTCTATTGAGGGCAAGATTAAGGTTATATTTGCTGAAAATTACAGAGTTAGCCTTGCTGAAAAGCTTATTCCAGCAGCTGATATTTCTGAGCAAATTTCAACTGCATCTAAAGAGGCATCTGGAACTGGAAATATGAAATTTATGTTAAATGGTGCTATTACAATGGGTACTTTAGATGGCGCTAATGTTGAAATTAGACAGGAAGTTGGCGACGAAAATGTGTTTATTTTTGGTATGAATGCTGAAGAAGTTATTGAGCAATACAGCAAAAACGACTACAACCCTTGGGACATTTACAATATGAACTCTGATGTTAGAGGGGTTTTGAATATGTTAATTAACGGCACTCTTGACGAGGACACAGAGTTATTTAGAGAAATATATGAGTCTTTATTAAATGGTTACAATGGTGGCAGAGCTGATGAATATTTTGTTTTAAAAGATTTTGCTGCTTATGCTGAAGCTCAAAGCAAGGTTGATAGTGCTTACAGAGATAGAGAAAAGTGGGCTAAGATGGCTATTTTAAACACAGCTCATAGTGGTATGTTCTCATCTGACAGAACTATACAAGAGTATGCTGACGAAATTTGGGACTTAAAACCAGTTCACATTGAAATGGATTAATTTTATAAAAGGCGACTTAAAGTCGTCTTTTATTTTTATTAAAATTTTTATGGAAAGAAATAGAAATATGTGGTATAATATAAACATAATTATTATATAGGAGGTATTGAAATGGGTATCACTCTAAAATTAAATGGTGTTGAAAATTTTATAAGAGCAGACGAATTAAAAAAGATTGAGCCTTTTGTTAAGACTGCATCTAATATTTTAAGTTCTGGCACAGGTGCAGGAAACGACTTTATTGGCTGGGTTAATTTACCTTTTGATTATGATAAAGACGAGTTTGAGAGAATTAAAAATGCTGCTAAAAAAATTCAAAAAGACAGTGAAGTTTTAGTTGTTATTGGAATTGGTGGCTCTTATTTAGGTGGCAGAGCAGCTTTAGACTTTATTAAAGGTATGAACTACAACAGCAAAAAGCACCCAGGTTACCCTGACATTTATTTTGTTGGAAACAACATTAGCTCTGATTACATAGGTGACATTATTGAAATGATTGGAGATAGAGATTTTTCTATTAATGTTATTTCAAAATCTGGCACTACTACTGAACCTGCTATTGCTTTTAGAATTTTTAAAAAGTTGATTGAAGAAAAGTATGGAAAAGAAGAAGCTAAAAACAGAATTTTTGCAACAACTGACAAGGCTAGGGGGGCTTTAAAGTCATTAGCAGACAAAGAGGGATACGAAACATTTGTTATTACTGACGACATTGGTGGAAGATTTTCTGTTTTAACTCCTGTTGGTTTGCTTCTTATGGCTGCTTCTGGTATTGATATTGAGAAGGTTATGGAAGGTGCTAGAGATGCTGCCAAAAAGTATGACAACGACGTTTTAGAAGACAACGATTGCCTTAAATACGCTGCTATTAGAAACATTCTATACAGAAAGGGCAAAGGGATTGAAATTTTAGCTAATTATGAGCCATCTTTAACTATGTTTGGCGAGTGGTTTAAACAGCTTTATGCTGAATCTGAGGGTAAAGACCAAAAAGGTATTTTTCCAGTTAGTGCTAATTTTTCAACAGATTTACATTCAATTGGTCAGTTTATTCAAGATGGTAGCAGAAATATTTTTGAAACTGTTCTTTGGGTTGAAAAAGCAAAAAATGATATTATTATTGAAAGCGACGAAGAAAATCTTGATGGATTAAATTTTGTTGCTAACAAGAGTATTCAATATGTTAATTCTAAGGCTTATGAAGGCACATATTTAGCTCATATTGATGGGGGCGTGCCAACAATGGTTTTAGAAATTGAAAAAGCTGATGAATATAATTTTGGGCAAATTGTGTATTTCTTTGAAAAGGCTCTTGCTATTAGTGGATATATGTTGGGGGTTAATCCTTTTGACCAACCTGGTGTTGAGGCTTATAAGAAGAATATGTTTGCTCTTTTAGGCAAGCCAGGATATGAAGATGAAAAGGATAACCTTGAAGCTAGGTTATATAAATAAAAGTATTAAATTAAAAATATGATATTAAAAAATATAAAGCTGTATTAAAAAAATACAGCTTTTATTAATTCTTTTAAATTTTCCTTAAAAGAACTGAAAATATTATAAAAAAGATTATATATGGTTGACACTTTTTAAATTAAAGTGTAAAATAGATAAGAATAATGTTTTTAAATTTAATAACTAGTATAGTTTAAAAAGAACTAAAAGTTAATTTTTACATATTAGAAGGGTTTAAGATGATTTATTTAATTTTATTTTGGATATGTGTTTTTTTTATTGGTGCTTCTATTTTCTCTTTTATTAATGCTGCTGCATTTAGAATTGAAAAAGGGGAAAATATTGCAAAGGGTAGAAGTCACTGTGATTATTGCAACAAAAAGCTAAAACCCTGGGAATTGATTCCTATTTTTTCATATATAATGATTAAGGCTAGATGCACTGAATGTGGTGCTAAAATTGGTATAAATCATTTTATAACAGAATTAATTGGAGGTTTATTGCTTTTATTATGTTTTTACATATATTGGTTTGAGCCTTTTAAAATTATTACAGCTTTTTTATTTATATCTATTTTAGCGTGCATATTTATTGTGGATATGAACACTATGACTATTCCAAACGGACTTGTTATGATTACTTTAGTTATAGCAATTATTTCTATATTTGCTTTTAAAGAAGTTGGTATTATTGAAAGAATTATTGGCTTTTTTAATGTAAGTGTAGTTTTGTTATTAATTACTTTAATGATAAATGGTGCTTTTGGTGGCGGGGACATTAAATTAATGGCTGCAACAGGTGTTTTTCTTGGCTGGAAAATGAATTTTCTTGCTTTATTTATTGCAATAGTTCTTGGTGGGCTATATGGCATTTTAATTATTATTACTGGGAAAAGAAAGAATATGACTCATTTTGCTTTTGGGCCTTTTCTTGCAATTGGTTGTATTGTTTCTATGTTCTGGGGAAATGAAATTTTAAGCTGGTATTTAGGACAATTTTTGTAAAGGAGGAGAAATATGCCAGTATACAAATATACTGCTTTAAATAGCGAGGGCAAAAAGGTTTCTTCTTCTTTAGAAGTGCCTGCTGTTTCAGAGTTAAACAATTATTTAAAACAAAACAATCAAATTCTTGTTTCTTACAAAGAAGTGAGTAGTTACAAAAAAACAAGAAAGTTAAATTATAGGGATTTATCGGAGTTTTGCAGGCAATTAGGAACTTTGCAGGCTTCTGGTGTATCCCTTGTTAGAGCGTTAAACATTATTTCTCACAATGAGTCTTTAAAGCCGTGGCAAAAAGAGATTTATGAGGGAATGATTGAATCAATTAAAAGAGGCAACTCTTTATCTACTTCTATGGAAGAAAGAGTTGGAGCTTTTCCTGAACTACTTATTAATATGTTTAAATCTGCTGAAATGAGTGGTAACATTGAAAAGACATCAACTCAAATGTGTGAATATTACGAAAAACAGTTTATATTAAACAAAAAGATTTCAACTTCTATGGTTTATCCTATTATTTTGATTATTCTTATTGTTTTTGTTGTTATATTCTTAGTTTCGTTTGTTATTCCTCAATTGCAACCTGTTTTAGACACTTTAGAGGAAATGCCAGCTGTTACGGCTATATTATTATCTATAAGTGACGCTTTTATTAACCGTTGGTATATTATTTTAGGTTTTGCAATTGGCATTGTTGTTACGTTTTTGGGTTTACTAAAAGTTGACAAGTTTAGATATTTATTTGACAAAATGAAAGTTAAAATGCCTTATTTTGGGAGGTTAAACAAAACTATTTATACTGCAAGATTTTCTAGAACCATTGCCTCTTTATATGTTTCTGGTTTGCCTATTGTTAGTGCGTTAGCTGTTGGTAGCAGAACTATTGGAAACAAATATATTGAAAGCCAATTTCAAAATTTAATTTTACAAGTTAGAAGTGGTAGGTCTTTATCTGAATGTATAAAAGAAATTGATGGGTTTGTTAGCAAATTAGCTGACACAACATTAATTGGTGAAGAGACAGGTAATTTAGCTGATATGCTTGTTTCTACTGCCGATAGTTTAGAGTATGATGCTGATGTAGCTATTACAAAAATGGTTACTAGTATTGAGCCTATTTTAATTATTGTTATGGCAATTGTTGTTGGTTTTGTTATGGTTGCTATATTGCTTCCAGTTTTCCAATCTTACTCAGCTGTTGGTGCTCAAAATGGTATTTAAAAAAATATAAGGAGGACAATGATGATTTCTGTATATATTGGTAATGATGAAATATATGCTATTGATGCCTCTGTGAAGAAAAGTGGTATAGTTAGTGTTAATAGAGTTTATTCAATGAAGATTGATGTTGGCTCTATTATTAACGGTGTTATTGTTAATGAGGACGCCTTAAAGTTTGAGATTAGAAAGTTTTGGAAAGAAAACAGTTTACCTAAAAAAGATATTAATCTTGTTATTAACAGCAAGCAAATTTTAATGAAGAATATGACTTTACCTAACATTAACCCTAAAAAATTAGGTAATTTAATTTCTATGGAATTTGCTGATTCTGAAAAAAGCAACCCTATATATGATTATATGGTTTTAAATGTAGATTCAAAGAAAAAGAAAATGGACACTATTGTTGTAGATGTTGAAATGGAATTTGTTGAAAAATACAAATCAATTTTTAACGACCTTGATATTAAAATATCAAGTTTTACAAGTGGACTTACAAACATTATTAAAATTTTTAACAATTCTAAAAATTCAAGTTTTGACGGAAACTGTTTAATACAAATTTTAGATGGTAACAACCTTGTTAGCATAATTTTTTCAGATGGTGTTTACAGCTATTCTCAAAGTGTTAGAATTTTTAGCGAGCCAAACGACCCTGGTTTTGTTGGCGAGGTTGTTAACAACATTAGTTCTACTATGCAGTTTTATATGTCAACTAGCAAGGCAGATATTAGCAAGATATTTTTTGGTGGAATAAACAAAGGTATTTTTAGCGAATTAAAAAACGCTTTAACTCTATATAATGCAGAAGTTGACTTTATTCCTGAAATTGAAGAAGTGAACTTTAACAACAATGGAGATATGAGCCAATATGCCTATGGTATTGGTACATTTATTAAAGGCAAGAAAGACATTAACCTTTTAAAATCTGTTGGAGAGGTTGAAAAGGGGAAAGAAATTGCTGGAATAATTACAGTTAAAAACTTAGTTATTTTAGGTATTCTACTTATTGTTATGGTTATTTCTTCTGTGGCTTTAATTGTTAGAAATTTGATTTTAACAAAGAGCATTGATGAAGTATCTAAGATTTTAAACAATGCCAACAACCAAGAGATGCTTGCTAAAATAAATGCAATTCAAAGTGATGCACAAGGTTTAGAAAACAAGATTAATGACATAGAAAAAACTAAAAGTGCAATTTTAACATATCCAATTTACAATTCAAAGGTTAGAGATATTATATTAAGTTGCCAAGACAGTGTTACTAGTTTAAATATTATTAGTTTTGATGCTAAAAGTGGTATTATTAGGATAGAGGCTCGTTGTGTTGGAGCAAATTACACACATTCATTAGTTGACAAGTTAAATGCTACTGGAATATTTACAAATATTGAATATAACGGTTACAATTATGATACTTCAAGCAATGTATACAAGGTAAATGTAGATTGCACATTGAAAGAAAGTATTGGGTTCTAATTTTTAAATATTCTTTGGTAGGAGGAATTATATGAATATAAGTACTAGTGTTACAGAAAGAGATAAAAAACTATTATTTTTGATTTTAATTGCTTTAATTGTTTTTATGCCATATTGGTTTATTATTAAGCCTGCTTTGGCTAATGGAAGTGAATTAAAAGCTGAGCTTGCAAACGCTAGGCAAGAAAAAGAACAAATGGAAATGGGGCTTGTTAGGTATTATGAATATTTAAGCAATTTTGAAACTAATAGTAAAAAGTATCAAGAAGCAACTGAAAAATTTGCTCCATATATGGAAAATAACCAAATAGATAAAATGGTTACTGACCTTGTTTTAAGTAGTGGTATGAGTATTAAAAACTTGCAAATTAGCAGGGGAAATGAACTAGTTGGAGTTGAGCCATATAAAAACAGTCAAATGGCTCAAGAAATGGCTGGCGAAGATGGAAGTGGTGAAGAAAATACAACTAACCCTGTTGTTTACAGCTGTTTAGTTACTATTTCAGTTGAGGGAACTATGGATAGTATGTATAATTTTATGAACAATGTGACAAGCCTAGCTCCAGCTATTGTGCCTAATTCATATAACCCTAGCATAGACAACAATGGCAATGTTTCTCTTACTACTACATTAACTGTTTATATGGTTGATAAAATTTAGGTTTGGAGGAAAGCTGATGTACGGAAAAAATGTCAAAATTGGTGATGTTCTAGTTGAATACGGATATATTAGCGAAGAACAACTAAAATCTGCTCTTGATATGCAGAAAAACGACAGGTCTAGAAGAATTGGTGAAATATTGTTAGACGAGGGCTTTGTTACAGAAGCTCAAGTTATTAAAGCCCTTGCTAAAAGGCTTAACCTTGAAATTATTGAAGATGTAGAAACAATTAAAGTTGATACTCAAGCTGCCTCTGTTGTTCCTCAGGCATTAGCTGAAAAGTATCGTATTATTCCATTATATGAAAAAGACGGCATTATTGTTGTTGCTACAAACGACCCTTTAAATTTTTATGCTCAAGAAGATGTTAGGCAGCTTACTGGAAAAGACATTAAAGTTATGCTTTCAACTGCTGAAGGTGTTGATTACCTTATTAACAAATGTTATTCAGAAGTTTCTGTTATTAAGGCTGTTAAAGCAACAAATATGGAAACAAATGTTGAAGCTCCAGTTGAAGAACTTGACATAGAGGGCGATGACGACACACCTGTTATTCAATTTATTAACTCTATATTAAAAAGAGCTTATGATATTGGTGTTAGTGACATACATATTGAGCCTTATGAAAAGCAGACTTTAGTGCGTATGAGAATTGATGGTACTATTACAGATTATGTTACGTTACAACAACATTTACACGCCACATTAATTGCCAGAATTAAAATTCTTTCTAACTTAGACATTGCCGAAAGAAGAATACCACAAGATGGACATTTTAAAACTAAAATTAAAGGGGACACTGTGAACCTAAGAGTTTCTTTAATTCCTACTGTTTTTGGGGAAAAGGCTGTTTTAAGAATTTTAGCTAACAACACTCCAATTACTAATTCTGGCCATTATGGTATGAATGAACATAACTACAAAATATTTAGCCAAATTTTAAAAACACCTAACGGTATTATATATATATCTGGGCCAACTGGTTCTGGTAAGACAACTACACTTTATATGGTTTTAGAAGAATTTTCTAGAAGAAGTATTAGTATTGCAACTATTGAGGACCCTGTTGAAAAAAACTTGCCTCATATGAGCCAAATGCAGGTTAATGTTCAAGCTGGGCTTACTTTTGAAAATGGTCTTAGAGCTTTACTTAGACAGGACCCTGACGTTATTATGGTGGGTGAGACTAGAGATAACGAAACGGCTGCAATTTCTGTTAAAGCCGCAATTACTGGACATACTGTGTTTTCAACTTTACATACTAACAGTGCTGTTTCTGCTATTGTTAGACTTAAAGATATGGGCATTGAGCCGTATCTTATTGCAAACTCTTTAGTTGGTGTTGTTGCTCAGCGTCTTGTTAGAAAAATTTGTCCTGACTGTGGCAAATTAGTTGACGCAACTGATGAGGACAAGAAAGAGCTTGGAGTAGATGTTGACAAAATTATGGTAGCTCAAGGTTGTGCTAAATGCAACAACACTGGTTACAGCGGAAGAATTGCTGTGCACGAAATTGTGGCTATTGACAGAGAAATTAGAAATATGATTGCTTTTGGGGAAGAAATTGATAAAATAGAGGAATATGCAATTAAAAAGCAAGGTATGGTGTTGCTTGCTGAAAGTGCTAAGCAACTTGTTTTAGAACACAAAACAACTGTTGAAGAATATATTAAATTAGCTTATAGTGTATAGGAGTGATTTTATGGCAATGAGTATGGACGAAATTATTTTGCTTGCTAGAGAAATGAAATGTTCAGATATTCATATTTCTGAGGGTTTACCTTTAAAGTTTAGAATTCACGGCAAGTTAAGAGAAGTTGGCGTGGAGTTAAGCGACAAAGAAGTAGTTAATTGTATTAAAGAAATTATGTCGCCTGAGCAAATTGAAGAATTTGACAACGGTAACGATGTTGACTTTGCTTATGAAAGTTCTGACGGAAACAGACAGAGAGTTAATGTTTTTAGATATATGAAAGGCGCTGCTGCAACTATTAGACTTTTAAACAACACTATTCCTTCGTTAGATTCCCTTGGGCTTCCACCTGTTCTTGGAAAGTTAGCTGCTGAGCCAAGAGGTTTAATACTTGTTACTGGGCCAACTGGTTCAGGTAAGTCTACAACACTTGCCGCTATGATTGACTCTATAAACAAAAGCAAGTCAACTCATATTTTAACTATTGAGGACCCTATTGAATATGTATACAGAGAGGGCAAGGCTACTGTTCACCAAAGAGAAGTTGGAAAAGATGTTAAGAGTTTTGCAGGGGCTTTAAGGTCTGCATTAAGAGAAGACCCTGATATTATTCTTGTAGGTGAGATGAGAGATTATGAAACTATTGCTGCGGCTTTAACTGCCGCTGAAACAGGACACTTAGTTCTTTCAACTTTACATACAACTGGTGCTGCTCAAACTATTGACAGAATTATTGACGCTTGTCCACCAGAAGCTCAAAACCAAGTTAGAACTCAGCTTGCTGGAATTTTAAAAGGTGTTATTACTCAATGTCTTATGCCTAACCCAACTGGTGACGGAAGATTTGTTGCTACTGAAATTCTTATTGGTACAGACGCTGTTTTAAATATGATTAGAGAAAACAAGTGCCATCAGCTTAACACAACAATGCAGTCTGGTGCTATGTTTGGTATGCATACTTTAAATGGTGATTTAACAAGACTTATTAAAGAGGGCAAAATTACTAAAGAAACTGCGTTAGAATATAGTAACGACAGGAGAGATTTTGAAAACTTTTTATATTAATATAAAAAAATAAAAGCTACATAATATATATGTAGCTTTTTTGATTATTTAAAATTTGGAGGTTAAAATGGTTAATTCGATTATATTTGATTTAGACGGAACTTTATGGGACGCTACAAATGTTATTTTAGATGTGTGGAATATAATTTTAAAAAGCAACAAGGGGATAAGAGAAAAGGAGATAAGTATTGACGAGCTTAGGGGCTGTATGGGGCTACAAATTGACGAAATTGGAAAGAAGTTATTTCCTAATGTAGATGAATATTTAGTTGAAAGACTTATGAAAAAGTGTTGTGCTGTGGAATGTGTATATTTAACAAAAAACGGTGGCAGGTTATACGACAAAGTTGAAAGCACAATTAAAGAGCTTAGCAAAAAATATGATTTATATATAGCTAGCAACTGTCAATTTGGGTATATTGAAAGTTTTCTTGAAGGGCATAATTTAGGAATGTATTTTAAAGATTATATTTGTGCTGAAGATACAGGGCTTTGCAAAGGGGAAAACATTAAAAAATTAATTAAACAAAACAACATTCAAAATGCTATTTATGTAGGCGACACACAAGGGGACAAAGAGGCTAGTGCCTTTGCTGGAATAGATTTTGTTTATGCTAGATATGGTTTTGGGGAAGTTAAAGATTTTAATTTTGTTATAGAGAAGTTTGAAGATTTATTAGATATAAAAATAAAAGCCTAAGTATAACTTAGGCTTTTTTAGGTATTTAATTATTTAGGTTGTTTACCAATGTAAGCAAGGATACCGCCATCTACGTATAAGATGTGGCCATTTACTGCATTTGATGCTTCAGAAGCAAGGAAAACTGCAGGGCCTGCTAATTCTTCTGGCTTTAACCATCTGCCAGCTGGAGTTTTAGAAATGATGAACTGGTCGAATGGGTGTCTTGAACCATCTGGCTGTGTTTCTCTTAAAGGAGCTGTCTGTGGAGTTTCAATGTAGCCAGGGCCAATGCCGTTACACTGAATGTTGTACTCACCATATTCAGAACAGATATTTCTTGTGAGCATTTTTAAGCCACCCTTAGCAGCAGCGTAAGCAGAAACTGTTTCTCTACCTAACTCAGACATCATAGAACAGATGTTGATGATTTTGCCGTGACCTTTTTTAATCATTGATGGAATAACTGCTTTAGATAAGATGAAAGGAGCATTTAAGTCTACATCAATTACTTGACGGAACTCAGCAGCTGTCATTTCGTGCATAGGAATTCTCTTGATGATACCAGCGTTGTTAACAAGAATGTCAATTACGCCAACTTCCTTTTCAATTGTTGCTACCATTGCATTTACAGCATCTTCATCAGTTACGTTACATACATAACCGTGAGCTTCGATGCCCTCTGCCTTGTAAGCTTCGATACCCTTATCAACTAATTCTTGATTAAGGTCGTTAAATACGATTGTTGCACCAGCTTTTGCTAAGCCAGAAGCAATAGCAAAACCAATGCCGTAAGAAGCACCTGTTACAAGTGCAACTTTACCGTTTAATGAAAAATCAATACTCATTGTATTACCTCCATAATTTATGTATTAAGCATTTTGCTTTAAATTTATTATAATACATATTATTAAATTTGTCAAAACTTAATTATTATCTTATATAATTTAGTGTATATTTTTATTATATTGTATAAAATATGAGCTTGATATAAAAGGAAAGTTGATGTATAATTATTTGTATATATTATTAATTTTAAAGGGGTGATTTTATGGTTGATATGCATTCACATATTTTACCAGAAATTGATGATGGTAGTGACAGTGTAGAAACATCTTTGAATATGTTAAAAGAAAGTTACAGGCAAGGTGTTGACACAGTTTTAGCTACGCCTCATTTTTATATAAAAGAAAACGATGTTAATTCTTTTCTTGAAAAAAGAGAAATGGCTTATGAAAAGTTAATTAACAGCATTAAGGGAGAAAAAGATATTCCTAAAATTTATAAAGCTGCTGAAGTATATTATTTTAACGGAATAAGCAAGTATGAAAACGTTGAGAAACTTGCTATAAACGGAGGGAAATACATATTACTTGAAATGCCTTTTGTGAAATGGAACAGCAGGGTTTTTCAAGAAGTTGAAGATTTGATTTACAACAGAAAGTTAATTCCTATTATTGCTCATTTAGAAAGATACATAAAGGCTCAAAATGGCACAGACAATATCGATAGGCTTTTATCTATGAAAGTTATTCCTCAAATGAATGGAGAGTATTTATTTGGATTTTTTAACAAAGGAAAAGCCTTAAAATGGCTTGACAACGGGGTTATTAGGCTTTTAGGTTCTGATATGCACAACACAACAAACAGAGCCCAAAACCTTGGAAAAGCTAAAGAGGTTATTGAAAAAAAACTTGGTTCAAATATTTTAGAGGAAATAGAAAAGTTTAGCAAAGAAATTATTGGAATTAATTAAGGAGTTCAATATGAAAAAAAAGAAAGAAAAAGGTGGTTTTTTAAAAATTTTTATTATAGTGATTGCTATAATAGTTATTTTTATTTTAGGCATTGTTTTTTGGCAAAAGGAGAATATAAAAGCTGTTGTAGACGCAACAAAGTATAGTGGCGAAGATATTGAAAGCCAAATTGAAGAAAACAAAGAAAGCGTTGAAAAAGAACTTGAACAGTATAATGTTAGCGGTTTAAGAGATTTTACGCCAGAGGAAGAAGAGGCTATTAGAAAAGGAACATTAACTGTTGAAGAAGCTATTGAAAAAATTATTTCAGAAAGTAATAATAATGGAGAATTAAAAGACGAAAATTTACCTGAAAACAATTCAAATGTTAGCAACATTGGGGAAAATGGTGAAGATAAAGTTAGCCAAGTTGTTAGCGAGTATACTGTTAGGCTTTATAGTTTAAAGGCTACATATTTAGGGAAAATTGGAAATTTAATTGACCAAGCTAAAGCTGACTACAAAGGTGGAATGGGTGCTAGTGCTTTAATGTCAAAATATTTAAGCAGAGCAAACTCTCTTGAAAAAGAGGCTGATTCAAAAGTGAACTCTTTATTAAGTGAGTTAGAAAAGGAATTAAACTCTTTAGGTGCTGACACAAGTATTATTGGAACTATGAGAAAATCTTATGAAAGTGAAAAGACATTAAAAAAATCATATTATATTAGTCTTTTTAACCAGAAAAAATAATGAAAAGAAAATTAATTTATTTAGTTACAATATTATGGATTGCATTTATTTGGTGCAATTCATTTATTAACGGACCTACATCATCAGACATTAGTGGTGGTGTTTTAGATTTTATTAACTTTGTTTTATCTTTTATTGGCATAAAATATGAGTTTAGTGGTTTTATAATTAGAAAACTTGCTCATTTTACTGAATATTTTGTATTAGGTTTATTATTATGTTTTGACTTAAAAAATATGAAGATAAAGCTTTACAACAGTTTATTTATTGGTTTAGTTATAGCTTTAATTGACGAGAGAATTCAACTTTTTTCTGTTGGCAGAGCAAGTTCTGTTATAGATGTTTGGATTGATTTTTCAGGGGTTATTATTAGCTTTTTAGTTATTAAAATTTTACATAAAATAAAAAAGGAGTAGCATTTTAGCTACTCCTTTTAAAATGTAATTACTATGTTATTTATGTCTAGAACATCGTACATATTGTAGGTATAAAACTCTGTTTTATAGCCGAGATTATGATTTTTATTAAATTCGCCTGTTTGGATAGTTTCATTAAGAAGCAAAACAAGTTCGTTTGTTTTACTAAAGTTTATATCATTTAAAATTCCTTCAAGCATTATTTTATTTTTGTTAGAAAGTTTATTTACATTAGTTTTATGTAAATCCATATAGCTTATATAAATTTTTGTTGCTTTATTATCTTTATAAAGAACGTTTATAGAAAGAGGAATGTTTTGAATATTAAACTTTTGGCTTGCATACCAAAGTTGTGACTTTATTAACATAAATTCATCATTTGAAAAAGTTAGTTTATCTAAATTTTTTCCTATTAAATAGTCACAAAAGTTCCAATCAAGTTCATTATATTTTTTTATTGTGGATTCATATTTATTTGGTATAGCTGTTAATTCGTTATAAATTTGAAAGTTATAAGAATCAGGAAAATCTGTATAATTAGTGTAGCTAACAATAAAATCGAAGTTAGGAACTTTATAAAAATCTGTTACAATTTCATTATCTTCTTTTAAAGTGAAAGGAAGTTTTTCTAAATTTTTTAAACCATCTTTTAATTCAGATGCAAGTTGTTTAATATCTTCATTAAAACTTGTGTTTTCGTTGTTTTCATCTATGTCTATGTCATTAGTATTATCAAAAACTGCATCAATTACTTTTTTATAGCTACTTAAAGCATTTTCTTTTTCTTGATTTATTATTACGTTTGTATTTTGTGTATCTTGAAAAGTTGTTTCAGAAACTTTATTTATTTCATCGTAATTAATATTTGAACAGCCACACATTGAAAATATTAAAAGAAGTGGTAAAAATTTTTTCATTCTCTTACACCCCATTTCTTAACAATAAATTTTGATAAAAAGATTGTAAAGACAAACGCACATAATGTAACTAATCTAAAGGCAAACAGTCTTTGAGTTGAAATGGTGCAAAAAACAACCATTACTATTTGGAAAAACAAACCTGAATATTTTATATTAAATGGATTTGAGTTTTCTATTATTTTTGGTGTAGTTGCCATTTTTCTTAAAATTAAATAAAAAATAGCTGAAAGTAGGAAATAATAAAGCAAGTAAAAAACAGATATGAATTTTAAAAGCTCAAAATTAAGTGTGTATTCATTATTATAAGCATATCGTATGTTTTCAAAAGCTAATAAATTAAAAAATTTATTAAAAACACTTGTTAAGCTCATATTAGAAAGAGAAAGTAAAATTATTGGTATAAAAAGAAGCATTGTTGATGTAAGTATACCAAAATATATATTTCCCAAGAAATAGTTTAAAATTATTGTTACAAAATAGAAAAAAACAAAAACTAAAAAAACTATTAACAAATATAAAGCCAACTTTGAAATTGGTATTATTGAAGTGTTTACACCTAAAATTTCAAAAACATCTTTATAAATTGGCAAGTATTTAAGGTAAATAAAAAGTTGAGCTAAAAAAAGTGTTACAAAAGCAAAGGCAAAAAATATTAAACCGCTTAAAATTTTAATATTTATTATTTCAGCATTTTTAAATGGAAAATAGTGCCATAGTTTATTAAAGCCATCTTTTAGTTGTATTCTTGCTAAAAGAAGAACTATTAAAATATAAAAGCCTATTTTTGGGGCTATTATATCTAAGTTTGTATAAAGATTGTTGTGGTACATATAGCTTACTACAAAGTCGTTTTGTGTATTTATTGTTTGTGCCATATAAATAACGATGAAAAACAAATGTAGCAAAAATAAGTATGAGATATTTTTAAGTTCATATTTTAATAATGTGATTTGATTTTTTTCCATTCAATCACCTCCTAGTTAATTAAGTTATTTAGTAGTTTAATTGAAGTTATTGCAATAAAGGCTAACACAAAAACATTAAAAAGCATATTTTCAATTTGTATGTTTGACAAAAGTATATAATAAACACTAAAGGAGATTATTATTGTAACGCAAAAATTTAAAATGTACTTTATTGGCTTAAACAAGAAAGTATTATTTATATTTGCATTATCTAGCTTTAAAGCACATACAAAAGAAATTGCAAAAACTATTATTGACAAAATTACTAAATGTATGATTGTAAATTGAAAATTTGGAAAATTATCAAAAATAGACAAAGTTATATTTCTTCCAAGGTTTACTAAAAAATTTAAGTTTAAAATTTTTAAAAATAGATATATTCCAGAGCTTGTATATGGTACACCAAGAACTAATATAAAAGGAGTTATTAAAGCTAATATATTTTTTCCAATTAAGTTTATTGACAAAAACAACCCTGAGAATATTAACAAGAACGCACCATAAAATAATAAAGATTTATTAAACAGTTTAGAATATAGCATATCTAAAGTTAAATTATCGTGTGAAACTTTTGAAAGTAGTTCATATATTTGTTGATAGATATTTTTTGTTAAGGCAAAATACATTAAAATTTGGAAGGCAAAAATTAATGTTAGTGAAACAACTGCAACTAAAATTTTTGTTAAATTGTCTTGGCTTCTTTTAATTGGAAGGTGAAGAACAAAATTAACTACATTTTTATTTCTATAAGAGTAGATAGAAAGCAGATAAAGCGCCATAAACAAAAGGTCTATTAAAGTTATGTAGGACATATAATTAAAGTAATGCCCTTCAAGGTCGTAAATTGAATAAAAGTTTTCTTCAGCTCTTTGAGAGGCATTTAAAAGATTTGAAAGCATATCAGTTAAAAAATCTTTTGTTATATAGTAGCCTAAAAAGGAGAAGAAAATTGATATTAAAATTAAAATCAAAGATTTTTTTATATAACTTTTATATAAAGAGTTCATATTATCCCTCCTTTTTTATAGATGTATATATAAACACTTCTTCAAGGCTCATTCCCACTTCTTCTATTATTTGAGGGGAGAGGGCTTTAATTTGTTCTTTTATATTAGAATCTCTATTTGCAATTATGTAGTAAACACAGCCAATGTTTTCAACATTTAAAACATCTTTTAAAGTGTTTAAATTAGGGGTATTATCAAAGACAACCTGATATTTTATTATGTTGTTTTTAATTCCATCAACTGAGTTTTGGTGAATTATTTTTCCATTTTGAATGAAAGAAATGTCATCACACAAAAGCTCAAGCTCACTTAAATGGTGAGATGAAATTACTATGCTACAATTTCTTTGTTCAACTTCTTGAATTAGCAAGTCCATAATGTGTTTTTTAGAAATTACATCTAAGCCACTTGTTGGCTCATCTAAAACTAAAAGTTTTGGGTTAATGCTCAAATTAAGCATTAGCGAAAGACGCATCTGCATACCTTTTGAAATTTGTTTAACCTTTTTATTTACATCAAGGTTGAATAGTTCATTTAAATTATAAAACTTTTCTTCATCAAAATTTTTATATATGCCTTTATAAAACTTTACTAATTCTTTTATTTTAAAATCTGGAAAGTATTGATTGCTATCTGCCACATAGCCAATTTGTTCTTTAACATCAGGATTATCGTAAATTGTTTCGCCATCAAGTGTTATTTCGCCCTCGTTGGACTTATAAATTCCTGCTATACAATGGATTAAAGTGGTTTTTCCAGCTCCATTTTCTCCTATAAGACCGTGAATTTTCCCATCTTCAACTTCTATATTTATATTATCTATTGCTTTAAACTTATCATAATATTTTGATACATTTTTTATGCTTAACATATTAATCAACCCTTTCTAAATTATTAAGTTCATCTGATATTAAAGAAATTATATTTTCATTTGAAAGACCTTTAAGTTTTAACTCTGCTAAAATTGAGCGGATTTTTTTAAGTTCTACGCTATAATTAGAGTTTATTTCGTTTATATCAGAAATGAAAGTTCCCTTACCTCGTAGAGTTACTATTAAATTTTGAATTTCCATCTCTTTATAGGCTTTTGCAACTGTGTTTGGATTTATTTCTAGCATTGTTGCAAGCTTTCTTACAGACGGAACTGCATCATTAGGTTTAAAATAGCCTTTTAAGATGTATTCTTTAAATTGATTTACTATTTGTTCATAAATAGGTGTGTTAGATTTTAAATCGATTTTAAACATATTTTCACCTCCTCTGTATCTTGTGGTATAATTGTATTATAATACATAGTATAATATTTGTCAAGACAAAAAAAGAGTAGCCAAGCTACTCTTAAAATGTTATTCATTTGCTAAAACTAATTTTGGGTCAGTTGTGTTGTTTTCATTTAAAACAGAAAATTCTAAATGAGGCCCTAAAGCAACGCTATATTTTGTTGGAGCACCAACTGTTCCTATAACATCGCCTTTATGGACAGCTTCTCCCTCTGATACAGCCAAGTCTTCATTTAATTGGCTGTATGTAGAGCACCAACCATTGCCGTGGTCTACACTTACAGTTACACCGTCAACAACATCTTTAGTTATAGATGTTATTATGCCATCTGTTGCCACTTTTACTTCATCGCCTAGGTTTGCTGAAATGCAAATTGAATCGTTAGTTCTATACTGCTCAAGTGTTCTATCGTAAATGGCAGAATCTTTACTATAATCCATAACTATTTTTCCTGACACTGGCCAATCCATTTCTTTTGTGTCATCAAAAAGTGTTAATTCGTTATTTGAGCTTGAACTATTTTCTTCTAGTGTTGATGTTTTGTTTGTTGTTGTTTCAACTGTGCTTTCTTCAAATGTTGTTGTTTCTGTTGTTAGTGGGGCTACATTTGATTTATCTACTGGAGAAATATTATCCTCTAAATTAATTTCTTGCTGAGGTGTGTTGCCACTATTTAAGATGGAAACACCAAAGGCAAGAATGACAAATATAGCTGCCAAAGTATAAACAACTGTAAAAACTCCTTTTTTGTTGTAGTGATTATTATTTTCCATATCTACACCTCCTGAATGTATTATGAGCTTAATTTTATTAATTTATACTTTTGTTAAAGTAAAATTTGTGTAAAATAAATTTTTTGTATGTACTTTTTTTAAAAATTGTAGTATAATAAAGTAAAATGGGATAGGAGGGGTAAGAAATGAGTATTAACTTAAAAAATAAGAATTTTTTGAAAATTATTGATTTTAGCAAAGAAGAGCTAACCTATTTATTGGATTTAGCAGAAGATTTAAAGGACAAAAAGAAAAAGGGCATTTCTGTTGACACTTTAAAAGGGAAAAATGTTGCTTTAATTTTTGAAAAAACAAGCACTAGAACTAGATGTGCTTTTGAGGTGGCAGCTTATGATTTAGGAATGGGTTGCACTTATCTTGAGCCGTCTGGCTCTCAAATTGGAAAAAAAGAAAGCATTGCAGACACTGCTAGAGTTTTAGGCAGAATGTATGACGGAATTGAGTACAGAGGGTTTGAACAAGAGATTGTTGAAAGTTTGGCTAAATATGCTGGTGTGCCAGTTTGGAACGGCCTTACTAACGAATCTCACCCAACTCAAATTTTAGCTGACTTTTTGACTATTAGAGAAAAGTTTGGAAAATTAGAGGGACTAAATTTTGTTTATATGGGAGATGCAAGATATAATATGGGTAATTCTCTTATGATTGGTTGTGCTATAATGGGAATTAACTTTACTGCTTGCGCCCCTAAAAAGTATTTCCCAAACAAAGACTTAGTTGAAAAAGCTATGGAGCTTGCAAAAGAAAGCGGGGCTAAGATTGTATTAACTGAAGATGTTAAGAAGGGAACTGAAAAAGCTGACATTATATACACAGATGTTTGGGTTTCTATGGGCGAGCCTGATGAAGTTTGGGAAGAAAGAATTAAAGATTTATTAAAGTATCAGGTTAATAGCGATGTTATGAAAAACGCTAAAGAAAGCGCTATTTTTATGCATTGTTTACCTGCATTTCACGATTTAAACACAACTGTTGGAAAAGAAATTGAAAAGAAGTTTGGACTTAAAGAGATGGAAGTTACCAACGAAGTTTTTGAATCAAATCAATCTGTTGTTTTTGACGAAGCTGAAAATAGAATGCATACTATTAAAGCTGTTATGAAAGCAACTTTAGAATAGTTTATTTGCAACTGGAGGATATATGGAAATGGAAAAGAAAAAAGTTATTTACAGTGCTATGCAGCCATCAGGTGTTCCAACACTTGGAAACTATTTAGGAGCATTAAGAAACTGGACAAATTTGCAAGAGGAATACAACTGTGTGTTTGGTGTTGCTAATATGCACGCTATTACAGTTAGACAAGACCCTCAGGATTTAAGAAAAAGAACTAAAGACATTATGGCTTTATTTTTAGCTCTTGGACTTGACCCAGAAAAAAACATAATTTATGTTCAGTCTGATGTTAAAGCTCACGCTGAAATTGCTTGGATATTAAACTGTTTTACATATATGGGTGAGCTTAACAGAATGACTCAATTTAAAGACAAATCTCAAAAACATTCTGACAACATAAATGCTGGTTTATATACATATCCTGTTTTAATGGCAGGCGATATTTTATTATACCAATCTGACCTTGTGCCTGTGGGTGCTGACCAAAAGCAACACCTTGAAATTTGCAGGGACATTGCAGGAAGGTTTAATGGTGTATATGGAGATGTGTTTAAAATTCCTGAGCCATATATTCCAAAAGTTGGTGCTAGAATTATGGGGCTTCAAAACCCTGAAAAGAAAATGAGCAAATCTGAAAGCGAAAACCAAAACAACATTATTTATATTTTTGAAGAACCAAATGTTATTAGAAACAAAATTAAAAGGGCTGTTACTGACTCTGGCTCTGAAGTTTATTACAGCGAAGATAAGCCTGGAATTAGCAACCTTTTAAATATATATTCTTCTGTTACAGGAAAAAGTATTGAGGAGGCTGTTAAAGAATTTTCTGGAGTTGGATATGGCGAGTTTAAGCTTGCAGTAGCTGACGCTGTTGTTGACACTTTAGCTCCTATTCAGCAAAGATACAAGGAATATTCTAGCGACAAAGCTTACATTGAAAAGGTTATGAAAGAAGGGGCTGAAAAGGCTTCTTATATAGCGGAAAAAACTCTTAACAAAGTTAAAAAGAAAATAGGTTATCCTATATATAAATAATTAATACGGCAGGGAGGCTAAGTTTATGAGTATTGTACCTATGAAAGAAAAAAAGTTTGATTTAGTTGGTTTTGGTGAAGTTATGTTAAGACTTTCTCCACACAACAAAGAAAAAATATCTAGAAGTGAAAGTTTTGAAAAACAGGCTGGTGGTTCAGAGCTTAATGTTGCAAGTGGCGCAGCTTTTTTAGGTGTTCGTTCTGCTATTATTACTAGATTACCTGACAACAAGGTAGGTAGATTTGCTAAGTATAAAATTAGATATGGTAATGTTTCTGACGATTATCTTATTTACGACACATCAAAAGATGCTAGACTTGGAATTTACTACTATGAGGCTGGTGCATACCCTAGAAAGTCTTCTGTTGTATACGACAGAGCTCATTCTTCTATGTGTTACCTTAAAAAAGAAGAAATTGACCCATCTGTTTACTCTAACACTAGGTTATTTCACGTAAGTGGTATTTCTATGGCTATTAACAAAGATCTTAGAAAGACTGTTGTTGAAATTATTAAGGAGTTTAAAGCTGCTGGTGCTGCTGTTAGTTTTGACTGCAATTACAGAGCTAAGTTATGGTCTGAAGAAGAAGCTAGAGAAACTATATTATCTGTTTTACCTTATATAGATATTTTATTTGTTTCTGAAGAAACTTCTAGAAGAATGATGCAAAAAACTGGCACTTTAGAAGAAATTATGAAAAGTTATTGCGACGAATATGGTTGCAAGGTGGTTGCTACAACTAAGAGAGAAGTTGTTAGCCCAACTAAACACAATTTTGGTTCTAAGTTATATTACAACGGAAAGTTCTATGAAGAACCTGCATATGAAAACATTGAAGTTATTGACAGAATTGGTTCTGGTGATGCTTATGTTGCTGGCGCTTTATATGCTTTATTAACAACTGACGACCCACTTGAAGCTGTTAAGTACGGAAACGCAATGTCTGCAGTTAAATGCACAACAAATGGTGATATGCCAGCAGCTTCATTAGAAGAAATACAAAGTGTAATTAAATCTCACAGTGCTGAAGGACCTCAAGAAGAAATGAGTAGATAATGTGAAAGATATAAAAAGACCGAAACCGGTCTTTTTATATTACTAAAATTTACTTGAAAGCTATTATTTTTCGAGTTTTTTAAAGGTTTTTTTATTAAAACTTGTATAAAAATATTAATAAAAAGTGTTGACAAAGTTTGGTTTGTATGGTAATATTATATTACAAATTAGCACTCTATCATATTGAGTGCTAACAGATTTTTAAAAGAGTTAAGGAGGAATTGTTATGAGTATTAGACCATTAGGTGATAGAGTTGTTTTAAAGCAGTTGGAGGCTGAAGAAACTACAAAGGCTGGTATTATTCTTACTACTCAGTCTAAAGAAAAGCCACAGGAGGCTGAAGTTATTGCTGTTGGCCCTGGCGTTATGGTTGATGGTAAAATTGTTCCTGTTGATGTTAAAGTTGGTGAAAAGGTTATCTATTCAAAGTATGCTGGCACTGAAGTTAAGGTAGATGACGAAGAATATATTGTTGTTAAGCAGGGAGATATTCTTGCTGTTGTTGAATAATTTTAATAGGAGGTTGTTGTTTTATGGCAAAGCAAATTAAATATGGTGTTGAAGCTAGAAAGGCTTTAGAAAGTGGTGTAAATAAATTAGCTGATACTGTTAAGGTTACTTTAGGACCTAAGGGTAGAAACGTTGTTCTTGACAAAAAGTTTGGTACTCCTCTTATTACTAACGATGGTGTTACTATTGCTAAAGATGTTGAGCTTGAAGACCCATTTGAAAATATGGGGGCTCAGCTTGTTAAGGAAGTTGCTACAAAGACAAATGACGTTGCAGGCGACGGAACAACTACTGCAACTGTTCTTGCTCAGGCTATGATTCAAGAAGGGCTTAAGAACATTGCTGCTGGTGCAAACCCAATTATTTTAAGAAAGGGTATGGCTAAGGCTACTGACGCTGCTGTTGAAAAGATTAAGTCTTTAAGCCAGAATGTTGCTGGCAAAGAGCATATTGCTATGGTTGCTTCTATTTCTGCTGCTGATGAAGAAGTTGGTAATATGATTGCTGACGCTATGGAAAAAGTTTCTAGCGACGGTGTTATTACTGTTGAAGAATCTAAGACTATGAAAACTGAACTTGAGCTTGTTGAAGGTATGCAGTTTGATAGAGGTTATTTATCTGCTTATATGTCTACTGATATGGATAAGATGATTGCAAACCTTGACAACCCTTACATTCTTATTACTGACAAGAAGATTTCTAACATTCAGGAAATTTTACCTATTCTTGAGCAGATTGTTCAGTCTGGCAGCAAGTTATTAATTATTGCTGAAGATGTTGAAGGCGAAGCATTAACTACTTTAATTGTTAACAAATTAAGAGGTACATTTAACTGTGTTGCTGTTAAGGCACCTGGTTTTGGCGACAGAAGAAAGGAAATGCTTAAAGACATTGCTATTCTTACTGGCGGTACTGTTATTTCTAGTGAGCTTGGTTTAGAGCTTAAAGAGGCTACTATTGATATGCTTGGCAAGGCAAAGAGTGTTACTGTGAGCAAGGAAAACACTATTATTGTTGACGGTGCTGGCGACAAGAACGAAATTGCTAGCAGAGTTGGTCAAATTAAGGCTCAAATTGAGGACACTACATCTGAATTTGACAAAGAAAAATTACAGGAAAGACTTGCTAAATTAGCTGGTGGTGTAGCTGTTATTAAAGTTGGTGCTGCAACTGAAATGGAATTAAAAGAAAAGAAACTTCGTATGGAGGACGCTTTAGCTGCAACTAAGGCTGCAGTTGAAGAAGGTATTATCTGCGGTGGTGGTTCTGCTTATATTCACTGTATTTCAGCAGTTGAAGAAGTTGTGAACTCTCTTAGCGGCGATGAAAAAACTGGTGCAGGCATTATTTTAAAAGCTCTTGAAGCTCCACTTCGTCAGATTAGTGCTAATGCTGGTCTTGAGGGTGCTGTTATTATTAACAACGTTAGAGAAAGCAAAGAAGGTTTTGGTTTTAATGCTCTTACTGAAGAATATGTTAATATGTTTGAAGTAGGTATTATTGACCCAACTAAAGTGACTAGAAGTGCTTTACAAAACGCAAACAGTGTTGCTTCAACAATTCTTACAACTGAATCTGTTGTGGCTGATATTGCTGAACCTGAACCAGCTATGCCTGCTGGAGGTATGGGCGGTATGATGTAATAAAAAAAGGACTGATTTCAGTCCTTTTTTTATGCTATTAAATATAATTTATAGGCTATAATTAACATTATAAAAAATATATATGTTTAATATGAATAATATGTAATTTTATATAGAAAATGGATATAAAATATGTTATAATTATTAATGTAAGTAATTTATAATGAAAGGAAGATGATATGAATAATTTATTGATTATTTCAGCTATTGTAATTGTGCTATGTGTTATGTTTAACAAAATTTCAAGCAAAATTGGCATTCCGATGTTACTTTTCTTTATTTTGTTAGGTATGGTTTTTGGCACAGACGGAATTTTTAAAATTGATTTTGGCAATTATAACTTGGCAAATGATGTTTGTTCAACTGCACTTATTTTTATTATGTTTTACGGCGGTTTTGGCACAAAATGGAGTGCTGCTAAGCCTATTGCTGTAAAAGCTGTTTTATTATCAAGTTTAGGCGTTATAATTACTGCTTTTATTGTTGCTATATTATGTCACACTATTTTAGGAATTGACTTAATAGAAAGTTTATTAATTGGTTCTGTTATAAGTTCTACGGACGCAGCATCTGTATTCTCTATTTTAAGGTCTAGAAAGCTAGGTCTTAAATTCAATACCGCATCATTATTAGAAGTTGAAAGTGGTAGTAACGACCCTTTTTCATATATGTTAACTGCAATATTTATTGCTATTATTAGTGGTGGAATTTCTAAAGAAGCTATTATTACAATGGTTATTTTACAAATTTTAATGGGTATTTTATTTGGTGTGTTGATTGCATTTTTAACTAAATATATTTTAGAGAAAGTTAATTTAGACACCGAAGGTTTTGACACTATATTTGTTGTTGCTATGGCAATTATTTCTTATGCTATTCCATCTGTTTTAGGCGGAAACGGCTATTTAAGCGTTTACATAACAGGTATTATTTTAGGAAACGTTCATATTCAAAACAAAAAGTCATTAGTGAACTTTTTTGATGGTATGACAGGGCTTATGCAAGTTTTAATTTTCTTCTTACTTGGTCTTTTATCTTACCCAAGCAAATTAATTGAAAACTTTTCTGTTGCAATTGCTATTTGTTTATTTTTAACTTTAATTGCTAGACCTATATCTGTTGCATTAGTTTTAACTCCATTTAAATGTAGTTTAAAACAACAGTTATTAATTGCATTTGCAGGCTTAAGAGGTGCTGCTTCTATTGTTTTTGCTATTATGGTTTACATTAGTCCAGCAAACACTAGCAACGACATTTTTAGTATTGTCCTTTGTATTGTTTTAATTTCTATTTTAATTCAAGGAACATTTTTACCTTTTATATCTAAAAAGTTAGATATGATTGACGAAAATGCAGATGTATTAAAAACATTTAGTGATTATTCAGACGAGGTTGAGGTTAATTTTATTCAGTTAAAAATTTCAAAAGAGCATTTATGGATTGGAAAAACTTTAAGAGAAATTACTATTCCTCCAAACACTCTTATTGCTTTATTAATTAGAAACAACGAAAAAATTGTTCCTAACGGAGATACTATAATTAACGAGGGAGATACACTTGTTTTAGCTGGTAGAGATTTAAGTGATGATTATGGTATAACTTTAAATGAAGTTGTTATAAACAAAAAGAGTAAGTGGGTTAACTCTGAGCTTAAAGATGTTAACTTAGAAAATGGTTTAATTATTATGATAAAAAGAGAGGATAATATATTAATACCTAATGGTCAAACAAAAATAAAAGAAAACGATATATTAGTGTTAAATTATATGAAATAAAAAAAGAGTAGTCCAAAGGGACTACTCTTTTTAGCCTAAAACTTCTTTTGCTATATCAACGGACTGTTTTGCATCTTTAGAGTAATAGTCTGCTCCTATTGTTTCTGCGTATTCAGGGGTAAGAACTGCACCACCGACCATAATTTTACAATTGCAATTGTTTTCTTTTAGAATTTTTATTGTTTCAGCCATAGAATTTAGTGTGGTTGTCATTAGGGCTGAAAGGCCAACTAATTTACAATTTGTTTCTTTAACTGCGTTTAAAACCACATCATAATCTACATCTTTACCTAAATCGATTACTTCATAGCCATAGTTTTCTAAAAGAACTTTTACTATGTTTTTGCCTATATCGTGAACATCACCTTTAACAGTAGCTACAATTATTTTTCCTTTTGAAACAGAATCTATATTTGTTTTAGATATTTCTTTTTTCAAAATTTCAAAAGCCTCTTGAGCAACGCCAGCAGACAAAATTAATTGAGGTAAAAAGATTTTACCACTTTCAAACTCTGTTCCAGCTTTATCTAAAGCAGGAATTATTATTTGATTAATTATTTCCATTGGAGTTTTTGTTTCCAAAAGTTTTTTTGTTATTGTTTTAGCTTCGTTTTTTAAGCCTGTTTCAATAGCATATTCTAAAGTATTGTTATTAGAATTATTATCTACACTTATTGTTTGAGGTTTTGTGTTAGAATAGTTTTTTATAAATTCTGTTGAATTTTTATCGTGGTTTGCAAGCAAGTTATATGCTCTTACTGCACCTGTCATTGATTCAACATTAGGGTTCATTATTGGAAGGTCCAAACCTTTCATAAGTGCCATTGACAAGAATGTGCTATTTATTAGACCTCTATTTGGCAGACCAAAGGAAATATTTGAAACGCCTAACACAGTTTTTAAGCCAAGTTTATTTTTAACAGTTTCAAGGGCGTTAAGTGTTTCTAAAACACTATCTTGTTCTGCTGAGGCAGTTAAAGTTAAGCAGTCAATATAAACATCTTCTTTTGGTATGCCGTAGGAAAGGGCAGTTTGAAGAATTTTTTCTGCTATTTTTACTCTACCTTCAGCTTTTTTTGGTATTCCATCTTTATCAATTGTTAAGCCTAAAATTGCTCCGCCATATTTTTTGACAAGTGGGAAGATATTGTGCATTGTTTCTTCCTCGCCATTTACCGAGTTTATTAAAGGTTTTCCGTTATATACTCTTAAAGCTGATTCAAGCACTTCTGGTATGGTAGAATCTATCTGCAAAGGAACATCAACTATTGATTGGATAGATTTTATTGCTTTTATCATCATTTCTTTTTCGTCAATTTCAGGCAAGCCAACATTAACATCTAAAATTTCAGCACCACCTTGAATTTGTTCAATTGCTTGAGATAAAATGTAGTCTATGTTATTATTAATTAAGGCTTCTTTAAAAAGTTTTTTGCCAGTTGGATTTATTCTTTCGCCAATAATTCTAGGCCTATCAATTACAACTGTTGTTGTAGGGGAGCATATTGCTGACGGAATAGGTTTTATTTGTTTAACTGGCTCTAGTGTTGAAAGAATTTTTATTGTTTCTTTTATATATTCTGGAGTTGTTCCGCAACAACCTCCAACTATTCTTATTCCATATTTATTAAGCTCTTTTATATACAAAGCAAATTCTTTTGCATCGACATTATATTCGTTTGTGATTGGGTCAGGCAAGCCAGCGTTTGGCTTTACAACAATTGGCAGGTTTGTCCATTTTGAAAGTTCTTCAACAATAGGCAAAAGCTCCTTTGGCCCAAGAGAGCAGTTAATTCCAATTGCATCTACGCCTAAGCCGTTTAATGTTAATGCCATTGAGGAAATAGCACAGCCAGTGAAGGTGCGCATATTTTCTTCAAATGTCATAGTTACTAAAATGGGTTTATCGCTATTTTCTTTTGCTGCTAAAACACCAGCTTTAACTTCATATAAATCTGTCATTGTTTCAAAAACAATTATATCAGCATCTTTACCAGCTAAAATTTGTTCTTTAAAAATATCATAAGCTTCGTTAAAGGAAAGAGTGCCAGTTGGCTCTAAAAGCTGGCCTATTGGGCCAATGTCTAAAGCTACTAAAGTGTTTGTTCCTTTACAAGCAGTTTTTGCGTTTTTAACAGCTGAAGATATTAATTCATCTACACTATAACCGCTTTCTTCCATTTTATATCTATTTGCCCCAAAAGTGTTTGCATAAATTATGTTTGAACCAGCGTTAATGTAGCTTTTATGAATATTAATTAATTTTTCTGGTTCTGTAATGTTTAAAACTTCTGGTATACCACCAACTTCTAGCCCCTGTGATTGAAGCATAGTTCCCATAGCTCCATCTAAAATTATATAATTCTTTTTTAAAAGTGTTTTAAAATCCACAATGTGTTCCCCTCTTTCTAAATTGGCAAGTTTTATTCATAGAGCATATTACACAGCCTCGCTTTTTTTGTGGAATAGGTTTGTCGGAAATGCCAATTATGGCTGTTACAGACTTTCGTGGAATTAAGATGTTATTATTTGTAACAGTTAGGCCAATTTTTTTGTTTGCATTTATGGCATTGACAAAGTCTTTTTGCAAGGAAATAGGTAAGTCACCATAGCCCGGAGAAAAACGCCAAGTCATATTTTTATTTTGTATGTTATCTTTAATTATTTCCTCAACTTTATTACAAACTTGCTCAATTAAGGCACTTGCCATTGCATCGGTTATAATGGAGGAAGTCATATCGACAACATTATATTTAGAAATTAGTCTATCGACTTTTTCAGACAAAGTTGCCGCCATAAACACAGCTTGATTGCAATTTTCTAAATGAGTTAAAATTGATTTCCCTTGTAGTGATAAGTTTGTGTTTTTAACTTTTATTTGATTATTTATTTCTTCGATGTCAAAAACATTATAGCAATATCTTATGTCTATGTTATTTAGAAGTTCTTGTTCACATTTCTTTAAAATAGGGGATATATTATCTATATTAATGTTATTTTTATATCCCATATAGCGTAATGCTTCGTCTATATTTACTTTATCTATTTTTATCAATAGTAACACCTAATTTCTGATTTTTTTTAAATTATATCATATTTATTACGAAAGGTAAATAAAGAATTGTAATAAATTGTTTTTTATGGTATTATTATAAAAAGATTAGTTAGGGGGAGTTGTATGAAGGTTGGCTTTTTAAGCCCTAGAGGTACTTTTACTGAGCAGGCAACAAGAATACTTGCTGATGGAAACGAATTAATTCCATATCAGAATTTTTTGGAAGAGTTAAAGGCTATTGAAAAAGGGGAAATTGACGAGGCTGTTGTTCCAATTGAAAATTCTATTGAGGGTGTTGTTAACGCCACTGTTGACAGCCTTGCCTTTGATGTGGATTTATATATTCAAGAGCTATTAATTATGCCTATTGAACAATGTCTTATAGCTAAAAAGGGGACTGAAATAAAAGATATTAAAAAAGTTTTATCTCACCCTCACGCTATACCTCAATGTAAAAATTTTTTAAACCAAAATTTGCCAAATGTTGAGCTTGAAACAACGCCATCAACTGCTGGGGCTATTAAAATGGTTTCTGAAAGCGAGTTAAAAATAGCTGGAATTGGTGCTAAATGTGCCGCTAGCTTATATGGGCTTGAGGTTTTATGTGAAAATATCCAAGATACTAACAACAACTTCACAGAATTTGTTAGAATATCAAAAAACAAAAATCAAACTTTTGATAACGGGAATATTATAACTATATGTTTTTCTACTTTAGATGAGCCAGGTGCTTTATTAAAACTTTTAGATATATTTTCTATTTATGACATTAATATGTCTAAAATATTTTCTAGGCCAATGAGAAACAAGCCGTTAGAATATATTTTTTTTATTGACCTTGAAGTTAAAAACAACAAAGAGGACATTTTGCAAGCTATTAAATTGCTTGAAAGAAAAACAGCTTTTTGTAAAAATTTAGGTTGCTATCCGATTTTGGATAAGAGATTGAAAAAATGATGTTTCTGTGATATAATGTTAGCATCGGAGGAGATTATTATGAAAGATTTAGTTTCTATTCCTTTTCCATATATTAGATTAGATAAAAATTTGAATATAGTTGATTTTAACAATATATATGAAAGCTGGAATAAGAATAATATTAAAACAATATATGACCTTGTTGATGGCTTTGACGAAAAAAAGAGCAAGCAATTTGCCTTAATTGAAAACATTTGTTATGATGTATATACAACAAGTGTTGAAGATGGATTTGATGTTATTTTTATTGAAAACCCTTATTTAAACAAAGAAGGGTTAGGTGCATCTAACATATTAGCTGGCATATTAATTGTTGACAATATTGCTGAAATACAAGAAACTATGGACGAAATTAGATTCCCTCATTTTAACGCTATTATTGAAAGAAAGATTAACGAGTATTTTAATAATATGGGTGGGCTTGTGACAAAGTTTGATAACAGCAAGTATATTTTTATTTTAAACAAAAATAAATTTAATTTGTTAAAAGAAGACAAATTTTCTATTGTTGAGCAAATAGGCAATGTAGAAATGGGAAACGATGTTCCTGCAACACTTAGCATTGGTATTGGAATGAACGGCTGCACTGTTAACGAAGATATGGTTTTTGCACGTGGGGCTTTAGACCTTGCACTAGGCAGAGGTGGAAACCAAATTGTTATTAAAGAAGGCGAAGACAAATATGCCTTTTTTGGCGGTGATGGCAGGGAAATAAGCAAAAATTCAAGAGTTAGAGCTAGGGTTAAAGCTAGTGGGCTTGTTGAACTTATTATGTCATCAAGCGATGTTATTGTTATGGGGCATAAAGACCCAGATTTAGACAGCTTAGGTTCTGCTTCTGGTATATATGCTATTGCTAAGTTTTACGACAAAAAGTGTAAAATTGTGTTAAATAACATTACAAGCAGTATAAGCGCTTTATATGAAAGGCTTTGTGACACAGATAGGTATGAAAACGCTTTTATAAGTAGTAGCGAAGCTCTTTCTACAATTAAAAGAGGGACTTTGCTTGTTGTGGTGGATACTCACAGAGAATTTCTGACAGAATGCCCAGAACTTTTAAAAGTTGCTAAAACTATTGTTCTTATTGACCACCATAGAATGTCGACAGAGGCTATTGACGAAAAGTGCGCTTTGGTTTACCACGAATCTTACGCTTCTTCTGCCAGCGAGTTAGTTACAGAAATGATTATGCATATTAAAGGGATAAGGCTTATTAAGACAGAGATAGAGGGTCTTTTAGCTGGCATAACTGTGGACACTAAAAACTTTGCTTTTAAAACTGGTATTAAAACTTTTGAGGCAGCTGCATATTTAAAGAAAAATGGTGCAGACACAATGTCTGTTAGAAGGTTATTTAAAAATTCTTTTGACGAGTATTTAGTTAGGTCTGAAATTGTTAGAAACTCTGAACTTATTTTTGACAATATGGCAATTTCAGTTATGAACGAGAATGTGAAAGTTGACAACCCTATTTTATTAATTGCTCAATCTGCTGACGAGCTTTTAAATTTAAACGATATAGAGGCAAGTTTTGTTCTTTGTAAATATGGTGACAAAGTTTGTGTTAGTGCAAGAAGTTTAGGAAAAATTAATGTTCAAAAGTTAATGGAAATGCTTGGTGGCGGTGGACACCAAACTGGAGCTGCGGCTCAAATTAAAGGCGTTTGCATTGACGAGGCTATTGAAATATTAAAACAAAAAATTAAAGAATATTTGGAGGAAGAATAAATGAAAGTTATATTATTACAAGATATTAAAGGTGTTGGAAAAAAAGACCAAACAATTAACGCTAGTGATGGTTATGCTAAAAATTTCCTTATACCTAAAAAAATGGCTGTGGAGGCTAACAAAGCTAACATAAACAAACTTGAAAAACAGCAAGCTGAAGCTGAAGCAAAGGCTTTAGAAGAGCTTGAAAAGGCTAAGGAGCTTGCTAAATTAATTGAAGAAAAAACTATTAATATTAAAGTTAAAATAGGAAACAACGGAAAACTTTTTGGTGCAGTTACAAACAAGGAAATTTCTCACGAGTTAAAAGAACAGTTTAATATTGACATTGACAAGAAGAAAATTGTTGTAGATGCAATTAAAGCTGTTGGTGAAGCTAAAGCTACAATTAAACTTCACCCTCAAGTTAGTGCTGAGCTTAAAATTTCTGTTACTGAACTAAAGTAAGTGGTGATTTATAATGGCTGAAAACAACGAAAATTCTTATATAGCTAGAATACCTCCTCACGACAATGATGCTGAGCAAATGGTGCTTAGTTGTATGATGTATCCTGATGATGATGGGGTTAGAATTGCTGCTGAGCATTTAGTTGCAGACGATTTTTATTCGCCTGCAAACAGGCTTATTTTCAACGCTTTTATTGATTTATACAACAACAATGTTCCTATTGATTTTATAACTGCTAAAAACAAGATTTCGTCTTTAGGCATTTTAGAACAAGTTGGCGGAGCGGAATATCTTGTTTCGTTAAGTTCTCTTGCTCCTACAACTGCTAAAACAAGATTTTATGCAGACATTGTGAAGCAAAAGGCTATATATAGAAAGCTTATTAAAATTAGTGACAACATTGCTAGTGCTAGTTATGAGGGTAGTGAAGATGCTGAAACCCTTATTTATGACGCTGAGCAAAAAATAATGGAAGTTTCTCAAAATGTAAACAGTGATGATTTTGTTTCTATGGACAAAGTTATGGCTGAAGTTATTGAGAAAATTGATATTGTGACAAAATCTCACAGTAGAATTACTGGCATTGAAACTGGTTTTAAAGATTTTGACAAGCTAACTGCTGGCCTGCAAAATTCAGACCTTATTCTTATTGCTGGTAGACCGTCAATGGGTAAGACTGCATTTGCTTTAAACATTGCTCAATATGCAGCAGTTGAAAAAAGAGTGCCAGTTGCTATTTTTAGTTTGGAAATGTCTAAAGCTCAATTAGGAAACAGAATGTTATCATCTCAAGCGCTTGTTGACTCTAGCAAGTTAAGAGTTGGAAACTTGAATATGGAGGAGTTTGACGCAATAGCAATGGCTATGGGCACTTTATCTGGAGCACCTATTGAAATATATGATACACCTGGTATTAACCCAATTAGTTTGAGGGAAAAATGCAGGAAATTAAAAATGGAAAAAGGGCTTGGGCTTATTGTTATTGATTATTTACAGCTTATGGAAGGCACTGGAAACAAAAGCGAGTCTGACCAGCAGAGAGTGTCATACATATCTAGGTCTTTAAAAAGTATTGCTAGAGAGTTAGATGTTCCTGTTATTGCTTTATCCCAGCTTTCAAGAGGACCTGAAAGTAGACACGACCACAGACCGATGATGTCTGACTTAAGAGAATCTGGTGCAATAGAGCAAGATGCTGACGTGATTTGTCTTTTATTTAGAGAAGAATATTATAAAAAGGACGACCCTGAAGTTAAAAACAAGGGCGAAGTTATTGTTGCTAAAAACAGAAACGGTTCAACAGACACTGTGAAGTTAATTTGGAGAGGGCAATACACTAAGTTTGAAAATATGACAGAGGAGGACGGATTTGTTCCTGACATTCCATCTGATTTGATTTAAAAAAAGGAAGTAGTAAAATTAATACTACTTCCTTTTTTATATGTATAAAATTGTTATAGATTGATTTTATAGTTTAGAAATTATTATTAGATATAATTTCTTTATCTTTTATATATAAAATTCTATCACACATTTCTAGGGTTTTAGGTCTATGGGAAATTATTATGCAAGTTTTTGAGCTTAAAGTTTTTATATTTTCTAATATTCTCACTTCATTTGTTTCATCAAGAGCTGATGTTGCTTCGTCAAGAAGTAGAATAGGAGAAGTGCTTAAAAAAGCTCTTGCAAGAGCTATTCTTTGAATTTGACCTTCGCTAAGACCTAAACCTCTTTCACCAATTATTGTGTCAAATTTATTTGGTAGAGTTAAAATAAAGTCGTATATCATTGCTAGTTTTGAGGCATTAATTATTTCATCATCAGTTGAGTTTGGCGAAAAGAAAGATATATTTTCTTTTATTGAGCCTGAAAATATCATATTGCCTTGTGGGACATAAGAAAACAACGGCCTATACTCGCTAGTTATAGGAATTTTATTAGTTTTTAAATTAAAATAAATATTTCCGCTTTGTTTTTCATAAAAAGAAAGCATAAGTTTTAAGAGCGTGGATTTTCCTATGCCAGACTTACCTGAAATAGCAACTATCTCACCTTTATTTATTATAGCGTTAGCATTTTCAAAGATTTTTTCGTTATTATATGAAAAATTTAAATTTTCAACGTTTATAGATATTAAATTATTATATATTTCATTTACTGGTAGATTTACATTATTTAAATTTTCATTTTGCAGGTTTTCTATTTCAATTAATCTCTCTGTTGAGGAAACCATTGAATAGAAAGTTGGAATAAGGCCACTAATGTTTTTCATTGGGGCTTTTATTTGTTCTATTATTTGTAAAAAAGCTGTTAAAGTGCCAAAAGTCATACTGCCAAAGCTAATTTTTAAAGCTCCCCATATAAGAGCTAGGTAATATCCACCTGTAAAGAGAATATATATTCCAGTGTTTGCTACATTACTTACAGATTGTTTTTTATAAAGATGTTTTAAAACTATATTCTGTTTTTCTTTTAGTTTATTTAATATTACAATGTTATTTGAAAAAGCTTTTATTACTAAAATGTTTTCTAGGCTTTCTTTAATAAAAGAATTTACAACACCATTTGAATTTTGCAAGTTTTTATGTAGCAACTTAAATTGGTTTGAAAAGAGTTTTGAACAAAAAAGAATTAAAGCGCCTAAAAGCAAAACAGCTCCTGTAAGAAAGGGTTCTATTTTAAAAAGGACAATTAAACCTGTTACGATTCTAGTTAGCAAAGAAATGCCGTTTGGGATTATTGTTACAACTCCATCTATTATGATGTCAATATCACAAACAAACCTATTTAAAAGTTCACCTGAATGGAACTTATTTATTTCTGAGAGGTTTTTATGTAATATATTTTGTAGAAGGCGTTGTTTAATTTTTATATCAATTTTACCTATGGCTCTAATTAAAATATTGCAATAAATTATGTTTAAAAGACCTTGTGTTATAATTACAATTAAAATTTTAAGTAAAGGAAAAAGAAGGCTACTATTTTTAGCATTTGTTACTATATCTAAAACTTCTTTTGACAAAAGAGCGAGGTAGATAAAGCAAAAAGATATTATGCCAGTTAGAACGGACAAAAAGGCAACCCACCAAAGTTGATTTCCTGCGTATTTACATATCCATTTTAAAGAAGTTAAAGTTTTTGTTTTCATAAAAATACCCTTAAAAGAAAAAGGGTGTAAAAACACCCTTTAATATTTATTATTTAGATTGTTCTTTATATAATGTTTCGATGTATGCTAAGACAAGAGGGCCTACACCTTTAGCATCGTTTGAAACAATTGGCTCTGACATATAGTAGCCAAATGTTCCATCTCTTCTTGTGTTATTTTCAGGGCCTAAGCCTGCAACAAGACAAATTCCATCAAGTTGAAGCTCCCCATCTTTTTCTGAAAGATATTTTTCACAAACGCCATCAAAAGCTTTTTTACCATATTGGAAATAGCTTTCATCAAGAATTCCCATTCTAACGCTTTTCATAATAGCATAAGCGAAAATGCAGCTACCACTTGTTTCAAGGTAGTTACCAGGAATGCCACCAAGGTTTACAACTTGATACCACATTCCATTTTCTGATTGATATTTAAGCATTGAGTCAATAAGTTCTTTATAGATTTTAGAAAGAGTTTCCTTTTCTTCTTTCATATCATCTGTCATAACAGAGATTGTGTCGATAAGGGACATAGCATACCAACCTAAAGCTCTTAGCCAGAAGTTTCTTGAAAGGCCAGTGACCTTATCGCACCAGAAGGACTCTCTAGAGAAATCATAAGCGTGGTAGTAAAGACCAGAAAGAGGGTCCCTTAATTTATTGTAGACATTAATGAATTGGTTGAAACTGTCTTTACAGTTTTGGCTATTATTATATTCTATTTCATATTGCATATAAAATGGTTGACCCATATACATACCGTCAAGCCAAACTTGGTTTGGATAAATCTTTTTATGCCAGAAGTTGCCTTCAGCTGTTCTTGGCTGGTTTTTAACTTGAGAGTAGATTGTGTCAATAGCTTTTCTATATTTTTCTTTGCCTGTTAATTTATAAAGCTCAAATAATGTTTTACCAGCATTTACATTATCAATGTTATATTCTTCTGGGTCGTAAGATTTAATGCTACCATCTTCTTGAACGAAGTAGTCTATAAAATTATCTGCAAACTCAAGATATTTTTCATCGCCTTTAATTGCATAAAGGTCTAGAATTGCTTTAATCATACAGCCATCTATATAGTTCCAAGTTGATGGTTTACCACTTTTTATTTTTTCAATGTTCCAAATTGGAGCTTGTGGTGTGCTTTTTTCTAATAATTGGTTTATGTACTTATCTAAAATATTCATAAGCTACCTCCTTATAGTATTAAGTTAATATTAACATAAATTTACACAATTTTCAATATAAATTATGTATAATGTAAAAAATAGATTGTTACTCTTTTCTAACTATAGATTAATTTGATATAATAAATTAATTAAAAAAGGGGGATAATTATGACTCAGTTACTTATTAAGCTATTTATAAAAGATAGCGAAAACATTAAAAATTTGAATGTTAGAAAAAAATATGGTGTTTTAGCGGGCGGCGTGGGCATTGTTTGCAACTTGATTTTATTTATTATAAAATTAATTTCAGGCATTTTAGTTTCTTCAATTTCTATAATTGCAGACGCTTTTAACAATTTATCTGACGCTGCATCTTCAATTATAACAATTATAGGTTTTAAACTTGCCAATATACCAGCAGATAACGACCACCCTTACGGGCACGGAAGATATGAATATTTATCTGGGCTAGTTATAGCTTTTTTTATTGTTATGACTGCTATTGAGCTTTTAAAAAGTTCTATTGGAAAAATTCTTAATCCAAGCCAAATTGATTTTTCTGTTTTTTCGATTATAATTTTGGTTTTATCTATTTTAATTAAGTTTTGGATGTCTTTATTTAACAAAAAAATTGGGAAAAAGTTAAATGCAAAGGCTATGCTTGCAACAGCTACTGACAGCTTAAGCGACTGTGTTGCAACAGGGGCTGTTTTAATTGGCCTTATTATAAGTTTTTTATTTAAAATTAATATTGATGGATATATTGGCGTTTTAGTTGCACTTTTTGTTTTTAAAGCTGGTCTTGAGGCTGCAAACGAAACATTACAGCCTTTACTTGGGCAAGCTCCTGACCCAGAGTTTGTTAAAGCTATTCAAGAGGAAGTTTTAGAAAGCAGGGCAATACTTGGTGTGCACGATTTGCACATTCACGATTATGGCCCTGGCAGAGTTATTGTGTCTTTACACGCTGAAATTCCAGCTGAGATGAATGTTATGGAAGCTCACGATATAATTGACAACACAGAAGCAAAAATTAAAAGAAAATATAATTGTGATATAAGTATTCATATGGACCCAATTGAAACAAAGAACGAAGATGTTCAAAAGTTAAAAACTATGCTTGAAGAAATTATAAGCGGAATTAGTAGCGAGCTTAAATTTCACGATTTTAGAATTACAAAAGGGCCTTTAAGAACTAATTTAATTTTTGATTTAGAAATTCCTTTTGGTTTTAGTATAAAAGACAACGATATATTAAAGCAAATAAATGAAGAAGTTAAAAAGGTTGATAAAAAGTTTTATATTGTTCCACAAATAGATAGAATTGTTGTTTGATGAATAAAAAAGTGGTTATCACAAAAAATAATATAAATATATTTTAGGAGGGGTTTTTTGAATATATTTTGTTTTTTGTGTGGCTGTATGTTTGGTGGAATTTTATCTTTTATGATTTTATGTTTATTATTAGCTAACAAGGAAAGCGAAAAAAACAAGGCTAGTTAAAGTCTTGTTTTTTATTTGCCTTGTAAAAAAAATATGTATGTGATATTATTATAATATAAATATGTAAGAGGTGTGGAGAGTGAGTAATATTAAGTTTATAAATAGAAATATGGGGACATATGTTGACAATAGTTTTATTGACAACTATATGGCAGATGTTCCAAGCCCAGTTTTTTCGCTTATTTATATTTATGCGTTAAGATGTGCTAATTATGGGATTTCTATATCTAATGGAGAGATTGCAAAAAAGTTTAATATTTTAGAAAGTGATGTTGTAAATTGTTGGAAGTTTTGGAAAGAAAAGAACCTTTTAAGTTTAGCTGGGGACAAGCTTAACCCTATTGTTGAATTAAAAGAGATTAAAAACGAAAGTGAAAATGAAAAAAATAGTTTTGAGAATAAAAAAAGTGATAAAGTTGAAGATAAAGTAAAGATTATTACTAGACATATTTACAACCCAAAGGAGATTGGGGAATTATCTAGCCAGAACAAAAACATTGATGAAATTATTAAATATGCTGAAAGCATTAAAGGAAGCATATTATCACCTAAAGAGTTAGAAGTTATTGTTTGGATTGCAAATGATTTAGATTTTGAACAAGAGGCTTTAATTGTTATGTTAAGTTATTGTTTAAAAGGCAAAAAGAACCATAAATATATGGAAAAAATGGCTATTGACTGGGCTGAAAAGGGCATTGTTACAATGGATATGGCTACTGAGTACATAAACAAGCAAAGTAGATATAACAAGGTTTTAAAAGCTTTTGGCGTAAGTGACAGAAAATTAAGTAAGGGTGAGATTGAAATTGTAGACAAATGGTTTGATAATTATAGCATAAGTTTTGAGCTTATAGACCTAGCTATTCAAAAAACTATTGAAAAAACTGGAAAGGTTGCTTTTTCTTATTGTGATAAAATTATTCAAAACTGGGTAAAATCTGGGTTCAAAAGTGTTAAAGACGTTGAAGAAAACGAAGCTATATATGCTAAAAAGGGTAAGAGCAATGTTGAAAACATTACTCAAAAACCAAAGGGAACATTTAACAACTACAAGCAAAAAATTTATAGTTCAGAGGAAATAGATGAAATATTAAAGAGAAAGGGTAATTCTTAATGGATAAAAAAAGTATATATTCAGAAATTTTTGAAGATTATCAAAAAGACAAAAAATTTGCTGAAACAAAAGCCGAAAGAATGAAAGAATATTTATATAAAGAAGTTCCAAGGCTTAGAGAGATAGAATATGAAATTACTGAAAAAGGTGTTGAGTTATTTAAAAACACTTTAAGTGGAAAAGCTGAAGTTTTAGAGGATTTTAGAAACAGTTGCAATGTGTTAAAGGCTGAAAGAATGAAGATATTAAACGAAATGGGGATTAAAACATCTATATTAAAGCCTCAATATAAATGTGAAAAATGCAAGGACACTGGCTTTATTGACAACAAAAAATGTGAGTGTTTTATTAAAAGATTATCAGAAAAAATAGTTAAATTATCTAATTTTGGAGATATGTTAAACAAAGAAAATTTTAATAAATTTGATTATAGTTTGTTTTCAAAAGATATTGTTGAGGGGGAGAAAAAATCTCCTTATGAAAATATAAATATGATAATTAGAGAATGTTTAGCAGGTATAGAAAATTTTGAAAACGAGCCATTAAATTTTCTTTTTTATGGGGCTTCAGGCCTTGGAAAAACCTTTATGTGCAACTGTATAGCAAAAGAACTTATTGACAGAGGGAATTTTGTTGTTTATATGAGTGCATATCGTCTTTTTACTATTATGACAAATGTTAGATTTAATAACGCAAGTGAAGAAGAAATAGACACAGTTAACTACATTATTGATTGCGATTTACTAGTTATTGACGATTTAGGAACAGAGGGAATTAACAACAGCACTATACCTGAGTTTTTTGATATATTAAATTCTAGGCTTAGAAACGGAAAATCGACATTAATTTCAACTAACTTAGAATTTGACGACATTAATGTTTTATATAGCGAAAGAATTTTCTCTCGAGTTTTAGGTAATTTTAAGGTGTTTAAGTTTATAGGAAAAGATATTAGGCTAAATAAATATAAATAGAAAATATTTTTACAGTTTTGTTTTTATTATTGAATTTTTATATAGTATGTGTTATAATTAAATCAATTTTATTTTTAAAGATTGATTTATCAATTGTAGCAGAATCGGAGGTGCACTATGATAGAAGCAGTTAGCTGCGGAGGCGTAGTAATCCATAATGGTAAGGTTCTATTGCTTTATAAAAATCAAAATGGAAGATATATGGGCTGGGTATTGCCTAAGGGAACTGTTGAAGCTGGGGAGTCCTTTAAGCAAACAGCTCTTAGAGAAGTTAAAGAGGAAACTGACTCTGATGCTGAAATAATTAAATATATCGGCAAAACTCAATATACCTTTAAGGGGAATAACGATATTGTAAACAAAACTGTTCACTGGTATCTTATGACAACTAATTCATTTTATTGTAAACCCCAAGCTGAAGAATATTTTGCTGATGCTGGCTTTTATAAGCAACACGAAGCGTATTATTTGCTAAAATTTCAAGATGAAAAACAAATGATGCGTAGAGCTTTTATGGAGTATAATGATTATAAAAACAGGGAAAAACAATTTAAAAGAGGAATTTTAAGGAGGTAATATTATGAAAGCTGAATATGCAATTGAGGAAATTAAGAAAATTATGAAAAAGCACGAAAAAAACAATAGAATTAGAGCAATTATTTTAATTGTTTTAGGTTTTGGTGTTGCTTTAAGTGCTATTCTTTTTATTTTATCTAAATTTAAAAAAGATAATGATTTCATATTTGACGATTGGTCTGAGCTTGACGATATGGACTATGACGATTATGAAGATGAGGATTTAGAAGATTATAGCGAATTAAAAAAATATGATTTTAATTTAGATTCAGAAGATGAAGAAGAAAAAAATAATTAAGTTTTAAATTTAAAGGGGAGAAATTCCCCTTTTTTTGGAGGTTTTATGTTATTTAAGAGATTTTTGTCTTATGTTTTAATGACTACAACTTTTATTACAGGTATAGGAGCTACAAATGTTATGGCTAGTGACAAGGTTAAAATTTTTATTGTTGGCGACTCAACAGCTTGTATATATGGAAGCGATGACAATTATGCAGTGCCAAGAGCTGGCTGGGGTATGTATTTAGATGAATTTGTTAAAAATGTTAATGTTATTGACTTAGCTATTTCTGGCAGAAGTTCTAAAAGTTTAACTGTTGAAGAGGAGTATCAAACACTTTTAAACGAAATTGGAAAAGATGATTATTTAATTATTCAATTTGGCCATAATGATGCTAAAAAGTCTAAAGAAGAAGATTTAAAATTAAGATACACTGACCCTGAGGGGGATATTAACACTGAAGGTTCTTTTAAACATTCTTTATATAACAACTACATAAAGGTGGCTGAAGAAAAAGGAGCTAACCCAATTTTAATTACTCCTATTGCAAGAAGAAGTTTTGACGAAAACGGCGAGGTAAAAGAAACTCACGGTTTATATGACGATGCAATGAGAGAGCTTGCAAAAGAAGTTAATGTTCCTTTAGTTGACGCTACAAAAATGACTATGGATTTATATCAAGAAAACGGGCTTGAAAAAACAGCAGCTTTTCACTCTATTTACAAAGATGTTAAAAAAGGTGACAAGGGCCACGACAACACTCATTTAAACCACTATGGTGCAGAAGTTGTGGCAAGGCTTATATCAACAGAGCTTAAAAAAATTGACGGAATTAAAGAATATATTGATTTAGGCGAAGAAGGAAACTCTAATATTTCAAGATATGAATTTGTGCTTGACGTTGTTAGAACTATTGGCGGGGAATATGCTTCAAGTGAAACAGAAAACATTTACAGTTTTAGCGACGTTTCTGGGGATTATTCAAAGGCTATTTCTAGTGCAAAAGAAATGGGGCTTGTTTTAGGCGACAACAACGGAATGTTTAACGGCAACGACAACATTACTTTTGAAGAAATGTATACAATTATTGCAAGAGCTTTAAAGTTTAAAGGTGTTGAATTAGACAGCAACACAGAAAAGTTCTTTGCTGAATATAACAAAGATGAATTTAAAAACTATTCAACTGAATATATGGCTCAATTAGTGAATTTATGGGGAGATATTATACCTAAAAATTTAAACCCTAAAGAAAATGTTAAATTTTCTGAGGCATATATGATGTATAGTTTAATTTATGATGAAGTAAATGAAGCTGATGAAAATCAAGCTCCTCAGTCTATTGATGAAATTGAGAAAGTTGAATAATTTAAAAGACCTTTTATCAAAAGATAAAAGGTCTTTTTCAATAGAAAATATTATAAATTTTAATTCCACTAATTTCATTTTTTTTAATTAAAAGTTCTATTTTTTCTTGTTCTGAAATTGAGCTACAAAGAGCAAGGCCACAACCAGCAGAAATGTTACTTGGAACAGGTATTAGCCTAGCTTTAATATTATTTTCTTTAACAAGGTCTTCAACTTCCATTGCTTGTTGTGTTGTTTCAAAGGTTATTATAGTTTTTAATTCTTGATTTTTCATAGTTATGGTTTAATTACATTTGAGCTATTCAAAAGTTTTTCTGCTATAAAATACATATTAGACACAGAGCCAACTTCTGGTTTTTCTGGCAAGTTATAGTAGTTTATGCAAGTTCCACAAGTTGTTATTTCAACGCCAAGGTTTTCAAGAGTTTTTAAATCTTCAAGGCTTTCTGAATTAGTTGATGTTAAAAAAGCACCTGAATTATAAAAAATTATAGTTGATGGCAAAACATCGCATTTTGTTAAAGAGAAAATAAAACTTTTTAAAAGAGTTTTACCAAGCTTTTCATCGCCATCGCCCATTTTATCAGAAGAAATAACAACAACAGAGTTATTTATGTTATTGTCTTGAATAAGCTCGCATTTGACATCTTCTTTAGATAAATTAATTGTTACTTTATATTCTTTATCGTTTATTTTTTCTGAAATTATTTGGAAGTTTTTTTGATTTGCCATTTTAGAAAGGTTTTGAACAGCTATCTCATTATCTACGGTGATTTCAATTATGCCTTTATTATTTAACTCTTTCATTGCATTTTTTACTTTTATAACTGGAATAGGGCAAACATCACCTATTGCATTTATTTTAATCATAATATTTTCCTCCATTATTAACTTCAATTTTAAATTTTTTATTTTCTGTTATTTCACCAATTATCCCAAAAGGAAGAGAAAGAGAATTAAGTTCATTTTTTATTTGAGGAACTTGAGTTTTATCAACTGCAAACAAAAGACCACCTGAAGTTTGAGGGTCAAACAATATTTCTTCCATAGGGAAAGGAACATTATTAAAACAAACTTTATCACCCACAAAATTTCTATTTTTTTGCCCACCTGCAGTAATTAAAAATTCTTCAGCACACTTAAATGCTTCTTTTATATAGGGTATGTTATCAACATATAAAGTTGCAGAAGTTGATGAAAGCATTTCATTTAAATGACCTAAAAGGCCAAAGCCTGTGACATCTGTGCAAGCACTTACTTTATATTTTCTAAGTATTTCTGAGGCATATTTATTTAGTGTTGTCATTGATTTTATTGCTAAATCAATTGAATTAGTTGATGCTTCATTAACTTTAGCAGAAGTTGTTATAATTCCTATGCCAAGAGGCTTTGTTAAAATTAAAACATCTCCAACTTTGGGCGTGTTATTTTTTAAAATTTTATTTGGATTGATAGTGCCTGTAACACTTAAGCCATATTTTATGCTATCATCAGCTATGGAGTGGCCACCCGCTAAAACACCTCCAGCTTCTATTATTTTACTATTTCCTCCTGAAAGTATTTCGCCTAAAATATTAAAATCTTCATTTTCAGGAAAACAAACTATATTTAAAGCAGTTTTAACATCTCCACCCATTGCATATATATCGCTTAAAGCGTTTGTTGCCGCTATTTGGCCAAATATATATGGGTCTTCAACCATTGGCGGAAAAAAATCTAAGGTGTGAACAAGGGCAAGTTCATCTGTTAGTTTATAAACCGCCGCATCGTCACTTCCTTTAAAGCCAACTATTAGGTTTTTATCGTAAGATTGTGGTATCTTATTTAGCATACTGCTTAAAAGGCCTGCACCTAACTTTGCAGAACAGCCACCACTACAAAACATTTTTTTATTCATAATATCACCCATTAAATTATAACACCTATTTATTTTATGAGCAAGTACAATTTAATTGATTTTAAGGGAAAAATGATGTATAATGTTATGGGTGATTGAATGATAGATAAATACGGAAGAAGTATTGACTATATAAGAATTTCATTAACTGACAGATGTAACCTTAAATGTATCTATTGTAGAGATGAAATTTTAGAAAGTATTGAACTTTTAACAGCAAATGACATTATAAAAATTGTTAATATAATTAGTGAATTAGGAGTTAAAAAAGTTAAATTAACTGGTGGAGAGCCTCTAATTAGGTCTGATTTTGAAGAAATAGTTAGAGAAATTAGAAAAAATAAGAAAATAGAAAGTTTAACTATTACTACTAACGGTATATATTTAAAAAAGTATGCAAATGTGATAAAAAAATATATTGACTGTGTAAATATTAGTATTGACACTTTAGATTTTGATAAGTATGAAAAAATTACAGGTTTTAACAAACTAAAAGATGTTATAGACGGTATAGAATGTCTATATAAATTAGGTGTGAAAATGAAGATAAATTCTGTGCTTATTAAAAACTTAAGCGAAAGCTTTTTTGGACTTTTTAAGTTATGCGAAAAGTTTAATATTGATATTAGGTTTATTGAGTTAATGCCGTTAGGTGATGGGAAAAAACTTGAATATTTAGAAAGTAAATATGTATTTGAGAAAATAGAAGAAAAATATGGCAAGCTAGTTAAAAGCGAGTATAAAGGCAACGGACCTTGTATTTATTATGAGTGTGAAAATTTAAATTTTAGAGTTGGTTTTATAAGTGCTATAAGTGATTGTTTTTGTAGCAGTTGTAATAGAATTAGAATAACATCAGATGGCTTTTTAAAGTTATGCCTTTATTATAGTGACGGAATTAATATTAAAAGTTTATTGAAATATGATGATAATATTATAAAAAATGAAATTATAAAGGCTTTAAACAACAAGCCAGAGTTACATAAATTTGGAGAGTTTTTAGAAAATAGCGAAAGTAAAAATATGTCGCAAATAGGAGGATAAAATGGGCAGAATAATAGCGGTTTGTATAAGCGAGAAAAGAGGCACACAAAAAATTAATGTAAAAAGTGCAAGGCTTATAGAAAATTTTGGCATAGAAGGCGATGCTCACGCTGGAAACTGGCACAGACAAGTTAGTTTGTTAAGTTATGAAGTTATAAGTGAATTTAATAAAAAAGGTGCAAATGTAGTTGATGGTGCTTTTGGTGAAAATATTGTTGTATCTGGAATAGAACTAACAAAATTAAAAATTGGCGAAAGGCTAGTTTGTAACGATGTTATTCTTGAGGTATCTCAAATAGGTAAAAAATGTCATAACCATTGTGAAATTTATTATAAAATGGGAGAGTGCATTATGCCTATTAACGGAGTTTTTGCAAAAGTTATTAAAGGTGGAAATATATCAACAGGAGATGAAATAAATGTATCAAGCAGCAGTATTAACTCTTAGTGACAAAGGAAGCAGAGGAGCAAGAGAAGATTTATCTGGAAAAAAGATTTGTGATGTTTTATTAGAAAAAGGATACAATGTTGTAGAATATACAGTTATTCCAGACGAGTTTGAGCTTATAAAAGAAAAACTTATTGAGTTTTCTGATAAAAATATAAATTTAATTATTACAACTGGTGGAACTGGATTTTCTAAAAGAGATGTGACACCAGAGGCAACAACAGAGGTTTGTGAAAAAATGGTGCCTGGAATTAGCGAAGCAATAAGAGCATATTCTATGACAATTACAAACCGTGCAATGTTAAGCAGAGGTGTTAGTGGAATAAGAAAAAACAGCTTAATTGTTAATTTGCCTGGAAGTTTAAAGGCTGTGACTGAAAGCCTTGATGTTTTTATAGATTGTGTTGGACACGGCATAGGAGTTTTAGTTGGAGAGGAAAATGAGTGTGCTAGATAGAAGTTATAATTTTTTTGAAATTCAAGATTTGTTTTTGAAAAATGGAAGTGTTATAGTTGCAACAGATTTGGGAAATGGAAAAAAATATGTTTTAGATGAAAAAATTTTAAATGAAGTTAAAATACCTTCTATTTTAAATTATAACAACAGAGAGTATTTTATTGAAAATTTATCTGAAAAGGTAAAAATTGTTGTTGCTGGGGCTGGTCACGTTTCTTATGTTTTTGCTCAAATTGCAAACACTATTGGTTTTGATGTAGTTATAGTTGATGACAGAAAAGAGTTTGCAAACAAGGAAAGGTTTGAAAAAGCAACTGTTCTTTGTGATGATTTTGAAAAAGCTTTAAGCAAAGACTTTGGTAGCAATGTTTATTATGTAATAATGACAAGAGGACATAAAGACGATTATAGAGCTTTAAAGACTGTTATTAGAAAAAAATCTAAATATATTGGGCTTATGGGTAGCAGAAGAAAAGTTGCTTTAGCAAAAAACAATTTATTAGAAGATGGGTTTAATGAAAATGAGATTAAAAAAGTGCATATGCCTATTGGAATAGACATTGGTGCAATTACTCCAGCTGAAATTGCTATCAGTATAATTGCTGAGATTATAAGCGTTGAAAACAAAAACGTTAAAGACAAGGGCGATGGTGAAATTTTAAAACACATAAAAGAAAATTCTGCTATGGTTACTATAATAGATAAATCAGGTTCTGCTCCAAGAGGAACAGGAAGCAAAATGCTTGTTTTTGAAGATGGAAGTATTGTTGGCACAATTGGAGGAGGAGCTTTAGAAGGCAGAGCTATTGAAATTGGAAAAGAGATAGCTAAAAAAGGTGGAATTTTTATTAAAGATTATTCATTAAGCAACAACGAGGCTTCTGAGCTTGGTATGGTGTGTGGCGGAAATGTTAAAATAATGATTGAGGGGATAAAGTATGAATGATGTAATTTTAGTTCGAGGTGGAGGAGATATTGCAACAGGGACTATACATAGGCTAGTTAGTTGTGGTTACAAAGTTTTAATTACTGAAATTCAAAAGCCTTCAGCTATAAGAAGAAAAGTGGCTTTTTGCGAGGCTGTTTTTGACAAAGAAGTGTATGTAGATGGAATTGGTTGCAAGCTTGTTAAAAACATTTGTGAGGCAGAAGAAGTTTTTAAAGAAGGAAAAGCTGGGTTAATTATAGATGAAAATTTAGATGTTTTAAAGGAATTAAAGCCTAAAATATTAATTGATTGTGTTCTTGCAAAGAAAAATTTAGGTACAAAAAAAGATATGGCAGGTTTGACAATTGCACTTGGACCTGGTTTTTGTGCTGGCGAAGATGTTGACTTTGTTATTGAAACTAAAAGAGGGCATAAGCTTGGGCAAATTATAGAAAGTGGTTTTGCAAGCGAAAACACGGGTGTTCCTGGAGTTATAGCTGGATATGGAAAGGAAAGAGTTATACACTCTCCAGTTAGTGGAACAATTGAAAACGTGAAAGAAATTAGTGACATAGTTAAACAAGGTGATATAATAGCTTATGTAGACAGAACACCTATAATGGCTAGTATAGATGGAGTTTTAAGAGGAATTATTAGAAATGGTTATTATTGTAAAAAAGGGCTTAAAATAGCAGATATAGACCCTAGATTAGAGGAAAAGGAAAATTGTTTTAGTATTTCTGACAAGGCAAGATGTATTGCAGGCAGTGTATTAGAATTGGTGGTTAGATATGGAAAAAATAAGTGTTGATAATGCTGTGGGTATGATTTTATGCCACGATATGACGCAAATTTTAGATGGTGTTAAAACTACGCCTTTTAGAAAAGGACATATTATTCAAAAAGAAGATATTGAACATTTAAAAAATATGGGGAAATTTCATATTTATGTATGGGACAGCAAAAAAGGATACATTCACGAAAACGATGGTGCAACAATTATGCTTAAATCTAGTGTTGGAAAAAATATTTTAAACACAGATGTTAAAGAGGGCAAAATTGACTTAATTGCAGAATGTGACGGAATTGTAAGAATAAAAAAAGAGGCTTTATTTGAGCTAAATATGTTAGATAACATTTGTTATAGCACAATTCACGGGAATAGAATTGTGAGAAAGGGTGACAAAATAGCAGGAATGAGAGTAATTCCTCTTGTTATTGACGAAAAGACAATGGATAATTTTGAAAAAATCGCAAATCAAAACTATCCAATTATTGAGGTAGAGCCTTTTAAAAAAAGTAAAATGGGAATTGTTATAACTGGCAACGAAATTAAAACTGGAAGAATTAAAGACGGGTTTGAGCCTGTTTTAAGAAAAAAAGCTAATATGTATAACTCAGAAGTAGTAGATGTTATATTTAGTGGAGATGATACAACAGATATTGTAAATGCTATTAAGTGTATGATTGAAAAAGGTGCTAATCTTGTTGCTGTTACAGGAGGTATGTCTGTTGACCCTGACGACACAACTCCTGACGCTATAAAGGAGTTAAAAGGGGAGGTTATTACCTACGGAACACCTGTTTTGCCTGGGGCTATGTTTATGCTCTCTTATGTAAATGATGTAGCAATAGTAGGTTTACCAAGTTGTGTTATGTACAAAAACGCTTCTATTTTTGATTTAGTTGTTCCTAGATTACTTTGTGGTGAAAAAATGAAAAAGGAGGACATTGCTAAAATGGGGTATGGTGGGTATTGTTTAAACTGTGAAGTATGCACTTTCCCAGAATGTAGCTTTGGCGTTTAATATGAATTTAAATCATTTTGATGAAAAAGGTAATGCTGTTATGGTAGATGTATCTAACAAAGATATTACATCAAGAATTGCAACTGCAAGTGGCATTATAAAAATGAATAATGAGGCTATTGAGTTAGTTAAAAAAGGAACTTCAAAAAAAGGTGATGTTTTAAATGTGGCAAGAGTTGCTGGAATTATGGCATCTAAAAAAACCTTTGAAATTATACCTATGTGCCATATTTTATTATTAACTAAATGTAGCATTGATTTTGAGATTAATGAAAATTTTGTTAAAGCTATTTGCACAGTTAAAACAAACGGGCAAACTGGAGTTGAAATGGAGGCTTTAACTGGCGTTAATGTATCTTTATTGACAATATATGATATGTTAAAGGCAGTTGACAGAACTATGGAAATAACAAATGTTAAATTAGAATATAAAAATGGCGGAAAAAGCGGGGAATTTTGCCGTAATGATATATTATAATGGATTTAAAGAAAGTTTAGTTGATGTTTTAGAAATAAAAAAAGGTATAACCTCCTTTGTTGGAGCTGGGGGTAAAACAACTATTATAAATAAAATAGCTAAGGAAATTAAAGAAAGTGTAGCAATAACTACAACTACAAAAATCTATATACCTAAAGAATATTATGAAAAGGTGGAAGATGCTAAAAATTGCAAAAAGAGAATAGTTTATATTGGAAAAAAATTTAATAACGAAAAGCTTAAAATGTCTATTGAAGCAAAGGATATTTTAAAAGAGTTTGATTATGTTTTAGTAGAGGCTGACGGCTCAAAAAGGTTACCAATTAAAATGCCAAATAAAAACGAGCCTATCATACCAAAGGGCAATAACAAGACAATTTTAATAGCTGGCATAGATGCTCTGAACAAAAATATAGCCCAAGTTTGTCACAGAAGCGAGATTGTTTCAAATTTTTTAAATAAAAAAATAAGTGATGTTTTAGAATTAGATGACTTTGTTAAAATTATCAATTTTGGATATGATAATATTGATAAGGTTATTATTAACAAAATAGAAAACAAAAATGATTTTGAAAACGGAAAAAAAATAGCTAAAAAAAGTTTTAGGCAAGTAATTTTAACTGGAGGGTTTATATGAAAATTGGTGCAGTTGCACTTTGTGCAGGAAATAGTGAAAGAATTGGCAAAGAAAACAAGTTGTTATTGGATTTTAATGGAAAAGAACTATTTAAACACACGGTAGATTTAATTAGAGAGTGTAATTTTGACAAAATGGTTATAGTTACTGCCTATGATGAAGTTATTAAATATTGCGAAAGTGACTTTATAGTTTGCGAAAATTACGAAGGTTTTAAAGGGCAAAGTTTGTCTGTTAAAATAGGAACTAAAGAATGTGAAAATATGGACGCAATTATGTATTTTATGTGTGACCAGCCTTTACTTAACAAAGAAACAGTTTTTAAAATTAAAGAAGAATTTATTATTAAAAACAAAATCATTGTTCCTATATACAAGGAAAAAACTTATTCTCCGTGTATTTATCCAAAGAGATTTTTTGAAAAGATGTATAAATTAAAAGGGGACAAAGGCGGAAAAGTTGTTGCAAAAAATTACCAAAGTGAAGTTGAATTTTTAAATTTTGAAACAGATAGTGTATTTTTAGATATAGATTATATGGAAGATTTAAAAAAAATTAAAGAAATTTGCAATAAATAGTTGATAATTGTAAATAAATATGATAACTTAATAGGGTAGGATTTTTGAGCTTAAAGGAGGAAAAATTAATGGCAGAAACAAAAAATGTCAATCAAAAGCCAAAAAAAAATTATTCTAGCCCTAATGAGTTTTACGGTAGAATACCAATTCTTGAGGCAATAGTGCTAGGTTTACAGCACGTTATGGCAATGTTTATAGGTAATTTAACACCGCTAATTATTATATTTGGTGTTTGTGGAATTACTGAAGCAGGTTTAAGAGTTTCTATTTTACAAAATGCAATGGTAATTGCGGGTATAGTTACTTTAGTCCAATTATATTCTATTGGTCCAGTTGGTGGAAAAGTTCCTATTGTTATGGGTACTAGCTCAGGATTTATAGGCATTTTCAAAAGTATTGCCGACATTATGGGTGGTGGTATATTAGCTTATGGAGCTATTTTAGGTGCTTCACTTATCGGTGGTATTTTTGAAGGTTTCTTTGGTTTTTGTTTAAAACCATTAAGAAGATTTTTACCACCAGTCGTTACTGGAGCTGTTGTTATGTCAATAGGTCTTTCACTTATTAGTGTTGGCATTGGCTATTTTGGAGGCGGTACATCTAGCTATGATTACGGTTCTATTGAGAACTGGTTTTTAGGTATTTTAGTTATTATTTGTATTGTTCTTTTAAAACATTTTTGCAAAGGTATATTAAGTGTTTCTTCAATTCTTATTGCTATTGTTATTGGATATATAGTAGCAGGAATTATGGGAGTTATTTTGCCAACAACTGGAACTGCTATTGTTGATGGACAAACTGTTGAATACACTAAAAGTTGGGTTATAAACTGGCAATCTGTTTTAGAAGCTGATTGGTTTGCTATTCCTAAATTTATGCCTGTTAAAATGGTCTTTTCTTGGAAGGCTATTATTCCAACTCTTATTATGTTTGTTGTTACAGCAGTTGAAACTATTGGCGATATTTCTGGTTGTATGGAAGGTGGTTTAGACAGAGAAGCTACTGATGAGGAGTTAGCTGGAGGTGTGAGCTGTGATGGTTTTGGTTCATCTTTAGCTACAATATTTGGTGTTTTACCAAACACTTCTTTTAGTCAAAACATTGGTCTTGTTACTATGACAAAGGTTGTTAATAGATATGCTTTTACTATGGGTGCTTTATTCCTTGTTTTAGCTGGACTTTGTCCTAAGATTGCAGCCCTTGTAAACATTATGCCTCAATCAGTTTTAGGTGGTGCAGCAGTAATGATGTTTGCTTCTATTGTTGTTAGTGGAATGACTTTAGTTAGCAAAAATGGTCTTAACACAAGAACTACTACAATTTTTTCTCTTGCTCTTGGCTTAGGTTATGGTGTTGGTAGTACATCAGCTGTTTTAAATCAGCTACCTGAATTTGTTTCTACTATTTTCGGTGGTTCTGGTATTGTTCCAGCTGCAATCATTGCAATTTTATTAAATATTATTTTACCTGAAGAAAAAACAGAATAAATATTGAAAATAGTCGTTTGTATTGATATAATATAAACGACTATTTTTTTGGAGGATTTTATTTTGAAGTTAAAAAAAATAATTTTAGGTTTAACATTAATGTTTTTAATTGGTTGTAATGTTAAAAGTTCAGCGAAAAATGAAGTTAATGTTTATGTGGCAGCTAGTCTTGAAAATGCTATGAATGAAATTGTAAATGATTTTGAAAAAAATAATGATGTTAATGTTTTAATTAATTCAGGTTCATCTGAAAATTTAATGCTTCAAATTGAAGAAGGAGCAAAGTGTGATATTTTCTTTCCTGCGTCAGAAGTGCAAATGAAAAATTTAATTAACAAAGGTTTAATTGATGAAAAAAATGTAGTTAATTTATTATCTAATAGAATTGTTTTAATAAAAGCAAAGGGCTCTAATTCAAATGTTACTAGTTTTGAAAATGCTTTTTTGGCAAAGAACATTGCTATTGGTGGGGAAGGTGTTCCTATTGGAAATTATGCTAGGCAAGTTTTTACTTTAATAGGAAATTTTAACAACATTATGGATATGGAAATTAATGAAGGAGCTAACACCACTGCTGTTTTAACAAGCGTGGCAGAGGGAGCTAATGAAATTGGCGTTGTTTACAAAACTGATGCTCTTTCAATGGTTGACAAGGTCGAAATTATAGACGAAGCTGATTTTTTTGACGATAAAATTATATATCCATTAGGTGTTTTAGAAAATAGCAACAACGAAAATGTTAAAAAATTATATGAATATATTTTAAGTGAAGAAAGTAAAAGCGTGTTTGAAAGGTATGGTTTTAAAATTAAGTAATGGCAGAGTTTTTAAAAAATATAGATTTTAGCCCGCTTATAATATCATTAAAAACAGGACTTATAAGCATAATATTTATATTTATTATTGGAACAATTTTAGCTTTTTTTGTTACTAGTTTAAATAGAAAGTTAAAAATTATAATTGATAGTGTGTTTACTTTGCCTTTGGTTTTGCCTCCAACTGTTGCAGGGTATTTATTGCTTTTAATTTTTAGCCTTAGAAGGCCATTTGGAAATTTTTTAAATGAAGAACTTGGAATTAGAATTGTTCAAAGTTTTTCTGCTTGTGTTATTTCATCTTTTGTAATAGCTTTTCCTCTTATGTATCAAAACGCTAGAACTGCTTTTGAACAAGTTGACCAAAATTTAATATTTGCTGGCAAAACTCTTGGTTTAAGTGAAAGGAAAATTTTTTTTAAAATTATTATTCCAAATGCTAAAAATGGACTTATAGCAGGAGGTATATTATCTTTTGCAAGAGCTATAGGAGAATATGGTGCAACAAGTATGTTAGCTGGCAACATACTTGGCAAAACTAGAACGATTTCTATGGCTATTTACACAGAAGTTTCAAAAGGAAATTATAAAATGGCTGGCTTTTGGACTATTGTTATAGTTATTATAGCTTTTATTATTATGTTTTTAACAAACTTTTATGTTTGTAAAAAGAGGTTTAAATAGTATGTATTTAGATGTGGAAATTAAAAAAAAGTTAGAGAAATTTGACTTAGATGTTAAATTTACAACTGAAAGTAAGCGAATTGGAATTTTAGGAAGCTCAGGTTCTGGAAAATCGATGACGTTAAAGGCTATTTCGGGCATTGAAAAAATTGATGACGGAAAAATAGTTTTTTATAATAAAGTTTTATTTAGCAAAAAAAAGAAGATTAATTTAAAAGTGCAAAAAAGAAAAATTGGGTATATGTTTCAAAATTATGCTTTGTTTCCTAATATGACTGTTAAAGAAAACATTGAAATAGTTAAAAGTAGCTCATTAAAATATAATATTAAAGAGTTAATTAATAAATTTGAATTAGATAATGTTCAAAATAAATTTCCAAGTGAAATATCTGGAGGGGAACAACAAAGAGTTGCTTTAGCTAGGGTTATTGCTTCTGGTTGTGAAATGGTGTTATTAGATGAGCCATTTTCTGCACTGGATAACAATTTAAAATATAAAATTGAATCTGAGCTTATTTTGTATTTGGACAAATTTAACATACCAAGCATTTTAGTTTCTCATAACATTGAAGAGCTTTATAAAATGTGTGACTATTTAATTATTTTAAGTGACGGAAAAGCTATAGAAAAAGGTTATATAAAAGAAATTATTAAAAGACCTAAAAATGTTGAAAGTGCAAGGTTGGTAGGCTTTAAAAATATTTTTGAGATAGAAGATTTAGATATTATTTTAAATATAGAAAACAAATTTGAATACAGTTATTTTGCAATTAGCGAACATAACTTTAGCAAAGAAAAAGGTGATGGTTTTGTTTTTTATGAAGATTTTGAAAAAGTTGAGTTAATTAACGAAAATATGTATATTTTAAATGTAAAGGGAAATAGACTATTTGCTAGTTTTAAAAAAAATATAGAATTAGATAGGAGTGGAAAAATTTTTTACAACAAAGACGATATTATTTATTTTAAATGATATTTACAAGAATTTATCTTGTAAATATCATTTTTTTATAAATATTTTTCTATTTCTTTACAAAGGTCTTCTTCTAAATATATAAGTTTAGTTGCAAGCTCTTTGGCTTTATCATTTGAATCTTTATATTCGTTTAGATATTTATTTAAATTTTTTATTCCCATATTACAACCATCTGTTATTAAACTTGCTATCATAGAACTGCTATTATCCATCATCATTTTAATATTTGTTTTAAAAAAAGACATTGATTTTGCCATAATAGGTGGTTCGTTTTCAGATATATTATAGGTTTTAAGTTCATTTTCAATATCTTTTTGTATTTTTAAGTGATTTTCTTTACTATCTGACAAAATTTTAATTAAAGAACTTTCCTTAGTTTTATCTAAAATTTCATCAAATGATGAAACAGCCATTTTAACACCTATTTCACAATTTTGTAAAAGTTTTATTGTATCTAAATTTTCCAAAATATCATCTCCTTTTTTATATAATGTGATTATTTTTAAATTTATATACAAAAAATAGTCTTTTTTATTAAAAAAAATAATATAAAATATAGAGGTGATTTTATGGTTATTAAATTAAAAAATTTATTAATTAGCATTTTAATTCCATTAGTTGTTGGAGGGCTATCTTCTTTTATTGTTAGAGGTAGTTTTAGCCTTTTTAGCCAAGTAAACAAGCCACCACTAAGTCCTCCAAGCATTCTTTTTCCTATTGTTTGGACTATTTTATACATTTTAATGGGTATAGCTTCTTATATTGTTTATGAAAATTCAAAGAATAAAAAGAATAATGGCTTAACTTTTTATGCTATACAGTTAATATTTAATTTTGTATGGCCTATTTTATTTTTTAACTATAATTTATATTTAGTTTCATTTATTTGGTTATTTATTTTATGGATATTAATTTTAATTACAACAATTAAATTTTATAATGTTAACAAAATAGCTGGCTATTTAATGATACCATATTTAGTTTGGGTGTTTTTTGCAGGATATTTAAATCTTGGAATATATTTATTAAATTAAGTTATAAAAAAATAAAACTCCAAAAATTATTAGTTATTGACAAAAAAATAAAATAGTATTATCATTAACTTAATTTAAATTTTGGAGGGGTTTTATGAACAAAATTGTTTCAAGGTTATTAGTATATAGCGATATGCCTGAAAATTCTATTTTAATTGAATTAAGTAAAATATTTAATGATTTTTATGAGAACAAAGAAAGCAAAAGCGAAATTATTGTTAGGATATACAAGCAAATTAAAAGGCTTTTAGACCTTTCTACTAGCTATGGTTTTGATGAGAATTTATGGCACAATTATTTAACTTTTTTAATTATGAACAACGAAAATCCTTTTAGTATAACTTGTGAGAAAGTTGGGGCAAACAAGGGTAGTGTAAACTATTTTGCTAAAAGTGATTTTAAAGTGTTTTTTGAACTTTTTAATTTTGATTTTTCATACATAGAAAATGAGTTGAATATTGATTGTTTTAGCGTAATTTCTAACTATAAAGCCATTGTAAAAAAAGAATTAATGTATAACAAAAGTGTTAGTGAAAAAGTTATATTACTAAGCAGAGAAATTGAAAAGTGCAAAAACGAAGATGAAATTTTTTATGTTGTGACAAATTTCTATAAGCAATATGGAGTTGGTATGTTTGGTTTAAACAAAGCTTTTAGAATTGCAAGCTCAACAAACGAACAAGTTAAGTTACACCCAATTAACAATATGGATAAGGTAGTTTTAAGCGACCTTATAGGTTATGAAATTCAAAAGAAAAAGTTGGTTGAAAACACAGTTGCTTTTATTGAGGGGAAAAAAGCAAACAACGTTTTATTATTTGGAGATAGTGGAACAGGAAAGTCTACAAGTATAAAAGCAATTGTAAATGAATATTATGACAAAGGGCTTAGAATGATTGAAATTTATAAACATCAATTTAAGGATTTATCAAACATTATTGCTCAAATTAAAAACAGAAACTATAAATTTATTATTTATATGGACGATTTATCTTTTGAAGAATTTGAAGTTGAATATAAATTTTTAAAAGCTGTTATTGAAGGTGGAGTTGAAACAAAGCCAGATAATATTTTAATTTATGCTACATCGAACAGAAGGCATTTAATTAAAGAAAATTGGAGCGATAGAAACGATGTTGAAAGCAAAAACGGAATGCACCGTTCTGACACGATGGAAGAAAAACTTTCTCTTGTTAAAAGGTTTGGTTTAACAATTAATTATTCTAAACCTAGCCAAAAGGAATTTTTTGATATTGTTATTGGTTTAGCTAGAAAAAATAATATTAATTTAAGTGATGAACAGCTATGTAAAGAAGCTAATAAGTGGGAATTAAGTTATGGTGGAATTTCTGGAAGAACCGCTCAACAATTTATTAACTATTTATTAGGCAAAAATTAATTTTAAAATACCCAAATGTTTAACATTTGGGTATTTTTGTATAATTAGAAAAAATTGGGCAATAATTTTTTTGAGGTGATTAAATTGAAAAAAGTTATTTATTGTGTAATTCTTTCTAGTATGTTAATTAGTGGAAACAATATATTTTTTAATGCTATGGACATTGGTCTTGACAACGATTTAAAAAACACAAATTACAACAAGTTTAAAGAAGTTGAAGATGTGAATATTAAATTTAGATTTAATGATTTTTTTAATTGTATTGAAAAAAAGTTGAAATAGTTATATACTAATAAGAGGATTGGAGGGTTAGGAATGAATAAAGAAAATTTTAAGGTAAATAGAAAAAAATTATTTAACGATATGGCAAATAGTTCTATATCTATTTTATACAGTGGATATGCTCCAAAAAAAATTGGTGATGAAAATTATCAATTTACTCCTCTTAGAAATTTTTATTATATGACGGGTTTAAATAGAGAAAATTTTATACTATTACAATGTAAAAAAGACGATGTTTTAGAGGAAATTGTTTTTATTGAAAGGTTTGATGAGATAAAGGCTAAATGGGTTGGAAAAGCCTTGTTAAAAGAAGAAGTTGTAGAAATTTCTGGAATAAAAAATGTTAAATATATAGACGAGTTTGAGGAAGTTTTTTCAAGCATTATATTTAACAAAAGAATTGAAAATATTTATATGGATTTTGAAAATAGAAATTTTCAAGCTAATTTGCAGCCTTTTGAATTGGCAGAAAAAATTCAAAAAAAATACCCATATATTAAACTTATAAATAGCTATGATATTATTGCAAATTATAGGCTTATTAAAGAAAAATGGGAAATTGAAAACATTAAAAAAGCCATTGAAATTACTAAAAACGGAATATATTCTATGATGAAAAATGCTAAGCCAAATATGAGAGAATATGAAATTGAGGCTTATTTTGACTTTGAGCTTAAAAAAGCAGGTGTTAGGGATTTTGCTTTTAAATCTATTGCAGCTAGTGGCGAAAATGCAACTATTCTACATTATGTTGACAATGACAGTGTTGCTTTTGATGGAGATTTAATTTTATTTGATGTTGGGGCTCAATTTAAATATTATAACGGTGATATAACAAGAACATTTCCTGTGAACGGAAAATTTACAGAAAAGCAAAAATTAATATATAACATTGTTTTAGGTGGGCAAAAGAAAGTTATTGAAAATATAAAGCCAAATGTAGAATTTAAAAAGTTAAACGAAATATTAAAAGAATATTATGTAGAAAAGTTAAAAGAAATAGGGCTTATAAAAGACAAAGAGGAATTATCTAATTACTATTATCACGGTGTTAGTCATATGTTGGGGCTTGAAACTCACGATGTGGGTAGACACAACGAAGGTGTGCTAAAAGAAAATATGGTTTTTACTGTTGAACCAGGTCTTTACATTAAAGAGTGGGGAATTGGAATTAGAATAGAAGATAATGTTGTTGTTACAAAAGATGGTTGTGAAGTTTTATCTAAAGATATTATAAAAACAATTGATGAGATAGAAAATTTTATGGCGGAAAAATAAAATGATAAAAAAAGAAAGTGATATGTATATCCCTATACAAAATTATTTTTTAGAAAAAGGGTTTAAAGTAGATGCAGAAGTAAAAAATTGTGATGTAGTGGCAACAAAAGAAGATATAACTATTATTTGTGAATTAAAAAAAGGTTTTACTATTGAGTTATTATATCAGCTTGTAGACAGAAAGAAAATAACTCCTTATGTTTATGCAGTTATTCCAAGGCCAAAAACAATGAGAGGTAGAGCCTTTAAGAAAAAACTTGACATTTTAAGAGCTTTAGAATGTGGTTTATTAGTTGTTTTAAATTCAACTAAAAGGGTTGATTTGGTTTTAGAACCAAAGGGAAAAGATAACGCTTTTATGAAAAGAAAAAGGAAAAAAATAGAGAAAGAAGTTCAAAACAGGAACTTATCTTTAAACTTAGGTGGGCAAAACAAAAGAAAAATTGTAACTGCCCACAAAGAAAGTGTTATTTCTGCCCTTTGCTACATAGAAAAATATGGAAGTATAGAAACAAAAAAGTGTAAGGAAAACATTAAAATAGCTTTACAGAGAAATCATTATGGTTACTTTAAAAGGCTTAAAAGAGGCGTTTACACTATGACAGATAGGGGTAAAGAGGCATTAAAAGAGAAAGATTATTTAGATATAGTAGAGTTTTATAGAAAAGAGGTTGAATTATGTTTAAAATAGGTAGAAACGACAAATGTTGGTGTGGTTGTGGAAAGAAATATAAGGCTTGCCACGAAAGAAGCGATGAAGAAAATTTAAAGTTTTATGTTGAAAATGGATATCCTATACCAGATAGACACTTAATTTTAACTCCTGAGCAAATTGAGGGTGTTAAAAAAAGTGCTAAAGTATCTGTTGCAATAATGGACGAGCTTGATAAATTTGTTAAAGAGGGTATATCAACAGAAGATATAGACAAATTAGTTTATGAAATGACAAGCGAAGCAGGTGGAATATGTGCTCCTTATAAATATGGAGATTTTCCTAAGCATTGTTGCACTTCAATTAATAACGTTGTTTGTCACGGCATACCTAGCAAAAACGATGTTTTAAAAAGTGGAGATATTATTAACATTGATGTTACAACTATTTTAGATGGATATTATTCTGATATGAGCAGAATGTATATGATTGGTGATGTTAGTGAAGAAGCAAGAAAGCTTGTTGAAGTTACAAAGGAGTGTATGTTAAAAGGTATAGAGGCTGTAAAACCATATAGACCTATTGGAGATATTGGAAATGTAATTAACGACATTGCTGACAAAAACGGTTATGGCGTTGTTAGAGCTTTGTGTGGACACGGCGTTGGTTTAAAGTTTCACGAAGACCCTATTGTAAACCATTTTAGAACAGATAGCAAGACAATGGTTATGGTTCCAGGAATGATGTTTACAGTTGAGCCTATGATTAATGCAGGAACTTGGGATTGCAATGTTTCAAAAAAAGATGGCTGGACAGTTACAACAAAAGATGGGAGCTTATCTGCTCAATGGGAGCATACTGTTTTAGTAACAGAAGATGGTTATGAAATAATTACTTTATAAGGTGAAAATTATGATAGATATTTGGAATGGCAAAATTGCAGGATATAAAAAAGAATATGATAATGAACATAATTTAAACAAACCTGTTTTAGAAGAGTGCGTTATTAAAGACGGAAAAAAGCATAGTTGCTTTTTAATTCTTCCTGGTGGTGGATATGACCATCTTTCAAACCACGAAGGAGAAAATGTAGCAAAAAGATTAAATGAAATGGGCATAAGTGCTTTTGTTTTATATTACAGAGTAGCTCCATATATGCACCCAACATATTTATGGGACGTGAAAAGGGCTATAAGGTATATAAAACACAATGCAGAAAAATATAACATTGATACAGAGCATATTGGGATTATGGGCTTTAGTGCTGGTGGGCATTTAGCTTGTATGGCTACTCAGCATTTTGATAAATTTGAGTATGAAAAAATAGATGAGCTTGATGATATAAAAGCTAATGTAAACGCCTTATGTATGTGTTACCCAGTTGTTAGCATTACAAAGGAAATTAGGCACGATAGAACAGCTATTAATTTAACAAGTGGCGACAAAGAGCTTTTAGAAAGTTTAAGTTGTGAATTAAATGTTAGAGAGGATATGCCGCCAACATTTTTATGGCATACTTTTGAAGATAAAAGTGTGGATTGCAGAAATTCTCTTGAAATGGGTATGGCTTTAAAAGAAAAGAACATTCCTTTTGAGTTACATATTTTCCCTGAGGGAAAACACGGTTTAGATATAGCAGAAAATATTAAAGGTGCTGAAAAGTGGACTGAACTTTTTGAAATATGGATAAGTAGATTTGGCTTTATATAAGAATAGTTTAGATTTTGTTTCATATATTAATATGGGTGATATTATGAAACATTATATAAATAGAATAATTAACAAAGAAGTTATTAATGTTAAAGATGGAAGTAGATTAGGTAGAGTTTGTGATGTATGTGTTGATATTAAGTGTGGAGTTATAACAGCTTTAATTGTTCCTGTGGTTAAAAATATTTTTTCTTTTGTTGGGAAAAAGAAAGAGTATTTTATTAACTGGGAATATGTTGTTAAGGTTGGAGAAGATATTATACTTATTGACACAGATGTGTCCAAATGTGTTAAAATTTGTGAACAAGAAGAAAACAAGGCTAAGGAATAGGACAAATGTTAGTAAAAAATGATGTTAAAAATCAATTATTAGAGTTATTGGACTTAGAGTTAATAGAAAGTATTTCTATTAGTAACCCAATTAAAAAAGATATAGAAAAAAGTTTTAAAATCAAAATTGAACCTATTATTTTAAAAGATAAAGAGGTATTTCAAGTTTCTGAGTATGTTGAAAACAAAGTGTTACATAAAAATATAGAAAAAATATTTTGATTGATTACATTTTAGAAGTTATGGAGGAAAATTTTAAACAATGTAATATAACTGGAAATAAGTTTATTACTATTCTTATGAATAAAAAAAGAAATTTTACTATAACAGGTGTTAAAAACAATATAAATTCTAAGAAGGTAGTTAAGGGACACAATAAAGCTAAAAATTACATTATAGGCGAAGGGGAATATGTTGACTGGATGTATCAATTAGGTCTTATGGACAAAAATGGTGCTATTTTACAACATAAACAAAAAAAGTTTAGACAAATAAACAAGTTTTTAGAAATGTTAAAAGATATTGAAAGCGAGATACCTGAAAATTCTATTATTATTGATATGGGTTGTGGCAAAAGCTATTTAAGTTTTGCTATGTATCATTATTTTAACATTATAAAAAAAAGAAACATTGAAATTAGGGGATATGACTTAAAAAAAGATGTTGTGGATTATTGTAACAATTTAAGTGATAAATTTGGTTTTAAAGATTTAAAATTTTATTGTGAGGACATAGCAGGAATTGAAAACAAAGATGATAAAATATCTATGATTATAAGTTTACACGCTTGTGATACAGCAACAGATTACGCTATTTATCACGGCATAAGGTGGGGGTGTAAAGTTATGATGAATGTTCCTTGTTGTCAGCACGAGTTGTTTTATCAAATTAAGAACGAAAATATGGACATTATGCTTAACCACGGAATTATAAAAGAAAGGTTTGCTTCTCTTTTAACTGATTCTATTAGAGCTAGAATTATTGAAATAATGGGATATAAAGTTCATGTTATGGAATTTATAGATATGGAGCATACCCCTAAAAATATTATGATTCGTTCTGTTAAAACAAACAAGAAAGCAAATGAAAACTTAAAAATAGAATTAGATAAATTAGTTGAAGAGTATAATGTGAAACCAACTTTATATAATTTAATTTTTAAAAACAATTAAAGTGCCTAATTATTGGCACTTTTTTAAATAATTAGTTTTAGATTGATAAATTAAAGAAAGTATGTTATATTAGAAGAAAATAAAATTTGAGGTGCTATATGGTAATAGAGGTAAATTCAGAAAAAGAAACAAGAAATTTAGGTTTTGAAATGGGAGAAAATGCAAAAGCTGGAGATATATATTGTTTAAAAGGTGACCTTGGTGTTGGGAAAACAGTTTTTACAAAAGGTTTTGCTGAGGGTTTAGGTGTAAAAGAAGATATTACAAGCCCTACATTTACCATTGTTAATGAATATGATTCAGGAAAATTGCCTTTTTATCACTTTGATGTATACAGAATTAGTGATAGCGAGGAAATGTTTGACATTGGTTGTGATGAATATTTTTTTGGAAATGGAGTTTGTCTGATTGAGTGGGCAGAACTAATAGAAGATATTTTGCCAGAAAATGTAAAGTGGATTAAAATAGAAAAAGATTACACAAAAGATGATTTTAATTACAGGAAAATAGAGGTGATTTAATGAAAATTTTGGCTATTGATACAACTGGCTTAGTTGCAAGTGTTGCACTTGTTGATGAAACAAAAACTATTGCTGAATTTACAACAAATTTTAAAAAGACACATTCCCAAACTATTATGCCAATGATTGAGCAAGTTGTTAAAATGGTAGAGCTTGATTTAAAAGATATTGATTATATAGCTTGCTCAAGCGGGCCAGGAAGTTTTACAGGGCTTAGAATAGGTGCAGCAACTGCAAAAGGTTTAGCTCACGGTTTAGATAAAAAAATTATTCCTATTCCAACATTAGATGCAATGGCATACAACATTAGTTACAGCGAAAACCTTATTGTTCCAATTATGGACGCAAGACGAAACCAAGTTTATGGCTGTGTTTATAAAAATGAAACTAACTTAGAAAAAATTACTAATTATTTAGCAACAGATATTAATGAATTGCTTGAAATAGTTAAAAACTTAAACAAAAAGGCTATTTTTTTAGGAGATGGCGTTCCTGTTTTTAAAGAGAGAATAAAAGAATATAGTGATAAGTTTGAATTTGCTAAACCTTTTAATAATATGCAAAGAGCAAGTGTATTAGGCGCTTTAGCTTTAGAGAGAATTGAAGATGCTATTTTACCTAATGAATTTGAAATTATGTATTTAAGAAAATCACAAGCAGAAAGAGAATTGGAAGAAAGAAATGCAAGTAGTAAAAATGAATGAAAGCCATATTGATGGTATTTTAAAAATTGAAAATGAAAGTTTCGCTATTCCTTGGAGTAGGGCAGCAATTGAAAAGGAACTTAAAAATAAGTTTGCTATATATTTTGTGGCAGTTGAAAATGGCGAGGTTTTAGGCTATGGTGGTATGTGGCATATAGTAAATGAAGGGCATATAACAAACATTGCTGTTTCTGAAAAACACAGAAGAAAAGGTATAGCTGACAAAATTCTAGAAAAATTAACAAACATTGCACAAGAAAAGGAAATGATGGGTTTGACTCTTGAAGTTAGAATTAGTAATCAAGGTGCTTTAAATTTATATAAAAAACACGGATTTAAGTTAGAAGGTATTAGACCAGAATATTATGAGGATAACAAAGAAGATGCTTATATAATGTGGAAATATCTTATTGACGAGGAGGAAGTTATAGGATAATAGGAGGTAATGTATGATAGAAAAACTAGAGTATGGAAAGTTAAACAGGGTTTTTGATGAATTAAAATTTAATTTAAATGAATGTGAAAACAATGATAAGTTAGTTGGCCAGCCAAATGGTGAGGAGGCACTTATGTTTGGTTTAAATATGAAAAGCAAAGGATATAACATATATTTAGCTGGACAATCTTCAAGTGGTAAAACTAGCTTTGCAAAAAAATATGCTGAAAAAATTGCTAAAACTGAAAAAAGACCTAATGATATGTGTTATGTTTTAGATTTTGAAAACCCTGCAACACCTAAACTTTTAAGCCTTAAAGCAGGAATGGGAAAAGAATTTAAATCAGATATGGAAGAACTTGTTAATCAATTAAGCATTGAAATTCCTAAGGCGTTAACATCTGTTGAAGTTTCAAACGATAAAGACAGAATACTTAAAAATTATAAAGCTAAAAAGGACGACCTTTTAAAAGAGTTGACTGAAGAAGCTAAAAAATTTAACTTCGGGGTTAAAACTAACGGCAATGGTGGAATATTCTTTTTACCTATTGTAGATGGCAAAATGATTAGCGAAGAAGATTATGAAAACCTTTCAGAAGAAGTGAAAGAAGAAATTAGCGAAGGCTCTGATGAAGTTCAAGAGCTTGCAAGCCTTACTATGAAAAGCTTGAGAGATTATGATAGATTAGCAAAAAATGAAATTGATAATTTAGAATATAACATTAGCCTTTTTACAGTTGGACATTATTTAAGCCCTATACAAAATAAATATATAGATAATGAGGGTGTTACTAAATACCTTTTAAGTGTAAAAGAGGATATATTAGAAAACATTGAGCTTTTTATGGAAGAAGATGAAGAAGTTAGTGAAGACCCTCTTTCTGTAATGATGCCGTGGAATATAAAAAAGTCAAACAAAGAACTGTTAGGAAAATATGGGGTTAATTTGTTTGTTGACAACAGCGAGCTTGAAGGAGCGCCTGTAATAGTTGATTATAACCCTAATTATGTAAATCTTGTTGGTGAAGTTGAATATGAAAACGAAAATGGAAACTTTACAACAGATTTTATGAAAATTAAAGCTGGTTTATTGCACAAAGCTAATGGCGGATATTTAATTTTTCACGCATCTGACCTTTTGGTTAATGCTTTTGCTTGGGATACATTAAAGAGAATATTAATAACTAACAAAGTGACAATTGAGCCTTTAAAAGAATATCAATTTGGTGGCATTGCAGTTGCTGCTTTACAGCCTGAAAGTGCGGAAATAAATGTTAAAGTTATTATTGTTGGCTCAATGTATTATTATGAGCTTTTAAAAGAATATGATGATGATTTTAACAAGTTGTTTAAAATTTGTTCTATTTTTGATTATGAAATGGATTATTCAAATGAAAACATAAAAGATATGTTTGGTTTAGTTAAAAAGTATATTTCTGAAAACAACTTGCTTGAAATTACAGAAGATGCTGTTTCAAAACTTTTAGAATATTCCGTTAGAATTGCTGAAAGACAAGACAAACTTACAACAAGGTTTGGTCTTATTTGTGACATATTATCTGAGGCAAACACTTGGGCAAAAATGGATAGTATGAATAAAATAAATGGCGAATATATTAAAAAAGCTATAAACAAAAAAGTTGAACGAGTTAATATATATGCTAAGAAATATAATAAAATGATTTTGGAAAACGAAATTATGATTGACACAGACGGATATAAAGTTGGGCAAATTAATGGTCTTTGTGTTATGGAAATGGGGGATTATACCTTTGGTATGCCAACTAGAATAACTGCAAGCACTTACAACGGAAAAGCTGGTGTTGTAAACATTGAAAAAGAAGCAGAGCTTTCTGGTTCAATCCACGATAAAGGTATGCAAGTTATTATTGGATATTTAGGAAGCAAATATGCTCAAAAAAATCCATTAACTCTTAGTTGCAGAGTTTGTTTTGAGCAAAGCTATAATGGTGTTGACGGAGATAGTGCATCTTCAACAGAGCTTTATTCTATAATATCTAGTTTAAGTGAATGCCCTATAAACCAAGGGTTAGCTGTTACTGGCAGCGTGAACCAAAAAGGTGAGATACAGCCAATAGGTGGTGTTACACACAAAGTAGAGGGCTTTTTTGATGTATGTAAAGAAAGAGGGCTAACTGGAAAACAAGGTTGTATAATTCCTAGACAAAATATAAAAGATTTAGTTTTAAAAGAAGAAGTAGTTGAAGCTGTTAAAAACAATTTATTTAATATATATGCAATAGATAACATTGATGACGGAATTGAACTGTTAATGGAAAGAAAAGCTGGAAAATTATTAGCAAGTGGTGGTTTTAGCAAAGACAGTATACATTACCTTGTTGACAAAAAACTAAAGACTTATTACAAAAAAGCTATTGAAGCGTAAAAGAAAAAAGGACTGATTTATTTTCAGTCCTTTATTTTTTGATTATATAGAGGAAGGGTTATTGTTGTTTTTAACCCATTTTCAATATTATTAAAACATATGTTACCTTTATGAAGTTCTACTATTGATTTACAAATCATTAATCCTAAACCACTACCATTTTCTTTTGTGGTAAAAAAAGGCGTATATATATTATTAATAATATTTTCTGATATACCAGAGCCACTGTCTATTATGTCAATTTTTATATTGTTATTTAAAGAATATAATTTAGTTATTATATATCCATCTTTATTTATTGCTTCAACAGAATTTTTATATATATTTAAAAATAGTATAAAAAGTTTTTTATAATCTCCTAATATGTTTAAATCTGGATTAATGTCAAAAATAAAATTTATATTTTTATTTGGTAAAAGAGAAAATTCTTCTGTCACATCAAATATCAAATCTTCTAAGAAAATTAATTCATTTTGTGAGCTTGGTTGCAACAAAGTATTATAGTCTGAAATAAGAATGCTTAACCTATTTAACTCTTTATCTATTACGCTAAAACACTTATTAAAATTTGGCTTTACAGAAAGTTTAATATAATCTATATTAGCTTTAATTATTGAAATAGGATTTTTTATTTCGTGAGCTAATGCTGCCGCCAATTCATTTTTATTATTCATATTTTACTCTCCTTAAGGCAAAAGAATTGTTCTTCCTGCAACTATTTTATCATCTTTTATGTTGTTAATTTTTCTTATTTCATTTATTTTTGTTAAATCTCCATACTTTTCTCTGCAAATGCTAATTAAAGTGTCTCCTGTGCTAATTTTATATTTTGAATAGCTAGTCTTTTTTGTTTGATTTTCTTTTGTTGTAGTTTCTGTTTCTCTTTCAGTTGTTTGTGTAGATTGTGTGTAGGCTGCAAAAACAGCTTGGCTATGTTGAAATTCCTCTTGAAGTGCAGTTAATTGAATTTGCAATTCTTTTATTTTATCATCATTTTGAATAAGCCCAGCACCCATTAGAAAACATACCATTAACATTACAAAAGAAACACTGCTTAGCAAATTTACTGTTTTGCCAGGGTCTGTTTTAGGGTAGTGTTTTGGCACTTTTTTCATTGTAATAGCTCTAGCTCTTATTCCAGCATCAATTTTTTCTTCTTTCTCCTCTTTTTTTATTTCTTTATTTTCTTCTTTATCTACTTCAATTATATCTTGCTTGTCTTTTTTTATTTTATTTTCTATCATATATTCTTGCATACCATCATTTTTTTCATAATATATGATATATCCTTTTATTGCTCCAAAAACTTCCTCATTATTATTCCATTTATAAAAACCGTTTATTTTTTCAATAGGGTCTATTATGTAAAGAACTTGCAAGCCTCTTGTTAAATTATTTTTTTGAAAAGCACATATTTTTTCGCTTATATAATCTTCAAAGCCTGGTTGAACATAAGCCCAGCCAACTATTTGGCTTCCTTCAAAATACAGACCTAATTGTTTTTCAGCATATTGCCAACTTTTTTCTGTTAATTCTGTCATACCGTTTTTTTGCAGGGTATATTTACCTTGAATCACTCCGTGAATAAAAAGAATGTTTTCGTCATTAATGCTCATATTTCGTCCAACTAGAAGAGCAATTTTTTCTTTTCCATCTTGCGATTTTGAATATTGTTCTAGATAGGTATAAGCAAAGTCTTCAAGATATATCCTATTATTGTTTGGAATATCGCCTATTTGCTTTATATTATTTGGCAAATTATTCAATTCTTCATTAGTCATTTTGGACTTCCTTTCCTTAAAAATTTTATAAATAAATATTATCACAGTTAATAAAATATTTATGTCAAAGATTGGTATTACAACTTTTAAATCAAAAGCAAATATTTTCAAAAACAAATATTAAAAGTCAAATATTTACGCTTTAAGAAAAAAGTTTCAATTTACATAAATATTTTATAATTGTAAATATTAATTATGAGGTGAAAAAGATGTTTGAAAAAAGAAATTATATTTCAAGTTCAGATATTAATAGTAGATTTATTTTAAGCCAGCATATTAAAAAATATATAAACAAAAAAATTGATAAATATAGCGACGTTGTAGTTTTTTGTATTGGAACTGACAGAGCAACTGGAGATGCTTTAGGGCCACTTGTTGGAACTAGTTTAGAGAACAAAGGCTTAAAAAATGTATATGGAACTATTGATACCCCAATACACGCAATAAATTTAAGTGAGAAAGTAAAAAAGGTATATGAGTTTTATGAAAAACCTTTTATTATTGCAATTGATGCTTGTTTAGGCGTTAACCACCATATAGGAAATATGAGCATATGGGAAGGAGCTATATCACCAGGGGCTGGAATATCAAAAAATTTAATTGAAGTAGGTGATATTGCTATAACTGGAATAGTTAATAGATGGAGTTACAATGGAATTTTTCAACTTCAAAGCACAAGGTTATCTATTGTTATGAAAATGGCCGAAATAATATCAGATAGTATAGAAGAAAGCATTAAAAATATTTATTAATTCCTTTTTATACTTGACAAATTTTGATTAATTAAATATCATTATATAAAAAGATTAAGTCAAGGAGTTGTTATAATGAAAAAGAAAATTATATTAAGTCTTTCAGCTATTATTTTAGCTTTTGGTATGGTTGGTTGCGATAGTAATAGCCAAAATAATGACGTAAGTTCAAACAGTGGAATAAGTGCAGAGCAAGAAAAACAATTAATTGATGCGGCAGTTGAAATAGATGAGCATAAAGCTTTACCTCAATTAGATGGAGTGAAACAAGGCGATACAATTGCCACTATTCATACAAACAAAGGTGATATAAAAGTTTGGTTCTTCCCTGATTATGCTCCAAAAGCAGTAGAAAACTTCACTACTCACGCAAAAAATGGTTACTACAACGGAGTTAAATTTCACAGAGTTATTAATGATTTTATGATTCAAGGTGGTGACCCTAAAGGGGATGGCACTGGTGGTGAAAGCATTTGGAATTCTGACTTTGAAAACGAAGTTTCACTTGATTTAAGAAGTTTCAGAGGTGCTTTATGTATGGCTAACGCCGGCCCTGACACAAATGGTAGCCAATTCTACATTGTTCAAAACAATCAAGGTGAACAATGGGCAAATGCTTTTAAAAATATGGACGGAAGTCAACCTTATTCAACTGGTGCACAAGTGTTTAAAAACAGTAAAAATGAATTATTAACTGGCAACGATGTATATACTCAAGATGTTATAGATGCTTATTCTGAACTTGGAGGATATCCATCTTTAGATTTAGGTTATACTATATTTGGTCAAGTTTATGAAGGTATGGATATTGTTGACAGCATTGCTAGCGTTCAAACAAACGAATCTGACAAACCTTTAGAAGATATTATTATTGAAAGCATTGAAGTAGGAACTTATTAATTATGAATTTATTATCTATTGAAAACTTATGCAAGTTTTATGGTGAAAAGACAATTTTTAACAATCTTACTTTTGGTATTGATGACAATGATAAAATTGGTGTTATTGGTGTTAATGGAACTGGAAAATCAACACTTTTAAAAATTATAGCTGGTGAAGAAGAAGCTGACAGTGGAAGTGTAGTTACTATGAATGGTTTAAAAGTTGGATATTTGCCACAAACACCTATTTTTGAAAATGGTGAAGTTGTTATGGACTATATGAATAGAATATGTGATATAACTTCACCAACTGAAGAAAGTAACGCCAAGTCTATACTAAACAGGCTTGGTATTACGAATTATTATCAGCCAATAGATGAGTTATCTGGCGGACAAAGAAAAAGAGTTGCTCTTGCAGCAGCTATGATTTCTCCAGTTGATTTATTAATTTTAGATGAGCCAACAAACCATATTGATGCAGACACTATTCTTTGGTTAGAGGCAAATTTAAAGAAAACAACAAAAGCTCTTTTAATGGTTACTCACGATAGATATTTTTTAGACAGAGTTGTGAACAAAACAATTGAACTTGACAAAGGAAATATGTATTGTTATGATGGCAATTATAGTAAGTTTTTAGAATTAAAGGCTGAAAGAGAAGAAAGAGAAGTTGCTAACGAAAGAAAAAGACAAAACTTTTTAAGAACAGAGCTTGAATGGGTTAAAAGAGGAGCTAAAGCAAGAACAACAAAGCAAAAAGCAAGGCTTGATAGGTTTGAAGAAATATCAAACATTAAAGCTCCAGAAAAAAAGCAAAGTGTTGAAATGACATCTATATCTTCAAGGTTAGGTAAAAAGACAATAGAGGCTATTAATATATCTAAAAGATATGATGAAAAATGTGTTGTTAAGGATTTTAGTTATATTGTTTTAAAAGATGATAGAATTGGTATAGTTGGACCAAATGGATATGGAAAAACTACACTTGTAAAAATGTTAATTGGCCAATTAAAGCCAGATAGCGGCGAAGTTATTTTTGGCGACACTGTTAAAGTTGGAATTTTTTCACAAGAATGCGATGAAATGAACCCTAATCAAAGAGTTATTGACTATATAAAAGATGTTGCTGAGTACATAAACATAGATGGTGGAAGAATTTCTGCTTCTCAGCTTCTAGAAAGATTTTTGTTTAATGCTGAAATGCAATATTCTCCAATTGGAAAATTATCTGGCGGAGAAAGAAGAAGATTATATCTTTTAAAAGTTTTAATTGGTGCACCTAATATTTTATTTTTAGACGAGCCAACAAACGATTTAGATATTGAAACCCTTTCTATATTAGAAGATTATTTAGAAAGTTTTAACGGCGCAGTTATAACTGTGAGCCACGACAGATATTTTTTAGACAAGTGTGTTGACAGAATATTTGCTTTTGAAGGAAATGGCGTTATTAAACAATATGAGGGCGGTTTTAGCCAATATTTAGAGAAAAAGCAAGAAGTTGAAAATTTTAAAGAAGAAAAAAAGAACGACAAAAAGTGGGATAAAGGCGAAAGAAAATTAAAAATGTCCTACAAAGAGCAAAAAGAGTTTGAAACTATTGACGAGGATATTTTAAATTTAGAAGAAAAAATTTCTGAACTTGAAGTTGAAATGAATAAATGTGCAAGTCAATATTCAAAATTACAAGAGTTAGCTAAAGAAAAAGAGGAACTTGAAACTAAGCTATCTGAAAAAATGGATAGATGGGTTTATTTAAATGAATTACAAGAGAAAATTGAAAACCAATGAAGCTTTTAATAAAATAATGTAATTTTTTGGTTGCATAAATTTATTTAATTTGTTAGAATTAGTTTAAAGACATAAGGAGGTTATGAAAATGTCTATTATTAATATTTTGGACTGTGGTGCTATTGCAGATGGTAAAACATCTTGTACTGCAGCTATTGCAAAAGCAATAGATATGTGTGCAGAAAATGGTGGTGGAACAGTATATGTTCCAGCAGGTACATATTTAACTGGCCCTATTTTCTTAAAAAGCAATATTGAATTAAATGTTGAAGCAGGGGCAACTTTGCTTTTCTCAAATGATATTGAAGAATACCCTATTGTTAATTCTCGTTGGGAAGGTGTTAAAAGAGAGTGTTATGCTTCTCTTATTAATGCTTATAACGAAGAGAACATCTCTATTACTGGTAGAGGTACATTAGACGGACAAGGTCAATTTTGGTGGGATATTTTTAGAGCAAAAGAAAATAAATATCCTAGACCAAAAATGATTGCACCTTATGAATGTAAAAATGTTCTTATTCAAGGGGTAACTTTAAAAAATTCTCCAAGCTGGACTATTAACACTATTCTTTGTGACAACATCACAATAGATAATGTTACAATTAAAAACCCTTATGATTCACCAAACACAGACGGTATTGACCCTGAGTCTTGTACTAATATTCACATTAGCAACTGTCATATTGACGTAGGTGATGACTGTATTGCTATTAAGGCTGGTACAGAAGATACAGAGGAAAGAATTCCTTGTAAAAATATTGTAATTAACAACTGTACTATGGTTCACGGCCACGGTGGTGTAGTTCTTGGTTCTGAAATGAGTGGTGGCATTGTAAATGTTACTATTTCAAACTGTGTCTTTGAAAACACAGACAGAGGTATTAGACTTAAGTCTAGAAGATTTAGAGGCGGTGTAGTAGAGGACATTAGAGTTGACAATGTAATTATGGAAAATGTTCTTTGCCCATTTATTGCAAACCTTTATTATATGTGGGGACCAAGAGGTATGGACCCTGAAACTTGTGACAAGAACCCTGCACCTGTTACAAAGGATACTCCTGCATTTAGAAGATTACATTTTGCTAATATGACTTGTAAGAGGGTAAATGCTTCTGCTGGTTATTTCTATGGCCTTGCTGAAATGTATGTAGAAGATTGTACATTTGAAAATATATATATTGAAATGGCTGATGATGCAGTTGCTGGAATTCCTGCTATGCTTGTTGGTGCTGAAGAAGTTAAGCAAAAAGGTTTTTATATGTGCAACACAAGAGGCATTAAGTTTAACAATGTAACAGTTGTTGGTGCTGACGGACCTGCTTTTGAAGTTGAAAACAGTGAAGATATGGTGTTTACAAATTGTATTAACAAAAATAATAGAACAGGGGACGACCTTGTGAAAGAAACAAATACAAAAAACTGTAAAATTATGTAATGTAAGGAGCAGTTATTTTGATAGATAAAGAAAATTTGATTATTCTTACAGATAGTAAGGGTAATGAAATAGAAATGGAATTTTTAGATTTAATTGAATACGAAGGCTATGAATATGTTGTTATGGCTGAAGATAACTCTGATTGTGTTGTTATTATGGAGCAAATTATAAATCAAGATGGAGAAAGTGCTACATATAACGAAGTTTTAAATGATGAAGTTATTAACAAAGTGTTTGAAATTTTTCTAAAAAGATGCAAATAAAAAACTACCCACTTTTGTGGGTAGTTTTTTATTTTTCTTTGTTAGGGCGAGGCCCAAAATATTGATAGTAGTCAGTTTTAACGTTACCATTAAATAGTTTTCTCTTTTTATCAGCTTTTCTTCCATACAGTTTTTCAAAGCCTTCGTGAGATGTAATAAAATATGTAGACCAAGTTTTATTTGAATTAAATAGCTTTCCCATATCTGTATAAAGCCTTTCAACATCAGCTAAACTACCCATTCTTTCAGCATAAGGTGGGTTGCAAACACATACGCCGTAATCACCAGGTAATTTAAGTTTATTAAATGGTGTTTGTGAAAATTCTATACAATCATCAACACCAGCATTTTCGGCATTAACTTTAGCTATTTCCACTGCGTGTTTATTAATATCTGAAGCATATATTTGCAAGTTTATATCATAGTTTATAGCCTGATATGCTTTTTTTCTTTCTTCTTGCCAAATTTCTTTTGGAATAAAGCTCCACTTTTCTGCGTCAAATTTTCTGGATAAACCAGGAGCAATGTTTCTGCCAATCATAGCAGCTTCAATAGGAATAGTTCCTGAACCACAACAAGGGTCAAGTAAAATTCTATCTTTATTCCAGTAGCTTAATTGTATAAGAGCTGCGGCCATAGTTTCTTTTAAAGGAGCCATAACCTGCCCGTGTCTATATCCTCTTTTATGTAAAGATGGGCCAGATGTGTTAAGAGTTATGGTTACAGTGTTTTTTAATAAAGCAACTTGAATACTATATTCAGCACCATTTTTCTTAAACCTGTCAACATTATATTTAGTTTTTAACTTGTTTATAATTGCTTTTTCTGTAATTGACTGACAAGCAGGAACACTTGAAAGAGTGGACTTTATTGATTTTCCATTTACTACAAATTTTGCATCTTCAGGCAGCAATTCAGTCCAAGGCAAAGAATAGGTATAATCAAAAAGTTCTTCAAAGGTAACTGCTTGAAACCTTCCTACTATATACAAAACTTTATCTGCTGACCTAAGCCAAAGGTTAGACTTTGCAATTCCCTCTAAATCAGAACTATATTCAACATAACCATCAGAAACACTGATGTCTTTAAAGCCTAGTTTTTCAACTTCTCTTTTAACAACTGCTTCTAAACCAAAGGTTGTTGTTGCTTGTAATTTTATTTTTTTCATATTTTTCTCCTAATTAGTTTTAATGTTATTTATAGTATAACTTGTTTTTATTTTTTTTGCAATTATAATTTATTTAGTTAGATTTGACGGAATTTATATTTTTATATAAAAACTGATTGAATATTTGAAAATTTTGTTGTATACTAAAAGCAAATATGTTTATAAGAGGTTTGATATGTATAAAATTTTAAAAACAGAGGGAAATGCAAAACGTGGCCAGCTTGAAACTGTTCACGGAACAATACAGACACCAGTTTTTATGAATGTTGGCACAGCAGCAGCTATTAAAGGAGCTGTTTCAACAGAAGATTTAAACAACATTAAGTGTCAAGTAGAGCTTTCAAATACTTATCATTTACATTTAAGACCTGGAGATGAGGTTGTTAAAAAGCTAGGGGGCTTGCATAAGTTTATGGTTTGGGACAAGCCTATATTAACAGATTCAGGCGGTTTCCAAGTTTTTTCTTTAACAACTTTAAGAAAAATTAAAGAAGAAGGAGTTTATTTTAACTCACACATCGATGGACGAAAAATTTTTATGGGACCTGAGGAAAGTATGCAAATTCAGTCAAATTTAGCCTCTACTATTGCTATGGCATTTGACGAATGTCCTCCTTCTCTTGCTGATAGAAAATATATTGAAAGTTCTGTTGAAAGAACTACACGTTGGCTTGAGCGATGTATTAAAAAAATGAATGAGTTAAATTCTCTTGAAGATACTATAAATAAAAATCAGTTACTTTTTGGTATAAATCAAGGTGGAACATTTAAAGATATCAGAATTGAACACGCTAAAAGAATTTCTGAGTTTGATTTGCCAGGCTATGCAATAGGTGGCTTAGCTGTTGGTGAAACTCACGAAAAAATGTATGAAACAATTGAAAATGTAGTGCCATACCTTCCAAAAAATAAACCTACTTATCTTATGGGTGTTGGTACGCCTGCTAATATTTTAGAGGCAGTTGATAGAGGCGTTGACTTTTTTGACTGTGTTCTTCCAGCTAGAAATGGTAGACACGCTAATGTTTACACTAACAAAGGTAAGCTCAACTTACTCAATGCAAAATATGAGTTAGATGACACACCAATTGACAACGAATGTAATTGTCCTACTTGTAGAAAATACAGTAAGGCTTACATAAGGCATTTATTTAAAGCCAAGGAAATGCTTGCAATGCGACTTTGTGTTATTCACAACTTATACTACTTTAACAATATGATGGAAGAAATTAGAACATCATTAGATGAGGGTAAATTTAGTGAATATAAAAAGATGCGTCTTGAGGGCTTCCTTGAAAATGATGCTAAATAAATTTTTATAAAAGTTTTATAACAGAAAGGGAATAATTATGGATATTAAGAGAGTTTTTGTTGAAAAGAAAAAGGGTTGTGATATTGAGGCTAAGCATTTATTAGCAGATATTAGGGAAAATTTAGGTATCACTTCTCTAAATGATGTTAGAATTCTTGTTAGATATGATGTTGAGGGAATAAAAGATAGCGATTTTGAATTAGCAAAGAAAACTGTCTTTTCTGAACCGCCTGTTGACATCATATACGAAGAAGATTTTCCTTTAAACGAAAATGAATTACATTTTGCTATGGAATATTTACCAGGCCAATACGACCAAAGGGCCGATTCTGCAATGCAATGTATTCAGATTATAAGTGGAAACTATGATGCAATTATAGCTTGTGCAAAAGTTTTTGTGCTTAAAGGCTCTCTTACAATAGAGGAAATTGAAAAAATAAAAAAATATTGTATTAATCCTGTTGATTCAAGAGAAGCGTCTAATAAAAAGCCTGACACTTTGAAAATGAATCTTATTATTCCCGAAAAAGTAGAAATTTTAAACGGTTTTATAGATAAAACCGAAAGTCAGTTAATTGAATTAAAAAACACTATGGGGCTAGCTATGAGCAATGCCGATATAGTTTTTTGCCAAAAATATTTTAAAGAAGAAGAAAAACGAAACCCTAGTATAACAGAAATTAAAGTTATAGATACTTATTGGTCAGACCATTGTAGACATACTACATTTGCTACTAATATAACTGATGTAGAAATAGAAGATGGAAAATATAAAAAAGTTTTAGATGATGCTTATAGTTTATATTTAGATTTAAAAAAGCAGTTGGGTAGAGAAAACAAACCTTTATGTTTAATGGACATTGCTGTAATAGGAATGAGAGCTTTAAAAGCAAACGGAAAGCTTGATGACCTTGATGTATCTGAAGAAATAAATGCTTGTAGCATTGTTGTTCCAGTTGATGTAAATGGTGTTAAAGAAGATTATCTTATTATGTTTAAAAATGAAACACACAACCACCCAACTGAAATAGAACCTTTTGGTGGCGCTGCAACTTGTATAGGTGGTTGCATAAGAGACCCACTTTCAGGAAGAAGCTATGTTTACCAAGCAATGAGAGTTACAGGTGCAGGCGACCCTACAACTCCTGTTGAAAACACGCTCCCAGGCAAGTTGCCACAATCTAAATTAGTTATTGGAGCTGCTCAAGGTTATAGTTCATATGGCAATCAAATTGGTCTTGCTACTGGTCAAGTTTCAGAAATTTATGATGAAGGTTATGTAGCTAAAAGAATGGAAATTGGTGCTGTTATTGCAGCAGCTAAAAAAGAAAATGTTGTTAGAGAAAGACCAGAAAAGGGCGATATAATCATTTTAACTGGTGGAAGAACAGGTAGAGATGGTTGTGGCGGCGCAACAGGTTCTTCAAAAGAACATAATGAAGAATCTATTTTAACTTGTGGCGCAGAAGTTCAAAAAGGTAATGCTCCAACTGAAAGAAAAATTCAAAGACTTTTTAGAAACGCTGAAGTTAGTAAAATGATTAAAAGATGTAATGACTTTGGTGCTGGTGGTGTTTCTGTTGCTATTGGTGAATTAGCTGACGGCTTAGAGATTAACCTTGATTTAGTTCCTAAAAAATACGAAGGCTTAGATGGTACAGAACTTGCTATTTCTGAATCTCAAGAAAGAATGGCAGTTGTTGTTGAAAAAAATAATGTAGAAAAGTTTATTAAATTTGCAAACGAAGAAAATCTTGAGGCAACTGTTGTTGCAGAAGTTACAGACGATAGAAGATTAAAAATGTTCTGGAATGGCAAAGACATTGTAAACATCTCAAGAGATTTTCTTGACACTAACGGTGCAACTCAATACGCTAAAGTTAAGGTTAGTTCTATTAAAGAAAAAGAAAAGAAAGTTGAAACATATAGTAATTTAAAAGAAAAGTGGCTTGAAAATTTATCAGATTTAAATGTAGCTTCTCAAAAAGGTCTTGTTGATAGATTTGACTCAACAATTGGTGCAAACACTGTGTTAATGCCTTTTGGAGGAAAAAATCAGCTTACACCAATAGAGGCTATGGCTGCTAAAGTTCCAGTTTTAGACGGAGAAACTACAACTGCTACATTAATGAGTTATGGATATAACCCTAAAGTAGCCAAGTGGAGTCCATTTCATAGTGCAATTTATGCTGTTGTTGAATCTGTTGCTAAAATTGTTTCAACAGGCGGAGATTACAAGTCTTGTAGGTTAACATTTCAAGAATACTTTGAAAAACTTGGAGATGAACCAACAAAGTGGGGTAAACCATTTAGCGCATTATTAGGTGCTTTAGTTGCTCAAATGGAACTTGGAACAGCTGCAATAGGTGGAAAGGACAGTATGTCTGGAACATTTAAAGATTTAGACGTTCCACCAACGTTAGTTTCTTTTGCTGTAAATGCTACAAACATAGAAAATATTATTTCACCTGAATTTAAAACAATAGATAGCTACATTGTGTATTTAAATAGTGAGTATAATTCTTATGATGTTCCTAATTTTAAACAACTTACTAGAAATTTTGAACTTGTTAGCAAATTAATTAAAGAGAAAAAAGTAATATCAGCTTCTACAATAGGCAATGGTGGTATTGCTGCTGCTGTTAGCAAAATGGCATTTGGTAATGACATTGGTTTTAAAATTTGCTTTGATGATTTATTTAATTACAACTATGGTTCATTTGTTTTGGAAGTTCCTTGTGATGAAAATGAGTTAAGAAATATCTTTGATGGTTATGATTATAAAATTATAGGTAGCACAATTGAAGATAAATGTTTTGTTGTAAATGATGTCAAAATTGATTTAGAGGAAGCTAAAAAAGTTTGGCTTGGAAAGCTTGAAAAAGTTTTCCCAACAATGTATTATGACAAAGTTGACAATTCAAACATTGAAATTAAACCATTTGAAATTGCTATTAAAAACAACAGCGGAAAAGGCATTGCAAGCCCAAGAGTTTTAATTCCTGTTTTCCCTGGAACAAACTGTGAATATGATACTAAAAAAGCTTTTGAAAATGCAGGTGCAGTTGCAGAAACTTTAGTTGTTAGCAATTTAAAACAAAGTTGGCTTGAAGAAAGCATTGATAAAATGGCTAAAATGATTGATAATAGCCAAATAATTATGATACCTGGTGGTTTTTCAGCTGGTGATGAGCCAGACGGTTCAGGTAAGTTTATTGCTGCTATTTTTAGAAATCCAAAAATAAAAGAAGCCACTATGAATTTATTAAAAAATAGAGATGGTCTTATTTTAGGTATTTGTAACGGTTTCCAAGCCCTTATTAAATTAGGTCTTGTTCCTTATGGAGAAATTAGAGATATGGAAGATAATGCACCAACTTTAACATTTAATACAATTGGTAGACATATTTCTTGTTTAGCAGACACTAAAATTATTTCAAATAAATCTCCTTGGTTATGGAACACTAATGTTGGAGATGTTCATAAAGTGGCATTTTCACACGGTGAGGGTAGGTTTATGGCTGATTTAAATACTATAAATCAATTAGCATTAAATGGTCAAATTGCTACTCAATATGTAGATAATATGGCTAACCCAACTTATGATATAAAATTTAATCCAAATGGCTCTGTATATGCAATTGAAGGTATTACAAGCCCTGATGGTAGGGTTCTTGGCAAAATGGGCCACTCTGAAAGAATTGGAAATGGTGTATATTCAAATGTACCAGGTGAAAAAGACCAGAAAATATTCTTATCAGGTGTAGAATACTTTAAATAAGATATAAAAAGATGGTTTATTTAAGTTCTATAAGTGTAATATATTTATAAATATTACACTTATATGAACTATATAAATTAATATTAATTAATTTTATATATTATAAATTTCAAAATTTATAGTATATATTTAATAAATTATATTTAATTATTTGGTTTATTTTGTAAGATTTTAATAAAAATTTATTTTTTCTATTTATTTTAAAAAAAGTTGTTTAAACATTTACAACTTTGTGATATAATAAATTTTAGTTAATGTTTAAATATAATAATATCTTGTTATATTTATAACATAAATTAAGGCATTGCCTTATAATTATTTCATTTTTAGGAGGAATAAAAAATGGTTAAAGTTGCTATTAATGGTTTTGGTCGTATTGGTAGACTTGCTTTTAGACAGATGGTTGCAGCTGATGGTTATGAAGTAGTTGCTATTAACGACTTAACTGCACCTAATGTTTTAGCTCACTTATTAAAGTATGATTCTACTCAGGGTAGATTCGACGGCACAGTTGAAGCTAAGGAATCTTCTATCGTTGTAAATGGTAAGGAAATTGAAATCTATAAGGAAGCTGATGCTTCTAAGTTACCTTGGGGTGAGTTAGATGTAGATGTTGTTCTTGAGTGTACAGGTTTCTACACTTCTAAGGATAAGGCTGCTGCTCACATCACTGCTGGTGCTAAGAAGGTTGTTATTTCTGCTCCTGCTGGTAATGATTTGCCAACAATTGTATATAGCGTAAACGAAGGTACATTAACTGCAGAAGATACAATTATTTCTGCTGCTTCTTGTACAACTAACTGTTTAGCTCCAATGGCTAAAGCTCTTAACGAGTATGCTCCTATCCAGTCTGGTATTATGTCTACAATCCACGCTTACACTGGTGACCAGATGACTCTTGATGGTCCTCAGAGAAAGGGTGATTTAAGAAGATCTAGAGCTGCTGCTGTTAATATCGTTCCTAACTCTACTGGTGCTGCTAAGGCTATCGGTTTAGTTATTCCTGAACTTAACGGCAAGTTAATCGGTTCTGCTCAGAGAGTTCCAGTTCCAACTGGTTCAACTACTATTCTTACAGCTGTTGTTAAGGGTGCTGACGTTACTGTTGAAGGTATCAACGCTGCTATGAAGGCTGCTGCTTCTGCATCTTTTGGCTACAACGAAGATGAAATCGTTTCTTCTGATGTTATCGGTATGACTTTTGGTTCTTTATTTGACGCTACTCAGACAATGGTAACTAAAGTAGGCGACGATTTATATCAAGTACAGGTAGTTTCTTGGTATGACAATGAAAACTCATACACTAGCCAGATGGTAAGAACTATTAAGTACTTTGCTGAATTAAACTAATTAATTTTTAAATAAAAAATAGCTAGACTTTTAAGTCTAGCTATTTTTTATTTAATGTTTGTTTTAGTTTTAATTATTTTATAAACTTCATTTGTTGCTAAAGCGTCAAAATAAGCCCTATGGGCATTTTTTAACTCTATATTGAAAAATTCAGTTAAATAGGCTAAATTATGGCGTTTACATTCTTTATTATATTTTCTACTTAAATGTAATGTATCAACTACATCATTTTCTATTTTATGCCCAATTTTGTTGCACTCATAAATCAAAAAAGACATATCAAAACTTGCATTATGCGCTATTAAAGGCAAATCTGAAATAAATTCAATAAAAGTTGGTAAATACCTATCTATTGTTTCTTGATTTTCCACCATTTCGTTTGTAATATTAGTTATGTTTTGGATATATGGAGAAATAAATTGTTCAGGGTTTATAAGTTTGCTAACTGAATCTACAATTTCGTTGTTTAAAACTTTAACAGCCCCTATTTCAATAATTTTGTTTACCCCAGCTTTTAAACCTGTTGTTTCAAGGTCAAAAATAACATAATTGCTAAGGTTTGTGTCTAAAATTTTATTATATTCAGGGCTAAAATCTTTCTCTATTTGCTTTTTTGGCTGTCTATAATTAAAATATTCATTTTTTTCAATGCTTGACTTTTTAACCAAATAATTTAAAAAATTATCCATTTTAGTAACTCCTAAATAGCCCTGTAACTTTGCCTATAATGTTACATTCTTTAACATAAATTGGCTCATAGGCATCATTTTCTGGCTGTAATCTTATATATTCTTCTTCTTTATAAAAAGTTTTACAAGTTGCTGAATCGTCAATTAAAGCAACAATTATGTCACCATTATTTGCTGTTCTAGTTTCTTTAACAAGGACTAAATCATTGTTAAGAATGCCAGCATTTGTCATACTATTTCCTTTTATTCTAAGCATAAAGCTTTTAGAATTTGATAAATATGAAGTTGGGACAGTAAAGTAGCCTTCAATATTTTCAGAAGCTAAAATTGGCTTTCCAGCAGCAACTGAACCAATAATAGGCACATTACTATATTCAGGCATATTGCCAGAATTTGAATTATCTACATAAAAGTCGTTTTCTAAAATTTCTATACATCTTTTTTTAGACTTTGGTCTTGAAATATAACCAAGTTGCTCTAAATTATCCAAATGATAGTGGATAGAAGAAGTTGAAGACAAACCAACAGCCTTACAAATTTCTCTAATTGATGGCGTCATTCCATTTTTAATTTCACTTTTTATGTACTCATAGATTTTGGATTGCATTTCTGTTAATTTTTTCATATTTTTATACCTCATTACATTTCGAATTTATATTCTAAGTTTATTTTATCACAAATTTGAGAAAAGTAAAGACTTTTTAGATAATTTGTTTGGTTTTTTTTGTTGCAAGATGGTTTCATAAGTTTTAAAATTAAAATATATATAAAAAGGAGGTAATATTGTGGTAAAGTGCGAATATTTAAAAGATGTATATATAGTTAAAATTAGTGGTGATATAGACCACTATACAAGCGAAATTATAAAAAAAGAAATTTACAAAAACACAAACAGGTATATTAAAGATATGATTATGGATTTAAGTGATGTAGATTTTATGGACAGCTCAGGAATAGGAATGGTTTTAGGTAGATATAAAGAAGTAAAAGATAAAGATGGCAGGCTTGCTTTAGTTGGAGTTAAAGGAAATATGGAAAGAATTTTTAATATGTCAGGGCTTTATAAAATTGTTTCTAAATTTGATAGTATAGGACAAGCCTTTATAGAATGGGGGATTTATAATGAATAGTATGAAGATTATATTTGATGCAAAGCCATATAACGAAGCTTTTGCAAGGCTTGCAATATCTGGCTTTTTATTATATAAAGACCCTAGTATTAACGATATGGAAGATATAAAAACAGCTGTAAGTGAGGCTGTTACAAACTCAATTATACACGCTTATGATAACGAGGGATTAATTGAGTTAAGCTGTGAAATAGATGAAAACAAAGTTAAAATTATTGTTGAAGATTTCGGAAAAGGAATTGAAAACATTGAAATAGCTAGAGAACCTATGTATACATCAAAACCAGATTGTGAAAGGTCAGGTTTAGGTTTTACAATAATGGAATCTTTTATGGATAAAATTGAAGTTAGTTCAATTGTTGGAAAGGGTACTAAAATTATAATGTATAAGGATTTGATGTAGTATGGAAAAAATACATACACTAATAAAGCAAGCTCAAAATGGAGATAACAACGCCTTTGAAATAATTATTAACGAAAACATCGGTCTTGTTTGGAGCATTGTTAAAAAATTCATTAATAGAGGAATAGATAAAGATGACCTTTTTCAACTTGGTTCAATGGGCCTTGTAAAAGCAGTTAAAAAGTTTAATTTTGACTATGATGTTAAATTTTCAACTTATGCTGTGCCTATGATAATAGGCGAAATTAAAAGATATATTAGAGATGATGGCCTTATAAAAGTTAGTAGAAGTTTAAAAGAAGTAGCCTATAAAGCTATAAAATCTAAAGAAATTTTAACTTCAAAATTTAATAGAGAACCTAATATAGATGAAATAGCTAATTATATTGAAGTTGATAAAGAAATTTTAACAGTTGCCCTTAATTCCGTTAGAGATGTTGATTCTATTGATAGAAAAATTACAAACGAAAAAGGCAATGAACTTAATGTTGTTGACACCATTGTTTTTGAAAATGACAAAAGCGAAAAAATTGTAAATAATATTTTATTAAATGAAACAATAAATAAGTTAGAGCAAAGAGAACAAAACATTGTTAAAATGAGGTATATAAATGAAATGACACAAACAGAAGTTGCCAATATAATAGGAGTATCTCAAGTTCAAATTTCACGGCTTGAAAAGAAAATACTTAAAAAAATGAAAGATTTAATGTGTAGTTAAAAAATTGAATAAATATTGTTTTTTTAATAAATAATACAGTATATAAGTTTAATTTAAACTTTTTATACTGTATTTTTATTTTGAGGTGATGTTTTGGATATTTATATTAAACCTATAAAAAAATATAAAGTAAATAAAATGGGAAAAGTTTATATTAAGGATATAGCTGAAGTTTATGCTGAAAATAAAATAAAAAAGAGAGTTGAAAACTTAAAAATTTTAGAAATTAAAGAAGAAAAAAATAAAGCCTATTTAGTTTCTATAATGGACATTATAAATGTTATTGACAAGGCTTTACCACAAAACACTATTAATAATGTTGGTGAAATGGATACAATCATAGAATTTGAAAAAGAGAAAAAAGAAAACAAAATCTGGGTTTATTCTAAAATGGTTTTTATATGTTTAGTTTTGTTTGCTGGCTCTGCAACAGCTATAATGAGTTTTCATTCTGATGCACAAATGGCAACAGTTTTTGAAAATTATTATTATATATTTTTTGGAGAAAGAGTTGAAAACCCAGCACTAATTGATTTGCCATATTCAATTGGCCTTGCTATTGGAATAATAGTGTTTTTTAATCACTTTGGAAATAAAAAATTAACAAGTGACCCAACACCAATAGAAGTTGAAATGTCTGTTTATGAAGATGATGTAAATACAAATCTTGTAGATACATTAAATAAGGAGAAAGAAAATGGAAACAATTAAATATATATTAATGTTTTTAATTGGTATTGGTGGAGGAATAGTTATATCAGGTGCGGTTTTTGCATTTATAGCAATTATTGGCATAGTGCCACGATTAGCTCAAAAAACAAAAACAGAAAATAAAATAATGTTATATGAAAATGCTATAATTTTGGGAGGTATATTTGGAACTTTTAATATAAATTTTTATTACTACTTGCCCATTGGAAAAATTACTGTTTTATTTTATTCCTTAATTATCGGCATTTTTTACGGTTGCTTGGCTGTTTCATTGGCAGAAGTTTTAGATGTTATACCTATTTTAGCTAGAAGGCATAAATTAAACAAAGGTTTAAAATATTTTATTGTCTGCATAGCTCTTGGCAAAACTTTAGGCTCTTTATTATATTATTTTGTAGATGGTTTTTATTATTAGGAGGTATTATGGGAAAGGAAATATCAAAACAAGAATATCAAAAAATGGTTGAAAAAAAATCACCAAACAGTCCAATATTATATAATTGTATAAAGGCTTTTATAGTTGGTGGAATAATATGTTGTATAGGTCAATTTATAATGAATTGTTGTAGGCTTTTTGGAATGACAATTGAAATGAGCCAAATATATACATCTTCTATTTTAATTTTCATAGCCTCATTATTAACTGGTTTAGGTTTATATAGCAAAATAGGACATTTTGCTGGGGCTGGCTCCATTGTTCCTATAACTGGCTTTTCAAACTCTGTCACATCACCTGCTATTGAATTTAAAAAAGAGGGTTTTATTTTAGGCCTTGGAGCTAAAATATTTGTGGTAGCTGGCCCAGTTATATTATATGGAGTTTTAACATCAGTTGTAGTTGGTGTTATATATTATTTTTTGTTGTAGGAGGATATAATGGCAAAACATATTGGAAAACAATCTATTGAATTAGAAAAAAATATTTCTATTATATCAACAAGTTCAATTGTTGGAACAAAAGAGGGTGAAGGTCCTTTAAGGGAATATTTTGATGTTATTTTAACAGACAATTTAAATGGACAAGATAGCTGGGAAAAAGCTGAAAGTAAAATTGCATCAGATAGTATAAAATTAGCTATAAACAAAGCTAATTTAAACCCTAGCGATATTAATTATGTTGTTACTGGAGATTTATTAAACCAATGCTGCGGTTCAACTTTTGGTGTTAGGGGGTTAAATATTCCTTTCTTTGGTGTTTTTGGCGCTTGTTCTACAATGGGTGAATCTATGAGTTTAGGAAGCATTTTGCTTGAGAGTGGAGGGGCAAAGTACGTTGTATGTGGAGCATCTAGCCATTTTGCATCAGCCGAAAAACAGTTTAGGTTTCCTATGGATTTAGGAACACAACGCCCGCCAACATCTACTTGGACTGTTACAGGGCAAGGCAGTGCAGTATTATCAATTAATGACAACGGACCTTTTATAAAAAGAATAACAACCGGAAAAATTGTAGATTTAGGAATAACAGATGCAAATAATATGGGTGCGGCTATGGCTCCTGCTGCTGCTGACATTTTATATCAACATTTTCAAGATTTTTCTTTAAAACCAGATTATTATGATGTTATTTTAACAGGTGATTTAGGAGAAGTTGGCAAAAATCTTTTAATTGATTTGTTAAAAAACAAGGGCTATGATATATCCAAAAATCATAAAGATTGTGGAATAGAAATTTTTGAAAACAAAAGGCAAGATACTCATTGCGGAGGAAGTGGTTGTGCTTGTTCTGCTGTAACATTTGCAGGTTATTTTTATAACCAGTTAAAATATAAAAAATTTAAAAAAATGCTTTTTATCCCTACTGGTGCTTTAATGAGCCCAACTAGTGTTCAACAAGGAGAAAGCATTGCAGGCATTGCTCACTGTTTAGCAATAGAAAGTTGAGGTATATTTTATGGATTATTTAAAAGCTTTTATAGTTGGCGGTTTAATTTGTGTTTTAGGACAAATTTTAATTGACAAAACAAAGCTAACATCAGCTAGAATTCTTGTTTTTTTTGTTATATCTGGCTGTATTTTAGGCGGGCTTGGTTGGTATCAAAAATTAGTTGACTTTGCTGGAGCAGGGGCAACAGTTCCCTTGTTTGGTTTTGGAAACAGTCTAGCTATTGGAGCAATGGAAGAGGTTAAAAAAGTTGGCTTAATTGGAGCTATTTCTGGTGGTTTAAAAGCCACATCTGCAGGAATTACAGTTGCAATTACATCTGCGTTTATTATGGCATTAATTTTTAACCCTAAAGAAAAATAAGAGCTAAATTAGCTCTTATTTTTATATAAAGTCAAACAAGCTTGCCATTTCTAAAGCTGAAAGGGCAGCATCAAAACCTTTATTTCCTGCCTTTGTGCCAGCTCTTTCAATTGCTTGTTCAATATTTTCTGTTGTAACAACTCCAAATATAACTGGTGTTTTAGTTTCAAGCCCTACATTTGCAATTCCTTTTGATACTTCAGAGCATACATAGTCATAATGTGTAGTTGAGCCTCTAATTACAGCACCAAGACATATGATTGCGTCATATTCTTTTTTTAAAGCTAATTTTTTAGCTACTAACGGAATTTCAAAAGCTCCAGGTGTCCAAACTAACGAGATATCTTCACTTTTTACATTGTGCCTTAATAAACAATCTTCAGCACCTGCAATTAATTTATTTACAATAAATTCATTAAATCTTGATGCTACAATAACAAACTTTTTACCACTTCCAATTAAATTTCCTTCAATTTTTTTCATATATATTCCTCCTTATAATAAATGACCCATTTTATTTTTCTTTGTTTCCATATAAAAATCAGCATTTTTACTATGTTTAACAACGATAGGTTCTCTAATTGATATATTAATGTTTAATTCTTTTAATTTTTTAAACTTATCTGGGTTATTTGACATTAAAATTATATTTTTTATATTCAAATCCTTTAAAATATCGGCAGCAATATGATAATCCCTCATATCTTCTGGAAAACCAAGTTTAATATTAGCTTCAACTGTGTCAAGACCTTTTCGTTGTAGTTCATAGGCTTTTAATTTATTTATTAAACCAATTCCTCTGCCTTCTTGCCTTAAATATATTAAAATGCCTCTACCTTTTTCGGCAATTTTTCTCATAGCCTCATCATATTGTTGTCCACAATCGCATTTTTCTGAACCAAGCGCATCTCCAGTTAAACATTCAGAATGTACTCTACATAAAATTGGTTCTTCTGAAGTAATATCTCCAATATATAAAGCTAAATGTTCTTTTCCAAATTCATCAACGTAACCATTAACATTAAATTCACCATATTTAGTTACAAGTTTTGTTTCCACAGCTTTTTTAACCCTTGTTTTATTTCTTATATATTTAATTAAATCTTCTATGGATATTATTTTTAGGTTGTGCTTTTTAGAAAACTCAATTAAATCATCTAATCTTGCCATTGTCCCGTCTTCTTTAATTATTTCACAACACACACCACAAGGTTTTAACCCTGCTAGCTTCATTAAATCAACAGTTGCTTCTGTATGGCCATTTCTTTCTAAAACACCACCAGTTTTTGATAAAAGAGGAAAAATATGTCCAGGTCTTCTAAAATCATTAGGTTTAGAGTTTTCCTTTGCTAGCATATTTGTAGTATAAGCTCTTTCATCTGCAGAAATACCAGTTGTTGTGTTGATGTGGTCAATAGATACAGTAAAGGCTGTTGAATGGTTGTCAGTATTATTTTCTACCATTTGAGTTAAATTTAATTTACTTGCAATTTCTTGAGAAATAGGAGTGCAAACTAAACCTCTAGCGTGAGTAATTATAAAGTTCATATCTTCAGGAGTTATTTTTTCACACGATGTAACTATATCTCCTTCATTTTCTCTATTTTCATCATCAACAACAATTATCATTTTTCCTTCTTTTAAATCAAAAATAGCATCTTCAATTTTATCAAACATAAATAGTCCCTCCTTAAAAGCCATTTTCAATTAAATAATTTAAATCAATATTAACTTTTGGTTTAGTTAAAAATTTTTCTATATATTTTGAAATAATATCATTTTCTATATTTATTTTTGCTCCAATTTTTTTGTGAACTAAAGTTGTTATTTGTTGAGTGTGTGGTATTATTGAAACTTTAAACACCTTATCATCAACATAAGCCACAGTAAGGCTAACTCCATCTAAAGTTACAGAACCTTTTAAAACAATATATTTTAATATTTCAGGTTTAGTTGATATTGTTAGCCACTTTGAATTTCCATCGCTTTTTATATCTTTTAAAGCTCCAACTCCATCAATATGTCCGCTAACAATATGTCCATCAAACCTGCCATTTGCTAGCATTGCTCTTTCTAAATTTACAGAATCTAAATATTTTAATTCTTTTAAATTTGTTTTACTATATGTTTCATTCATTACATCTAAATATATTGTTTTTTTATCAAATTTTGTAACTGTTAAACAAACTCCATTTACAGCAACACTATCTCCAACATTTAGGTTATTAATTATTTTTTTTGCTTCAATAATTAATGGCGTAGTAGGGGATATAACTTTTCCTATTTCTTCAATTATTCCAGTAAACACTTTATCACTTCCTTACATCACCATATATTAACAAATCATTTTCTATATTTTTATATTTTAAATTTTTTAAAGTTATAGATGTTTGTATGTCTTTAAAACCTATACCTTCAACAGATGTTCTTGCGTTTTGACCTCCTATTATTTTAGGTGCAACAAAAAACAAGCATTTATCAACTAATTTCTCTTCAAGCATAGAAAAATTTAAGTTTCCACCTCCCTCAAGCAATATACTATCTATGTTTTTCTTTCCAAGTTCAAACATAGCTTCATTTAGGTCAACTTTATTATTTTTATTTTTCGTTTTTATTATTTCTACACCGATTTCTTTTAGTTTAGATATTTTTTCTAAATCATCACTTATAGTTAATATAATTACACTGCTATTTTCAGTGTTTAAAACTTTTGAAGATAATGGTGTTTTTAAATTAGAATCAACAATTATTTTAATTGGGTTTATTCCATTTTCAATTCTTGCAGTCAAACTAGGATTATCTAAAAGAACAGTATTTATTCCAACCATAATTGCTTTAAACTGATGTCTTAATTTATGGCTTAACTCTCTAGATTTCTCGTTAGATATCCATTTTGATTGACCAGTGTAAGTAGCAATTTTTCCATCAAGACTTGTTGCAGATTTTAACATAACATAGGGCATTTTTGTTTTTATAAACTTAAAAAAAATTGGATTTATATTTTCACATTCTTCTTTTAAAACATTAGTTTCTACATCTATTCCAGCCTTTTTTAAAATTTCAACCCCTTTACCAGCCACTAAAGGATTAGGATCTAAAGAACCTATGTAAACTTTTTTAATTCCCTTTTTTATAATTTCATAAGCACAAGGAGGAGTTTTGCCAAAGTGAGCACACGGTTCTAAGGTTACATACATTTCAGCGCCTTTTACATCTTCTTTTGAGCTATTAAAGGCATTAATTTCAGCGTGAACATCTCCATATTTTTTGTGATAGCCTTCGCCTATAATTTTATTATTTTTAACAATCACTGCTCCAACCATAGGGTTAGGGCTAACAAACCCAGCACCCTTATAAGCAAGCTCAATAGCTCGTTTCATATAGTCCATAATAAAAACCTCCATAAAAAAATCCCTGTTAAATAAACAGGGATAGGTGTGTTAATAAAATATATTACAACTAAATTTTAACATTAAAAAACCTGAGCATAAAAACTCAGGGTATGTTAAAAATAATATATAAAAATATTATAAAAATCTTCTCACATCCAGACTTTACTGTCGGCTTCGGAGTTTAACCGAATCTGCCAAAAGGCTCGCGGGCTTTACCGCCGGTATTGAATTTCACAAATCCCTGAAGAAAAAATATTTAATTTAACTAAATTATATCACTAAAATTTAATTTGTCAAGACTATTTTTTTAACCATATCAAAACTTTTTAATCTAACATCTAAATTATTGTTAATTAAAACAGTTAAAAACTCCTCTATATTTTGAAATAAATTTTGTTTAACATTAATTTTAAAAACATTTTTAATATCAGTGTTGAATATAAATTCTAATGTATATAAAGATTCTGATTTTAAATTGCTGTTAAGATAAATTTCTTCATTTGGTTTATAGCCTTGTAATTGAATAAATTTTGCTTGAAAAATTATAAGAATTTCTCTATATCTTGCTGGAGATATAGAAAGATTTTTTAAACCTTTTAAAACTAAATATAAGGAATCATCGTCAGATAAATTTTCTACAAAAAGCTTATCAATAAACTCTACAAAATACATTGAAACAATAGATGCTTCCATAGATGTTCTTAAATTATAAAAATTTTCTATTATATCAACAGAAACTAACTTGTTTGTTTTTGGTGTGCTTGTTATAACAAAGTCACCATATGTAAAAAGGGCAGAAGAGGAAAAGGGTTTACATTTCCTATTTCTAGCTCCTTTAACAAAAACAGAAATTTTTCCAACATTTTTTGCAAAAAGAACAATGTATTTGTCTAAATCTCCTGCAATATTTTCTCTAATAACTATCCCTCGTATCCTCTTTGTTTCCATCTAAACCCTCTCCTAAGCCATCAAACTGCTTATATGCTAAATAATAATCTATATTGCCACTTTTTTGGAATAATGACCATAAGAACTCATTCATAAGAACGCCTCCTTCGGTATTATTTTTTGCGTATATTTAAATTATATTCTTATAAAAAAATGGCATTTAATTATATGTTTCTTGAATCATAGCCAAAGTTTTTAAGCAAAAAGTCGCTATCTCTCCAGTCTTTTTTAACTTTAATCCAAATTTGTAAATTAATTTGGTTGCCAAGAAACCTTTGTATATCTCTGCGAGAATTTGAGCCAATTTTCTTTAGCATAGAGCCTTGTTTTCCTATAATAATTCCTTTATGGCTATCTCTTTCGCAGTATATTGTGGCGTCAATGTCCATAATATCTTTATCTTTTCTCATTTTCATTGATGTTATTTCAACAGCAATTCCGTGTGGTATTTCATCTTGAAGTAAATACAACGCTTTTTCTCTTATAATTTCAGACACAATTTGCTTTTCTGGCTGGTCTGTAATCATATCTTCTGGGAAATATTTAGGCCCTTCTGGAAGATATTTTTCAATATTTTCTAAAAGTGTTTCTTGATTTTTTCCTTTTAAAGCAGAAAGGGGTATAATTTCAGCAAAATTATATTCTTTACTATAATTTTCAATAACCTTTAATATCTCTGTTTTATCTATTGTGTCTATTTTGTTAATAACTAAAAAAACAGGTGTTTTAACTTTTTTAAGTCTTTCTAAAATAGCTTTATCACTATCTTTAATTTTTTCATATGGCTCAATTAAATATAGAACTATGTCTACATCATTTAAAGATGTTTCAGCACTTTTAACCATATAATCTCCTAGTTTTGATTTAGATTTATGTATACCAGGAGTGTCAACAAATATAACCTGCATATTATCTGTTGTTAAAATTGTTTGAATTTTATTTCTAGTAGTTTGTGGTTTACTTGAAATAATTGAAATTTTTTCTCCAATTAGCAAATTCATAAGGGTAGATTTACCTACATTTGGCCTACCAATTAAAGAAACAAAACCTGAATGAAACTTTTTATTCATATAATATCCTCGCTTTATCTTAAAGTAAATTTGTTTGGCATAAGGTCTGAAACCTTATATACTTTTATTTCATTTGAGTTTCCTAAAATAACTTCTCCATTTGGCATAAATTCAAGCATAACTTGTATACATATTCCACAAGGGAATGTAAAGTCTTCGCTATCTGAAGCTATGGCTATTTTTTTTAAATTACATTTCCCCTCTGAAACAGCCTTAAAAATTGCAACTCTTTCAGCACATACAGTTGCCCCATATGACGAATTTTCAATGTTATTTCCTAAAAAAACCATTCCATCTTCTGTAAGTAGGGCAGCTCCAACTTTAAAGTTAGAATATGGTGCATAGGCATATTCTTTGGCTTTTGTAGCCAATTCAAATAACTGTTTGTTTTCCTCCATTTTTATCTCCTTAAATTTAAATTTTCTAAAATTTCTTCCTGCTTTTTAAACATAATTTCTTCTTCATCTTTTTCTATATGGTCATATCCTAGAAGATGTAGCATACTATGAGCAGTTAAAAAACCAATCTCTCTATCCAAACTATGCCCATATTCATTAGCCTGTTCAATAGCTTTTTCAATGCTAATTATTATATCACCTAAGTAAACAACTTGGCTATTGTTTGGAATACTTTCTTTGTTAAAATCAATTAAAGGGAAAGAAAGCACATCAGTTGGTCTATCAATGTTTCTATGTTTCTTGTTTATTTGGTGTATTGTTTTGTTGTCAACAATTGTAACACTTATTTCGCAGTTATTAGAAATTTTTTCATAACTTAAACTTTCTTTAATAACATCTTCAATTAATTTTGAATTTACATCTATATTAGTTTCGTTTTCAAATAGTACATTCATATTATCTTTTATCCCTTTTATTTTCCAATTTTTCGTATGCAGCAATTATTTTTTGCACAAGAGGGTGTCTTACAACATCTTTATTTGTTAAATTACAAATTTTAATTCCGTCAATATTTTTTAAAATTTTTGTTGCTTCATTTAAACCAGATTTCTTTCCTTTTGGAAGGTCAATTTGAGTTATATCGCCAGTTATAACCGCCTTTGAACCATAACCTAGTCTAGTTAAAAACATTTTCATTTGCTCAGGCGTTGTGTTTTGTGCCTCATCTAAAACAATAAAGGAGTTGTCTAAAGTTCTACCACGCATATATGCTAAAGGAGCAACTTCAATAGCACCTTTTTCTTTATTTTTTAGAAAACTTTCAGCACCCATAATTTCATATAAGGCATCATATAGCGGTCTAAGGTAAGGGTCAACTTTATCTTGTAAATCACCTGGTAAAAAACCTAAGTTTTCTCCAGCTTCTATTGCTGGCCTTGTTAATATAATTCTATTTACTTCCTCGTTTTTAAAAGCTTTAATTGCCATTGCCATAGCTAAATATGTCTTACCTGTGCCAGCAGGACCAACACCAAAAACAACTGTGTTTTTTCTTATTGCATCAATGTAATTTTTCTGGCCAATGGTTTTAGGTTTTAAAGCTCTGCCATTTACTGTCATACAAATTACATCATCTTTTAACTTATCTACATCACTAATTGCATTTTCATTAAGTTCTGTAATCATATAATTAATTGTTTGTTCGTCAATTGTTTCGCCAGCCTCTAAATGTCTAACAAGGGCTTTAATTAAATTTGCAACTTTAACAATAGAGTTTTCATCGCCAACAATTTCTATGTCATCACCACGATTAATTATTGTAGAATTAAACTCTTTTTCTATTTTTTTTATATTTGAATCAAAACTTCCAAAAAGACCTGCCATTAAATTAGCTGGAACTTGAATTTGTATTTTCTCCATTTATATTATATCCTCCTGTGTTTTCCACAACTTTTTCTATACCAACATTTTCTTCAGAAATTATTTCTGTGCTAACTTCTAAAGATATGTCCGTTTTATTGTATTTTTTATTAACAGATATTATATCAGTTTTTGTGTCGTAATTTAATATTATATAATCTAAAATTTGTTTTTCAGCTTTTTTCTTTGCTGTTTCAACATCAATTTTTTTGTTTTCAAGAATATATTCTCTATAAATTTGAGTTTTAATAAAAAACGGTAGGGGACAACTTTCTCCTAATTTTAATTGTACAATATTTTCGTTTTTGTCAAACTTATCATATAGTTTAATTTTATTAAGTTGAAATTCCTTACTAAAAATTTTAATAGAATATTCTTTTTTTATATTATTAGTATATGCTTTTTCACTAATATTAAAAGGTATTGTAAAACTATAATTCCTTTGGACAAGTCCTTTAATATCACCTTTTGCACTTACAAAATCATTTACAGGGTTTTCTTCTTGGCCACTTGGCACAAGCATAGAAGATATTAAAACATCACCTGCTAAAACAGTATCACCTTTTTTTACCATTGGAGTGCCTTTGTTAGTCACTATTGACAGAATTTTACAATTTGACGAAGCAACAACATCGCAAGGCTTATCCATTTTTTCTATTTTATTTATTGGCTTATCTTCTGATAGTTTTATAATAGCTGTGCTACCTTTTACACTAATATTTATCCAAGATATAGTGTTATACTTTATTTTTAAGTTTTCGGACAACTTTTTTCCATCTATTTTATTTTTATTGCAACCTAAATAAAGACCGTTTTCGCTACAAAATTTTAAAATATTTTTATTGCTTATGTTACTATTTCCAGATATATCTATTATCCAAATTCTTTGTGACATAAAAAATATAAATAATAGGGCAATAAAAATTCCAACAATATAAAAAATGTTGTTTCTAAAAAAAAGTAAAACTCTAAAAAAACCGTTTTTATTAATAATTTTAATTTTACATTTATATTTTCTTGATAGTTTTTTAAAACCTTTAAAATCTTTGGGACTAATTGTTAGAGTAGCTAAGTTTTTATCTTTTTTTACACTATATATTTTTAAATTATTTTGATTAGCTTTATTAATTAATTTCTCTATATTATATCCCTTAATTGAAATTATAACATATCCATTTAAAAATTTCCATAGTTTGCTTATATAAATCACTCCAAATTTATTCAAATTTAAAAAAACTAAAATTACCACTAATTAAAATATGGTCTTTATTTATTTCGTTTATTAAAATACTTTCGCCCTCAACAACAAATATTCCTATACTTAATTTAATTTCTATCATCTCATTTGATAAAGATTTAATTCCTTTATGGTTTTCTATTAGTATTTTATTTCTTCCTGTTATTTCAAATTTAGGTGTATTTGATATAACTTCTAAAGGAAATTGAGAGTATTCAGATATTTTGTTTTCAATTTTTCCCATATATTTTACCTCTTACACCATTTAATTAAATTTATATGTATTAAATTAACAATTATGTTTAATCTATTGTATTTTTTTTATATTTGTTTTATAATATGTTTATATTTATTTTTTTGGAGGTTTATTATGTCAAATTTTTATTATAATAATGATGCAGAATTAGAAGTTATTGTAGAAGGTAAAAATTATAGAAAAATTTTAGCACACGATGGCTCTATTATGATGGTTGAAGTTTATTTTGAAGATTACTTTGAAGCAGATTTACACAGCCATATTCACGAACAATCAACATATTGTGTTGAAGGTGAATTTGAGTTTACAGTAGGTGATGAAACAAAGGTAATAAAGGCTGGCGACACTATTTATATGCCATCAAACGTTTTACATTGCTGTAAATTAATTACTAAAAAAGGTAAACTAGTTGACATATTCACACCACAAAGAGAGGATTTTCTTAAATAATGAGAACTACCTTTGGCAAAACTTTTACATATTACATTGCTGTATTAATGATTGTTTTTTTCATTCTTAGCCTTGGTTTTAGTGAAGTATATAGACGGTATTTTTATGATGACCAGCGTTCTGAACTATTAAACCAAGCACTTAAAATATCAGATATTTATCTTTTAAGTGAAAATAACACAGAAATTTTTAATAATGAAATTAAAATTTTAGATAAATATATGGATTATAGCTTTTTTGTGACAGATTCAAATTCAAAAATAATTGCTATTTCAAAAGATATTAACACATTAAAAAAAGGGGATACCCTAAAAAATATAGATTTTTTAACTTCATCAAAAAAAAATTATAAATGGATAAAAGGAAATGTAAATGGTGTTTTTAACCAAGACAAATATACTTTAGTTTATCCAATAGAAAAAAATGAACAAATTCAAGCGTTTATTTTTGTAAGTGTTCCTTTGTTAGAGCTTACAAATAATATTAACAAAGTCTATTTTATTATTATTTTTTATTTAATTTTAGCTGTTATTCTTGGTTTTGTCACTATACATTGGACAACAACTGAATTTGTTAGGCCACTTCGTAGGCTAAGTATTATATCAAATTATATATCTAAAGGAAATTTTGATGAACAAATTGAAATAACTGAAAATATGAATGAAGAAATATCTCAATTGTGTAGCAGTTTTAACTCAATGGCAAAAGACTTGTCAAATTTAGAAAAACGAAGACGAGAAATTATATCAAACATTTCCCACGATTTACGCTCGCCAATTACATCTATAAAAGGTTTTATTCAAGCTATGTTAGATGGTGTAGTTCCTCAAGAAAAATACCAGTATTATTTAGAAATTATATATAAAGAAACTTGCAGATTACAAAAAATGTCTGATAGTATTCTAGATTTAAATAACTTTAATATTTCAATAGATTCCATAAACAAAACAGATTTTAACATTAATGAATTAATTAACGAAACAGTTTTATTATTAAAAGGTAAAGCTGATGAAAAAAATTTATATCTTAAAACTAGTTATCAAAACAAATGTCTTTTGGTTAATTCAGATTTAGAAAAAGTTCGTAGAATTTTAATTAATCTTATTGAAAATGCTATTAAATTCACAAATAATGGTGGAATTTTTATAAGTTCTTACATAGTAAATGATAAAGTTTATGTAGAGGTTAAAGATACAGGTATAGGCTTAAACAAAGAAGAAGAAAATAGAATTTTTGAAAGGCTATATAAAGCAGATAAATCACGAGGAACAAGTGGCAGTGGCTTAGGGCTTGCAATTGTTAAAGAATTTGTAAAAGCACTTAATCAAAATATTATAGTTGAAAGCAAAAAAGGAGAGGGAAGCAAATTTACATTCACTCTCGATTTAACAAAAAACCAGTATTGAAACTCAATACTGGTTTTTGTTATATAATACCATATAAAAATAATAAAATTATTGCGTGAATAATTATAGAGGCAATAAAAGTGGCTAAAAAATAATATTTTTTAGTTTTATGCCTGAAAACATTCATACCTACAAGGCCACCAATTCCTCCACCAAATAACGATGTTGTTAACAATGTAGCTTCCTTAATTCTATATTTATTTTTTACAGCATAAGATTTATCCAAACCCATTAAAACAAACAAAACAACATTTATTATTATATAATATAAAATTAAAATAATATTTATTAATCCATTCATACTACTTATTTCCATTGTTCCTTACTAAATTTCTCCAATCTAAATCCCCTCTATCTAGAGCTAAAAGCAATGCCTCAGCTGTTGCTAAATTAGTTGCAAAAGGAATATTATGCATATCACACAACCTAAGGCAAGAGTTAAAATCTGCTGTGCCTGTGGTATTCATTGGCTTAACAGGGTAAGATGTATCTCTTAAAAAAATAACCAAATCTATTTCATTGTTACTAATTTGAGAAGCAAGCTGTTGCTCTCCACCTAAATCACCTGCTAAATATTTATGAACAGGAATGTTTGATGTATCTTCAATTAATTGTCCAGTTGTGCCAGTTGCATATATATCGTGTTTAATAAAAATATGTCTATAAGCAATACAAAGGTTTTCCATCAATATTTTTTTGCTATCATTTGCTACTAACGCAATATTCATACAAATCCCCCCTAAAAATAAGATTTTTGTTTTTTTATGCCTATATTAAGTACTAGACCAATTGCAATCATATTTGCCCACATAGAGCTGCCACCATAGCTTAAAAAAGGGAATGGCATACCTGTGTTAGGTAAAAGCCCTGTAACAACTCCTATATTTACAAACGTTTGAAAAGCAATCATACCAGCAACACCACCAGCAATTAACATACCTAAAAAATCTTCGGCATTAATTGCTATATTTATACATCTTGATATTATTATAAACATAAATACTAAAACAGTCAAGCACCCAATAAAACCAAATTCTTCACCTATAACAGAGAAAATGAAGTCGTTATGTGATTCTGGCAAATAACTAAGCTGGTTAATAGTTCCTTTAAAAAGACCTTTTCCAATTAATTGCCCTGAGCCAATGGCCCAAATTGAATTTTTAGTTTGGTACAAGCTAGGGCTTGAAAAATCTGAATTTATATAATCAGCTATTCTTTTTATTTGATAGTCAGCCATAAACTTAGATAATATTTTATGTTCACTACTAATTGCATCAAAGTAAACAATTGCTATTATTGGCACAACTATAAACAAAATAATTTTAATGTATTTAGTTGATATATTTCCTAAAAACATTTCTGTCACAAAAATTGCCATTAAAACCAAGCTTGCTGAAAGTGAAGGTTGCTCTTTTATTAAAACTAAAGGTATAGCAACACTAACTATGCCATATATAAGTATATTTATATTATTAATCTTTTCTTTATATTTGTCAATAAATTTTGCTAAATATATAATAATAAATATTTTTGAAAATTCAGAGGGTTGTATGCCAAATATCCATCTTTTAACATTATTAACTTCTTCACCTATTAGTAAAACTAAAATAAGCAAAATTAAATTAAAAACATAGATAGGTATATAAAATTTTGATATTTTTTTATAGTCTAAAAAAGTAAATATAGTTGCAAAAATTATGCCTGTTATAAGCCATAATATTTGGTTTAAAAATATACCTTTTATTCCATTAACATTAATTTTTGCAGCGCTACCAATTGCTATAATTCCAAAAACAGATATAGCTAGAACACAAAATATCAAAATATAATCTAAATTATAAATTCTTCTGTTCATTTAATCCACCTGTCTTTATTTAATTGGCACTTTAAATATTAAAAGAGGTTTATTATCGTTTTGTTCAATAAAAATTTGGCTGTTAATATTATCAACATCTATGTAATTTGATATTGTTTTTAAAACATCATATTTTATCATATCAATAGTTTCGTTTGTGCAAGAAACTCTATCTTTTAAAATTAGATATTTTAATCTATCTCTTGCTATATTCCCGCTATTTTCATACATATATATCACCCCTTACCTTTTGTAAACCAACCAAAAATACGGCTTAAAAAAGGTGTTGGGGCAGGGGGAACAAGTTCTAAAAGCGGAACTTGCTCTCCTAAAATTCTGCTAACAATATTTCTATATGCTTTACCAGCTAGGGAATTTTCAATAGCCACAGCAGGTTCACCTTTATTAGTTGAAGTTACTATGCTATCATCATCGGGAATTACACCTAATGTTTCAACAGCTAAAATTTCTTCAACATCTGATAAATTCATCATTTCATTTCTAGCAACCATACTCACTCTTATTCTATTTAAAACAAGTGTTGTATCCATAATTTCGTTAGCTTCTAGCATAGCAATAATTCTATCTGCATCTCTAACAGCTGCAATTTCTGGCGTTGTAACCACAATTGCTTTATTAGCTGCCGCAATTGCATTTTTAAAGCCTTGTTCTATGCCAGCAGGGCAATCAATAATTATATAATCAAAACCCTCCGACTTTATGCTATTACACAATTTTTTCATCTGTTCAGGTGTGATACAGTCTTTATCTCTTGTTTGAGCTGCTGGCAAAAGATAAAGTCCTTCATATCTTTTATCTCTAACTAGTGCTTGCTTTAAACGACATTGGCCCTCTATAACTTGTACCAAATCATATATAATTCTATTTTCTAAGCCCATTACTACATCAAGATTTCTAAGCCCAATATCCGCATCGATTATAACAACTCTTTTTCCTCTTAATGCTAGTCCTGTTCCTATATTTGCTGATGTAGTTGTTTTTCCTACACCACCTTTGCCTGATGTTACAACTATTACTTCACTCATTATATTCCTCCTAAGTAAATGCTTTATATTCTAATAATATCATATTATACCAAGTTGTAAAAACAAATCGATATAAAAATTGTTTTATTTTTCTACAATTACTTAGTTAAACCGTTATAATTTCTGTTTTCAACAGTTGTATCTGTTTGCATATATTTTGATATAACCTGCATTGCAACCCTTGGTGCTGGCGAGGTTACGCTGTTATTTCCATATGGAATTAAAACAGTAGTTGAAATTTGAGGTGAGTCATAAGGAGCAAAAGAAACAAAAAAAGTGTGCTCACTTCTTTTAGTTGACTCTTGTGCTGTACCTGATTTGCCTGCAACTTCAATGGGGTAGTTAGCAAAAACATTTCTTAATGTTCCACGCTCACCGTTTGTAACTAGATACATTCCTTTATAAACTGCATCTAATGTACTTTGTTTTAAATTTAAATCTTCCTCTATTACCTCTTTATATTCAGAAATAATGTTTCCATTAAAATCTGTAATTTTAGTCATAAAATGATTTTTATATCTTGTTCCACCATTTGCTAATGTTGCAATATATTTATTTAAAATAGCAGATGTATAGTTGTTTGACGCCTGTCCAATAGCAGTTCTAATTGTATCACCCATAGTCCATCTTAAATCTGATGGAGCAGGGTTTTCATATCTATTTTTTGCAACATATTCTTTATATTCTGGTGATGAAATTCTACTTGGGTAATTTTTCATAGAGTCATAAAGTTCATATATTTCAACACCTGTTTCGTTATCCAAGCCAAAAGCTTTCATATAATTATTTAATTTATTTATTGCATTTGAACCCATATTATACGCAATAGTGTAGAAGAAATAATTACAAGATACTTCAAGAGCCTCTGAAACATTTACAGAACCGTGAGAACCATGACCTGAACCAATCCAGCACCTAGCATAAGGCTTGCCAGCCTCTGTAAAAGTTCCTTTGTCATAAATTTTAGTGTTAGGAGTTATAATCCCTTCCTCTAAAGCTGCAATGGCTGATATCATTTTAAATGTTGAACCTGGTGCTCTCGGCTCTTGATATGGTCTGTTAACCATTGGAGTTGTAACATCATTTTGAAGCCTTAAATAATATTCATTATTAAAATTGTTTACCAATTCATTATTATCATAAGATGGGTAACTAACTGCAGCTATTACTTCACCAGAATTTACATCATTTACAACTATTGAACCTGTACAAGGGTCCATAGCTGTCATTTGAGGTGTTATTTCTTGAGAACGCATTTTTGTAATTAAAGCAGTAGAAGAACTTATTGTTCCTGCTTTCAATTTAGAAACAATTCCATCATTATCTGTAATCAACCCTTGTTCATACATTATAATTAAAAGCTGGCTTTGTGAAATTGCAGAATTTTTAAAACCATTTAAAAATATTTCTCTAGCTTTTTTAACATCATTAATAGCGTTTGCATCTTGTTTTAAAATATAATTTTTTATTAACCCTTGTGTTGTATTGTCTTTAGAGTTTAATATGTTTTTAATTCTAATATTGTCTGTTTCAATCATAGATTCAAAAACATCTGAAACCGTATAGCCATATTCTCCACCAGATAATCTATTAATTTGTGTTTCTGTTAAAGCATCTTCTAAAGCATCATAAGCCGCCTTTTGAAGCTCTGCATCAATAGACAGAAAAACATTGTTTCCTGAAACAGGATTACTACTTTCATTTTCAATAGTATTAATTCTTCTACCAGAACTATCTACCTCAATATACTGGCTTCCATTTTTACCTCTTAAATCGTTTTCGTAAGCTTTTTCTATTCCATCTTTTCCAATTTTATCATTTATAGAATATTCTCTATTTTTACTTTCTTTTAATTCTTCGTCAGTAATGCTTCCAATGTATCCAAGAATATGAGATAAATATTTATTATATGGATATTCTCTATTGCTTTGATTATCTATTATTACACAAGGAAAAGAAGAACCTTGTTCTCTTAATATAGTTAATGTTTTATCTGAAATGTTGTAAGCTACTGGAACTGGAACATATTTTGAATATCTTTTTTCAAAAAGAGCACATCTAATCCCTAATATTTTTCCAGCACTTATGTTATCTAAGGATTTATCAATTTCAAACCTTTCTCTTAATTTGTTAAAACATTCTTCGGCAGAAAGTTCACTTGAAAGGTTCATATTGTTTTTCCATCTTGTTTCTTGACTTGAACTTCCGTCAAAAAGAAATTCGTGAGGTAGGGTAGATGTAATTGGTAAAGATGTAACTATTTTTTCATCATTTTTCTCTAAAACATCTATAAGATTTAATAAAACCGTATTTAAATTGTCTACACCAACATTAGAATCTATACTAACAGCGTAGGCTGTTTTGTTTACAGCAAGCTCTCTACCATATTTGTCATATATAGTTCCTCTGTCAGCTTCAACTTCAACTTCTCTTATTGCTGTGCCTGTAACTTCTTGGCTAAAATACTCTCCTTTTGCAATTTGTAAGGAAAAGAGTTTAAAAACAAGTATAAAAAATAGAAGAAGAATTATTCCATTCATAATATATAATCTAGGATTTTTTACTCTAAAAAAACTTTGTAATAATTCTTTCATATAAAACATTCCATTTCTATTAAATTAAAACCTATTATTTTTTTCTAAATATTGAGTTCCTTTTTGGTTTATATAATATATTGTTGGGTAAACCAGAAAAACTAAAATAACATTGTAGACTAATTCAGTCAAAATATTTAGAAAAAAATAAATATTAAAACCAGTATAACCTCTTAAAACAATATTTAAAGTATAAAAACATACATTATAAATTATTGTTGCAAACATAGTCATATAAATAGAAGTGACAATGCTACTCCTATTTATATGTGGAGTGAGATATCCTATTAAATATCCTATTATTCCATAAAGAAATAAATTGCTTCCGATGTATTCACAAAAATAACTGTCTTGAAGCAAGCCCATTATAACTCCTATAATAAGACCTTCGTTAGGACCTTTTAAAAGAGAAATAACAACAACAAAAATTAACATAACGTTTGGGATTATACCTGCTATTGCAATGTATTGACAAAGAGTTGTCTGAAAAATAAAAATAAGTGTAGAAACAATTAAATATATAATATAAATCATATTAGTTTCCCTCACTTACATTTTGGTTATCTATATATTCATTTTGAAAAACTGTATCCAAAACCAATACATATTCTAATTTTGAAAAATCAACAGATGGCTCAATTATTGCATATTGAATTGATGTTTGGCTATCTACTGTTAAGTCAATTATATGGCCAATGCTAATTCCTTGAGGAAATATTTCGCTTAAATGAGATGTAACTATTTCATCTCCAACTAATAAATCTGCAGAACTTTCAGAATACTGCATTTTGCATTTTGCATCTCCCAAAAAATCTGCAACTACATAGCCAATGTCATTTGTTCTAAGACTTTCCGCACTTACAGCATCAGCATCGTTAATTATTGAAATAACTTTTGAATAGTTATAGCCACATTCACTAATTTTTCCAACTAAACCATCTTGGTTAATAACCACCATATTTTTTTGAAGACCATTGTCTGTTCCTTTATTTATTATAAAAGAATCAAACCAATTTCCTGGGTCTTTAGAAATAACTCTTGCTGGAACAGTTTTATACTGGCTATTTTCTTTTTGTAAATTCACTAAAGCCTCTAGCTGAAGATTTTCATATTCAACTAGTTTAAGCCTGTTTAATTCTGCTCTAGCTTCTAACAGTTCTTCTTTAAGTTGTTTATTTTCTGAATTTAAAGAAGATATACCTTTAAAATATTTTAATATATTTTCAAACCAATCCACAACAAGTAAATTTGCTGATTGAACAGGTGTAATTACATATCCATAAGAACTTTCAACAAAAGTAGGGGATTTTCTGTTGTGAGAAAAACCAGCACAACCTAGCGAAAGCACAGAAAGACCAATCAAAACTAATTTAAATTTTTTTTGCACAATACCATACCCTTTACAAATATTTTATGCAAGAGTTTTTTTGTCACTAGGTGTCAATTTATTTGAAACATCTACATCATCAATTATCTTTCCAACACCGTTAATAACACACTCTAGTGGATTGTTTGCAATATGAACTGGCATACCTGTTCTTTTAGAAATTAAAGCGTCTAAGCCTTCTAAAAGAGCTCCTCCGCCAGTTAAATATATGCCTATTTCCATTATTACAGCTGCAAGTTCAGGAGGGGTGTCCTCAACTGTCCTTTTTATATTGTCAACTATTATATCAATAGAGTCAAAAATAGCGTGTTGAACTTGTCTTGAGTTTATAGTTAATGTTTTTGGCAAACCTGTGATTAAATCTCTGCCTTTTACAGTTATTTCCTTAACTTCTGTGTTCATATCATAATAAGCACAACCAACATTTTTCTTAATCTCTTCAGCAGTTACTTCGCCAATTTCTATTTTATACTCAGACCTAACAAAATCTATAATATTTCTATCAAATTGGTCGCCACCAGTTCTTACAGAACGGCTTGAAACAATTCCTCCAAGAGATATAACCGCAACCTCGCTTGTGCCTCCACCAATGTCAACAACCATATTGCCAGTTGGTTCATATATTTTTAAATCTGCACCTAAAGCAGCAGCCATTGGTTCTTCTATAACATAAATGTGCTTTTCCCTAGCACCTGCATTTGTTGCGGCTTCAATTACTGCACGCTTTTCAACAGGTGTGATTCCAGATGGAACACATATAACAATGCGAGGCTTTGGAGTAAAAGGATTTTTAGGATATGCCTTTGATATAAAATATCTTAACATTGCCTCAGCTACGGCATAATCTGCAATTGCACCATCACACATAGGTTTTATTGCTGAAATGTTTGCAGGTGTTCTACCAAGCATTTCTTTAGCTTCGTTTCCAACTGCCAAAACTTCATTTGTAGTTGAATCAATTGCAACCACTGAAGGTTCGTTTAAAACAACTCCTTTATTTTTTACATATATTAAGGTGTTAGCCGTACCTAAATCTATTCCAATATCCTTGTTAAACATACCTAACCTCCAAAAAAATTACAAAAATAACCATAATACAATAATACATTATTTTTATTACATTTTCAATCATATTTATATTAAAAATTAAACGATATTTCTTACAACTTGTTACAATTTTATTAATTTAAGTCTTTTATATATTAACACAAAATCTTATTAATTGCTATATATTTATTTTTTAAATTTTTTTAAAAATTATTCATTTTCTAATGACAAATTTCCAATTTTGTTTTATACTATATAAATAAGAATTTATTGGAGGTTTAAAATGAACATTACATACATAAACCATAGTGGGTTTGCAGTGGAAACTGAAACTTGCTATATCCTATTTGACTATTTTAACGGCAAACTACCTGAGTTTGAAGGAAATAAACCTATATATATTTTTTCTAGCCATAGCCATCACGACCATTTTAACAGAGAGTTATTTAATGTTTTTGATGATAACAAAGTAAAATATATATTATCAAATGATATAAAGAAAAAAATTAAAAATATACATCAACCTAACATTACTTTTGTTTACCCAAGAAAAGAGTATGAAGTAGATAATTTAAAAATTAAAACATTAAAATCAACTGATTTAGGCGTCGCATTTATAGTTGAAGTTGATGGTAAAAAAATATACCATAGTGGCGACCTAAATTGTTGGTTATGGGCAGAAGAAAGCAAGCAATATAATAAAAATATGAAAATTAATTTCGAAAAGGAAATTGATTCCATAAAAGGCGAAAAATTTGATATTGCTTTTATACCTCTTGACCCAAGACAAGAAATATATTATGATATAGGTATAAACTATATTTTAGAAAATTGTGAAATAGAAAATCTTTTCCCAATGCATATGTGGGAAGAATATTCTATTCAGGATAAATATTTAAATGATGAAAATAATAAACTTAATTTAACTAAGTTTTATAAAATAAGCAATAAAAATGAAAACTGGAGGATTTAATTATGCAATTTAAAATGGTTCACGAAAATTATAATGTAGCAAATTTAGAAAAGTCAATTGAGTTTTATAATAAAGCTTTGGGCTTAAAAGAAGTAAGAAGAAAAACTGCAGAAGACGGAAGTTTTATACTTGTTTATTTAGCTAATAAAAACAGCGACTTTGAACTTGAATTAACTTGGTTAAGAGATATGGATAGGCCATATAACCTTGGTGATTGTGAGTTTCATTTAGCTTTTAGCACAGATGATTTTGATGGGGCTTATAAACTTCACAAAGAGATGGGTTGCATTTGCTATGAAAATAAATCTATGGGAATTTACTTCATCTCTGACCCTGATGGATATTGGCTTGAAATTGTTCCTACAAGATAATTAAAATGGTGTATGAATTAAAAGAAAATACCTTATTTAAGGTAGATAAAAAATTCGAAGAAAATCAAAAAAATTTAATATATATTTTTTCATCAAATGAATTTTCCAAGTTAGAAAAACGCTACTCTAACTTAAAAATATATCGTAGGCATAAGACATATAGATGCACACAAATAGAGGTTTATAATAACTACATCTATTGTGATTTTTATATTCCTTCTAAAATAAATATGAAATCTAGAAACAGTTTTGAATGTATTATTTTTAAAGATTATATCATATTTATTGACGATGGAGATTTTGTGGAAAAAATTATTTCAAATATATGTGTAAATCCTAAGAAAAATAACTACAATTTAGGGAAATTCTTTTATGAAATATTAAGCGAAATTATTTATAAAGACATAGTTTTTTTAGATAGTTATGACGAAAAATTAAGCAAAATAGAACAAGAGGTAATAGAAAATAATTTTGAAAAAATCATTTCTAAGTTACCAGAAATCAAAAGACATTTAATGCTCTATTGCAGACATTATTCACAACTTCTATCTATATGTGATATTATTAAAGAAATGGTAACAGATTTTTTTGATAAAGACACTATTCACCTTATTACTCTTTATTCAAATAGAGTGGATAGGTTAAGGGAAGAATCTGAAATTTTAAAAGAGTACTGCGTTCAAATTCAAGATATGTATCAAGCCCAAATAAATGTTAGACAAAATGATATTATGAAAACCTTAACAATAGTTACAACAATAGTTTTGCCTCTTTCGTTAGTTGCTGGCTGGTATGGAATGAATTTTAAATATATGCCAGAGTTAAACACTAGATATGGTTATTATGTTATTATAGTTGTTTCAATAATAATAGTTTTATTTTGTCTTGTTTTATTTAAAAAGAAAAAATATTTTTAATAAACTTTAGTTTTTATGAAAATTATAATAAGGAGAAGTTTTTATGAAAAAAATAAATTATTTTATTGTCTTTTTCGCTTTGCTTTTTACTTTAATAGGGTGTAAAGGCTTTGAAGATAAGTTTATAGAAACTAATCATTCCAATAATATTGAAAATTTTGATATCGGAAATAAAAATAGTAACATATTAGTTGCATATTGCTCATTAACAGGAAATACAGAAACAATTGCCAAACAATTGCAATCTGTACTTGATTGCGACCTTGTAGAAATTGCTCCTTCTAAACCATATAAAGATGAAGATGTGGTTTATAATGACCCTAACGCTAGGGCAAGCAAAGAAAGCTCTGACCCTGAAGCTAGGCCAGAGATAATTAAAAAATTAGATAATCTTGATAATTATGATTATATACTTTTGGGCTACCCAATTTGGTGGGATAAAGCTCCAAAAGTTGTATATACATTCTTAGATGAATACGACTTTAACGGAAAAACTATAATTCCTTTTTGCACATCTGGAAGTTCACAAATTGAAAGAAGTGTTAGCGAATTGCAATATATGATTAATACAAACCCAACTTGGGAAAATGGAATGAGATTTGACTCTAAAATTGATAATTTAGAAAACATCGAAAATTGGGTTAAACAATTAAACTTAAACACAAAATAAAAAAACACCTTATATAAGGTGTTTTTTTATTTGTTGCTATTAAAAACAATAGGTTTCTTTCTTTTTGGTGTTGACAAACTTTCGTTAATATACCCAACACTTAATGGTGCTACTAATTCAAAATTTTCTGGTACATTGTATTTTTTCTTGAATTCGCTTGTGTTACAATACGCTTCAGCAAAACCAATCCAACAACTACCAATTCCCATATCATAACCTGCTAATGTAATATTAGCTGCTGCTAAAGTACAGTCATAAACATACCAATGAGATTCTTTATTTCCGTAAACTAAAATAACTGTGTTAGCCTTGTTAAAAACGTGAAATTTAGGGTTAGTAAACCATTTTTTATATTGCTCTAAGTAAGGATACTTGTCTAAATTAGCATCTAAATTAGCTTTTATATCTTCTGACAATTTGTCTATTTCTTCTTTGTTATCTAAAACAACAAAACCCCAAGGCTCCATACCTGAACCTGTTGCCGCTTTTGTTGCTAACTCAAGTAACATATCCAAATCCTCTTTTATAAGAGGTCTATCTTCATATCTTCTTATACTTCTTCTGTTATTTATGCAAGTTAATGTGTTCATATTTAATTCCTCCTTAAAATATAGTTATATTATAAAAAAAAATAAATTGTTTGTCAATAATATACAGTTTAATTAACCTTTATAAAATATATTTTATCTTAGTAGGGAAATATATATACAAAAAACCCCTATGAAAACATAGGGGTTTTGTAATTTATAATTAAATATTATAAATTAACCAAAATATCTTTCTAATAAGCCCTTGAAAGCCTTACCGTGTCTAGCTTCATCTCTAGCCATTTCGTGAACTGTATCGTGGATAGCATCTAAGTTAGCTGCCTTAGCACGCTTAGCTAAGTCAAACTTACCAGCAGTTGCACCATTTTCAGCCTCAACACGCATTTCAAGGTTCTTCTTTGTAGAGTCAGTTAATACTTCGCCAAGTAATTCTGCAAACTTAGCAGCGTGCTCAGCTTCCTCGTAAGCAGCCTTTTCCCAGTATAAACCAATTTCAGGGTAGCCTTCTCTATGAGCTACTCTAGCCATAGCTAAGTACATACCAACTTCTTTACACTCACCTTCGTAGTTAGCTCTTAAATCTTCCATAATATCTTCGCTAGCACCCTGAGCTACGCCAACAACGTGCTCTGCAGCCCAAGCCATATCTGCAGACTGCTCTTGGAACTTAGAAGCAGGAGCGTTACATACTGGACACTTTTCTGGAGCCTCAGTACCTTCGTGAACATAACCACATACCATACATACAAATTTCTTCATATTAATATACCTCCATATATTTTATTGATAATAATTATCATTTACAATGTAATAATATCACAATATTTGTAAAAAGTCAACACTTTTTTGACAAATTATTCTTTATTATGTCATTGAAAAATTTTTTCTGATATGTTAATATATATGTACGGGGGTGGTTGTTTATGCTTTTTGATTGGAAACAAGCATTGCTTCCTTACGAACAAGTGGTAGATGAACTACTTGTTAAATTTAAAGGTATTATGAGAGAATTTCAGGTTGCTGGAAACATTTCTCCCATAGAAAATGTCACTGGCAGAGTTAAAAGTGTTGCTAGTATAATTGAAAAAACAAATAGACGAAATATTCCTTTAGATAAGGCTCTAGATGTTTTAGAGGACATTGCTGGAGTAAGAATTATTTGTCGCTTTGTTGACGACATATATGAAGTAATAAATTTAATAAAAAAAAGAGATGGCATTGATATGGATATAATACAAGAGGAAGATTATATCAAAAACACTAAAACAAGTGGCTATAAAAGCTATCACATAACTATTAATTATCCAATTTTTATACAAGGAGAACACAAAAAATTCAAATGTGAAATTCAAATAAGAACATTAGCTATGAATTTTTGGGCAACTATTGAACATTCATTAAGATATAAATTTGACAAAACAGTTCCAAACGAAATACGAGATAGGCTTAAAGTTTGTGCTGAGGCTGCTTTTCAATTAGATATGGAAATGGATAAAATCAAATATGAACTTATGGAAACTAAATCTTTAATGGAAAATAAAGAAGAGATAATTAATAGAATAATTCATAATATACATATTTTATATAATAACTCTAATATTGAAAACAAAAATGAATATAATCATCAATTTATAGAACTTTATCAAGAAAATAACCTTGATAAATTGCGAGAATTTAATACAGAGCTAGAAACACTATTACAAGAAATAGGAGAAAATTAATGGCGTTGTATGCAATATCAGACTTACATTTAAGTCTATACAAAGAAAAACCTATGGATATTTTTGACCCCATATGGTTAAACCATAACCAAAAACTGCTTGAAAATTGGAACAACATAGTTCAAGAAAATGACACTGTTATTGTAAACGGAGATTTATCTTGGGGTATGAATATTACAGAAGTTCTTCCTGATTTAGAATTTATAAAAAATTTAAACGGAAGAAAAATCCTAATTCAAGGAAATCACGATTTTTTTTGGAATTCCACATCTAAATTAAACTCTATGTATGATAATATGTTTTTTTTAAAAAATAACTTTGCAATTTATAATGATATTGCAATTTGTGGAACAAGGGGTTGGCTTTGTCCTGGTGACACAAGATATACTCCCCACGACAACAAAATTTATTTAAGAGAAATTGGGAGATTAAATTTATCAATTCAATCTGCAATAAAAAACGGATATGAAAATAAAATTTTAATAGCAATGCACTATCCGCCAACAAACGATAAATTTGAGGAATCTGAATTTATTAAAATTTTCAAGCAATACAACATTAAACAAGTTATTTATGGTCACCTTCACGGTGTTAATAAATATAAAAATAGTCTTTTAGGTGTGCAAGATGGAATAAAATATAATCTTGTTTCATCTGATTATTTAAATTTTAAACCAATTAAATTAATTTAAAGGAGAAAAGTAATATGACAAAAAATCCTATTGTAACATTTGAATTAGAAAGTGGTGCTAAAATTGTGGCTGAATTATATCCAGAAATTGCACCTAATACTGTAAAAAACTTTATTAGCTTAATTAATAACAACTTCTATAATGGTTTAATCTTCCACAGAGTAATTTCTGGCTTTATGATTCAAGGTGGTTGTCCAAATGGAACAGGAACAGGTGGCCCTGGATATAGCATTAAAGGTGAATTTGATATGAATGGTTTTAAAAATGATTTAAAGCACACAGAAGGTGTTTTATCAATGGCTAGAGCTATGGCTCCAAACTCAGCAGGTTCACAATTTTTCATTATGCACAAAACATCTCCACATTTAGATGGACAATATGCTGCCTTTGGCAAGGTTATAGATGGTATGGACATTGTAAATGAAATTGCTAATATTCCAACTGATTTTTCAGATAGACCTCTTACTGATGTTGTGATGAAAAAAGTTAGTGTAGATACAAATGGTGTAAACTACGACGAACCAGAAAAAATGTAATTTTAATCAAATTTTAATCTATAATTAATATCAATTTAAAACAGAAATTTTACTATGAATACGGGCGTGGTTTTGCGTCCGTATTTATTTTTATAAGGGGTGGATTATATATGAAAGAAACAATAAATGAACAAAAAAGAGTTTTAATAATAGAAGATGAAACAAAGCTTGCAAGATTTATTGAATTAGAATTAAAACACGAAGGATATAAAGTTATATTGGCTGAAGATGGTAAAGAGGGGATAGATAAATTTTTTGACGAAAAACCTGATATTGTTTTGCTTGATTTAATGTTACCTAAATTAAATGGAATAGAGGTGTGTAGAAGAATTAGAAAAGAATCTGACACCCCAATTATAATGATAACAGCAAAAGGAGAAACTATGGATAAAATAGTGGGGCTTGATAGTGGAGCTGATGATTATATTACAAAACCTTTTGCAATAGAAGAACTTTTTGCTAGAATACGTGTTGCTTTAAGACATAGTAGTAAAATAACAAATGAAAAAAATATTAATAATATACTTATTTTAAATGATTTAAAAATAGATTTGTCTATGCACTCTGTATACTATAAAGAAAATAAAATTGAATTAACAAAAAGAGAGTATGAACTTTTAGTATACCTAGTTAGAAACAAAAATATTGTTATTTCAAGAGAACAAATTCTAAATAAAGTTTGGGGATATGACTATCTTGGAGAAACAAATGTTGTAGATGTATATGTAAGGTATTTAAGAACAAAAATAGATGACAAATATAATATAAAACTTATTCACACAATTAGAGGAGTGGGGTATTTTGTTAAAGACAACGATTAGTTTTATAAAAAATAAATATAAAAAACTTCCAATAGGCAAAAAAATAACATATATATATTCTAGTGTTTTTATGCTTATGATTGTGCTTTTTTCAATATTTGCCTTTTCTAATATATGGATATATTATACAAGCATATCCAAAACAGAAATAAATACTGCCGCAAATAAAGTGGAGGAATACGTAAAATCTGGAAATAAACTTGAAAAAAATAAATTAGAAGAAATAATAGACAATCCATATATAGATGTTAAAATATTTAATAGAAATTTAATGCCAAATGGAAATATTGAAACTATGCCAAACCCTGATTTATTTCCAAACCCAGAAAATTTTAGTATAGAAAAAAATAGTGAAAATAAACCTAAAAAAAATGATATGTATGGAAAAAATTCAATTGATGATAACCAATACATTTATATGCACAGGGTTTTTGAATATAATAATAACACATACGAAATTCTAATTTTCAGACGAAATAATACTGAAAATATGGCTATAACAATTAGCTTTTTAATTATTATATTCACAAATATTTTTTCTATATTAATTGCCATTTTTGTTGGAAAATATATAACAAAAAAAATACTAGCTCCTATAAGAGAAATAACAGATACAGCAGAAAAAATAAGTCTTTATGATTTGTCAAAGAAAATAGAAGTACCAAATTCTGATGATGAAATTAAAATGCTTGTTCTGCGATTTAACTCTATGATAGAAAGATTGCAAGAAAGTTTTAATAAAGAAAATCAATTCATTTCAGATGCTTCCCACGAACTAAAAACACCAATAGCTATAATTAACGGCTATATAAATATGATGGATAGATGGGGAAAAAACGAACCAGAAGTTTTAGAAGAAGCAATATCTTCAATAAAAAGCGAAACTGAACATATGAAAAAACTTATAGAGCAACTCTTATATTTAGCTAAAAACACTCAAGATGAAAATGACATAACTTTTGAAAACACTTCTCTAAATTTTATAGCAAATGAAATTGTAAAAGAATTAGAAATAATAAACCCTGAAATAGAAACTAAAATTTTATTTCCACCAAATGAAATTTCAGTAAAATCAAACCAACATCTTTTAAAACAAATGCTTTGGATATTTATTGAAAATAGTATTAAATATAAAAAAGATGATAAATTAAAAATAGAAATTGAAATTGGTACAATTTGTGACAAACCTTTTATTTCTGTAAAAGATAACGGAATTGGCATTGAAGAAAATGAAATAAATAAAATTTTTGATAGATTTTATAGACAAGATAAATCTAGAAATAAAAAAATAGAAGGCAACGGTTTAGGGTTATCTATTGCACTCGCAATTAGCCAAAAATTAAATGTAAAAATTAAGGTTGATTCTAAAATAAATGAAGGTAGCTCTTTTAAAATAATATTTAATAATTAGTGTTACATTTATATTACAATGTACTAGAATTAATTGTAAATATTATTTTATATGGTATAATTTATTTAGAAAGGAGTGATAAAATTGCGATTATGCTCGCGAATTATATCTTTAATTTTAGCATTTATAATTTTTACATCTAATGTATTTGCAGCAAATAAATACATAACTTTAAATTTAGTATATAACTATTCAAACCATAAATATGTAGCAGAGGAAATGTTTGTTGCCATAGACGGAAAAAAACTTAACAACCTTCCTATGCCTCCAATTCTGTTTGATGACTATACAGTAGTTCCTGCTAGGGAAGTTTTTGAAAATTTAGGTGCAACTGTTGATTGGAAAAAAGATTTAGAACAAGTTTACATTAACTACAATAATAATCTTGTTGTTATTCAAGTAGATAGTAATAAAGCTTATGTAAACGGAAAACCATTAACTATGCAAACAAAAGCTAGAATAATAAACAATAAAACGATGATTCCTTTAAGGTTTGTTTCTACATCTCTTGGTTTTGACATTGAGTGGGACAATAAAACGAGAATTGCAAACATTGTAACACAAAAACCTACTACTTCAACTACCACAACAACTACTGTTGCTACTACAACCACTACCGAAACAACAACTGAAACTACTACAACAACTGCCACTACAACTACTGTTGCTACAACTAAAGCTACTACCACAACTACTGAAGCAACAACTGAAACCACTACAAAGGCTCAAAATAACTATGTAACGCCATCTAATGATTTTGGTTTTGATAATAAAAATGGTTATCTCTATATAAGTGATTATGGTAATGACATTGATATTAACAAATTTGTTCATTATGATGATTACAATAATTTAACTTATAAATTAGAAATTTTAGGAAATTATGAAAAATATATGTTTTCAGGTAGTTTTAACTCAACAGTTGATGGTATAAAAAGTGTAGATGTTAATGTTGATAAAAATAAAACAACAATTACATTTAACGAAAGTAAGATTATGGCAATAAATATAGAGAAAAAAGGTGGCTTTATCTATATTAAACCAGTTTTACCTAAAGAAAAATACTCAAAAATTATTGTTTTAGACGCTGGACATGGCGGCAGTGACCCAGGTGCTATGGGCAACAATTTGGTAGAAAAAAATCTAACATTAAGTATGTTACTATCTGCGAAAAAACGTTTTGATAACAGCGATATTAAATGCTATGTAACTAGAGATGCAGATGTTTACCCAAGTTTTAATGATAGAACAAATTTAGCTAATGAGGTTGGAGATGCTTTTATATCTATACATATAAATTCAGCTACAAACACAAGTGCAAAAGGCACTGAAACATATAGCTTGTATGCTAACGATTTAGGCAACGGTTTAACAAGTTACAGACTAGCCGAAGAATTGTTAAACCAACTTCTATCACAACTTGGAACTGTAAATAGAAAAGTTAAAAGCGAAAACTGGATAGTTTTAAGACAATCAAAAATTCCAGCTTCATTAATTGAAATTGGTTTCATTTCTAATAGTGAAGATGCTGCTATTATGGGAAGTAATGAAGGAATTGAAAAAGTTGGACAAGCCATTTTTGATGGAGTAACAAATTTATTTAATACATATAAACCAGTTAGATAACTTTAATAAAAACACCTAAATTTATAGGTGTTTTTATTTTTTTAATATAAATATTCAATAAAATTTCGTAAAACTATGGTTTTGCGAATAGTTGGAAATATCCCTTTTATAGCATAATTCTGTGTTTTTTCAAAATTTTATCTATTTTTCTTGTAATAAATTAAATTATATGTTATCATTTGAATATATTAATGTTATAAAAAAATTTATTTAGGTTAAGGAAATTATGAAACGCCCTACACTTGTTATTTTAATTTATATTTTATTAGGAATTATATCAGCTTTTTATTTAAACTTAAATCATACTTTAATAATATTTTGTGGAACTTTTTTGTTTGCAATTTTTTATTTTATAAAAAGAAAAAGTATTATTTTTATAATTTTTTCCTTATTTTTTATTTTGTCGTACCATTTAACAACAAAGTCTATTTTGAATAATAACACACAAATCATATCTGATAGTAATTCATTTTATATTGAAGCTGAAGTTGTTGAAAAACACAAAACTTATGAAGATTCTTATAAATACATTATTTCTTCAAATTTAATAAAAAACAACAAAAATACATACACAAATAAAATAAATATGTATTTATATACTCCAGTAAATTTAGAAAATGGAGAAATAATATCCTTTAACTCTACTTTAAATTCCCCTAAGAAAAAGTCAAACTTTTCAGATTTTAACGAAAAGTTATATATGAATATTAATAATATTAAATATAAAACATCTTCAGAAACTATAAATATAATTGGAAAAAATAACGGGTTTCTATTCTCAATTAAAAATTTATCTCTTAAAGTAGATAATTTAATATATCAAATATTTGAACCAGATGTAGCTCAAATTATTAGTGTTATGCTTGTTGGTGTAGAAAATATTGATGTAGATACTTATGACTTATACCAAAAATCTGGCATTGTTCATATTCTTTCTATATCAGGCTTACATATATCAATATTATCATTAATTATTATGTTTTTAACTAAACCCTTAGGCAACTGGTTGTCTAACACTCTAACCCTTTTATTTTTAATTTTTTATTTGATATTAACTGGTTTTAATATTTCTTGCATAAGAGCCACTCTTATGATGGCTGTTTTTGTCGGCTCAAAATTTTTAGGTGTTAAATACGATTTAATATCTTCAACAGCTTTTGTATGTGCAATTTTGCTTTTAATTAACCCCTACTATATTTATGATATTGGGTTTCAATATTCATTTGCCTCAGTGTTTGCAATAGGCAATTCTAATGAGCTAATTAAAAACGCTAAAATAGAAAACAAAACTTTAAAATTATTCATATTTTCTTTTATTGTTTCCTTTGCAATTAAACCAATAACAGCTTATCATTTTTATTATATAAATTTAATAGATATGTTTTTAAATATTATAGTTGTATTTTTGTCAGACTTTATAATACCTCTTGCACTTTTAGCAATATTTGTTGGCTATTTTAATTTAACTCTAGGCCAAATAATTGCCTCTGTCCCATCAGATTTAATAGAAATTATAGAGCTACTGTCTGAATTGTCTTTAAAAATACCTACATCTTTTATAATTACAGGAACTTTGTCTATAATAGTTTTAGTTATTATATATTTTATAATAATAGGTTCTTTAAATGTTTTTAAATACAAAAAAATTTGTATCCCAATTTTAATTATAGCTCTAGTTAGTTATGGAATAAATTTAAGGTTAGATTATAATAATTACTATTTAAAATTTATGAATTTAGGTAACGGCGAATGTACAATAATAAAAGACAAAAACAAAGCCTATTTAATTGATTGTGGTGGTAATAAAGAATATAACTATCAAAGATATGTTTTAAATGAACTAAAATATAGTGGAATTTCAGAAATAAATTCCATTTTTATCACAAATACAGATAAAAATCATATTGGTTTAATAACTTCTCTAATAGAAGAAATTAAAATTAATGATATATATTTGCCCACTAATTTTATAATAAATGACGAACTTTTAGATTTAACTATGTATTGTGATAATTATAACATAAATATAAATACAATAAACTATGGTTTTAAATATAATATTAACGACAATATTAAACTTGAATGTATTTATTTAGATTATAGCCCTAGTAAAGTTAAAGACAGTTCTGCTATGTATGCTTTAAATGTCTATAACACAAGATTTTTATTTGCTGGTGATTTTTACACGAAAAAACTTGATGATATTTCTGAAAATATGTCTGACATAGTTGATTTAAAATCTGATGTTTTAAAGCTACCAAACCACGGCTATGTTAGTTCTTTATCAGAAAAATTTTTAACTTCAACATCACCAAAACTAGCTATCAATTTTGTTTCTAATTACAAAGAAATTGAATATCCTCCAAAGGAAACAAAAGAATTGTTTCAAAAACATAATATTCCTTTACTTAACACAAACGAATATGGTGCTATTTTATTTAAAATAAATAAAAATGGGTATGAATATAAAAATTTCTACTCTAAATACCAAAAATGAGCTATGGGAAATTAACCTTCCCATAGCTCAAATCTATATTTTTGTTCAACATTTGGATATTTTTCTTTGTCTACTTCACTCATAAACATATCATATGGTCTTGAAGACATAATATATGGTGGGTAAAGTGCTTGGTACACAACTTCCTTTTCACCTGTTTCTGTGTTTTCTGTCAAAAAATGAACATAATATATCTTTCCTTTAAAATGTTTATATGGCCTGTTTAATTCAAGTTTTCTTTGTTCCAATTTTATTCTCCTTTTTTATTTTACATTATATCAAATTAAATAAAAAAATGCCAGAAAAAATCTGGCATTAAATTGGTATAACATATTTGTTGTTATTCATCTCTTCAATGTTAAGCTCTATTCCATATGTTTTTAATATTAAATCACGAGTTATAACATCATATGGCTTTCCAGCACCAATAATTTTACCTTCTTTCATTGCTATAATATTGTCACTATAATATATAGCTTGGTTAATGTCGTGTAATACCATAATAACAGTAATATCAAATTCTTTATTTAAACACTTAATAAGTCTTAAAATTTCAATTTGATATTTAATATCAAGGTATGTTGTTGGTTCGTCAAGTAATAAATATTTAGTGTTTTGTGCTAAAGCCATAGCAATCCAAACTCTTTGTTTTTGCCCGCCTGATAATTCAGAAATAGTTTTGTTTTTATATGAGTATGTACCCGTTGCTTTTAAAGCTTTTTCAATTAACTTTTCGTCTTCTTCATTGTATCCTTTGCAAAAACTTTTATGCACAAGTCTACCATATCCAACTAACGCCTCAACTGTTATGTCAGCTGGAGCTGTGTTATACTGATGAACAATTGCAACCTTTTTAGCAAAGTTTTTTAATGATATATTTTTAATATTTTCTCCCTCAAGGAATATTTCCCCTTTTTGAACTTTTAAATTCTTTGTAATTAAGTTAAATAAAGTAGACTTTCCGCAACCATTAGCACCAATAATTGTTGTTATCTTACCCTTTTCTATTTTAAATGAAATATCATTTATTACTTTGTTTGTTTTGAATGAAAATTCTAAATTTTTAATTTCCATATTTGCTATCACTCCTAATTAAAAGAATAATGAAAAATGGCCCACCAACAACAGACATTATAATTGCTGGCGATATTTCATAAGGATAAGCTATCAATCTTCCAACAGTATCTGCTAAAAGCATTATAAAAGCACCTAAAATTACAGAAAAAGGAATTAACACTTTATGATTGTTTCCAATCATAAGCCTTGACAAATGAGGAACAATTAAACCAATGAAGCTAATAGTTCCAACAATAGCTGTGTTTATTGAAGCAAGTAAAACTGCTGTCACTGATATTAAAATTATTAATTTATGAACGCTAACTCCAAGCCCTCTTATAGTTTTATTTTCAAGTGCCATTAAATTACAATAGCTAGACACAAAAAAAGACATAATTAAACCAATTATAGTATAAACTGCAAGAAGTTTAACATCTTCCCAAGTTTTCATAGATATATTAGCATTTATAATAGATGAAGCTCCTGTAAACTCTTCTCCACTCATTGTACTAAAAGCACTAGTTAAACCAGAAAATACAGCATTAATAGCTATACCTACTAATATAATTCTTAAAGGTGAAAAACCACCTTTGTGTGACAATGAATAAACCAATACACAAGAAACAATACCACCTAAAAAGGCAAATATAGGAGAAAAAAAGAAAAGATGTGGAAAAAATGCAACTATAATTGTGCTAACAAAAGAAGCAGCTGAAGATATGCCAATTATACCAGGGTCAGCCAATGGATTTTTTAAAACAGCTTGAAATAGTACACCACTAACTGCTAAAGCTGCCCCTGATAAAATTGAAATAACAATTCTTGGCAATCTTAAATCTATTATCGTTGAAACATCTTCGTTATGCTCAAAAAATATACCTTTAATTAATTCTATATATGTAACTTTAATGCTACCAGTATTAACTGCATATAAAAATAATAAAATTAACATTAGAGATAGAATAACAAAACTAAAAATAGTTTTTTTATTCATATTTATTCTCCGTATAAAATAGTTTCTAAGTCAGCTAAAGCCTGAGGATAATCAAAAGTTGCACTCATACCAAAAAGTGTATAGTCAACATCATAAACCTTGCCCTCTTTAACAGCTTTAAAATGCTTCCAAATATCGTTTGTTGTAAACTCTTTTTTAAACATTTCTAAAGCTTCAAAAGGTAAACCGTGAGCTGTTCTAATAATTATATCAGGATTTTTTGCTAAAATTTCTTCAGTGTTTACATTAATAAAATCCTTGCTAGAATGATGGAAAACATTCTCTGCACCAGCTAACTCAACTAAAGAACCAGCATAAGAATTTTGTGTAGCAACTAAATAACTACCTGGTAAACCCATAAGAACTAAAACTTTAGGTTTAGCCTTGTTTTTATGGTTAGCTCTATATGAAGTAATAAATTCATTATATTCCTTAATTAAAGCATTAGCTTCTGCTGATTTTCCATATTTGTCGCCAATTAACTTAACGCTATCATACAAACCTTGAACACTTCTTAAATTAACAAAAGTTGATTTAACACCAATGTTGTCGTATTTAATCTTTAAATCATCTTTTAAAGTGTCTGGTCCAATAACATCTGTTGGCTTAAGAGACTTAATTATTTCCATATCAGGTTCCATCGGCGAACCAACTCTTTGTACATTATTATATCTAGAGTTGATAGCTGCACCAGTTGACTGAGGAACACCAACTAAATCAATTCCAAGTCTATCCATAATGTCAGCAACTGCACCAGATGTTGCAATAATTCTATTTTGTTGAATAGTTGCTGGTTTTGATTGATTTGATTGATTTGATTGACTAGCACTAGGTTTTGAATTCACATTACTTGTAGTTGCTCCTACTTTTGAAACTTTACCGTTAGAAGATAAAACCTTAATTGTAGTAGTTTCAGTTGTAGTTTCTGCTACTGTTGTGCTTTCTAAATTTGCAATAGATGTTTCTTCACTATTGTTTTCTGTTTCACTAGTATTAATTTCAGTACTACTTTCAATAATATTATCATTTGTTTTAGTTCCTTCACTTTCCTTTTTGCCACAACCAACTGAAAAAGCTAAACATAAAGTTAAAACTAAAACACTTAATCTATTAAACTTCATAAAATCTCCTTATTTATTATAGTATTCATTAAAATTGTTAAGCATAGATGCTACACAGGCTCTAGTTGCATTAGATTTATAATCGTAACCATTTGTGTTTTGTTTTGTAATAATGCCTGCTTTACCTGCTGTAACAACACTTTCTAAAGCCCAAGCACTTGCACCAGTTGTAGAAGGTGCAATACTTTTTGTCTTTAACTCAATTTTTTTATAATTAGCATACTTAACAATAATTGCTGCTGCTTGTTCACAAGTAATAGGTGCATCTGGGCTAAATGTTGTAGCACTTGTGCCATTTACAATACCATTTTTATTTGCCCAAGCAATATATGGTGAATAATACATATTATTATTTACATCTTTAAATGAACTTGTTCCACTAATATTTTCACCACTTAACCTACCTAAAACTGTCACAAACATACCTCTTGACATTACACCATTTGGAGAGAATTCTGTTTCAGATGTTCCATTAAAAAGACCTTTTGAAACAACAGCATTTATGGCATCTTCAGCCCAGTGTTTTTTAATGTCGTTAAACTTGCTCGTCTTTGGTTCATCAACTTTTCCGCTATCAGCCATTTCCTTTCCAGAACTAACTGCAGAGCTTGTGTCTAAGTTCATATAAAAACAAACATCTCTACCCATTGGCCCAACATAAATTTTAGCTTGAATATAAGAATTTTCGTTTGGAATTTTAAATCTTAAATCTGCTGTGTCACTTGAAGCACTTTCTTTTAACAAGCTATATTTAACGCTGTTATATGGTTGCCCTGCTTTTTCTTGAACAGCAAATCTAATGTTGCTTAAATTACTATAAAGATTAAGTCTTACTGTAACATAAACATCGCTACCGTTTTTTTCAATAACAGCTTTTTCATAAATAGCACTTCTACACATACCCTCTCCAAGTTCTACATTAGAAGTGCCACCATCATCAGTTTTTCCTGTTTCAGGGTTTAAATAATAAGTATTTGTGTTAACTGTGTATGTACCATTATCCATAGCAAACACATTATAAGCTGAGTTTGCAAAAAGCATTGTTGTAATCATTATTGTTGAAATAATTTTTTTTACTAATTTTTTCATTTTTATTTATCCTTTCATTATATATTTTTAATTTTTTCTGGCATATATTCTTTTATAAATTTTACAAGAACAGTTGCTATTTCTGCCCTAGTTGCAGTTTCTTTTGGTGCAAAAGTGTTATCTGGTCTGCCTTCAATTATTCCAGCTTGGCACAATGCACTAATAGACTCTTTAGCCCAATTACTAATATTTTTATCATCTTTAAAAATATTGTTTGAATATATTTTCTTTAATTCAATGTTTTGTGCCTTTGCAAAGTTGTTTAACATCACAGCAAGTTGCTCTCTTGTTATATTATTATATGGAGCAAACTTTTCTTCACTTAAACCTTTAACAATGTTGTTTTCTACTCCCCAACTAATATAAGGATAGAAATAAGCATTTTCTTCAACATCACTAAAACTTAATTTCTTAACTTGATTAATATTGTAATTAGCCAATCTACCTAAAACTGTAATAACCATAGCTCTATTTGCTGTGTCATTAGGTGCAAAGTGTTTTTCTTTTACTCCATTAAACAACCCTAATTTATGGCTTAAAATAATATTCTCATAAGCCCAATGGTCTTTAATATCAAAAAACAACTCGTTTTTATCAATAACTTCATTTTCTTCTGTTAAAATAACATTTTCTTCTTCTAAAGATTCAGCTTTTGTTGCCAACGCAATTAAACCAAATTCCTTTACAGTTATTTTATAATATTTGTTGTCCTCAGTTATTGTATATTCAATAGAAACCTTCCCAGCTTCTGTTGTTGCTGTTTCTCTATTAATTCTAAAAATTTCAATATTTTTAAAATTCTCATTTTCAATTGGGAAATATAAATTCACTTGGCCATCTGGAGATACTTCAACACCATCAAGCATTGCCTTAATTTCAAACAACTCAAAACTAGAATAATTTTCGTCAATTAAACTTTTTGTTAAATTAAAATCATCACCTTCAGTAATTTTGTTTGCCTCAAATGTCGTATCTCTTTCAAAAACAAATTCATCTGCCTCAACTTTAATTCCAGTTCCATCAATAATAGTATCCACGGCAACACTTCCAGATGTAGAAGAACCAGATGCCGATGAACTATCTGGAGTTAAAGAAGCATTATCATCAGTTTTTTCTAAAGTGCTCCAATCTAATTTTAACTTAGCTCCTATCATACCACCATTTCCTGCACCTATTCCGTCCATTGGCGTGTAAGGAACATTAATTTCAACATTAATAAATTCTTTTGATAAGTCTAGTAAATCAAAAGCAAATTTAGACACATATTTAAATGTGTGTTCAATTCCATCATATCTAGTGTTTGTTGTAAAATCCTCTGTTTTTAATTTAACTATATCTACATCACTACTTGTTATTTCTTTTAAAGCAGAAGTATATCCACTTATTGCAACTGGGTTTGTGGCAATTTCAATGTATGCCTTGCCATCATTAACAGTAACTAAAGCTTGTCTGTTGTTGCTAAAAGCGGCATCGCCCATAGACGCTTGATCAATGTTACTATTCCATAAGTAAATATCCATAAGATACTTTCCGTTTTTAATTTCGTTAACATCTTCCACACTAGAGTTTTCTTTTTCATCAGCAAGAATATAAATTCCCTTTTCACTAATTTCTGTTTCGATTGTGTTTTCATTAATTACAAAATCTAAAACTTCATACTTATCTTCTAAAATTTTGTAAAGTTTTAAATTTTCCTTTAAACCATCTTTACCTATTTTCATAAGTAATGGATACTTTATGCTTTCTAATTCAAAATCAAGTTCAAAAGCTTTATAATTTTCTGAATTTTTAATAATTTGATTAACAATATCATTGTTTTCTACTTCTTTAATTTGAATTAAATTATCTTTTATAGAATTTTCAATAGCCTCAACTTCAAGATTTAATTTTTCATTTTTTAAAGCTATATATGTATTTAAAGGTTTGAATTTTAAAATTTTTTCTGTTATTGCAGAATTAACAAGCCCTTCTTTTATAGCTATTGCTTTAATAACTATTTCTTCTCCATAAATTGATGAACTTGTTATTTCAAATTCTCCACTATATTCATTTGATTTTTCACTAGGGTTTGTACCATCTAATGTATAGTAAATTTTTGCATCTGCTGTGTTAGTGTTCATTTTAACAAAAACTGGTTTATTACTATCTACAACATCACTACTTACTTGAATTTCAGGTGCTGATACAATAGTTTCTGTAACTACATTTTCTAAAATTTCAGCGTTTGCCCAATCAAAATCAAGTCTAGCAACTTGGTCAAAACCATTCATTGCATCAACATTTATTCTAATAAATATATTATCTTCTTTTATAGTTTCTCTTTCAATTCTAAAAACTCTAGGAAAAATATATTTTGTTGTATCTCCACTGTAATAATCTAAACCATAATCTTCAAAATATTCATTAGTTTCAGCTAAAATTTCAAATTCGCTGTTATCCCACCAACCATAGTCCATACTACTAGTTGTTGGATAAGACCATAAATTTAATAAATGTCCATAAAGCCCTAAATAATCAACAGCTTTAAATTTTAAGTCAACAATACTTTTGCCATCTTTTATTGTAACCGTTGCATTTCCATCTAATGCCTTGTGTCCCATTGATTCTTGGCTTGGCTTTGATGCTTGAACCATCTTAACTGGCACACTATAAATAACTTCATTTTCTTGCTCAATATCAACACTCTCTCCCGATATTGTTTCATCAGAAATAGTTAAATAACTGTTTTCTAACAATAAACTATCTGAATTAGCATAAGTAAGAACAGTTGAATTAGAAAAAACAACTGTACTTAAAATAAAAGCTTGCAGGCACTTATTTTTTTTCATATTACCCTCCATCTAATTAGGTTAGCTTTAGCTAACCATATTTAAAAAAAAATAAAATTTTTAACCAAATATATGTTATTTTATAAGTTAGTTTAATCTAACTAAATTTTAATATCCCCTATTCATAACTAAAGGAATAGCCTTATAAAAAGACCATTCCTTTAATATAGAGGTATATTGCTATCTTAATAATCACTCGTTAGCTATTGCTAACTTAATAAGATTATAATATCCTTTTAATAATTTGTCAATACCCATTTTCAACTTTTTTTATTAATTTAAAGTTAAATGTAATTTCAGCAACAGAAACTGGCATCTTAATTGTAGATGCAGTAGCTCTAATTTTTATTATACCAATATTAATTTTTCCAAAACAATCTTTTTGATATAGTATATTTTCAAGAGGAATAATAATATTTCCATTTTCATCATTTTCAGCAGTTATCCAATTTAAATTTACATCAAAATAGTCAAGCTTTTGTAGTCTTCCTCTTAACACTTGTTCATTTTTAGATTTATAGTATATCTCCTTTGGTGTTAATGATATATAATTTACTTCCTCGCCACAAATAAGTTTTGCAGGGTGTTCAAACCCTTTATCTCCCATAGAACGAGATGTATCATCAGCTTGAATAACTTGAAACGGAATTTCATAAACACCGTTTTCAATACCCATACTGTTTGACAATTTCAACATAGAGTTTTTATTTATATTGTAATTATTTTCCCTTAACTCAATTAAATTCTCAATAAACTCTCTATTAAACATACCACAAAGACTATTATATTGCTCTTGACATAAATTTTCATCAATTTTCATAGTTCTAAAAAATAAAGACATAAACTCAAATTTTTCTTGTTCAATTAAGTCTAATATCTTTCTTGATTTATCTGTTAATATGTAATTGTTTCCTGCTTTCTGTCCTTCTTTAGAAATATACCCTAATTCCTCTAAATTTTTTAACGCATTACTTGCAGATGGTTTAGTAACCCCAAGATATTCGCATATATATTTTTGTGTCACTTTTCCTCCTGCTAACTGTTTAATAGCTAATATATAATTAAGTTGTGACTTACTTAATTCCATATTTTAATCACCTCCACAAATCTATAAATAAAATATATTCTTTTTCATACTTTGTCAATATGTTTTTGCAATGTTTAAAATTTTTTAATAAATTTATATTGACAAAAATTATTAATAAATATATAATTGCAATAAATAAAATTTTTTCCAAGTATTTATATTGCCTATCCTAATAATTACTCAAATTGATTTATGGAGGGCTATTTATGATTAATAAACGATTGTTAAAAATTGTCCCAAATGTTATGAAAAAGACAATATTTAGCGTTTTTTTTCAATGGCTTTCATTAATTACAAACATAACTATAACTCTAGTTCTTTGTAATTTTTTAAGTCATTGTTTTATATACCATAGTTTTAATAAAAACCTAGCTATAAAAACTTTTGTAGTTATTATAATAGGCATAATATTAAGGTCTATATTTACAAATTTTAGCATTAGAATATCAAATTACAACGCACAAAATGTTAAAAAAGTTTTAAGAGAAAAAATATTTAATAAACTATGTAACATAGGAATTAATTATAAAAACACTGTTTCAACAGCTGAGGCAGTTCAAGTAAGCATAGAGGGTATAGACCAACTTGAAATATATTTTGCACAATATATACCACAACTTTTTTATTCAATAATTTCAGTTGTTACCCTTTTCATACTCTTTACCTTTTTTAGTTTAAAGGTTAGTTTAGTATTTTTAATTTGTGTTCCTATTATACCTCTTTCTATAATAGGTGTTCAAAAATTTGCAAAAAAGCTTTTATCTAAATATTGGACAAGCTATACAGGTCTTGGAGATACTTTCCTTGAAAACATTCAAGGTTTAACAACACTTAAAATTTATGGAACAGATGAATTAAAACATAAAGAAATGAATAAAAATGCTGAGCTTTTTAGAGTAGCTACTATGAAAGTTTTAATTATGCAATTAAACTCTATCTCAATTATGGACGCAGTTGCTTTTGGTGGGGCAGCTGTTGGAATAGTTATGAGTTTAATTGAACTTTCAAATGGTAATATAAATTTCTTTGAAGTAATTGCTATTATTTTGTTATCTGCTGAATTTTTCATACCTTTACGCCTTTTAGGCTCTTTTTTCCACGTTGCTATGAACGGTGCAGCAGCGGCAGATAAGTTGTTTAAAATTTTAGATGTCAATGTTGAAACAAAAAAAGATTTAACCATTGACACTAACAACATTGAAATAGTAATTCAAAATATGTCATATAGTTATGACAATCAAAAAGATGTTCTTAAAAATATTAATTTAAACATAAAAAATAAAGGCTTAATATCTTTAGTTGGTAGTAGTGGCAGTGGCAAGTCTACATTAGCCTCTATTTTAACAGGTAAATTAACAAACTATACAGGTTCAATCAAATATAATGGCTATAATTTAAATACATTATCTGAAAATAATTTATCAGATTTAATAACTTTTGTATCTTATAATAGTACCATATTTAAAGGAACTGTTTTAGAAAATTTAAAACTTGCCAATTCTAACGCAACAGAAAAAGATATGTTAGATGCACTTAAAAAAGTTAATCTGTTAGAATTTTTTGAAAATGAACAAGGTTTATATACTTTAATAAAAGAACAAGGTTCTAATTTATCTGGCGGACAAAAACAAAGGCTCGCAATAGCAAGAGCCCTGTTAAAAAACACCCCTATGTATATATTTGACGAAGTAACATCAAATATTGATGCCGAAAGCGAAGAAGACATTATAAAGGTTATTTATGATCTTTCAAAAACAAAATGTGTTTTAATGATTTCTCATAGGCTTGCAAATTGCGTTAACTCAGAAAATATAATTGTTCTTAAAAATGGCGTAGTTTTAGAAAACGGAAAACATACAAATTTAATAGATAATAAATCACATTATTATACCCTCTTTAGCAACCAACAAGAGCTTGAAAATATTACTAGGGAGGTATTATAATGAAAAGAAGAAATGGTTTTAAAATAATGGCACAACTTATAGTTTTAATTAAGCCTCTTTTACACATAATGTTTTTTGCAATTTTATTTGGTGTTTTAGGCTTTCTTTCAGCTATATTTATACCTGTTTTTGGAGCTTACGGCTTATTAACAGTTTTAGGAATTGAAAACTTTTTCACACTAAAAAATATTTTTATTCTTTTAATTTTGTTAGGCTTATTAAGAGGTGTCTTAAGATATGTAGAGCAGGCAAGCAACCACTTTATTGCCTTTAAAATTTTAGCAGTAGTAAGAGATAAAGTTTTTTCAGCTCTTAGAAAACTTTGTCCTGCAAAACTTGAGGGTGAAGATAAAGGCAACCTTATTTCTTTAATAACAAGTGATATTGAGCTTTTAGAAGTTTTCTATGCTCACACTATATCCCCTATAATAATAGCTATTTTAGTTTCATTAATTATGACAATTTTTATTTCCTCTTTTTCTCCTATTCTTGGCTTAATTGCACTTGCTGCTTATATTTTTGTAGGCATAGTTGTACCCATTGTAAATAGCAAACTTGTAAGTGCTATTGGTCTTGAATATAGAAATAAAGCTGGTGAGTTGAATTCAATCTTTTTAGAAAGTTTAAGAGGTTTGCATGAACTTATTCAATTTAAAAAAACTAATGAAAGAAAACTTTTAATAGGAAGAAAAACTTTAGAAAGTGCAAATATTCACGAAAATTTAAAAGGAAAAGAAATTTTATCTATTAACATAACAAATAGTTCTGTTTTTGTTTTTAATTTAATAATGTTTTTAACTTCAACTAGCTTGTTTATTTCTGGTGAAATTAATTCAACAGCAATGCTAATTTCAATTGTTTCCCTAGCTAGTTCTTATGGCCCAGTAATCGCTTTAAGTAACTTATCAAACAACTTAGCGCAAACTTTAGCTTGTGGTGAAAGAGTTCTTTCTTTGCTAGAAGAAACACCTGTAACATTAGAAAAAACAAACGGCATTGATAAAAACTTTAACGATATTAAATGTGAAAATGTTAGCTTTAGCTATGATAAAATTAAAATTCTAGACAATATATCTTTAGATATACCAAAAAACACAATAACTGGAATTTTAGGCAAAAGCGGTTGTGGCAAGTCAACCCTTTTAAAATTGATTATGAGATTTTGGGATAAAGATAGCGGTAAAATTCTCTTATCTGGTGCAGATGTTAAAGACATAAATACATCTTCATTAAGAAAAAATGAAAGCTACTGCACTCAAGATACATACCTATTTAACGATACAATAGAAAATAACATTTTAATTGCTAGGCCAAGTGCCACAAAAGAAGAAGTTGTAGAAGCTGCTAAAAAAGCATCTATCCACAATTTTATTATGGAGCAGCCTAAAGGCTATGAAACACAAATTGGCGAGCTTGGTGAAAGACTATCTGGCGGAGAAAAACAAAGAATTGGCATTGCAAGAGCTTTTTTATCAAATGCTACAGTTATGCTTTTAGATGAACCAACAAGTAATTTAGATAGTTTAAACGAAGCAATAATCTTAAAGTCCATTAAAGAAGCTAAAGATAAAACTGTTGTTTTAATTTCCCATAGAAAATCCACTTTGTCAATAGCAGATACTATATATTCTATGGAAAACAATAGAAAAAGTTAGGAGAAAATATGAACTATTTATTTATTTTATTAGGTTTTGTATTTATGGGCTTAGGCTGTTTAGGTATAATCCTACCTATTCTTCCTACTGTTCCATTTTTGCTGGTATCGTCTTTTTGTTTTGCTAAAGGTAGTAAAAAATTCCACGATTGGTTTAAATCAACTAAAATATATATAAACCATTTGGAATCTTTTGAAAAAAATAGAAGTATGACTTTAAAAACAAAACTATATATTCTAATTCCAGTTGCAATTTTGCTTATAATAGCATTTTTAATGATGAATAATATATATGGAAGAATAACAGTTATATTAGTTCTTTTTGTAAAAAGCTTATACTTTATGTTTGGAATAAAAACAATACCAAATAAAAAACTTTAATTTAAAACTCCCTAAGAAAAATTTCCTAGGGAGTTTTTATTTATTTTTTTACACCTATAAATATTTTTATTTATCTAACCCTAAAACTTCTGCAATCTTTTTAAGGTTTTCTTCCATTATTTTTGACTTACCTCTTTCAAAATTAACATAAGTCATTTCACAAATTCCAGCTTTTTTTGCTACTTCCTTTTGTGTCATATGTAATAAAAGCCTTTGTCTTTTATAAATATTATCTATTTTACTATATACTTCTTTTTCCCTATTTAATCTAGCTACCAACGCATCTTCAAATGTGTCATATTTTCCTATTAACTCCTTCTTCTGTTGATAACAAAATGTTGCTCCCCATTTCCCTAAACTTTCAATATAATTTACTCCTCTTGCTTTTCTTTCATTCATTTTCCTTCTCCTTCTCCTTTCACAAATAGCCCCTCAAAAAATTTATATATAACAATTTAAATCAATTTTAATACTAAACCAATAATTTGTCAATATTTAATAAAATCTTTTTGTTTATGTCTTAAAAATAATTTATGTATTATATAAAAAAGGAAGTTTTTCAACTTCCTTTTTCTATCTTAAACTTATTTACATAACACAATCAAATGGCCAATTAATAATTCCACCAAAATCTAATACTTTTTTATATCCCAACTTTTCCATTATATTTCCAGCAATCGCACTTCTTCTTCCACTTCTGCAATATAATAAAATAGTTTTATCTTTGTTTGGAACTTTTTCTTCAATTTCATCTTCAAAATGACTTAACGGAACTAAAAGAGAATTTTCAATATAACCTTCAACAAGCTCATCTTCTTCTCTAACATCAACAATTACAACATCCTTTTCTTTATCCATTATTTTCTTTGCTTCAACAGCACTTATCTTTTGATACATAAATTTCACCTAATTTCTAACTCTACTGGACAATGGTCAGAGCCAAGAATCTCTGTATGAATTTTTGCTCCAACAAGTCTATCCTTTAAACTTTCTCCAACAACAAAATAGTCTATACGCCAACCAGCATTTTTCTCTCTTGCCTTAAATCTATAACTCCACCAACTGTAAATTCCCTCCATATCAGGGTAAAAATATCTAAAGGAATCTATAAAGCCTGCGTTTAACAATTCAGAAAATTTAGCTCTTTCTTCGTCGCTAAAACCTGCATTTTTTCTATTGGTTTTTGGGTTTTTAAGGTCAATTTCATTGTGAGCTACATTTAAATCGCCACATAATATAACTGGCTTTTTATTATTTAACTCAACTAAATAATTTCTAAAATCATCTTCCCATTCCATTCTATAATCAAGTCTTGCAAGCTCATTTTGTGAATTTGGAGTATAACAAGTTATATAATAAAAATCTTCAAACTCTAAAGTAATAACTCTACCCTCTTTGTCGTGTTTTTCTATTCCTAAACCATACGAAACATTTAAAGGCTTAATTTTTGTAAAAACTGCAACACCTGAATAACCTTTTTTCTCAGCATAGTTCCAATATTGATAATAACCATCTAATTCTAAATTAATTTGGCCTTCTTGCAACTTTGTTTCTTGCACAGAAAAAATATCTGCATCTACTTCGTTAAAAAATTCCATAAAATTTTTACCAACACAAGCTCTTAACCCATTAACATTCCAAGATATAAATTTCATTTTTTTCACCTCATATTTTTTATAGTAATATTGTCTATTAAAACAACCTTGTCATCTCCATTTGTTTCAAAAACTAAATTACCACTTTTTAAACTATTTTTGTCAAAAAAGGATAGTTTAGATAAATATTTATTATTCCCTTCAATATAAAAATATACTTCTATTAAATTTGATTTTTTAATTATTTCAACTTTAAAATAGGGGTTGTTTTCACCAGCATTTTGACATATATTGTTTTTTAAACTTGTTTCGTCTTTATCTATAACTTCATTGTTTTTATATAAATAAAGTTTTAAACTCTTTGTGTTACTTCCTCTATCAATTTTAAGCAAATAATAATTGTCTTTTTCAAAATTAAAATATATGTTAAAATAACCTTCTGATGTTAAGCCTTTTCTTTCAGGGTTAAATCTAAATCTTCCATTAAAATAAAAATCAAATATATTGTTTTTATATGTTAATCTACAAGGCTCATCATTTTTACAATTTCCAGTTATAAACTTATTATTATCTTTTTCTAAGTATACCCATTCCTTTTCAAAGTTCCAATTTTCTTTGTCACAAAAATTAGTTCTGTAAATATCTAAACTATTTTCACCATCAAGATTATATATATAACTTATACCCTTGCCATACTCGTTATATGTAGTTTTAGTTGCTGGATACACATCTATACATATTTTACCTCCAAAATCATAATCTCTAATCTCATAACATAAAAAATGCTCTCCAACACCCTCTTTTATTATAAATTTTTCATTGTTTTTATCTATTATATAAGACCATCTTATTTTTGCTTTATCTATAACATTATCATTTTGATTTTCATAATCATAAACAGCCTTTAAAACATTTTCTTCCCTTTTTATTGAAATATTTTTTATTTTAGGTATCTCAGTTCTTTTTGGAGTTACATATAAACTAGCATAACTTGAAAGCCCATATTTATTAATAGCAAAAATTTTTGTCTTGCCCTCTGAAAGAGCTTTAATTTTTCCATTTTTGTCAACACTTGCAACTTTTTCATTTAACGAAACAAACTCTATTTCGTCAATGCAATTAATTGGAAGAGAAATTGCATTTAATTTACATTCTTCACATAAAGGTAGTTCTATAATATACCTATCTAAAGTAATATCTGCTGCTTTCACACACTCGTTTTTCTTCCTAAAAACATTTTTTAAACTAAATTTTTCTGCTTGTTCTTTATTTATTATTTTAACAAAATCAGCTCTAGAATCTAAATTATAGTCGCCATACTCTATAAACCTTATTTTGTTTTCAACAGTGTTTTTATCCCACTTAGAAAAACCTTTATCAAGTAAAATATTAGGCATTTTACAATTTATAAAAACAGAATTTGACGCATAATTAGGATAGTCTTTATCACACTGCCACGGTCTACCTAAATCAATTTTTAAACAATCTTTTAAACTAAATTTATCATCAACAATAAGTTCACATTCGCTAAAAACAAAACCAATGTTATAAATTGTTGTATTTGGTGCTGTAAAATGCCCACCATTTTTGTTATAAACCATTTTTAATTTACACTTGTCAAAATATGCAGTTGCATCACCAAAAATAAAGTCAACCGTTCCCTCTACATAACATTTTTTTAAATAAACTCTTGCATTTTTTGCAGTTTTTTCAAATTGTCCTTTTGAAGCCCCTCTTAAATAAAGAGTATCTTGTCTAGCAATAAATTTACAGTTTTCTAAAAAAACCATATCCGCTAAAGATTGAAAAGCAACAGCTTGAACTTGTTTTCTGTTTAAATCATCAATATTATATGAATTTACAAAAGTTATATTTTTTGCATAAAATTGTTTTGCATTTTCAGTTAAAGTAAATGTTGCTGTTTTGTCTGTTCCAAAACTTTTTTCTTTTTCTATATGCCCATTAGCTCTATCATATATAATCACAACATCTTCGCTACTATTATTTATAATTGATATATAAGGCATATCTATAATAACATTCTCGTTATATACCCCACCATTAATTATTAAATTAACCCTAGCTTTTTCCTTTATAGAATTAAGGGCTTCATTTATTGTTTCAAACTCCTTGCCTTTTCCTATGTTTATATTTCTTATAGGCAAATTAAAATCAAACTCAAATATTTCATTGATTACTGATTTATCCATTCTAACTCCTCCAAAATATGCTAAAATAATTTTAACACAAAAACCAAAAATATACAAGCAAAAAGGCGTTATGTTATATCTCTATAACGCCTTTAAATTTAATTCAACACTTATTTTAGTTCCTTTGTCAAGCTCACTATCTAAAACAATTCTCCCATTGTAATAATTAACAATATGTTTAACAATAGCAAGCCCTAAACCTGTTCCACCTATTTTTTTACTTCTACCTTTATCCACTCTAAAAAATCTTTCAAAAATTCTATTTTGGTCAACTTTTGGTATACCAATTCCAGTATCTGAAACTACAATACAAATTTTTTCTCTTTGTTTTTTAACAGAAATATTAACTTTCCCATTTTCAACATTATATTTAATAGCATTTGAAATTAAGTTGTTAAATAAAGCATAAAACTTTTTAGGTTCTTCAAAAATATTAATATCTTCACAATCTATATTAACTATAAGGTTATTTTCAGCAATTTGCGGTTTAAAAACATTTATAATTTCATTTAACATAGATTTTAAATTTATATTAATTTTGTTCTGCTTTCCATCTCCAGCTTCAATTCTGGAAATAGTTAAAATATCGTTAATAAGCGAAGTCATATTGTCACTTTCTTTTTTAATTATACATAAAAATTCTCTTTTTTGTTCATCACTATATGGTATATCACTTGTTAATAATTCTGAATAACCTTTAATAGATGTTATTGGAGTTTTTAACTCGTGTGAAGCATTAGCAAAAAAGTTTTCTCTCATTTCCTCGTTTTTTCTAACACTTGTAACATCAATTAATAATATAATAGCACCATTATAATCTTTTTCTATAACACCTTTCATAACTCTAGAAATATGAACAGCAATTACTCTTCCATCTTCTAAAGTAATGTCAAAATTATTTTCTATTTTCTTATTTATTGCATCATCAACAGCGTCTATAATATTTAAATTTCTAGTATAATATATTATATTCAAATTCTTATCTCTATTTTTACAGTCAAGAATTTCTCTTGCAGAGTTATTTATGCCAATAACATTTTTGTTATGGTCTATAAAAACTAGCCCATCTTTCATATTCTCTAAAATATATTCAGTTCTTTTGTTAACCTCTTTTACATTGTTTAAAGCATCTTCAACCCTTTTTGATAAAATATTTATTGCTTTTGCTATGTCATCTAGCTCTTTATATTCATATGTTTTAAGGTTTAATTCCTCACCACTTTGAATTTTTAATAACTCTGTTCTAAGTTCTTGTAAAGGTTCTGTAATTTTTTTAATAATTTTTCTACTTATTACCATAGCAAGTGAAAGAGTTATAATAAAAGTTATAAAAATAGTAGTTAATAAAGCTCTAATAAATATAAAATTATTACTATATGGAATTGCTATTCTCAAAATATTTTCTGAATTTTGAGATTTTTTTGCTATATATAACATATTCATATTAAGAGATTTAGAATATCTGCTACTTATTCCAACTATACCTCTTTTAGCCTCTTCAAATTCTGGTCTATTTTTGTGATTATCTAGCTTTTCAATAGATTTGTTAGTTTCAGCAATAACATTTCCATTAGTATCTAAAATTGTAAGCCTTGAATTTCTTATATGTATAACAGAGTTTAAATACTCTATTTCTTTTTGCATATCTTTTTCATAATCAAGGTTATTATCTATCTCCCTTAATATTGAAAGCATTTCCATCTTTGTCATTTTCATATTGTAACTACTATATAAATACGAAAAAACAAAAGAATTAATAGCTAATGCTATCAATACTATAATTATTACCCTCTTATAAATTGCTTTTGACATTAAATCAATCCTTACTTATTCTATATCCTAAACCTCTAACAGTTTTTATGTATTCACCAGCTTCACCTATCTTCTGCCTTAATGTTCTAATATGAATATCTATGGTTCTTGTTTCCCCTGTGTATTCATACCCCCAAATTCTGTTTAAAAGCTCATCTCTAGTAACAACTCTGTGTTTATTATTAATTAAATATAATAAAAGCTCATATTCTTTAAAAGTTAAACTACAAATTTCATTTTTAACAAAAACTTCTCTTGTGTCAGTGTTAATTTTTAAATCTCCTATTTCTTTATAACTTTTACTAATATCCTCTGTTCTTCTAAGCTGAGAGCGAACCCTTGCCATAAGTTCCATAACACTAAATGGTTTAGTCACATAATCATCAGCTCCACTATCTAACCCAACAATCTTGTCTACCTCGCTATCTTTTGCAGTCAAAATAATTATAGGCAATCTTTTAAATTTTTCTTTACTCCTTAAAATTTTAACAGCATCGTTTCCCTGCATACCAGGCAACATTAAATCAAAAATAGCTAGATCAACATCAACATTTTCCATTTCTTTAAGAGCATCTTCAGCATTCTCAAAATCATATACATTGTGGTTATAACCTTCAAGTGCTACTTTAACTAAAGCTCTAATGCTATCATCATCTTCTGTAATAAAAATATTTTTACCCACCTTAAAGCCTCCCTGTTACATTTTATAATTATATTATAAAATATTTTAAACCATTTTTCTAGTTTAATATGTATAATAAGTGTAAAATTTAGGTTAATTTACACTTCACCTAAATTTTACAAAACTTTATTTTATTATAACACTATTATTTTCAATTTTTATCTCTGGTATTTTAATTTCTTTTTGATTGTAAAATTTGTCAATAAGCTGACCTAAGTCAACACTTTCTTTTCCCTTAAAATAACTGTATACATATTTTGAAGTGGTATCTTCATTGTTTCCTTTTTTAATAGCCTCTATTGGGTTTTCAGCTTTAACAATAATTGTATCTCTCCCAATTTCATTGTTGTTGTTTGAATAATCAACTAACGATGAATAATCATCAAACTTACTATCTAAAATCAATATTTTATTATGTCCTAAATATAAATCACCTTTTGTGTCGTTGTTTATATTTTCTATTGCCTCGTTTATACTTCCACCTTGACTATTCAAAAAAATTTCTTCACTATTGTTTTCCTTGTCTTTGCTTAATTTAGAAATAGCAGTTATAACATTGTAACTACTTTCATTTTTTTCTATCCCTATTCCCATTACATAATCTCTGTTTTCAAGCTCTTTAACATTGTCACAACCAGAAAAAGTTAAAACTAAAATAAATAATAAAACATATTTTATCACACTTTTTTCCTCCTTAAAACAAAAATTATTGGTATTATAAAAACAGTAACTATTCCACCTACAATCTGCAAATAACAATAAGTTCTTATACTATTTATATTTCTTCCATATACTAAAGCAACAAAAACTAAAAGCCCCATAATAAAAAATATACCATACTTCTTTTTAACACCAATTTTAACAATATATTCAACACTAGTTATAAAATATATTATAATTGATATTACAGCGCTTAACGTCCATAAAGATATAAAAATTCCCTCTTGCCTTTTAATAAATAAATTAGGTAAATTAGCACTATACATAAGTTCAAACATAGGGTATTTAGTGCTTTTTAATCCAACAAACCCTAATCTGCCAATAATAATTGAAATAACAAAAAATATTATCCCTAAAGAAATAATAGAACTTTTAAAAATTTTTTTGTTTTCACATTTTATATAAGGCTTTAACATAATTATTATTTCGCTTATATTTATAATAAAACCCATAAATAATCCGTTAATTAAAGTAGAGTTATCTATTTTCATAGGATAATTAGATAGCGATATATCTGGTGTTGACATAACATAAACATAAATAGTAGCAACAACAATAAACCAAAACAACATTTGGCTTCCCCTTGCAACAACCTCAATTCCCTTTACGCTACTATAGCCAGAAATAATAGCTATAATTAAAAGTATTTTGTAACTTTCAATGTTGTTTAACATAACCTTTTTTATCACATCAGATGTTATATTAGATAACAATATTATAACAAGCAAATTTTTAACTAAATAAATATAACAAAGAATTTTATTTTCTGTAATTTTTATATTAGAAATAGATGCAATAAAACATAAAAACAAACTAGTAGCTAAAATTATAATTAAGTTTGTAAAATTTAAAATCACCGTTGGTATAATTAAAATTTCAAAACCTAACGAAGCAATAATTAATAATGCTTGTAATTGTGCACAAGATATAATTTTATTCATTAGAATTCTCCTCTACTTTGTGATAAAACTTATCTTTTTTTGTTTTCTTAATTGGAAACCTAAAAATTGTATCCTTCACCTTGTCATACTCATCTTCAGCTACACCACTAAATGGAGCTACATAACTTACGCCAAAACTTTCCAATGAAGATATATGAAATAAAACTAACATTAAACCTGTTACAAACCCAAACAAGCCACCAATAGCTGAAATAAATATTATAAAATATTTAATTAACCTGTATGCAGAAACTAAAGACATTGTAGGTATTGCAAAACTACAAATTGCAGTAATTGATATTATAATAACAGCCATAGGACTAACTAAATTTGCATCAACAGCTGCTTGACCAATTATTATACCACCAACAATTCCCAAAGTGCTACCAATAGAGGCAGGAACTCTTGTCCCAGCCTCTCTTAAAGCCTCAAATATCAACTCAAGTATAACAATTTCTATAACCGTTGGCAACGGAACCATTTGCCTTGCCCCCGCCATTGTTAAAACAAGCTCAGTTGGTAACATAGATGGGCTATATATAGTAGTTGCAATATATAGCCCTGGCAAAGCAAAAGCTATAAAACCTGATATATATCTTATAATTCTTATAAAACTAACTATTTCCCACCTTTGATAATAGTCCTCAGAAGCTTGATAAAAACTAGCAAGAACTGTTGGAAGTAAAATAACAAAAGGGCTTGTATCAACAACTATTGCTATTCTTCCATCTACAAGCTCAGCTGCAACTTTATCTGGCCTTTCTGTTAGTTGCATTTGTGGAAAAGGAGAATTTGTGTTTCCCTCTATAAACTGTTCTAAATAACCACTATCATATATCATTTCTGTTTTTATGTTTTCAACCATTTTCTCAACTTTTTCAACTAGTTCTTTTTTTGCAACACCTTCATAATACATAATTGCAACATCAGTTTTACTAATTGACCCAACTTTTTTTTGAACACATTTTAAGTTTGTGCTTCTAATTCTTCTTCTAATTAAGCCTGTGTTAGTTCTTAAAGACTCAGAAAAAGCCTCTTGTGGCCCTTGCACTGCTATTTCGTTTTCAGGCTTATCTACACCCCTTTTAGGAAAGCCTTTTGAAGATATAATTAAAATGTCTTTACAGTTTTCAATTAACAAAAGAGTGTTTCCGCTCATAACTTCAACTAAAGCATCATCAATATCTCTTGTACTTTTTATATCAGCAGTTGTTATTCCGCCATTAACTAAAAAATCGTAATCAAAATATCTACTATTTGGAGGAGTAAGCCTTATGTTTATAATTAAATTTTTAATTACCTCCTCCTCTAACATATTTCTATTTACCATATCATCTATATAGACAATAAAAACTTTTGTTTTTCTTGCTTGACCAATTGGAAACTCTCTTTTTACAATATCTCCCCAATTTTTAAATTTGTCTTCTATATATTTTTTATGCACATCATAACACAAAAAAATCACCTCTGTATTATTTTTACATACGAGAGGTGATTTTATACTATATATATTTAATTATCTTAATACTTGAAAATATAATAAAATTATTATACCAACTAAAATTCTATAATATCCAAAAACTTTAAAAGTGTTCTTCTTTATAAAGCTTAATAAAAATTTTATAACAAGAACAGAAACTACAAAAGAAACTAACATACCAATAATAAGCATTGTAGCTTCATAAAAACTTGGAACGCCAAATTTAACTATCTTTAATAAACTAGCACCAAACATAACTGGAATAGCTAAAAAGAATGTAAACTCAGTTGCAACATATCTTGATGAACCAAGCAACAAACCACCAATTATAGTTGAACCAGAACGAGAAGTTCCTGGAACTAAAGCTAAAACTTGAAAAAGACCTATTCCTATTGCTGTTTTAATTGGTAATTTATCTATGTCATTGTGTTGAACTTTAATATGCTTTCTATTGTTTTCAATAACTATAAAGGCAATACCGTATACAATAAGAGAAATTGCTACTACAACTGGGTTAAATAAATGCTCTTCCATCCAATCGTCAAATAAAAAACCAATAATTGCTGCAGGAATACAAGCAAATATTACATTAATCCAAAGGTTAATAGTTGAATTTTTCTCTTTTTCACTCTTTGTTTTGTCAAAAGGATTTAACTTTTTAAAATATATTACAACAACTGCTAATATAGCACCTAATTGAATAACAACTTGGAACATTTCCATAAATTTTTCACTGCTTATGTATCCAATAAGTTCTTCAACAATAATTAAATGTCCTGTGCTACTTATTGGTAGCCACTCAGTTATACCCTCAACTATACCCAGAATTAATACTCTAATAAAATCGTAAATAAAAGTCATTTTAAATTCTCCTTATTTTGTTTTAATTGTAACCAATCTATTAGAGTTATCCCAAAAAACATCACATTCTAACGCTTCAGATATTACTCTAATAGGCACCATACTTCTACTTTTAATTATTTTAGGTGCTACTTCCATCATTATAGTATCTTTTTGATTAATTAGCAATACTTTTTCTCCAATAATAAATGAAATTTCAATATTATCCTTTTTAGCTTTAACTTGTTGTGTGTCATTGTTCCAATCAACATCAGCCCCTAAAGCCTCAAAAATTTTTCTAAAAGGAACTAAAGTTCTTCCATTTTCTATAACTGGCTTTTGGTCAAATTCAACCACTTTTCCATCAACAACCACCATAATATCTTTTGTGTTGTTCTTAATATTATATGGGTTGTCGTTTATTGCATCACTTGTTGAATCACTCAAAACATTGTTGCTGTTTGTTACAATATTCTTTAAAAACGAAAGATTGTTCACAAATTTATATCTAAAATGTATCTCTCCATCAATTTTATTAATTTGCTTGTTGTAATTTATCTGTTCTAAAATAGCTTTTCCACTGTACCAAGGGCTTTGACTAGCAACACCGTCACATTTATAATCAGCTAAACCAATATAAAGCTTAGTTTTTGAATTAGCTAAAGTATCTGCCCACCAATCTACAATTGTTTTGTAATCAGCAATATTATGCCCTATCTCCCAATAAACTTGAGGAGCTATGTAATCAATCCATTCTTCTAAAGCCCACTTTCTAGTGTCTGCATAATTTTTATAATATGCCCCTGAACCGCTTGTGTCGCTACCTAATGGGTTGTTTTTCTTGTTTGCCCAAATACCTGCTGGGCTAATTCCAAACTCTATTTCCTTGTTTAATGAACTTATTTTATTATGTAAAGCCAAAATTAAACTATCTACGTTTGCTCTACGCCAATCGTCTTTATTTTGGCCATTTCCAAACTCATTATAACTTTTGCTATCATCAAAATTAGCACCAGGATAAAAATAGTCATCTAAATGTATCCCGTCTATATCATAATTTTTAATAATCTCCTCAATACCACTAACTACAAGGTTTTGAACTTCTTTTATAGCTGGGTCAAAATATAATTTTCCTTCAAAACTCACAACCCAACTAGGATTTTTTCTTGCAGGGTTATTAATAGCTAAACTTTCTAAGCTAACATTTGGCGTGTTTGTTATTCTATATGGATTAATCCAAGCGTGTAATTTTATATTTCTTTTGTGAGCTTCATCTATCCAATATTTAAGCGGGTCGAAGTTATTCTCTGGTGCTAAACCTTGGCTTCCTGTAAGCCTTTGGCTCCAAGGGTATATATCTGACTTATAAAAGGCATCTGCCTCAGGTCGTACTTGAAAAAATATGTCTGTAATGCCCATTTTTTCACAATTTTCAATTATACTATCAGCCTCTGACTTTAACAAACTAGAGTTTGTAGTTCCCTTTGATGGATAGTCTAAATTAAGTGTAGTTGAAACCCAAATTCCAGACATTCTCTCACTGTCAACACTTTCATTAATAGGCTCTGCAACAATATTCTTTGGTTTAATTCCTACAATTTGAAAAGTCAAAATAAAAGATAAAACAATAGTTAAAAGATATTTTTTATTCATCAGCGTCCTCCTTTATATAATTTATCCATTTTTTGAGCTTGTGTTCTTCGCCATTGTCACTTAATTCATAATATACTTTTCCAACAAGCTCATCAGGTAAATATTGTTGCTTAACATAATGCTTTTTATATATATGAGCATATTTATAACCATCTCCTCTACCAAGCTTTTCAGCTCCAGGGTAATGCCTATCTCTTAAATGGTTTGGCACTCCAGATGTTTTAATGTTTTTAACATCTTCCATAGCTAAATCAATAGCATTTATGGCAGAGTTGCTTTTAGGTGAACAGGCAACATAATTAGCTGCTTGAGAAAGGTTTATTCTACATTCTGGCATACCTAAATATTCAACACTCTGAGCAGCTGCATTAGCAACAACAAGTGCCATTGGGTTTGCGTTTCCAACATCTTCAGAAGCACATATAACAATTCTTCTTGCAATAAATCTAGGGTCTTCGCCTGCATATAACATTTTAGCTAAATAATAAGAAGTTGCATCTGGGTCTGAACCTCTCATACTTTTTATAAAAGCAGATATTGTGTCGTAATGGTTGTCCCCGTCTTTGTCATAATTTAAAGCCCTTTTTTGTATACATTGCTCTGCCGTTTTTAAGTCAATTAATATCTCGCCATTTTCACTAGTTTCACTAGTTAAAACTGCAAGCTCAATGGCATTTAAAGCAACTCTTGCATCACCATTAGCTGTGTTTGCTAAAAATTCTAAGGCATCTTCTTCTATTTTTGCCTTGTATACTCCAAGCCCCTTTTCAACATCATTTAAAGCTCGTTTAATAATTGTTTTTATATTTTCAATTGTAAGATGCTTTAACTCAAAAATAATACTTCTTGAAACAAGGGCTTTGTTCACATCAAAATAAGGGTTTTCTGTTGTAGCACCAATAAGAATTATTGTCCCATCTTCAACATAAGGCAATAGCGTGTCTTGTTGACCTTTGTTAAACCTATGTATCTCATCAATAAACAAAATAGTTTTTTTGCTATATCCACCTAAAAAAGTTTTTGCCTTTTCAATAGTGTCTGTAATATCTTTTTTCCCTGCTGTTGTTGCATTAATTTGAATAAACTCACTTTTAGTGCTTTTTGCAATAACCTTAGCTAATGTAGTTTTCCCAGTTCCAGGAGGACCATATAATATAATTGAAGATAACTTGTCAGCTTTAATTGCTCTGTAAAGCAATGTATCTTTTCCAACAATATGCTCTTGCCCAACAAATTCATCAATGTTTCCTGGCCTTAATCTAGCTGCTAATGGACTTTCTTTTTTTAAATTTTCTTTACTTGCATAATCAAATAAATCCATTTTAACCACCCTTTAATATATGTACTTTAAATAAAATTTACACTTATTTAATAAACATTGCATCTCCAAAGGAGAAAAATCTATATTTTTCTTCAACAGCTTCTTTATATGCCTTTAAAACATTTTCCCTGCTAGATAAAGCACTAACAAGCATAATTAAAGTAGATTCTGGCAAATGGAAATTAGTAATTAAACAATCTACAATTTTAAATTTATATCCTGGGTAAATAAAAATGTCTGTGTATCCACTAGCCTCTTTTAAATATCCATTTTCATCAGCAATAGACTCAAGAGTTCTTGTGCTTGTTGTTCCAACTGCTATTATTCTCCCGCCTTTTTTTCTTGCGTTGTTTATAATTTCAGCATTTTCATTGTCTATCATATAAAATTCTGAGTGCATTTTATGCTCATTAATATCTTCTGCTTTAACAGGCCTAAATGTGCCAAGACCAACGTGTAAAGTTAATCTAGCTATTTTAACACCTTTTCTCTCTAATTTTTCCATAATTTCTGGAGTAAAATGTAATCCAGCTGTTGGGGCAGCAGCTGAGCCTTCGTTTTTAGCATACACAGTTTGGTATCTGTCTTTATCCTCAAGTTTTTCGTGTATATATGGCGGTAACGGCATTTCACCTAATTTGTCTAATATTTCTTCAAATATTCCGTCATATTTAAATTTAACAATTCTGTTTCCATCTTCTAACACATTAACAACTTCAGCCTCTAAAAGACCGTCGCCAAACTCTATAACGTGTCCAACCCTAGCTTTTTTCCCAGGGTAAACAATACACTCCCAAGTATCGTCTGAATTTCTTTTTAATAATAAAATTTCAACTCTCGTTCCTGTGTCTTTTCTTCCGCCAATTAACCTAGCAGGTAAAACCTTAGTTTCGTTTATAACAATACAATCCCCGCTATCTAACATATCAACTATGTCTTTAAAAACTTTATGCTCAATTTTACCATTTTCTTTATCTAAAACCATAAGCCTAGAAGATGACCTGTCCTCTAATGGAACTTGAGCTATTAATTCTTCTGGCAAATCAAAATAAAAATCACTTTTTAACATAATAACCACCTTATTTAATTTCAACACCTGTATAATAAAACTTTAATATATCATCAAATTTATAGCCTTCTTCAGCCATACCCTTTGCACCATATTGGCTCATACCAACATTGTGTCCATAACCTTTACCTATAAGAGTAACAACCCCAGGCTTGCCCTCAACAATTGTTTCTCCTTTTTCAAGCCTAATGCTTTCAACCTTGCTTTCAGCCATAAAAGAGTTTCCTAAAGGCCCTTTTTGCCCGTCTTTGTTTTGTGCTGATAACTGTGAGGCTGCTAACTTTGTAACATTAGCAGAGTTTAAAACATATATTTTGTTTCCAACAGTTGTTGAAGTCTGTCCACTATTTAACTTAAAATTTCTAGAAAGTAAAGAACCTCCACTACTTTTAGAAAAGAAACTTCTAATTCCATCTCCCTCAATAGTTTTCTTCCCTTTAGAGCCATTAAATGTTAAACTTGTTATAACGCCATTGTTGTTATATGTTGCGTCAACAGTAACAACATTTCCTATGCCATAACCCTTCGCCTCACAAAGGTTAGTTATTTCTGAATATGTAAACTCTCTTGTCCATTCTTTACATTCTTTTTCATATTTATCAGCTTTTCCTTTTAAATAAGGAGTGTCAGTTCCCCAAGCTTCTTCACCGTCAATAGTTGCTCCACCATCAGAAGAAAAGTAAACTGCCTCTATTAGCTTGTCATCATAATAAATACATAACCCTTTTGTTCCGTTAACAGCTGCCTTACCATTTTCAGTTTCATTTTTTATTCCATTATAGTCCTGGCAATGAACTCCATCACATAAGTCATAGTGCCCGTGTTTTCCTTTATTTCTTTGCATATAAGTTCTAGCTGCAACAGCTTGAGCCTTTTGAGCCTCTAAACTCCAAGAAGATGGCATTTCAGAATTTATAACTCCATATAAATAGTTTTCTTCGTCAATTAAATTTATAGCAGTTAAAGTTGAACCACTTCTATAAATTTCTATACTATCTCTGTAAAAACTACTTCCTAAGCCAATAATTCCATCGCTTGCATTTACAATAGCACAATTGCTACCATCTACAATAAAATCATTTACACCATTTACAGAAAAGCCAACACAGTTACCTCCTGTGTTAACAACTTGATAATTTAATTTACCGCTATCAGTTCTAATATAAATTGCCCAACCACTGTCAGTTAAAGCAGGTATACCACTGTATCCAACAAAAGCTGAAAGCCTTTTTTTTGCTTCATCAAAACTTGAAAAACCTTCATCTATTTTATAATATGTACCACTAATAGGTTTTATAACATAACTTGATTTAAAATTGTATTTCTTTCCATTTCCAATTGATACATTAATATCATTATCATTAACAGAAATAGAAGCTACATTTTTAAACCCCTTTTCAAGGCCTATTTTTATATTGTTTGCATAAGCTGTCACACCCATATAAGATAAAAAACAGCACATAATAGCACTTGATACCATATATTTTAATTTTTTCAATTAAATCACCTCCAAAAAAGTATACAATAGCATATAACATTTTTCTACAAACTTTTCAAAATATAATAAAAATGTAACATTTCTACCAATTTTTTTCTTTTCAAATGCCATAAAAATAGACATAGAAAACTATGCCTATTTTTATTTAAAACAGAGTTAACTGGTCTGTTTCTCTCATATTTCCCAAAATGCCAGAATCCCTTAAAATTTGTATGTTGCTTTGACCAAGCCCAGTTCTTTTTTGTAACTGCTCAATTGTATCAAATTTTCCCTCATCTCTTGCAGTCATTAAAGCTTCAGCGGCATTTATACCAAAACCAGACAAAGTACAAAATGGAGGTAAAATCTTTAATTTTCCATCTTCTTCAACTAATTTAAATTTGGTAGTATGAGAATTATAAAGGTCCATCTTAGCAAATTCAATACCTCTTGCATAAAGCTCTATAACAAGTTTTAACATATCAGCAGTAGCCTTGTCTTTAGCACTTGCTTCCTTGCCCATTTTGTTAATTTCTTCATACTTGTTTCTAGCTACTTGCTCTCCTTTACACATAACATCATAGTCAAAATCATCATACTTAACAGAAAATGTTGCTGCATAAAAAGCGTGTGGATAATTAATTTTAAAATACCCAATTCTAAATGTGTTTGTGCAATAAGCAACTGCGTGTCCTTTTGGGAACATATAAGAAATTTTGTTACAACTTCCTATATACCAATCAGGAACATTATGCTCTTTCATAAGAACTTCATCTTCTTTAGTCAATCCTTTACCTTTTCTAACCTTTTCCATTATATTAAAGGCTTCTTTGTTTGGCAAACCGTGTAAAATAAGATAAACCATAATGTCATCTCTTGTTGGAATAACTTCATTTAGCGTGCAAGTTCCATTAGCAATTAACTCTTGAGCGTTGCCATTCCAAACATTAGTTCCGTGTGATAGACCAGAAATTTTAACAAGGCCAGAAAAACTTTCAGGTTTTGTTTCAACTAACATATTAATAACAAAAGGTGTGCCAAACTCAGGTAAGCCAAGAGAACCAGTTGGGCAATCGTATATATCCTTAGGTTCAATACCTAATGCCGTTGTGTTGTTAAAAAGAGACATTGTTTCTTTGTCATTCATAGGAACGTTTAAAGGGTCATACCCCGTCATATCACTCAACATTCTAAGAATAGTAGGAACGTCGTGCCCAAGCATATCTAACTTTAAAAGACAACTGTCTATTGAGTGATAATCAAAATGTGTTGTTTTAACACCAGATTCAGCCTTGTTTGCTGGGTGCTGAACTGGACAAAATTCATATATATCTGTGTAGTTTGGAACAACAACAAGTCCTCCTGGGTGCTGTCCTGTTGACCTTTTAACACCAACGCAGCCATAAACAAGCCTTTTCTTTTCAGCTTCTTTAAGTTTTATATTTTTTTGCTCACAATACTTCATCACATAACCGTAAACAGTCTTGTCTTGTAATGTACCTATTGTTCCAGCTTTAAAAACTTGTCCTTCTCCAAATAACTCCTCACAATATTTATGAGCTCTTGTTTGGTCCTCGCCAGAAAAGTTAAGGTCAATATCTGGCTCTTTATCGCCTTCAAAACCTAAGAAAGTTTCAAAAGGAATGGCCTGCCCATCTTTGTTCATTTCGCAACCACAATGTGGACATTTCATATCAGGCAAATCAAAACCAGAATTACCTGCAACCTTTTGAACTTCCTCTGAAGTAAAATCTGAATATTTACAGTTTGGGCAAACATAATGCGGGTCTAAAGGGTTCACTTCTGTTATACCTGCCATTGTTGCTGCAAAAGAGCTGCCAACAGAACCTCTTGAGCCAACAATATAGCCGTGTGCATTTGAATCCCAAACAAGTTTTTGAGCAATTATATATAAAACAGCATATCCATTTCCAATAATAGAATTTAACTCTCTGTTTAACCTATCTTCAATATTTTTTGGCAATGGGTCGCCATATATAGACTTTGCCTTTTCTGTTGTAATCTTCCTTAACTCTTCATCTGAACCATCAATAATAGGAGGACATTTTCTGTTTGGAACAGCATATATACCATCTTCTATCATATCAGCTACAAGATTAGTGTTTTTAACAACAACTTCATATGATTTTTCGCTACTTAAATAATCAAATTCTTTTAACATTTCTTCTGTCGTCCTAAAATAAAGAGGAGGCTGATTTTCAACATCTTCTAATTTATACCCATCTCCAATTTGAACTATTTTTCTAAAATCTGCACCCTCTGGGTCTATAAAATGAACATCACCAGTAGCAACAACTAAACGATTAAACTTTTCGCCAAGTTCAATAATTCTAAGGTTAAACTTCTTTAAATCCTCCCAAGATTCAACAGTCTTTCCGTTTTTCTTGGTGTTACCAATCATATATTGATTGTTTTGTAAAGGCTGTATTTCTAAATAATCATAAAACTCAACAATGTCTTTAATGTCTTCATCAGACACATTGTTGTAAACAGCGTCAAATAATTCTCCTGCCTCACAAGCAGAACCAAGAATTAAATTTTCTCTATATTTCATTATTTCAGATTTTGGAAAATGTGGCCTACCACCTCTTTTACCAAAATGGGCAATATGAGCATTTGAAACAAGTTGATATAAGTTTTTAACTCCAGCCTGATTTTTTGCAAATATAATTATATGATGTCTTCTGCCTATTTTAGATTTATCTATTTTTTCAGAACCAAGTTTGTTAAGGTTTGATATATCATTTTCTCCCATTTCCTTTAAAATTTCTATAAACTTAACAAAACAATTTGCAGTGGCTTCAGCGTCGTCAACAGCTCTGTGGTGATTTTCTAAAGAAACACCTAACTCTTTGCATATTGTGTTTAATTTATAGTTGTTTAAGTCAGGAATAAGAGTTTTAGCAAGTTCAACAGTATCTATAATGGTGTTGTGAAATTCAAACCCATTTTCCCTTGCAAATCTCTTAATGAAAGCTGTGTCAAAATCAGAGTTATGTGCAACAACTACACCTGAGCCTATAAACTCTAGAAATTTGGGAACAATATCCTTTTCTGTTGGAGCATTTACAACCATATCGTCATAAATTCCTGTTAATTTAGATATTTTTTCAGAAATTTGCATTTCAGGGTTAACAAAAGAAGAAAAACGGTCAACAATTTCTCCATTTTCTATTTTAACAGCACCTATTTCAATAATTTTATCAGTGTTTTTGTTTAAACCAGTTGTTTCAAGGTCAAACACTATATATGTTGTGTCAAGGCTCTGGTCAAGAGAGTTTTTAACAACAGAACCCATATCATTAACTAAATATCCTTCACAACCATATAAAATTTTTATATCAGACTTTTCAGCGGCGTGCATTGCCTCTGGAAAAGCCTGAACAACACCGTGGTCAGTAATGGCAATAGCCTTGTGTCCCCATTTAATTGCTCTTTTAATATAATCTGAAGCTGGAGTAATTCCGTCCATCATACTCATATTAGTGTGTAAATGAAGCTCAACTCTTTTTTCCTCTGCATTGTCCATCTTTTCTTCAGGAGCTTCTCCTTTGTTTATGTTTTGCACCATTAAAACTTTTTCATTGTTTTCAAATCTATCATAGTCAATTCTTCCTTTAACTTTTATATAAGTGTTTTTCTTTAATAAACCACTATAATTAGATTTATAATCTTCTGGAGATGAAAATATTTTAATTGTTATACAGTCTGTTCCGTCATCTATATATCCTTTTATAATATAATCGCCCTTTTTAGTTTCAATTTTGTCATCTAAACTAAAAAGCTTGCCACAAACAACAACATTCCCCATTTGATTACACGCATCTAAAATAGAAATGCAGTCCTCTGTAATATCTGCTGATTGAACTTTTGCTATTCTTCCCGAACCCTTGCTAAACTTATTCTCCGCTACAATAGGTGCTTTTTGTTCCTTAATACTTGCTGTAACATCCCCATAATCTAACTTAGCTCTTTTTTCGTTGTTTTTTTCATAAACTAAAAGCTCGTCTTCGCTTAAAGGCCTGTCAACAAAACAAACCTTTAAATTTAGCAAAAGTCTGTCTTTAATAATTTTTTCAATTTCTCTGTCAAGGCCAAAAATTTCAAAAGTTTTGTATGTGTTGTTTTCAACTTCAATTATTAACTTGTTTTCCTGAATATTCCAATTAGCTCTGCTGAAAATAGGATAACAACAACTGCTTTTGGCTTTCACATAACTTTTAATTTTTTCCCAATACTTGCCTATTTTTTCTTCAATTGATAAATTTTCTAAAGGATAAAATATGTTTGCATTAACCTTTTCAATCCCAGGGAAAGACTCTAAAATATCCTGCCTAAAATCTTCTAAACATTCTTCATCAATAAATCTATCTGACGATAAATTAATTTCAATAGTTTTTTTCTCTAACCAAACTTTAACACTTTTTACTATTGAATTTCTTAAATTACTTTTTACATTTGCTGAAATATGTATTTTACCAAATATATTTTCAAACAAATTGCCTTCCATATTAAACCACCACTATAATTTTAATATTTCTTCTACTAGTGCATCTAATAACTCTGCTTCTGGTAACTTTTTAACTATTTCACCTTTTTTAAATATTAAACCATAGCCGTTTCCGCCTGCAATACCAATGTCAGCCTCTCTAGCCTCACCAGGTCCATTAACAGCACAACCCATAACAGCCACTTTAATATTTTTGTCAATGTCCTTACATCTTTGTTCAACCTTTTGAGCAAGTCCTATTAAATCAATAGATGTTCTGCCACAAGTTGGGCAAGAAACAAACTCCACTCCGCCTTTTCTAAGGCCTAAATCCTTTAAAATTTCTTTTGCAACCTTAACCTCATCAACACAATCCCCAGTTAGAGAAACTCTAACTGTATCACCTATACCCATAGCCAAAATTGCACCAATACCAACAGCTGATTTTATAGTGCCAGACCAAAGCGTTCCAGCCTCTGTAATACCTAAATGTATAGGATAATCAACTTCTTTTGACAATAAAGAATATGTTTCAAGAGAAAAAGGAACATTAGATGCTTTAATAGAAACAACAATGTCATAAAATTCAAATTTTTCTAAAATCCTAATATGTCTTAAAGCACTTTCAACTAAACCTTGAGGAGTTACCTCTCCATATTTTTCTAAAATATCCTTTTCAAGAGAACCAGAGTTAACCCCAATTCTAATTGGAATTTTCTTTTCTTTAGCAGCTTCAACCACTGCCTTTATTCTGTCCTCTCCACCAATGTTACCAGGGTTAATTCTTAATTTATCTACTCCATTTTCAATAGCCTTTAAAGCCAATCTGTAATCAAAATGAATATCTGCAACTAAAGGTATATGAATTCTACTTTTTATTTCTTTAATAGCCTCAGCTGCCTCCATATCAGGAACAGCAACTCTAATAATTTCACAACCAACCTTTTCAAGCTCTAAAATTTGCTTAACAGTGCTTTCCACATCTGATGTTTTAGTGTTGCACATAGATTGAATCGCAACACGATTATCTCCGCCAATAAGCACATCACCAATTTTAACAACTCTAGTTTTCTTTCTCTTTATAAAATCCATACTTTAACCTCCTTAAAGTATTTTTAGTATGTCATTAAATGCAATATAAACACCAAGTGCCATCAGTAAAATAAACCCTATAAAATGAATATACCCTTCAACTGTTCTTGAAACTCTTTTTCTTGTAATAATTTCCACAAGCGAAACTACAATTCTGCCTCCGTCAAGTGCAGGTAATGGCAATAAATTTAACACACCTAAGTTAGCACTTAAAAGAACTGTTAAATTAAGTAGTGAAACAAGCGTGAACCCAAAACCGTATTTCATATTTTCGCTATAAACTTGACCTACGGCAGTTGTTACACCTATTGGACCAGATAATTCGTTTATTGCAATTTTGCTAGTAAATAACCTTACAAAACTTATAACAGTAATTTTAGTAATTGAAACAACTGAATAATATCCATATGTTATATAATCAATAAAATTTCCTTTTTCAACACCACTGTAATCAAGGTTTAAAACATTAAAATAAGGAGCTTTTACATTCATAGAAATTCCATATAAATATCGTCCATCTTTAAATTCTGGCTTAATTTTAATGTTTATTTTCTTTCCATCTCTTTTAATAACTATATCATCGTATCTGCCATCAGAATTTCTAAAAAATGAAAAATCCTGCATAATATTAGTCTTGTGTCCGTTTACATTTATAACCTTATCCCCCACCTCTAAACCTGCCATTTGAGCTGGAGAATTTTCAGCTATATCCATAACAACAGTTGTAGACATAGGCAAACATAAACTAACACCAATCATAATAACAAAAGCAAGAATAAAATTCATTAATGGCCCTGCAACACAAATAATGATTCTTTGAAAAGGAGTTGTGTCGTTAAATGAAATAACATCATTTCTCCCCTCAACTTCCTCCTCCATTTTACAAAATCCACCTAAAGGCAAAACCCTAAGACTATATTCAGTATCTCCTTTTTTCACTCCAAATATCTTAGGCCCCATACCCACTGCAAATTCAGTAACTAAAACATTAAACTTTTTAGCCATAATTAAATGGCCTGCTTCGTGTAATACTACAATAATTGTAAAAATTAATAAAGTTAAAATAATAGACAATTAATTCACCTCAATACTATTTGTGTATTCCCTTGCCCAAGCATCTGCCTTTAATACATCGTCAAGAGAATACTTATACTTAACAGTATATGCACTCATCGTTTTTTCTATTAACATTGGAATATCTGTAAATTTAATTTCTCTATTTAAAAATCTAGCTACTGCAATTTCATTTGCTCCATTTAAAACAGTTGGCATAGTTCCCCCTATTTCAATAGCTTTAAAAGCTAAATTAAGGCAAGGAAACATATCAGTTCTAGGTTTTTCAAAAGTTAGGTTGTTCATTTCAAAAAAGTTTAACTTTGGAAATGAGTTAGCTACTCTTTTAGGATATGTTAAAGCATATTGAATAGGAACTTTCATATCAGGCACACCAAGTTGTGCAATAACTGCCCCGTCTTCATATCCCACCATTGAGTGAATAATGCTTTGCGGGTGAACAACAACCTCAATTTGTGATATATCTAAGTCAAATAACCACTTAGCCTCAATAACTTCTAAACCTTTGTTCATCAACGTTGCAGAATCAATAGTTATTTTCTTTCCCATACTCCAATTAGGGTGCTTTAAAGCATCTTCTAAAGTAACAGAAGAAATATCTTCCCAAGTTCTAAATGGCCCACCTGAAGCAGTTAAATAAATTTTGTCAATTTTGTTTCCATCATTCCCTTGTAAAGATTGAAAAATTGCAGAATGTTCGCTGTCAACTGGATACATTTTTACATTGTTTTCTTTTAATAAATTCATCACAAGCTCGCCAGAAGTAACAAGAGTTTCTTTGTTAGCAAGTGCAATGTTTTTTTTGTTTTTAATTGCTTCAACCGTTGGCAAAAGCCCTATGTTTCCAACAACAGAATTCACCACTGTGTCAGTGCCACTTGCTGTTGCAACTTCAACAAGCCCTTCCATTCCAGTTAAAACCCTAACATTTAAATCTTTAATGTTTTCTTTAAGCTCACACGCTTTTTCGCTGTCCATAACACAAACTACTTTAGGCATAAACTCTCTAATTTGCTTTTCAAAAAGTTCAATGCTTGTGTTTGTGCTCATAGCTTCAACACTAATTCCACCAATTTCTCTTAAAACCTCTAAAGTTTGAGTTCCAATAGAGCCAGTTGAACCTAATATAGAAATTTTTTCAGTCAAAACTATCACCTCTTAAATTAACAATAACATTACATAAACAACTGGTAGTGTAAAAAGAACAGAATCAAATCTGTCTAAAACACCGCCGTGTCCAGGTAAAATCTTTCCATAATCTTTTATCCCTACATATCTTTTAATAGATGATGCTGCAAGGTCACCAAATTGAGCTAGAATAGAACCTAAAACACCAAATATCATAAATATAATAACATATTTAAACTCTAAATCGTAAAATTTACTGCAAGCATATCCATATAAACCAGATAAAATCGCAGTTGTCACAACGCCACCTATTGCCCCTTCAACAGATTTTTTAGGGCTAAGCTCAGGTGTAAGCTTGTGCTTTCCAAAACTAACGCCAACAAAATAAGCACCAGTGTCGCTTGCAAAAGCAAAAATAAAAGGCAACCAAATAAATAATATAGATTCCTCTCTTATATAAGCTATTAAACTAAATATAACACCTAAATAAAAAAATCCAAATAACGATATAGAAGCGTCGTTAATGTTGTTGCTTCTGTGCTTAACAACTAAAACAAATAGCATAAGCACAGTAAATATACATAAAACAGCCTTTACATATTTAAGCTCAATACCGTTGTTTATCATATAAAAACCATATAAAATTTCAAGCAAAAAACCTAAAATATGCACAGTTTTAATTTTTCCAGAAACAGCTCTATAAAGTTCAAACATACCAATTAGAGATAAAATTATAATAGCAATTTGAAGTGGTAAGCCACCTGTTATAATAAAAAATAATAAAATAGGTATTGCAATTATAGAAGATATAACTCTAGTTTTCATCACTTAACAACCTCGTTTCTTCCGCCAAACCTTCTATCCCTTTTCATATAGCTATTTATAGCATCTTTAAAATCGTCAATGTTAAAATCTGGCCATAATTTGTCTGTTATATAATATTCAGAATATGCACTTTGCCATAACAAAAAGTTGCTAGTTCTAAATTCACCACTAGTTCTAATAATAAGCTCTGGGTCAGGAGTTCCTGCACTATCTAAGTTTTGTGAAATCATATCTTCGTTAATATCATTAACATCAATGTTTCCGTTTTTAACTTCTTGAGCTATTTTTTTAACAGCTCTTGTAATTTCATCTCTACCACCATAGTTCATAGCAATAGTTAAGTGAATACCCTTTTTGTCTTTTGAGGCTTCTTTTAAAGCTTCAATGTCCCTTTGTAAATCCTCGCTTAATGCGCTTAAATCCCCAACAGAATCAACCCTAAAATCACTATCAGCATATTCTCTAAAATATTTGTTAATATAATCTCTAAGTATACCCATAATTCCGCTAACTTCTTCTTCTGCCCTTTTCCAGTTTTCAGTTGAAAAAGCATAAACTGTAATATGCTCAACACCAAGGCCCTTTGCACTATGTAAAAGGTTGTCTAAAGCTTTTGCCCCTTGTTTATGCCCTAAAACTCTAGGTAATAACCTTTTTTTTGCCCAACGACCATTGCCGTCCATAATAATTCCTATATGCTTTGGTATTTCCTTTGTAGCCATTTTAAACCTCTTTCCTTATAAATCAAGGCTGCCTAAAATGTTTTAACACTTAGAACAGCCCTAGATTTTAAAAATAAATCATAATTAAATTGACATAACCTCTTTAGCTTTTGCATCAACAGCCTTGTCAACAGCTTCAATATGCTTGTCAGTTATTTTTTGAATATCATTTTCAAGATTTTTCTTCTCATCTTCTGTAATATCGCCATTTTTCTCAAGCTTCTTAGCGTTGTCCATAGCATCTCTTCTTACATTTCTAATTGCTATTTTACAATCTTCGCCAAGCTTTTTAACATCTTTTGTAAGAGCCTTTCTTCTTTCTTCGTCAAGCTCTGGGAAAACTAATCTAATAACCTTTCCATCGCTATTTGGGTTAATGCCAATATCAGCAGCATTAATTCCTCTTTCAATAGCCTTTAATGTACTAGCGTCAAATGGCTGAATACAAATAACTCTAGCCTCTGGAACTGAAATGTTAGCAACTTGGTTAATAGGCATATCCATTCCATAAGCCTCAACCATAACCTTGTCTAAAATATGTGTATTAGCTCTACCAGCTCTAATACCTAAAAGTTCATTTTTTAAATTTGCTAAAGATTTCTCCATCTTTTCTTCAAACACTTTAGTATGTTCAGACATAATATAAACCTCCAAAAATAAATTATTTAAATTTTATATTAAACAGTAACAACTGTTCCAATTTTTTCGCCATTAGCAGCCCTAACAACACTGTTTTCCTCTGCTAATCCAAAAATCACAACAGGAATTTTGTTTTCATAACAAAGGTTAGCTGCTGCAATGTCAATAACTTTTAAATTCTTTTCAACAATATCCTTGCAAGGAATTTCGTCAAACTTAACAGCATTTGGGTTAGTAGCAGGGTCGCTGTCGTAAACGCCATCAATTGCCTTAGCAAATAATATAGCATCTGCTTCAAGCTCACAAGCTCTTAACGCAGTTACTGTGTCAGTTGAGAAAAATGGGTGGCCAATGCCAGCAGCAAAAATAATAACCTTTCCTTCTTCTAAATATTTGTTAGCTAAGTCCTTGTTAAATTCTTCTGTAACAGCCCCAATTTTAATTGGAGTCATAACAATAGCCTCAATTCCTTTTTGTCTACAACAGTCAGCAAAATAAATTGCGTTCATAACAGTTGCAAGCATACCAATTTGGTCAGCTTTAACCCTGTCCATATTAGGGTTCGCACTTCTGCCTCTCCAAAAATTACCACCACCAATAACTAAAGTGGTCTTTGTACCCATATCCATTACTTTTTTTATTTGGTCAATAATAGAAAAAATCGTATCATTATCAAAGCTGTTGCCAGTGTTTCCAGCTAAAGCCTCTCCACTAAGTTTAAGTACAACCTTATTATACATAATTCGCACTCCTTCCAATCATTTATATTAATTGTATCATATATTTTCTTTTTTGGCTATATTAATTTATAAATTTTCTAAATTTTTTTTAATAACAACAAATAATATTTTTTTAAATAAAACAAAAAGCTAGCTCAAAATAGAGCCAGCTTTTTTGCTATTCAATGCTTGTAACAGTGTAGCCTGCCTTTTCAATAGCAGTTTTTAAAACATCACTATCAACATCTCCAGTAATAGTTGCACATTTTTCATCTAAAGAAACCTTAACATCACCAACATTTTCAATAGCCTTTAATGTTTTTTCAACATTCGCCACACAATGTCCACACATCATACCTTCAATATTAATTTTTTTCATTTTAACTTCCTCCTTTAAAATAATTTCTGTATCTTCATCTTTGTTAAAATCAACTTTAAAACTTCTTAGCCTTAAAGCATTTGTAATAACACTAACCGAACTAAAACTCATTGCTGCAGCACCAATCATAGGGTTTAATAACGGTCCACCAAAAAGATATAAAACACCGCAAGCAACTGGAATCCCAATACAATTGTAGAAAAACGCCCAAAACAGATTTTCTTTAATATTTCTAATAGTTGCTTTGCTTAATTTAATTGCAGTTAAAACATCAAATATATCATTTTTAACAAGTATAATATCAGCAGCTTCAATTGCAACATCTGTTCCATTGCCAATAGCAATTCCAACATCGCTCTGAGCTAACGCTGGTGCGTCATTAATTCCATCTCCAACCATAGCCACAACTTTTCCAACTTCTTGTAATTTTTTAACATTTTCAGCCTTATCCTCTGGCATAACCTCAGATATCACATTTTTAATGCCAACACTTTTAGCAATAGCTTCAGCTGTAATTTTGTTATCTCCACTTATCATATACGTTTCAATACCTAGTTCATTAAGCTTTTTAATTGCAGCTCTGCTACTTTTTCTAAGTGTGTCTGCCACTGCAATAATGCCTGCAAATTTATTATCAACAGAAACATACATAACTGTTTTCCCCTGCTTTAAAAAAGTTTTAGCAATGTTTGTTGTAGCGTCTTTTATTAACTTTTCGTTTCCAACTTGCACCTTTTTTCCATCTACTACACCCTCTATACCCATTCCAGATATAGCTTTGAAATCTTTAATGTCATCATAAAACTCTTTAACATCTCTTGTTATGGCCTCAGCTAAAGGGTGTTCTGATATTTTTTCAATAGAAGCAACTAACTTTAAAAGTTCTTCTTTACTAATTTGGTTTGTAACAACATCTGTAATTTTAGGAATACCCTCTGTTATTGTTCCTGTCTTGTCAAACACAATAGTGTTCACTTTGTGAGTTAATTCTAAAATATTTCCACCTTTAATTAAAATACCAAGCTCAGCTCCTCGCCCTGTGCCAACCATAATAGCAGTTGGTGTTGCAAGACCTAAAGCACAAGGGCAAGCTATAACTAAAACAGATACAAATATTTTAATTGTAAATGTAAAATCTTGACCAGATAAGAGCCATAAAACACTTGCAATAAAAGCAATTAAAATAACAACTGGCACAAAAACACCAGAAACTTTGTCAGCTAATTTAGATATAGGAGCTTTGTTGCTTTGCGCATCTTCAACTAGCCTAATAATTTTTGATAACGCTGTGTCTTTTCCAACTTTTGATGTTCTAATTTTAATATATCCATTTTTGTTTATACTTCCTGCAACCACATTTGAATTTACACCTTTGTCAACTGGCATACTTTCCCCAGTAAGCATAGACTCATCAACACTGCTTTTTCCCTCAATAACTACTCCATCAATAGGTATTTTCCCACCTGGTCTAACTAAAACAATGTCCCCAACAATAACATCTTCAATCTTCTTTTCTTTCTCCTCTCCATTTTCAATAACAGTGGCAGATTTTGCACCTAATGCCATTAACCTTTTTATAGCGTTTGATGTTTTGCTTTTCCCCCTGGCCTCAAGATATTTTCCAAGCATAATCAAAACAATAATCATAGCAGCTGATTCAAAATATAAATTATGAGCCATTTCACTGTTTCCCAAATAAATTTCATAAGTAGAAAATAAACTATATAATATTGCTGCACTTGTGCCAACAGCAATTAAACTGTCCATATTAGGCGCTAAATGAAATAATGTTTTAAACCCAACTTTATAAAAATCTCTGCCAAAAAAAAGAACAGGAATTAACAATAAAAGTTGAACTAAACTAAACATTAATGGGTTTGAATGAGGCATAATAAAATTTGGTATAGGCAAATTTAACATACTTCCCATTGAAATATAAAATAATGGTATAGCAAAAATTGCAGATAAAATTAACTTGTTTCTTTTTTTTATTAAATCTAAGTCAATTTCTTTTTCTTTCTCGCTTTCTTCAACAACGCCATAACCAGCTTTGTATACTGCCTCTTTTATCTTCTCTAAATTTACCCTTTTTTCATCATACTCAACTGTCATTTTTTCTGTTGCAATGTTAACATTACAATTTAAAACACCATCAACAACTTTAACACTTCTTTCAACAGCTCTAACACAAGCGCTACAAGTCATTCCACTTATAACAACAATGTCCTTTTTCATAATCTCACCTCTATTTCATTAATTTTTGTATTAAAACAACTAACTCGTCAATAACTTCTTCATTATTGTTTTTAACACCATTATATACACACCCTTTAATATGTTTTGCTAAAAGTTCCTTGTTAAAGGAATTTAATGCGGCATTTACAGCTGCAACCTGAGTAATAATATCTGTGCAATAGCTGTCTTTTTCAACCATATTTTTTATTCCTCTAATTTGTCCTTCTATACGGTTTAATCTGTTAATAAGGGCTTTATGCTCTTTTTCGTTTCTAACAGTTTTTTTCTCACTCATATTATCACCTCATAAAAACATTATATACCCCTATAGGGTATTTGTCAAGTACAAAAAATAGCCTAGCAAAACTAGACTATTTTTTTAATCTTTAAATAAAACAAATTCAATGCCACTTTCTTTTAACATTTCTTTTCCCATATCATCTGGATACATTTCCTTTGTAACAATCCTTGTTATTCCAGCATTTATAATTTGTTTCGCACACATAATACAAGGGCTTGCCGTAACATATAATGTGCCACCTTTGCAACTAACGCCATTAACAGCACATTGAGTTATAGCATTGTTTTCTGCGTGAACAGCCCTGCAAAGTTCGTGCCTTTCTCCGCTAGGAATACCTAGCTTTTCTCTTAAACATTCATTTAAATCAGAACAGTTTGCCAACCCTTTAGGTGCTCCATTGTATCCTGTTGACAAAACTTGATTGTCCTTAACAATAACAGCTCCAACCTGCCTTCTAAGACAGCTAGACCTTTTGCTAGCAAGTTCAGCCATACTCATAAAATACTCGTCCCAACTTATTCTTTCCATATTTTACTCACCTAACCTTTGTCTAACACCTTCATATATTAATATGCCAGCTGCAATTCCAGCATTCATACTTTCAGCCATACCTGGCATAGGTATTTTAACAAGAGAGGAAATTAAGTTGCTAATCTCGTCACTTAAACCATTTGCTTCATTTCCAATAACAACACAACAACCATTTTTTAAATTTGTGTTGTATGGAGTGTTTTCTCCCTTTAAATGAGCACCAATAGTTAATATGTTTTTTTTATTTAAACATTTAATACATTCACCTAATTCAACGTTTCTGTATATAGGCAAATGAAAAATAGAACCCATTGTAGACCTAATAACTTTAGGGTTAAATATGTCAACACAACCTTTGCTTAAAATAACCCCGTCAACTCCTGCAGCGTCAGCAGTTCTAATTATAGTCCCCATATTTCCAGGGTCCATAACATTTTCAAGCATAACAAAAAAAGGATTGTTTTCTAACTTTATATCTTTAATTTTGTAATCAAAACTTTTACAAACTGCAATAATTCCTTGTGGGTTTATTGTGTCACATATTTTTGAAAAAAGCACATCGCTAATAACATACCCTTTATTAACTTTAGGAACATACCCCTTATAACTTTTGCTTATAACAATATATTCTATATCCTCAACTTTTGCTTCAGATACAAGCCTTTCTCCCTCCAAAAGAAAAAGCCCTTTTTTGTCCCTATTCTTTTTAATATTAAGAGATATCACTTCTTTAATTATCTTGTTTTGAACACTATCTATTTCCTTAAACATTTTCCCAGCCTAACTATATTTCTGTATTTTTGCACTTTCAGCTATAATAACTAAAAGATGGTCTTCCTTAATAACTGTATCAGGTGCAGGAGAAACAATAAACTCATCTCCCTCTTTAATTGCAACAACATTAAAACCATATTTAGCACGAATGTTAGACTCAATTAAAGACTTGTTCACCCATTCAGCTAAAGGCTTAATTTCAGCCATTGCAATTTTGTCTGAAAAACTAATATATTCTAAAACATTTGAAGCAATAACACTAATAGCTAACCTATGTCCAGAATCCACTTCAGGCATAACAACCTTGTCTGCCCCAATTTTTTCTAAAATCTTTTTTTCTGCTTGAGTTCTAGCTTTAACAATAACAGTTTCAACATTTGCCTCTTTTGCATACATTGTTGCCATAACACTTGATTCAAGGTTGTCGCCAATAGCCACAATTACAACATCAAAGTTGTTAAGACCTAAAGACTTAATAACACCTTCTTCTAAAATATCAGCTTGTATTGCCTTTGTAACATATCCTTCCATTTGCTTAACAAGGTTCATATTTTTATCACAACACATAACATCAAACCCATTTTCAATTAAAGTTTTTGTCACAGCTGTGCCAAACCTACCAAGTCCAATAACCGCAATTTGTTTATTTTTTCTCATTTTTTATATCCTCCTATCCAACTATAACCTTTCCTTCTGGGTATCTAATATTGTTTTTTGTGTTTTTATTAGATGATAAAGCAATAGCAAGGGATATTGGGCCAACCCTTCCTATATACATACAAACTATTAAAATTAACTTTCCAGCTTTTGATAATAAACTTGTCATTCCTGTTGAATTTCCAACTGTTGCAATAGCTGAAACAACTTCATACATCATATCTAATAACTCAAACTTACCACCATTATTTATTAATAAATTTGCGTCACTAACAGATAATAAAACAACTGCAACCACAACAACAATAATCATCATTATAACAACAGATAAAGCCTTTTGTAACGTTTCAAGGCCAATGTTTCTGTTAAAGACATATATTTCATCTTTTCCTTTAACTAAAGAAAGTATAGAAATAATTAAAATAGCAATAGTAACAGTCTTTGCACCACCAGCAGTGCCCGCTGGAGAACCACCTATAAACATAAGTATTATAGATATAAATGTAGACCCATATCCAAGATTTCCTTGGTTTATAGTTGCAAACCCAGCTGTTCTTAACGTAACTGACTGAAAAAATGAGCTCATAATTTTTTCAAATAAAGTCATATTTCCCATAGTTAAACTGTTGTTATATTCAAAAATAAAAAATAAAAACGCACCGCTAAAAATAAGAGCTAACGTCATTACTATTACAATTTTTGATTGTAAGCTTAATTTGTTTATACAAAACTTTAATGAATACTTTTTAATAAAAATATTTTTAAGCATTCCATAAATATCAAGAACAACAGGAAAACCTAAACCACCAATAGTAATAAGAGCCATAATGGTTAAATTAATTGTAACATCGCCATAATATTTTTCTAAACTACTGTTTCCAAGTATATCAAATCCTGCATTACAAAAGGCAGATACAGAATGAAATATACCTCTTCTAATTGCAGTTAAAACACTAGTTCCTTCAAAATAAAATCTAACGCTTAAAACAAAAGCTCCAATAAGTTCACATATAATAGTAAATTTTAATATATATTTTGCAAAACTAACAACACCATTGTTTTGGTTAATATTTAAAGCAGCTTGAATAACATTTCTTTCTCTCATAGTTATCTTTTTTCTCATAAAAAGAAAAACCATTGTAACCAAACTCATAAATCCAAGTCCACCAACTTGAATTAAAGCTAATATAACCCATTGACCAAAAATCGACCAATGCTCAACTGTTATAACAACTGTCAGTCCAGTAATACAAACAGCAGATGTCGCCGTAAATAAAGCGTCTATAACATTAGTAGCTTCTCCCGAGCTTGACGATATAGGCAAAACCAACAAAAAAGTTCCAATTAGAATTGTTAATAAAAAACCATAAATAATTATTTGTGGTGCTGTAAAATTAGATAAAAATTTATTCACAATAAAATCTCCTTAATTTATGTAAAAAATAGTTGTAAACATATAAAAAAAATGATAAAATAATCTAAAATACTTTAATTCATTAACCTAATATATTTATAATAGGCCTATATATTTCATATTATAGCACCTTTTGTAAATAATGCAAGCAAATAAATTTAAAATAAATTAAAATGGGGTGAAATAATGTCTGGTTCGTCATTTGGTAACATTTTTAAAATAACCACTTGGGGGGAATCCCACGGTAAGGGGCTTGGCGTAGTTATAGATGGTTGCCCTGCTGGTATAAACATCACAGAAGAAGACATTCAAAAAGATATGGATAGAAGAAAACCAGGTTCTAATAAATATGGAACAAAACGTCAAGAAGGAGATAAAATTCAAATAATGTCTGGCGTTTTTGAAGGCAAAACAACTGGAACACCAATTTCTTTAGTCTTGTTTAATGAAGACCAACGCTCTAAAGACTATTCAAACATAATGAATGTTTATAGGCCTGGCCACGCAGATTTAGGCTTTGAATATAAATATGGTTTTCGTGATTATAGAGGAGGAGGCCGTTCTTCTGGCAGAGAAACATCTGCAAGAGTTGCCGCTGGTGCTGTTGCAAAGAAAATTCTTTCAGAACTTGGAATAAATGTCACAGCCTATACCTTGTCAATATCAAATATAAAAGCTGAAAAAATTAATCTTTCTGAAATAAATGAAAACCCTCTTTATATGCCAGATAATAACTCAGCAAAAAAAGCCTCTGAATTTCTGGATAATGCAATAAAAAATTGCGATTCAGTTGGAGGAATAATTCAATGTAAAATAAGTGGCGTTCCAATAGGAATTGGAGAGCCTGTTTTTAATAAGTTAGACGCCTCTTTAGCAAAAGCTGTCATTTCAATAGGTGCTACAAAAGGCATAGAATTTGGAGATGGCTTTGAAGCAACAAAGTCTTTAGGCTCAATAAATAATGATAATTTCTACATTGAAAATAATAAAATAAAGAAATTCACAAACCATTCAGGTGGCGTTCTAGGTGGCTTTTCAGATGGCGATGACATTGTCTTTAACGTAGCTTTTAAACCTACCCCATCTATTTCAAAACCACAAAAAACAATTACAAATAACTTTCAAAATACAGAAATTAATATAAAAGGAAGACACGACCCAATTGTCGTTCCAAGAGCAGTTGTTGTTGTTGAAGCAATGGCAGCCATTACATTAGTTGATTTAATGCTTTTAAATATGTCATCTAAAATTGACAATATAAAGCATTTTTATTCAAAATAAAAAAAAGAAAGGACCAATAAAATGGGAAAAATTAACACAAAGGTAACTGATTCTGTAAACTTTTTTATGGGACATAAACCTTCTGATTTAACAGAAAAATATGGTAGCCCTTTATATGTTTACAACGAAAAAATACTAAGAGAAAGATGTAGAGATATTAAAAATCTTGTAAAGTATCCTCACTTTAGCATTAACTACTCAGCTAAAGCTAATAGTAACCTTGCTTTTCTTGAAATAGTTAGAGAAGAAGGCTTAAATGTAGATGCTATGAGTCCAGGTGAAATCTTTGTCGAATTAAAGGCAGGCTTTAAGCCAGAGCAAATTTTCTACATAAGTAACAATGTTTCAAAAGAGGAAATGCAGTTTGCAATCGACCATAACGTAACCATAAGTGTAGACTCTTTATCTCAGCTTGAACAATACGGCCAGTTAAATCCAGGTGGTAAAGTTGCAGCTAGGTTTAACGGTGGTATCGGTGCAGGACACCACGAAAAAGTTGTAACTGCTGGAAAGAAAACTAAGTTTGCAATAAACCCAGAAAATATTCCTGAATTTAAGGCTATCCTTGAAAAATATAACTTAACTTTAGTTGGAATAAATCAACATATAGGTTCATTATTTATGGACGGTAGCAAATATGTTGAAGGTGTTAGAGCAATTTTAAACATAGCTAAAGAGTTTGAAAACCTTGAATTTGTAGACTTAGGTGGTGGTTTTGGCATTCCATACGAAAAACTTAACGACCAGCCAAGACTTGACCTTAAATCTTTAGGCGAAGAACTTGATGAAGTTTTCAACGAATTTGTCGCTGAATACGGCAAAGAAATCACATTTAAAGTTGAGCCAGGTAGATACATTTCCGCTGAAACTTGCGTCCTTTTGGGAACAGTTCACGCAATAAAACATAATCACGAAGATAAATACGCAGGAACAGACTTAGGCTTTAATGTTCTTCAAAGACCTATTATGTATGATTCACACCACGATATAGAAGTTTATAACGATAGCGATAAAATTGAAGACATCACAGTTGTAGGTAACATTTGTGAATCTGGTGATATTATGGCTAAACATAGAATGTGCCCTGAAATGCACGTTGGCGACACAATTGGAATTCTTGATGCAGGTGCTTATGGCTATTGTATGGCGTCAAACTATAACAATAGGTTACGCCCAGCTGAAATTTTAATAAGAGAAAATGGTGAAGTACAAGTTATAAGAGATAGAGATAATCTTGAAGACCTTTTAAAAGGTATGCACTCACTTAACAACTAATTTTTTAAGTTTCACACATTTTTTTGTGTGAAACTTTTTTAATTTTTTTGAAAGGAGTTTTTAATATGTCACCAAAAGAAACATATAATAAATTAATTATAACAAAAACCATTGAAAACCTTGAAAAAAGAAATATGCAGGGCTATTATGCAAAAAATAAAGAAGAGGCTCTTTCAATTGCCCTTTCTTTAATAAAAGAAAACTCTGTTGTTAGTTGGGGTGGCTCTTTAACGCTTAATGAAATTGGAATTTTAGATAAACTAAAACAAGGAAATTATACTTGCTTAGATAGAGATTTGGCAGCTTCACCAGAAGAAAAAGATAAAATTCAACGAGAAACCTTTTTTGCAGATTATTTCTTAATGAGCACAAATGCAATAACTATCGATGGAGAACTAATTAATATAGATGGCCTAGGAAATAGAGTTTCTGCTCTTATTTTTGGCCCTAAAAATGTTTTAATTATAGCTGGCATAAATAAAATCGCAGAAAATTTAGATGTTGCTCTTTCAAGAGCAAAAAACACAGCTGGTGTCACTAACGCAATAAGATTTAATTGTAATACTCCTTGCACAAAAACAGGAAAATGTCATTCTTGCACAAGCAATGACACAGTTTGCTGCCAATATGTTCACACTAAATTTTCAAAAATAAAAAATAGAATTAAAGTCATTCTAGTAGAAGAAAATTTAGGCTTTTAAAAAAAGGCTGTCAATAGATAGCCTTTTACTTTATTTTTGTCAACTTCCCGCCACATTTTCCACATCTAAGGCTTTCTAAAAACCCCTTTTTCTTGGGAAATCTATACCTAAAATATAACTTACCACAATCATTGCATCTTAAAATGTGGTTTGCCTCTTTAAAAAGTTCTTCTTCAGTCTTTTCTTTTTTACTATTTGCACGAACTTCTATATTATATCCATACCCTGCACATATCTGGGCATAATTTTTAAACTTTTCACTGTGGTTAAAACAACCCTCAATAGTATGCAACAACTCGTGAGCTAAAACATTTTTAATAAATTGGCTATAATTAGGCTCATCAAAACAAATTTTACTAACACTAATTTTAAAATTATATCCCCCCTCAACTTTTTTGCAACTTCCCCATATTCTCTTTGCACTACTAACTCTAACATCTGGGTCAATATTTTTGTCTATGGGAATTTTAATTTTATAAAAATCTTGCATAACTCTTAACAATAATTCGTTTAAATAACCTTTATAGTCAATTTTTATTTTCTCCATAAGTTACCCTATCTTTTGTAAACTTAAAATTTCAAAAACAACATCTTCTTTATAAACTTCTTCCTTTTTCTTATTTACAATATTATCACATAACACACCATATGTAAAGAAAGATATAACACCTAATAAAACATTTGGCATCGTAACATATAACATACTCATAAAATCAAATTTATATATCCAACTAATACTATACCCAAAACAAAAGCATAATATAAAAAACAATCCTAAGTATAAAAATACATTCACAACCTTAATACTATAAAATTTCTTCTCCATATTTCCTCCTAACATTTGTTTAAAAATTCGATTATTTGTTTGTAAAAATATTATACAACATTCTTTCTAATTTGTCAAACATATTTTCTCTTTTGTTTTTATTTTTTTTATGATATAATACTTTAAAAAGGAGGCATATTATGAAATTAATAACATTTAAAAAAGAGGACAAAACTGGTGTTGCAATTTTTTCAGAAAACTACATCTATCCCCTTCCCTTTAGCTCTATGAACGAGCTTATAGACAGCGGAAAGTCTTTTGAAGAAATAGAAAAATCTATTTTAGATAAAATTCCTATAAACGAAGTAGAAATTTTAGCACCAATCCCGCAACCTAAACAAGATATAATTTGCTTAGGAATAAATTATATGGCACACGCCGTTGAATCAGCTAGATATAAAAAAGAGACTTTTGGCGGCGATAGACCTTATGCAGTTTATTTCTCAAAAAGAGTAAATGAAGCTCTCCCTAACAATGGCTTTTTATCTTCTTACGAAAATATGGTAGATAGCCTTGATTATGAATGTGAGCTTGCCCTTATAATATCTAAAGATTGTAAAAACGTGAAAAAAGAAAACGCTTTTAACTATGTTTTTGGCTATACAATTATAAACGATATAAGCGCAAGAAATTTGCAAACTAGGCATAAACAATGGTATTTCGGAAAAAGTTTAGATGGCTTCACACCTATGGGCCCAGTTATTTTAACTAAAGACGAGCTTAAAAACCCACCAATCTTAGAAATAAAATCCTATGTAAATGGTGAATTAAGACAAAATAGTAATACAAACCTTCTAATTTTTGACATACCTCACGTAATAGAAGAATTAAGCTCAGCTATGACACTTAAAGCAGGAACAATAATTTCAATGGGCACTCCTGCTGGAGTTGGAATGGGCTTTGTTCCACCAAAATTTTTAAAGTCAGGCGATGTAGTAGATTGCTATATAGAAAAAATTGGCACATTAAGAACTTACATAAAATAAATAAAAGAGATATTTTCGATAATTCGAAAATATCTCTTTTTGAATATTTGTTTGCTATACCCTAACTAACTTCTTTAACTTCTTAATATCTTCATCAGATACATTTTCACTAAAAATACATTTTCTAGCAAAACTAATTAGTTCATCAACTTTTTCTCTTTCATATTTTTTGTATAAAACCTCTTTAATTTCATCATATGTCATTTCCTGCATTTTCAACTTCCTTTTATATTTCTCCATAATTAAATATGCTTTCTTAGAGTTGTCAGCTTTCATAAATTCAACATATCTTTTTAACTTAACTCCTCCAAAACAAGCAATAAATATAACTATAAAAATAATAAGTAAATAACATATCATTTTAATTAAAACTTTTAAACTTGAACCAATTATATAATCAGGCTTTAATTTGTCTTTGTCAACTGTGCTAAAATAACTTTCAAGGCTCGTATCAGGATTATATTCATTTTTAGCATCGTCGCCATACTTTTCTTTTAACTCCTCTAAAGTTGGAGCATTTACTAAATCAACAATTCTCCAGCCCTTTTCCTTGTCAAAAACTTCCACCCAACTATACATATTTGCTTGTTTAACAATTGTCGAAGTTTTTCCTTTCCCAACTCTACTTCCGGCCATTGTCTGCTCTGCCTCTAAAGCATATCCACCAACATACCTAGCAGGAATTCCAAGACTTCTGTATATTAAAGTAATGGCAGAATTGTAATGAGCAAAATTTCCACTTTTAGTTTCCTCTAAAAAATAGTTAACAAAATCTTTTCCAAAAGGTAAATTAATCGCTTCTGTTGAATAAATATAATTCTTTTCAAAATAATCCTTAATCTTACTTTCTAAATCTTTGCTATCTGCACTAAAACCTTGCTCTTTGCAAATTTTTTCTATAACTAACTTGTTTTCATCGTCAATTTGTAAATACTTTTCATAAACATCTTTTATATATTCATCGTCTAAAATTTTATATTCATCAAGGTCATAAACACTAAATTTAGCACTATCCTCGTCATATTCTAACTTTTTGTTGTAATACAATTGTAGCTGTAATTTATCACTTGATTTAATTTCAACTTCATTTGAATTTAAACTACTTTCAATAGAATTTAAAATTAACTCTCCGTCATCTTCAACTTCAGTCCAACCATTATATCTGTAATTATAATTTAAACCAGTAAATAATTTAAAATAAACTTTTCCCTCTCTCTTTGGAAAATCTATATATCTAAAAATATTTTCTCTAACATTTGGCTTAATATAAGATACATATCCTAGTTGACCCATATCAACATTTTCAATTAAACGATATTTTTTATATTCGGCATATTTCATTAAAGCTACATCTCTAATAGTAACTTTAACATTGTCTACATACTTGCTATCAAACTCATTTTTGTAAGCGTCGCTTTTGTATACGCTTGTAAGTGTAAACAAAAATAAAAACCCAATACACATTGAAATAACCAAAACTTCTAAATTATATAAACTAACTGTCCTTGACCATACTATAATTTTCCTACTAGAATAAAAAATATAAACTATATAACATAATATAATTATAAAAAACTCTCTTCCTACAATATCTAAATCAAAAAATCTAAATATTGCAAAAAACATACAAAGACTAATTGTGTATAATAATTTAGATTTTAAAAATAAAATTAAAAAACTTATAAATAAAGTAATTATAACAGCTAATAAAAAACAAACTATATAAGAGCTTTCAACAGTAACGTCGTCAAAACCATCTGCCATAGGTAGCCTTAACGCACTTGCAAAAATTAAATAACTTTGGTTTAATAAAGATTTAAGTCCATTCTTTAAAGAATCTAAATTTAAAATTACATATCCATATATTTTGTAAAATATAAACCCATACCCTAAAACCATTAAAACACGGTTAACTCTCAAAAAAGTAAATATAAGACATATTATAAAAACAATTTTTTTAATCTTTTCTAAATCAACTTCAAAGTTAAAACTTCTAAAAATAATTTCTAGAGCGTAAAAACTTGTAAAAAAACATATCAGCCCTAATACACATAAAGATAATATGTATGATATAGCACCACTTTTTTTAACTTTAATTTCCATCTACACCAGCCTCATATCTTCACTTAAATAGAGAACTTTTGTCCCTTTAATTTCCTTGTATTTTTTCAAACCAACATCATTTAAAGAATCCACTTTAGAATTAAAAATTCTATATATACACTCCTTAAAACTATTTTCATCTTTTATAAAAGCGCTTTCAAATTCCTCGTTTCCACAAGGTAACCATATAACATTAAACTCATAACCTTTTTTATATATGCTATATAAAAAATCTAAAGCTTTGTCAATATTTTTAATATTCATATCAACTAAAACAACTTTTTCATCAACACTAATTTTTTCAAAATCTTTAACATATAAACTTCCAGTTCTAGAATATAACTTCCAATTTATATCCTTTTTTCTATCCCCATCTATAAATTCTTTGTATCCACTAACATCTCCATTATCACTTGCATAAACATTTGAAGCAATACTGTCCTCACCTTCTGAAATAGAAATATTAATATCCCCTATTTCCACTTCATTTGGATAAACTACAATTGAATACATCTCCTTAACCATTTCTTTTTTAAAAAAAATACCTAACATATCACTATATAAAACTTCGTTTACGCTAAATTTAAATATACCTGCTTGCTCAATTTTAATATCTACCTTTGTTTTTTCAGTAAAAAAAGCTGATATTGCCTTTTCAACTTTTAAACTTTTGCCATCATAAAAATTGTTTTTTATATTTAAATTAAAAATAGCCTTGGAAATAGGATAAAACTTGTTGCTTTTAATTTTTATAACCACTTTTCCAGTTTCGTTTTTAAAATAATTTGTTTTTTCGCTTTCAATTATAATTTTAAACTTTCCCTTTGGAAATATGAAAACTAAAATATCTACACATAAAATTAACACTAAAAATAAAAAAACTAAAAAAGACTCATAAGAATTAAAAAATAAAGAAATTAAATAGGAGCTTAAAACAATAACTAAGTAAAAAATTAGCTTAAATACCTTCATTAATATCACCCTTTAAACTTAACAGATTTTAAAATCTCACTTAATATAGTTTTTTCATCATACCCTTTAGCTCTGCCTTCAGCACTTAACTCAATCCTATGAGCACCAGCTTGAATAATTGTTTCCAAGACATCACTGTCTGTAACATAATCTCTGTCGTTGTATATAGCATTTGCTTTAGCCATTTTCAAAATAGCAATGCTTCCCCTCGGGCTAATTCCAATAGAAATATTTTCATTTTTCCTAGTTTCGTTAACTATTTCAACAATATACTTTAAAACATTGTCTTTAACATAACAATTTTCCGCACTTTTTTGATACTCAATTAACTCATCGCTACTAATTATATTTTTAACTATATCTAATTTGTTGCTTTTTGCTCCTTTTAATATTTCCACTTCAGCCTCAAAACTAGGGTAACCCATTGACATTTTAACTATAAATCTTTCAATTTGAGATTGAGGTAATCTTTGCGTTCCTGCTGAACCAAATGGGTTCTGCGTTGCAATTGTAATAAAAGGCTTAGGAAGCTCTCTTGTAACTCCTTCAACAGTAAACTTTCCTTCTTCCATAAGCTCCAAAAGTGCAGCTTGAGTTTTTGATGAAGTTCGGTTAATCTCATCAGCCAAAAGTAAGTTGCACATTCCAGCCCCCTCAATATATTCAAATTGCTGGCTTTTTTGATTATACATATTAAACCCAACAATATCGCTAGGCATAACATCTGGTGTAAACTGAATTCTATTATATTTTAAACCAAGGGTTTTGGAAATAGCTAAAGCAAGAGTAGTTTTTCCAACCCCTGGTATATCTTCAAGCAATATATGTCCACCAGCTGTCATAGCAATAACCAACATTTTAATTACATCATCTTTTCCAATAATAACTTTATTTATTTCATTAGTTATTAACTTCAATTTATTCATAAAAAACCTCCAATTATACAATATATATCAGTATAACATAATTTTTTCCCTCTGTAAACAAAGTAAAGAGTATAAAAAAAGCAGATTTTAGAAAAACTAAAATCTGCTAAAAGATGTGCGTGACATGATTCGAACACGCGACCTTCTGATCCGTAGTCAGACGCTCTATCCAGCTGAGCTACACGCACATACCAACAACAATATTATTATATCTAATTTTAATTGCATTGTCAAGATTTTTTTTCATTTTTTGTCATTTTTTTATTTTCAACATACCTATCTAATCTTAATTTAACAACAGCCACTAAAGGAACAACAAAAACCATACCTATAATGCCAAACAATTTTCCTGCTATTGCCAAAGAAATAATAATAACTAAAGGGCTTAATTTAACATTGTCCCCTATAATTTTAGGCACAATAAATAAAGTATCTAATTGTTGAAGAAAAACAATGTAAATGCTAACATAAATAACTCTGCTAGGGTTGTCACTTAATAAAGCAAAAAAACACGCTAATAAAAACCCAACAATAGAACCAAAATAGGGAACTATGTTAGCAAAACCACTAAATATTCCAATGTATACGCCAAAAGGAATTTTTAAAAAATATAACCCTCCACTTAGTAATATCGACATTATCAATCCGTCTAATAACTGCCCTTTTAAATAACAACTAAAAACATAATAAATATCTTTAAATAAATTTTCAATTCTAATAAAATACTTTTCCTTTATAAAAAGGCTAGTATATTTTTTAAGATTTTTTCTAATTTCCTTTTCGTCTTTTAAAATATAAAAAGCCACTACAACACTTAAAATAAAAGTTATAACCTTTTCAACTAAATATTTTGAAGTAGAAAAAACATTTAAGCACAAAGTTTTTCCATAACCCAAGAAAAAATCCTTTAAATTGTTAAAAATATTTTTAACAAAAAATAAATCATTTTCTTCTAAAAAAACATTTATTTTCTTATAAATTTCAATTATCTTGTTATAATAAATTTCAATCTTGTCAGCCATTTCCCTAAAATCTATTTTATATATAATAGTAAAACTAAAAATAAATACACAAAATAATATAAAAACAAAAACAATAGAAACAGCAACTCGCCTTTTGCAATTAACTTTTTTAGAAATAAAAATAATTAAAGGGCGTAGAATAAAAGCCATAATAAAACCAGCAATAATAATAGAAAAAATTGAACATATATTTTTAAAAACAAAAACAAATAAACTAAATATATAATCAATATTTATAAAAGTGTAAATTGCCCCATCTATAATATTTTTAGCTAAATATATGCAAATAAAAGTAAAAATTATATAGAAACAAATTTTAAAATAGCTTTTATCCCACGGTAAATTCATTCAAACCCCTCTTTAAATTCTTTTAAGACTTTCACAAAGGAAATTCCAAACTCTTTCAATAGAGGATATACTAGCTCTTTCTCTAGGAGTGTGAATATCATATAAGTTAGGACCAAAAGAGACCATATCCATATCAGGTATTTTTTCAGAAATAAGACCACATTCTAGGCCAGCGTGAATAGTTTCAACCTTAGGCTCTTTGTTATACATTTCCTTATATAAAGAAATATATAAATCCCTAATTTCAGACTCTGGCTTATACTCCCAAGCAGGATACTCGCCAATAAACTCAACACTACCACCACACATTAAAATAAGCCTTTTAATGTTGTCTTTTAAATATGCTTTTTTAGTTATTGATGCACTTCTTAAAGCACAAACTAAACTAACATAATTTTCATTCATCTTAACTACACCTAAGTTGTTTGAACTTTCTGGCATATTTAACTTAACATTACTGCTTTGAATACCATTTGGCATAAGGTTAATAGCACTAATAACATTTTGAATACTTCTGTCATCAATAACTTTTTCAACCCTATCAAATTCAACAACATCAACTACAATGTTGCTTTCAGAATTAATATACTCGTTTTTAATTTCTTCAAAGAAAATATTTACAGTAGTTTTTAAACTTTCTACATCTTTGCAGCCACAAATAACTTCAGCATATCTAGGTATAGCATTGTCCTTAGCACCACCACTAAGAGAAGCAACTTCAATTTTTTCTACACTAATAAGCCTTTCAACTAATCTGCCTAAAAGCTTGTTAGAATTTGCCCTCTCCTTGTCAATGTCAATACCAGAGTGTCCTCCTTCTAAACCAGAAATAGAAACTTTAACAAAGTTGTTTAAACTAGAATCTTTAAATTCAATTGGAATTTTAGAATCTATTTTAACACCACCAGCGCAACCAACTGTAAAAATGCCCTCAACTTCAGAATCTATGTTTAATAAAATTCTTCCATCAATTAAAGTTCCATCAAGGTTAGATGCACCAATCATACCAACTTCTTCATCAGTTGTAATTAAAACTTCTAAAGGAGGGTGAATAGCGTCTTTGTCGTCTAAAAGAGCCATACCCATAGCAACAGCAATACCGTTGTCTGCACCTAAAGTTGTTCCATCTGCGTGAATAAAATCTCCATCATATATAACTTTAATAGGGTCAGTTTCAAAATTATGAATAACATCTTCATTCTTTTCTAAAACCATATCCATATGTCCTTGAATAACAACAGTTTTGTGGTTTTCATATCCTTTAGAAGCTGGCTTTTTAATAATAACATTGTTAGCCTTGTCCTGATGCACCCAAAGGTTACGCTCTTTAGCAAATTGAACTAAAAAGTCGCTAACTTGCTTTTCATTTCCAGAGCCTCTAGGAATTTTATTAATTTCTTCAAAAAAACTCAAAACTTTATCACAATTCATATTACACCTCATATTTATTTAATTATATTCTAACCATTAATTAAATTTGTTAAACATATATTTTAATTTTTGAAACTGTGTATTGGTGCAGGAATTCTACCGCCTCTCTTAATAAACGCCTCGCAACTAAACTTGTTAACAGGCATAATTGGAGCATATCCTAACAAACCACCAAACTCAACTGTATCTCCAACATTTTTCCCTATAACTGGTATAATTCTAACAGCTGTTGTCTTGTTGTTCACCATACCAATAGCCATTTCATCAGCAATAATACCAGAAATAGTTTCAGCAGATGTATCTCCAGGTATAGCAACCATATCAAGACCAACAGAACAAACACAAGTCATAGCCTCTAATTTTTCTAAAGATAACGCACCTACATTAACAGCGTCAATCATACCGTGGTCCTCGCTAACAGGAATAAAAGCACCTGAAAGTCCACCAACATAAGAACTAGCCATAACACCACCTTTTTTAACATTGTCGTTTAACATAGCTAAAGCAGCAGTTGTGCCAGGAGCACCAGCGTGTTCAAGCCCCATTTCGTTAAAAATTTCAGCAATAGAGTCGCCAACAGCAGGTGTTGGAGCTAATGAAAGGTCAATTATACCAAAAGGAACTCCAAGTCTTTTGCTTGCTTCTTGTGCCACCAATTGCCCAACTCTAGTAATTTTAAATGCTGTTTTCTTAACAGTTTCGCAAACTGTTTCAAAATCAGCACCTCTAACATCTTCTAAAGCTCTTTTTACAACACCAGGCCCACTAACACCAACGTTAATAACTAAATCTCTTTCACCTATACCGTGAAAAGCACCTGCCATAAAAGGATTGTCCTCAACAGCATTACAAAAAACAACAAACTTAGCGCAAGCAATAGAACTTTCGTTTTTAGTAAGAAAAGCCATTTCTTTAATTGTCTGTCCAAGCTGTCTAACAGTGTCCATATTAATTCCATATCTTGAAGAACCTACATTAACGCTAGAGCAAACTCTCTCTGTAATGCTAAGCGCTTCAGGTATACTGTTAATTAAATCTTGGTCACCTTTTGTACAACCCTTTTGCACAAGAGCAGAATAACCACCAATAAAATTAACGCCAACTTCCTTAGCTGCTCTATCAAGTGTTTTTGCAATCTCTACATATCCAGAGGACCCACAGCCACCACCTACAAGGGAAATAGGTGTAACCGATATTCTTTTGTTTACAATAGGAACACCAAATTCATTTCCTATTTCATCACCAGTTTTAACTAAATCTTTTGCATTTTTAGTTATTTTATCATAAATTTTTGTAGTAAGTTTTTTAATATCAGAATCTAAGCAATCCATTAAACTAATACCCATAGTAATAGTTCTAACATCAAGTTTAGATTCTTGAATCATTTTGTTAGTTTCTTGCACTTCTAGTCTTGAAATCATAATATTTTCCCTCCAGCTAATAAATTAAATACGGTGCATATTGTTAAATATGTCTTCTCTTTGAAGTCTAATATCTACCCCAATTTCCTCTCCTAATTTATTTAGCCCAACAACAACATCTTCAAATTTGTTGCCACAATTAGATAAATCCACAACCATCATCATATTAAACCAACCAGAAACAATAGTTTGAGAAATATCTAAAATATTAATTTTTTCCTCTGCTAAGTAAGTGCAAACCTTTGCAATAATACCTACTTGGTCTTTTCCAACAACTGTAATAATTCCCTTCATAAATGAGTCCTCCTAATATTTTTTTCATAATAATACCATATTTAAGAGGATTTTTCAAGTCTTTCTAAGTTTTTATACATAATAAATTAATTATTATGCTCTCCAACAACAGCAAAAAACTCTAAATCACTGTCGCTGTTGTTAATTAAACTGTGGCTCTTGCCATTTGCACAATAATGAACATCTCCCTCTTTCAAGTCTATATAATCTCCCTCGTATAAAACTTGTCCAGAACCTTTTGTAATTAAAATAATTTCGCTATTTCCAGCGTGTTTATGTAAGCCAATTGAAGCACTAGGCTCCAATCTACCTTTCATAATTTTGTTGTCCTTGTCAGTAAACATTTTAACATTAAGTGCAATGTTTCCACCTCTAAAGTTTTCAATTCTCTCCTCTTCCATCTTTTTAAAATCAACTATCATAACTTTTCTCCCTCTAATCTAATAACTTCTTTAAATACTTGCCAGTATATGACTTTTCGCATTTAACAATGTCCTCTGGCGCACCAGTAGCAACAATCATACCGCCGCCATCTCCGCCTTCTGGCCCTAAGTCAATAATGTAATCAGCCGTTTTAATAACATCTAAATTATGCTCAATTATAACAACAGAATTTCCACCATCAGTTAATTTCTGAATTATGTTTACAAGCCTTCTAACATCATAACTGTGTAAACCAGTTGTCGGCTCATCTAAAACATATATAGTCTTTCCAGTGCTTCTTTTGCTTAATTCAGTTGCAAGTTTAACTCTTTGAGCTTCTCCTCCACTTAAAGTTGTAGAGCTTTGTCCTAATTTGATATAACCAAGTCCAACGGCCTTTAAAGTTTCAAGCTTAGCCTTTATTCTTGGAATGTTTTCAAAAAATACATAAGCCTCGTCTATTGTTAAATCTAAAACATCAGAAATAGTCTTTCCCTTGTATTTAACTTCTAAAGTTTCTCTGTTGTATCTTTTTCCGTTGCAAACTTCACAAGGAACATAAACGTCAGGCAAAAAGTGCATTTCAATTTTAATAATGCAATCTCCCTTGCAAGCTTCACATCTACCACCTTTAACATTAAAGCTAAATCTTCCTTTGTTAAAACCTCTAACTTTAGATTCAGGTAGTTGAGTATATAAATCTCTAATAAGGTCAAATAAACCTGTGTAAGTAGCTGGGTTTGACCTTGGCGTTTTTCCTATTGGGCTTTGGTCAATGTTAATAACCTTGTCTAAGTTTTCAAGCCCACTTATGCTTTCAAATTTTCCTGGTTTAACCTTAGCTCTGTTTAAATCTCTAGCTAAGGCTTTATATAAAACTTCGTTAATAAGGGAACTCTTTCCGCTGCCTGAAACGCCTGTAACACAAACAAAGCAACCTAAAGGAATGTCAATATCAACATTTTTCAAGTTGTTTTCCTTAGCTCCAATAACGCTTAATTTGTTTCCGTTTCCACTTCTTCTTTCTCTAGGAACTTCAATTTTTTCTCTTCCACTTAAAAAAGCGCCTGTAATTGACTTTTCACACTTTAATATATCTTTATACTCACCAGCAAAAATAACCTCTCCGCCATTTTCTCCGGCATAAGGTCCAATATCTACAATATAGTCAGATTCTCTCATTGTATCTTCGTCGTGTTCTACAACAATTAAAGTGTTTCCTAAATCTCTAAGCCTTTTTAAAGTTGCAATCAACTTGTCGTTGTCCCTTTGGTGTAAACCTATACTAGGCTCGTCTAATATATATAACACTCCAACAAGTCCAGAACCAATTTGTGTAGCAAGCCTAATTCTTTGAGCCTCGCCACCGCTTAAAGTTCCAGCAGTTCTTGCAAGAGTTAAATAATCAAGCCCTACATTAATTAAAAACCCTATTCTAGCGTTTATTTCTTTAAAAATTTGCTCTCCAATTTTTCTTTGAGTGTCTGTCCACTTAATTTCATCAAAAAACACCTTAACATCTTTTATAGACATCTCCGTTATTTCAGAAATATTTTTTCCGCCAACTGTAACAGCCAAAATTTCAGGCCTTAATCTTCTACCCTTGCAAGTTGGGCAACTCACGCTTGTCATATATTCTTCATATTCTTCCTTAGCTGAGTCAGATGTACTTTCCTTATATCTTCTTTCTAAGCTGTTTATGATACCTTCAAAAGCAAAAGTATAATAATGAGTTTTTCCAGCTCTTTGATAAGGCACCTTAATTTCTTTGTTTTTAGTGCCAAACATAATAGCTCCCCTTGCTTGCTTAGGCAAATCTTTATAAGGCGTATCCAAGTCAAAATCATAAAGCTCCATTAACGCTTTTATTAAAGAATAAGCAGAAGATTCAGGGCTTGCAATATTTCCCCAACCACTAGCAACTATTGCACCCTCTTTAAGAGATAAACTCTTGTTTGGCACAATAATATCCTCGTCAATAATCATTTTAACACCAAGTCCCATACAGTCAGGGCAAGCACCACTAGGGTTGTTAAAAGAAAACATAGGCGGTTCAATAGTTTCAATGTTAATGTTACAGTCAGGGCAAGCAAAATTTTGGCTAAAAACAATGTCCTCTCCACCAATAACATTAACAAGTAAAATACCGTTAGTAAGAGCAAAAATAGTTTCAATAGACTCTGTTAATCTTTGCTCCATACCTTCTTTAACAATTAAACGGTCCACAACAATTTCAATATTGTGCTTTTTGTTTTTGTCAAGCTCAATTTTTTCACTTAAATCATATATATTCCCATCAACTCTAACTCTAACATATCCACTTTTTTTAGCATCTTCAAAAAGTTTAATATGCTCACCTTTTCTGTTTCTAACAACAGGTGCTAAAAGTTGAATTTTTGTGCCTTCTTCAAGCTCTAAAATTTTGTCAACAATTTGGTCAATAGTTTGCTTGTGAACCTCCTTGCCACATTTTGGGCAATGAGGAGTGCCAACTCTTGCAAATAAAAGTCTTAAATAATCATATATTTCCGTAACTGTGCCAACAGTTGAACGTGGGTTGTTGCTAGTTGTTTTTTGGTCAATAGATATAGCAGGCGATAACCCTTCAATGCTGTCAGCTTCAGGCTTTTCCATTTGCCCCAAAAACATTCTTGCATAAGAACTTAAACTTTCAACATATCTTCTTTGACCTTCTGCATATATAGTGTCAAATGCAAGGCTTGACTTGCCACTTCCACTTAATCCTGTAAGAATAACTAATTTATCTCTAGGAATTGTAAGGTCAATGTTTTTTAAATTATTAGCTCTAGCACCCTTAATAACAATTTCGTTTTTAGACATTTTCTTCACCTATAATAAAGATATTTTTTTCATTTCAATTAACTTATCTCTAAGCTCAGCAGCCTTTTCAAAATCTAAATCATCGGCAGCTTTTTTCATTTTCTTTTCAGCCTCTTTAATAGCCTTTAATAATTCATCTTTTGACATAGACTCTGGGTCTTTGTCTAATATATCAGTTTTCTTTTTTTCAATACCTTGAGTAGCAGCAATAATTTCGTGCACTTTCTTTTTAATAGTTTTAGGCACAATGTTATGCTCCATATTGTATTCTTCCTGAATATATCTTCTACGGTTTGTTTCACTAATAGCGTTTCTCATAGAATCTGTCATTTTGTCAGCATACATAATAACTCTACCATTAGAATTTCTAGCAGCTCTACCAATAGTCTGAATTAAAGATGTTTCGCTTCTTAAAAAGCCCTCCTTGTCTGCGTCAATAATAGCAACAAGGCTAACTTCTGGAATATCCAACCCTTCTCTTAAAAGGTTAATACCCACAAGAACATCAAAAACATTTAATCTTAAATCTCTAATAATTTCAAGCCTTTCTAAAGTGTCAATGTCAGAATGTAAATAATTAACTCTAATACCACTTTCTTTTAGATATTGTGTAAGGTCCTCAGCCATTTTTTTAGTCAATGTTGTAACCAGAACTTTATCACCATTTTTAATTGTTTTGTTAATTTCGCTTATTAAATCGTCAATTTGCCCGTCAACAGGTCTAACCTCAATATTAGGGTCAAGTAAACCAGTTGGTCTAATAATCTGCTCAACAACCTGTTCTGTATGTTCTTTTTCATACTTGTTAGGCGTTGCAGACACAAAAATCATTTGATTAATCTTGCTTTCAAATTCTTCAAACTTCAGCGGTCTGTTATCAAGTGCTGAAGGCAACCTAAAACCAAAATCAACAAGTGTAGTTTTTCTAGACCTGTCACCGTTATACATTGCTCCAATTTGAGGTATAGTAACGTGGCTTTCATCTACAATAATAAGAAAATCCTCGGGAAAATAATCAATTAAAGTGTTAGGGGTGCTACCTGGCTCACGGCCATCTAAATGCCTAGAATAATTTTCAATTACAGAGCAAAAGCCCATTTCTTGTAAAATTTCCATATCATAATTTGTCCTTTGCAACAATCTTTGAGCTTCTAGTAGCTTGTCATCTGCCTTTAACTCGTTGTATCTTTCCTCTAATTCCTCACCAATATCTTTTAAAGCCCTCTTTAAATTGTCACCAGATGTAACATAATGAGATGCAGGAAAAATAGAAATATGGTTTCTCCTAGCTAGTATTTCACCAGTTAAAACATCAAATTCAGTTATTCTGTCAATTTCATCTCCAAAAAATTCAATTCTAACGCCAACCTTGTCGTTGCCAGCTGGAATAACTTCAACTACATCACCTTTGGCCCTAAACGTACCTCTTTGAAAATCCATTTCGTTTCTAGTGTATTGAATTTCAACAAGCCTTTTTAGCACATCTTCCCTGCTTTTAATCATACCAGGCCTTATAGATAAAGTCATTGTATTATAGTCAATAGGTGCACCCAAACCATAAATACAACTCACACTAGCAACAACAATAACATCACGCCTTTCAAAAAGAGCAGATGTTGCAGAATGTCGTAGTTTGTCTATTTCGTCGTTAACAGAACTGTCCTTTTCAATATAAGTGTCAGTTGATGGCACATAAGCCTCTGGTTGATAATAATCGTAATAAGAAACAAAATATTCCACAGCATTTTCAGGAAAAAACTCTTTAAACTCGTTGTAAAGCTGGGCAGCTAAAGTTTTATTATGGGCAATAACCAAAGTTGGTCTGTTCACTTTTTCAATAATGTTTGCCATAGTAAAAGTTTTTCCACTGCCTGTAACACCTAATAATGTCTGAAATTTTTTGCCCCTATTAAGACCATCTACCAATTTTTCAATAGCCTGAGGCTGGTCACCTGTCGGCTTATATTTAGAAACAACTTTAAAGTCGCTCATATCATCAACTCCTTAAAAAAATTATATCACACAAAAAAACTAAAATCAAGACAATTTAGAAATTATTTTCGATTTTTTTGTTAAATATACGAATTTTTATAGAAAAAAAGGTGCAGGATAGCCCTACACCTAATTTTTATAATTTTAACAAATATATTATTCTGCGTCAATTAAATTAATATTAGTTTGGAAAATATTGTTAGCATTAACAATCTTAACTTCGCCCTTAGTCTTGCAAGTCATATTGCTAATATGTATATCGTGAATAGGCATTTGAGGTAAACCAGAAATATGAATTGGAACAGCAGCCTTAGTACAATTTATGTTGTTAATATAAATGTTCTTAAATTCTGGAATTTCCTCTGGCTGAACTTCTTGTCCCTCTTTAGTGTCCATATTGTATCCCATATTAAAAGTAATAGCTTCGTTGTGAATACTTATCATATTAATGTTGTTAATATAAATTTTTTCAACAACACCACCTCTACCTAAACAGCTTTTAAATCTAAGACCAATGTCAGTACCAATAAAAGTACAGTCATTTACATAAATGTTTCTTAAACCACCAGACATTTCGCTTCCAGCAACAAAACCGCCGTGTCCGTGGTAAACAATACAGTTTCTAATGGAAACATATTCAGTTGGAACACCAAGTTTTCTGCCATCTTCGTTCTTGCCTGATTTAATACAAATTGCATCGTCACCAACGTCAAATGTAGAGTTGCTAATTTCAACATACTTACAGCTGTCAATGTCAATACCGTCAGCGTTTTGAGCATACCAAGGGTTTCTAACATTAATGTTTCTAATTGTTAAATTCTCACATAACCAAGGGTGAATACCCCAAGCAGGAGAGTTTTGGAATGTAGGTCCATCAAGTAACACTTTGTTACATCTTGTAAGGTTTAATAAAACAGGTCTTAAAAAGTTGTGATACTTTTCGCAAACTTCTTTGTCCTTGTAAAGAGCAGGGTTTGGAATTAAAGTGTTGTTAGCCTCTAAATTTGTTTCAGATGGCCACCAAACAGTTTCACTCTCTTTTTCTTCAACTATACCACCTTCAGCAATAACCTCTCTCCAGTTTAAGTCTGAAATTTTCCACTTTTTAACTGGTCTCCATCTTCTACCATTGCCGTTAATAATACCGTCGCCAGTTATAGCAATGTTCTCTAAGTCCTTGCCATAAATAGGTGAAATACAACGGTACATAAAAAGCCCCTCAAAACTTGTGTTAATAAGTGGGTAGTCCTTAGGGTCGTCAGAAAAGAAAATAACTGCACCCTTTTGTAAATGTAAATTCACATTGCTCTTAAGCTCAATAGGCCCAGTGTACCAAACACCACTTGGAACAACAACTATACCACCACCATCTTCGTTACACTTCTCTATCGCCTTTCTAAAAGCTTCTTGATTGTTAGTTCTCGTGTCACAAACTGCACCAAAATCAGTTATAGGATAACAAACATCTCTAAACGTGGGCAATAAGACGTCAAACTCTGGCTTTTCCATCACATATTCCTCCTGAATTTTATTGTATCAAAAATATTTATTGCTATTTAAAATTTAATAGCTTCCTTTAATTTTATAACATTTTTTAAGATTAGTCTAGTTTTTTTTTCATTTTTATGATATTATATAAAAAATAGAATTAGGGGAGTGTGATAAAAGTGCCTATTAAAGTTTCAGATAACTTGCCTGCAAAAGACATACTAAGTAAAGAAAGTATCTTTGTTATGGGTGAAAATAGAGCTTTTCACCAAGACATTAGACCATTAAAAATAGTAATTTTAAACTTAATGCCAAATAAGCAAGAAACAGAGGTTCAGCTTTTAAGAGTTTTAAGTAACACACCATTGCAACTTGAAGTAAGCTTTTTGCATATGGAAACACACAATAGTAAAAACACATCAGAGGAGTATCTTTCCGAGTTTTATAAAGTCTTTGACGATATAAAACATAATAAATTTGACGGAATGATAATAACAGGTGCGCCAGTTGAGCAAATGCCTTTTGAAGAAGTAACATATTGGGAAGAGCTTAAAAAAATTATGGATTGGAGCAAAACAAATGTCCATAGCACTTTCCATATTTGCTGGGGAGCTCAAGCAGGTCTATACCACCACTATAAAATAAATAAACATAAATTAAAATCTAAAATGTTCGGTGTTTTTCCACACACAAAAGTTTATAAACACTTTGACCTTTTAAGAGGCTTTGATGACATCTTCTATGTCCCTCACTCAAGGCACACAGAAGTAAGGCTTCAAGACATTGAAAAAGTAAAAGAATTAAATGTCTTGTCAAAATCTGAGGAAGCTGGAGTTTATATTGTGGCTAATAATGACCTAAGCCAAATCTTTGTAATGGGCCATTCTGAATATGAGTCAAAAACTTTAGCAAATGAATATTTTAGAGATTTAAATAAAGGTCTAAACATAGAAATGCCAAAACATTATTTTAAAGATAATGACCCTCAAAAAGGGCCTTTGTCCTTGTGGAAAGCCCATAGTAGCCTTCTTTATTCAAATTGGCTTAACTATGTTGTCTACCAAAACACACCTTTTGATATTAATCAAATTGGCTCAAATAATTAACCTAAAGGATACCTATATGGTGTCCTTTTTTTTATTTTCAGCATTGACAAAACCGTCTAACTGTATTACTATATATATTATAATTATGATTTTATATAAGGAGGCTAATTTTATGAAAAAAAGATACATTTTAATTCCAATAATAGTTTTGTTTTTAGTTGTAATTTTAATAAAATTTAAATCAAGCTCCACTTCAAATTTGCTACAAGTTTCAACTGAAAATGTAACAACAAAACAACTAGTAACAGAAATAAATTCAACTGGCGTTGTAGCTCTTTCAAACAGTAATAGGTTCTATTCCTCCTCTAGTGCTACAATTAAAGAAATATATGTCGAAGAAGGAGATTATGTCAATAAAGGTGATGTCCTTTTCACATATAACGAAAATGCTCTTGATGATTTAAAAAACCAGCTTGAAAATACAAAACTAGAAATAAAAGCAAATGAAATAGCGTTAAATTCTATAAATGTAGAAATAGATGAAAACTCAAAAAAGGAATATCTTTCAAATATAAATTTGTGCCAGTCTAATATAAAATCTATAAACTATAAAATAGAACAAATGAATTTGCAAATAACACAAGCAAAAACTGAATCTGAAAAATCAAAAAAAGACTTTGAAAATAATAAAACTCTCTATGCTAACGGTGGAATTTCTCTTGATTTACTAAACGAAAGTGAAAATGAATATACTAAAAGTTTAAATAATTTGGATATTTTAACTAGCCAGCTAAACGAACTTTACCTTTCTTTAGACACAGAAAAAGCAAATAAAGAGCTTGCAGAAGCTAAATATAATAAATATGTTAATCAAAATAATAGTAATGAAATAAAAAATAAAAAACAAGCTCAACAAGTAAATTTAGAACAGTCTAAATTAAAATTAAAACAAATTCAAAATGAAATATCAAAATTTAAAACAAAAGAAATAGCTACTCACTCTGGAACAATAATAAACATTCAAGATAGCTTTAAAACAGGTTCTTCAATTAGCGAAGGAACTTACCTTTTTGAAATTTCAGATGGTAACACAGTAATAAACCTTGATGTTCCTGAATACGAAATAAACAATATAAAACTAAATCAAACTGCCAACATAGTTTGCGATGGCTCTGAAACTGAACTTAAAGGAATAGTAACTAAAATATACCCTACTTCCGAAAAGAAAATAATAAATTCTAAAGAAAAAAATGTTGTAACAGTTGAAGTAACTTTAAATGAACCGCAAAATTTAGGAATAGGCTTTAATGTTAAAGGTAAAATTGTAACAAACATAAATAATAACGCTGTTGTAATTCCAGTAAATGCCTACCTTACTGATGAAAACGGACAAGACTATGTTTACACAGTTGATAATAAAAATGTAATTCATAGGAAAAATATAAAAATAAAATCTTATAACGATATGAATATAGAAATAGAAAACCTTTCTGTTAATGAAAAAGTTGTAACTTCCCCAGATGAAACCTTGCTTTCAGATGGAATAACTGTAAATGTTGTTGGAGCTGATAATAATGATAATAACTAAAAATATAACTAAAACTTATAAAAATGGAAAAATAGAAGTTCAAGCACTAAAAGATATAAACCTACACATTAAAAAAGGCGAGTTTGTGTCTATAATGGGTTCGTCAGGCTCAGGAAAGTCCACCTTTATGAACATTTTAGGCTGCCTTGACACAATGACATCTGGGACTTATCTTCTAGAAAAAGAAAACATTTCAAACCTAACTAGTAACCAACTTGCATACATACGAAATAAAAAAATTGGCTTTGTTTTTCAAAGTTTTAATCTTCTACCAAAACTTTCTGCAATACAAAATGTAGAGCTGCCAATGCTTTATGGCGGTGTTTCTGCAAAAATTAGGCGAGAAAAGGCGCTTCTTGCTATGGAAAGAGTTGGCCTTTTAGAAAGAATACACCATAAACCAAATGAAATGAGTGGTGGCCAAAGACAGAGAGTTGCAATAGCAAGAGCTCTTGTAAATAACCCGTCAATTATATTAGCTGATGAACCAACAGGAAATTTAGACTCAAAATCCACTCTAGAAATAATTGAAATTTTTCAAAACTTAAATAAATCTGGCTCAACAATTGTTATGGTAACCCACGAACCAGATATAGCAAATTACACTAAAAGAATTGTAACTTTTAAAGACGGCTCTATAATAAATGATAAACCTGTTGAAAACCCTTTAAAAGCTGAGGTGAAAAATAATGAACCTACTTGAACAAATTAAATCTGCCTTTTCAAATGTTTTCGCCAATAAAATGCGAACTTTCCTAACAATGTTAGGCATCATAATAGGCATTTCCTCTGTAATTATGATAACATCAATAGGTGTTGGAATAAAATCAATGATGAATAAAGAATTTAGTAAAATAGGCTCAAATTTAATTTTTGTCTATTTAAACTATTGGGACGAAAACGTAAAAGATACAGATTATTTAACCTTGGAAGATATAGACCTAGTTAAAACACACCCAAATTTAGATTTTGTCGCTCCAATAGCAGAACAAAACGCAAAAGTTAAGTTAAGAAATAATAATTTGCAAGTTTGCAATTTAACAGGCACAACCTCTGAATATAAAAAACAAGGTGGAATGGAGCTGGCTTATGGAAGATTTTTAAATAATAGTGATAATATATCTGGCTCAAATGTAGCTATAATTGATGAACTTCTTGCAAAGCAAATTTTTGGCTACACAAATGTAGTTGGTAAAACAATAGAAATAGAACTTGAAGACTTTGATGACTTTTTAACTATTGTAGGAGTAATTAAAAGTTCAGATGGTGAAATAGTTTCTTCCCATAATTCAATTGAAGTGTTTGTCCCAATAAAGAAAGTTTTCGAATATTCACAAGATGATAATGAAGATACTTTTACACAATTTTACGCTGGCTTAAAAGACACAAATAAAATAAATGAAACTTGCGATGATATAATAAAACTTTTGTCAATTAGCCATAACACAAACGAATCTGCATACTTAACTGAATCCTATCAAAACCAAGTAAGCATAATAACAAAATCTATTAACGCAATAACAGCTTTCATCAGCTTTGTTGCTGCCATATCCCTCCTTGTTGGTGGAATAGGTGTAATGAATATAATGCTTGTAACTGTAACAGAAAGAACAAAGGAAATAGGAATAAGAAAATCTTTAGGTGCAACAAATTCTAACATAAGAACACAATTTTTAATTGAGGCAATAATTCTTTCTTTAACAGGTGGCTTTATAGGAGTTGTCTTTGGCTATTTAGGTAGCCTCTTAGTTGGAATAATAATATCTCTTGTTGCTCAAATAGAGTTTGTTCCTATGCTTTCAGCTTTTGTTGTAATACTAGTTGTAATAATTTCAACTTCAATTGGAATAATTTTTGGAGTTTACCCTGCAATGAAAGCAGCTAAATTAGACCCAATAGATGCTTTAAGATACGAATAAAACTTTTAATTTTAAACTGGCTTTAAAAATTAAACTTTTTTAAAGCCTTTTTTCTTTCATACATCAACATTTAGCCCCACTATCATACGCTCCCCAGCCTTCTCCATTTGCCTCCAATCCGTCCAGCTGTATCCTGCTTAGTAAATATATACCTAAACTTAAATCTGTCATATTTACATTGGCTGCTGAACCACTAGGGTTGTCTATGTCTAATCCTATCTCACTCTTTATTAAACTCTTTATCTCTACCCTCGTACTTTCCTTTATATCTAACTCCTTATCTATTACCTCCCTTAACTCCTTTGCATACCTCTCTGCATATCCATACGTCCCTTGAAATCCCTTTCCATTCCCACTGTCCATTAAACCTGGTATCTTTATTACTCCGTTTAATAACACCCCTTGGTTTAACACTGTGTTATACACTGAACTTGTACTCTCTGCCTTGTCTGTAACTATCCTCGCTAACTCTATTAATCCCTCTAAAACTTCCTCCCTAACATCATAGTCACTACCTTTCTTGCCTATATACTCCATTGAAGTCGTAACAACCTCTTTCTGGTCTGCATTTAAACTACCAGGTAAAAACATATGGGCTACAGTTCCTATGTGGGTCTTGCTCCCCTCTCCTTCACTCTCTGTCGCTATGTCTAGCCCGTCAAATATCGCTAAACCTCCTCCGTAGTTTCCTCTTATGCTATCACAGGCTTCCTTGTGGTTGCTCCATTGGCTCCCTTGGGCTTTACTCCCTTTTAAACCCCATATACTGTCAGCCTCTAAAACCACATTTCCTGCTAACTGCTTAAATATCTTTGGCTGCATTCCTATTGTTGTAGCTGGATACGCTGTCGGGTTCTCAGAGTTCTGCTGCTCTGATACATATATGAAATCCCTCGCTGTTAAAAACATCGTTCCAAAACCTGATGCATTCTGAACCCTATAAAACGGCTCTAATATAAGCTTGTAATTGCCTTTCTTACCGTTTCTGATACCTGTGTCAAAGCAACTTGCTCCCTCGTAAGGAAGTTCCATCTTGTTCACTTTTCCATCGTAATGGAGTTCTTGGAAATAGATTGCATCCTCTGGCTTTTCTCCTCCCATCGTACTCATATAATTAACTAATGCACACAATGCTGGGTTTCCAACTCTATCCCCTGTGTTCTCGTTCTTGTTCTCCTGCGGTCTAACAGGCATAAAAAAGTTCTTTAAATCGTCTGAACTTACGTTGCTCTCTGACTTGCTTCCTACATAAACTGGTAAATCCTTGCTTGGGTTATAGTTGCTTATCACACTTGATAACTCCGGACTTACGCTGTTTAAACTCTTCGCTATCTCCCCTTTTAATGTCTTATAGGTCTTGAGGGTTACTTCTCTTCTCTCTTTAAGATTTCTTTGTGCCTTACCCTCTCTATTTCCTAAACCGTATTGTGTATCACCAAATTTAAAAGCAAGAGCAGTTATACCTTTTGAAACACTTATAACTGCATCGTTTGTAATATAAACTGGTGTTCCCAATCTCTGTATTTCAGCCTCTGTCACACTATTCCAAGCCTCATTAACTTTCTTTGTTTTCTCTGGTGATGGTTTCATACTCCAAACTTCGTCACTAAGTGGAATCCACAACAATTCAATCTTGTATCCAGTTGTAACATCGTCTCCTCCAC
>CALWSP010000023.1 GCA_944384235.1 uncultured Clostridia bacterium
ATATTGTTATATATAGAGAGGAGAAATTATTTTAAGAATGTCAACTAGTGTATTAAGGAACGCTGGTTCAAGCGTTTGACATAGAACAAAAAGATAAAAAGAGATAAAAAACGACAAATTATAAAAAGAAAGTAAGAAAATTAAAGAGAAAGAATTTAAAAAGGTAAAAATAAAATTAGATGGAGATGGAACTGATACAACAAAAATTCAAGGTGAAATTGAAAAACTAGCAGAAAATTACCCAAAACTAGTTAAATTAAAAGGCACTTTATTAACCATCTTTAATGCGTTTAAAGACGGTGGAGTTGTAAATGGCATTAAAGCAATAGGAACAGCTATTAAAAGTGCGTTTAATTCTAATGGTATTTTTAAACCTACAATTATTTTTAAAGTTATTTAATATAATTTTTAAAAATAGAAAAATTATTTACAAAGTTAATATATTTTAGTATAATTATAGCTTGAAATGAGGTGTTAATATGAAACCACCGTTAATTACAATTGCAGGACCAACAGCTTGTGGGAAAACAAGTGTGTCTGTTGAGCTTGCTAAGATTATAAACGGAGAGATTATTTCTGCAGATTCTATGCAGGTTTACAAATATATGGACATTGGTACTGCAAAAATTAAAGAAAGCGAAAAACAGGGGATTAAGCATTATTTAATTGATGTGTTAAAGCCTGATGACGAGTTTTCTGTTGCGGTTTTTCAAAAAATGGCTAAAGAGGCTATTAGCGAAATATTAGAAAAGGGAAAGCTACCTATTTTAGTTGGCGGAACTGGTTTTTATGTGAATGCTTTAGTTTACGACAACGATTTTACACCAGGAGATAAAAACGAGGCTTTAAGAAGTGAGCTTGAGCAAATTGCAAAAGAAAAAGGAAAGGATTATCTTTACAATATGCTTGAGGAAATTGACAGCGATTATGCTAAAACTGTGCATAAGAACAATGTTAAAAGAGTGGTTAGAGCGATAGAGTATTACAAGGTTACAGGAGAGAAATTTTCTGTGTATAACGCTAGAGAGAGGCTTAGAGAGCCTGCTTATGATTTGAGTTCATTTATATTAAATATGGACAGAGAAAGGCTTTATTCTAGAATTGAACAAAGGGTTGATTTGATGATGGAAGAAGGGCTTTTAGACGAAGTTAAGTGGCTTATGGAAAGATATGATGAAAACCTTGTTTCTATGAAAGGTTTGGGATACAAAGAGATTATTGGCTATTTAAAAGGGGAGTATTCCCTTGAGGAAGCTGTTACAATTTTAAAAAATTCAACAAGGGGATTTGCTAGGCGTCAGCTTACTTGGTTTAGAAACCAAAGTGATGGCATATGGGTTGATATGGACAGTTTTAAAGAGCCTATTGACGCAGCTAAATTTATTGCTAGCAACATAACTAAGGAGAGTTAAAGATGTTAAGAGAATATATTATTAAAGAATTTGGAATTGACGAAAAGGTTTTAGATTTTTGCCTTGAGTCTGAAAAAATTATTAAACCTAGATTTGAAGAAATAGACCGAATAGGTGAGTTAAACCAGTATAAAGTTTTAAAAGCTATGCAAAAAAACGGTTTAAGTGACTCTGCTTTTAATGCAACAACTGGGTATGGATACAACGACATTGGAAGGGACAAGTTAGAAGACATTTATGCTGATGTGTTTAATGCTGAGTCTGCTTTAGTTAGAGCCCAAATTATATCAGGAACTCACGCTTTAACAGTTGCTCTTTTTGGAAATTTAAGATATGGAGATGAGTTTGTTTGTATTGCAGGCGCTCCATACGACACTTTAGAGGGTGTAATTGGTGCAAAAAGAGAGGTTAAAGGCTCTTTAAAGGATTATGGCGTTGTTTACAAGGAGTTACCTTTATTAGAAAATGGTAGAGTTGATTTTGAAAAAATACCTGAAATGATAACAGAAAAAACAAAGCTTGTTGAAATTCAAAGGTCAAAGGGCTACGAGTATAGACCTAGTTTAACTATTGAAGATGTTAAAAAAATTATTGACATTGTTAAGGGAATTAGAAAAGACATTATTTGTATGGTTGACAACTGTTATTGTGAGTTTGTTGACTATCTTGAGCCAACAGATGTTGGAGCGGATATGATTGTTGGCTCTTTAATTAAAAACCCTGGTGGCGGACTTGCACCAGTAGGTGGATATATTGTGGGCACAAAAGAATGTGTTGAAAACGCAGCTTTTAGGCTTACTTCACCTGGAATGGGAAAAGAAGTTGGGCCTAGCCTTGGTGTTACAACTAGCCTTATTCAAGGGCTATTTTTAGCTCCAAACGTTGTTAATGCTAGTTTGAAAACCGCAATTTTTGCAGCTAGTATTTTTGAAAGGCTTGGTTTTGAGTGTATGCCTAAAGTTGACGAAGAAAGACCAGATATTGTGCAAGCTATTCAAATGAAAACTGCTGAAAATGTTATTGCTTTTTGCCAAGGAATTCAAGCAGGTGCAGCAGTTGACAGCTATGTAAAGCCTGAGCCTTGGGATATGCCTGGATATGACTCTCAGGTTATTATGGCAGCTGGAGCTTTTGTTCAAGGTTCATCAATTGAGTTAAGTGCTGATGCTCCTATGAAAGAGCCATACACTGTTTATATGCAGGGTGGTTTAACTTGGTTTCACGGCAAAATTGGCGTTATTATTGCTGTTGACAGTATGTATAAAAGAGGGCTTATTAAATTATAAAGTTAAAGGTTGGCTTTTGCCAGCCTTTTTTGTTAAAAGGATATTGACAAAAGCAGGAAAATTGTGTATCATATAGCCATATAAAACATATAGATTTAATATGAATTTAAAATGGTTTATATTAAATTCTTATTTGGTTAAATGGAATTTATTTAGAAAAAGGAATATATTATAGCTTAAAGGAACAAAAAGATTAGATAGGCATAATGTAGATTAGCAAGTTAAAAAAGGTAAATTGCTTAACTAAAAATATATATTTAAAATATAATGATAGAAAAGATTTTGAAAGATAGAGAAAAAAATTAAGTTAAAAAAATATTAAAATTTTAGAAATTATATGATATAATAGTTCTATTATATTTTTTAAAAAAGGAAGTGGAATTTTGGATTTTGAATTTATATTAAAGCATATTCCTATGTATACTGAAGCAGCTATTTTAACAATTAAGCTAGGTGTTATGGGCATTTTGTTATCTATAATTGTTGGAATTTTATGTGTTCTTATACAATATTATAAAGTGCCAATTATAAGAAGAATTGTTAGTGTTTATATTGAGCTTTCAAGAAACACACCTTTATTAGTTCAACTTTTTTTCTTATATTTTGGTTTGCCTAAAATGGGAATTAAAATTAGTTCTGAAGCTTGTGCTGTAATTGGTTTAACATTTCTTGGCGGAAGTTATATGGCTGAATCTTTTAGAAGTGGACTTGAGTCTGTGGACAAAATTCAAACTGAATCTGCTCTTAGTTTAGGGCTTACAAAAGCCAAGGCTATGAGATATGTTATATTACCACAAGCTCTTTCTACATCTATTCCAGCAATTTGTGCTAATGTTATTTTCTTAATTAAAGAAACTTCTGTTTTTAGTGCAGTTGCTTTAGCTGATTTAATGTTTGTTGCAAAAGACCTTATTGGTTTATATTACAAAACAGATGAGGCACTTTTGATGCTTGTTATTTCTTATCTTATTATTTTATTACCAGCATCAATATTTGCATCTTATCTTGAAAGGAGATTAAGGTATGCAGGATTTGGGAATTAAAGTTCTTTTTATGGGCAGCAACTTTGAAAGGCTTTTAGACGGGTTGTGGGTTACAATACATATTTCTATTTTGTCTGTTTTGTTGTCCATATTATTAGGTATTTTACTTGGAATTGTAATGACTTCAAAAAATATTGTTGTTAAAGCGGTTACAAGAGTTTATTTAGAGTTTGTTAGAATAATGCCTCAGCTTGTTCTTTTATTTATTGTATATTTTGGTGTTACAAAAACTTTTGGACTTCATTTAAATGGCGAAACATCTGCCTTAATTGTTTTTACTATTTGGGGAACTGCTGAAATGGGTGACCTTGTTAGAAGCGCTATTATTTCTATTCCTAAGCACCAAAGGGAAAGTGGATTAGCGATAGGCCTTAATAGCAGCCAAATTTACAGGTATATTATTATTCCTCAAACACTTATTAGGCTTATACCTCCAGCTATTAACCTCACAACTAGAATGATTAAAACAACTTCTTTAATTGTTCTTATTGGAGTTGTTGAGGTGTTAAAAGTTGGCCAGCAAATTATTGAGGCAAACAGATATACTGTTCCTAACGCTACTTTATGGATTTATGGGACTATATTTTTCCTTTATTTTTTCACTTGTTGGCCAATTTCCCTTTTGGCAAAATTTTTAGAGAAAAAATGGAAGGTTAATTAAAAATAGGAGTTGATAAAATGGAAAAAAATGAGAAAGTTTTAGAAATTAGACATTTATCAAAAGATTATGGAAAAGGCGCAATTTTAAAAGATGTATCTCTTGATATACACAAAGGCGAGGTTGTAGTTATTATTGGGCCATCTGGTTGTGGAAAAAGCACTTTATTAAGATGTATGAACGGACTTGAAAGCATTCAAGGCGGAGAAATATTACTTGATGGAAATGTTATTACAAGTGGAAAAACTAACTGGAGCCTTGTTAGACAAAAAATTGGTATGGTTTTTCAAAGCTACGATTTATTCCCACATTTGACTGTTATGGACAACATTCTTTTAGGTCCTTTAAAAGTTCAAAAAAGGGATAAAAAAGAAGTTGAAAAAGAAGCTCTTACACTTCTTAAAAGAGTTGGGCTTGGAGAAAAAACAAAGGCTTACCCTAGAGAGCTTTCAGGTGGACAAAAACAGAGAGTTGCTATTGTTAGAGCTCTTATTATGCACCCAGAAATTATGCTTTTTGACGAAGTTACAGCAGCTCTTGACCCTGAAATGGTTAGAGAGGTTCTTGATGTAATGCTTGAGCTTGCTAGGGCTGGCTCAACTATGGCAATTGTTACACACGAAATGCAGTTTGCTGAGGCTGTTGCTGACAGAATTGTATTTATTGACGGTGGAGAAATTTTAGAAACAGGAACGCCAGAAGAATTTTTTAAAATGCCTAAAACAGAAAGGGCAAGAAAGTTTTTAGACACATTTAAGTTTTAATTTTGAAAGGAGATTTTTAAATGAAAAAGTTTTTAGCTATTTTAGCAACAGTTATTATGGGCGCAAGTGCTTTAGTTGGCTGTGGCTCAAAAGATGCAAGTGTAGATGGTGGAAGTGAAAATTTATTTAGGACAGTTGATGAAATTAAGTCTAGTGGCACTGTGAAAATTGGTGTTTTTAGCGACAAAAAGCCTTTTGGTTATGTAGATGAAAATGGTGAATATCAAGGATATGACATTTATTTTGCTAAAAGAATTGCTCAAGATTTAGGTGTTGAGCTTGAGTATGTTTCAACTGAGCCAGCTAGCAGAGTTGAGTATCTTAAAACTGGCAAAGTTGACATTGTTCTTGCTAATTTTACTGTTACTAATGCGAGAAAAGAAGTTGTGGACTACGCTTTGCCTTATATGAAAGTTGCTCTTGGTGTTGTTTCCCCTGAAAGTGCTTTAATTAAAGCACCTGAAGAGCTTAACGGCAAAACTCTTATTGTTGTTAAGGGCACAACTGCTGAAACATATTTTACTGAAAATTATCCAGATGTTAAGTTACTTAAATTTGACCAATACGCTGATGCATACAATGCTTTAATTGACGGCAGAGGTGACGCTTTATCAACAGACAACACTGAGGTTCTTGCGTGGGCAATTCAAAACCCTGGTTTTGCTGTTGGAATTGAAGAAATGGGCAATGTTGACACTATTGCACCTGCTGTTACAAAAGGAAATGCTTCTCTTAAAGAATGGATTGACAACGAAATTATTTCATTAGCTGACGAGCAATTTTTCCATAAGGATTTTAAAGAAACTTTAGAGCCTATATATGGTTCAAATGTAAATGTTGATAGCCTTGTTGTTGAGGGTGGAAAAGTTGAGTAAATAAAAAAGCCTCCTATTTTTAGGAGGTTTTTATTATTTAAAATTAAATAGAAAAATATTTTTTATTTAACTTTGGTAAAGGTTATAAAATTTTATTAGATTAGAGTTAAGAATTGTAATAGAGTATTGAGTTTTTCTGAATTTGTGGTAAAATTTAATATAGATATTTTTTTAGGAGGCAGTTATGCGTTATATAAATGAGTTTAATGATGGAGAGAGAGTTGTTGATTTTTATTTTTGCAAGCAAAGGCAAAGTATGAAGTCACAAAAAACTGGCAAAAACTATCTGTCACTAGTTCTTTCAGATAAAACAGGTACAATAAGTGGAAAAGTTTGGGACATTAACAGAGATATTCAATCCTTTGTTGAAGGGGATTATATTAAAATTGATGGGAATGTTCAAACTTTTAACAATGAATTACAGCTTAATATAAGAAAGATTAGAAAGGCTCAAGAAGGGGAGTATAATGAGGCTGATTATATTCCAACAACTGACAAGGATATAAACGACCTTTACAAGCAGTTAGTTGACTTTATTTCTTCAATAGAAAACAAATATATAAAGCAACTACTTACAAACATTTTTATAAACGACAAAGAAGTGGCTGAAAATTTTAAAAAGCACACTGCTGCTAAGGCTATGCACCACAACTATATGGGTGGTTTAATTGAACACACTATTTCAATAGCTACTATATGTGATTTTTTTGCAAAACATTATGAAAATGTAAACAGAGATGTTTTAGTTGCATCTGCACTTCTTCACGATATAGCAAAGTTAAAAGAGCTTACAAATTTTCCAAATGTAGATTACACAGACGATGGGGAGTTACTTGGGCATATTGTTATGGGGTCAGAATTAATTGGGAAAGAGGCTGACAAAATAGATGGTTTTCCTCATCAATTAAGAACTATTTTACAACACAATTTATTATCTCACCACGGCGAGTATGAATATGGTTCGCCTAAATTGCCTAGAACTATGGAAGCGTTTTTACTTCATTGTGCTGATGACACAGATGCTAAGTTTAAAATGTTTGAAACTGCTGTTGAGGAAGCTAAAGGAAATGGCAGTTTATGGGCAGGTTACAACAGAATTTTAGCAAGAAATATTAGAAAGACTGAGTTTTAAAATATGACAATTAAAAAAAATGATATATATATTATAAAAATTACAGATATAGGAAACAGTGGAGAGGGTATAGGAAAAATTGATGGATATACTCTATTTGTTAAAAACACATTGCCTGAAGAAGAAGTTAAAGTTTTAGTTGTTAAGGCTAACAAAAGTTATGGATACGGAAAGGTTATTGAAGTGTTAAAGCCTTCTCCATACAGAGTTGAGCCAAAGTGTGATGTTGCTGGAAGATGTGGAGGGTGTACTTTACAACACCTTGAGTATAAAAAGCAACTTGAGTTAAAGAAAAACAAGGTAAAGCAAAACCTTATTAGAATTGGTGGGTTTGAAAATGTTGAAGTAAAGGATACAATAGGTATGGAAAATCCGTATCATTACAGAAACAAGTCACAATATCCAGTTAAGAAAGAAAATGATAAGTTAAATATAGGTTTTTATTCTCTTGGTAGCCACAAAATTGTGAATGTTAAAAACTGTCTTATAGGCGGGGAATATGACAGCGAGATAGTGGCTAAAATTACTGAGTTTATTGAAGAAAATAATATTTCAGCTTATGATGAAAAAACTGGTAAGGGTTTGATTAGACATATTATTATTAGAATTGGTTATTTTACAGGAGAGATAATGGTTTGTCTTGTTGTAAACAGCAAAAATTTTAAGTTTAAAAAAGAGTTAATTAATTGTTTATCTATTTTTGGAAACATTAGCTCAATAGTTATAAATTACAACACAAACAAAACTAATGTTATTATGGGCGAAAAATGTGAGAGTATAAAAGGAAATGATTATATTACTGACAAAATAGGAGATTTAACTTTTAAAATTTCACCATTATCATTTTTTCAAGTGAACCCTTTACAAACTAACAAATTATATTCTGTTGCACTTGAATATGCAAATTTAAAGGGTGATGAAGTAGTTATTGACGCTTATTGTGGAATAGGAACTATATCTTTATTTTTAGCCCAAAAAGCTAAAAAGGTTTATGGAGTTGAGATAGTTCCAGATGCAATAAAAAACGCTAAAGAAAATGCTAAAATTAACAAAATTGAAAACGCTGAGTTTTTTGTTGGAAAATCTGAAGATATTGTTCCTAAATTATACAACGAAGAAAAAATTAAACCTGATGTTATTGTGGTTGACCCGCCTAGAAAAGGTTGCGAGGAAAGCTTATTAAGGTTAATGTTAGATATTAAGCCAGAAAGAATTGTTTATGTATCTTGTGACAGTGCGACTTTGGCAAGGGATTTGAAAAAGCTTTGCGAAAGTGGTGTGTATGAGATTAAGAAAGTGCAGCCAGTGGATATGTTTGGGCATACGGGGCACGTGGAGAGCGTGGTTTTGGTGAAAAGAAAATAAAAGGGTGAAAAAGCTTTATTTTAAAGGATTTATTGCAGATTGATATATTTAAGGTTTGCTAATGGGCAGTAACGAAATGGATAGGGGTGGCTCTGCGGGAATGTATCAAAGGCAGTAAAAACTTAAAAATGATATAGGTTTGAATATGAAGAGGATTTAGGGAAAATAAAAGAATCGGATGGTTTTTTGTTAGCTTAAAGATTGAAAAACACGGAAAATACTAGAAGACAATTGTTTCCTGAAATTGTCGGATAATAATTGTGAGATTTACGGCAGGTATTGGAATAAAGAGGAATAGTAAAGTGAAGACGAGCTATAACGGACTTTGGAATTTTCTTATTGACAAAATATGAAAAAATTAGACTTGCGTTAAGTGGAAAGCGTGATTTCTTTATCCATTTCTAAGATAGATAAGGACGAGAATGTAAAAATAAATGTTATACTAAAGGTTTGATTTACATTGGATTGAAACGTGGAGGATATTATGGGAGTTATGAAGATTTACGTTAAGGAGGTTATAAAATATGAAAGGTAGGTATCGGTATGGCTGAAAAAAATAATGCCAATATTGGTTTTGAAAAGCAAATTTGGGATGCGGCATGTGTTCTTTGGGGACATATTCCGGCAGCAGAATATAGAAAAGTTATTGTGGGACTTATTTTCTTGCGTTATATTTCAAGTTCGTTTGAAAAGAGATATCAGGAGCTTGTAGCAGAAGGTGACGGTTTTGAAGACGACCGTGACGCATATACAATGGAAAACGTGTTCTTTGTACCTGAGAAAGCTCGCTGGTCTGTAATTTCAGCAGCGGCACACACTCCGGAAATTGGAACTGTAATCGACAATGCTATGAGAGCAATTGAAGATGAAAATAAAGTTTTAAAAAATGTACTTCCTAAGAATTATGCAAGCCCTGATTTAGATAAGCGTGTTCTGGGAGATGTTGTTGACCTTTTTACAAATATGGATATGGGAGATACTGAGCAGAGCAAAGACCTGCTTGGTAGAACCTACGAATATTGTATTGCACAGTTTGCAGCATACGAAGGTGTTAAGGGCGGCGAATTCTATACACCTTCAAGTATTGTAAAAACAATTGTGGCAATTCTTAAGCCTACTAGTAATTCTCGTGTATATGACCCTTGCTGTGGTTCTGGAGGTATGTTTGTACAGAGTGCAAAGTTTATTCAGGAACATAGTGGCAACAGAGGCACAATTTCTGTATATGGACAGGAATCCAACGCTGACACATGGAAGATGGCCAAGATGAATATGGCTATTCGTGGCATTGATGCAGATTTCGGTTCTTATCATTCAGATACATTTTTTAACGACCTACACCCAAATTTGAGGGCTGACTTTATTATGGCCAATCCGCCATTTAACCTTTCAAACTGGGGACAGGACAAATTAAAAGATGATGCTCGTTGGGAATATGGAACACCACCAGCTGGTAACGCCAATTATGCGTGGATTCAGCATATGATTCATCATCTTGCACCTAATGGTAAGATTGGTCTGGTGCTTGCAAATGGTGCGCTTTCTACCCAGTCCAGTAGCGAAGGTAATATTCGTAAGAATATTATTGATGCAGATTTGATAGAAGGCATTGTAGCTCTGCCTACTCAGCTATTCTATAGTGTAACAATTCCGGTTACATTGTGGTTTATTACAAAGAATAAAAAGCAGAAGGGCAAAACTCTCTTTGTGGATGCGCGTAAAATGGGCTATATGGTTGACCGTAAGCACAGAGATTTTACTGACGAAGATATTAAAAAACTGGCAGATACCTTTGAAGCATTCCAGAATGGTACACTTGAAGATGTTAAGGGCTTCTGTGCAGTGGCAGATTATAAGACAATTGAGAAGCAGGATTTCATTTTGACTCCGGGTAGATATGTAGGTATTGAAGAAGTGGAAGATGACGGTGAGCCTTTTGAAGAAAAGATGAGCCGCCTTACATCAGAGCTTTCTGATATGTTTGCAAAGTCACATGAATTAGAGGCTGAAATCAGAAAGAAACTGGGGGCGATTGGGTATGAAATATAAGCTTGAAGATATTGTTGAAGTTACTATGGGACAATCTCCAAAATCACAATATTATAATACAGAAGGAAAAGGAACTCCTTTTCTACAAGGAAACAGAACTTTTGGATTTAAGAGACCAACTTTTGATACATATACTACTTTGGTCACAAAAGAAGCAAAAGCTGGTGATGTAATAATGAGTGTACGAGCACCTGTTGGCGACCTTAATATTACACCAGTAGATATGTGTTTGGGGCGTGGTGTCTGTTCTTTAAGAATGAAGAATGGAAATCAAGAATTTCTATATTATATGATGAAATATTATATGCCACAACTTCTTAATAAAGAAAGTGGTACAGTTTTCGGTTCAGTTAATCGAAATGATGTAAACGGATTAGAAGTAGATATTCCAGAAGATGTAGAAAATCAGAAGAAAATCGCAAGATATTTAACTATGCTTGATGACAAAATCGAATTAAATACTGAGATAAACAATAATTTAGCGGCTTAGAGGTCGAATTCGGATACATCTAGTTCACCAGACATTAACTTAGGAAGAAGCGTATCTCTGAGTTGAGCCAATTTTACATTTTGAGCACAATTTTTTAAAATTG
>CALWSP010000024.1 GCA_944384235.1 uncultured Clostridia bacterium
AGAAGAGTTTAACACAAGATTATCATATTCTGTTCTTGCTGAAATACCTTTTTACAAAAATGAAAATTTCGATAAAAGAATTAGAAACAAGAAAAAAAGAAAAAAGAACAGCGAAATACCTGATAAAGATTCTTTTGATGTTGTGGAAGCATATAACTCGTTATGTTCTAATATTCTTTTTTCTTGCAGAGCTAATGATACAAAGGTTATAATTTTAAGTTCATCTGAAGCTGGTGCAGGTAAATCCACAATTTCTTGTAGAATTGCTGAATCTCTTAATAATTCTGTTGGCAATGTGCTTCTTATTGATTGTGATATGAGAAGACCTACTGTTCACAAGAAATTTAATTTAGAAAACAAAAAGGGGTTGTCTACAATTTTAAGTGGTATAGATAATTTGAAAGATATTATTTTTAAAACACAAAATGGAATTAATGTTATTACTTCAGGTCCAACTCCTCCAAATGTTGCTGAGATTTTATCTAGTAAGTATATGGACGAAATTATGAATGAGTGTATTGAAAAGTATAATTATATTATTATTGATACACCACCTATTAACATTGTAAATGACGCAGCTATATTATCTAAATATGGTAATGGTGTTATTTTTGTTGCAAGATCTGGTTCAACAAGATATAACGATTTGAAAAAGGCTGAAAATATTTTAAAAATTGCAGATGCACAGGTTAGTGGTGTTGTTATTAATGCAATAGAAGCAGAAAATCAAAGTTACGGCAATTATGGTAAGTATGGCAAATATGGGAGATATTCATATTATAGTCAAAATAGTAGAATAGAAAATAAAAAGTAGATAGTTTAAATAACAAAAAAGAGTGTCTAGATAGGCACTCTTTTTTTATTTAACAATATGTATTTTTAGAAGGTGCTTTTTGTTGGGTTAAAAAGGTTATTTAAGAAAATTAAGTATAAAAAGAAAAAAGTTTAAATTATTAACAAAGAGTGTCTAAATTAGTCGCTATTTTTTATTTTTTAAAGTTTTAGAGAGAAAAAGGTTTATTTTATTAAAATGTGAAGCTAATTAAGAAAAACTTAATAAATGTTAAAAAAAAGACAAGGAAAAGGTTTTGAACATATAGTAAAAAGGGGAGGAGAAAGTTAAAAAAATAACGAATTTAAGCTAAATTTCATAAATATTTTGATGTATCGATGAATGGAGTTATAATTGCAAATAGTTTTTTAAATTAAATGCTAATAGTGCAACATTAAGATTTTCGTCATAAAAAAGGTGTTGCAATTTGGAAAAAATGGGTTTATAATTCAATCAAAAACAAAGTTATAAAGAATTAGCTATATCTATTATAGCTTTTATCTAATATGATGTATTAAGAAAGGGGAATAGATTATATATAGGTTTAAGGTGTAATAGTTAGTAAATAAAATTTTTTTAATGAAGGGGTGTTTAATATGAAAAAGACAAGCTTTAAAAAAATGGTGGCTACTATATGTAGTTTGGTAATGTTGTTTTCTATGTTTGGAGTTAGTTCAAATGTAGCGGCTAGTCCTATATTTGAGGGGGGCAATACCACAGGCTCAATAGAGATTAGCAAGTTTGCTCTTGATGGAGTTGTTGGTGTTAATGGAATTGAGTTTTCATATATTAAAGTTGCAGATGTTGAGCAAATTAACACTAGTGCTAACGGTGCAGCTAATCAATATGAGGTAGTGTTCAAGCTTGATGACAACGGAAAAGCAATATTTAACACTGTTGCTGCCGACTATAATGTTAACGGAGAAAATTATTACAAGGCAAAGACATTACAAGATAATTTAAATCAAAAGGCAGATTTAAACAACGTGACTTGGACTGGAAAAGGAAACACAGCTAACGCAACTGCTACAACTGCTGGTAAAGTTAAGTTTGAGAACCTTCCAATTGGTGTTTATCTTATTAACGAAACAAACACAGCTGGTGCAACATTTGGCGACAATTCTCAAGGAACTGTTATTCCTTCTGACCCATTTTTAGTTTCAGTTCCTACAACTGTAAACAACAACTGGGAATATAATGTTGCTGTTACTGTTAAGAACAATGTTCAAGGTATTATTTCAAAACAAGCTGGAAACTTAGATGGAACAGGATTTTCAGTTGATGAATACACATCAACTATTGGCAAAGAGTTTATGTATAAAATTAATATGCCAATAAGTCAAAACGCTACTGGTTTTGAATATAAAAAGTTTAATGTAAATGATACTGCTGAAGATGGTATAACTTACGCTGAAGAAAATGGAAAAGTTAAAGGATTAAAAGTTGTTGTTGGAAACAATGAATTAGATGAAGGCGTAGATTACAATGTTCAATTTAACACAGGCGAAAAGGATTTTGACATTGAATTTACTCAAGCAGGTCTTACTGAAATTGATACAGCTTCTGCAAACGCTGACACAAACGTTAGTGTTGAATATGTAGCATACTTAAACGAAAATGTTGACGCTACAAACAACGGAAATACTGCTACACTTGTTTACAACCAAGGCGAAGATGATATTACTATTTTAGCTGAGGCAGAAGTTAAAACATATGACATTAGTATTACAAAAGAGTTTGTTGACGAGGCTACTTACAGCCCAACTGTTACAGATGTTAAGTTTAAGATTTCAACAGATGCAGATGGTGCAAATGTAATTTATGGCAAGATTGATACAAGCGGATATATTTTAAACGGCAGTGTTACAGCAGGAGATAACATTTATACAAGCGAATTTGCTTTAGATGCAAACAAGAAGTTAAATATATATGGTTTAGCTAACGGCACTTATTATTTAACTGAAATTAGCACAGATGGAAATTACAGCTTATTAAAAGAAGCTGTTCCTGTTACTATTAACAACGGCGACATTGAATTGACTGTTGTGAACGATGTTAAGGTTAAATTTGAGTTACCTCTTACTGGTGGCAGCGGAACTTATATTTACACAGCAGGTGGTTTAGCATTTATTGGTTTAGCTATATATTTAATTTCTAAAAACAAGAAAAACAATAAAGAAAGTTAATTTTATTAGAAATTTAAGATAAATAAAAAAATAAAATAAAGAGTGGGTGAAGGTATGAAGAAGAAAATTTTTGTTACATTAATGCTTATTTTAGGTGTATATTTAACTATCTATCCATACCTTTACAACACCTACTCTCAAAGACATCAATCAAAAGTTATTGAAGAATATTCAAAGGCTGTTGAAGAAATAGACGAAAGTGTTGCAAGCAAAATTAAAGATGAAGTTAGAAAATACAACAAAAGTTTAATTAACAGAAGTGTTGTTCTTACTGACCCTTTTGACAAAAACACTTTAAAAGAGTATGACGCTGAAAGTTATGCTAATATGCTTGATGTTGAAAAAAACGGGATTATATCTGTTATTGAGATTCCAAAAATAGATGTTAATTTACCTATTTATTACGGGACTGAAAGCGAAATATTAGAGCATAGTTTAGGACAGCTAGAGGGAACTTCATTTCCTATTGGTGAAGTTGGCGGGCATTGTGTTATAACTGGCCACACTGGTTTACCAAATGTTAAGTTATTTACTGACTTAACTGAACTTGAAAATGGAGATGTGTTTTTTATAAACACATTAAATGATGTTTACGCATATAAAGTGAATAACGTTGCAATTGTGACGCCTGAAGACACTAGATTGTTAAGGGTGGACAAAGACAAGGACTATGTTACATTAATTACTTGTTACCCTTATGGAATTAATTCTCACAGACTTCTTGTTAGAGGGGAGAGGGTTGACTATGAATTTGCTAAGGGCATTGAAAACCAAGAAAGCAACGTTATTAAAAGCCAATGGAACAGAGAGTATTTTAAAACTATTATTATTTGTGTAGTAGTTTATGGTGGAATGTTTATCTTTTATCAGCTTTTTAAAGCTCAAAAGAGGAAAAGAGGTGATAAATGATATATGAAGTTTAAAATTTTAATTGCGACTATATTAATAATTGGTTTTTCTTTAATTATTTATCCTTTTATTTCCCAATGGATTTCTCAAAGAGAGCAAGGGGTTGCTATTAGAGAATATTTTGAAGATGTTGAGGAAATTGGAGAGGATAAAAAAGAGGAAATTGAGAAAGAAGTTGAGTTATACAACCAGAAAGTTAGGGCTGAAAACTCTGAAAAAGAAAGGGATTATGAGTTTTACAGCAGTTTTTTAGAAACTAAAAACGAAGTTATTGGAGTTATTGAAATTCCTAAAATTAAGGTTAAACTTCCTATATATAAAGGTAGCTCTGACGATATTCTTCAAAAGGGTGCTGGGCATATTGAGGGAACTTCCTTACCAACTGGGGAAAAAGGAAGCCATTGTTATATATCTGCACACAGAGGTTTAGCAAAGGCAGTTATGTTCAGAGATTTAGACCAATTATCTATTGGGGACGAATTTAGTTTATATGTTTTAGGCGAAAAAATGACATATGAGGTGGATAAGGTTGATGTTGTTGAGCCTGATGAACTTGAGAAGATTGAAATTGACAACGAAAAAGATTATGTTACATTAGTGACTTGTACTCCTTATGGAATTAATTCCCATAGATTACTTGTTAGAGGAATTAGAAAAGGGTGATTTTTATGAAAGAGCATAAGGTATTTAATGTAGTTGGGTTTATACTGATAGTTATTGGAGTTGTATTTTTTTTATATCCTAAGGTGATAAATGGATACAACAAAATGAGTAGCAACAGCCAAATTAAAACCTTTGAAAGCGAAGTTAAAAACGACGAAAAAAGTCTTATTGAAAAGTTAAAATTAGATTGTTTTACTTACAACCAAAAAATATATGAAGATGGACAAAAAGTTCAAGACCCATTTTTTTACGAGGGGGAAAGCATTGACTTAAGTCAATATGGTTTGAAAAACAATATGTTTGGGTACATTGAAGTTCCTAAAATTAACGTTAAACTTGGAATTTACCTTGGAGCGTCAAAAGAAAATATGAACAAAGGTGCAGTGCATTTAAACAACACTTCACTGCCAACAGGAGAGAAAAACAGCAATTGTGTTATTGCAGCACACAGGGGGAACGGCAGATTTGGAGATATGTTTAGAAACATTGACAAGCTAGAAATTGAAGATAAGGTTTATGTGACAAACCCTTGGGAAAAATTAGAGTATGAGGTTAGTGAAGTTTTTTATATATCTCCTGAGGATATAAACAAAATTTTAATTCAAGACAATAAAGATATGATAACTCTTGTATCTTGTCACCCTTATGGCTCAAGCAAGTACAGATATATTGTATATTGTGAAAGGGTAGGTGAGTAAAATGAAAAAATCTTTTTTGGCATTAATGCTTATTTTTGCACTAGCTGTTCCAACGTATGCACAAGAGGGTAGCATTACTATAAACAGTGATGGAAATGTAGTTAATTACAACATTTACAAGGTTGCTGACGAAGATATGAATTTTAGTGGCGATTTTGGAAGTTTAGATGTTGAAATTGAGGAAATTGACAGTGCATATGATATGGCTATTGCCTCTTATGAAATATCTGAATATATTGACGAGAAAAATGTTGAATGTTTAGAAAGTGAAAAGGCTTTAAACGAAGTTACTTTTGACAACCTTAGCGAGGGTTGGTATTACGTTGAGTACAACAAAGAAAGTGATGTTAATATGCAATCTGTTTTATTAAGTGTTCCAACTTTTGACACAGACCAGCTAGTTTATGATATTAACATTAATGCAAAGGCAAGAACTGACGAGGGAGGAAACCCTGGAGGTGATGACACTAGCGGAGGCGCTGGCGGCGACATTGAGGTTACTCCTTTTCCAGAAGAAACTACTAGTGGCGGGGGAAATGGAAACGGTGATGAAGAAACTACTAGTGGTGGAAATTTAGATGATAATAATGAAGTGACTACTAAGAACGAGGGTGCAACAGAAGAAAGCACTGGGAAAGCTGAAGATGGAGAAAACAACGGATTAGAGGGAACAACATCAGAAGAAAACCCTATTATTGAAGCTTTAGAAGAAGATTATTCTGAAATTACTAGTATTGATAGTGATGGAAATGTTGTTACATTGCCAAAAACTGGTGGAGATAAAACTATTTTGATTTGCTATTATGCTGGTGTAGTTTCCATTGTTTTAGGAGGCACAATATTATTAATTAATAATATTAAGAAAAAAGGCAAATAGGCTTAGAAAGTTTATATTATTAAGGGGGTTGATAATATGAAAGCTAAGAATTTAGTGAATTTTACGAAAAGATTTATCTCCTCTTTGTTAGCTATTGTAATTGTTAGCAGCTGTACTTTTGTTTGGGCTGATGAGGACGTTGTAGAAAGTGGCAGCTCTATTAACTCAACGGTTAATGAGGACATTATTAACGAAGATATTATAGAGGGGGAAACAAATTCAGAGAGCCAAAACACAGAAAGTTCAACTGAAGTTAGTTCAGAAAGTTTAAGCGAACAAAGCACAGAAGTTACAACTGAAAGCGATGTTGTTATTATTGAAAAAGAGACTGAAAGCACAACAAACATTTTTGATTCTTTTGTTGAAAACAAAGATGTTTTACAAGTTAAAGTTAAAGTTGAGATTGAGCTAAACGGCGGAACTTTAATTGACGAGAACTGGGAAGGCAACAGCCAAAGCGTTGTTTCTGGCGACAAGGTTACATTACCTACTCCAAGCCAAACAGGTGCTGTTTTTATGGGCTGGAGCGATGGAAAGGGAAGCATTTACAAGGCAAATGATGAAATTACTGTTGCAAACGATATGAAACTTTTTGCACAGTGGCAATGGGAAAAATACAGCGTTAAATTTGCTAAAAACCCAGATTCAACAGCTGTTTGGGAAGTTGAAATGGAATATGGTTATTCCCTTTTTACTGACAGAACTTTAGCTCCTTGGGAGAATGTTCAAGACAGCAACTGGCAAGAACAAGAAGATGGAACGTTTAAAGCTAGTGTGGATTTTGGAAACAACGAAATTGTTGATGTTACAAGACACAACGACGGCAACTACAACTATTATACATTTGAAAGAAACAACACAAAGTGGTTTACCGCTCCTAAAGAAATTATTCCTGAAAACGAGGGTTTTACTTTTAGGGACTGGTATATGATTAACCCTGACGCTGGTGGAAACTTAATTACTAGCGACACTTTATACATTGCTAGATACATTGACACTGGTGGCTACATTGCAAATGTAAATTTTAGATATTCTACTAAAAAGACTGCAAAAGAATCTGAGTCTTATGTGCTTGACTATGAAAAAAACAACTCAGACATTAGTTTTGAGTTTGTTGCTCCTATTTTAGAGGGTTATTACCCTGTTATTAAAGCTAGTTCTGCAAAGGGTGTTACACTTACAAAGGCAAGTGGCACTGCAAATGTTGGACTAGACGGAGTTGAGGACTACACAGAGGTGGAAAACAACAATTACAAATATAAGTTAAATATCAATGTTGACGACACAACTTTCTACACACCAAATGATGAAGTTAGCGACGAGGCAAGAATACATTTTTTAACTATTGACATTGAATACCACCCAGCTCCTGTTTCTTTTGTTGAAAGAAGATTTTTAGAAGTTTTAGACAACGACCCAAAAGCTCATTCTGGGTTATATGAACTTTATGAATACACAGAAGTTACTTACAACGAAGTTGACAAGAAATGGGATATTACAAGCAAAAGAGCTAGGGCAAACGCTAGTTATGAAAACAACTTAATTGACAACGGGGAAATTCAGTATTACAAATATGCTGATGGTGACTATGAAGTTATTAGCCAAGTTGAAATAACTAAGGCAGAAGATGGATATTACAACGGTTATGTTATAAAATCTGAAGCTAAGGTGTACACTGGTTTTGTTCAAAACAACAACACAAGTGAAATTTTAAGAGATGGTTACGAGCTTAAATACCAAGGAAACGAAGTTAATTTAGTATACAACAGAGATGATTTTACTATTTATTACATTACTGACAGTACATCTGCTAAAGTTGAAAACGAGGTTTATGTTTACGGCGGCCAAGTTTCTGACCCTAGCACTGACCCTGACTTTATAAACAAAGACGGATATATCCTTGACACTTCAAAGGGAACTAAAGGCTGGATTTATTACACTGATGTTCCACAAGATAACAGCGAGAACAAGGAAATTCTTTTAAACGGCGACGGTTTAAAGTCAAACAGTATGCCTGCAATGGACATTTTTGCTAAGGCTCAATGGATTTATGGCGACACTGTTTACAACGTTAATGTTTACCTTGAATCTGCCAACTATTCTGATTATGTAAAAGAGTTTAATGTTACAATTGGTGCTAAGACTGGCCAAGTTCTTAACAGAGAGGATATTACTAAGGATATTGCTAGCTACACTGGCACTGAAAGCAACACAGACGGCTACGACATTATAAAAGCAATTAGCAACTACAACTACAACGGCGTTAACTTTGGCGATGTTTTAGGAAAGCATTTTAGTTTTGACGCTGATAGAACTAACAACGACGGATACAACCCAGAAGAAATAGTTGTTAGTGGAGATGGCAGCAGCGAAATTAACATTATTCTTAACAGAAAATGGTATGTTATTGAAATGATATTAGGTAGAATGGACAGATATGGAAACGTTGATGTAGCAACAGTTACCCCAGGTGGGTTTGAGAGAGCTACTTGGACTGAAATTAATGGTGCAGACTTACCTAAGATTAATTACAACTCTAACACAATCGAAACTTTTCAAACAGGTGACGGAAGTATATATTACAAATTAAAAAACGGCCCTAAAGGAAGTTATGAAAATGGTGACAAGAAGTATCTTGGGGCTTATGGTTTATATACTGACAATTTAACAATTAACGGATACACTTGTTCTGCTTATTATATTTATGCTAAGTACGACGCTGATTTATCATCACTTTGGCCTGCTTCAGGTGGTGATGTTTACATTGACGACAGCCAGATTATAAACATAGCTAAAGCTAGATATGTTTCAATGGGTACTGACGCTAATTCTTGGTATATTACTAACAGCTCAAACAGCAACATATTAAATATTTATTCTAGTATGGACGAAAACATTATTAATGATGAAAACGGACATACTATGAGTAGATATACTGGTTATGAAATGGCTGTAAATGTTGACGGAAAAACTAGAGAAGAGGCTACGCAAGATAGTGAAATTATTTTCCACGACAACACAGTTAACCACAGGTTAATTTCTTATTGGAACTATCCAAAAACTTATAGATATTATGTTTTAGTTGAGCTTATTGACGGTTCAGAGCAAAACAACTATGTGGCTGAAATTAGCGAAGATATTGTTGGCGGAGCTGGTGCTGGAAAACAAACTAACCTTAGACTTAGTGCTGGCAATGTTGTTAAGTACAAGGGAAAGTATTACAACACAGTTGGTTTTACAAACCAGTCAACAACAAATACAATTGAAAACCAAAATCAACCTGATTTCCAAGGACTTGTTAGTTTAGGAAAGACTTTTAATAAATTTAACGCAGTAGATGGTGATGGCATTAGTGGATATGTATATTTCTTATATGACAGAGATAGATACACTATTACATTACAGAATATGGACGGCATTTATTACCCACCTATGGATATGCTTTATGCTGAAAATAGCAAATTATTAAAAAACGGGTTTAATATGACTAAATTTGGAGAGGTTAACGGCGTTGAATATGGCCAATTGACTATTAAATACACTGCTAACATTAGTGTTCTTAACGAGTTTAGAGATTATATGATTAATTATCAAGATGATGACAACTATGACAACAAACTTGCTTTAAGATACCCTATTGCAACTACTGGCGATGGTGATTGGGAGTTTGACAATTGGTATGCTAGACCTGACGCAACAACAAATGTTTGGGGTGCTAACGCTCCTAACTACACAAAGAGCGCATATTGTAACTTTATTTTATATGGCAAGTGGATTTCTCCTACTTATGATGTTAGATTCCATATGGGTAGGGGTGGATATTCAGACTCTTACAGAAACGAAGGACACATTTGGTCTGGAGCTGACACACCTTCTGACAATATGGCTATTCCAAGCTTAGATGGAGATTTATACACATACAAAGCTAACGAAGGCGAAGTTGTTTATGTTCCATACCCACCTAATGCTTATGGATACAACTTTATGGGCTGGGCATATTTTAAGGAAAATAACAGTGATAAAGTTAAGGTTTATATTAAAGATGAAATTGACGAGAACGAGTCTTTAGAGGCTTACAAAGCAGGTTACACTTTTTATGACAGCATTGGAAGTGTTAGACTTATAGAGCAAGACGAAAACGGCGAACTTTTCTACTACAAAAACAAAGTTGGTTTAAGACACATTTTTGGTCAAACTTCTGCTATTTACGACGAATTAGATGTGTATGCTGTTTATGCAAGCAACAATGTTGAGGAGTATAATGTTAAACATCTTATTGAAAAAGATATTATAGAAAAGGAAAACATTACACCTCCAAACACTTGGACATTAATTGATGTAAACGGTGTTCAATATTATCAAATTCAAGAGGACGAGTTTAGAAACAACTCTGCTGATGGCAGCTATGTTGTTTCTCCTATTTACAATTTAAAGGTTGAGGGGGCAAACGGAACTAACCACTTTATGCTCCCAACTGAGGACGAAGTTACTCTTGGTTTAAGTTACAACCTTTATGAAAAGGCTGAAGTTAACGGTGACAGCTATACATACAACGGAGATGGAAACATTTTCTATGTTGAAAAGGAAAACCCTGCTGAAAACGAAAGTAGATACAGATATTATGTAGTATTTAAATATTCTATTGAAACTAACGTGCCTTACAAGGTTTGGTATGTTGATGTAGACGAGGCTATTAGGCTTGGGGAGTTGACTGACGAAAACGGCGACCACCCTTACTTTGAAAGAGATGAAGTGCCTGAAAACCAAGACAGTGTTTTCTTACTTCCTATTGAACCTAAAGAGGCTGAATTAGATATTACAAACACTACAACTGTTACTGAAACTGCTATAGATATTGTTGGATACACAGTTTTAGACGATTTACAAGAAAATATGGAGCTTTTAGCTGATGGAGATAAAAACAACATTTATTTCTATTACAAAAAGCAACAAAACAACGCTACTTACAGCATAAAATATTATATTATGAACAGAGATAGCAACGAATACGACAGCGAGTATATAGTTGAAATTCAAAATATGCCTGCTGTTAGCGGAACTGACATTCAAGCTGAAGTTTTAGGCGAATATTATGAAAGATATATTAGCGAGGCTTTAAACAACACAACTGGTGTTAACGGAGTTTTACCTACTATTAATGTTAAAAACGGAAACAACAACTACACTTACAACTTAAACAACGGTGGAGCTGACAAAGACGAACTTTTAAGAATTTGTCTTGAAATGTTTAAAGGAACTGATAACGAAGCTGAAAACAAAAACACTTTCATTTTAGTTGCTGCTAACGAAGCTGACAAAGAAATTGATGTTTATATGAGATATGGTTCAATTAAAGTTACTAAGTATGATAACGACGGAATAAAGCTTGAAAATGCTCAATTTGAAATTGCTCAATACAATTCTAACAACGAAAAAACTGGTGTAGTATACAACGGTACTACTGACAGAAACGGTGTTTATGTTTTTAACGGCTTAGACATTGACGACGAGTACAAGTATGAGCTTGTTGAAACAACTGCTCCTAGTGAAGATTATTTATTACTTAAAGAACCTATATTTGTTAGCTTACCGTTTAAGTCAACAGAAGAACTTAATGGAGAATATGACGATGTTAAAGACCAAGTTTATTACTGGTATGACATTAATTGCGATGTTACAGACTCTGTTAAGTTTGATTTACCTATTACTGGCGGAAAAGTGAATGTTGGCATTATAGTTGCTGGCGTTGGAATTATATTTATTGGAATTACTTATATTTTAAATTCTAAAAAGAAGAAAAATTAAAATTAAAGTTTATTAAAGGGCAGAGAGAAAAATCTCTGCTCTTTTTGTTGAATATAGATATTTTTAATGTTAAAATTAGGTTAAAGAAATTGGAGGGAAGAAAAATGAAGTTTTTTCACATATCAGACTTACATATTGGAAAAAGGCTTGGTTTATACGACCTTTTAGATTTACAAAGAGATGTTTTAGAAAAATTAATAGAATACGGGAAAAAAGAGAAAATAGAGGCTATTATTATAGCTGGAGATATTTACGACAAAAGTGTTCCATCTGCTGAGGCTATGAACTTATTTAACGACTTTTTAAACAGTTTAAGAGAGCTTGAAATACCTATTTTGATTATATCAGGAAACCACGACAGCAGACAAAGGCTTGGCTTTGCAAGAGATTTTATTGAAAGGCAAAAAATTTATATTTCCTCAGCTTTACCAAAAAATGAAAATGAGTTTTTAAAAAAGGTTGTTTTAAAAGACCAGTTTGGAGAGGTGAACTTTTATTTACTTCCTTTTACAAGGCCAGCTAATGTTAGAAACCTTTTTAACGGGAAGGTGGAAATTAAAAGTTATGACGAGGCTATTAAGCACCTTATTGAAAGAGAAGAAATTGATTATAGAAAAAGAAACGTTTTAGTTGCTCATCAGTTTTTTGTAAATGGTGGAATTGAGCCTCAAAGGTGTGAAAGCGAGGAGAGCTACATTTCTGTTGGCGGAATTGATAGTGTTAGCATTGAGCATATTAAGAATTTTGACTATTGTGCATTAGGGCATTTACACAAAAGCCAAAAAATTGGATATGAAAAAATTAGATATTCTGGGACTTTATTAAAATATTCTGTTAGCGAGGCTAAGGACAAAAAAAGTGTTGTTATGGTTGAAATTGGTGAAAAAGGGGAAGATATTAAAATTGACTTTTTGGAGATTAGGCCTAAAAGAGATGTTTTGAAAATTAAAGGAAAGTTTAGCGAAATTATTTCAAATTTTAAAGAAAGCAATAAAGAGGATTATGTTAGCATTACTTTAACTGACGAAGAAGAAATTTATATGCCAAAGGAAAGGTTAAATGGTTTATACAAAAATTTGATTGAAGTTAAAGTTGAAAACTCTAAAACAAAGGCTATTTTTGAAAATGATTTTGATGAAAGAGAAGATATAAAGCCAATTAATTTATTTTCTAGTTTTTACAAAGAACTTAACGGAAAAGAATTAGACAAAAAAGAAAAAAGCAAGTTTATTGAGATTTTAGAAAATATTGAGCAAGAGAGTGAAAAGGAGGAATAAAGTGAAGCCTATTTATTTGAAAATGGAAAACTTTGGTTCATACAAGTTTGAGGAAATTGATTTTTCTAAAGTTGAAAATGGTATTTTTTTAGTTACAGGCGACACTGGTTCTGGAAAAACTACTATTTTTGACGCTATTTCCTATGCTTTATTTGACACATCAAGTGGTGGAAAGCGAAACAGCGATATGATGTTAAGCCAATTTAGCGAAAAGGGAGAAAAAACAAAGGTTAGTTTTAAATTTAAGATTTATGAAGATGTGTATGAAATTGAAAGAATGCCTAGACAATTAGGATACAAGAAAAAAATTGACGAAAATGGAAAGGTTACTTTAGTGGCAAACAAAAACGTTACTAACACAAAAGTTAGTTTAAAAATGCCAGATGGAGAAGAGTTTTCTGGAAGTGTTAGCGAAATTAACAACAAAATAAAAGAAATTTTAGGAATTGACGCCCAGCAATTTGGGCAAATTGCTATGCTTGCTCAAGGGGATTTTTTGAAGCTATTACAAGCTAAGTCAGAAGATAGAAAGGAGATATTTGCAAAGATATTTGACACAAGCATTTACAGAAAAATTGAAGAAAATTTAAAAATTGAGTTTAACGAAACGGAAAGAAAGATTTTAGAAAACCAGGACAGTGTTAAAAGAGAGGTTTCAAAAATTAGTTTTTTAGAAAATAGTGTTTACAAAAAAGAGGAGTTAATTGAATGTGTTGAAAGAGAAGAAGAGAATGTTTTAGAAATTATTGACAATATTATTTTAGAATATGAAAAAAATGTTGAAAAAATTAAAGAAGAAAACGAAAAATTTGAGAAAGAAACTTTATACATTAGCCAAAGCATTGAAAGGGCCTATAACATTAACAGTGATTTTAAAAGTTTAGAGGCTTTTGAAAGCAAAAAGAAAGTTTTAGAAGAAAAAGAAGAGGGATATAAAAACGCTTTAATGCTTGTTGAAAAAGGGAAAAAAGCGAAAAATGTTGAAAAATATTTTTTAGAGAGGGAAAACAGATTAAATTATGTCAAAGAGATAGAAAAAGAGATTGAAAAGGCCGAGATAGACTTTGAAAAAAACAGGATAAACGCTGAAGATGTAAAAGAGGAAAGTTTAAAAATTGAAGAAAAATATAAAAGTGAGTATTTTGAGAAATTACAAAAAATTGCTGAGTTAAAAGGCAGTATTAATTTATATGACGAAATTGAAGAAAAAAGAAAAGAGATTAAAGATTTTGAAGAAGAACTAAAAAAAATAAACAAGGAAAAGGAAAAAACTATTAGAGAAGAAAAGGAGGTTAATTTAAGGAAAGAGGAAATTAAAGAAGTTGAAAGCAAGTTAGAAAAAGCCAAGGAAAATTACAGCAAAATATACAAAAAGTTTATTGAAAACCAAGCTATTATTTTAAGAGAAAGTTTGAAAGACGGGGATATTTGCCCTGTTTGCAACAATATTTATCATAAGGGGAGCAACGAAAAGTGTTATATTTTTATTAACGAAGAAAATTTAAAAGAGGAAGAAAAAAGAGTTAGAGAAATTGAAGTTAGGCTTAACAGAAAAAAAGAAGAAATTAACATTCAAAGTTTAAATTTAGCTACATTAAAGGAAAAAGTTAGTTTAGGGTTTAAAAATGTTAGTGAAAAAATTGAAGAAAAAAGAAATCAGCTTGCTAAAATTGAGAAAGACATAGTTTTTAAAGACAAAAAAGATTTAGAACTGCATATTAAAACATTAGAAAAAGAGGCTGAGAATTTAGAAAAAATTAGAAACGACATTTGTGAAAAATATCAAAAAATAAGTGGAGAGCTTCAAAAGTTAGATGGAATAATTGGGGCAAAAAGAGAGGATTTAAAAAAGGGTGAAGAAGAATTTAAAAAGGCTATCAAAAATTTAAAAAAAGCTTTAGAAGAAAATAATTTTATTAATGAAGAAGAATATAAAAAATTTAATTTATCTAGCGAAGAAATGGAAAAAAATGAAAGAGGAATAGAAAATTACAAGAGATTAACAATTGAAGTTGAAAGTGGTATAAAAATATACAGAGAAAAGGTTAAGGGCAAGGAAAAAATAGATATAGAAAAGCTAGAAAAAGAGATGGCAGAAGTTAAAGGTAGGTTTAATTTAAGCAAGGAAAAATACACAATAATTAGCAACAATTTTGAAAAAAACAAAGAGATTAGGCAAGGTATTTCAGAGTTATTAAAGTTTAAGAAAGAATTAATTGAGAAATATTTAGTTGTTAAAAATTTATACAAAACTGCTTGTGGTAAAATTGGTGGAAAGAAAATTAATTTTCAGACTTATGTTCAACGAATTTACTTTAAAAAAGTTATTAATGCAGCCAACAAAAGGCTTTTAAAAATGAACGACAACCAATTTAGCCTTGTTTGCAGGGATATTGAAAGTTTAAGTGGACAAGGGTTTGTAGGCCTTGACTTAGATGTTTATAGTTTTGTAAACAACGACATAAGAGATGTCAAAAGTTTATCTGGAGGAGAGTCTTTTATTGCTGCTTTATCTATGGCTTTAGGGCTTTCTGACATTATAAAGTGTAGCAATGGAAAGGTTAAGATAGACACAATTTTTATTGACGAAGGGTTTGGGTCTTTAAGCGAAGAAGCAAGAAACAAAGCTATTTCTCTACTTAACCAATTAGGTAGCATAGACCAATTAATTGGCATTATATCCCACGTTAGTGAATTAAAAGAGCAAATAGAAAACAAGTTAGTTATTGAAAAAGACAGCAACGGAAGCCACGCAAGGTGGAGTTTATTATAAAGAAATGTAACAAAGTATTAACAAAAAAACCTTAAATGTAATAAAAACTTAACATTTTTATAAGGATAAATATTAAAATTTATATATATAATTAAACGAAAACTTAAATATTAGGCAATAAAAAAATATTTTTAGGTACAGGTTTTGACATTATTTTTATTTATTTTGTGCTATTATGTTAAAAAATGTATTGGAGGTAATTATGAAAAAGTTTTTAATTGTTTTAATGGTTTTAGTATTTTGTTTAAGTAGCACTTGTTTTGCAAAAGATATTAGTATTGTGAAAAACGGGCAAGTTGTTAGAAGCGAGGAAATTCCTATTGTTAAAAACAACAGAGTTTTAATTCCTTTAAGAAGTGTTTACGAGCTTTTTTCAGCTGAAGTTAGATGGGAGAACGAGGACAAAAGCATTGGAGTTAAAAAAGATGATATTTTAATTAAAATGACTCTTGGGGAAAACAAGTATTTTGTGAACGGAGAAGAAAAAAATCTTTCAACACCACCTGCTAACTACAATGGCATTATTTATGTACCTATTAGGCCTATATGTGACGAGTTTGGATACAGTGTTGATTGGAAAAGTGACAGCAAGATTATAAGTGTTGAAGATGTTAAAGAAGAAATTACTGAAGTTACAACAGAATTTATTGACGAAAAAAAGGGCGTTGATGTTAACAATTTAAATGTTATTGAAAGGGAAACAGAACAAGCTACTATTGGAGAAGAATTTATTGAAAATGGTAGCTACAAGGTTGGAGAAAGTATAAAGGCTGGCTTTTTTAGTTTTAGGAAAAACAAAAATTCTAGTTTTGGATATTTAAGCATTGAAAACTCAAATGGAAAAAACAAGTATATATTAGAAAGTCAAAATGTTTTAGCTGAGCTTAAAGACGGAGATATTGTTGAAATTGTAAACTGTGATTTATATCAAAACAACAAAATTTACAAAAGAAACTACAAAGGATTTAGCTCAAAAATTAATATGGATTTTAAAGGTGTTAGCGAGAAGTTAAAAAAGCAGGTTAAAGCTGACATTGAAAACATTAGCCAAAATTTAGACAAAAAAAGTATAGATAAGTTAAAAAAGAGTTGGGATTTATTATCTAGCTCAAATGAAGACAAGATGTATTTAGACCTTGTTAAAAAGGGGCTTAACAGCCTTTTATATTATGTTGAAAACAACGACAACATTGAAATTAAAAGTTATTTAATTAAAGATTTTAAAAAAATTAGTTTAGCTAAAAATTTTAGTGAGCTTGAAAAAATTATATTTGATTTAGAAAGCTATAAATTTAATTTTTAAAGGTTTTAGCAAAAAAAGCTATCGCAAGGCGATAGCTTTTTTTACTGCTCTCTAAAGTTTATTTTGCCTGTGATGTGGTCCATAGAATCTACAATTGCTAAAGATTCTAGTTTGTAGCCAAGATTTCTTATTATTGTTCCTCCTGACTGGAAGCCTTTTTCTATTGCTATGCCAATGCCTCCAACTGTTGCCCCTGCATCATTTACTATTGACAACAAGCCTTGAAGTGCGTGGCCATTTGCTAAAAAGTCGTCAATAATTAGAACATTGTCATTTTCATTAATGAATTTTTTGGAAACTATAACTTGGTTTTTGCATTTATGTGTGAAAGACTCAACTTCAGCAATGTACATTTCTCCGTCTATGTTTATGCTTTTTGTTTTTTTAGCAAAAACAACTGGCACGTTAAAATGTTGTGCTACTATGCAAGCTATACCTATTCCAGAGGCTTCTATTGTTAAGATTTTGTTTATGTTGGCATCTTTAAAACGGTTTTTAAATTCTTCGCCCATTTTATTGAAAAGATTAATGTCCATTTGGTGGTTTAAAAAGCTATCTACCTTTAAAACATTTCCTTCTTTTATTATGCCGTCTTTTTGAATGCGTTCTTCTAAAAAATTCATAATGTCCTCCAAGTTTTTATTTTATATTCTACAACATAAATTGAAATATTACAACATATTTTTTTATAAATATTAAAAATATTACAAAAAAGTGTATTGACAAGAAAAGGAAAGTTAAGTATAATGAATGTATGAGCAGATGTTCATATATTTCATATAGGAGGGGTTTATAATGAATGAAGTTAAAATGCTTAATGAAGAAGTTAACCACGATTTAGCTGATTTTTTTAAAATATTTGGCGATAGCACTAGAATTAAAATTTTATACGCATTATATCAAAAAGAACTTTGTGTTGGGGAACTTGTTGAAAAGCTTGGAATTAGCCAATCTGCCATTTCTCACCAGCTTAGGCTTTTAAGGCAAAATGACATTGTTAAGTTTAGAAAAGAGGGGCAATTGGCTATATATTCTTTAGATGATGACCACGTAAAGGTGTTGCTTGGAAAGGGTCTTGAACACATTGCACATAAAAATGGATACGAGGTGAATGATTATGAGTTTGAATGAAAAAGATATTATTAGTTGTGGTTGTGGGGAGAAAGAAAGTTGTTGCGAAAGCAGCAGCAAAGAAAGTATTTGTTGTGGAAGTGAGAACAGTGAACATAGCGAACATAGTCACGAGGGGTGTTCTTGCTCCTGCTCTTGTGGGCATAGCCACGAAAAGGACAAAAGTTTTATTAAAAAAGGTATTTTAAGAATTGTTTTAGGCGGAGTTTTTCTCGGGCTTGGAATTTTTTTAGAAAAGTTTAGTTTACCATTTTTTATATTATCTTATATAATTTTTGGATATGATGTTGTTATAAACGCTGTTAAAAGCATTTTAAAGGGAAAGGCTTTAGATGAGCATTTTTTAATGGCTTTTGCCACTATTTGCGCTTTTTGTTTAGGGGAGTATGTAGAGGCTGTTGCTGTTATGTTATTTTACCAAGTAGGCGAGTTTTTACAAGGGGCTGTTGTAAACAGTTCTAGAAAGTCTATTAAGGGTTTAATGGAAATGCAAATAGAGTATGCCAATGTTTTAGAGGGCGACAAAATTTATATTAAAAAGCCTGAGGAGATTAAAATTGGCGACACAATAGTTATTAAACCTGGAGAGAAAGTTGCTATTGACGGCGTTATTACAAAAGGGAAAACTACATTTGATATGGCAGCTTTAACTGGAGAGGCTATTCCAGTTGAAAAAGGCGTTGGCGACAGCGTTTTAAGCGGCTCAATTAACAACGGTAGTGTAGTATATATTAAAGCAGAAAAGGATTATAAAAATTCAACTGTTGCAAGAATTATGGATATGGTTGAAAATGCTTCTAAAAACAAGGCAAGGGCAGAAAACTTTATTACTAAATTTGCAAAGGTATACACCCCAATAGTTGTTGTTTTAGCTATTTTAGTTGCTATTATTCCAACTTTTATGGGTTATGATTTTTCTAGCTGGTTATACAGAGCTTTAATTTTCCTTGTTGCCTCTTGTCCTTGTGCTTTAGTTTTATCTGTTCCTTTAACTTTTTTTGCTGGCATTGGAACAATGTCAAGACACGGCGTGCTTGTTAAAGGAGGAAATTACCTTGAAAATTTAAGCAACACAGACCTTGTTGTTTTAGATAAAACTGGAACTATAACTGAGGGCAAATTTACTGTTAAAGACTTTAGTAGCGAAGATGCTATGAAGTATGCTATTTCTCTTGAAAGGTTTTCAACACACCCAATTGCTTTAGCTCTTGTTGAGTGTTACAAAGGGGAGTTTTTTGAGGCAGAGAAAGTTGAGAACATTACAGGCTTTGGAATGAGCGGATATGTTAAAGGAAAGAAAGTTTTAGTTGGCAGCGAAAAGCTTATGGAAAAAGAGGGAATTAAAGTTGAAAGAGGAAAAAGCATATATGTTGCAGTTGAAAAAGAGTTTATGGGGTATATAAACATTGACGACAGTGTTAAAAAAGACAGCAAAGACGCTATTTCAAAAATTAAGAAAATTGGCGTTAAGGCTGTGTATATGCTTACTGGCGACAAAAAGGAAATTGGCGACAAAGTTGGAAATTATGTTGGAGTAGATAGAGTTTATGCAGAGCTTTTACCAGATGGAAAGGTTCAGGCGATTGAAAAGGCATACAAAGACGGCTACAAATGTGTTTTGGCTGTTGGAGATGGAATTAACGACGCACCTGTTTTAGCTAGAGCTGATGTTGGAGTTGCTATGGGCGGAATTGGTTCTGACGCTGCTATTGAGGCTGCTGATGTTGTTATTATGAACGACAGTTTAACTAAGTTAGAATTAGCAATTAAATTAGCTAAAAAGACTATGAAAATTTGCAGGCAAAACGTTGCTATTGTTATTGGTTTAAAAGTTTTAGTTTTATTAATTACAATTTTAGGTTTTAGCAATATGTGGATTGCTGTTTTTGCTGATGTTGGGGTTGCTATGATAGCTGTTATAAACGCTATTAGAATTGTTAAAATTTAAAGAGGTGTTTTATGGTTGGAAAAATTATTACAGAAATGATTAATTATTTTGAAAGCGACCCAAAAAGAGTGAACCATTTTATGAAAGTTTATGCCTTTGCTAAAGCTATTGGAATGGAGGAAAAAATTAGCGAAAGAGAAATGGAAATTCTTGAGATGGTTGCCCCTTTACACGATATTGGGATTAAAATTAGCGAGAAAAAATACAACAGTTCAGCTGGAAAGTTTCAAGAAATTGAAGGGCCACAAGAAGCTGAAAAGATTTTAAAAAAGCTTGGGGTAGAAAAAGAAAAAATTGAAAGAATTAAATATTTAATTGCTCACCACCACACTTACAACAACATTGAGGGTATGGACTATCAAATTCTTGTGGAAGCTGATTTTATTGTTAACATTTATGAGGACAATGAAAGTGTGGAGGCAATTAAAAAGATACACAAAAATATATTTAAAACTAAGACAGGAAAAAAGTATATTGAAGATATGTTTTTATAAAAAAGAGGCTTGGCAAAATTTGTCAAGCTTTTTAAATTTCTTGAAATTATTATTGATTTATAAAAAATTGGGGAGTATACTAAAGGTATAGAAAAGTTAAAAGAGGTGTTTTATGAAATTTGAAGATTATTTAAATGTTGCAAATTATATAAAAGAGAAAATAGATTTTAAGCCAAAAGTGGCAATTGTTCTTGGCTCAGGACTAGGGGGTTTTGTAGAAAAGGTTAAAGTTGAATTTGAGCTTGATTACAAGGATATTCCAAACTTTCCTATTTCAACTGTTTCAGGGCACAAAGGGAGATTTGTTTTTGGATACATTGGAAAAGAGAAAGTTGTTATTATGCAGGGCAGAGTTCATTTTTACGAGGGATATTCTATGGAGCAAGTGACAATGCCTATTAGGGTTATGAAGTTATTAGGTGCGGAAATTTTGCTTTTAACAAACGCCTCTGGTGGAATTAACAGGTATTTTAAGGCTGGAGATTTGATGATTATTCAGGACCATATTTCAAGTTTTATTAAAAACCCTTTAATTGGAAAAAACATTGACGAGTTTGGAGAGAGATTTCCAGATATGAGCGAGGTTTACAGAAAAAGCCTTATTAAGAAAATTGAAGAAAGCGGGAAAAGGCTTAACATTAATTTAAAAAAAGGAGTTTATGTTCAATTAAGTGGGCCAAGTTATGAAACACCTAGCGAAATTAAAATGCTTTCTTTGTTAGGAGCTGATGCAGTTGGTATGAGCACAGTTTGTGAGGCAATTATTGGAAATTATTGTGGGTTTAAAGTTTGTGGAATATCTTGTGTTACAAATATGGCAAGTGGAGTTAGCAAAAACACTTTAAACCACAAAGAAGTTGAGGAAAATGCGAAGCTTGCAGGCAAAAAGTTTAGCGATTTAATTTATGATTTTATAGAAAATTTGGAGTGATGGGATATGATAAGGTTATATAACTGCAAGGTTTTAACTTTAGATGGGAATTTTGAAGTTTTAAAGGATTATGAAGTTTGGGTAAAGGAAGGAAAAATTTTTTATGTAGGAAAGAAAAGAAATGACATTGAAAATTTTGATTTCGAAAGAGAAATAGATTGTTGCAAAAACTTAGTTATGCCTGGCTTTAAAAACGCCCATACTCATTCGCCTATGACTTTTTTACGTTCCTATGCAGATGATTTACCTCTTGACAAATGGTTAAACGAGGCAGTTTTTCCAATGGAGAGAAAGTTAAGCGAAGAAATGGGGTTATGGTTTTCATATTTAGCTATTTTAGAGTATTTAGAAAGTGGCATAACATCTATTTTTGATATGTATTTTTTACAAAATTCTGTTGCAAAGGCAATTAAAGACACAGGTTTTTCAGGGGTTTTATGTGGGGCTGTGAACAACTTTGTTTCAAGTGTTGAAGAAATGGAGGAAATGTTTAAAAAGTATAATAATTTTGATGAAAAAATATCTTATAAAATGGGTTTTCACGCCGAGTACACTACTAGTTTAGAAATTTTAAAGAAAATAGCTTTATTAACTAAAAAATATAATGTGGGAATTGCAACCCATTGCAGTGAAACTAAAAAGGAAGTTGAAGAATGTATTAGTAGATACAACAAAACACCTGTTGAGTTATTTTTAGAACTTGGATTATTAGAAAACAATGCTGTTTTATTTCACTGCAACTATTTAAGTGAAAAAGATATGGAAATTATTAAAGAAAAAAATGTATTTGTTGTTACAAACCCTGGATCTAATTGCAAGTTGGCTAGTGGAATAGCTGAGATTAAAAAAATGGTTGAAATGGGAATTAAAGTTGCTATTGGAACAGATGGGCCAGCCAGCAACAACTCTTTAAATATTTTTAAAGAAATGTATCTTACAAGTGTTTTACAAAAGGTTAAAAACAAAGACGCTTCAGCTATTAAGCCTGAAAGTGTTATTGAAATGGCTTGTGTTAATGGAGCTAAGGCTTTAGGTATAGACAGCGATTGCATTAAAGAGGGAAAAAATGCAGATTTGATTATTATTGATTTGAAAAAGCCTAATATGCAGCCCATAAACAGCATTGTTAAAAACATTGTGTATAGTGGAAGTGTGGCAAATGTAAGTTTGACTATGGTTAGAGGCAAAATTTTATATGAAAAGGGTAAATATAATATTGGTATAGAGCCTGAAATTATATATAAAAAATGTAATGATTTTATGGAGAGCATAAAAAACTGAGGTGTGATATGATTAAGTTTGAAAGTGTTAAAAACTGTGAAGAATTAAACACATACATTAAAAAGGCTGACGAAAGTTTAGCTTCTTTAGGTTTTACAGAGCATAGTTTTGCTCACGTTAGCAAAGTTGCAATTCAAGCGGAGTATATTTTAAAGACTTTAGGTTATAGCCAAAGGGACTGTGAGCTTGCAAAAATTGCAGGGTATATGCACGATATTGGAAATGTTATAAACAGAATTGACCACGCCCAAAGTGGTGCTGTTATGGCATTTAGAACTTTAGACAGGCTTGGATTTTGTGCTGAAGATATAGCAGATGTTATATCAGCTATTGGAAACCACGACGAAGCAACTGCTTTTCCTGTGAACCCAATTGCAGCAGCTTTAATTTTAGCTGACAAGTGTGATGTTAGATTTTCAAGAGTTAGAAACGAAGATTTCGCAACTTTTGACATTCACGACAGAGTTAATTTTTCTGTTAAGCAGGCCATACTAAAAGTTAGCGACGACAAAAAAGAGATTATTCTTAGATTAAAAGTTGACACTTCTTTTTGTTCTGTTATGGACTATTTTGAGATTTTTATTGGCAGAATGTTATTATGTAAAAAGGCTGCTGAAAAGTTAAGCTTAAGATTTAGATTAATAATTAATGAACAGATGTTATTATAAGGTGGGGCAGAAAAATGGCAAAAAAAAATGTTAAAACAAATGCAATGAGAATTCTTGAAAAAAACAACATAAATTTTAAAATTAGCACTTATGAGTGTGATGAATTTATTGACGGTGTTAGCATTGCAAAGTTAAATGGACAAGACCCTAAAATTTCTTACAAAACTTTAGTTACTGTTGGAAAAAGCAAGGAACATTATGTTTTTGTTATTCCTATTGAAAAAGAGCTTGATATGAAAAAAGCTTCAAAAGCTGTTGGTGAAAAGTCAATTGAAATGATTCCTGTTAAAGATATTAACAAGATAACTGGGTACATAAGAGGGGGCTGCACTCCTCTTGGAATGAAAAAGCTATTTGTTACTGTTATTGACATTTCTGCTAAGGAGTTTGACGAAATTATTATTAGTGGAGGAAGAATAGGTTCACAAATTTTTTTAAGCCCTTTAGATTTAGCAAAGGTTATTAATGCTGAATTTGAAGATATTATAAAAGATTAAAATAAATAGCAAAAAATTGTTGGAATAATTTATAAAATGTGTTATAATTATATTTAATTAAAAATTTTTTATAGGAGTGTGATTTTTGTGGACTCGGGAAGTTCGCGATATGTTATTTTAATTATTTGTATTGTGTTATCAGCTTTTTTCTCTAGCTCTGAAACGGCTTTAACTTCTTTAAGCAAGCTAAGAATTAGAGCAATGGTGGATGATGGAGTTAAAAACGCAAAGTTAATTCAAAAAGTGACAGATAACTCAGGAAAGTTATTAAGTGCTATATTAATTGGTAACAACCTTGTTAATATTGGTGCTTCATCTCTTGGTACTGTTATTGCTACTGACCTTTTTGGTAGCAAAGGTGTTGGTATTGCAACTGGTATATTAACAATTTTAATTCTTATTTTTGGCGAAATATCGCCTAAAACTTTTGCAAAGGACAACGCTGAAGTAGTTAGCTGTTATGTTGTTAAACCTATTGCTTTTTGTATGTTTATTTTTACACCTTTTATTATTATTTTGAATTTTATTACTGGTTTTATTTTTAAAATAATTGGGAAACAAAATAATGTTGAACACACTGTTACTGAAAATGAGCTTAGAACGATGGTTGATGTTAGCCACGAAGAAGGCGTATTAGAAGTTGACGAAAAGGAAATGATTACTAATGTTGTAGATTTTAGAAGTTCTACGGCAGAAGAAATTATGATTCCTAGAATAGATATGGTGGCAATAGCTGATGATACAGATTATGCTGAACTTGTTAATGTTTTTAAAGAAAAAAGATTTACAAGGCTTCCAGTTTACAAAGACACTATTGACCATATTATAGGCATACTTTCTTTTAAAGATATTATGCTTATTGATGATGACAAAATTAAAGATTTTAAGGTTACAAAATATATGAAAGAGCCTTATTTTACTTATGAGTCAAAGCAATGCTCCAAGTTATTTAACAATATGAAAAATCAATCTATATCTATGGCTATTGTTTTGGACGAGTATGGTGGCACGGCTGGGCTTGTTACTGTTCAAGACCTTGTTCAAGAAATTGTTGGAGATATTATTGACGATGCTAGAGAAGATGAAGCTGATGAAATTAAACAAATTAGCCAAAATGAATATTTAGTTTATGGTTATACTAAATTAGATGATATTAACGAAGTTATGGAAACTAATTTTGTTAATGAAGAAGTTGAGTCTATTGGTGGTTATGTAATATCTATGCTTGGCAGGTTTCCATCAAATGGTGAAGTTTTAGAAGATGGAAATGTTAAGTTTATTATAGAAAAAAGTGATAAAAATCGTATAGAAAAACTTAGAATTATTTTGACTCCAGAAAGTGAAGAAGTGCTGGAAAAGGAGAATTAATTATATGTTGATGGGCAATGATATTGGCATTGATTTAGGAACTGCCAGTGTAATTGTATATTGTAAAGACCAAGGGATTGTTCTTGAAGAGCCCTCTTTTGTTGTTGTGGACAGGGACAAAAGGGCTATTGTGGCTGTTGGCGAAGAGGCTAGAAAAATGTTTGGCAAAACGCCAGAAAATTATATGGAAATTAAGCCTTTAAGAGATGGTGTTATATCTGATTTTGAAATTACAGAAAAAATGATTAGATATTTCATTGAAAAGGCTGTTGGAAACCAATGGCTTAAAAGGCCTAGAATTGCTGTTTGCGTGCCTAGCAAAATTACTGATGTAGAAAAAAGGGCAGTTGAAGAAGCAACAAGAAGTGCTGGAGCTGGCGAAGTTTATATTATTGAAGAGCCTATTGCCGCCGCTATTGGTGCAGGCCTTGACATATTTAAGCCTTGTGGCAGTATGATTGTTGACATTGGTGGCGGAACTACTGATGTGGCTGTTTTATCTATTGGTGGGGTTGTTGTTAGCACATCTATTAAGGTGGCTGGAAACAAATTTGACGATGCTATTATTAGATATATGAGAGAGGCTAGAAACCTTGTTATTGGCGAGTTTACTGCCGAGCATTTAAAAATTAGCATTGGTACTGCTGATGAAAACACACCTATTACAAGCACCGATGTTAAGGGCAGAGATGTTACAACTGGTATGCCTATGACGCTTAAAATTACATCTCGTGAGATGTATGAAGCTTTAAAAGTTCCTGTTAATTCTATTTTAGATGCTGTTATGTATGTTTTAGAAAACACTCCACCTGAACTTGCAGGAGATATTCTTGAAAGAGGAATTGTTTTAACTGGTGGTGGCGCTTTATTATATGGTCTTGACAGAGTTATTGAGCAAAGAACTGGCATTAAGTGTGTTGTGGCTGAAAACCCTGTGAAATGTGTTGCAATTGGCACTGGAAAGTATGTTGAGTATCAATCTTTAGAAGAAAAAAAGGAACAAGGTTTTTTTGCTGAGGTTAAAAGATTTTTATCTAATTTCTTTTCAATAGAAGATGAAGAATAAAGGAACGGTTTAACTGTTCCTTTTTTAAATTAATTTTTGTGAGGGATTGTAAATGGAATATGCAATTTTAACTTTTCAAAAAATGATTGTTATGTTTATTATTTTAATTATAGGTGTTATTGCTTATAAGGCAAAAATAATTACAAAAGAGGGGAATTCAACTCTTTCTAGTTTACTTTTATTTATTGTAAACCCTATTGTTATTTTTATGGGTTTTCAAATTGACTACACAAAAGAGATGTTTGAAAAGCTTTGGATTAGCATTTTATTTGCAATAATTATACATATTATTGCAATTGTAATTTCATATATTTTTATTAGAAAAAAAGTTAAAGACTTTGAAATTGAAAGAATATCTGCTATATATTCAAATTGTGGTTTTATTGGAATTCCAATTATTAACGCTTTATTTGGTCAAGAAGGTGTTTTTTATTTAGCTTCATATATAGCTGTTTTTAACTTATTTTTATGGACACAAGGTTATATTTTAATGACAGGCAAAGCGAACAAAAAGGCTGTTTTAAACGGAATATTATCTCCTTGTGTTATTGCCGCAATTTTAGGAATTTTATGTTTTTGTTTTAAAATTAGATTTTTTAAAGAGGCAGAAGAGGCCCTCAATCACATTACAAATATGAACACTCCTTTGGCTATGATTGTTGCAGGAATAACAATGGCTCAGTCTGACATTTTAAAGGCACTAAAAAATTTAAGGCTTTATTTTGTGTGTTTATTAAAATTATTTATTATTCCTCTAGTTTGTGTTTTTGTTTTAAAACTGTTTAAATTTGATAATGTTTTAACTATGACTTCTATTATTTTAGTTGCTTGCCCTATTGGGGCATCAGGAACTATGTTTGCTATTAGATACAACAAAAATGCTATATATTGTGCAGAACTTTACACTGCTTCTACTATTTTATCGGCTATAAGTCTACCTATTATAATTTTAATTGCTAATTCTTTGTAAAATATAACTATATTATTTTAAAAATCGTTGACTTTATATAATAAAAATGTTAAAATGATTATAGGCGAAATGCTTCGAATTTTTGAAAGGATGGTTATAAAAATGAACGAAGTTTTAAAGAAATTAAGTGCAATAGGTATTGTTCCTGTTGTTGTTATTAACGATGCTGACAAGGCTGTTCCTTTAGCTAAGGCTTTAGTTGAGGGTGGTATCCCTTGTGCTGAAGTTACTTTCAGAACTGCTGCTGCTGAGGAAGCTATTAAGAGAATGGCTAAGGAAGTTCCTGAGTTAATCGTTGGTGCTGGTACTGTTTTAACTAAGGAACAGGCTGACAAGGCTATGGCTGCTGGTTGCCAGTTCTTAGTTAGCCCTGGCTTAGACCCTGAAATTGTTGAGTATTGTAACGAAAAGGGTTACCTTATTACTCCTGGTACTTGCAACCCAAGCGACCTTAACCACGCTGTTAAGCTTGGTCTTGATGTTGTTAAGTTCTTCCCTGCTGAAGCTGCTGGTGGTTTAAAGATGATTAAGTCTATGGCCGCTGCTTACACTAGCTTAAAGTTTATGCCAACTGGTGGTATTAGTGCTGCTAATGTGAACAGCTATTTAGAATATGACAAGATTATTTGCTGTGGTGGTAGCTGGATGGTTCCTGGCAAGTTAATTGACGAAGGCAAGTTTGATGAAATTGTTGCTCTTTGTAAGGAAGCTGTTGCTACTATGCTTGGCCTTGAAATGG
>CALWSP010000025.1 GCA_944384235.1 uncultured Clostridia bacterium
ACTGCTTGTTGCAATATAGATTGACGAAGTTTTCCTACACACTCTTTTTGTTCAACTATATTATTTTTCAATTCATTAGTTAATTGCTGCGTATTTTCAATAATAGGAATTAACTTATTCTGTTTATCTATATCAATGTAATGAATATAATAATTAGAAAATATTTTTCTGTTAATGGCTAATTTTGAAGTCCCAGTCGCCGTATCTTTAACTATGTTTTCTCTGAATGTATTAAAATAATAATAGTAAAATTTCAAGTTTATTTTATTTATATATTCATCTTTAGGAGTTAATATAAAACATAAATCACTTGAAATAAATTTACCGTTTACATAATGTGTTCTTCCTAAAGAACCTGATGCAGCCATAGCAAAAACCAAAGCCTCGCAATCATGCGAATATGTAATGTGTGTCTTCCAATCTTCACTCGCAGTGACAAAATCATATTGTCCCGGTGTGCATTTTGAACTTTGTAAAGTTCCCTTTTCTATATTAAACATTTTACCTATTTTAATCATTTTTTTAATTCCTCACTAATCATAGAAATTAAATTTTGTGATTTTTTAAATGAAACATTTAAATAACTAACAATATCATCTATTGCTAATACTTCATTACTATTTAATTTATTAGGATTTTTGAAATCCAAATTATAGTTTCTCACTTTAATTTCATCAATAGAAACTTTCCATGCACAATTAGTTTCAGTTCTATTATTCCACCATTCTTTTTCAGCATTAAATTCATCATACCTTATCGGTTTTGTTTTGGTATAATTTTTATATCCTTCCGGAAGCTGATGTTCGTAAAACCATACTTCTGTTGTTTTTCCTCGTTCCAAGAATAACAAGTTCGTATTTATGCCAGTATAAGGTGCAAAGACCCCATTCGGTAATCTGACAATTGTATGCAAATTAAATTCATTTAGAAGTTTTTCCTTGATTTTTGTTTTTGCGCCCTCTCCAAATAAGAAACCATCAGGAAGAACAATAGCTGCTCTACCTGTTTGATTAAGTTTGTACATTAGCAAAATCAAAAACAAATCCGCTGTTTCTTTTGTTTTTAGCACTTTAGGGAAATTATCTTGTATCCCATCTTCTTCAATCCCCCCAAATGGAGGATTCGTTAGGATAATATCCACTTTATCTTTTGCTTTTATATCCTTTACCGGATAGCCCAAAGAATTATCATGCATAATTTGCGGATTATCAATATTATGTAAAATCATATTTGTAGTACACAACATATGCGGCAAAGGTTTCTTTTCAACACCCAAAATTGATTGTTGCAATATTTTTTCATCATCAATATTTTTAACTTGCTTTCTTAAATGTTCCAATGCACAAACCAAAAATCCACCTGTACCACAAGCAAAATCCAAAACCTTTTCTCCCAATTTTGGATTTACCATATCAACCATAAACTGCGTAACTGGTCTTGGTGTATAATATTCACCCGAGTTGCCTGCACTTTGCAAATCTTTTAGTATGCTTTCGTAAATGTCATTAAATAAATGTCTGTCAGATGTTTTATCGAAGTCAATCTCGTTTAATTTGTTTATTACACTTCGCATAAGCGTACCGGACTTCATATAATTATAACTATCCTCAAACAATGACTTTACAAGCCATTCTTTTGAATCGCTTTTTTCAGTCAGTTGCCAATCTTTAAATGTTTTAAATAATTTATTATTTACAAAATCGAGCAATTCATCGCCCGTTATACCTTCATCATCAGCTGCCCAATCAGACCATCTCAAGCCGTCAGGAATGATATACTTATAATTATCTGAAAGAAGTTCCCATTCTTTTTCTTTTGAATCAAATATTTTTAAAAACAACATCCATACAAGTTGAGATATTCTTTGTGCGTCACCATCAACACCTGCGTCTTGACGCATTATATCTTGTACGGATTTTATTGTGGTTGATATACTCATTATATTATCTCCTTATGCTACATACAGCTCTCTTTCTAATTCTGTAATAGCTTCCATAAATTTATCTTTGTTGCCGAAACTTTTAATTATTTCGACTAAAGTTCCAAAGCGTGCCATATCAGGAACTTTTAATATCTCAATGCTTTCGATATTTTCAAGTCCCTCATTTGCATATTTATCAAGTAATGCTTCCAATACTTGTCTTGCAACATCATTGTATTTCCCAAAATAGTTTCGTTTTTTTACATTATTTGCACGTTCTTTTCGTGTAAGAGGGGGCATATCAAAAGCAATGTGGCAAATTAAGTCAAACGGATCTAAATCTTTTGAAACCTCTTCTTGCAGTTCATCAAAGAAAATGCCTTTTTCTTCAAGTTCTTTAATAATTGCAGTTTTCTTATCAGCGCTATTCCATTTTTGTAAAAACTCGTCTAATGTTGCATATTCCTTACGAATATTTTTCTTGGTATAGTCCACAAGACTTTCAGTTATTAATTTACCGTTAGCGTCTAAATACTGAACTCTTTCATTTATAATAGACACAGGCACATCATCAACATAATATTTTATTTGTTTTGGTTTACCATTATCATCTGGATCGAATGTAATATCTGGCGGTGCATTGTTTACATTATCTTCATTTTCTGGAATGTCTGTATCCGCCTCGTCATCAACCGGAATGTCCTCGGTGTCTTCTATAGGAATTTCTCCGTCAGTTTCTTTGATTTTTACAGGCTCACCATCAAAATCTTTGTCTGCAAATAACTTCGTTACATTTCTAAAGTCAATTATCGTAAAATACAGTTTATCATGTTCTTCATTGATTCTTGTACCACGCCCAATTATTTGCTTAAACTCAGTCATGCTGTTAATATTGCTATCCAAAATGATAAATTTACAAGTGTCAACATCAACCCCTGTTGTCAACAGTTTACTTGTTGTTACCAAAACAGGATATGTCTCTTCCGGATTCATAAAATTATCAAGTTCTTCAACACCTTCGCTGTCACTTGTCATCTGCATAACATATTTATAATTCTGATTAACTAAATCGGCATTTTCATTTCTTAAAGCCTGTGCCATGCGTTGTGCATGATTTTGGTCAACACAAAAGAAAATAGTTTTTGCAAACCGAGAATTGTTTTTCTTTAAAAATTCTGTTACTCGTTTTGCTACAAGTTCAGTTCTTTGCTCTAAAACTAAGTTTCTATCATAGTCTTTAATATTGTACTCTCTATCTTCTATTTCATATCCATATTTATCTGTTTTACCCTTTGTTGGTCGATAACCTTCTAAATCTTTATCAATTCCGACCCTGATAACTTTATACGGAGCAAGGAAACCATCCTCGATACCTTGTTTGAGTGAATATGTATATATAGGCTCGCCAAAATATTCAATATTAGATGTATCTTTTGTTTCTTTTGGCGTTGCTGTCATACCTATTTGTGTCGCATTCTTAAAATATTCTAAGATTTTACGCCATGCCGAATTATCTTTTGCGCTACCTCTATGACACTCATCTACAACAATAAGGTCAAAGAAATCGGGCGAAAAGTCTTTATATGTATCAGAAAATCCATCTTTGCCGGTAACTCCTTGATAAATAGCAAAATACATTTCGTATGCTTTGTTAGCATCTCTGTTTTTGATTTTTATCATTTTTCTATTATTAGTATCAGCATTGAAAAATTTAAAATCTTTCCGCATGGGATCATCAACAAGAACATTTCTATCTGCTAAAAACAATATTCTTTTCTTGCTCTTTGCTTTCCATAATCTATATATAATTTGAAAAGCAGTATACGTTTTCCCTGTTCCTGTAGCCATAATAAGCAATATACGATTTTGCCCATTTGCTATAGCTTCAATTGTTCTGTTTACAGCATTACATTGATAATAACGAGGTCTTCTATTATTGTTTGGATTAAAATAATATTCTTGTGATACTATTTTATCTGCTTCGTCATCAATATTTTTAAACAGTTTATATTTATGCCATAATTCGTCAGGTGAAGGAAATTTATCAAGCGTGAGTTCGGTTTGCACTTTGCCTTCTTGAGTAGTTTTATCATAAAACATAAATCCATCACCATTTGAGGTAAAAACAAATGGGATGTCTAAAATCTCTGCATATTCAAGAGCCTGTTCCATTCCATCACCAACACTATGTTTGTTATCTTTTGCTTCTACGATGGCAATAGGAATATTAGGTTTCCAATATAGAACATAGTCCGCTCGTTTCTTTTCTCCACGTTTTACAGTTTTTCTGCGAACAATTACTTTACCATTTGTAAACGAAACTTCCTCTCTCATCTGTAGATCTCTATCCCAGCCTGCTGAGAGAATTGCAGGAGTTATATATTTAGTTCTTATATCCTGTTCAGTCATATCTTTCTTATTCACTATGCCACCCCCTAAGCTATTCATTCTTATTTCTAAATCCAATATATTTTCCACTCTTTATTCTTGCATCAGCCGGCTTTTGTGCATCAGGAGGCAACAGCCAAACGCCAGATATTTTAACTGCACCTTTTATACGACCATCAGCGCATAATTTATGAACACGTCTCGGTGACACTTCCCATAATTCACTTGCTTGTTGCACAGTCATAAAATCCATTTGGATATCCCTCACCTAATTATAATAATACATTTTATATTATATACGAACGTGCGAACTATGTCAATCCTTTCACAGAAAGTTCGTCAATATCCACCATAAGAATTTATTGTTTCTTTTTCACAACTAAACAAACGAATAAAATCCTTGATAAATCAGGCTTTACATCGTTTAAAAACTGAAAACTAGGATTTTCACAATATCAAAAATGATGTTCTATTGCATTGCATATTTTTTATTTCGCCATATCCGACCTATTTCTATGTTTCGTTTTATTTACGGATTTCAGCAATTCCTGAACCTTATCAATACCGAGAAAAACTTTTATCTTTTTGAAATCTCTGACCTCAACACTCATTTTACTATTCTCTAGTTTCAAATCCCAATTTGCAGATTTCAACCGTTCTTTCTCTTGATAAAGCTCCGTCATTTTTTCTGTTGCCTGTTCCGCTTGTTTTTCAGCGATATAGCATTTTCTTGCAAGAGTTTTTATAATGCCTATCAGCTTTTTTATAACCGGCTCAACAAATTTTGTTTTATATGCCTTTGCTGACATCAAAGACGGCGGCTCCGGGATTTTATAATCATCGCCCTTTATCTTCGCAGTTATTGTCATCGCATATTCTTCTGCACTTTTGTATGCAGATATTTTCTGCTCAATATCAAACTTTTTCTCTTGTAGATTTTCAACCTCTTCGATAAGTTTATCACGCTTAAATTCGCTGACGGATTTATGCTTTTCGTGTGTGCCTTTTTGTTCCCATTTGATGCCGTGTTCAAGCATAATTTTTGATAGGACTTCTTTTTCAGAATCCCGCCATTGATTGAGTTCCGTGTTGCTTCGTCCTGTGCCGTTAAAACCTTGCTGTTTTAACGCACCTTTCATTGACACCCTTGTATCAAGTCCACGCTTACTGCCTGTTGTGAACGGAACAAAATCAATATGTAGATGCGGCGTTGCTTCGTCCATATGTAAGTGAGCTGAGAATACATACAAATTTGGATTTCGGTCTTGAAAGCCTTGTATATATTCATCAAGAATTTTCTTTGCGAGCTGTCCGTTTTCGGTTTCAGCTCCCATATTATCCTTATCGCCAATCTGTATAATAATTTCAGTAAAAGGTTTTTCCTGCTTGCTCTCTTGACTAATCTTCTTATAATAATTTTTGATTTCCCTGTCCTTGCGAATTTGTTTTGCGTTATATCTATTAACGGCATCGTCAAACAGTTTGTGATACACATTTCTGATATTTTCATTGCAGTAAACTATGTTATTCCCCGTCCGTTCTTTATCAACATTTTGTGCAGTAAATTTTCTGTCATTATGATTTACTGAACCTTTGCCGGTCATTATAGATATTGTTCTTTGCATAATATTCTTCACCTCAATTCTGTTAGAGTGGGTACTCGTTTATAAGTAATTTGGTTTTGTTACTTTTGTCAAAAGTAACGCAAATGCACTTTTGTCAGCATAGCCAACAAAAATGCGGCAATCTGCGATTGTTTGCGCTCTTGCAGAGGGCTTATTCGGCTGCCGCCGAAGTGTGCGCTGCTTGTAGCCACACACCCCGCAAACGGCAAATATTTTTGAAAAAATCCGCCGCTTGCAAAGGTAGAGAATACAGAAATTTACTGCCATTCTGTATTCTCTCCTATCGTCTGTCTTAATCAATCTATTTATAAAATGTCTGATTAAACAGCCGTTCAATGTACGCATCATAATTTATGAGCGTCCTAAAAATGCAACTCGCAAGATATGCCGATTCGCATTTTACATTTTTGGCTTGGAGATATACTTCGACAGCTCTGTCTAATATCTCCGGCATCATTTCATCAATGAGCTTTCTTTTTATCTGCTCATTTTTATATGTAATCCCCTCAACTGTAATTTCGGATTTATCCCAAAGAATTTCCATCGCTTTCCGCGCTAAATTCTTTATTGCTTAGGACGGATAATCGTTATCTCGTTCAGGGTGAAAATAACACTCGTCAAGATAATAATAAAATTCTTCTGTTTTTAAATCCACAACCTCACCTTCTTGTTGTAGTGGTTTTTGTTCCATGATTTTTATTCAATGGTTTTTGTTATTGCCCTCTATATCGGATAGGGGGTGCCTGTCCGGTATAGAGGGAGTATCTTCACAGCAAATAGGCAATGGCTCTATGTGGTAGAGGTTGCTTGTCTGATGATTTTTGCCTTGCGGCGTTTTTAAATAACGCCGCTGCTTGGAAATAAAGCCTTTCTTCTCTAAAGAAGCTGTTACCTTTCGCACCTGTGATTCGCTGATTTTGCAATCAAACGCAATCCTTTGCGCTGAGGGAAAACAGGTCATTGTTTTTCTGTCGGCTCTCATGCAGAGATAGGCATACACTTTAAATTCGTATACGTCTAAGCCACACTGAAAAATCTTATTTTCAAGCATAAAAAAGTTTCCGCTCACATAAAACCACCGCCTTTCTTTTGATTTTTGTTACGGTTATTTTATAGAAGTGTCTTTAAAATAACCCGTTTCTTCCCATACCTTTTTATCGGGGCAATAGTAGTTATACTCGCTCGAATTTTCAAGTTTCATTGCATACCCAAATTTTAAAACACCCTGCTGCAATCCGATTCTTACATATTGAGCGTCTTTACCAATTGCCTTTGCGATTTCTGTTATAGGAACATTTCTTCCGGTGAAATTCGGAAGTTCAATAAATGTTTTTCTTTCATTCATTTTATGTAATACCTCCTGTTAAAACCTACGCACTCTCAGTGCATAATTATATTATACACGAACTTTCACGACTTGTCAATGCGTTTTTCGCAAAAATATGTAATAAAAATTCTTAAAATGTACTTGAAATTCATTTTAAGTTGTGCTATAATGATTTCAGAGGTGATGAGTAGTGGAGAATATTCAAATATTAATTGGTGAAAAAATTACAGAACAGCGAAAAAGAGCAGGCATGAGCCAAACTGAGCTTGCAGAAAAATTAAATAAATCACTCCGAACGGTTCAAAAATACGAAAACGGGGAGATTGATATGCCTGTTTCTGTTTTGAAGCAGATTGCTGAAACTTTGAATATATCATTAAATTATTTAGTGGGCTATGATTCTTCGCATATAAAGTTAGAGAATGTATCAGACGTTCTTGCTTTTTTATATGAGCTTGATAGAAAAAAAGAAATACAATTTGATATAGAACTTATTAAAACAGATATGGAAGATTGGAAGTGCAGCCTTGTTTTTGACGGAAAACATAAAGAAGCAGTCCATAACTGTGATCTTTGTCTGGAAATGGAGAATTTAAAGAACAATCGTGAAGCTCTTGAAACATATTGGATTGGATATGATACTTATGAGGCGTGGGAGAAACAATCGGTAGACCATTTCAAAAGCTGGGCTCTTACAGATAAAAAAAGAGAATATTTAGATACAACTCAGAGAATTATTAAACGCAATGAATTGGATAAGCTGCGGCTTGAAGAAATGCGTAAAAAATCACAGCAAAATGATGATAGTGAGCAATAAGCTCTTATCATAAATATTAAAATTTTAAAGGAGGTTTTGGAGATTTGAGGTTGCCCAACGGATATGGGGGCGTCATAAAATTATCCGGTAAGAGAAGAAATCCTTATCTTGTTCGTAAAACTGTTGGCTGGCATTATGACGAGAAAAAGGATAAACAGGTACAAGATTATCTTGTCATAGGATATGCACCGACAAAGGCGGACGGGTTACAAATGCTTGCAGAGTATAACAAAAACCCGTTTGATGTTTCGGCGGCGAAAATCACATTTCAAGAAGTGTACGAAAAGTGGTCGGCAAGTAAATTCCAAACAATATCCGATTCCAATGTAAAAGGCTACAACGCTTCATATAAGCTATGCGGCACGTTATATAATAAGGTATTTAAGGAAATTAAACTTGCAGATTTGCAGTATGTGGTTGATACCTGCGAAAAAAACTATCCGACTTTAAGGAAGTTAAAAGTACTGTTTGGACAAATGTATGATTATGCAATGAAGAACGACCTTTGCAACAAAGATTATTCAGAATTTGTGGATATTCTGAAATTCAAAGACAGAAATCCAAACAAAATGGATAGGAATAAGTTTAGCAAAAAAGAGATAGAACGCCTGTGGGAACAAAAAGACGATAAATATTATCAGATTGTTTTAATGCTGATTTATACAGGTGTAAGAATATCCGAATTGCTTGACTTGAAAAAAGAAAACGTGCACTTAAACGAAAGATACTTTGATGTTTTAGCCAGCAAAACAGAAAACGGTATCAGGAAAGTTCCGATTGCAGATAAAGTATTGCCATTTTTTCGGTTTTGGTATAACGATACTAAGAGCGAATACCTTTTGCATACTGAAAATGGGGAACAGTTCAAATACCGTAATTATTATGACAGCTATTTCTTACCACTTATGAACAACTTAGGCTTGTCGCAAACGCCGCATTGTTGCAGACACACTTGTATATCAATGCTTGCAGAGGCAAAGGTTGACCAAACTACGATTAAAAAAATTGTAGGTCATACAGGTAGCATGACGCTCACCGAAAGAATCTATACTCATTTGGATATTGAGGGGCTTATCAATGCAATCAATAAAATTTAAGATAAAAGAAAGAGATGTCTTTCTTTTGCTTAAGAAAAACATCTCTTTTAAAACTCTTGTCAAATTGAGAATTTTGTTGCTTGTGTGTCGCTTGTGTGTTACTTGTTGCACACTTTTGACCGCTTTTCAGTCCAACTGAGTACTCCAAAAACCCCGTAAATAAAGGTTTTCGATAGTCGTGAAAAGTACACAGATTATCTCTTTGAGAACTGAGGAGCTCTTCTTGCAGCCTTTAAGCCATACTTCTTTCTTTCCTTCATTCTTGGGTCTCTTGTTAAGAAACCAGCTTTCTTTAAAGGACCTCTGAAATCAGCATCTGCTTCAACTAAAGCTCTAGCAATACCGTGTCTGATAGCACCAGCCTGACCAGTTGTACCACCACCGTGAACATTAACTAAAATGTCAAACTTACCGATAGTGCCAGTAGTCTCTAATGGCTGTCTAACAATAAGCTTTAATGTATCAAGACCAAAGTATTCTTCAATATCCTTTTTATTAATAACAATCTTACCTGTACCAGGAACTAAATAAACTCTAGCAATAGAGCTCTTTCTTCTACCTGTACCATAATATCTAGCATCTGCCATTGTAGAACCTCCTTATTAATACTTAAAATCTAACACTTCTGGCTTTTGAGCCTCGTGGTTGTGCTCAGCACCAGCATAAACGTGTAACTTCTTTAACATATTTTTACCAAGAGAGTTCTTTGGAAGCATACCCTTAACAGCGTGCTTAATAACTTCCTCTGGCTTCTTGTTCATCATTTCTTTTAAAGTAGTCTCTTTAAAACCACCAGTATACTCAGAATGTCTTCTGTAAAGCTTCTGGTCTAACTTCTTGCCAGTAACAGCAATCTTATCAGCATTGATAATAATTACATAATCACCTGTATCAAGGTGAGGTGTATAAATAGGCTTGTTCTTACCTCTAAGAACTGAAGCAACCTGAGATGCAAGACGACCAAGAGTCTGACCTTCTGCATCAACAACATACCATTTTCTTTCTATTTCAGCTGTCTTAGCTATAAATGTTGTTCTCATTAGAAAATCTCCTTCCGAAAATTTAGTACAATATTTTAACGATTTGTCATTTTCTCCTCAATGTCCGAAAAGGAGTCCTGACCACATAAAAACAAGTCTATGTGGGGCTAACACATATAACTTATATCAAACAAATTTATTTTACTACATAAATCCTAAATTGTCAAGATTTTTTTCACATACTTTTTTAGATAAAATCAATCTTTTTTTATATTTCAAAAAAATCAATCCACAGCTTATCCACAGAAAATTTAAAATTATGTTGATAACTTAAAAAAATAAACTTTATCAACACAAAAAATAATTTTTTCCACAAAAAAGGGATATACTAATGTATATCCCTTTTTCATCTGCTTTTAAAATTATCTACAACTAGAGTTTTTGTTGCTCTGGTTGTTGTTTGTTTGGTTGTTGTTAGAGCTTTTGTTTGCGTTGCTCTTTTTTTCCATTTCTTGGCTAATTTCGTTAGCAAACTCAACTCTGCTTGAATTTCTGTTAGTTTGGTTGTTGCTAGAGTTTCTGTTAGCCTGGTTGTTGTTTGTGTTTTTGTCCATTCTGTTGTTCATAATTTGACCTCCTGATATTTAAAAAGACTATTTGCCTTACAAAATATATTCTTTACAAATCAAATTATTTTATACATAAACTTAACTATAAATTATTTTTCTTCATTGTTTTTTTCAATGTCCGAAACACTTTCAAGGGTCATTTTTCCTAATAACCCTGCTCTAAACTCGTCAATTAAAATATCAGCTGTTCTTTTAAAATCAATTTCGCTTCCCTTTTTCAAAAATCCTCTTTTTAAAGCAATTTTTTCAAAAATTTCGTGAGCTTTGCAACCAGCTTCATATTCAATACCATATCTATTTTTAATAGCCATAGGATATAAATTATCTAAATATTCAATTAAATTTGTAGCAAGTATAGTGCTGTCCATAATAGAGTCGTTTATAGCCCCTGTAAATGCAAGCCTTAACCCAACGTTTTGGTCGTCAAATTTAGGCCATAAAATGCCTGGAGTGTCTAAAAGTTCAAAATCCTTTTTAATTTTAACCCATTGCTTTGCTCTAGTAACACCAGCTTTATCCCCAGTTTTAGCCATATTTTTTCCAACAAATTTGTTAATTAAAGTTGACTTACCCACATTAGGAATACCAACAATCATAGCTCTTGTGGGAACAAAAAGTCTACCTCTTTTTCTAAGTCTTTCAACTTTTTCAGCCATCAACTTTTTAGCAACTGGAGTAATCTCCTTAATGCCCTTTCCAGTTGAAGAGTTAGCTTCAATAACTTCAAACCCTTTGTTTTTAAAATATTCAACCCATTCTTTAGTTTTCTTTTCGTCAGCCAAATCCACTTTGTTTAAAATAACAATTCTTTTTTTGTTAATAGCCAACTTGTCAATTTCTGGGTTTTTGCTACTAAGAGGCAATCTAGCATCTAAAAGCTCAATTACAATATCCACAAGAGAAATATTTTCTTGCATCATTCTCCTAGTCTTTGTCATATGTCCTGGATACCATTGTATATTCATAAAAAACTCCTTTAAAATCCTTTAACGAAAATACCCCTGACCAAATAGTCAGGGGAATTAAAGAAATTACTTAAATTACTTTGTTCTTCTTGTAATGTCTTCCTTAACCTTAGCAGCCTTACCAACTCTATCTCTAAGGTAGTTAAGCTTAGCTCTTCTAACAATACCATATCTAACAACTTCGATACGGTCAATTCTTGGGGAATGAATAGGCCAAGTCTTTTCAACACCAACACCATAAGATACTCTTCTTACAGTGAAAGTCTCTCTTGAGCTACCACCCTGTCTTTTAAGAACTACACCCTCGAACATCTGGATTCTTTCCTTAGAACCCTCAACAATCTTAGCGTATACCTTTACAGTATCACCAACATTAAATTCAGGAATGTCATTTTTTAACTGACTGCTTTCAATTTCTCTAATAATTTCGTAATTCATAAGGCTTTGCCTCCCTTTCATCATAGATGTTCTTAATGCCCAAATTTAATCCGACTTTTTCGGAAGCATCAGCGGACCATCCGTTTTACACTACAATTTATAATTATATCATATAAATTTTATTTTTGCAAGCACTTTTATGCTTGTTTTTTTAATAAATCCATTAATTTAATAAAATAATCTGGCAACTCTGTTTCAAATTCCATATATTCATTAGTTCTAGGGTGAATAAAGCCTAAAACTTTAGCGTGTAACACCTGCCCTTGTAAATTAAATATTTGCTTTTTAGGCCCATACACAGGGTCGCCTAATAAAGGGTGTCCAATGTGAGCCATATGCACTCTAATTTGATGTGTTCTGCCTGTTTCAAGATGTAATTGAACTAAAGTAAACTTACCCATTTTTTCTAACACTTTGTAATGAGTAACAGCGTTTCTTCCTCCACTTTTTAAAACAGCCATTTTCTTTCTGTCGTTTTGAGAGCGTCCAATTAAAGTAGATATAGTCCCTTCTTCTTCATCAAAACCATTGTAAACTATGGCGTTATAAACTCTAGTCATACTATGCTCAGCTAACTGTTTGCTTAACTTGTTGTGAGCTAAATCACTTTTAGCAATAACTAAAATTCCGCTTGTATCCTTGTCAATTCTGTGAACAATGCCTGGTCGCATAACGCCGTTAATGCCAGATAAATTACCTTTACAATGATACATAAGTCCATTTACTAAAGTTCCGCTATAATGCCCAGGAGCAGGGTGAACAACCATATTTTGAGGCTTGTTTATAACAATTAAATCGTCATCTTCATATAAAATGTTCAACTCTATATTCTCAGCTTCAATGTTTATATCCTCAGGCTCTGGAATATCCACTTCAATAACATCATTTTCTCTTAATTTGTAATTTTTGCTAACTTTTTTTGAATTAACTTTAATGTTTCCATTTTCAATATACTTTTGTAAAGACGACCTAGATATATCTTCAATTTCGTCGTTTAAAAATAAGTCAATTCTTTTGTTAATGTCACACTTTTCAACATTATAAAAATCCATCAAACTACTCCTTATCAAAAAGTAAACTACTTAAAATAATTAAAAACGCACCAACACACACACATATATCAGCAAAATTAAATACAGGGAAATCATATCCAAAAATATAAAAATTAAGCATATCCACAACAAACCCTCTAAAAATTCTGTCAATAATGTTTCCTATTGCACCAGAACAAACTAATAATATACCCGTTCTAAGTAGTAAATTTTCATTTTTTTTATTTAGCTTATAATATAAATAAAAACCATAACTACAAACAATAATTGTTAAAATAATAAATAAATATCTACCGCCTTCAAGCATACCAAAGGCAGCCCCTCTATTTTCCACATAAGTCAAACTAAAAAAATTTTTAATTAAATCAATGTTTTCAATTGGCTTTAAACTATATATAGTAAATAACTTTATAATTTGGTCTATTCCAACTAATATAGCACAAATCAATATAGCAATTAACATAAAACCCTCCTAAAAAAAGTGGATTACTGCAAAAGCAATAATCCAATATTTTCTTTAAATAAATTATAAATCAGACTCTATAATATACTTAATAGCATTATCAATTTCATCTTCACTGGCATTGTTTTCAATATATGCCTTTCCAATTTCCTTTAATGCAACTATGTTAATAACTCCATTTTTAGTTTTTTTGTCACTAAACATAAGTTTATGTATTTCTTTTATGCTATAATTTCTAATTTTAATAGGCAAATCAAAATAATATAAAAGGCTTTCACATCTAGCTATTTCTCCTCTTGATATAAACCCTTTTTCAACAGAGAAAAACACACCACATATAAGCCCTATACCAACACACTCTCCGTGTAACATACTAAAGTTTGATAAACTTTCAATAGCGTGTCCAAAAGTATGCCCAAAGTTTAAAATAGCTCTTAATCCAAGCTCTTTTTCATCTTGCCCAACAACCATAGCCTTTGCACTACAAGAACGATATATAACTTCATTTAAAGCGTCATTATCTAAATTTTTAATTTTTTCTTTGTTTAATTCAAAAAAACTTAAAAACTCTCTGTCAATAATATATCCATACTTAATAGCCTCAGCAATTCCTGCTGCTACCTCTCTATATGGCAATGTTCTAAGAGTAGATGAGTTTATATAAACAAATTTAGGCTGATAAAATGCACCTACCATATTTTTGTTGCCTAAAAAATCAATGCCCGTTTTTCCGCCAACGCTACTGTCCACTTGAGATAACAAAGTTGTTGGAATTTGAACAAAGTCAATACCTCTCATATATGTAGCTGCTGCAAAGCCACACATATCTCCAACTACTCCACCACCTAAAGCAACCAAAACAGAACATCTGTCTAAATAGTTTTCCACAAAAAAACTATAAAACTTAGTTATAGTATCCAAATTTTTGCTATTTTCTCCAGCTTCAAATTCAAAATATAAAACTTCCTTAAATTCTGGTTTTAATATCTCATAAACTTCCTCTAAATATATTTTTGACACATTAGAATCAGTTATTATACACGCCTTTTTGTTAGTCAAACCAGCCTTTTTAAATGAATCTATTAAACCATCAAAGCTGTTTTCAATATAAATTGGATATGTACTATCTTTAGTATCAACACTTAAAATTCTCATCTAATCACCTTCTTAAAATTAGGCTTCTTCTCTAACCTGCTCTAAATTAGCCTCAATTTCATTTTCAAAGGTTTTGTTGCTGCTTTCTAAAACTTCTAATTGAGCATCAAGCATATTTTTTAATAACTTCTTAACCTTGATATATTCAGCTTTAGCAACAGATACTTGGTATCTAATGTCAGCAAGCTCAGCATTTCCTTCTTTTAACATATTGTCAGCTTGTAATTGAGCGTCTTTAATAATATCTTGAGCTCTTTTTTCAGCCCCTTGAAGAATTTGTTCAGCAGTAGTGTTAGCATTTTTTAAAGTTTCCTCTGCTGTTTTTTCGGACCTAACAATAGAACTTTTAATAGTTTCTTCAAGGTCCTTGTAGTGGCTTATAACTTCATCTTTAGCAGAAATTTGGTCAGCCATTCTGCCATTTTCTTTAAAAAGCCTTTCGTATTCAACAATAACTTTGTCTAAAAACAAATCAACTTCTTCACAAGAATACCCTTTAAAAGGTGTTTTCTTAAATTCAACATTTTCAATATCCATAGGTGTTAACGAAGCCATTAATTTAGCCCTCCTTTTTTATTTAAATATAGATATACTAACTAAAATTCTATCTTTTTTTGTGTTTCCTAAAATTTCATTAATTTTAACTCGCCCAACGCCTCTAAGCGTAATCAAATCATTTTCCTCAATTTTGTGAGAGCTAGATGTAATATTTTTCCAGTTAATAAAAGCTTTTTCGCCTTTAATAAGTTCAGCCACTTTTCCCCTTGAAATGTTAAAAGCGCCACTAATTACAACATCTAATCTCATACTCGCAAGAGTAATTTTCTTTTCCACAACATCTTTTTCTTTTGGCTTGTAATAGTCTAAAATTTTAACTCTAACACTTGTGTTTCCAACTTTTTCTAAATTAGCCTCAATATATCTTGCTATCTCATCTTCAGCATATACAATAGCATATCCATCTTCAATTATTATATCGCCAATTTTATCTCGGTTAATGCCCATACATAAAATCGAGCCAAGAAAGTCCCTGTGGCTTAAAGCCCTGCTGTATTTTGCATTATATTTAATTTCAACAATCGAAATAGGAAAATCTTCAATTTTAACTTCACAAAATTCAGGAAAAAAACCAACTTTAACCCTTTCAGCATTTTTATGCCCACCATAAACTAAAATTTCACACTCATTAGAAAATAACAATTCTTTAATAAGCGTAGCTTTATATGGGTCAATAAACTCACTAAACTCTGGAGTAAATCTTTTTATAGCAACATTTCTTTTGTCTATTGCTTTAGCAACAATAATTTTTTCGTCGTCATCTTTAATTTTGCTTAAAATACTTTTTCTATTCATTTCATTTTAGCTAAAATATATAATAGCTTCCTCTAAAAATATAAATATATAATATAAAAAGAAAAATGCAATTATAGGAGAAAAATCTAAAATTCCGCCACCAATAGGTGATTTATTAATTAACCTCCTAATAGGCCCTAAAATAGGCTCAGTAATTTCATATACAATTTTAACTATAAAGTTGTCCCTGCCAAAAGGTAACCAAGAAAGTATTACCCTAACAAAAATCATAAATTCTAAAAAACGATAAAAAAAAGATAATGCAACTATTAAAATATTTGCAAAATTCATATAATCTCTCCCTTTAAACTTTAATTATAAGCTACATCATTAAACTTATAACCCTTTTCTGCCAAATCTCTAATAAATTCTCCATTAATTTCAACAGTGCTTGGCACTAAAATAAATATTCTGTTTGAAACCTTTCTAAGCTTACCATCAACAGCATAACAAGCTCCAAATAAAAAGTCGCTAATTCTCTGAATTTCCTTGTCATCTGTTTCCTCTAAATTCACAACAATAATTCTGTTTGACCTTAACTGATGAACAATTTGGTTAGCGTGTTCAATTTCCTTAGGCTTAGTAACTTCAACAACAGTTCTCATTTCAATAACGTTGTTAGTTCTGCTTGGTCTGCCTTGCACACCAGAAAATCTGTTGTTGTAGCTACTTGCGTTGTTGTATTCACTTTCATAATTGCTGCTACTTGAAGAATTTCTGCTTGAAAAACTTCTAAATAAACCTGTTACTCTGTTGTAACCGCTATCTCCACCATTATCATCATATTCTTCATTTTGATAATTTTCATCAGCTGCATATTCGTTTATATCTTCGTCATCAGCCACACCCATCACAAAATTTTGAATTTTATTTAATAAACTAGCCATTTTATTATTTTCCTCCTAAATGTATATTATACAATAATTACTTATTATAATCTCTTTCACCAAATAATCCTGTACCAACTCTAACTATGTTAGCACCTTCTTCAATAGCAACTTCATAGTCATTAGTCATACCCATAGATAAATATTTCATATTTATATTATTATAGTTTTTTTCCTTAATGTCAACATATATTTTTCTCATTTTTTCGAAATATTTTCTGTTCTCTTCTGGATTTTCTACAAAAGGTGCCACGCACATAAGCCCAACAACACGAATATTGTCAAATTTAGAAACTTCTTTAATAAAGCTATCAACTTCATTTATACTAATTCCGTGTTTGCTTTCTTCGTTTGCTATGTTTATTTCAACTAAAACTTCCATAGTTAAGCCTTTGCTTTTAGCTCTTTTGTCAATTTCTTCAGCAAGTTTAACACTGTCTAAAGAATGAATAAGGCAAACCTTGTCAATAATGTACTTAACTTTGTTAGTTTGTAAATGTCCAATTTGGTGCCATCTAACACCATCTATTTCAAAATATTTGCTGTTAATCTCCTGAGGCTTGTTTTCCCCTAAATCTTTCAAACCTAAATTAACTGCCACTTTAATATTTTCCACATCAATAGTCTTTGTAACTGCTAAAAGAAGTATATCCTCTCTTTTTCTACCACTTTTAGTAACAGCTCTTTGAATATTGTCCTCAATCTGTTTTAAATTTGCTTCAATATTCACACTATCCACTCCCATCAATATATAATTTCCTCTTTTTTAACATCTTTTGGCTCTGTCATAACTCTGTCGTAAATATATATGTTTGTGTTGTATGTAGGGTCTAAAATTGTGTGAGTGTTGTTTGAAACAGAGTTAGTAAGATTAATTGTCTTGTACTCAGCAATGCCCTTGTTCACAATGTAAACACCTTTAACACTTTTAACATCAGAAATAACAAAAGTTTCCTCTCCATTAGGAGATTTTAAGGTAGTATCCACATTTAAAGTGCCAAGTTGTAGCGGAATATAACAATAATTGCTATCTTCTGGGTCCTTTCCTGAAACACTAACATTAATCTTTGTTGTGCTATTTCCACTAACCTTTAAAACATTACTGTCGCCATCAACATAAGAAGTTGGAATTCTAAGTAAAGTTTCTTCCATAATAGCAGAATTAGGAATTTTATACCCTCTTTCAGAGCTTTCTGTCTCTATTGTTATGTTTCTAACATTAATAAAATCTAACATATCTTTAGTAATTCTAAAAATAACAAATTTTTCCTTTGCAGATGTGTCAACTAACTCCTCAATATATCCCTCTAATCTGTGTTCTTCTCCATTGTTGTCTTTAACGTAAATATATCTGGTTGAGTTTTTCTCCCAACCCTCAACATACTTAGAATCTATATACGCCACAATATACCAAACATTAGACTTAACTAGCTTAAAAGCAGGTGAATTAGCTTTAATACTGCTTTTAAAACTACTTTCAGAACTAACGCTGTCGCTAATAGTTTTCTTGCTAATGCTCTGCATATTTTCAGGTGTAATCTCACCTTCTAAACCGTCTATGTAGTAAGAAACAACTCCGCTTTCTTTAGCCACAATGTTGCTTATATTTTCGTTTAACTTGCTTTCCTGCTCTCTTTTTTGAACAACAAGGTCCTTAATAGCTTCGCTATCTTCGCTAAGAAGATATTGATTTCTAGTGTCTAAACTTTTTTGAATGTTGTTTTTAAATTCATAAACATCTTCTAAAGACATATAAGCAAAATCAATTGCACTCTCATCAACAATATCCTGAATTTGACTGTTATATTTTTTTATATCATCTGAATAAACAGAAATATCTTTTCTCTCAGATTGAATTTTCATAATTTGAGCATTAATTTCGTCTAAACTATCCTGCATTTGCTTAACAACAGCTTCGTCCTTAACGCTACAAACAATAGAATTTTTCTTAACTCTTTCATTGTCTGCAACATTGTATGTAATAACGCCTTTTTTATCTGTGTTGTAAACTATTTCATCTCTAACAATAATAGCATTTGCAGACTTAGCACTATCAATACTACCATATGCTAAAACATCGTAATTAACAATTTTCTTTGTCAAAAAATTCACAGATAAACCAATAATATAAACTAAACTTAGTAAAGAAAACATTAAAAAAATAGGTAAAGCAACTCTGTTTCTTTTAATTGATTGACTTTTGTTGTTAATAACTTTAGCGTTGCTTTGCTTTGCTGGCTTAATAAGGGAGAACGATGAAAAAACGTTTCCAAAAAATTCACCAATAATTCCTAACAATCCGCCACTTCTTTTTTTTACATTTTTGCTATCTTGCAAATTTCTTTGCTTTCCATAGTTGTTTCCGTAATTATTATATTCATTGTAGCTAGAATAACTGTTGTAACTGTTGTTTATTTCCCTAAAATTTCTATTTTGACTTTCTCTGTTTGGGTAATTGCTTTGGCTATTTCTGTATCCCCTATAATCACTGTATCTATTTTGGTAATTTCCTCTACCTTCTTGCCTATAACCACTTTGCTCTCTGTTATATTGGTTTTCATAACTTCTATAGTTGTTGTTTCTGTAATTACTGCTATTTGAATCTAATCTATTAGAGTTTCTAAAATTGTTAGAGTTGGTGTTCTGCTTAGCATTGCTATATTGCCTTTTGTTATAGCCATTTTTGTTTCTATCTTCGCCAAACACACTCATTCCTCCTATACATTAATCTAAGCACCTGTAATATTGTCTAAAATTTATCATATACTAGTTCTAAAAAGGTAGGTGCTTTATATCAAAAAAAACATACTTACTTACATTATAACAGTAATTTTAATATTTTTCAATCTAATAATAATAATCTTTTCAAAAGAAATTATTAATTCCGTTAAAAACGGTCTGCTTTTATGGTACAATTTAGTAATACCCTCTCTTTTACCCTTTATGATAAGTGTAAATTTGCTAAAACAAACCCCTTTTCCACTTTTTCTTTCCAAAATACTTTCTCCAATAACAAATAAACTTTTTGGTCTAAGTAGCTATGGAATATTTGCTTTAATAAGTGGCCTTCTTTCAGGCTATCCAATAGGAGCAAAACTTGTTAGTGAACTTTACACAGAAAAAAAACTTTCTAAATCAGAAGCACAATATCTTCTTTCTTTCACAAATAACTCTGGCCCTTTGTTTATAATAGGCACAGTTGGAACAATCATCTTAAACAATAAAAACATAGGTTTTTTCTTGCTTTTAATCCACTATCTTTCAGCTTTAACAATAGGGTTAATCTTAAAAAGACCAAAAACTAAAATATATACAATAAAATCCAGCTCAAACTTTAGCGTTGCAAAGGAAATAAAAAATTCAATCTTAAACTCAATTGAATCAATTGTCCAAGTTGGAGGTTACATAATCTTTTTCTCAATTTTATGCACAATTTTCACAAAACTGCTTTCAACTTTAAACCTTAATTTTTATCTAAAATCCCTTCTTTATGGAATTTTAGAAATAACAAATGGCTGTAAAGAATTAAATAAAATAAACCAGTTGCAACTTAGTCTAATAAGCCTAATAATAGCCTTTGGAGGCTTTTCAATACATATGCAAAGTTCAAACTACATATCTAATACAGATTTATCTTTTACAAAATATTTTTTCTCAAAAGTTTTGCAAGGCATTTTAGCTTTTTTGTTTTGCTTTGTGCTTTTCCCTTTTTACAAAAAATAAGGGTGTTTATAAACACCCTTATTTTTATAAATTCTCTCTGTCAAAATAGTTGCTTAAAACTTCTTTTTCCTCGTTAATAGCTTCTAACTCCTTGTCCAAATATCTTTGAACATCGTCAGCCATTTTATTAAAGTTTCTAATTATATCATCTAAATTGTTGCTAACCCTCTGAATTTTTTTAAGAGTGTTATCAAGCATTTGATACGAATAATTTATAGCGCCATTTTCCATATCAGCTTTTCTATTTTCTGCATCATAAAGAATAGCATCAGCGTTTTCGTTTGCTATTCTAACAATTTCTGTTTCCATAGACATTCTTTCAATTTCGTCCTCAGCTGCTTTAATTTTGTCTTGAGCTGCTATGTGAGCGTCTTTAATTATATCATCAGCCTTGTTCACAATTCTCTGAGCTTGGTTAATCTCTCTAGGAAGCTCATATCTTATATTTTCAATAATTTGTAAAATCTCATCTTTAGGAAACTTAGAACCAAAAATTCCGTCTTTGTGGTTTTCTAAAATATTTTGCATATCATCAATCATTTCATTAATAGTTCTTCTAGAATTAGAATTATCCATTTTTATTCCTCCTTCAACTTCTTACTAATTTCTTTTTTAATAATTTCAGGTACCATATTATCAATATCTCCGCCAAATATAGCAATTTCTTTAACTTGGCTAGAGCTAAAAAATAAGTATTGAGTGTCCGCAGAAATAAAAAGAGTTTCAATCTCTCTGTCAAGAGATTTGTTTGTAAGAGCCATTTGAAACTCATAAGAAAAATCTGTTACACCTCTTAAACCACGAATAACAACATTTGCATTAACACTTTTAACAAAATCCACAAGTAAACCTGAAAATGATTTAACTTCAACATTGCTACAATCTTTCAAAATTTCATTTAAATGAGCAACTCTTTCCTCAACACTAAACATAGGAACTTTAGACGGGTTTTCAAGCACAGCAACAATTAACTTGTCACAAAGCTTAGAAGTTCTTTTAATAATGTCTAAATGTCCGTTAGTTGTTGGGTCAAAACTGCCAGGATAAACTGCTACACGCATATAGCTAACCCCCACCTACTTTTCTAAATTTTCAAGAAAAGTCATTTTAGTTATCTTATAATCTTTAATTCTAAAAACATCTAACCCATTTATATTAAGAGATGGTTCTTCCTTAGCTTGTTCAGCTATAATATACCCATCTTTTTCTAATAAATCTTCGCTCACAATCATTTTTAGGGCCTTTTCAGTAAGCCCCATATTGTAAGGTGGGTCCAAAAAAATTATGTCAAATTTTTCTTTATTTTGCCCAAGCCTTTTTAAAGCAGTCAAAACATCGCAATTTAATACACTTGCTTTTTCCATAAGCCTAGTAGAAATTAAATTATCCTTTATAACATCAACACTTTTTTTGTCACTGTCAACAAAAACAGCCTTTGAAGCACCTCTGGATAAGGCTTCAATACCTATTCCACCACTGCCACTAAATAAATCTAAGAATCTGCATTCATATAAATCCATATTTATTATATTAAAAAGCGACTCCTTTATTCTGTCAGTTGTAGGACGAGTTGACAAGCCTTCAGGGGCTTTTAATTTATGTCCTCTTACACAGCCTGAAATAACTCTCATTTAAGTATCCACCTTTTCAAATAAAATCAAAACAAAATAAATTTACATACACATTTATTATACAAAAAAAATGTAATTAAGTAAATACCTTATTTTATTATAAACATATTTTTTTAATTTTTGTATTAAATATATCATATATTTTCTCTTTAAGCAAGATATTTTCAGTTTTTTTCATATCTTTGTCCTTTTGATATAAACTAATTGCAGTTTGCTGAACTTCTTTTAAAATTTCTATGTCTTTATATAAATTAGCAATTTTCATTTCAGGAAGTCCGTGCTGTCTAGTCCCAAAAAAATCTCCAGGCCCTCTAATTTCTAAATCCTTTTCAGAAATAACAAACCCATCGTTAGTTTTGCACATAATTCCAAGTCTTTGCTTAGCAACCTTGCTTTTAGCATCACTAATTAACACACAATAACTTTTTTCACTTCCTCTGCCAACTCTACCCCTTAACTGATGTAAAGCAGAAAGCCCAAACCTTTCAGCGTTTTCAATAAGCATAAAAGAAGCGTTAGGCACATTAATTCCAACTTCAATTACAGTAGTTGAAACAAGAACATCAATTTCACCTTTTGCAAAACTTTCCATAATTTCCTGCTTTTGAGCGTTTTTCATTTTTCCGTGAACACACTCAACCCTTAAACTTGGAAAAATATTTCTGTTTAAATCCTCTGTGTAACTTAAAACATCTTTCAGCTCAAGTTTGTCGTTTTCTTCAATCATAGGGCATATTATATATATTTGTCTGCCCTTTTCAACTTCGTTTTTAATAAACTTGTAAAGTCTAGGGTAATGGCTTCTGTCAACTGCATAAGTGTTAACTTTTTGTCTGCCTGGAGGCAATTGGTCTATAATTGATATATCTAAATCTCCATATAATATTAAGGCTAAAGTTCTAGGTATAGGCGTTGCTGTCATAACTAAAGTGTGAGGGTTTTCGCCCTTTTCAGATAACATCTCCCTTTGCCTCACACCAAATCTGTGTTGCTCATCAGTTATAACTAACCCTAAGTTTGAATATTCAACTTTTTCTTGAATTAAAGCGTGTGTACCAATAACAATTTGAGCATTGCCAGATTTTATTTCTTCATAAGCCCTTTCCTTTTCCTTTTTCTTTAAACCACTTGTTAAAAGCTGGCAATGTATGTTTAGCTTTTCAAAAACTTCGCTAAAACCTTTAAAATGCTGGTTAGCCAAAACATCTGTTGGAGCCATTAAAACAACTTGATATCCGTTTTTAACAGCTAAATAACTACATATCATAGCAATAGCAGTCTTGCCCGAGCCAACATCTCCTTGAATTAATCTGTTCATAACATATCCGTTTTTAAAATCAGCCTTAACCTCGTTTAAAACTCTTTCTTGAGCATCAGTTAATTTAAAACCTAATATACTTTTAATTTCGCCGTCATCATACTCTAATATTTTAACGTTGCTTTTTTTTCCACAAACATTTCCCTTTAACTCTAAAAGATGCATCTGTAATATAAATAGTTCGTCAAAAACTAATCGTTTTCTAGCTTTAAAGAAATTATAGTCATTTTCTGGAAAATGAATGTTTCTAACAGCAAAGTCCCTGCTACATAAATTGTGTTTTTTAACTATCCAACTAGGTAAATATTCTTCAAAAGCAAACTCCGTTTGGTCAATTGCCTCTTTAATACAGCCTCTTATAACCTTTTGCGACATTTTTTTAGGCACTGTATATAAAGGAACTATCCTTCCTGTGTTTAAACTTCCCTCTTTAATAATTTCATAATCTGGAGATTCCATTTGTAACCTACCAAATTTTTCAACAACTTTCCCAGTAAAAGAATACTCTTGCCCTAAAATTAATTGGTTTTTAATGTAAGGCTGGTTAAACCAAATACAGTCAATTCCTCCGCTTTTGTCTTCAACTCTCACAGAAATAATTGTCATATTTCTAACTTTTCTGCCCTCAGGCTTAACAATAACTCTAGCCTTAATTGTGTTAACTTCACCTTTTTCAACTTCTTTTATACTAACACTTTCTGTTCTGTCCTCGTAGTTTCTAGGATAATATTCAATTAAATCTTCAACAGTTTCAATGCCCATTTTCTTTAATTGGTCAGCTCTAGTTTTGCCAATATTTTTAATAACCTCAATACTATCTAATAGCTCCATATAAAAATTCCTTTCAAAAAAACTTGAATTTAAACCAATTTTATGCTATAAAGATTATACACTATATAAAATGATTTATCAATAAATTTGATTTTTTCAAATTTTAAAAAAATTTTTCTTGCATTTATTCAGTTTTTCTGATAAAATAAGAACGATGAGTAATTGACTAAGGAGGTGTAATCAATGGCAAAGTGTGAAATTTGTAACAAAACAAGACAAACAGGTCACAGAATTAGCATCAACCGTAGCCAGGTTTCTAGAAGAGCTAACAAGACTTGGAAGTCTAACATCAAGAAAATTAAGATTGTTGAAAGCAACGGTAATGTTAAGTCTATTAACATCTGTACAAGATGTTTAAGAAGTGGTATGCACAAAGGTACAATTACTCGTGCTATCTAATTTAAATAATAATCTTATATTTACTATAAAAAAACTCTCGGTGTAACGAGAGTTTTTTTATTTCTAAATCTTAAATTACGTTAGGAAAATAAATTCCTAAAACAATAATAGCCACAATAGCAATTAATATAATAGCTGATAAAAATAATAAAATTTTATTTTTCCTTGACATATTTTCTAAAAATAAATCTTCAATAACAACTTCTTTTTCTTCTTCCTTAACTTCCTTTTCTTCATAACTTCCAAAAACATCTAAATAAGATAAATCTTCATTTTCTTGTTTTTCTTCTTCTTTTTCATCTCTTGTAGCTAAAACTTCATTTTCCTCCTCGTACCTATCTCTATCTACAATCATTTTTCCACAATATGTGCAAAACTTAGAATCCTCTGCTACTTCTTTTCCACAATATCTGCAAAACATAATTCCACCCCAATCCTTAAATTTTTACTCTAATTTTAACATTAAAAAAAGAGTATGTAAAGCCATTTAAAATTAAAATAATATTAAAGCTTTTAATTCAATCTAATATATGCTAAACTAAAATCAATTTAAATAAAACTATAAGGAGAAATATATGAATAATAATTATAACCTTGAAAGCTTGCAAAAAGTGATGGAAACGCTTTTAAGCGAAAATGGTTGCTCTTGGGATAAAGCTCAAACACATTTAAGCCTAAAAAAATACCTTCTTGAAGAAACTTATGAAGTCATAGATGCAATAGATAATAATAACTATGAAAATTTAAAAGAAGAATTAGGTGACCTTCTTTTCCAAATAGTTTTCCACTCAGAACTTGCAAAAAAAGAAAATAAGTTTGATTTAAACTCCGTTATAGATGGTATAACCAAAAAAATGATAAATAGACACCCACATATTTTTTCCAAAAATAGTGAAAAACAAATATCTTGGGATAGTATAAAAAAAGAGGAAAAAGGATATAAAAACAACATAGATATAATAAAAAGTGTGCCAAAGTCCCTACCTGCTCTTTTAAGAAGTGAAAAAGTAATTTCAAAAACATCATCTTTACAACTTGATACTTTAAATATAGACACTATTATATCCGAAAATGAAAATCTTTCTTCAAAGTTAAAAGATATAAATTCTATGAATAAAACGGAAAAAATGGAATTTATTGGAAATTATTTATTAAATTTATCAAAAATTTCAAGTTTTTTGCAATTAAATGCTGAATTTTCCTTGACAAATGCCTTAGAAATGTATATAAATAAAATTGAAGACATTGAAATAGCTAAGGTATCTGATAAGAAAAAAACTTAAATTTAATTTTCAAAGATACTAAGCAAATTTTTTTTAAGGAGGACATTTCAATGAACAAAACAGAATTAGCAAATAAGATGGCTGAAAAGGCTGGCTTAAAAAAAGCAGATGCAGAAAAGGCTTTAAAGGCTTTTATCGACACAGTAACTGAGGAGTTAGTAAACGGTGGCGATGTAAGATTAGTTGGTTTTGGTACATTTGATGTAAACACAAGAAATGCTCGTACTGGTGTTAACCCAAGAACTGGTGAGAAAATGGAGATTGCTGCTTCTAAGTCACCAAGATTTAAGGCTGGTAAGGCATTTAAAGACGCTGTAAACAAGTAATTTTTTTACTATAAAACTGTGGGCAAAAGCCCACTTTTTTATTTATTAGCTTTTTTAGGAGGTATTTATGCGTTTAGATAAATATTTAAAAGTAAGTAGAATAATAAAAAGAAGAACAGTTGCAAACGAAGCTTGTGATAGTGGCAGGGTTGTAGTAAATGGCAAAGTTGCAAAAGCTGGCCTAGATGTTAAAATAGGAGATGTAATTGAAATTACCTTTGGAAATAACACAGCAAAATACGAAATAGTTTCAATTAAAGAAGTTGTAGGTAAAGATAAAGCTCACGAAATGTATAAAACCCTTTAATCTCTCATATATTTAATTATAATATATGGAGGTCAACCAATGGAAGAAAATAAACATTGTATTACCATAGATTATAAAGAAAAATTTACGGCAACAGGAATAAAAGACATTTTAAGTTTTGATGAAGAAAATATAATAGCAAAAACAATAGAAGATATTTTAATTATAAAAGGTGAAAATCTTCATATTTCAACCCTAAACTTAGATAAAGGTCTGCTAGTTGCTGATGGAAGTGTAAAAAGCCTTTCTTATGAATCAGAAATCCTTTCAAAAGATAGTTTTCTAGGACGTTTGTTTAAATGATACTTTCATTCACTTTCCAGTTAAAACTTTTTCTAGTTTCAATATGCTTTGGCTTTTTTTCCTCAGCAATATATAATATATTTTTTGTTTTTTCAAAAACAGTTAAATTAAATAAAATAATAAAAGGTTTAATAGACTTAATCTATTGGCTTCTTTTAAGCATAATACTTTTTTTAATTATGCTTAAAACAAATTTTGGTGAAGTACGGCCCTTTGTAATACTTGGTTGTTTTCTTGGAATGATTTTTTATCTTTTACTTTTAAAAGAACTGATGGATAAAATAATATATAAAATTTTTTTCTTTTTTAAAAAGTTTGTGCTTTTGTTAATTGAAATAATTTTAACACCATTTAAAATTTTATTTTTTCCATTTAGAAAAATTCTTTTATTTTTTCAAAAAAAACTTGAAAAAAAATCTAAAATATGAGAAAATATCCTTATACTAATTTACTAAGGATTTGGAGTGACTAACTTGTCTAAAAAGAAAAAATCATCAAGGTTAAACCTAATATGGTCATTGTCAATGTTTTTTATAATCACAGTTTTTGTTTTCGCTCTTTACTATCAATATTCAATACATATAACTCTAAGAGAACAAAAGCAAGATGTTGAGGTTGCAATTGCCGAGGCTAAGGCTGAAAGTGCGGCCCTTAATAAACAATACGAAAATCAAAATAGCCCTGAATTTATAGAAAAAATTGCTCGTGAAGAACTTAATATGGTTTATCCATCAGAGTTAGTTTACATAAATAAAAATTCCGATGAGGGCAAAAAACTTTTAAACTCAATAAAAAGGTCCTCTACAAAAGCAAAAGAAACAGAAAACGAAACAACTTATCAAGAATAATCGCAAATTTAATTTGCGATTTTTTTTATGCCCAAATAACTATAAATAGTTGCTTTTAGTTGTATAATTTGATATAATTATTAGGATAATTACAATAAATTTTAAACTTAATTAAGAGGTGATATTATGGCATTTGGTATGAGATGTCACGACTTAGGTGGCAAGCAAACTTTTGACCAACTTATTGAAAAGCTAACTGAATTTAATATACACGATGTTCAGCTTGCTTTTAAAAAATCAATCATAGACATAGACTTTACAACTGGTAACTATAACCCAGGCCTTGGCAAGTTCATAGGCAAAAGACTTAAAGATAATGACATTCATATAGCTGTTTTAGGTTGCTATATAAACCCAACAAACCCAGATGAAAATAAAAGACAAGCTGAAGTAAAAAGGTTCATAGAACATTTAAAATATGCAAAAGCAATTGGTGCAGATATGGTCGGAACAGAAACAGGTAGACTTGATGAAAACTTTAAAATTGTTCCTGGAACATACACAGAAACTTGCTATCAAAGGCTTTTAAAGTCAATGAGAGAAATAGTTTCTGCGGCAGAAAAACTTGGCGTAATTGTTGGCGTGGAAGGCGTTGCAACACACACAATCTACTCTCCAGAAATGATGCAAAGGTTTTTAGATGATATAAACTCTCCAAATGTAGAAGTAATTTTAGACCCAGTAAACCTTCTTGATAGAAATAACTACCAAAACCAAGAAGAAGTAATAGCAAAAGCTTTTAGATACTATGGCGATAGAATTTCTGTAATACACATTAAAGACTTTAAACTTGATGAAAATGGAGATGTAGCTTTTGAACAAGTTGGTGAAGGTTTGTTCAACTATACACCACTTTTTGCTCAGCTCAAAAAAACAAAACCGCACATAACTATGCTAGTTGAAAACTCTAACGAAACTAGATACCATAGCGACTGTGCCTACCTACAAAAAATATATGATGAAGCTTGATTATAGCTTTTATCAACAAGATGCTCTAGTTGTGGCAAAAGAACTTTTAGGCAAATATATAGTTAGAAATATAAATAACCACACTTTAATTTCTAAAATAATAGAAACAGAAGCCTATAAATCAAATGATAAAGCTTGCCACGCCTATAACTATAAAAAAACAAAAAGGACTGCCCCTATGTTTGAACCTGGGGGCATTGCCTATGTCTACTTCACCTATGGTCTTTATCATTGCTTTAATGTTGTAACAGATGTAAAAGGTGAGCCAAGTGCAGTTTTAATTCGTGGCGTAGAGCCAATAAATGATATAGAATATATGTCCATTTTAAGGTATCAAAAGCCATATAACACTCTCACAAAATACCAGCTAAAAAACTTCACAAATGGTCCAAGTAAATTTTGTATGGCAAATAAAATTGACCTTTCTTTAAATAAAGAAAGCCTTTTAGGTGATACTATATATATAACAGATGGCGAAAAAATAAGTAGTTTTAATAAATCCAAAAGAATTGGAATAGACTACTCAGAAGAAGCTAAAGATTATCTATGGAGATTTTATATATGAATCAAGTTTTAAACTATCAAAAATATAAAAAAATAGCAGTAATGGGAGGAACTTTCAACCCTATACACAATGGCCATTTAGTTGCAGCAGAATTTGTTCGTCAAGAGTTAGGAATTGAAAGAGTAATTTTCATTCCAACAGGAAACCCACCCCATAAAAACACAAACCCTATGTATAACGAACATAGGTATCTTATGACTGTTTTAGCAACTGTAAATAACCCTCATTTTGAAGTTTCAAGGCTTGAAATAGATAGACAAGGCTATACCTACACAATTGACACTATAACAGAACTAAAAAAAAGATGTAGTGCTGACTGTAAAATATACTTCATTTCTGGTGCTGATGCAATTTTACAAATTTTACAGTGGAAAGAGCCTGAAAAACTTCTTTCAATGTGCGAATTTGTAGCTGTCACAAGGCCAGGAAATAACATAAAAGAACTTGAAAAAACAGTTTCAATGTTAAAAGATAAATATAAAGGGAAAATAACATTAATTGAAATACCTGCCCTCTCCATATCCTCAACCAACATAAGGCACCGAATTTTGGCAAATAAAAGCATAAAATATCTTCTTCCATCAAATGTAGAAGATTATATCCATAAATTCTCCCTTTATCAAGCAGAGGATATAACATCTAAAGAAATAGAAAAAATAAAAGGTAAGCTACACTCCATTTTAACATCAAAAAGATATAAACACACTTTAGGTGTTGCACAAGAAGCTTTGCAACTTGCTAAAAGATACAATGTAGACACCTATAAAGCCTATTTAGCAGGTCTTTTACACGACTGTGCAAAATGCTACACAAACAAAGAAAAATTAGAGCTTTGCAAAAAATATAATATAAATCTAGATAAATTCTTGCTAGAAAACCCTGAGCTAATCCATAGCTTTTTAGGTGCAAAAATAGCAGAACTTGAATACAACATAACAGATTTTGACATTTTAAATGCCATAGCCTACCACACAACTGGTAGAGAAAATATGAGCATTTTAGAAAAAATAGTTTTCATAGCAGATTATATAGAGCCTAATAGAGATTATTTTGATGGCCTTGATAAAATACGAGAACTAGCCTATAAAAATATAAATACCGCTATAATATTTGCTTTAGAAAACACAATGAAATATTTAAAAAATAGAAACATTAAATTACATCCACTAGGAAAAAAAGCGTTGATGTATTTAAAGGAGGAAAAAAATGAGTAATAATAATTCACTTCAAGGAGCAAAAATTGCATATAAAGCGTTAGATGATAAACTCGCCTTAGATATTAGAGTTTTAGATATAAGCAACATCTCATCTCTTGGTGACTACTTTATAATAGCAAGTGGTTCAAATTCAAACCAGTTAAAAGCTATGGCAGATGAAGTTGATGAAAAAATGTTTAAAGCAGGTTTTATATTAAAACACACAGAAGGTCTTCAAACACACAATAGAAACTGGGTTCTTATGGACTTTGGCGACATTATTGTCCACATTTTCCATAAAGACGATAGAGAATTCTACTCAATTGAAAGAATTTGGGCTGATGCAAGAGAACTTACAGTTGAAGAATTAACAGCAGAGTAAAACTTGCATAATAAAGAGGAGGTCAAAACTTTGAATAATTACGAAAATGAGGAGAATTTTATTGATTTACACCTAATATTAAAAGAGTTGTTTAATTACATTTGGCTAATTTTAGCAGTTGTGTTTGTCTTTTCAATGCTAGGCTTTGCATATACAAAACTTTGCAAGCCCCTTGAATACACAACCTCTACTTGCCTTTATGTTAAAAACAGCGAAAAAAACGCTGCAATAAGTAATGCAAGCGTTCAAGATTTAGACGCTTCTAAAAGCCTTGCAGAAACATATATGGTAATTTTAACAAACGATGCAATTATGGACGTTGTAGCTGAAAAACTTGGAGCAATTTGCTCAGAAGAAGAAATAAATACATACTTTACAACAAGCATAAATTCAAGTGGCAATATATCAATTGACCCTCAAAGTATATTGCATTATATGAACCTTTCAACTATAAATGAAACAGAAATAATTGAAATTTCAGCAACAACCCCAAGCCCTATTATTTCAACAGAAATATGTAGAATTGTAGCAGAAACAGCACCTAGCGTTTTCACAAGAGTTGTTGGCTCTGGTTTTGTAGAAACAATAAATGTGGCAAAAGTTCCAACCTTTCCATCAGGTCCAAATGCTGTAAAAAACGCTCTTTTTGCTGGTTTGTTTGGCTTTGTTCTCTCTGCTGGTCTTGTTGTTTTAAAATGTGCTTTAAATAGAACAATAAATAATAGTGATGATTTTAGAAATAAATGTAATTTGCCTGTTTTGTCAGAAATTCCAAATTACGAACTTTCATCAAATAAAAAGAATAAAAATCTTTTACAAGAATATATTCCATCTCTAAAAAGAAAAAATGCTCAGTCAAGAGCGTCAATGGACACTATTTTAACAAATAAAGTAAAGTTTTCTGTAACAGAAGCCTATAATATGCTTAGAACAAACTTAAACTTTACCCTTTCAACCCACGAAAGCAATATTTTTGTTGTTTCAAGCCCACTTTCAGGCGATGGAAAGTCAACTACATCAGCTAACATTTCAATAACAATAGCTCAAACAAAAGCTAAAATCCTTTTAATAGACTGTGACTTAAGAAGGCCATCTCAACACAAGCTTTTCAATGTGTCTAATGATAAAGGCCTTTCATCTGTCTTAACTGGTGAACCTTTTGAAAAAAATGTGCATAAAAATGTCTACGAAAATTTAGACCTTTTAACAGCTGGCTCAATGCCACCAAACCCGTCTGAACTTCTAGGCTCAACAAATATGAAAAATTTCCTTGAAAGCATAAAAGATAAATACGATTATATTTTGCTAGATACATCGCCAATTAACATAGTAACAGATGCCCTTCTTCTTTCCAAGCTCTGTGCAGGCATTGTTCTTGTTGTAAGACAAAACCTTTCAACCTATGATGAGCTTAATAAAGCAATAGAGAGCATAGAGTTTGTAAAAGGTAGCATTTTAGGCGTAGTAATAAACTCTGTTGAAGAAAATGGCTTTAAAGGCAAAAAATATGGCTATGCCTACACATCAGAACCTGATTATAGCTAGGAGGTTTAACTTTGAAATTAGCCATAAAAATATTTTTAATAACACTAACTCTAACTTTGTCTTTTTCTTTGGTCCATTTTTTAAATACTTCAGAAAATAAGGAAATACTAAATAACATAGAACATTCTAAAACTTATGCACAAAAAACATATAATAATCGTTTAAAACTTGAAAATGCCTATAAACAAATAAATTCACAAATACCAGGAATAGTCTTAATAGGCTCAGACCTTATGCAAAGTGCTGGTGCAACAAACCTTAAATTTGCTTCTGAACTTCAAAATAAACTATACGAAAACAATTATAAAATAAACATAACAAACTTGTCTGTTAAAGGTGAAAACATTTTAACTATTTTAGGTAGAATAGGTGTAATTCCTTTTAAAATAAATAAAGATGTAACAATTCCAGCCGAACCTAAACTAGTAGAAATAGACATTGTTTCAATCGAAAATGATGCCCCTGTCTACCCACTAGCAGTAATATCTAATAACGCAAATTTTAACCCAGTTTCAATAGATAACCTAGTTGGCAAAATAGGTGGAGATAATGTAATAAACCCTCTCACAGGCAAAAATAAACACTATTTTCTCCGTTCCAAAAAAGGAAAAGATTTTACAATAAAAAAAGGTGCTTTAATACAAACAAATAGCGATGATGAATATAAAAACTATTCACACATAATATGGCTGGGCGAAAATGATACTCAAATAGACTATCAAAACTTGTCAAATTATATACAAAAAATAGTAAATTCTTTAGAAAATAACCATAACCGCTATTTAATTTTAGGTCTAACCACTGGAGATAATAATTCAATGGCAGAATATGATAAACTTATGGAAACAAATTTTGGCACACACTACATTAACATAAGAAAATACTTGTCTGAATTTGACCTTTCTAACTCTAACATAAATTATACCGAATCTAACTTATATGAACAAAAACAAGGTAAAATTCCATCTTGCTTTTTAAACGAAGAAAATAAAACTCTTTTAAACGATATAGGCTATAAAACAGTTTTAGACTATGTCTACCAAGGTCTTGTAAATAATAATTGTGTCCTAAAACCATAAAAGCTAGTAGCCAAAGGCTACTAGCTTTTTAATTTAATCGTCATAATCCATATCTTTTTCTACTATATTTCCATTGTTAGCATTAATTTTATATTCATATTCCATATTGCCAGCTTTAAATTCAACTTCGTAATAAAGATATCCGTCATCTCTATCTAATTCACTTTTAATATACTTTACATTTTCTCTGCTAACACCAGCGTTTCCAAGTGCTATATTTTCAGCTTCGTTTTTAGTTAAACTTGCATTTAAATTGTTGTTTCCGCTTTGATAGTTGTTGTAATTGTCGTGGTAACCGTTCCCACTATGATGGTTTCCATAATAATTATTTTGGTAATTATTATCATAATCAACATCAAATTTTAATATACTTCCGTTGTTAGCATCTATTTCATATTCATACTCTTTGCCGTTTAACACAAACTCAATTTCGTATATCTTCTTTCCATTTTCATAATCTAGCTTAGCCTTTGTAAAATAAACATTTGAAAGGCCAGAATGTTTAAGTGCAATGTTTTTAGCTTCTTCTAAAGTAATGTTAGTTCCATTAACATTTCCTGTGCTGCTGTTTGAATTAACATTTTCTCCACTAACCTGCCCACTACTTGGGTTAAGGTTTAACTCATAAGTCTTTCCATTTAATGAAAAAACTAACTTAACATCGTTTCCGTTTTCAACTATATCAACATTTATATTCTTAGCAAAACACATTTGAACAGAACCATAAACTAAAACTAAACTTAAAGCTAATACCGAAATAAATTTAAATTTTTTCATATCAATTCCTCCTTTTAACATTTCCTACCTTGTAACTATATTTTACCATTTATATTATACTATTTCAATTAAAAAAATTTAAACTTTTTGTTAATTTAATATTAAAAAAAAGATGCTACTTTTTTAGTAACATCTTTTTTAATAAAATTAATTCTTTTCAACAGAAAGAACAACCTTTTCTCCGTTAATGTTCCACTCTTTGTTAATTTCTGCCTTACCCTCGCAAATGTCATCAGCTAAAACATCAGCAGAAATAGTTGCTTTGTTCTTTGTAAATATCTCAGCAATCTTGTCGTTGCCAGTGTAGTAAACTTTAATTCTGTCTAAAACTTCAAAATCAGAATCTTTTCTCATTGTCTGAATCTTAGACACAAGCTCTCTTACAAAACCTTCTTCAATAAGTTCTTCAGTAAGCTCTGTGGATAAAACAACAGTAGTGTTTTTATCGCTTTCAGCAACAAATCCATCAGCCTGAGCAGTTTCAGTTAAAACATCTTCCTCAAAAAGTTCAACATCTGTTCCATCAATGTTAAATCTAATAGCACCATTAGCCTTTAACTCGTTCATAAGCTCAGTGCCATTGCCATTTTTAAGATATTCACCAATAGCAGGAACTAACTTGCCATACTTTCTACCTAAAGTTCTAAGTTGAGGCTTAAATGTATAGCTAGTAAACTTAGAAGCATCTTCCACAAACTCAATGTTTTTAACATTAAGCTCATCAAGAATAATGTCGTAAAATTCTGAATCTAAATTGCTTTCAGCCTTAACATACATATTTCCAATAGGCTGTCTGTTTTTAATTCCAGATGTGTTTCTAGCAGCTCTACCAGCCACAACAATAGATAATACTAAATCCATATTAGCTTCAAGCTTTTCATCTATCATATCTTCGCAAGCAACTGGGAAGTCACATAAATGAACAGACTTCTTAGCATCTTTATCAATCTTTACAACAAGGTTCTGATAAATATTTTCAGCCATAAATGGGGTAAATGGAGCAGAAAGTTTAGCCATTGTTGTAAGAACAGTGTATAATGTCATATATGCGTTAATCTTGTCTTGTGGCATATCCTTGCCCCAGAATCTTTCTCTAGACCTTCTAACATACCAGTTAGAAAGCTCGTCAACAAACTCAGCCATAGCTCTAGCAGATTCAGTAATTTTGTAATTTTCTAAAGACTTATCTACAAACTTAACAAGTGAATTAAGCTTAGATAACACCCATTTGTCCATAGGAGCTAATTTGCTGTAATCAAGAGTATACTCCATAGGGTTAAATTTATCAATGTTAGCATAAAGAACATAAAAAGCATAAGTGTTCCATAAAGTGCCCATAAACTTTCTTTGATATTCATTTACAGCCTTGTCATCAAACCTGTTAGGTAACCAAGGAGCAGAATTAGCATAGAAATACCATCTAACAGCGTCAGCACCTTGGTTGTCAAGAACAGTCCAAGGGTCCACAACATTTCCTAAATGCTTAGACATTTTTCTACCATCTTTGTCTTGAACGTGGCCTAAAACAATAACATTTTTATATGGGCTCTTGTCAAAAATAAGAGTAGAAATAGCCATTAAAGTGTAGAACCAACCTCTTGTTTGGTCAATAGCCTCTGAAATAAAGTCTGCAGGATAGTTTTCTTCAAAAATCTCTTTGTTCTCAAATGGATAGTGCCATTGAGCAAAAGGCATAGAACCTGAATCAAACCAGCAGTCAATAACCTCGCTAACTCTCTTCATTTTTCCATTACACTTAGGACAATTAAGCTCAACTGCGTCAATATATGGCTTGTGTAGTTCAATGTCTTCAGGACAGTTGTCGCTCATTTCTTTTAACTCTGCAATAGAGCCAATAGTGTGTCTGTGGCCACACTCACATTCCCAAATAGGAAGTGGAGTTCCCCAGTATCTTTCTCTAGAAAGGCCCCAGTCAATAACATTTTCAAGGAAGTTGCCAAATCTACCGTGCTTAATGTTTTCTGGCATCCAGTTAACAGTTTCGTTGTTTTTAAGTAACTGCTCTCTAACCTTAGTCATAGAAATAAACCAAGTATCTCTTGCATAATAAAGAAGTGGAGTGTCACATCTCCAGCAGAATGGGTAGCTATGCTCAAAATCCAGTGCAGCAAATAACTTGTCGCTCTCTTCAAGTCTTTTTAAAATTTCCTTGTCGCCGTCTTTAACAAAAACGCCAGCAAGTCCCTCTACTTCCTCTGTAAATAAACCTTGTTCGTTAACAAGCTGAACAAAAGGAAGGTCGTATCTTCTACCAACTTGAGCATCGTCCTCACCAAATGCAGGTGCAATATGAACAACACCAGTACCGTCAGTTAAAGTAACATAATCAGCCTCAACAACATAAAATGCTTTTTTGTCAACCTTAGCATAAGGGAATAAAGGCTCATATTCAGTTCCAACTAAGTCTTGACCTTTGTATGTTTCAATAATAGAGTAATTTTCTTTTAAAACCTTTTCTAATAAGGCTTCAGCCATAATATAAATTTTGCCATCTTCAGCCTTAACCTTGCAATAATTCTCGTTTTTGTTCACACAAAGAGCAACATTTGAAGGAAGTGTCCAAGGAGTAGTAGTCCAAGCAAGAATATAAGTGTTTTCTTCGCCTTTAACAGCAAATCTTGCAATACAAGACTTTTCCTTAACATCTTTGTACCCTTGAGCCACTTCGTGAGAAGATAAAGATGTACCACATCTAGGGCAATAAGGAACAATTTTGTGGCCCTTGTATAAAAGCCCTTTATCCCAAATTTGCTTTAAAGCCCACCAAACAGACTCAATGTAGTTGTTGTGGTAAGTAACATAAGGGTTATCCATATCAGCCCAGTAACCCACTCTGTCACTCATTTCTCTCCAAAGATTTTCATAAGTAAATACAGAATCTTTACACTTTTTAATAAATGGTTCAACGCCATAATTTTCAATTTGTGGCTTGCCACTAATGCCTAGTTGCTTTTCAACTTCAAGCTCAACAGGAAGTCCGTGAGTGTCCCAACCAGCCTTTCTTAAAACCTTGTAACCTTTCATAGTTTTGTATCTAGGAATAAGGTCTTTAACAACTCTAGTTAAAATATGTCCAATATGAGGCTTACCATTAGCTGTTGGAGGTCCATCATAAAAAGTAAATACAGGGCAATTTTCTCTTGCCTTGATAGATTGACCAAAAACATCGTTTTCTTTCCAGAAACCTAAAATTTCCTTCTCTCTCTCAACAAAGTTAAGATTAGTACTTACCTTATCATACATAGGTAAATTCTCCTTTCAGAATAAAAAATACAAACAAAATTAAAAAAGCTGTCACATCCAACAGGACGCAACAGCGTGGTACCCCCTGAATTGATACAAAGTATCCTCTCAAAACCTTTAACGCAGGTAATCGTCATATCCTACTAAGTAAAAAACTTTTCAGTATGCCACAGTATGGGTGATGTTCATTTTATATAATCCATCGGGCTTCCACCTTCTCCCAACTCTCTTTAGGCTATCTATAAAACTACTGTCCCTACTCTAGTGTTTAAATATAATTACATTCATTATAATATTTTTTTTCAAATTTGTAAAGAACTTTATTAAATTTTTTTATTTTTTGTTTATTTTTTTCTCTGAATTATGGCAGTCAAAAGAACAGCCCTTGCAACTAGAACAACAAGAACCAGATTTTTTCTGCTTTATATAGCTTCTAACTGCTAAAATAACTAATATAAAAATGATTAAAATAACAATAAAATTAGCCATAAAAAATCACCTCTATATTATAATACACCAAAAAATAGTTTTTTCCTTTAAATTTTAAGCTTTGTTGTTTATAACATCAAGTTTAATGCCTGTTTTAATTTCTCCGCTAATGTCTGATTGAGTAAAAGATGGCACACAAACAAGGTCAATACCATTTGGAGCAACATATCCCCTAGCTATTGCCACAGCCTTAATAGCTTGGTTCACAGCCCCAGCACCAATACTTTGAATTTCTAAATTGTCACCATTTCTTAAAATAACCGCAATAGCACCAGCAACAGCCTTAGGTTGAGAACTTGCTGAAACCTTTAATATTTCCATAAATATATCCTCCTAAAATAAATTATATACTTAATTTTGCCCATCTATTTTTTTTATATACAATTATATACAAAAAGGAGGCAAAAGCCTCCTTTTTAAATTTTATTAAATTGGTTAATTGCGCTAGCAATAGCTCTAATTGAACTTTTAGCTGTGTTTGAACTAATTCCAACTGCAAAATGTAAGTTTTTGTTGCAGTCATAAATTTGAATGTATGAAATAGCACTTGATTTTTTACCAAAAGATAAAGCGTGCTGAGAATAGTCAGATATTTCAAAACTAACATCAAATTTGTCACTAATAGCCTTGCAAAAAGCGTCTACAATACCGTTGCCCTCGCCAGAAATTGTCATCTCCTCGCCTTTGTACATAATTCTACATTCAAGGTTAACAATTCCATCGCTACTATGCTCAGTATAGTTAATAACAGATAAAGGCTCTTTAATGTAATATGTGTCCATAAATAAGTTGTAAATTTCTTCAGAAGAAAGCTCTTTGTCCATCTCCACAGATGCCCTTGTAACTTTAGCTCCAAAATCTTGTTGCATAGTTTTTGGAATGTGAAGACCATAGTTAGTTTCAAGAATGTAAGCTACCCCACCCTTGCCAGATTGAGAGTTAATTCTAATAATAGGGTCATAGTTTCTTCCAACATCAAGTGGGTCAATAGGTAAATAAGGCACTTCCCATCTGTCAGGGTGCTCAATCATTTTAGCCATACCCTTTTTAATTGCATCTTGGTGTGAGCCAGAAAATGCAGTGTAAACTAAATCGCCAGCATAAGGGTGTCTTGGGTGAACATTAAGCCCTGTTGAAGCCTCGTATATTTCAATACAATCGTTAATGCTGCTAAAATCTAACTTAGGGTCAACACCTTGTGAAAACATATTAAGAGCAAGGGTCATAATGTCAGCGTTTCCTGTTCTTTCGCCATTACCAAATAATGTGCCCTCCACTCTGTCAGCACCTGCCATAATACCAAGCTCGCTTGCAGCCACTGCACAACCTCTGTCGTTGTGTGTGTGTAAACTAATAATTATGCTTTCTCTGTTTTTAATGTTCCTGCAAACATACTCAACTTGGTCAGCATATACATTAGGCGTAGCCATTTCAACTGTGTTAGGCAAGTTTAAAATCGCCTTGTTTTCAGGTGTAGGCTTCCAAATCTCAAAAACAGCGTCAGATATTTCAACAGCGTAATCAAGCTCTGTTCCAGAAAAACTTTCTGGTGAATATTCAAAAATAAACCTTTCCCTGCCATATTTGTTTGCAAGGTTGTCAACTAACTTTGCTCCAAAAACAGCAAGCTCTTTAATTTCCTCTTTTGACTTGTTAAAAACAACATCTCTTTGTAAAGTTGATGTTGAGTTGTAAAGATGAATAACAGCTTTATGCACACCCTCTAAAGCCTCAAAAGTTTTTTGAATAATATGTTCCCTACTTTGAGTTAAAACTTGAATTGTAACATCTTCTGGAATTAAGTTTTGCTCAATAAGAGTTCTGCAAAAAGCATATTCTGTGTCACTTGCAGCAGGAAAACCAACCTCTATTTCTTTAAAACCAAGTTTAACTAAAAACTTAAAGAAATTAATTTTCTGGCTTAAATTCATAGGCTTTTCAAGGGCCTGGTTGCCATCTCTTAAATCCACACTACACCAAATAGGTGCTTTTTCAATAACCTTGTTTGGCCATTGTCTGTCCTTTAAATTAACTGGCGGAAACTGTCTGTAACGATTAAAATTCATTTTTTATTCCCCTTTCTAAAAACAAATAATAAAAAAAGCCTTCATCTCTTTTATAAGAGACGAAGGCTGAAACTCCGTGGTACCACTCTAATTCATTACAAAGTAATGCACTTAACAGGTACAAGCCAAAGGCGAATACCCTGCTCTTTTATCGGTGAGCCTCCGTCTGCACCTACTAAAATTCAGCACAGCCACTCAAAGGTGAGTTCAGAAACCTACAAATGCCAATTCACACCAACCATTGGCTCTCTGAAATTCTTCGGAAACCTACTACTCCTTGTCACAGTGTTTAAATATCGATGAACATATAATACCACAACTGTGATGTAATGTCAACAAATTTTAAGAAAATTTTAATTTTTATTTTCTGTATGCTCTTGCAAAAGGATTAAAAGCTATTTCATATCCAATTTTTCTCATTCTTTTGCACATATCAAAAACTTTGTCATCTTCCCATAAATTTTCCTCAAAATATAGCATATTTTCAAGTATAGATTTTCTTGTTGCAAAAAATTGATATGGCAAATAATCAGCTCTTTGAACATATTTTAGCCTTTTCATATATCCATCACTTCTTTCGTCAATGCCCTCATACTCAGAATATACTTCCCCGTTTTCTTCTCTTAATGTAGCATATTCAATTTTTCCATCTTTAATAACAGCTCCGCCAACCATACCTATGTTTTTTAATTGTATAATTTGACAAAGCTCGTTAATTGACTCAACACTAAAACTTAAATCAGGCTTAGCAACTATAATATATTCGTTTGTAACCCCCTTTATGTTCTCAATGTTGTTAATAATAACAGGCTTAATAAAATTGCTGTAATTAACCTTGTAAACTGAAGCATTTTCAACAGCAAGCTCAACACTTGCCTTAATCTTCATTCTATCTAAATGGCTTTTAACAGCCTTTTGACCTGCAACTAAACAATAAGGCTTTGCACTAATGTCGCTTGCAACAGAATTTTTGTGAACTCTCCAAAAATATAATACCTTTGGTATGTGATATATGTTTTTAGCTTTTTCACAAATCCTAAGAATTAAATCGTGGTCCTGGCTTCCCTCAAAACCGCTTCTAAAGCCTCCCACTTCTTCAAATAAATCCTTTTTAAAAACAGATAAATGACAAATATAGTTGTTTCCTCTTAAATTTAAAAAAGAAAACTCATCTTTAAAATGTATTATATCTGGCTTTAAATAATTTTTTGAAAAACTTGCCTCGTCGCTATATATATAATCTGCACCTTTGTCTATTGCACGCCTAACCTCATATAAAGCATCTGGAGCTAATATATCGTCGTGGTCTAATAAAGCAATAAATTCTCCACTAGCCATAGCACAAGAAATGTTGCTGTTTTCAACAATGCCAAAATTCTTTCTAAGCCTGTTATACTTTATTCTGTTGTCGTTTATGCCTCTAACAATGCTTTCAATATACCCAAACTCCTTTGAACTCCCGTCAACAATGCAAAGCTCCCAGTTAGAATATGTCTGAGCTAAAACAGATTTTAACATTTCAACTAACATTTTTTTCTCTGTGTTGTAAACTGGCACACAAATACTAATTTTAATCTGCTTTTCAAACTTTTCAATTCTCTGCAAATTTAAAACATCTTCATCATACTTGTGATTTTTCATATAAAAATCAGTTTCTTTTTTGTATTTAATTCTTTCTCCTAGCTTTATTTTAAGGGCTTTAAAACCCTTTTGCCTGCCATAATTAATCACTTTTTTTAAAAGCATAGGCACATAACCTCACAATCTATAAAAAAACAATTTGTCCAATTTTCCTTATAAAACCACTTTTAAAAATTTTGTATTTAAATATAATATAAATTCTTCTAATTTTATTGTATCTTTTTATCCTTGAATAACTGTAAAGCAACTTCTTATACTCGTCAGAAATATCCTTGTGCTTTTCATAAATTTCACTAGCTAACTTATAGCTTAAATCTAGCATATTTCTAGCCTTTTCTTTGTTTTTAAACCTTTTAAATAAATATTTAAAACTATACATATTTTGTGCACCACATTCGTTTAAACTATGCTTTCTATAACTTATTGTAGCTCTGTCTATAAATATAATTTTCCCGTATATACTAGCAACATTAGCAATATACCAGTCGTGCACATTTATATCCTCAATGTCCTTTAAAATTTCAGCTAAAGCCCTATTTATTGCCATAGTGCAACCAGTCACAATGTTTTGAACAATAAGATTGTTTAACTTGTCCCTTTTTACATCAATTTTCTGTTGCTTAATCATTGACTTAAATAATAACCTGTCATTTTCATCAATAACCCTTAAATCTGTATGAACTAAAGTTGGCTCGTTGTCTTTAAATTGCTTTATGGTAATTTCAACCTTGTCCTTGTCCCAAATGTCGTCTTGGTCACAAGTAAATATAATATCAGCTTTAGAACTTTTAATTAAATTTAGAAAATTTTTCATAGGGCTTCCAGAGTTTTCATAGTTAATACTTAAATAAATTTTTTCAGGATATTTTTTTTGATATTCTTTTATTATGCTAACAGTTTTGTCTTTTGAATTGTCATCACTTATATATAACTTAAAATCACCATAGCTTTGTCTTAAAATGCTGTCTAATTGCTTTTTAATATACTTTTCTCCATTATATGTAGCCATTAAAATATCTACAACCATAAACTACCTCAAAACTTTGCTCTAATCAAAGTAATTATATACCTAATGTAAATTGCACTATACATAAATAATGTAACTACAGTAGGATATTTTTCTTTGTAATACATATCATAAAATCTTTTTATCCCGTTGTGAAAATGCTTAATAACTTCTTTGCTTTTTGTGTGTAACCCACTTTGCCCTTTTAAATGAGTCATTTTAACATCAGCATAATAAACAACTCTGTAATTAGCTAGTTTTATTCTGTAACAAAGGTCTATATCTTCTCCATACATAAAAATACTTTCGTCAAATAACCCAACCTTGCTTAAAACACTTTTTGGAATTAACATAAAAGCCCCGCTCACACTGTCAACATCATTTGTCTTGTCTTGGCTTAAATAATTTAAAGTATAGCCGCCAAATTTTTTAACTTTAGGAAAAATTTTGTCCAACTTTAAAACATAACAAAAACTGTTAAAAGGTGTAGGAAATCCTCTTTTACAGCCGTGGTCAAAACTTCCATCACCAAGTAAAGTTTTAATTCCAAGGCAACCAATATCCCTGTTTTTGTCCATATATTCAACAGCCTTTTCAAGAGTGCCCTTCTCCATAATAGTGTCAGAGTTAAGAAAAAGGATATACCTTCCAATAGCCACGTTAAACCCTATGTTGCAAGCGTGGCCAAACCCCTTGTTTTCAACCTTTGCTAAAACCTTAACTCTGCTGTCTTTATGGTCAAAATATTCATTTTTGTTTGTAGAGTTGTCAACCACAATAACCTCATAATCTAAGTTGCTTGTGCTAGAAATTATAGAATTAACAGTTTGGGTTGTCAAAACTTTAGTGTTAAAATTAACAATAATAATTGATAAATCCATTTTTCTTCTCCATAACTATTTTTTAATATAATAATATTATTACATAATAAAAAAAAATTCAATATCTTTATTCCAACAATCAAAAACAAAATTAATACATAATATAACAAATTAATCTTTTTCTAAAACTGCATCTATGTTTCCAATGTTGTCCCAAACCTTAACTTTTAGTTTATCATTTTCTAAATATAATTCATATTTATAATAAAAAATTTCAGCCATTTTTGTTTCTATACCATCTTCCATTTTGTAATCAATATATCCAAGCATTTCATCAGAAATAGGCTTTTCTATATCTACACCCTCTAAAATTGCAATGCCCTCGTAAATAATGTTTTCTTTATCCTTGGAATTAAAATAAGATAAATCTATTTTCCCATACACCAAATTTTCCTTAACCTTTTCAATTGTAACAACAATTTGCTTTTCTAAATATCCATCTTCACTTTTATAAATGTGCTTTCCAACTATGTTTTCATACTTCTTGCTTTCATCAAATGTTACAGAGTTTAAATATCTCTTTTCCCTGCTAATTAACACGCTATCTTTATATCTTTTAGAGCAATCTTTCAAATTCTCTTCTAACTTTTTAGCAATTTTAACATCTAAACTTTCGTTTCTAACTTTACTATATTCTAAAATATATCCATCTAACTCTTTTTTAATTTCTTCATTTCCTTGGCCAATTTTGTCCCCAGCAGGTATTTGCTCAATAACATAACAAGCCTCGCTATATGCCCTTTCAAGCTCAAGCCATTGTCTTCTGTCTATATTAAATTTATAGTTAAAAACTTCGCTTTTAACGCCATCTCCATTAACAACTAAAACCTTAATCTCACAACTTCTGTCTATATGAATAAAATCTCTATATAAAATAGAATCTTCACTAGGCATACTTCCATCTTTTGTGTAATATATTTTCTCCCCTATGCTGCCCTTTTCAAAACTAACGTCAATTCCCTTTGTATATGCCTTTAAATCTGAATTTAATTTTGGCATTGTAGGAACTTTTTTGGCCTTTTCATATAAATTTTCTAATTCTTTGTTTTTTGAAAACTTCTCTAAAATTTTGTAAGCTAAATCTGGAGAAATTTTGTCAATTTCATATATTAAATTAACATCTATATCATCTTTTTTAATCTCCCTATATTCTTTGTTTAAAATGTCTATAACTTTTTCATATTTTTCTTTTTCTAAATATCTTTCTACTTCCTTTATAAACCTTTCTTCTTTGCTTAAAACAAAGAAATTGTTGTACCCCTTAAATACTAAAATAACAATAAACATAATTAATGTCATTTTAATAAAAAATTTTAATCTCTTTTTAAACATTTTAAACCTATATAATCTTTTCTAATATTCTAAACTCTTTTTGTAGTTAAGCCCCCAGTCACACATTGCATCAAATATGGGCTTTAAACTGTATCCAGTTTCAGTCAACGAATATTCAACTCTTGGTGGAACTTCGTTGTAAACAGTTCTTTTAATAATTCCATTTTCCTCCATACTTCTTAAATTCTCAGTTAAAACTTTTTGAGATATCTTCCCAAGTGATTTTTTAATTTCTCCAAACCTTCTAGTTCCTTCTAATAAATCTCTTATAATCAAAACTTTCCATCTGTTGCTAATTAACATAAGAGTTAATTCAACAGGGCAAGCTGGTATTTGTTTTTCCATAAAATCTCCTTTCTTTTAGTAACTAAATAGTAACTAAGTTACAAAAAAGTGCTTACTTTACATTTTTTATCTCTATGTGTATTATAAACTCAAGAGCAATAAATAACAAGCTCAAATTTAAATAAACGGAGGAAATAATTATGAATGAAGTTTTAAAATTTTTACAAGAAAATCCAGTGCAGTATGTTGCAACAGTTGGAGTAGATAGAAAGGCAAAATGTCGTCCTTTTATGTTTTCCTTTGAAAAAGATGGAAAACTTTGGTTCTGCACAAATAATCAAAAAGATGTTTATAAAGATATGCTTAAAAACCCATTTATTGAAATAACAACATCAAGCCCAAAATACGAATGGATTAGAATAAGTGGCGAAGCAACTTTTGTAGATGATATTGAAATAAAAACTTTATCTCTTGAAAACCCAATAGTAAAAAACATTTATAAAACGCCAGATAATCCAATTTTTGAAGTGTTTTATTTAAAAAATGCAAAAGCAATTATTGACGATTTTTCTCCTAATAAAGCAAGGGAATACAATTTATAATAAAAAAAGAAGGTCGAATTTTCGACCTTCTTTTTACTTTTCACCTAAATCTAGTCGCACTAAAGCTCTTTTTAAAGCCAACTCAGCTCTTTTTAAGTCAATATTACTTTGAGCGTTTTTAAGTCTAGCTTCGGCTCTTTCTTTCGCCTGCTTAGCTCTCACAACATCAATTTCAGCGTCCCATTCAGCAGCATCTGTTAAAATAGACATACCTTCAGAGTTAATTTCTGCAAATCCACCTAAAACAGCTGCCTTTTTTTCTTCGCCATCTATTTTAATAGATAAAATGCCATAATCTAAAATAGTAACCATAGGTTGATGTCCGTGTAAAATACCAACATCACCACTTATTGTTCTCATAACAACCATATCTGCTTCGCCATCAAACATATTTCTTGATGGAGTAATAATTTTAAGGGATAACTTAGCCATAATACCACCCCTTATTATTTGTTAGCATTACGATATTTTTCAACAACATCTTCAATTTTACCACAGTTAAGGAAATAACCCTCAGGAATTTCATCGTGCTTACCATCAAGAATTTCCTTAAAGCCTCTAACTGTATCTGCAACAGATACATACTGACCAGGGTAGCCAGTAAAGTTTTCAGCAACGTGGAATGGCTGAGATAAAAATCTCTGAACTTTTCTAGCTCTGTTAACAACAACTTTGTCATCTTCAGAAAGTTCGTCCATACCAAGAATTGCAATAATATCCTGCAATTCCTTGTATTTTTGTAATATAGCCTGAACTCTTCTAGCCACTTCATAATGCTCCTCTCCCACAACTTGAGGGTCAAGAATTCTTGAAGTAGACTCAAGAGGGTCAATAGCAGGGTAAATACCAAGCTCAACAATGCTTCTTGAAAGAACAGTTGTTGCATCAAGGTGAGCAAATGTTGTTGCAGGAGCTGGGTCAGTTAAGTCGTCAGCAGGCACATATACAGCCTGAACAGAAGTGATAGAACCATTTTTAGTAGATGTAATTCTTTCTTGTAAAGCACCAAGCTCAGTTGCAAGAGTTGGCTGATAACCTACAGCAGAAGGCATACGTCCTAAAAGAGCAGAAACCTCAGAACCAGCCTGAACAAATCTAAATATGTTGTCAATAAATAAAAGCACATCTTGCTTAGCTTTATCTCTAAAATATTCAGCCATAGTAAGGCCAGTAAGAGCAATTCTCATTCTAGCTCCAGGTGGCTCGTTCATCTGTCCAAAAACTAAAGCAGTCTGCTTTAAAACGCCAGATTCTTGCATTTCATAATAAAGGTCGTTACCCTCTCTAGTTCTTTCACCTACGCCACTAAAAACAGAATATCCCTGATGCTCAGTAGCAATGTTAGTAATAAGCTCCATAATAAGAACTGTCTTACCTACGCCAGCACCGCCAAAAAGACCAATTTTACCACCCTTAGAATATGGGCAAAGAAGGTCAATAGCCTTAATACCTGTTTCAAGAATTTCAGCAGAGTTGTTCTGCTCAGCAAAACTAGGTGCTTCTCTGTGGATAGACCATTTTTCTTCAGTCACAGGAGGCTCTTTTCCGTCAATAGGGTCGCCTGTTACATTAAACATTCTTCCAAGAGTTGCATTACCAACTGGAACGCTAATAGGTGCGCCAGTATCAATAGCATCCATACCTCTTTTCAAACCATCAGTAGAGCTCATTGCAATACACTTAACAACATCGTCGCCAAGGTGCTGAGCAACTTCAGCAACAATTTTGTCTTGGCCGTTGTAAATTTCAATAGCGTTGTTAAGAGCTGGTAAATTATCATTGGAGAACTTAATATCCAAAACGGCACCGATAACCTGAATTATCTTGCCGACATTATTTTGTGCCATTATTTCACTCCTCCTACTCCAAAGCATTGCTACCGCTTACAATTTCGGTGATTTCCTGAGTGATAGCACCCTGTCTAACTCTGTTGTAAACAAGGTTTAAATTGTCAATCATTTCAGTTGCGTTTTCAGTAGCAGAGTCCATTGCCGTCATTCTAGAGCTAAGCTCACAAACAGCAGACTCAACCATACCACCAAATATAACGGTGTTAATATACTTAGGAATAACATAATTTAAAACTGCCTCCTCATCAGGCTCATAAATAGTTAATGTAGAGCTGTGAGGTTTTTCATCTTCAAAGTCCTTAGGGTCTAAAGGTAAAAGCTTAATAGCTTTAGGCTCACTAGTTAAAGTAGTGATAAATTCTGTGTAAACAAAATAAACCTCGTCTACCTCACCCTTTTCATATAATTTGATTGCTTCATTTCCAAGAATAAAAGCATCTGAGTAAGTAGGCTTTTCAGAAATATCTTTAAAGGCTTTAACCACTTCTACATTTTTGTGTTTAAAAAAATCTCTTGCCTTGTTTCCAACAGTAATAACAATAGAGTTTTCCTTGCTAGATAAAATTTCTAAAGCCTTTTTACACACATTAGAATTATAGCCACCACAAAGGCCTCTGTCACCAGCTATAACAATAAAAAGTGACTTTTTTGCTTCGTTTCTTTCTTGCATAAACACGCTAGAAACACCCTTGCTGCCTTTAACAACATTTGTAATAACGTTTCTAGTTGCGTCAAAATATGGCTTAGTATCGTTAAACCTAGCTTTTGCTCTGTTTAACTTAGAACTAGCAACAAGGTTCATAGCCTTTGTAATTTGCTGGGTGCTATTGACACTTTTAATTCTGCGTTTTATATCACGCATTGATGCCATAATATCACCTCTCTATTAATTAAATTCTTTCTTGAAATTTTCAATAGCAGAAATAAGTTCTTTCTCAGCTAATGCGCCAAGCTCCTTAGTTTCAACAATAGAGTTGAGAATATTGTTGTGATATTTTTCAATATAATCAAAGAACTGGCTTTCAAAATCAAGTATTCTTTCAACAGGAATATCATCAAGATACTTTTTAGTAACTGCATATAAAATAATAACTTCTTTTTCCACAGAAAGAGTTTTGTATTGTGGCTGTTTAAGTATTTCCACAATAACTTTACCGTGGTTAAGTCTTTCAAGAGTATCTTTGTCAAGGTCAGAACCAAACTGAGAGAAGCTTTCAAGCTCTCTATACTGAGCAAGTTCAGTTCTTATAGGTCCTGCAATTTTCTTCATAGCCTTAATCTGAGCAGAACCACCAACTCTAGATACAGAAAGACCTGCGTTAATAGCTGGTCTAACACCAGAGTTAAAAAGTTCACTTTCAAGGAAAATCTGTCCGTCAGTAATAGAAATTACATTTGTTGGAATATAGGCAGAAACGTCACCAGCTTGAGTTTCAATAATAGGTAAAGCTGTAATAGAACCGCCACCAAACTCCTCGTCAACTCTTGCAGACCTTTCAAGCAATCTTGAATGAAGGTAGAAAACATCACCAGGGTAAGCCTCACGTCCAGGTGGTCTTTTAAGAAGTAAAGACATTGCTCTGTAAGCAACAGCGTGCTTAGATAAATCATCATATACAATAAGCACATCTTTTCCATTTTCCATCCATTCTTCGCCAATTGCAACACCAGCATAAGGTGCAATATATTGTAATGTAGAAGATTCAGAAGCAGTAGCTACAACAATAGTAGTGTAGTCCATAGCTCCAGCATCTTCAAGGTTTTTAACAATTCTAGCAACAGTTGATGCTTTCTGTCCAATAGCAACATAAATACATAAACAGTCTTTGCCCTTTTGGTTAATAATTGTGTCAACACAAATTGCAGTCTTGCCAGTTTGACGGTCGCCAATAACAAGCTCTCTTTGACCTCGTCCAATAGGCACCATAGCATCAATAGCCTTTATACCAGTTTGTAAAGGTACGTTAACAGATTTTCTAGTAATAACACCAGGAGCAACTCTTTCAATTGGTCTAGTTTTGTCAGTAACAATAGGTCCTTTCTCATCAATTGGCTGACCTAAAGCGTTCACAACTCTACCAATCATAGCATCGCCAACAGGCACAGAAGCAACCCTACCTGTCAATTTAACAGAAGAGCCTTCCTTAATACCCATATCAGAGCCTAAAATAACAACACCAACATTGTCCTCTTCAAGGTTCTGAGCCATACCCATTACGCCGTTTTCAAACTCTAAAAGTTCGCCACTCATAGCATTTTCAAGGCCGTAAACTCTGGCAATGCCGTCACCAACCTGTATAACCGTACCAACTTCAGACACATCAAGCTTTGTTTGATAGCCCTTTATTTGTTCTTTAATAACAGAACTTATTTCATCAGGTCTGATATTCATTCTTAGGTTACACTCCTTTACTACGCAAGTTTAATTTCAAGTAAAGCCTTTTTTAAGCCATCTAACTGGTTTTTAACCGTGTTGTCAAACACAAAGCCACAAACAGATATTTTCAACCCGCCAATAAGCTCTGGCAAAACTCTAGTTTCCACTTCAACTTGCTTATTTAATTTAATAGACAATTTTTCTTTAATCTCATTTACATTATCTTCGCTTAAAGGCACAGCACTTTCAACAATAGCCTTTGCAATGCCCTTATATTCCATAACCCTTTTGAGAAAAGAATCTAAAATTTCAATTAACTCGTGTTCTCTGTTTTTTCTAAAAATAATGTTAAAAAGCCCTAAAATATCTGAGCTAACAAAATCTTTAAAACAATTAGATACAATTTCCATCTTCTTTTCAGAGTTAATTTCTGGGTGATTTAAAACCTTTAAAATCTCATCATCGTTTTTAAAGCAATCACAAATTAATTTAACTTCATCTTTGTATTTTTCAACACAATCTTGTTCCAAAGCTAACTGAAAAAGAGCCTCTGCATACCTTTTAGATATTAATTGAGCCATTTAACACCCTCCAAATCAGATATACTTTCGTCAATAAGTTTTTGATGCTCCTCCTCTGTCATTTTAGCAGCTACAAACTTGCCAGACACCATTGAAGAAACCTCAACAATCTGCTTTTTGATTTCGTCTTTAGCCTTTTCTTGCTCTCTCTTAATATCAGTAATAGCTCTGTTGTGGATATTTGTAGCCTCTTCCCTTGCTTGAGCCACAATCTGTTGGCTGTTTTGGTTAGCCTGTGCTCTAGCCTTTTCAAGAATAACATTCTTTTCAGCTTCAATATCCTTTAACTTTCTTTCATATTCTGCCTTTAAACTTTCCGCCTCAGACAATTTAGCCTCAGCACTGTCAATTTGCTCAGCTATTCTCTCTTTTCTATCGTTTAAAAACTTAGTAACTGGCTTATATAAAAGTTTAGCTAACGCAAAACATAAAATACAAGTGTTTATTATCTGAATAAGCACACTAATTATAGTCTGCTGGTCCAGCATTATAACATATCCGTCCACCTTATGACCTCCTTTCAGGAAAATTTTTTATAAATTCGCCTTAAATCTTGTCAATAAGTGGATTAGCAAATAATAAAATTAATGCAATAACAAGAGCATAGATACCAGTAGACTCAGCAACAGCACAACCTAAAAGCATAGTTGAAGTAATTGTACCTCTTGCCTCTGGCTGACGACCTACTGCCTCAGCACTCTTACCAGCAGCAAAACCCTGGCCAATACCAGGTCCTATACCTGCTATCATAGCTAAACCTGCACCTATTGCAGAACAACCTAACACAAAAGCTTTTGGATCCATTCCTTCCATTTTCAAAGTCCTCCTTAAAATAAAAAAATTAATCTGGAATTTTGTCTTTAATAAATGTCATAGAAAGCATAACATATATTAATGTTTGTATACAACCTGCAAATATATCAAAATAAATGTGTAATGCAGCTGGTATACCAAAATTAAATATTTTAAAAATACCTGGTAGATTACCTAATGCCATATAAAGCATAGACATAATAATCATACCGCCTAAAATATTACCAAATAAACGGAAACTTAACGAAATAGGCGTTGCAATTTCACTTATAATGTTAATTGGTAATAAAACAGGCAAGGGTTCTAAATAGCCTTTAAAATAGCCACTTTTGCCCTTAATAATACCCATAAAATGGATTAAAAAGAAAGTAGTTAAAGTAATAGCAGCAGTTGTTCCTAGGTCGGCCGTAGGTGGTCTAAAACCTAATAATCCACTTAAATTACTCACTAGTATAAGTACAAACACACCGAAAAACCAGTTACCGAAGTAAGCGTATTGGTCAGTCATAGCACCCCTAACAAAAGAGTCCATATACTCAATAGCTAGTTCAACAACATTTTGCAATCCACTTGGCTTATACTTATAATTCTTCATTTTTAACCTGAGTATGAAGGCAATTAAGATAAGCACAGCCATAATTATCCAGGTGTTAACAATAGTTTCAGTAATCCAAACCTCAACGCCAAAAATATTTAGCTTTTCAATAATTCTGGCATTAACATCTAAACCTTCACTAGGGTTATTGTTCCACCCAATAAGATGGCCAACTACACTACTTACCTCCAACAAATGAAGTCCCAAGCAGCATTTCCTCCTTTCTTAAAAAATAATAGAAAAGCTTAATTTTTTTTCTTTTCTATAAGTTGATAAATATATACTGTAGGCTGTAATAAAACAAGCCCTACAATCAAACCAATAGGGTTAGCAAACCCCAAATAACAAGCTACAACAGCTATTGCAAAACTCACTATATATCTAAGCATATATTGTGCTTTGTAGTAATTTTTTGCATTTTCAACTTCCATATCCACAGTTTTTTCAAGACTTTTTGACATAGAAAAAAGCCTAAATAAACTAATTAAAATACCAATAACTATACCTAAAAACCAAGAAATAAAATTCTCCACAAAAAACAAACCAACAATAAAAGATATAGCACCTAACACCAACAAAGTAATCATAAGGCTATTTCTTGTTTTTATCATTTCTTTTGTCATCTTTGTCCTCCTTGTCATTGCAACTTTTTAAATCCTTTTGCAAATCCTCTTTAATTTTGTTCATATCTATATAAGAATCTTTACCCTCATAAAAACCTTTCACAAGAACATAAACACTTCTAAAGCCAGCTAATATTCCAATTATAATAAATATAATAAGAAATATTCCATTTAAACCAAAAACTTTATCTAATTTATTTCCAATAAAAAGGCATATTAAAATAGGAACTATAATAGATATTGCAATTTGAGAAAAAAGAGCTAATGCTTTGCTAATATCTCTGTTCATAAAAATCACCTTATTTTTTTACATTCAAATATCGTCAATTAATTTTACTTATGAAATAAACAAAATCAATTAATTTATATTATACCCTAAAATTTATTAAAAATCTATATACAAAATCATATTTTTTTCACATATTTTTTAAAATTTTTATACTATTTTTATAAATTATGTTAATTTTATCACAATATAGGTCTGATGTAAACACCTTTTTGTATAGTTTTTTTGTTATAACTTCCCTTTTTTTATCAATTTTTCCCATAAAAACACATTTCTTGTATACTAATATACATCATAAAACTAAAAAATAAAACCTCTCAAAATAATTGAGAGGTTTTTTTCTTAATTACTACTTTCTTCGCTATTAACTGAAGAATTATTTTCACTTGAATTACTATTTTCAGAACCATTTGAACTTTCAGCTTGAGTTGTGCTTTCTCCTCTACTTCCACTTGTCGAAGAAGATGAGTTTGAGTTGTATCTGTTGCTATTTCCTCTGTTTGAACTGCTTCCACTTGATGAACTGCTGTATGAACTACCACTTGAGAAAACAACACCGCTGTATCCCTTGTGGCTTGTGCAATAACCTTCACCTAACATTTCCTTGTCAAAATAGTCAGTCACAGACGGACAACCACTTCTTGCTCTCTTTCCTGTAATTTTACAAACCTTCGCCTTTTCAACAGTGTTAGGCATTTCAAAGTCAATAACAGGAAGTGTTTCGTGAATTTGACTCATAATATCTTTCCAAATCACAATGTGCTGGCTTTGGTTTAAATTGCTCATATTCTTAACTGTGTTGTCATATCTGTCATATCCAAGCCAAATACTTCCTACATAATAAGGAGTGTAGCCAACAAAAGTTAAGTCTTTTGAATCAGTTGTAGTACCAGTTTTTCCAGCAACAGGCATTTTGCCTAAACTAGCCTTTGTACCAGTACCAGATTTAATAGTGTCTGTCATCATTTCAGTTAAAATATAACCTGTTGATGACTTTAAAACTTGCTTGCTTTCTTTACTACTTTCTAAAAGCACATTTCCGTCGTGGTCAAGAACTTTGCTGTAAAAAGAAGGCTTAATATACTGTCCTTGGTTTGCAATTGTTCCATAAGCTGCTGCAACTTCTAGCTGAGTAACACCGTTTGTTAAACCACCTAAAGCAGTTGCTGCGTGGTTGTCATTTTCCAAAGTTGTAAAGCCAAAATTAAGCAAATAGTTGTAACAAAGGTCAATACCTGTTTCTACCATAATCTTAACAGCAACAATATTCATAGAGTTTTTAATACCAGTTCTAGCATTTACAGCACCCCTATAAGTGTTTCCCCACCAGTTTTTAGGTGAATAACCATCAGAAGTTGAATATGGCTCGTCAACAATGGTTGAAGCGTTTGTTATTTTTCCTAAATCCACAGCTGGAGCATACGCAGCTAAAACTTTAAATACAGAACCAGGCTGTCTTTCGGCGTCAGTTGCTCTGTTAAATGCTCTGTTTACTTGCTTTTCACCTCTGCCACCTGCAATAGCCTTAACCTCGCCTGTGTGGTAATCAATAATAACCATAGCAGCTTGAGGTTGCTTGTTGTAATACGCTGTGTCAGCAACAATTTCTTGGTTTTCGTTTAATCCAGCCTCAATTTCTTTTCTCTTTGAAGCAACCCAGTTCTCAGCACCAGCTTGAGAACGAGCAAACTTGTTGTATTGTGAATGAGTTTGCTCTCCAGTTGTTTTGTCCTCAATAGAAACTCTGTAATCAATGTCAATACAATAATAAACATTAGGAAAATTCTTGTCGTTTGTAAATTCTTTGTCCACAATTTGCTGAATATCTTTGTCTAAATTAGAATATATCTTCAAACCGCCAGAATATACAACGTTACTAGCCTCTTCGCTAGACCAATTGTATTTGTTCTGTAAATCTTCTAAAATCTGCTCAATTAAAGCATCTTCGTAATAACTGTGAATGTTTTTGTTGTTTGCATTTTGAGAAGAATTACTTGCAGATGTTTTTCTAACACTTGCATAAATGTCCTCATTAATGGCTTGGTCATATTCTTGCTGAGTAATTCTGCCTTGAGCAAGCATATAATTTAAAATAATAGTCTGTCTTTTTCTGTTGTTTTCAGGGTTAGTTCTTGGCGAATATAAACTAGGGTTGTTTGTAACACCTGCTAAACTTGCACATTCCGCTAAAGTCAAATCCTTTGGCTCTTTCCCAAAATAACCCTCTGCTGCCGTTTTAATTCCGCTATATCCGTGTCCTAAAGCAATAGTGTTAAGATATAACTCTAAAATATAATTTTTAGCAGCCTCTTTTGACCCATAAGCCTGCTTTAGCTCTTTTTCATATTTTAAAGCTAAATACTGCTCTTTAATTTTTGTTTTAAAATTGTTACGAGTAACCTTAGTTATGTTGTTTTTAATAAGCTGCTGAGTAATTGTTGAACCACCCTGCATTTGCTGATGGCTAAGAGTTGAATAAATAGCTCTTGCAAGGCCTTGAAGGTCCACGCCGTTGTGGTCGTAAAACCTTTCGTCCTCAATTGCAATAACAGCTTGTTGCATATATTCAGGTATAAGGTCAAGAGTAACATACTCTCTGTTTTCACTTCCGTGTAGCTTTCTAATTTCACTGCCCTTGTTGTCATATATAATAGAAGTGTATGTACCTGGCTTTATGCTCACAATCCCAAGCTCAGGTATACTGTTAATAATTCCAACATAAGCGCCAACTAAACCGCCACATATAGCAAAACTAAGCATAATAACAACCATTAAAATAGCAGTTAAAAAAACAGTAAATGGCTTAGACTTTTTGTTGTCCATTTTCTTCTTTTTAGACTTTTTCTGGTTTTCAGCCATATCCTCATTATTTTCATCTAATTTAGATTTTATGTTAATGCGTTTTCTAGGCTTTTCCATATCACTGGCAACTTCCCTTTTAGAGTTTAATTTTTCTTTTTCAATACTCTTTTTATAATTAGGGATATCATTTAAAACCTTAGTTCCATCTAAATCTTGCCCGACTTTTTTATCAGGTGGATTCATAATAATTTCCTCCTTTATTTTAACATAAACTAATTATATCAAATTTTTATTAATATATAAAGTTTTTTTTCATAAATATTATTTAAGAAGGTGATATTATAAACAAAAAATTAAAATATCTGTTATTTTTTATTCTATTTTGTAGTATTTTAGCAATAATTTTGTTTAATCACTTCATAGTTCCAATAACAAGTGATATTTGCCAAAAATATGCAATAACAAAAGTAAATAACGAAATAAATAACATAACTGATGAAATAATAAATTCAATGAATATAAAAACTTCAGACCTTACAAATGAAATAAACACAAATGAATTAAGCCATATAAACTTAAACTCAATTTTAGTAAACACCATAACAAATAAAGTTGGTGCAAACTTGTCAAAAAAAATGAACACACCAGAATATAATAATATACAAATCCCAATAGGCGTCTTTAGTGGAATCCCAATGCTTTCTCAAATAGATTTTAAAATTCCTGTAAATATAACATCAATAGGAGATGCAAAGGTAGATTATGAAACATCTTTAACATCAGCAGGGGTAAACCAAGTGTCCTACCAGGTTTGGCTAAATATAGAGTGTGATGTTTCAATAGTTAGCCCCGTTTTTTCAAAAAATGTAAACATAAAAAGAAAACTTCTTCTAGTAAACACAGTCTTTAACGGAAAAGTTCCAAATGGCTATGCAAACATAAATCTAAAATAAATATTGATAATCTTTCTATTTTGTGTTATCTTTAAAAAAAAGAATTACATAGGAGTGTGATAAAATGAAGTTTACAAAAATGCACGGTTGTGGTAATGACTATGTTTATGTAAATTGTTTTGAAGAAACTGTAAAAGACCCAGCAAAGCTTGCACAAGCTGTAAGTGATAGACACTTTGGCATAGGTTCAGATGGCCTAGTGCTTATTTGCCCTCCAACAGACCCAAATGTGGCAGATTGTAAAATGAGAATGTTCAATGCAGATGGTTCAGAGTCTGAAATGTGTGGAAACGCTTCAAGATGTGTTGGTAGATATGTCTATGATAGAAATGTAGTAAAGAAAAACCCAATTCGCCTTGAAACACTTGCAGGAATAAAAGTAATAGAAGTTCATTTAAACGAAAAAGGTGAAGCTGAAATGCTAACAGTTGATATGGGCGAACCTATTTTAGCTCCAGCTGAAATACCAGTTGAGGCAACAACTAGCCCATCTAAACTTGAAAACATTTCTGCCGTAATGGATTTAAAATTAACATCTGAAGATAAAGAGTTTGATTTCACTTGTGTTTCTATGGGTAACCCTCACGCAGTTACTTTCATCGATACCCCAGTTAAAGATTTTCAAGTTGATTTTTATGGCCCTAGCCTTGAAACAAATAAAGCTTTCCCAAGAAAAACAAATGTAGAATTTGTTGAATTTGTCAATGAAACTAATCTTAATATGCGTGTTTGGGAAAGAGGAACTGGCGAAACTTGGGCTTGTGGAACAGGAACTTGTGCAACAGTTGTTGCCGCTAATTTAAGAGGTCTTTGTAAAAGAGAGCCTGTAAATGTAAAACTTCTAGGTGGAACGTTAACAATTGAATGGAATAAAGAGGATAACCACGTTTATATGACAGGCCCTGCAACCTTTGTTTTTGACGGTATCTGGAATGAATAAAAAACTTTTTAATAAAATATATTTTACAACAGCAAACAATAATTTTTTAAAAAAGCTGGCTATCTTTGTTTCAGAGTTTTCAAAACCAGCCTTTATAATTATATATGCTCTTGGAATATTTTTTAACTTGTTAAATGATGGTAATGGAATAGCCAAAATTTTGGCTGTTCCATTTTTCACTCTTTTGTTTAACTCCACAATAAGAAAATTGTTAAATAAACCTAGACCTTTTACAAACCCAGAAATTATACAGCTTGTAAAACATAAAAATTCAGGTTCTTTTCCAAGTAACCACGCTTGTAGCTCTGTAATAATTTCTCTAAGCTACCTAGCTGTAAAGCCAGAATTAGTGCCTTTTTTTCTAGTCTTTTCTTTCTTTACAGGCCTTTCAAGAATAGCAACAGGTGTCCACTACCCTGTTGATGTTTTGGCAGGTTGGGCAGTTTCATTTTTCTCTGGAATAATTTTTTTCAAATTTTTTTAAAAAAAGTGTTGACAAACTTATTTTACTGTGTTATACTTAATTTGCGTTGTGAGTGATACGCAAATATGGAGTAGTACCCAAGTGGCTGAAGGGGCTCCCCTGCTAAGGGAGTAGGTCGTTAACGCGGCGCGAGAGTTCAAATCTCTCCTACTCCGTTAAACCTCAAAACTTTTTAGTTTTGAGGTTTTTTTGTTTATACTTTTCCCACAAGGAGGTTTTAAAATGAAAATAGGCGCTCACATTTCAATAGCAAAAGGCTATAAACAAATGGTAAAAGATGCCCTTTCAATTAAAGCAAATACATTCCAGTTTTTCTCAAGAAACCCAAGAGGCTCAAAATCAAAGGAAGTAAGCCCAGAAGAATTAATAGAATTTCATAATCTTTTAAAAGAAAATAATTTTGCCGAAGTTTTAGTTCACGCACCTTATACAATGAACTTATGCTCAGAAAAAAAAGAAACTAGAGAAGTTTCTTTTAATATGCTTTTTGATGATTTAAGAAAAATGGAATTTTACCCAAACAATTTATATAACTTCCACCCTGGAAGTAAATTAAAACAAGATTTAGAAACAGCTGTTTCTCAAATTTCATCTGCCTTAAATAAAGCACTGTTTGAAGGTATGAAAACAACTGTTTTGCTTGAAACAATGGCAGGAAAAGGAAGTGAAGTTGGAAAAACTTTCAACGAAATAAAATCTATTATAGATAAAGTTGAGTTAAAATCTAACATAGGCGTTTGCATAGACACTTGCCATATATGGGACGGTGGCTACGACATAGTAAATGACCTAGACGGTGTTTTAAAAGAGTTTGACGAAATAATTGGCTTAAAATACCTTAAAGCAATACATATTAACGATAGCCTAAACCCAATTAATAGCCATAAAGATAGACACGCTTTAATAGGCGAAGGAAACATCGGTCTAGATGCGTTTAAAAAAATAATAAATCACCCCCACTTAAAAGATAAACCATTTTTCCTTGAAACCCCAACAGACCTTGAAGGTCATAAAAAAGAAATAGAAATGTTAAAAAGCTATTATAATTAAAAAAGTCCCAAAAGGGACTTTTTTTAATTATCTAGCTAATTTCTTTTTAACCTATATAAAAACTAAATAAATAATGTTAATAGTTTTCTAAATATTCTTTCATAATCTCCCTAGCGGCAGGAATAGCGTTGCTTCCCTTTCCTGCGTTTTCTAAAAGAACTGCAACTGCAATTTTAGGGTTTTCTGCAGGAGCAAAAGCAACAAACCAAGCGTGGTCATCGCCTTGAGGGTTTTCTGCTGTGCCTGTTTTTCCAGCAACTTGAATTTTTCCAGAAATCTCGCTGTTAGCCTTGCCAGATAAAACATCATCTTTTCTGCTAACACTAAAACTAGCGTTTCTAGCAGTGCCACTGTTCACAACTTCACACATTAACTCTTTAACCTTTTCAGCAATTTCAGGAGAAATAGCTTGATTAATTTTAATAGGTAATGTTCTGTTTCTAACACCACCAGATGGAGTTAAAGAATGGTCCACAACATAAGGCTGCATCATCATACCGTTGTTTGCAATAGCTGATGTCACCATAGCCATAAATAAAGGAGAAGTTAAAGTTCTTCCTTGTCCAAAAGCAGTTTCAACAATTTCTCTTTCTTCAGCATTTTCACTCATAGGAAATGTAGAAACGCTATATTCTAAAGCTAAACCAATGTTTTTGTTAAAACCAAAACTTTCTGCCATATCTTTAAGATTTTTTGCACCCATTTTAATTCCTATCTCAGAAAAATATATGTTACAACTTTTAGCAAAAGCTGATTTTAAATCTACGTGTCCGTGTGCCTTTCCATCATAACAATGTATAACACTGTGTCCAAACCTTTCATCACCATCACAGTCCATTTCAAAATCTACAACTTCTCCACCACTAGCTAAAACCGCTGCCGCTGTAATAATTTTAAAAGTCGAACCAGGTGGATAAAGCCCTTGAGTAGCTCTGTTTAATAAAGGTGCGTTTTCTTCATCAGAATTTAACTCAGCCCAATTTTCACTAACTTCATTGCTGTCAAAAGTGGGGTTAGAAACCATAGCTAGAACTTTCCCAGTTGATGGCTCTAAAGCAACTATTGAGCCTTTTTGCTTTCCCAACTGCTTTCCAGCTATCTCCTGTAAATTGTTGTCAATAGTCAAAACAAGGCTGTCCCCTTCAATGTCTTTTTTCAAAAAAAGGTTTCCAACCCTTTGAAAAAATTCATTGCTAACATTTTCAAGTCTAAAATTATATTTCGCCTCAACTCCAGCCTTTCCATTCACAGTGTAACCAATAACGTGAGAATAATATTTAGCGTTTTTGTAAACTCTTTTAAAACTTCCGTCCTCTTGTTTAACATCTTCTGCTATTATATCTCCGTTTGCATCATAAATAGAGCCTCTTTTAACACCCTCATAACTTTGAGATAATCTAGGGTTCATAGGGTTAGCAACAAAACTATGAGAATCATAAAAATAAGTTTTTAATAAATATCCAATCATAATTAAAAATATAATTAAATAAATCCAACAAATAAATTTAATTGATTTTCTCATCTTCTAACCCTCCTTTTTCTGTTAAAACTTTCAGGTCTGTCCATTAAATCGGGTTTTCTTTCTTTTTTTCTGTTTATTTTTCTTGCCTTTGAAATGTTTTCTCTTTTGTCACTTGAATAAATTTCGTTTCTAATTTTAATCCATTGAATAATTGAAATTAAAATATAGCTAATAACAATAGATGTTCCTCCATAGCTTATAAATGGTAGTGTAACACCAGTTAAAGGAATAAATTTAATTACACCGCCAATAATTAAAAACGACTGAACTGCAATAATGCTTGTTAAACCAAAACAAACAAGGGATAGAAACTTGTTTTTGTTTTCAATTGCACCTCTACTGCCCTCTAAAATTATTAACATAAAAATTAAAATAAGAAAAACACCAAAAATAATTCCAAACTCTTCACAAATAGCAGCATATATAAAATCCCTCTCAACAACTGGTATAGAATTTGCATATCCTCTTGTAAAACCAATGCCTGTCACTTGCCAAGTACAAATAGCAAAAAGTGATTGTGCAATTTGATATCCCTTGTTAGCAACATCAAGCCAAGGGTTTTGCCAAGCCTCAACTCTAACTCTAATGTGGCTAAAAAGCTGGTATGCAATGTTAGAGGCAACGCTAATAAAAGCAACGCCACCAAAGAAATATAAATAGTTGTTTGTGGAAATAAATAACATAACTAAAAATGTCATATAAAAAATTAAAGCTGAACCTAAGTCGTTTTGCCCACCAACTAATAAAATAACAACAATACCACTTAATATAGTTGGTTTAATAAGGTTTTTAATGCTAGTGTTTTTGGAAAAAGCTGACGCTAAATAAAAAACAAAAAATATTTTAATAAGCTCAGATGGCTGAAAGCCAATAGGCCCAAAACTAATCCAGTTTTTAGACCCACCAGAAGCAAACCCAAAAATTAAAGTAGATATTAAAAGAGCAAAAGCTATTATAATATAAACTTTTTTAAATAAATCAAGCCTTGGCAAAATAGAAAAAATTTTAGGACAAATAAGAAGCATAAAAACTCCAATTCCGTTCCAAATTAATTGCTTTTGACCAAGCTCACTATTTAACCTATATAACATCATAAGCCCTATATCCATAATAAAAAAGATACAGTTATATAATAAATGGCTACTATTTGGGTAAATTTTAATAGCTAAAAAACTCCCTAAAATAATAAGTGCTAGCCCAAGAACACAATAAATAATTAAGTCCGTTTCAAAACTTGATGTAATAAGAACTATGCTAGCTGTTATATGAAATAAAATAATACATATCCTTTGGTTGCTAAGTGCCATAGGTATATTAATTTTTATAATATCCTGCCTAGATAAATTAATCATAAAGCCAGCAAAAACAAAAACAGTAATGTAAAGAATAAAAAGATACTTAGATATAATTATAAATAAATCCGTCATTTAAAGCACCCCTCTGTTAAAATGTCCTCCAGTTGTATTTTCTAACTCAACAATATCTCTCACTTTGTTTCCTTTTTCAATAACACTAATGTGTTCTTTTGCTATTTCAAGAGTATCTTTGTAACTTTCAACACTAAATTCAAGCCTTGCATATCCAAATCCAGCCTTTTTAATTTCATCAAATTTTTTTAAAGTGCACATAGGCATTGAATTTAAAATAAATGCAACACATTCTTCACAGTCCCTAATAACTGGAAACTCTGTTTTCGTTCTGTCAATAAGGGAGTAATTTGCTTTTTCATTTTTATTTTTACAATATTTTTTCTTGCCTTTTTCTGCTTCATAAAGCCCAACTGGACATTGGTTAGTTGTCATAAGAGTAAGCCTTCCATAAACAACAACTTCGCTTTTTAAATCTGCAATTTGGCTTAATTCTCCTGTGTTTAATTCAGTAGATAAACAAATTCTATCTCCATAAATGTTTCTTAAAACATTAATAGTTTGGCTGTTCATAGTATTTAAACTAAAGTCAGATATAATCTCTTTTTTAGACTTAACTTTAGCATAACTTCTCATAAGAAAACCATCACAATAGTCTTCAAATTTGTCAATATATTTTTGATACCCACTTTTAGAAACAACTGGCAAAGCTATATACATTTTAACATTTTTTTCTTTGCACATTTTGTATCCGTTAATTGCATCAAATAACCCATCAAAATATATTTCTTTAACACCAGCTTCAATACAAGCCTTTAACTGGTCTAAATTTCTAACAAGAGCTGTAACTAATATTTTTTCAGCCTTTTCCCCTTTTTCTGCCTTGTAATTAACTTTCTCGCTTTTTCTTTCATAGCTTTTAACAATTCTTTCTGCTAAAACATCACAAGCATTTCTCCTAAACGCATTTAATAAAGAAACTGGCATATAAATGTTTTCATCAACTTCTAGGTTTAAAATTTCAAAGTCAAAAGGAGTATCCCCTGTTTTTAAAATTCTCTTTTCAATATCTTCTTTAGTCATAGGCTGGTTTTGAGCTTCTTGAGCAACTTCTCCATAAACTTTAAACCCATAGTCTAAAAACTCTATATAACTACATTCAAAACCTATCTTAACATTAATTCTAACATTAATTTTTTTATTTATTGCTTGATATGTCCTTTTTAATCTATCGTTTAATTTTTTGTCAAAAGATTTAAAAACTAAGTCGCCCTTTTTAACCTTGTCTTTTAAATTAACAACAATAACCTCTCCAGATTGAGCATCTTTGTTTATGCCAACACCAGTGTGCCTATCTGCCCAAATTTCAATGCCATCGCCTGCTACAACACTATCTTTTAATTTAATTTTACAACTTTTTGTTTTGTTGTTAAAATCTAAAACATACCCTATTTCAACACCACTACTTTTGGGAGATTTGCTAATCATACTTTGTCCAGAATGACAGTTATAATATCCACTTGAAGATTGCCCACCTCTGTTAAATATTTGAGTAATATCCTTTAAATCTTGCTTTTCAACCTTTAATTTTTCCCCACCACAAACCTTGTCTATGTATTTTCTATATTGTGATACAACTTCGTAAACATATTCAGGGCTTTTCATTCTGCCTTCAATTTTTAAACTGTCTGTGTCCGTTTCTACAACCTTGTCAATTATCTCAAGAGTTGAAATATCCTTTGGCGATAAAAGGCAACCCTTTTTAACAATTTTTCCATTTTTAATGAAAGTGTAATCCATTCTACAAGGCTGGGCACAACAGCCCCTGTTTCCACTTCTTTGCCCAATCACACTACTCATTAAACATCTACCACTGTAACAAACACATAACGCACCGTGGGCAAAGCCTTCAATTTCAACACTGCCCTTAATTTTGTTAATAGCCTCCACTTCTTCAATGTTAAGCTCTCTTGCAAGAACAATTCTGTTAAAGCCAATTTCCTTTAAAAGCTCAACCCCCTCTACATTGTGGGTAGACATTTGAGTTGAAGCACTTTTAATAATGTTTGGAAAATATTTTTTAACAAGGTCAAAAATTCCAATGTCCTGAATAATAATTCCGTCTGCACCAAAGTCATATACCGTTTTAACAAAGTCTAAAACACTTTGAATTTCATTTTCCTTAAATAAAATATTTAAAGTAATGAAAACTTTAATCTTTCTTAAATGACATAAGTCAATAATTTCTTTTAACTGCTCATCAGATGGGTTTAAAGCATACTTTCTAGCATTAAAACTTTTTCCACCTATGTATATAGCATCACAACCACCATTAATTGCAGCAATTACACTTTCCTTTGAACCTGTGGGTGCTAAAATTTCTGGTTTTTTCATTTTTCTCTCCTATTTTTTCTTAATACTTGATTCATATCTTTCAATTTTTCTTAAAAGCTCCATATTTTCAGTTCTTAACTTAGCAAAAGCAGTTTTAAGCTGGTTTTCTTCGTTAATTTCAATACTGTTTTTAAATGTATCAAATTGGTCTTTAACTGAAATAACATCTTTTTTAAGGTTTTCATTTTCCAATGAAAGCTCGTCTTTTTCCTTGCTAAGCGTTTTAACTTGGTTTTCTAGCTCTTTAATGCTTTTGTTTAATGCTTTAACCTTAATAGCAAGCTCGTCCCTTTCTTTGTTCACACTACTTAATTTAGTGTTTCTTTCAAAAGCCTTTTGATTTAATTCACTTAAAGCAACATTTTTTTCATTTAACTTTTTACTTAAATTGTTAAGCTCTTGATTTTTGCTGTTAATTTTGTTGTTAAACTCGTTAATAGTAATTTCATTTTCATATAACTTAGCGTTTAACTCAACAATATCTCCGTTTAAAACATCAATTTTTCTTTCTAATGCCTCAACTTTGTCCTCGCTTCCTTGAACATTTTCTTTCATATTTTCAAGCTCGTTGTTTTTGCTTTCAAACCTGTCAAGAAGCAAATTGTAATCGTTCATTTTTATGTTATAAAGGTTTTTTAACTCGTTTATATCTTTGTTCTTTGTTTCTAACTCAGTGTTTAACTTGTTTATAATGCTACTGTCTTTTTCATCAGCTGTTCCAGAAAGAATAGTTTTGCTTTTTTCCTTTTCTTTAAATAAATCATCAGCAATATTTAAAGCTAATATAACTGGAAAATTTTCATTGTACACAATTTCAGGCGAAGAATCTGCTTTTAATTCCCCAATTTTGTTGTCTAAATAATCTGCAACAGTTTTAATATATCCCTCACTATCAGAACTCGCTAACTTGTAAATTCTACCCCCAATATTAACTTCAATTTTATTTTTATTAACGCTCATTGACTAATCCTCCAACAATCTAAAAAATCTAATTTCATAATATAACAATTATATCACACTTTACCTCCCTTATACAATTACCCTAATCAACTTTTCTTGATAAAATATTAAAAAGTAATTAAATTTTTACAAATTAATAAAATTTTTTTATGATTTCTCTTTATTTTTATGCGAATTTGTTATAAAATATAAGAAGGTATGTAATTAGAATTTAAACTTATAAATTAAGGGAGGCCGATTTAATGATATCAAATCAAATATTACAAAGTACAATAGATGGTCTTAAAAATATTACAAGACGTGAACTTAGTGTTGCTGAAAGAGAGGGTAAAGTTGTAGCCACAACTGAAGAAGGAAAGTTAAACACTTTAATAGATAATGCCGATATTTTCATTTCAAGCCCAGCTGAAAACCAACTTGTTCAGGGCTACCAATACTTTAAAGTTTTTGACAATGGCTCAGCAGAATACATCGTCTTAATAAAAGGCGATGATGAAGAAACTTATAGAATTGGAAAAATGACAGCCTTCCAACTTCAAAACCTTCTTGTAGCCTATAAGGAAAGATATGATAGAGATAATTTTATCAAAAACCTCCTTTTAGATAATCTCTTGCTAGTTGACATTTATTCAAGAGCAAAAAAACTACACATTGAAAATTCAGCAAGACGAATTGTCTACTTAATTGAAACAGAAATAGATAAAGACTTAAATGTTGTAGAAATAGTAAGAAGTATATTCCCAACAAAACAAAAAGACTTTGTCACAGCAGTAAATGAAAAAAGTATCATCTTGGTTAAAGAGTTAAAAGAAAAAGATGGAAAAGAGGAAATTGAAAACATAGCAAAAAGCATCTACGACACTTTAACAGCCGAAGCAATGACAAACATTTATGTTTCAATAGGTACAGCTGTTAATGATTTAAAAAATGTTTCTCTTTCCTATAAAGAAGCTAAACTTGCCCTTGAAGTTGGCAAAATTTTTGAAGAGAATAAATATGTAGTAAACTATGAGCAACTTGGAATAGGCAGGCTTATATATCAGCTAGATGGTTCTCTTTGCAAAATGTTTGTTAATGAAGTTCTTCACGGCATTTCAATTGACCAATTTGACGATGAAACACTAGCAACTGTAAATAAATTCTTTGAAAACAACCTTAACGTTTCTGAAACATCTAGACAACTTTATATCCACAGAAACACTTTAGTTTATAGGCTAGATAAACTTCAGAAAATGACAGGCTTAGATTTAAGAAATTTTGATGATGCAATAATTTTCAAAATAATGCTTATGGTAAGCAAATATTTAAATTATAGAGAGAACTATGTTTATTAAAAATTGTTCTCAAATAAGAAAGGAAGTTATCTCTATATGATAAAAATGGAGAATGTAACAAAAGTCTATGAAAATGGTGCTGTTGGTATGAGAGATACAACACTCCACATCAATAAAGGCGAGTTTGTTTTTGTTGTTGGTTCCTCTGGTTCAGGAAAGTCAACTTTTATGCGTCTTTTGTTAAAGGAAGTTGAACCAACTTCAGGCAAAATAATAATAAATGGAACAGACATTACAAAGCTAAAAAGAAGGCAAATTCCTTATTTAAGGCGAAAAATTGGCGTAGTCTTTCAAGACTTTAGGCTTTTGCCATCAAAAACAGTCTATGAAAATGTAGCCTTTGCAATGCAAGTAATCGAAACAAACCCAAAAATAATAAGAAGAAATGTTCCACAAATTTTAGCAATGGTAGGCCTAGGCAAAAAAGCAAATGCCTACCCAAACCAGCTCTCAGGCGGAGAGCAACAAAGAGTTGCCCTAGCAAGAGCAATAATAAATAGGCCACCTATCTTACTAGCAGATGAACCTACTGGTAATTTAGACCCTGAAACAGCTTGGGAAATTATGGAACTTATACAAGAAATACACAGAAATGGAACAACAGTTGTAATTTCAACTCACGCTAAAGATATTGTAGATAAAATGCAAAAAAGAGTTGTAACAATAAATAAAGGTAGCGTGTTAAGAGATATAGAAGGTGGTGGATATAGCGATGAAGCTAAGAACGTGGAAATACTTTATTAATCAAGGCATTAGTGGTATCTTCAAAAACGGCTTAATGAGCTTTGCCTCCACAGCTATTGTAAGTGCTTGCATTTTTATTGTAATTTTATCTCTTTGCATAATAACAAATGTAAATTATATAATGCAGCAAATAGAATCTGAAATAGGCATAACACTCTATCTTGGCGAAAAACCAACACAAGCTAACGTTGATTCCTTAATAACAACTTTAAAAAATATGCCAGAAGTTAGTGAAGTAACATTTATTTCAGCTGATGAGGCGTTAGAAGATGCAAAAGACATTTATAACACAGAGTTTTTAGATGGCCTAAAAGATGATAATCCTTTACCTCGTTCAATTGAGTTAAAACTAAAGGACATTAAACTACAAAAACTTTTCATTAAAAAATTAGAACAACTCCAGTGGGAATTTGAAGAACAAATTTTAGGAATTAAAAAAGCTGATACTCCAGCAACAGACTCAGCCAACGAGCAAGTCATTCCACAGTCCCAAACAACAACAGCTGTTCAAACTAGCTCTCTTTTTACTGAAACAGTTTATGCTAATGAGTTAACTTTAGGCGATAAAGACTATGAGTTCCAAGGTATAGAGCTTATAAGCCACGCTCAACAGCTCACAGACACCCTTGTAACAATAGATGCAGCCTTTAAAATTATTTCAATAACTCTTATAGCAATTTTAAGCATAATTTCAATTGGAATAATAATGAACACAATTAAATTAACAGTCTTTGTAAGAAAAAATGAAATCAACATAATGAAATATGTAGGTGCAACAGACTGGTTCATTAGATGGCCATTTATAATAGAAGGTATAGTAATTGGCCTTGTAGGTGCAATCCTACCATCTATAATATGCACTTTAGGCTACATAAAAATTTATAGCCTTTTTGAAAACGAGTATATTTTAAAAAATATAGCACACCTTAAACCAGCTATGGACATTTTCACTGTCATAATTCCAATTTCATTGCTAATAGGTATGCTAATTGGTGCTATTGGAAGCATTAGCTCCATAAGAAAACACCTTAAAGTATAATAAATTCAACAAAGGAAGTGAAATGATGAACAAAAAAATTATGGGGGTTTTTCTTGCTTTAACTCTCTCAGCTACAACTGTAAGTGTTAATGCAGAGTCTGTATCCTCTTTAAAAAATAAAAGTTCGTCTTTTAAAACACAAATAAGTCAAGCTCAAAAAAAATTAAATGAAACAAATGCACAAAAGTCTGCAGCTCAATCTGATGTTCAAAAATTAGATAGAGAGCTTGCACAAGTTCAAGCAGAACTAAATAATTTAAACATTAAATTAAATGAAACAACAAAAAACCTTGAACAAAAACAAAAAGAGCTTGAAGAAGCAAAAAAAGTAAAAGAAGAACAATATGAAACCCTTAAAAAAAGAATTAGAGTTATGTATGAATATGGTAACTCTAGCTATCTTGAAGTAATTTTAGGTGCTGATAGCTTTTCTGATTTTCTTAAAAGAGTAGAATATGCAAATAGGTTTATGTCTTATGATAAAGAACTTTTGGAAAATTATACTCAGGCAGAAAACATAATTAACACAAATGTTAATGAAATAGCTGCAAACAAAAAAGAAATAGAAGATATAAAAGCAAAGCAAACTACAAAACAACAAGAGTTAGATTCTAAGATAATCCAAAAAACAGCAATTGTTAAACAACTTGACTCTAACGCAGCTACATATGAAGCTCAAATAGCAGATTTAGAAAAACAAGATAAGAATGTTCAAGAACTTATCCAAAAAGCTCAAAAGGCTGCTGAAGAAGCTGCAAAAGCTGCTCAAAAGGCACAACAGTCAACTACAATTTCAAATAACTCAAGTAAGGTTTATAACACAGACGGGAAAAAATTCCAATACCCAGTTCCAGCTTATAATGGCTACACTCCAAACTCTGGCTATGGTTATAGAGGTAGCCCAATTAGTGGCAAACAAGAGTTCCACACAGGTGTAGACCTTAAAGCAACTTTAAACACAGATGTAATCGCTGCTGAAAGCGGAACTGTAATTTATGCTGGCTGGAGAGGTGGCTACGGAAAATGTATAATCATTGACCACGGTGGTGGCTACTCCACTTTATATGCCCACAATAACATTTTAAAAGTTTCTCAGGGCCAACAAGTTTCACGAGGTCAAGTTATTTCAGGTGCAGGTACAACAGGCTATTCAACAGGTGTTCACCTCCACTTTGAAGTTAGAATAAACGGAAAACACACAAATCCAACAGGATATATTTACTAATGAGGTGAAGATATGAATAACAAAATGGTGCTTGCCATATTGTCTGTTTATGCCTTTATATTATGTTGTGTTTTTGGCTTGCAGTATTATTCAAGTAAGTCAAATATATCTGCTCCATCTACATCAGAAAATGTAGTTGTAGAAGATAGGCTAGATTCTGCTGTTGTTTTGTACGAAAACAGCCCAGTTATTCTAGTAAACAAGGCTCAAACACTTATTAATAAAAACGATGCGTCAATGGTTCCTATAATAGAAAATCAAAATGTATATGTTCCTGCATCATTTTTCCAAACAGCCTATAAAGCTACAACATCAGAAGATTTATCAGCTTGTAGTGCCACAATAAGACTTGACAATCAAGCACTAGTTCTTGATAGGTCAAAAGCTGACCTTGTAGATAGCAACAAAGAAAAGGATATAGAATATAACAATAGGGTTTTTATAAAAAATGGGTGTATATATGTTCCTCTAGAAGTCTTTGCTAAAGCCTTTAATAAGTCAATTCACTATTACGACAATTTAACAATAATTTCTGATATGCATAATGTCTTTACAGATGCTGAAAACACAGACTTTATTAATAGCTTAAAATCGCAAGTAAACGACCTTCCTTATGTTGCAACAGAGGAAAATATGAAAGAAATAGCTCGTTTTAGCACAGCAAATAACATTTTAAAACAGATAGGAAACACTAATAAAACAACAGAAATTCCACCTGTTCAGCTTTTACAAAATAGAGATTCAAACAATATTAAGTCAATATCTAATTATATTTTTTATGCTAATAATAATAAAATATATGTTTTAGATACAGCTTCAAATAGCGAAATAACAACAAAAACTATTGAACTTGAGCAGAATTTTAATTGTGAAAAAATATATATACAAAATAATTTGTTAGTTGCTGTTGGAACAAGTTCATATGAAGAAAATAATTCACAGTCAACACTATATGCCTTTGATATAACAAATAAACAGGATATTAAAAAACTTAGGGAAATTAAAATAGATGGATACTATACAAACTCTATACAAAATGGTAACTTCATCTACACTTTAATAAACTGCCCTATTTCAAGCCTTTCTTCAAACGGAAAATTTTATCCACCTGTTTATATAGACTCTTTAAACAACTATAATAAAAAGAGCCTAGACTATGAAAATATGCAGTATTTCCCTGAAGGTTCTTCAACAAACTATATGATTGTTTACTCCTTCAACCTTTCAGATATAAACTTCCATCCAGAAGTTAAGTCCTACTTAGGTGCTGGGGATAATGTCTATATGTCAAATAATAATGTCTATATAGCTAAAAATAGATATAATGCTTTTTCTTCAAATGAAAACATAGAAAATACTTTCATTTATAGGCTAAGCCTTTTAAATGGAAAAATTTATATGTCAGGCAAAGGAAATGTTCAAGGCTATCTTGTTGATAAAAATTCAATGAATGAATATTCTGGCTACTTTAGGTTAGCAACACAATACAAGAAAAAAGGCATAAATAAAAATGTAACAAATGTCTATATTTTAAATAATAACCTTGAAATATGTGGCTTTGCAAACGAAATAGTTTCTGGAGTAGAAACAGGTGGAGCTATATTTGATAAAAATAAGCTTTTCATCTCACCTAGCAAAAAAGGTCAAGCTCTCTACTCTGTCGACTTAACAGAACCAACTAACCCAAGAGGAAATGGCATCTTAAAGCTTTCAAGCGGTAATCTTTTAATCTATATGTATGATGAAAACCATATAATTACAATAGATAACGGAAATGATAAGCTCTCCATTTCTCTTTATGACATTTCAGATAAAGATAATCCTGTTTTAAAATATAAACAGGAATTAGGTCAAGGAAATATAGAAACAAACTTGTTTAAAGACAATTCGAGCTTTTTCTTTGATAAAGAGAAAAACACATTCACTATACCAGTAACAATTTATGAAAACCAAGAAAAGAAAAACCAAACTTTCAACGGTGGATATGTCTATAAAGTCAACTTAGACGATGGCTTTGAAAGAATTGGAGTTCTTTCTCTCCCAAATAGTGATGCTCAAATTCATACTTTTAAACAAAATGGTTTCAAATACACATTTATGTCTAACAATCTTATTGTTTCTGACACAGATAACCTTGAAAATGTAAAAGAATATTCCATTTACTAACTAAAAATGACAGAAATTTTTTCTAAATTTCTGTCATTTTTTATATACATTTATATTTGACTTATTATATATAAATTGATATACTATATTTAATATTAACACTTTTTTAATATAGGGGGCTAAGAAATGAATCCAATTGAAGTAAGAAAATTAAAAATTGGAGAAGGCATACCTAAAATCTGTCTTCCAATTGTTGGTCATACTCAATACGAAATCACATCTCAAGCTATGACAATAGCGGCTTTAAAACCTGATATAGTAGAATTTAGAGCAGATTGGTATGATGAGTGCACAAACGAGGATAACCTCATAGAAATGCTTAACTTAATTAGAAAACTAGTAGATTCAAAGCCTATTCTTTTCACTTTTAGAACTTTAAACGAAGGTGGAATTCAACCACTAGAAATAGAGGATTATATAAAAATAAATGAAATAGCAATTAAAAGTGGCCTTATCGATATGATAGACATTGAACTTATGATTGGCGATGATTATGTAAAAAACATAATTAAACTTGCAAAAGAACATAATGTAGTAGTTCTTGTTTCTAACCACGATTTCGAAAAAACACCTGAAAAAGAAGATATTCTTTCTCGCCTAGAAAAAATGAATGAATTAGGCGCTGACATAGTTAAAATCGCAGTTATGCCAAATAATAATAAAGATGTTTTAGCTCTTTTAGATGTCACAGACACTTTCCACACAAAATATCCAGACTGCCCCGTTGTAACAATGTCAATGGACGGCAGAGGTGTAGTAAGTAGGTTAGCTGGCGAAATTTTTGGCTCTGCAATCACTTTTGGTTGTGCAAGAAAAGCCTCTGCACCAGGCCAAATTGAAGCTGGAGAGCTTGCAGTTGCCCTTAGAATACTCCACTACAACTTATATCATAAAGAAATGTAATAAAAAAACAGCTTTAATAAAAGCTGTTTTTTTAATTAATTAAAAATAGCTATAAACACTGGTGGGTTTTTGTCATAAGCTAACATAAGGTTTATGCTTTCTTCAATGTTAGTTGCTTTGTTAAACTCTAAGTTGTTGTCGTCACCTAAATATCCAACATATCTGTTTCCATTTTTAGCTTGAACATAAGTAAACCTACCACAATTAACTGCATAAGCTCCTTCTTTCTCACTTTCGTCCATTAACCCTATTTCAACTAACGCATTTATATATTCTTCTAACCCATCTGTAACTATCTCGTCAAATTCGCTAATGTTGTAAATAGGCATAAGCCCTAAATCCATATCAGGGTAATTATTATTTATTTCTACATAAGGGTTTTGGCTTTTTGCAAGGTCTTTGTCAATCACTTTCCAACCATCTTCGTTTATAAGAGCAATTTCTCTTAAATCTTTAGGGTTTTCAACCCCACCAGCCACAACAACTGCATACTTATCATCGCAAGCAATATGCTTTATATCCATATTAACTATACCTGCTGCATTTAATATGTTTAAATAAATGTCGCTTTCTTTTGACGGATTTACTATATTGTTGTGAGTTGGAGCATACTTCATTAAAAGGTTTTTAAACTCTTTTTCATTAAACGTTGCTTCATCACCATTTTTAGATAAAACATAATATCCGCTACTTGAATTTATAGACATAAATAACTCTAATTCTTCACCTAAACCCTCAACAACGTCGTCGCCTCTAACAAATAAAATATCCATCTCAGCAATTTCTTTGTTTGATAATTTGCTGTTTTTTTCCACAATGTCACTAGCCATAACATTCATTTTAGCCCTATAATTATATAAAAGACCATATTGGCTAACTAACACACTGTCGTTAACATTTTCATCATAATACTTTTCAGCGTTTTCAAGCAAAGTTTTCATTTCGCCTTTAATCTCGTCTGTAAGCTCTATGTCTGATAAACCAATTGCAATTTCTGTAATGTTGCTTTTTCTGTAAACAACATACCCAATAACACTAATAACACATAAAGCAATAACAATAGCTAAAATAATAATAGGCTTTTTGCTTTTTTCCTCTTTTCCTATTTGGCTGTCAAAACTAATGTTTTTATTCTCCATCTCTATACTCCATCTCCTTATCTTTTATAGTGTCAAAAACATCTTCAACTTCATTTTTATGAATTGCTAAAATTTCGGAAACCTTTTCTTCAAGTATAGATAAATCCTCATCATAATCAATAATAACTTCCCAAACAGGGTTGTAATCATCATCACACTCTATAACATCACACTTGCCCTTAAAACATTCTGTGTCGTAATAATCATATATAGCAGAATATTCCCAGTCTAAAACATCTTTTTTGGTAGATAACTTTATGTGCAACTTTCTACCACTATCTTCGTCAGTAGCAAAAATATTGACAATATAATCTACATTTTCAACTAAATCAAGACTTGCAAGTTCTTTTTCTAAAAAACCCGTATTTTTATTTTTTAACATTATAACAATAATTGTATCTTCCATATAAAACCTCCATTAAACCTCGTCCCAGCTGTGTCTGTGCAAATCACCCTCAGAACTTAATCCTTTAAAGCCTGTCTGCCTTAAAGCCTCATATAACACAATAGCAACAGAATTAGCTAGGTTTAAACTTCTGTATTGCTCAAGCATAGGTATTCTAATGCAATTTTCCTTGTTTTTTAAAAGAATTTCTTCAGGTATTCCACTACCCTCGCTGCCAAACATTAAAAAATCATCATCACTATATGAAACATCAACATAAGAGTTTTTAGCCTTAGTTGTTCCCATATAAATTTTTGCATTAGGATTTTTCTCCATAAAATCCTCAAAATTGTCATAATATGTCACATCTAAGTCAGACCAGTAATCCATTCCTGCTCTTTTCAACGTTTTGTCGTCAATTCTAAAACCCAAAGGCCTAATAAGGTGTAGCTTTGCACCAGTTGCAACACAAGTACGGCCTATATTTCCTGTGTTCATAGGTATTTCAGGTTGATATAAAACTATGTTCATTTTTCACACTTCCAAATCATTTTATTTATTGCTTTTATAATATCACAAATCCATAAATTTTACAATATAGATAAAAGTTTTTTTAAAATACTTGACAAAGACAATTATTTATATTACTATGCTATTAAAAAGTTGTGTGCGGGAGGTATATTATGAATTATCTTACAGAAAATTTAAAAGCAAACAAATTAAAAGTAACACCACAACGCTTGGCTATATATTCCTATCTTGTTGATAATTGCAATCACCCAACAGTAGAAACCATATATAACGATTTAAAAAATATGTTTCCAACAATGAGTTTAGCAACTGTATATAAAACAGTAGCTTCCCTTAGAGATGTTAAACTAATAAAAGAATTTAATGTAGGCGAAGATAGTAATAGATATGATGCTAAAATAGAAACGCATTCCCACGTAATCTGTAAAAAATGTAATAGCGTTTCTGATTATTTTGGTAACATAGATATGCAAGAAAGCATAAATGATTTAGAAAATCTTTCTGGTTTTGATATAGATGCTTACGACATAAATTTTTATGGTGTTTGTAACAAATGTAAAAAACAAAATTTCTAAAACATTTTCTAACTATAACCAAAAAAGATTGCCAGCTTAAGCTGGCAATCTTTTTTACTTTTTAGGTAGTTCAATAATAGGCTTGTCCTTTTTAGGTCTGTAAAGAATAAATTTTCTGCCAATAACTTGAACAACCTCTGACCTAGTTCTTTCTCCACAAGTATGAGCTACATCTCTAACCTCATCAAAACAGTTGTCAAGAACTGTGCATTTAATAAGTTCTCTTGCTTCAATTGCTTCATTACAACTTTCTACTACTTCAGGAGTAACACCATTTTTACCAATAGATACAACTGAATCAATTTTAGTAGCCATTTTTCTTAAAAATGCTCTTTGCTTGCTAGTCATTTCAACCCCTCCTTAGTTATAGAATTCAAACTCTAAATCATAAATTTTAACAGTATCTCCCTCTTGAATACCCTTTTCTTCAAGAGCAGCAATAATGCCCTTTTCTCTAAGGTATCTTTGGAAGAAAGCAAAACCTTTTTCTGTGTCAATGTTAGTGTAACCAATCATCTTTTCAACACCAACACCTTCAACAACAAAGTAATGCTCGCTATATTGCTCAATAGTAAATGGTTCGTTGTCTAAATTAGCCTCTGCTTCAGCATATTCATCGTAATCCTCTTCAAAAACAATGTCTTCTGGATAATCCTTTAATATGTTTGCAACAGCAGATAAAAGCTCGTCAAGGCCAGTGTTTGTAGCAGCTGAAATTGGGAAAACTTTAACCTTGTCAGATTCATACTTAGCCTTAATCTTCTCAAAATTTTCTTCAGCCTCTGGAATGTCCATTTTGTTCACAGCAATAACAGTAGGTCTTTCAGATAAACCTTCTTTGTATTTTTCAAGCTCGTCGTTAATTTTTTCAATGCTTTCAATAGGGTCGTTTCCTTCAAGAGCGGCACCATCAACAACGTGAATAAAAACTTTAGTTCTTTCAACGTGTCTTAAAAATTCGTGTCCTAAACCAATGCCCTCGCTTGCGCCCTCAATAAGGCCAGGAATATCTGCCATAACAAAGTCCTCGCCCCATCTACTTCTAACTACACCTAAATTTGGAGAAAGTGTAGTAAAGTGATAGTTTGCAATTTTAGGGTTAGCGTTTGTAACCATAGAAAGTAACGTTGACTTTCCTACATTTGGAAAACCTATAAGCCCAACATCAGCAATTAACTTTAACTCTAAAATAACATCATATTCTTTAGAAGTTCTGCCTCTTTCAGCATATCTAGGAGCTTGTCTAGTAGGTGTTGCAAAATGTTGGTTGCCTTTTCCACCCTTTCCGCCTTTAATAAGAACTTTCTTTTCTCCGTTATGAGTTAAATCAGCCATTATTTTGTTAGATGTGGCCTCTCTAATAACAGTACCAACTGGAACTTTAATAATAACATCTTCGCCGTCAGCGCCAGTACAATTTCTCTTTCCACCATCTACGCCAGGAGATGCCTTAAACATTCTTTTATATCTAAAATCAATAAGAGTGTTCATACCCTCATCAGCAACAAATATAACATCTCCGCCTTTACCACCGTCGCCACCATCTGGGCCACCGTTAGTAATATATTTAGCACGATAAAAACTTACAGCACCATTTCCACCGTTTCCACCTTTAATATGAATTTTTGCTCTATCTACAAACATATTCCAACTCCCTTTCTATAATAATCCTAAAAATATGTTATGTAAACTCATATTCCACAATACTAGAAAATCTAAAATTCTGGAATATAAATTTTCATAACATATTAAAAAACTGACCTAAAAAAGTTTAGGTCAGCCTAATTAGTTAATTATTAATTACTCAGCTACTGGGTAAACAGAAACCTGCTTCTTGTCCCTACCCTTTCTCTCGTACTTAACTATACCGTCAACAAGAGCAAATAAAGTGTCATTGCCACCTCTACCTACGTTAACACCTGGGTGAATTTTAGTACCTCTCTGAGTATAAAGAATGTTGCCAGCCTTAACAATCTGACCGTCAGCTCTCTTAGCACCTAATCTCTTAGACTCAGAGTCACGACCGTTCTTAGTAGAACCAACACCCTTCTTATGAGCAAATAACTGAAGGTTAATTCTTAACATCACTTACACCTCCTAATCACAAACGATTATATCGTCTTTATAACTTTCTTCAATAGATTTTAAACCAAGAACAAGACTATCCATTAAAAGCCTAGCTTTTCCCTTTGTGTCAAACTCAGACACAATTAAAACAGCATCTCCACCCTCTGGAGCAATTTCAACTTCAAAATGTGCGTCAGTAAATTCTTCAATACTGTTGCAAGTGTTTAAAAACAAAATAGACACAGCCGAACAAACAATAGGGTCGCCGTGGTTGTCTATTTTAACACCACAAATCTCGTTCTCATTGTTTCTGATAACATTTATATTTATCATTTTATAAATTAGCCGTTAATTTTTTCAATCTTTAACTGAGTGAAAGGCTGTCTATGACCATTTTTCTTATGGAAGCCCTTCTTTGGCTTGTACTTGTAAACGATAACTTTCTTAGCCTTGCCATCGCCAATAACTGTTGCCTCAACAGTTGCCTTAGAAGCGTCAGCACCAAACTTAAAGTTGTCGCCATCACATACAGCTAAAACCTTGTCAAAAGTAAACTTAGAGTCAGCCTCAACACCTAACTTTTCAACAGTGATGATATCACCCTCAGCTACCTTGTACTGCTTACCACCTGTTTCAATAATTGCGTACATCCTTTGTACACCTCCTTAAACAAAACTCGCCGAATTTGGTGTGAAAAAAATCAACTTGTAAACCTTTTCGTGCGGCATAACAAACACATTATACCATAGTTAAATATCAATGTCAACTATTTTAAGCCATTTTTTCTATAAATTTTGCATTTTAAAAATTCTATAAAAACCAATTTCTTTTTTTAACATTTTAATCATAAATAACAACACAGAAACATTGTTAATCTCTTTAAAAAAAGGAACTTTTCTAAACTTAAATGGAAATAAAATGTAAAAAACGCAAATTGCCACAACATACTTACTGCTTTTAGATACATACTTGTATTTGCCTTTAGTATAATCTAAAACCATATCCACAAAAGTTAAAAAATCTCTTTTGTAAATGGCTAGTTGCGGAGTTGTTTCAACCACTTTTATTATATTTTTACAAAACTTTTCTACTTTTTTCATATTTTACTTAGCCTTTAAATCAAAACTACCAGAAATTTCCTGCCCGTCAACAGATACATTAATTTGCTTGCTCTGGCTTTCATATCCATCACAAACAGCCTTAGCTATATAAGAGCCTAAAGCAAGCTCAACCTTAACACTACCCTTTCCAACGTACTCATCGTTAATATATATTTCAGCTTCACTAGGGTTAGCATTAAGGGATAAAATTCCAGATTCTTTAAGCCTGCTCATATTAACCTTTAAAGTGTTTTGGTCCTCGTCAATAGTAACAGTTGAAGTAAAAGTTTTGTAACCATCTTTTTGAGCTATAACCTTGTACTCGCCATAAGGCAATAAAATAGACTCCTCTTCATTATACTCTTTGTCATTTAAATATAAAATATAGTCCTCAACATTTGAATACACAGTTAATGCGCCAGTGCTAACCACAACGTTAGAAAGGTCTAAAACAGCTGGAGTTTTTTCGCTAACTGTAACTTGCTTTTCAATATCAGAAATGTTTCTTCCTGTAACTAAAACAGTGTGAGTACCCTCGCTTAATGTTAAAACAGGGTTTCCAATGCTAACAGTTGTGTCAACATTATCAATTTTAACTCTAGCATTTTTAATTTTGTTAATGTTTTTAAGCTCAACAGTTCCGTGTCCATTTACAACTTGAATACTATAAACTCTGTCAACAATCCCATTGTTGTATCCAGTTAATTTTAATGTGTCTAATGGGCTAAGTTTTTCAAGAGTTATGCTGTTTCCTGATTTGTCCCTAATTGAAATAATATTTTCGTCGTATTTATATGAAGCATCTTTGTGTTCTTTTGACTCAGAGCCAAATTTAATAAGCTTAGCAGTTTTGTTAACTCTAGCACCAATGTCGTTAAATGTCCAAGCATTTTCACATTCTTTTAACTCAACTAAATTTTTCTCTTTGTCAAAAACATAAGTAAAAATATCTCCAACATAAATGTTAGCTTCATTTATAGCCTTAGGAAAAATTGTTTTTTCTGTAACATTAACAATGTTTGTTGTGTCGTTTTTTAAATTTTTAAATGTAATACTAGACCCATTTTCTAATTTGTTAATGTTTGTAACAACAGCGTCAACATCAGAGCCAATTAAATTTGCTTGAGCCTGCCCTGCAATATCATTTGCAGAAAATGTATTAGTATTTATTTCATCTTCTGCATCAGCCATCATATAATTGTAACCTATGGAAAAACTTCCTATACCAACAAAGAAACCAATTATCATAACAAGACCAACCATCACAGGAGTAACACTTTTTTTCCTCCTTTTGTTTCTTGTTAATTCATTTTTTCTTTTACCTTTATACATAATAATAAACACTCCTATATTTTTTTAAAAAAATCTAGTAACAAAATATCTTATTATATATTTTAAATGTAAATGCCTTAAATAACAAGCCTTTTTTTAATTTTGTTAAATATATCCATTAAATATCTAAAGATTAAACAAATTTACTAAATAAAAGAAAGTTAATTTTTTGTCAAATTTGCACAAAACTTAATTTTTTTAATAAAAAAACAAAAAAATTGTTTTAAATTTAACAATATTGTTGTATAATGATAAAAGATATATTATATATGAGGAGGCTAACTATGTATAAAATTGTCAAAAAGAGAATGCTTACACCTACCATTTACGAAATGGAAATTGATGCACCTCGTATTGCAAAATCTGCATTACCTGGTCAATTTGTAATTTTAAAAATAAATGAAAAAGGTGAAAGAATTCCTTTAACAATATCAGACTACGATGCAAAAAGGGGCACAGTTTCAATTGTAACTCAAGCTGTTGGTAAGTCCACAATGGAGCTTATGAACTACGAAGAAGGGGATTATATTTCTGATTTTGTAGGTCCTTTAGGTCGCCCAAGTGATTTATGCGAAAAAACACCAGAAGAGCTTTCAAAAATGAACATAATTTTTGTAGCTGGTGGTGTAGGTGCAGCTCCAGTTTATCCACAGGTGAAATACCTTCACGAAAGAGGCATAAAAGCTGATGTTTTAATTGGTGCAAGAAATAAAGACCTTTTAATTTTAGTTGATGAAATGAAAAAAGTTGCTGAAAATGTATACATAGCAACTGACGATGGCTCTGCTGGCTTTGCTGGCCGTGCAACAGACCTTTTAGAAGACCTTGTTAAAAACCAAGGCAAAGAATATAACCACGCTGTAATAATTGGCCCAATGATTATGATGAAATTCACATCTATGGCAACAAAGGCTTTAAATATCCCATCTATTGTAAGTTTAAACCCAATAATGGTTGATGGCACAGGAATGTGTGGTGCTTGTAGAGTTGTTGTTGATGGCGAAGTTAAGTTTGCTTGCGTAGACGGCCCTGAATTTGACGGCCATAAGGTAGATTATGATGGTGCTATGAGAAGACAAACTATGTATAAAACTGAAGAAGGTAAAGCAAAACTTAAATTTGAAGAAGGCAGCACACATAAAAACGGTGGCTGTGGTTGCGGAGGTGACAAGTAATGGCTATTAATTTTACAAAAGTTCCAGTTAGAGAGCAAGAACCAAAGGTAAGAGCAACAAACTTTGATGAAGTATGTCTTGGCTACACAGAAGAAGAGGCTGTTTTAGAAGCACAAAGATGTCTTAACTGTAAAAACCCAATGTGTGTTAAAGGCTGCCCTGTAAATATCAACATTCCAGGCTTTATAACTCATTTAAAAGAAAAGAACTTTGAAGCTGCAGCAAAAGAAATAGCTAAATACTCTGCTCTTCCAGCAGTTTGTGGTAGAGTTTGTCCGCAAGAAACACAGTGTGAAGGAAAATGTGTTGTTGGTAATAAAGGCGATGCAGTTTCAATTGGTAAACTTGAAAGGTTTACTGCAGATTGGGCAAGAAAAAATAAAGTTGATTTAACAGAAAAAGCTGAGCCAAACGGCAAGAAAGTAGCTGTAATTGGTGCTGGCCCTGCTGGCTTAACTTGTGCAGGAGATTTAGCTAAAAAAGGCTATGATGTAACAATTTTTGAAGCTTTACACAAAGCTGGTGGCGTTTTAAGCTACGGTATTCCAGAGTTTAGGTTGCCAAAAAACGAAGTTGTTCTGCCAGAAATTGAAAACATAGAAAAACTTGGCGTTAAAATTGAAACAAATGTCCTTGTTGGAAGAACTGTTTCTATTGACTCTCTTTTAGAAGATGAGGGCTTTGACGCAGTGTTCATTGGCTCTGGTGCTGGTCTACCAAACTTTATGAACATTCCTGGCGAAACAGCTATGGGTGTAGTTTCTGCTAATGAATATCTCACAAGAGTAAATTTAATGAGAGCTTTTGATGAAAGCTATGACACTCCAGTTAAAACTGGTAAAAAAGTAGCTGTTATTGGCGGTGGTAATGTTGCTATGGACGCTGTAAGAACAGCTTTAAGGCTTGGTGCAGAAGCCCACATTGTTTATAGAAGAAGTGAAGCTGAACTTCCAGCAAGACTTGAAGAAATACACCACGCAAAAGAAGAAGGTGTAATCTTTGACACTTTAACTAACCCAGTTGAAATCCTTGTTGATGAAGAAGGTTGGGTAGCTGGTATGAAATGTGTTAAAATGGAATTAGGCGAGCCTGATGAAAGCGGAAGAAGACGCCCTGTTGTAATTCCAAATTCAGAATTTGTTATGGACGTAGATATGGTAATAATGAGTTTAGGTACTTCCCCTAACCCGCTTATAACATCTACAACACCAGGCCTTGAAACAAATAAAAGACAATGTATAATTGCTGAAGAAAACACAGGCTTAACATCAAAAGAAGGTGTTTATGCTGGTGGTGATGCAGTAACTGGTGCTGCAACAGTTATTCTTGCAATGGGTGCAGGTAAAAACGCTGCTGCTGCTATTGATGAATATTTGTCTAATAAATAATTACTTTAAAACGCACCTTTGGTGCGTTTTTTTGTCGAATTATGTAATAAACTTTATTTATTACATTTATGTTACATTTGTTGACATATTATTCCATTTATGGTATTATAATTCCGTAAATGTAATATTTTTCTACAAATTTATTATATAAGGAGGGCTATTTATGAAAGCTACTGGTATAGTAAGACCTGTTGATAACGCAGGAAGATTAGTTTTACCAAAAGAACTTAGAGATAGATTTAATATACAAGACGGAGATGCTCTAGAAATTTTTACAACAAGCGACACAATTGTTTTAAAAAAATATGCTCCAGCTGACATTTTCACTGGAGAAATGGACGATTTAATTGAATTTATGGGTAAAAAAGTTTCAAAATCCACAATAAAAGAACTAGCAAGAATTGCTGGCTACACAATTAACGAATAATTTTGGAGGCTTTTATGAATATTAGAGTAGGTTTAGGTTATGATGTTCATAAACTATGTGAAAATAGAGAACTCATTTTAGGCGGAGTAAATATTCCATACGAAAAAGGCCTTTTAGGCCACTCTGACGCTGATGTTTTAGTTCACGCAATTATGGACGCTCTTTTAGGTGCATCAAAGCTAGGTGACATAGGTGTTTTGTTTCCAGATACAGACCCAAAATATAAAAATATATCTAGCATAACACTTCTAAAATATGTAAAAGAAAAATTAGATGAAAAAAACATAAAAATAATAAATATAGATTCAATTATAGTGGCTCAAAGGCCAAAAATGCGTCCATATATTTCAAAAATGGAAGAAAACATTTCAAAAGCTCTAAACATTTCTGTTGATAACATAAATGTTAAAGCAACAACAGAAGAAGAACTAGGCTTCACTGGAAGTGGCGAAGGAATTTCATCAAAAGCAGTTTGTTTAATTGAACTTTAAAACAGGTTTTAAAGCCTGTTTTTTTGTTTCTATCTTTCCCCCTCTTGACAATTTAACATTTTAAGTATAAAATGAATATAGTATATAAAGGCTGTGATAAAAAGAGTAGTCACTACAAGCATTTCCAGAGAGAGGTATAAAGCTGAAATTACCTTAATGTAAGTTTTGATGAAGTGCATTTTTGAGCCGAATAGATGAATTTTAAGTAGTTTATTCCGTCTTGGCTGCGTTAAAGTCCCAAAGTGCTGATTATTCAGAATTAGAGTGGAACCACGAGCCATCGTCTCTATGAGGGGGTGGCTCTATTTTTATGCAAATGGAGTTGAATTTTATGAAATTTTTCTTATTAATAGCCTTAATTTTAATAATAGCTGTTTACATTGCTGGTCAAAATGAAATAAAAACCATAAAGAAAAAAGACCCTGCAATAAAAAGTGCCTTTGAAGTTATACTCTACTCAAGTTTTTGGGCAATACTTTTGCACAAAATATCTCACAAACTATATAAATGCCATCTTTTCTTTTTATCTAGACTTATATCCCAAATTTCTAGGTTTTTTACTGGCATAGAAATACACCCAGGAGCTAAAATAGGTAAAGGGGTGTTTATAGACCACGGTATGGGAGTTGTAATAGGTGAAACCTGCGAAATAGGAGATAATGTTATAATCTACCAAGGTGTAACATTAGGTGGAACAGGTAAAGAAACAGGCAAAAGGCACCCAACAATAGAAAATAATGTGCTAATAGGTGCAGGAGCAAGAGTTTTAGGCCCAATTACAATAGGAAAAAATAGTAAAGTTGGAGCTGGCTCTGTCGTTTTACACAATGTTCCGCCTAGCTCAACTGTTGTTGGCATACCTGCTAAAAACGTAAATAGAGATACTTGCATATGCCCGTCAGATTCTCTAGACCAAATAAAACTTCCAGACCCAGTAGAAATGGAATTATGCCGTTTAAAACTTCAAATAGAAAAATTAGAAAATGAATTAAATAAAATAAAAAAGGAGAAAAACAATGTTAGTTTATAATAGCTTAACAAAGAAAAAAGAGGAATTTGTCCCTCTTGAAGAAGGCAAAGTTAAAATGTATGTATGTGGCCCAACAGTTTATGACTATATCCACATAGGTAATGCAAGACCTTATGTAATTTTTGACACAATCAGAAGATATTTAGAATATAAGGGCTATGAAGTGAACTATGTTCAAAACTTCACAGATGTAGATGATAAAATAATTAAAAAAGCTAATGCTGAAGGAGTAGATTCAAAAGTAATTTCTGAAAGATATATAGCAGAAGCTAAAAAAGATGCTGAGGGTTTAAATGTTGAAGTTGCAACAAAAAACCCTAAAGTAACAGAAGAAATACCTGAAATAATTGAAATGATACAAACTTTAATTGATAAAGGCTATGCTTATGAAGTAAATGGCTCAGTTTTTTATAGCACAAAATCTTTTGATGGCTATGGAAAACTTTCAGGTAAAAACATTGATGACTTAGAAGCTGGTGCAAGAGTTGCAGTTGATGATGCTAAAAAAAGCCCAATGGACTTTGTTCTTTGGAAACCTAAAAAAGATGGTGAACCATACTGGACATCACCTTGGGGAGATGGTAGACCTGGCTGGCACATTGAATGTTCTGTAATGGCAAAAAAATATTTAGGCGACACAATCGACATTCACGCAGGTGGAGAAGACCTTATCTTCCCTCACCACGAAAACGAAATTGCTCAGTCAGAAGCAGCAAATGGAAAACCTTTTGCAAAATATTGGCTCCATAACGGCTTTATAAATGTAGATAATAAAAAGATGAGTAAATCTCTTGGCAACTTCTTCACTTTAAGAGAAATAACAGCTCACATACCTTATGATGTGGTAAGGTTTTTCATTTTAAGTGGCCATTATAGAAGCCCAATTAACTTCTCAAGCGAGTTAATGGAAGCAGCAGGAGCTGGGCTTGACAGAATTAAAAACTCTTATAAATCTCTTTTGTTCTTTGAGTCAAAAGCTACTGGCGAAATGAACGAAAAAGAAAAAGAGCTTAATTTAGAAGCAGATAAATTTAAATTAGACTTTGAAAAAGCTATGGATAACGACTTTAACACAGCAGATGCTATAACTGCAATTTTTGAAATATCAAGGTTTGCAAACACAAATGTAAACGAAAATTCTTCTAAAGAGTTTGTAACTTCAATAAGAGAAAAATTCCTTGAACTTTGCAATGTTTTAGGCATAATACCTTTTGAAGAAAATAAAAACTCCTCCATTTCAGAAGAAGAAATTCAAAAGTTAATTGACGAAAGAACAGCTGCAAAAAAAGAAAAGAACTTTGCTAGAGCTGATGAAATTAGAGAAGAACTTTTGTCAAAAGGTGTAGTTATAGAAGATACAAGAGCTGGTGTACGCTGGTCATATAAATAGGAGAAATATGGAACTTTTTAAAAACATAGAAATTGACCCTATCAAATTAAATTCCCTTGCCCTAGCCTTTGTTGGCGACACAATTTTTGACCTTTTAACAAGAGGAATGATAGTTGCAGAGGGAAACTCCCCAGTAAATTTAATGCATAAAAAAGCAAAATCAATAGTAAATGCAACTTCACAATCAAAAATATATTCAAAAATAGAACCTTTTTTAACTGACGAAGAGCTAGGTGTTTTAAAAAGAGGTAGAAATGCCAAAAGCAACACACAAGCTAAAAACCAGTCCATTGTGGACTATCGTAGAGCAACTGGTGTTGAAGCACTTTTTGGCTATTTGTACTTAAAAGGAAACTTTGATAGAATACAAGAACTTTATAAAATAGGATTAGAAGATTAAATCTAAAAAATTAAGGAGATACTTAAATATGAGAAAACAAGATAATAGACGAGCAAAAGCTAAAAAAGAGGTTCGCCCTGATAAAAAGGCTTTTGCAAAAAAAGACTTTAGAAACAATAAATATGAAGATAATTCCGCTTTTGAAGATGGCCTACAACTTGAGGGAAGAAACCCTGTTATGGAAGCTTTAAACCACAATAAACCTATTGATAAAATAATTGTAAAAAAAGGTGCAATAGAGGGCACACTAAAAGTTATAGTTGCTAAAGCAAGAGAAAAAGGCATTGTTGTTCAAGAAGTAGATAAAGAAAAAATGTCGCTTATTTCTAAAAGCAATAATAACCAAGGTGTAATTGCCCTTTGCCCTGCTCACGAATATTGTGAACTTAGCGACATAATAAAAAATGCTAGAAACAAAGGCGAAGACCCATTTATAATAATTTGCGACGAAATCACAGACCCACATAATCTTGGTGCAATAATTAGAACAGCTGATGCAGTAGGTGCTCACGGCGTAGTTATTCCAAAAAGACGTGCCGTTGGCCTAACAGCCATTGTAAGCAAAACATCTGCAGGTGCGTTAGAATTTGTTCCAGTAGCAAGAGTAACAAACATTGCAAGAGCTGTTGACGAGCTTAAAAAAGAAAACATTTGGGTAGCTTGTGCTGATATGAAAGGTAAAGAATATTTCAATCAAGATTTAAAAGGAGCAATTGCCCTTGTAATTGGTAGCGAAGGTTCTGGAGTTAGTGAGCTTGTAAGAAAGAAATGTGACTTTACAGTTGGTATTCCTATGTATGGTAAAATTAGCTCTCTTAACGCAAGTGTATCTGCTGGCTTAATTATGTATGAAGTAGTAAGACAAAGAAATTTTAATAACTAAGGAGTGATAAAATGGCTGATTGTAAATCTTGCCCATCAAATGGAAAATGTGGTAACGACAGTGGAAAATGTGGCGTTCAAAATAACCCACTTAATAAAGTAAAACATATAATTGGCGTAATGAGTGGTAAAGGTGGCGTTGGTAAGTCAACTGTGTCAGCAATGTTAGCAAAAGAGTTAGCAAAAAAAGGCTTTAAAGTTGGTCTTTTAGACGCTGACATAACTGGCCCAAGTGCTTGTAGGTTAATGGGTTTAACTGGTAAAAGAGCTTTTGCAGAAAACAATTTAATCATACCAGTTGAAAATGAAGATGGAATTAAAGTTTTAAGCCTAAACCTTATGCTTCCTGATGAAAACCAACCAGTTGTTTGGAGAGGAACACTCCTTTCAAACTGCGTAAAACAGTTTTGGGTTGAAGCTCTTTGGGGCGAGTTAGACTACTTAATAGTTGATATGCCACCAGGAACAGGAGATGTTTCTTTAACTGTAATGCAAAGCATTCCACTTAGTGGCATAGTAATGGTAAGTATACCTCAAGATATGGTAAATATGATTGTTTCAAAATCAATTAATATGACAAAAATGCTTAATGTTCCTATTTTAGGCCTTGTTGAAAATATGAGCTACATCATTTGCCCACATTGTGGCGAAAAAATTAAAATTTATGATGGCGAAACAACAAACGATTTCTTAATTCAAAACGAAGTAGCCTTGTTAGGTGAACTTCCAACAGACGTTACAGTTTCTGGTATGGCAAATAACGGATATAGCAATGTAAAGTCTGAAATATCTGCTGAATTTGAGAAAATAACTAATAACGTAATTATGGCTTTAGAAAGATAAAAATGTTTCATAAAATACCTCCCTACCTCATATCCTTTAATATATGAGTATGGAGGTATTTTTTTTATGAATTATATAACAGAACATATCACAGCAGATAAAATAATAGGCTCTGAAAAAACACAAATAATGAAAGAAGGAGAAATATCCTTAAGTGAGCAAAGCCCTGATATAGACATAATTTTAAAATGCGATGCAAAAATAATTCCTGAAGATAATTACATTGAAGAAGATAAGTTAAACTATAAATTAACCCTTGTCATAACAGCTCTTTATTGTGGAAAGGACAAGAGTATACATAGTGCAAGCGAAGATGTGTTAATTGAAGAATTTATAAATATAGATGGTGCAAAAGAAGATATGTACTCCTTCATCTACCCTAGCATTACACACATTGAATGTAAAAAATTAAATAATAGAAAATTAACATATAAAGTAATGGCTGAAGTAAAAGGCGTTGTCACACAATCAGCTGAAATAGATGCAATAACAGACCTTTACGATATACCAAAAGACCAACAACTTCTAAAAAATATAACAACACCAAAAACACTTTCAAAAAATAAAGAATGTGTAAGTTTAACAGAAGATGTCGCAATTCCTGCCACAAAACTTCCAATACAAGAAATTTTAAGTGTAACTACAAACATCTCAAACCCAGAATATAAACCTTTAGAAGATGGTGTGGAATTTAGTGGAGATGTTTCTGTAACTCTTTTGTACACAAGCACAGAAGGTGGCTTTCCTGAACTTTTTGAATTTGATTTACCTTTTAATTTTTCGCTAGATGCAATAAATACAGAGCTAGATAGCATTGTAGATGTAAATTCTTACATAAAAGATTGCTTTTATAATGTTTCTGAAAACGAAGATGGCGAGCCTAGGCTTTTAAATTTAGAAATTAATATCTGCTCTGACATACATACTTGCCAAATAGAAAACCACGAAGTTTTAGACGATGCTTATTCCACAAATAACCAAATAAATTTCACAACAACCACCCTTTGCTATTCAAACATAGTTTGTAGAAATAAAGGCCAATGTCCAGTTAAAGAAGTTATAACATTAGACGAAAAATGCCCAGATATGCTACAAATTTTTAGAGCAACTGGAACAGTCTATACAGATGATATAAATATTTATGAAAATAAAGTTGTTTTAAGTGGAGCTATAAATGTGGATATTATGTATATAACTGGAAATGATGATATACCTATTTATTGCTACTCAGATACAATTCCTTTTAAACAAAACATAGACTCAAGGGGAGCAAAAGAAACAATGGAAGCAACTGTAAATGCTAATATAGCCCATATTGGTTTTAATATGCTTTCTGATAGAGAGTTAGAAGTAAGGTGTGCCTTAAACACAAGCACAACTGTTAGAGATAAAACTTGTATAGACCTTATAACAGGCGTTGAAGTAACTCCTTTGCCACAAGATGTAATAGATAAAATACCTAGCATAATAATTTATACAGTTAAAAAAGGCGATACCCTTTGGAAACTATCTAAAAAATTTAACACAACAATAAAATCAATAGCAAATATTAATAATATAGAAAACCCAGACTTAATTTATCCAAACCAAAAACTAATTATTGTAAAAGGAGCATAAAAAAAGAGGCAACGCCTCTTTTTTTGTTATTCAAGCTCAGATGTGCAGTTCGGGCATCTAGTAGCTTCAATGTTAATTTCTGTCTTGCAATATGGACAAACCTTTGTTGTAGGAGAAATAATTTCCTCCTCTTTTTTTCCAATGGAATTAACTTTGTTAATAGCTTTTACTAAAACAAAAAGCACAAAAGCAGTAATAATAAAATCTATAATTGTGCTTATAAGCTGGCCAATTGGAAATGGCCCAACAATTAAATCGCTAAATAAAACTTCTGTGCTGCTTTCACCAAAAATAAACTGTAAAATCAAAGAAATTAAAGGTGTAATAATGCAACTAACCATCATATTAACAATTTTAGTAAACGCACCACCAATAACAACACCAACAGCTAAGTCAATCATATTTCCTTTAACTGCAAATGTTTTAAATTCGTTTAAAAAACTTCTCACAACATATCCTCCTTTTAAACTATTATTAAACATTTTACATCAAAAAAAGGCTTGTGTAAATAGTTTTTTGCCATAATATGTTTTTACATATATTGAATAAATTTGCACTTCTAGGCAAACCTTATATCTAGGAGGGATTTTAATGGCAATAACTAAAGTTGAAATATGCGGAATAAATACAAGTAAGTTACCAGTACTATCTCAAAAAGAAAAAGATGAACTATTTATAAAAATAAAACAAGGAGATAATGACGCTCTATCAAAATATATATACGGAAATTTAAGGCTAGTTTTAAGTGTGGTGCAAAGGTTTAATAACCGTGGAGAAAGTGCCGATGACATCTTTCAAGTAGGCTGTATAGGGCTTATAAAAGCAATTAGAAACTTTGACATTAATAGAGGTGTAAGGTTTTCTACCTATGCCGTTCCAATGATAATAGGCGAAATTAGACGATATTTAAGAGATTATAACCCTATAAGAGTTAGTCGCTCGGCAAGAGATACAGCCTATAAAGCACTTCAAGCAAAAGAAAGCCTAACAAAAGAAAATAATAAAGAACCAACTTTAGATGAAATATCTAAAAAAATAGAAATTCCAAAAGAAGATATTGTCTACGCTCTTGAGGCTATACAAGACCCTATATCCTTGTTTGAACCAATATACCACGATGGAACTGATGCTCTTTATGTAATGGACCAAGTAAGTGATACAAAAAACACAGATGCAAATTGGCTAGAAAATATTTCTTTAAAAGAGGCACTAAAAAAACTAGATGAAAGAGAAAGATATATAATTAATTTAAGATTTTTTAAAGGAAAAACACAAATGGAAGTGTCAGAGGAAATTGGAATAAGCCAAGCTCAAGTAAGCCGTTTGGAAAAAAGTGCTTTAAAAAATATGCGAAAATATATGTAGGAGGAAATATGTATACAATTAATTTAACAGAAGGTGTTGACCTTCACATTGTTAAAACAGATAAATTTAACACAATCACATTTTGCTTTCTTCTCAGAACACCTTTAAAATTCTCCACAGCCACCTCAAATGCACTAATAGCAAAGTCAATATTAAATGGAACATCTAACTTTAAAAATCAGCATAAACTCGAAATACACCTAGAAAATATAGACACCATAATATCTTCAGAAATTCTCAAAAAAGGCGAAGAACATATAGTTGAACTTTATGTTAAAACAACCAAAAATTATTTAGAAGAAGCTGTTAAAACTTTGGGCGACATTGTTTTAAACCCTTTGTTTAATAACATTGATTCAGCAAAAATTGCTTTAAAAAACACAATTTTGTCCCAGTATAATAATAAAAGGGTTTATGCTTTTAATAAATTTATAGAAAATATGTGTAAAGAAGAAGCTTATAGCATAAATGGAGATGGCTATGTAGAGGATATAGAAAAAATATCTCCACATAAATACTATAAAGAACTTTTGCTTTGTTCAAAAATAGATATAATTGCTTTGGGTAATATAGATGAAGTTTTGTTTACAAACTATATAAAAAAGCATATCCCCCTTTCCCCTAGAAAAATCACTTTAACGCCTTGCGAGTATATTTATACCCCAGAAAAAATAAAAAATATAAACGAAAATATAGACATTACACAATCAAAACTTTGCATAGGCTTTAGAGCAAATGTAGACCCAATTTCTAATGATTGGTATAAATTAGTTTTAGCCAATGAACTTTTTGGAGGAAGTGCAAATTCAGCAATTTTTATGGAGGCACGAGAAAGCCAGAGCCTTTGCTACTATATTAGCTCAAAACTACTTCGCTATAAATCAATAATGGTAGTTGAGGCTGGAATAGACCATAAAAATAAAGATAAAGTTGTTAATATAATTAAAAAAGCCATTTCTAATATATCAGAAGATAACCTTGAAATAGCTAAAACAAATATAATAAATAGCTATAAAATGGCACAAGATGAGCCAGAAAGAATAATAGACCTAGTTTTGGGTGGGCTAATAGCTGGTCAAATAACTTCTTTTGAAGAAGCAATTGAAAATATAAAATCTATAAAAAGTACAGATAATATACTTCAAAATTGTAAATTAGATACTATTTATATGCTTGGTAAGGAGGATATAAATGCTTGATATTAAGAAAAAAATTTTAGATAATAAAACCACCTGCTATGTTGTAAATAAACCAAATTATAATCAATCACAAATTATGGTTGCTTTTAATTATGGTTCTTCTAACATTGAGTTTGAGCTTAATAATAAAACTTTTAAACAACCTTATGGAATAGCACACTTTCTTGAACATAAAATGTTTGAACAAGAAGATGAAAACATTTTTGATAGCTTTTCAAAACTAGGTTTAAGTGCTAATGCTTTTACAAACTTTAAATCAACAGCATACTATTTTTCTGGCTGCGAAAACATTTATGAAGGCTTTAAACTTCTTGTTAAAATGGTGTCTAGCCTTTATCTAACAAAAGATAATGTAGAAAAAGAAAAAGGAATAATAACTCAAGAAATAAATATGTATAAAGACGACCCCTATTGGCAAATCTACTTTAATCTTCTTAAAGCAATGTATTCTAAAAACCCAATTAGGGAAAGTGTTGCTGGAGATGTTTGTGATATAGAAAAAATAGATATAAATATGCTCTATGATAGCTATAATAGTTTTTATAGCTATGAAAATTGCGTAGTCATAGCTTGTGGAAATTTAGATAGTGAAAAAATATTTGAAATTGCAGAAAACCTAAAACTAAACACAAACTCCCCTAAAAAATTAAGCTATAATGACCACATTTTAAAACATAAAATTTCAGAAAATATGCCAGTTACAAAACCAATTTACCACATTGGAATAAAAGATGTTAGAAAAGGAAACTTGGTAGATAAAATTTGCATAAATAACATTATTTTTCATTTACTTTTTGCAAATAGCTCGCCTCTTTATGAAAACTTATACACAAATAAACTAATTGATGATAGCTTTTCTTATGAAATACTAAATGAAAAAGACTATGGCTTTTTAATAATAAAAGGCGAAGGAGATTCAAATAAAGTTTTAAAAGAAATAATTGAGGAAATATCCTCTTATATTTTAAAGGGAATTGAAAAAGAAACATTTAGTAGAATAGTAAAAAAACTAAAAACCCAAATTTTGTTTAGCTTTGAAAACATATCCTCTATTAATAACCTAATTTTAGATTGCTACACAAAAAATATAGAAATACTGGACATTTATAATAATTATGATACAATAGAAGTAGAACAAGTTGTAAACACAATGAAAGAACTCTTTAAAGAAGAGAATATAGTTCTTTCAGAAATAAAGGAGATATAATATGGGTGATATTTTTTTTCCTCATTTAAACTTAAAAATTAACCAATTAAACAGAGTAGCCTTTGAAATATTAGGCTTTAAAATTTACTGGTATGGAATCTTTATAGCAATAGGGGCAATTCTTGGTCTAACTTTATGTCTTAAAGAAGCAAAAAGAACAAATCAAAGTCAGGATTTATATTCTGACTTTGCATTTTTTTCAATTATACTAGGTGTTTGTGGAGCTAGAATATATTATTTAATTTTCCACGGTGATAGCCTTTTAGAGTTTTTTAAATTTAGAAATGGTGGCCTTGCAATTTATGGAGGTATAATAGGTGGCCTGCTTTCAGCAATTATATTTTCAATATATAAAAAAATTAACTTTTTTAAATTGCTAGACACTTGCTCAATGAGTGTTTTAATTGGCCAAATATTTGGCAGATGGGGTAATTTTTTTAATAGAGAGGCTTTTGGTAGCTACACAGATAACCTTTTTGCTATGGCAATCAAAGCAGATACAGTTGTTGGCCTTAAAATAACTGGAGATACTGCTATCTATCAAGGAAATGCTACCTACCCTATAACAATTTATAACAACATAAAATACATACAGGTTCACCCAACATTTTTGTATGAATGCCTTTGGAATATAATCTTATTTATTTTTATGTTTAATTTTAGAAAACACACAAAATATAATGGCCAAATGGTAGCTATTTATTTTATAGGCTATGGAATTGGAAGATTTTTCATAGAAAGCCTAAGAACAGACCAACTTTTAATATTTAATGTCCCAGTAAGTATGGTTGTATCAGCTCTTTTAGTGGTTTTAGGCCTTGCTTTACTATTTTTTTCAAAATTTTTAAAAAAATTTGAAAAAACTTCTTGACAAATATAAAAAATAGTGGTAGAATATCTATTGTGTTCAGGAGAACGTAGCAAATGCAGTCTTGGCGGAATTGGCATACGCGCTAGACTAAGGATCTAGTCCGGGTTAACTGGGTACGGGTTCAAGTCCCGTAGACTGCATTATGCGCGAGTGGCTCAGTGGTAGAGCATCGCCTTGCCAAGGCGAGGGCCGCGGGTTCGAATCCCGTCTCGCGCTTCATACTTTAATATTGGGCTATCGCCAAGCGGTAAGGCACAGGGTTTTGATCCCTGCATTCGCAGGTTCGAATCCTGCTAGCCCAGCTAAGTATGATATTGGGCTATCGCCAAGCGGTAAGGCACCGGATTCTGATTCCGGCATCCGTAGGTTCGAATCCTACTAGCCCAGTCTTTGATAGAGAGTTTAGCTCTCTTATTTTTTTGCCCTTTTTAATTTAATTTTTCTAAAACAAAAAGTCCTCTTTCGAGGACTTTTTTTAATTGCCTAACGGCTTAATAATTTTCTTGTACATATATCTAAAGGCAATAACACAAAGTGTAACAGATACTACCTCAGCTATTAAAAATGCGTACCAAACAAGGCCAATCTTTTCTGTTAAAGATAATAAATAAGCAACAGGAACAATAACTATTAACTGCCTTGAGAAAGACACAATCATAGAAATAATACCGTTTCCTAAAGCTTGGAAAACAGATAAACTAATAATACAAAAACTTGCAACAGGGAAACTTAAACTAATAATTCTTAAAGCTGGAACACCCATTAACTTTAAATGCTCAAAGTTGCTTTCGTTACCAAACATATAAAGTAACTTGTCAGGAATTAATTGGAACACAACAGCCCCTAAACATAAAATAGCAAAAGCATACATAAAACTTAACTTTATAGTCTTTGTAAGTCTGCTCTTTTCCTTTGCACCTAAACAAAAAGCAACAATAGGAACCATACCGTTGTTTAAACCAAAAACTGGCATAAACACAAAACTTTGTAACTTAAAGTAAATACCAAACACAGCAATAGCAATGTTTCTAGATTCTTCTAAAGAAAGACCAGTTCCAACAATGTTCATAGAACCAAGAATAGTGTTAATTCCAAGAACCATAATAGAGCCAATAGACTGCATAATAATAGATGGAACACCAATATATAATATTTTTCCAATAGTTTCTTTACAAGGTCTAAACTTTAAAGCTTCTTTTAAATCAATTTCTTTATTAATTTTAATATTAAAAATAAGAGCTAACATACCAGCTGCAATCTGTCCAATAACAGTAGCAATAGCAGCGCCAGCCATACCCATTCTAGGAGCACCAAATAAACCAAAAATTAAAATAGGGTCTAAAATAATGTTAATAATTGCACCTAACATTTGTGTATACATAGAAAAAATTGTTCTACCAGTTGCTTGTAACATTTTCTCAAAACAAAATTGAGCTAACATACCAAAACTAAATATACAAACAATTTTTAAATAAATAGTTCCCTCTTTTACAATTTCTGGCGAATTAGACTGAGATGCCATAAACGCATCTACACCAAAAATACCAATTAATAAAAATATAAGGTAACTAATAGCATAAATAATTATACCGTTAACAGCAGTTTTATCAAGCCCTTCTTTATCCCTAGCACCAAGACATCTTGATAAAATTGCATTCATACCTACACCAACACCGCTACCAACAGCTATCATTAAAGTTTGAATAGGGAAAACTAATGAAATAGCTGTCATACAAGATGCACTATACTTTGCAACAAACACACTGTCTACAACATTGTAAAGAGCTTGCACAAGCATAGAAATCATAATAGGTAAAGCCATAGACAACAATAGCTTGTTCACAGGCATTTTCGCCATTTTGTTTTCTTTTAAACTTCCTTCCATTTTCAACCTCCAAAAATCGTTTTAACAAATTATCAATTTTCATCTACAAACTCAGATAACTTGTCCAAAACTTTATAAAAAATTTTTAAATCCTCGCTAGTTACAGACTTCATAAGTTTGTTTTCAAAACTAGCAATTTTTCCCATAGACTCTGCCATAACCTTTTCCGCTTTGCTAGTTGCAGTAATTTTTTTTAACCTTGCATCGTGCAAAACAGGGTTTCTTTCTATATATCCCTTTTTTTCTAAATGTGATAATATAGCAGAAACACTAGAACGGCGAATTGAAAATTCATCTTCAATATCCCTTTGAAAAACATCTCTATCTTTGTTTTTAATAATATAAACAATTATTGCATATTGAGAATGTGTCAAATCATATTTAGATGCAATTTGGTCAATTTGTCTACGAATTTTGTTGGAAACTTTGTGAATATCCTTTCCAATTCTTCTATCCATATAAATATCCTCCTAAAAGTTAGCTACCTAACATTTTAACAATATAAATCAATTTTGTCAATTATTTTTAATAAAAAAACATATTATTTTATTAAAATTTATTTAAATATTTATTAATATATGTTATAATAATTAAAATTTAATTTAACGAGGTGATACAATGAAGTTATGGCAAGAAAATATTAAAAAAATAACACCATACACTCCTGGTGAACAGCCAGAAAATAAAAATATAATTAAACTAAACACAAATGAATCTCCCTACTCACCCTCTCCAAATGTAATAAATGCCTTAAAAAACTATAATATAAATAATTTAAGGCTTTACCCTAGCTTTGTTTGTGATGAACTAAAGACAGAACTAACAAAAATATATCCAGTAAATAAAGATGAAATTTTTTTAGGAAATGGCTCAGATGAAGTTTTGGCCCTTTGCTTTATGACTTTTTTTAACTCCAAAAAAAGTATACTCTTTCCAGACATTACTTACTCTTTTTATAAAGTTTGGTGCAACCTTTATAACATTCCTTTTAAAACAATTCCCGTTGATAAAAACTTTAAAATAAATAAAGAAGATTATTTTAAACAAAACGGAGGAATAGTAATTACAAATCCAAATGCTCCAACTTCTATTTATATGGATACTTCAGAAATTGAAGATATTTTAAAAAACAATAAATCTTCTATTGTCATAGTTGATGAAGCATATATTGACTTTGGTGGCAAAACTATGGCACACCTAATTAATAAATATGATAATCTAGTTGTAGTTCAAACTTATTCAAAATCAAGAGCTTTAGCAGGAATAAGGGTTGGATATGCTCTAGCAAATAGCGAGCTTGTTTCAGCTTTAGAATCAGTAAAAAATAGCTTTAATAGCTACACTTTAAATTCTCTTTCTCAACTTGTTGCAACTGAAGCAACAAAAGATACTCAATACTTTAATTTGTGTGTAGATAAAATCAAATCATCAAGACAATGGACTATAAACGAACTAAATAACCTAGGTTTTTCAACCCTTGATAGTAGAACAAATTTCATTTTTACAACAAATAAAAATATAGATGCAAAATATTTGTTTGAAAAACTAAAAGAAAAAAATATCTACATACGATACTTTGATAAACCAAGAATAAATCAACACTTGAGAATTACAATAGGAACTCAAGAACAAATGGAAAAACTAATTAAAGCAATAAAAGAAATAATCAAAAAAACCTCTATTAGCTAAGCTAATAGAGGTTTTTTCTACATTAAGTTTTCTGGGTTTAAACACTTTAACTCATCAATAACAAACATTCCATCTTTTCTAATTAAAACATCATCAAAATAAATTTCTCCCCCGCCATACTCTTGAGTTTGAATAAGAACTAAATCCCAATGTATAGCACTTCTGTTTCCATTGTCAGCATCTTCATAAGCATTCCCTGGAGTAAAGTGAATAGAACCTCTTATTTTTTCGTCAAATAAAATGTTCTTCATTGCCTTTGTAATAAATGGGTTCACGCCAATAGCAAACTCGCCAACATATCTTGCACCTTCGTCAGTGTCAAAAACTTTGTTAATTCTTTCTGTGTCGTTTGCTGTTGCCTCAACAATTTTACCATTTTCAAACTTCAACTTAACATCAGTGTAAGTAACTCCTTGATATTCAGTTGGAGTGTTGTAGCTAATAACACCATTTACACTTTCTTTAACAGGTGCAGTATAAACTTCACCATCAGGAATGTTCATCTCGCCAGCACACTTAATTGCAGGAATGTCCTTAATACTAAAACTAATATCTGTTCCATTTCCAACAATTCTAACCTTGTCAGTTTTGTTCATAAGCTCAACAAGGTTATCCATAGCCTTGCTCATTTTTCCATAATCTAAATTACACACTTTAAAATAAAAATCTTCAAAAGCATCTAAGCTAGTTCCTGCAGATTGAGCTAAAGAATTGTTTGGATATCTTAAAACAACCCACTTAGTTTTTAATCTAGTTTCTAAAATAGCATTGTCATATTCTTTAGACCATATTGCTTGCTTTTCACCAGGAACGTCAGCAAGCTCAGAAGTGTTGTCGTTGCAACCAATTCCAATATAAGCGTCAAACATAGCCATTCTAGCGTTGTCAATTTCCTTAATTTCGTTAAACATTTCCTTGCTACAGCCCATTAAAAGCTCTCTTTGAATAACATTTGACTTAATTTCAACAAAAGGATAAGCCCCAACATTATAAATTTCTCTAATTAAAGCCTTAACAAGAGGAAAAGCAGATGTACCGTTGCAGTTAATCATAACCTTTTCCCCTTTTTCAACTCTACAACTATAATTTACTAAATTCTTTGCAAGTGTTTCAAATCTACTATCCATAATTAAACCCTCCAATATAATTTATTTTAACCAAAAATTTATATTAAATTCTGAATTTTAACTTTATCAAGAGCAGAACCTAAAATAATATAAATAATAAAGCTTACAATTGCTTGGAATAAATTTGGTAAAACAGAACCAACAGCAGCCCCATATCCATACATAAATATTTCACAAACAAAATAGCCTAAAACCATAATAAGAACACCTAAAATAGCCCCAAACAATTTATAAAAGCTAAAAAATTTAACACTTTTAGATGCAATAAAACTAATAACAAAACCTTCTAAACCCTTAACAACAAGTGTTACAGGAGCATAATTTACATACCCAGCTAAAATGTCAGCAAGGGCAGAACCAACTCCACCAGCAACCATTCCAAACGGCATACCTAAAAGAGCTGATATAACCATAATAACGCTGTCCCCAACATTTACATACCCGTTAGTTATAGGAATAGGTATAACTATCATAGTTGCTACACAAACAAGAGCTATTAAAAGCCCGTATATACAAATTCTTTTTATATTCATTTTAATATCCTCCTTTTTAAAAAGGGCATTAAACTAAAATCTAACACCCTAATATCTTAAACATATTAATATTAAAACATTAGATAAAATCTAACTAAAAAACTTTTGCTTATATCCCATAAAGAATATAAAAACAACAATTAAAGGTAAAATGTAAGATACATAAAATCTTATAGCCTTTGGAAATTTAATTCCCTTTCCTGTGTTAGCCTCTTTAATAAATTTATCCCAGCCCCAGCCATATTTGCTAGTGCAAAACAAAAGATAAATTAAACTGCCAATAGGTAAAATGTTGTTTGAAATAATAAAGTCCTCTAAATCCTGAATTGTGCTTCCCTCGCCTAAAGGTGCAAAACCACTTAAAACATTAAAACCTAAAACACAAGGCATTGAAAGAACAATCATAGCCACAAAATTAATTAAAATAGCTTTCTTTCTAGACCAATTAAATAAATCCATTGTGCAACTTAAAATATTTTCAAAAACAGCTATAACAGTTGACAACGCAGCACAAGACATAAACACAAAAAATAACGCTCCCCAAACTCTGCCACCAGCCATTTGGTTAAAAATGTTAGGTAGAGTTATGAACACTAATTGAGGTCCTTCACCTGGGTCAACTCCAAAAGCAAAACAGGCAGGAAAAATAATAAGACCAGCCATAATAGCCACAAAAGTGTCAAGCAAACAAATTCTAATACTTTCTCCACCTAACGAAAATCTCTTATCTACATAACTACCAAAAATAGCCATTGCACCAATACCAAGACTTAATGTGAAAAAGGATTGGCCCATAGCCGCAAATATAACTTCACTTAAACCACAATCTTTAACCTTTTTAAAATCTGGCACAAGATAAAATTTAATTCCCTCTAAAGCACCGTCTAAAGTCACGCTTCTAATAACTAAAATTATAAGAAAAAATAAAAGACAAACCATCATTACCTTAGTAATTTTTTCAACGCCATCTTTAAGCCCTTTGCTACAAATTAAAAAACTAATTAAAACGCAAACAACCATCCAAAATGTCATATATAAAGGTCTAGATAACATATCCGAAAATATGCTACCCATTTGTTCTGGTGCTAATCCAACAAACTCCCCTTTAATCATTTTATAAACATAAGCTAAAATCCAGCCACACACAGTTGTATAAAACATCATAAGAAGATAACAGCCAATAATTGCAATATATCCGCCAATTTTCCATTTTGAACCTTTACAAGTTAATTGTTCAAAAGCACCAACGGCTGATTTTTGGCTAGCACGGCCAACAGCAAATTCCATAACCATAATAGGAAGCCCTAAAATAAGTAAAAACAAAAGATAGATAAGAACAAAGGCTGCTCCACCATATTTTCCAGTAATATATGGAAACCTCCAAACGTTTCCAAGCCCAATAGCGCAACCAGCAGAAATTAAAATAAAACCAAGCCTTGATGAAAAGCTTTCTCTTTCTTGCATAAATTCACCCCTTAATAATTTTTTTAACATTATAGCATACAAAAATTAATATTTCAACAAAAATAACATTATATTTGACTATTTATTAGTTTTTATATATAATTAATTAAACTAACAAAATATATGTGGTATAAATATTTATATACATTAAATACTAATATAAATAAAAAAATTGAGGTAATATATGTTATACGAAACTGAAAAACAAGTTGAAAAAGTTGTTCTTGTAGCCATAGACACTGGCGATGGCGAGTTTGATACAGAAAGTTGTTTAGATGAACTTGCTGAGCTTGCAAAAACAGCAGGTGCAGAAGTTGTTGGCAGGCTAATACAAAAAAGAGAAGCCATAAATAGAGCTACTTATTTAGGTAAAGGTAAAATAGAAGAATTAAAAGCATATATAGAAACAGTTGAAGCAACTGGAATAATATGCGATGATGAGCTAAACCAAAATCAAATAAGAAACTTAGAAAACGCTCTAGACACAAAAGTAATGGATAGAACTTTATTAATTTTAGACATCTTTGCTCAAAGAGCTCGCTCAGCAGAGGGTAAAGTTCAAGTAGAGCTTGCACAGCTTAAATACAACCTTGCACACCTTACTGGTAGGGGTAAAGAAATGTCAAGGCTTGGCGGTGGAATTGGCACAAGAGGTCCAGGTGAAAAGAAACTTGAAACAGATAGAAGAAACATTGCTGATAGAATATCAGACTTAAATAAAGAGTTAAAAGAAATAGAAAGACATAGAAATGTTCTTAGAGAAAAAAGACTTGAGTCTAAAGTTCCTGTAATAGCACTAGTTGGCTACACAAATGCAGGCAAATCAACCCTTTTAAACACTTTAACAGGAGCAGGAGTTTTTGCAGAGGATAAACTTTTTGCAACTCTTGACACAACAACAAGAGCAGTAGAAACTGAAAGTGGTGCTAAATATTTGTTCACAGATACAGTTGGCTTCATTCAAAAACTTCCACATAACTTAATTAAAGCCTTTAGAGCCACTTTAGAAGAAGCTAAATATTCTGACATACTTCTTCACGTTGTAGATGCTTCAAACCCTATGAGAAACGAACAAATGAATGTTGTTTATAAAACTTTAAAAGAGCTTGGAGCGGAAGATAAACCTGTAATAACAGTATATAATAAAATAGATAAAGACGGTGTTCAAAAACCCCTTTTGAAAGACCCTAAAGCTCTTGAAACAATTTCCATTTCAGCAAAAAAAGAAATTAATATTGATTTACTAATTCAAAAAACAGAAGAAATAATAAAAAGCTTTAAACAGAGCATAGAAGTTTTAATTCCATATAGTGAAGGGCATCTTCTTTCAATTGTCCACGGAAACTGTGAAATAACTAAATCAGAAAATAGAGAAAATGGCTACTACTTTGAACTTTATGCTGATGAAGAAACAAAAAATAGGCTACAAAACTTTGTAATATAAAAAAAGGACTATCTAAAAGATAGTCCTTTTTTTTATTGAGCCAATCTATAAGCCGAGTTCTGTATTTGATAGTCATCTATCTAGTATTATTGTCGCCAATAATATCAAGCGTTCTTTACCTCAGAACGAGACGAGCAGCCTCAATGTTCCGATTTGAACTTGCTCCGAATGGGGTTTACAGGGACCCAAGATGTTACCACCTTGGCGGTAAGCTCTTACCTTACCTTTCCACCCTTACCTGAAAAAATCAGGCGGTTTATTTCTGTTGCACTTTCCTTAGAGTCGCCTCCACCAGACGTTATCTGGCATTCTGCTCTGTGGAGCCCGGACTTTCCTCACGCTATAAAAATAGCCTGCGACTATCTGACTGACTCAAAAAATAACTTAGTTTTATTCAGCTGATTGTAGTTTTATAGCAGTAACAATAGATATTCTCTTGCCCTCTATTTTCTCTACTTTAAAATTGTATCCATTATAAACAACATTAATGTCCTTCTCATTTTCGTCAGGAATTCTCTCTAATTGCCCAATTAAGAAACCACCTAATGTGTCAAATTCTTCAACAGGCAATTTAATATTTAACTTTTCAGCCACATCTTCAAGAGGTGTATATCCATCAATTCTAGTAACACCTTCTATAACATCTGTCATATCTGGAACTTCTTCACTGTCATACTCATCTTGTATTTCACCCATAACTTCTTCTATAAGGTCTTCCATAGTAACAATGCCCTCAGTTCCACCATATTCATCAGCAACAATAGCCATATGCACCTTTTTTTGTTGCATTTCCTCAAATAAGCTGTCTGCCTTTTTAGTTGATGGAACAAAAAATGGTTCCATAATAATGTCTTTTAAATTAAAGTTTTCTTTTCCTCTGCTAATAATGGAGTTCATAAAATCTTTTATGTGTAAAATACCAATAATGTTGTCAATATCTTCCTCATAAACAGGTATTCTAGTAAACTTCTCGCTAGTCACAACATTAATAAGTTCCTCAACGCTAATGTCAATAGGAACAGCAACAATGTCCTTTCTGTGAGTAGCAATTTCAACAACACTTTTGTCGTCAAAATCAAAAATGTTGTTAATCATTTCTTTTTCGTGTTCATCAATACTGCCTTCTTCACCGCCAGCATCAACCATCATAAGAATTTCGTTTTCACTAACATCTTTTTCATTTTTTTCTTCCTCTTTTAAAAATAAATCTAAAACTTTTATAGATATATCAATTAAAAATATAAAAGGTGTAAATAAAAATGAAAGAGCTTTTAATAACCAAATAAATTTTAAAACAAACTTGTCTGGATATTTTTGAGCAATGCTTTTTGGCACAATAATGCTAAATAAAGCAAAAAAGTATGTGAAAATTAAAATCACTATAACAGCAACACCAAAATTTACATATTGAGGCTTAATACCAAAAAAATCATAATTAAATTTTTGAGTAATATCAAAAAACACTCTAAAAGCTAGTAAAAAACCAATAATTATTCCAATTAAAGCATTAATAATACCAGCTGCATTTTTATATTTATTGCTATATTGTAATATTTCGTTTATTTTATTATAATTAGGAGCTAACTTGTCTGAAGTATATTTAGCTCGTCTAATTTCCATAACAGAAATAGAAGATGAACAACCAGTTATAATCCCCTTTAATAAAATTAATAATAAAATAATGACTATGTCACTTATCAAATTAAAATCCTCCATAAAAATAAATACTTCACATTATTATATAGTCTATTACAATACACAAAAAAAGTCAAGTAAGAATTTTATTTGTCATACTCTTTATTCTTGACAAAAAAGTGAAATAGTATTAAAATTTATATAGATTATTAATATGAGGAGAATATAACTATGGCTAAAGATAAATTAGTTACAGCAATTACTTCAATGGAAGAAGATTTTGCTCAGTGGTATACAGATGTAGTTAAAAAAGCTGAGCTTATTGATTACTCCAGTGTAAGAGGCTGTATGATTTTAAGACCAAATGGCTATGCAATTTGGGAAAACATTCAAAAAGAACTTGATGGAAGATTTAAACAAACTGGCGTTGAAAATGTGTATATGCCTCTTTTCATTCCAGAAAGTCTTTTACAAAAAGAGAAAGACCACGTAGAAGGTTTTGCTCCTGAGGTAGCTTGGGTAACACACGGTGGTTCAGAAAAACTTCAAGAAAGACTTTGTGTAAGACCAACTTCAGAAACACTTTTTTGTGACTTATATTCAAACATAGTTCAGTCTTATAGAGATTTACCAAAGCTTTACAACCAGTGGTGTTCTGTTGTAAGGTGGGAAAAAACAACAAGGCCTTTCCTTCGTAGTATGGAGTTTTTATGGCAAGAAGGCCACACAGCTCACGCAACAGCTGAAGAGGCAGAAGAAAGAACAATCCAAATGTTAAACCTCTATGCAGAATTTTGTGAAAATGTTCTTGCAATCCCAATGATTAAAGGCAAAAAAACAGATAAAGAAAAGTTTGCAGGTGCACACTCAACTTACACAATTGAAGCTCTTATGCACGATGGTAAGGCACTTCAGTCTGGAACTAGCCATAACTTTGGCGATGGCTTTGCTAAAGCTTTTGACATTCAATACACAGACAAAGAAAATAAACTCCAGTATGTTCACCAAACATCTTGGGGTATGTCAACTAGACTTATTGGTGCTGTAATTATGGTTCACGGCGACAATAGTGGCCTTGTTCTTCCGCCAAAAATTGCACCAAACCAAGTAGTAATTGTTCCAATTATGCAGAAAAAAGAAGGCGTTTTAGATAAGGCAAACGAATTAAAACAAAGAATTTCAAAGGTTGCAAGGGTAATCCTTGACGATTCAGATAAATCTCCTGGCTGGAAGTTTAGCGAACACGAAATGAGAGGTGTTCCTGTAAGAGTAGAAATTGGCCCAAGAGATATTGAAAACAACCAAGCTGTTCTTTCAAGAAGAGATAATGGCGAAAAAATCACAGTAAATCTTGATAACATTGAAGAAGAAATAACAAAACTTCTTAACGCTATACAAGTTGACCTTCTTGAAAAGGCAAGAAAACATAGAGATAGCCATACATACACAGCCACAAATATGGACGAGTTTGAAAAAACAATTAATGAAACACCTGGCTTTATTAAGGCTATGTGGTGTGGAGATGAAGCTTGTGAGCTTAGCATTAAAGAAAAAACAGGTGCTACTTCAAGATGTATGCCTTTTGAACAAGAAAACATTTCTGACACTTGCGTTTGCTGTGGTAAGAAAGCTAAAACAATGGTTTACTGGGGTAAGGCATACTAATTTAATTAATACGGGGGGATTATATGGAAATTATTAATGCAGTAATAGAAAATACTAATTCACCAGAAGTACAAAATTTATTAGCAAAATTAAATTCATCTGATGAAGTTTTATATACTAGTGAAAGTGAAGATGGTCAAACACTAAATGTGGAATACATAGAGCCAATAAACAATGTTAAAATTTTAGGTAATATACCTGAAAACATTGTTTCTTCTGTAAAAGAAAAATATGGCGAAAATGCTTCCATCGATATTTATGACTATGTAATAACATACGATAATGGAGTTTATGGCTTAGTTGTAGACATTGAAGTTGACACTGTTGAAGATGAAAAGCCAGTTAAACAAAAAAGGCTGCCTTTACCTTTGCTAATAATAGTAGGCTCAATAACAGCTATTTTAACTGTTATTCTAGTTGTTTTAAAATTAATATTTCATAAAAAGAAATAGGGATATAGTTTAACTATATCCCTTTTTTCATTCCCTACTTTATTCCAATGTCTTTTCTAAAGTGCTTGTCTTTAAAATCCACTAAATTTACGCCATTGTATGCAGTTTTAATAGCTTCATCAAGAGTTTTTCCAACGCCAGTAACACCAAGAACTCTACCGCCGTTAGTTATAAATTTTCCGTCTTTAAAAGCTGTGCCAGAATGGAAAACAATTGTGTTTTCAACTTTCTTAATGTCCTCAAGTCCGAATATCTCATATCCCTTTTCATACTTTTCTGGGTATCCACCACTTGCTAAAATAACACAAGCACAAGCGTTATCTTCCCACTTAACATCAACTTCTTCAAGCTTTCCGTCAATACAAGCTTCAAATATGTCTAATAAATCAGTTTTTAACCTTGGCAAAACAACTTGAGTTTCAGGGTCGCCAAATCTAGCATTGTATTCAATAACTTTCATACCCTTTTCAGTTAGCATAAGTCCAAAGAAAATAATTCCCTTAAACTCTCTCCCCTCTTTACTTAAAGCTTCAACAGTAGGTTTGTATATTTTCTCCATACAATCCTTTGCTATTTCTTCGCTATATACTCTAGATGGAGAAAAAGTACCCATACCACCAGTGTTTAAACCTTTATCCCCGTCTAAAGCCCTTTTGTGGTCTTGAGCTGAAACCATAGGAACAATAGTTTTTCCGTCACAAAAGCTTAAAACAGACATTTCCTGGCCTGTCAAAAATTCTTCAATAACAACCTTGTTTCCACTTTCTCCAAACTTTTTGTCCACCATAATTGTTTGAAGGCCGTCAATAGCTTCTTCTAAGTTGTTACAAATTAAAACACCTTTTCCAAGTGCTAAACCATCAGCCTTTAAAACAACAGGAAAATCTCCAGCCTTAACATATTCAACAGCTTTTTCATAGCTTTCAAAGGTTTCATACTTTGCAGTTGGTATGTTATATTTTTTCATAAGCTCTTTACTAAAAGCTTTGCTACCTTCAATTATGGCAGCATTTGCTCTTGGCCCAAATATTCTAAGCCCCTCCCTTTCAAACCTGTCCACAATTCCTGCAACAAGAGGGTCGTCCATACCAACAACAGTTAAATCAATTTTCTCTTTTTTAGCAAATTCAATTAAAGCCTCAAAATCCATTGCACCAATATTCACAATTTCAGCCACTTCGCTAATTCCAGCGTTTCCAGGTGCACAAAATATTTTTTCTACCTTTAGGCTTTGTGCTAATTTCCAACAAATAGTATGCTCTCTACCACCGCTACCAACAACTAAAACTTTCATACAATCTATCTCCTTTTTACGATACCATTTTCAATTTTAAGTCTATTTTCAGAAAACAATTTAATTGCCTCAGGGTATATAACCCATTCAGCTTCTTCCATAACCCTTTTTTGTAAAACTTCTGGCGTATCATCGTCAAAAACATCAACTGCCTTTTGTAAAATAATTGGGCCTGCGTCACACTCTGCCGTAACAAAATGCACAGTTGCGCCAGTTAATTTAACACCATAATCTAAAACAGCTTTATGTACTTTTAAACCATAATACCCCTCGCCACAAAAACTAGGAATTAAAGCTGGGTGAATGTTCATAATTTTGTTTTCAAATTCATTAATAAAATCCTCGCCTAAAATAACCATAAACCCAGCAAGAACAATTAAATCAACATTTCTTTCCTTAAAATATTTAACTAATGCAAGCTCATACTCTTTTTGCGAATTAAAATCACTTTTTTTAATAACACAATTTTCAATAGACTTTTTTTCAGCCCTTTCAAGAGCATAAGCCCCTTCCTTGTTGCTAACAACACAACAAATTTTAGCATTAATATTTTCTCTTTCAATAGCATCTAAAATGGCTTGTAAATTAGTTCCGCCACCGCTAACTAAAGCACCTATTCTAATCATAATCTCTACCTCTTAAAATTATTAATAAACATTATTTAAGCTTAATTTCAATACCCTCACCATCAGTGACATCACCAATGATATAAGCCTTTTCACCTAAGTCTTTAATAATTTCTAAGGCATTTTCAGCGTCATTTTTATCAACAGCAATAACCATACCTATACCCATATTGAAAGTGTTGTACATACTCATTCTTTCAACATTGCCTCTTTTTTGAATAAGCTCAAATATAGGTAAAATATCCCAGCTACCTTCTTTAATATTCACCTTTGTGCCTTTTGGCATCATTCTAGGTATGTTTTCAATAAAGCCACCGCCTGTAATGTGGCTTATACCTTTAACATCTATTTTTTTAATAAGCTCTAAAATAGTTTTAACATAAATTTTTGTAGGAGTAATTAAGGCTTCACCAACTGTGCTTCCTAAACTATCTTCATAAACAGATAAACCCTCTTTGCTAATGTCAAAAACCTTTCTAACAAGAGAATATCCATTTGAATGAATACCACTTGAAGCAATACCAATTAAAACATCTCCAGCTTTAATCTTGCTGCCGTCAATTGACTTTGCCTTGTCCATAATGCCAACAGTAAACCCAGCTAAATCATACTCATCTATTGGGTAAAAGCCAGGCATTTCCGCAGTTTCACCACCAATTAAAGAACAACCAGCTTGCCTGCAACCCTCTGCAACACCGCTAACAATTTCAGCTATTTTCTCTGGCTCGTTTTTACCACAAGCGATATAATCTAAGAAAAATAATGGCTCTGCACCACTACACACAACATCATTTACACACATTGCAACTGCATCAATACCAATTGTATTGTGCTTGTCCATAACAAAAGCTAATTTTAGCTTAGTTCCAACACCGTCAGTTCCACTAACTAAAACAGGCTCTTGCATATCTTTGGCTTTAGCTATGCTAAATAACCCGCCAAAACCACCAAGCTCAGTTAAAACTTCTGGTCTAAAAGTGCTTTTAACATCGCCTTTCATCAATTCAACTGCCTTGTAACCTGCCTCTACATCTACACCTGCTGCCTTATAGTCCATACAATTATCCTCCTTAAACTATATATGCTTATTAAATTTTTAAATAAATATAGCTCTATTTTAAATTAATTATCTCAAAATGTCAATCAATCAAATATAATTGTTTAAAATAATTGCTTTTTTCTATATCTTTTTTCATACCAACAGAAGCAAAACCCTCAATTTTAGCCATAAAAAGCCTTTCACCAAATTCTTTAATGTCTTTTGGCTTAGCATTTAAAATTTCAAGCCTTCTTTTTGTTGCAATATTTTTTTCGTCTTTAGCAAAAAACTTTCTCATAGCAAGCCTTGTTAATTCATATTTTTTAATAGGCGTATCAACTGCGTTTATAGTTCCAATAATAAATCTTTCAATATCTTCTTCGCTATACTTTGTGTTTAAAATATACTCACCAGCTCTTTTAAACACCTCAAAAGTTTTTTCAAAATTAGGGTCTCTGTAACTATACATATATCCAGCAGTTTTTAAAAATGCACAGCCTCCACCATAAGCTCCACCTTCAATTCTTATTTTATCCCAAAGATATTCCCTTGAAATAATTTGCTGAACAACTCTTGCAACGCCTGTATCTGAGTTAATGTTAAAAGAAACAGCGTTAAAGTTCACATTTCCGTCAATAATAACACCAAGACTTTCACATAACTCAAACTTTTCAACTATTCCCCTTTTTCCTCCATCTTCTAAAGAGTCAATTAATTTTTCAACATAAGATGTAATAAGCTCTCTGTCCTCTTTTTTGCAACCAATGCCATAAAATGCACTTCCTTTTTTAAACACACCTCTTACATCTTTTAAATCGCTTTTTATAATCTCTAAATCGCTGTCTAAATACTTGTAGTAATTAATTCCCTTTCCACTATTTTCCCAAGCTGCAGCACTGCTAATCATAGCCATAGATTGCTCAATAGCCTTTAAATTTCCACTTTCTATATAATTGCTTCTAACACCTTGTTTGTTTTCCAAAATAAGCCTAGAAACTTTTTCTTTGTTCTCAAAATCCACATCAATAACTTTTCTTATAAGCTCAATACATTTTTCCACATTTTCCTTTAAACATTTAAGCTTAAATAATAACACTGGTCTAAATAATTCATCTCTTTGTAAAGTTGTTAGCTGAACACTAAACCCACCTGCATAATAATCTAAATCGTTAGATAATTTTTCGTTGTATAAATCTACAATACTTCTATACGCATTTAAAGCAACTGTGTTTTTATGCTCTGAAACATCAAAATATAAGTCTATATAAACAATATCCTCACTTTCAAGAGGCACAAAAACATTTTCGCCAAAATTTTCATATTTTAATTTAAAACCCTCTTTTGATATGTCGCTAACTTTTGTTGAAATTAACTTCTTTATTTCTTCTTTTTCATCAACTTGGCTTTGATATTTAATTAAAGATTCATTGTTTTTTTCCACAACATCTTTTTCTTGTTTTTTAACATCTTTGTCAGCAATTAAAATTCCAAAACCACCTTTATCCACAAAATATTTTTTAATAAGCTCTTTTATATCTACTTTTTCTAGCTCGTCAAATAATTCATTTATTCTAACTAACTTAAAACTTTCATCTCCGTTTAAAAAACTTTTAATAATTAATAACCCATAAAATAAGCCTCTAGGCTTGTATCCAAACTCTTCTTCTTTAAAATAAAATTTAATGCTGTTTATAACACCTCTTAATTTATATTCATCTACGCCATTTTCAGCAATGTCCTTAAAAACATTGTTAATAACTTCTTTAAATCTTTCAACATCATTTTCTTCTGAGTTTTCCACAACAATATCCATAACTGAGCATAAACCACTGTCGTCAAAACTGCAACTAACTCTGTCACCAAGTTTGTTGCTTAAAATTGCCTCTTTAATGTTTCCACCCTCTACATAACATAATAAATTAGAAAGCATACCTAACATAAGACATTCAACTACATTTGAACTTAACCCAGTGCTGTAACTAACAGATAAAATATTTTTTCCGCTAGTGTTGTATCTGTGTTTAACACTAAAACTGTCTTTTATTCTTACTTTTTCTTTAGCTATAGGCTCCTTATATTCAAAATCAGATAAAAACTCATTGTCAATAATATTTAAATAATTTTCAATATCTAAATCGCCGTATAAATAAATCACGCTGTTTGACGGGTGATAATGTTTTTTGTGAAAATCTAAAAATTCTTCATAACTTAATTCAGTAATATAATCAGGGTTTCCACCAGAATCATTTGAATATTTACACCCAGCAAACATCTCCTTGTTTATTATTTCAGATAATATAACAGTTGGGTCTGAATATACACCTTTCATTTCGTTTAATACAATTCCATTAAACCCTTCGCCGTCGCTATACCAACCCTCTTGCCTAAATATGCCCTCGTTTTTATACATAAGAGGTCTAAAAACAGCGTCTAAATAAACTCTCATTAAAGTTTTAAAATCTTTTTCGTTTGTGCTTCCAATAGGATACACAGTTTTATCTCTGTATGTCATAGCATTTAAATAAGTGTGTATTGAACCCTTGTCAAGTATATTAAACGGGTCTTTAACTCTAAAGTTTTCTGAACCACATAACACGCAATGCTCAACAATGTGAGGTATGCCCTTGTCGTTATCTGGCAAAGTGTTAAAAGCAATTGTAAACACTCTGTTTAAATCGCTGTTTTTCACATAAATTAACTTGCAGCCTGTGTTGTGTTCATAAACATAAGCACTTCCTAAACCCTCTATTTCTTCATTTCTTGTTAATTTAAACATCTTCTATCTCCTTTCCAAACTATTTAAAAAGGGATAGGTTTTAAAACCCACCCCTTTAAATTTAAATTTCTAAGAAGCATTGTCTACATATTCTTGAGCTTCTTTTTTAATGCTTTCAACAGGGTGCTTTTGAGCCACTGTCTTAAAATAATTTAAAGCACTAGCCTTATCTCCTTGTTCATCAGCAATCTTTCCAAGCTGATACATAGAACTATATCTAACCTCGTCACCCTCATTTGTGCATTTAATAGCTTTGTTAAAATAATTTTTAGCACTTTCGTAGTTTCCATTTTTACTAGCTTTAGTGCCTAAACTAAAATATTCACTAGCAGCTGCTGGCAAAACATTTTTACAAAGCTGAGAATATTTGTTTAAAACATCTTGATTAAAGCCAGCTGTACTTAAAGAAATTAACTTTTCAGCAGCCTCATCAATACTACCCTCGTTGTAATAATTTTGTATGTCTGTAAGAAGTCTAATTCTTTGTTGTAATTCTTGACTATCCACAGTATATAACCTAGAACGCAAATTTTCGTTCTCTTCTGATAACCTTCCTATGGTTTCGTCTTTTTTGCCTATTTCACTTTCCATACTACTTTTAAGAATATTATACTCATTTTCTAATTTTGTATAATCTCTTTTAAACGTTTTTATAACAGTTGGCAGTCCCATACAACCAATTAAAACACTTGAAATAACAAAACCACTAACAAAATAACTAACAGTATTGTTTCTTCTACCTTTAGTTTTTGAGTCCTTGATTTTAGGCTTAAAAAACAACTTCTTTTCTGGCTTAAATAAATTATAATATTTAATTGCAATAGAATTTGTTGTGTCTATTTTAAGAACTTTTTCAGCCATTTTAAATGCCTCAACTTCTCTTCCTTTTTCAGCATAACAAAGAGAAAGTAAATTCATAGCATCAATAAAATTTTTATTTAAATCAATGGCTTTTTTTAAATTTAAAATTGCCATATCTGTGTTGCCTTTTTTAGCAAAATCTAAAGCCTCGTTGTACTTTCCAATAGCCTGATATAAATCTTTAGACTTTCTGTCGCTTTCTAACTCTGCAATGTAGTCAATTGCAATATTGTCAGTTATTTTATATTTATAACTAATAACCCAATTAATAAGTGCCTCAGCAACACGCCCAATTTGGTAAAAACAAAGGCCTAAAAGGTTTCTTGCAGAAATATTTTTCTTGTTTAACTTTAACGCCTCGTTAAGTAAATTAATAGCGTCACTTATTCTGTTTTCTCTGCAACACTCAATAGCACCGTTATATCTTAAATTAGACAAAACTTCCACTTTCTTTTGTAAAGAGCTTAAATATAACATATCATTTCCCCTTACATACTCTTTTTAAGTTCTCTTAGAATATCTAAAATATCCTCAACATTGTTTATATCAACATTGTTTGGAACATCTTTATCCTCCTTAATAGGAGTAAATTTATCAAGTTCAGCCTTAAAATCTAACATAGACTCACCTCAATTATTCTTCAGAGTTTTCAACTTCAGCTACTTCAATGCCAAGCTCAACTAACTGCTTTTGTTCAACCACATCAGGAGCGTTTGTAAGTAAACAACTAGCGTCTTTTACCTTAGGGAAAGCGATAACATCTCTAATGCTTTCTGTGTTGTTAAGTAACATAATAATTCTGTCAAGGCCAAAAGCTAAACCACCGTGAGGAGGAGCACCATATTTAAACGCATCTAATAAAAATCCAAATCTCTCTTGTGCATCTTCTTCGCTAAAACCTAAAAGCTTAAACATCTTTTTCTGAATTTCTTGAGAATGAATTCTAACTGAACCGCCACCAAGCTCACAACCGTTTAAAACCATATCATAAGCCTTAGCTCTAACCCTAGCTGGCTCTGTTTCAATATATTCTAAATCCTCGTCCATTGGAGATGTAAATGGGTGGTGCTTAGCAACATATCTCTTTTCTTCCTCGCTGTATTCAAGAAGAGGGAACTCTGTAACCCATAAGAACTTATACTCGTTAGGGTCAAGAATTTCAAGCCTTTTAGCAACTTCAAGTCTTAAAGCACCTAAAGCGTCAAAAACAACACTGTCCTTATCTGCACAAATTAAAATTAAATCGCCTGCTTTAGCGTTAAATCTTTCAGCAATTTCTTTAATCTTTTCATCGTCAAAGAACTTAGAAATAGTAGTTTTAAAGCTACCATCTTCGTTTACAACAATCCAAGCAAGGCCTTTAGCTCCATAAGTTTTAGCAACGTCAACTAAAGAATCAATTTTCTTTCTTGGAAAACTTCCGCAACCTTCTGCATTAATGCCTCTAACACTTCCACCGTTGTCAATAGCATTTTGGAAAACACCAAACTCTGAACCATTTACAATGTCAGTGATGTTTTTAAGCTCCATACCAAATCTAATGTCAGGCTTGTCAGAGCCAAACCTTTCCATAGCCTCATTATATGGCATTTTTAAAAACGGAGTTTCAACTTCAACGCCTTTAATCTCTTTAAAAATGCTTTTAATAAGATTTTCGTTAATAGTCATAACATCTTCAGCCTCAACAAAAGATAATTCCATATCAATTTGAGTAAACTCAGGCTGTCTGTCAGCTCTTAAATCCTCATCTCTAAAACACTTAGCAATTTGAAAATATCTGTCAAAACCAGACACCATTAAAAGCTGTTTAAAAAGCTGAGGAGATTGAGGTAAACCATAGAAATTACCTGGGTGAACTCTACTTGGAACAATATAATCTCTTGCCCCCTCAGGAGTAGACTTTCCTAAAATAGGTGTTTCAATCTCAATAAAACCGTTGTCGCTTAAAAAGTTTCTAACAATTTGGCAAACCTTGTGTCTAGTAATAATGTTTTCAGCAACACTAGGTCTTCTAAGGTCTAAATATCTGTACTTTAACCTAAGCTCAGTGTTAATGTTTATATTGTCCTCAATTTGGAATGGAGGTGTTTCAGCCTCAGATAAAATTTTAAGACTTTCAACATTAACCTCTATTCTACCAGTTTTCATATTAGGGTTAATATTTTCCTCAGTTCTAGCCTGAACTTTACCAGTTATAGCTATAACATACTCGCTTCTAATTTCGCTTTCTTTTGCAATTACATCATCGCTACTATTATCTTTGTCAATAACAACCTGAACTATACCTGTTCTATCTCTTAAAAGCACAAATGAAAAGTGGCCAAACTCTCTTTTTCGGCTCACCCAACCCATAAGGTTAACCTCTTGGCCAACCATACTTTCATTTACATCGCAACAATAACAACTTCTTTTTAAACCTTGCATTAATTCTGCCATTTTTATTCTCCAATCTGTCTTTTTATTTCTTTGCAAGCATCTTCAATTTTCACAGTTTTCTGCTCGCCAGTTTCCATATTTTTAATGGAGCAAGTTCCAGATTTTTGCTCATCTTCTCCAATAACAGCCACAAAAGGAACACCAAGCTTGTTTGCATATTTCATTTTTTGCTTCATACCCTTGTTAGCATAATAAACATCTGTTATTAAGCCACCATCTCTAATAGCCTTTGCTGTCTTTAAAACATACTCCATTTCAACGCCCATAGGCACAACTAAACAATCAACTAAAGATGCTCTTTCAACCTTTATTATTCCTGCATCTTTTAATTGTGAAAATAATCTTGTTAAACCAATAGATATTCCAATTCCAGGCAATTTAGTGTTAGTATAATACTCAGTTAAGTTGTCATATCTACCACCAGAACAAACACTGCCTAAACTTCTGTAATCATCTAAAATAGTTTCATAAACAGTTCCTGTGTAATAGTCTAAACCTCTAGCAATAGTCAAATCAATAGTAAAATAATCTTCGTCAATGCCAAAAACTCTCATATATTCAGTAACTACATTAAGCTCATTCACACCTTCAATAAACATTTCGTTTTCAACGCCTAAATTTTTCAAAGCGTTAATTTTTTCGCTTTCACTGCCATCAATAGAAATAAATTCAATAATTTTTTTAATATTTTCCTGCTCAACGCCAATTTTTTCAAGCTCTAAAATAACGTTTTCTTCGCCAATTTTCTCTAGCTTGTCAATAATTCTTAAAATGTCAGATATTTTGTCTTCAAGCCCAATGCTAGCAAAAAAGCCGTTTAAAACTTTTCTGTTGTTTAATCTAATTGTAAACTTGCCAAAATCAAGCTTTCTAAAAACATTGTAAATTACAGCAGGCATTTCTGCATCATAAGCAATGTCAAGCTCCTCGTTTCCTATAATGTCAATATCACATTGATAAAACTCTCTAAATCTTCCCTTTTGTGGTCTTTCACCTCTATATACCTTGCTCATTTGATATCTTTTAAAAGGGAATGTAAGCTGTCCACTGTGCTGAGCAACATATCTTGCAAGAGGCACAGTCAAATCAAATCTTAAAGCTAAGTCATTGTCACCTTTGTTAAATCTGTAAATTTGTTTTTCAGTTTCTCCCCCAGCCTTAGCTAAAAGAACTTCTGAAAGCTCAATAACAGGTGTGTCTAAAGGTAAAAATCCAAAACTTTCGTAAACGCCTCTAATAGTGTCATAAATTTTGTTAAATAAAATTTGTTCCTCTGGTAACAATTCCATAAAACCAGTTAATATTCTAGGTTTAACCTTGTCTTTAGCCATTTTTCAATACTCCTTTTTAAACTACACAGGCAAAACGCCTTTAATAGCTGAATTTTTTCTTTCAATCATTTCGTCAATTCTGTTAATATAATCATCAACACTTTTAACATTAAACACTCGCTCTATTTGATTTTTCTCTCTTAACAAAAGCTTAGTAGATGCCCCTGCACCAAGAGCTAAAATGCTTTGTTTTTCCTCCATTATTGCAACATTGTATATACATTGACAATTTTCCTTGCAATAACCAACATTTTCAAAGTTGCCAACCATATTTTTCTGTCTATACATATAATAAGGTAACATATCCATTTTTTCAGTGTACTCTCTTGAAATGTTAATAAGCTTGTCCATTTTTTCAGCTTCAGTCATACTGTAATTTTCAAGAGTTTCTTTTAACCTTGAGGCTCTTTTAACTGCAAGCGTATGTACTGTAATGCTCTCTGGTGAAAGTTTTTCAAGCCCTTCCATTGTAGCTATAACCTCTTTTTCACCTTCTTCAGGAAGCCCCAAAATAATGTCTGTGTTTATGTGTTTGTGTCCAACTTTTCTAGCTAGTTCGTAAACATTTAAAAACATATCAACACTATGTTCTCTGCCAATTAACTTTAATGTTTTTTCATTTAGCGTTTGAGGGTTAATAGAAAGCCTTGAAACATTGTGGTCTTTTAAAATCTTTAGCTTTTCTTCGTTTATTGTATCTGGCCTGCCAGCTTCAACTGTGTATTCTAAAGGAATTTTAAAATTCTTTTCAACGCTATTTAATAGCTTTTCTAACTGCCTTTCGTTTAATGAAGTTGGAGTGCCTCCACCAATATATATACTTTCAATTTCAATTCCGTCTAAAAACTTTTTAGAACTTTCCATTTCCTTAATCAAAGCATCAACATATCTGTCAACCCTGTCATTATATTGCTTTAATGGATATGAAGTAAATGAGCAATATAAACACCTTGTAGGGCAAAATGGAATGCCAATATATAAACCTGCTTTTTTATATCCATTTTCTACAATTTTCTTTTCTTCGTTAGCAACTCTAATCATAAGTTCTAATTTTTCGTCGCTAACAAAATACTTTTCTTTAAAAGTTTTTCTAATACTTTCTGTGCTTTCGCCCTTTTCCCAGGCTTCGCTAACTAACTTAGCTGGTCTAACACCTGTTAAAATCCCCCAAGGTAGAGGTATGTTCAATTTTTCGTTTATACACCTAGCAATGCTTAAACCTAAAACTCTTTTAATTTCTCTTTGGCTTTTGTTTTCAGCAACACACTCCTTTGATGAAATCAAAACACCATCTTTATATAAAAACGCCCTTGCACTTAACTCAGAAATTTCGCTAACAAGAACCCTATCCTCGCAAACACTATCCACTTGAACATACTTTTCATTAGGATAAAACATCATTAACATAGACACAACATCATCAACCATATTGTGTCCTTTTAAAACATAATTCATAAACAAACACCCTATTATAAATAACTATTGTTCTCAATTTCATAGCCAATTTGAGTTTGCTGCCCGTGTCCCGAATAAACAACAGTTTCTAATGGCAATGTAAATAATTTGTTTTTAATGCTATCAACTAATTTTTTTGAGTTTCCACCAGGAAAATCTGTTCTTCCAACACTCATAAAAAATAAAGTATCTCCCGAAAAAACAACGCCTTCTTTTTCAAAATAATAGCAACAACCACCTTCTGTGTGGCCAGGAGTAGCAATAACTTTGCAAACTAAGTTTCCAACTTCAATAAAATCTCCGTCTTTAACCACCTTGTCATACTCCACAGTAAATGGCTTTGAAAACATAGCAGAAAGGTTGTAGCTAGGCGAACTTGCAACAGTTTGCTCTCCATCACAAATTATAACCTTAGCGCCAGTTTTTTCTTTAATTTCTTTAACAGCACCACAGTGGTCAAAATGAGCGTGAGTAAGACAAATAGCCTTAACATTAAAACCACCTTTTTCTATTTCACAACATAGTTTCTCACCCTCATTTCCTGGGTCAATAACTATTGTGTCTTTAGTCTTTTCGTCAATAACAAAATAACAATTTTCACCCATATCAGATGAAATAAAAACCTTTAATTTCATATATATCCTCAACTTAAAATAATTTGTCGCTATCTAAAAGTATAGTAATTGGTCCATCATTTAAAAGCTCCACTTTCATATCAGCTTGAAATATGCCAGCTTCAACTTTGTCGTAATTACTTTTAGCATATTTAATAAAATCATCAAATATTTTTCTTGCCTCGTCAGGCTTAGCACCCATAGCAAAACTAGGTCTGTTGCCCTTTCTTGCATCAGCATAAATAGTAAAATTAGGTATAATCAAAACACCATAAGAAAGGTCGGATATAGACTTGTTCATTTTTCCTTCCTCATCTTCAAAAATTCTAATGTTTTTAATTTTATTAAATATCCATTCAAAAGTTTTTTGGTCATCACCAGCATTTATGCCTAAAAGAGCAACAATTCCCTTTTCAATTTTTCCAACAACACTTCCGTCAACCTCAACTTTTCCATATGAAACTCTTTGTAAAACAACACGCATTATGAATTCACTCTTTCTATTTTTTCTACACCGCCAACATTCATAAGTTTTTTACAAAGCTCCTCAAGTTGCTCTGTTCCACTTATTTTTAGAGATAAATCCACCACTGCTGTGCCGTTTTTAAGACTTCTAGCGTTAATGTTAATAACAGCTAAACCGTTGTCAACAACAATTTTTAACACATCAAGTGTAAGCCCATCTCTATCATCAGCTATAATTCTAATATCAGCTTTAAATCTTCCAGAAACATTGTCCTTGTCAATAGTCCATTCAACCTCTAAAAGCCTGCTTCTTTCTTCTTCTGTAAGGTTAATAACATTAACACAGTCAGTTCTGTGAATAGAAACACCTCTACCCCTTGTAATAAAGCCAACAATTTCATCTCCAGGAACTGGCGAACAACACTTAGAAAACCTAACTTCAATGTCCCCAACACCGTGAACATAAACGCCACTTTTGCTTTTTCTTCTTGTTTGAATAGGAGCATTAACTTCAGCTTGAATTTTAGCTTTAATAGCTTCTTCCTGCTCTTTTAATAACTCTTGAGCAGTTTTGTTTTTCTTAACCTCAGCCTTGTATTCTTCAATTAACTTGCTAAGAACTTGCCCCTCTTTAAGCCCGCCGTGTCCAACAGCTGCACAAAGGGAGTTCCAGTCTTTAAAACTGTATCTAGTCATAACAAGGTTCATACCCTTTTCAGTAAGAAGGTCGTTAATGTTATATCCTTTTTTCTTAGCATCTTTTTCTAAAAGCTCTTTGCCCCTAATAATGTTTTCTTCTTTGTTAATCTTTTTATACCATTGGTTAATTTTAGACTTAGCCTGGCTAGTTTTAACAAATGTGAGCCAATCCCTGCTAGGTCCTCTAGAGTTTTGAGATGTAACAATTTCAACTCTGTCACCATTTTTAATTTGATAGTCAAAATTTACAATTCTTCCGTTAACTCTTGCACCAACCATTGTGTTTCCAACAGCTGAGTGAATAGCATAAGCAAAGTCCACAGGGGTAGACCCTTCTGCAAGAGAAATAACTTCGCCACTTGGAGTAAAACAGAAAACGTTTTCGCTAAAGGCATCTAAGTCAGTTTTAATAGTGTCCATAAACTCGTGGTTATCTGACATATCCTTTTGCCACTCTAAAATCTGTCTTAACCAAGATAACTTAGCGTCTTCATTGCTATCTTCAACACCTTCAGTAATGCCCTTTTTGTATTTCCAATGGGCAGCAATACCATATTCAGCAATTCTGTGCATTTCATATGTCCTAATCTGAATTTCAAAAATCATTCCATCAGGCCCAATTAATGTGTTGTGAAGCGACTGATACATATTTGCCTTTGGCATAGCAATATAGTCTTTAAACCTGTTTGGCATAGGTGTGTATGTTTCGTGCACCACACCTAAAACACCATAACAATCCTTAACATTGTCCACTAAAACTCTAACAGCAAATAAGTCAAATATTTGGTCAATAGTTTTGTTTTTTGTGTGCATTTTTTTGTAAATGCTAAAAAAATGTTTAGGTCTGCCATAAACTGTGCAGTTTTTAATTCCAGCATCTTCACACTTTTGCTTTATTTCATCAACTATTTTGTTAACAAACTCAACCCTTTCAGATTGCTTTCTGTTTATTTTGTCTACAAGGTCGTAATATGCTTCAGGCTCTAAATATCTAAGACATAAATCCTCAAGTTCGCTCTTAATTTTTGAAATACCAAGCCTGTCTGCTAAAGGAGCGTAAATATCTAAAGTTTCTTGAGCCTTTTCCTTTTGTTTTTCAGGCCTCATAAACTTTAAAGTTCTCATATTGTGAAGCCTGTCTGCAACCTTAATCAAAATAACTCTAATGTCTTTTGCCATAGAAAGAAACATCTTTCTATAATTTTCAGCCTGCATTTCCTCTTTTGAAGAATATTCAATGTTAGAAAGTTTAGTAACCCCGTCAACTAAAAGTGCAACATCTTTGTTAAACATTTCAGCAATTTCATCAAGTGTGTAATTTGTGTCTTCAACAACATCGTGTAATAAACCAGCAGTTATACTTTCTAAATCAAGCTCAAGCTCTGCCAAAATTTTCGCCACACAAAGAGGGTGAATAATATATGGCTCACCAGATTTTCTTTTTTGATTTCCGTGAGCTTCTAAAGCTAACTTATATGCTTTTTCAACTAAAGATAAGTCCTTTGAACTGTTATATTTTTTAATTTCGCTTATAAGTTCTAAATAAAGTTTTTCAACTTGATTTTCATTATCATTTTTGCACATACTATCACCTCTTTCAAATTAATTAAATAAATTTAATTATATACCTATTTAACTCATTTTTCAAGTCTTTTACAAATAATATAACTCCATTTTACATTAAAAATAAGTTAATAATTAATTAGGATATATCATATTTTCATCTTTAATGTTTGTCAAAACTTCGTCATAAAATTTCTTACATTCCCACTTTGCAAAATTTAAATTGTGGTCAAGATAATTTCCACACTCTTTAGATGTTGTTGCTGGAATTTTTCCCTCAAAATCAATAACATACTTAACAGAGTTTGCAATAGGCTCTAAAACATCTTTAGGAGATAAGTCCCCTTTAAAAATAATATACATACCAGTTCTGCAACCCATAGGCCCAACATAAATAATTTTGTCTGCCCATTTTTCATCTTCTCTTAAATATACAGCCATAAGATGCTCCAGAGTGTGTATAGCTGCTATGTCCATACAAGGCTCGATATTTGGCCTTTTAAACCTAACATCAAATGTAGTCACAACTTCGCTTCCTACCTTGTCTTTTCTTGAAACATAAATGCCTCTTAATAATTTATCGTGGTCTATTGTAAAACTTGCTACTTTCATATTGTATCTCCTTGTTTAATATAATATTTAAATACTAAATATAATTTTATTATAAATAACTGTAAATTACAAGAGAAAACAAAAAAATACATCTAATATTTTTTCTATAATTATGCAAATTGTATAATATGTTAATTTTTTAACTTATTTTTACCTTTTAGTTATATATTTAATACAAAAAAAATCTTAATTTACTTGTATTTTTATAAAATATATTGTATTATTAATGTATAAAAAAATAAATTAAGGAGGAAATTAAATTATGAATCTTAAAACATTTAAGATTGGTGGTATACACCCCCCTGAAAATAAGGCAATAACAGAAAATAAACCCATCGAAATTGTTATGCCAAAAGAGGGCGCAACTATGGTATACCCCCTCATTCAGCACATTGGCAAACCTGCCACTCCTGTTGTAAAAAAAGGAGATAGGGTTCTTATGGGTCAGAAAATTGCTGAAGCTGAAGAGTTTCTTTGCTCGCCAATTCATTCATCAGTTTCGGGAACAGTAAAAGACATTAAACCTACTCTTGCCTTAGATGGAAAAACGGTAGATTCTATCATAATCGAAAACGATGGCCTTTTTGAAGAAGACCCATCAATGAAAGAAATTCCAGACTGGACTAAACTTTCAAGAGAGGAAATTTTAACAAAAATTAAAGATGCTGGTATAGTAGGCTTAGGTGGTGCAGGCTTCCCAACACACATTAAACTTAACCCACTACCAAGCGATAAAATCGACACTATCATAATAAATGCAGCAGAATGTGAACCTTACTTAACAACAGACCATAGAGTAATGTTAGAAAATGCTGAAAGAATAGTTGAAGGTCTAAAAATTATGCTCTCTCTACATAAAGGAGCAAAAGGCTATATAGCAATAGAAAACAATAAACCTGATGCAATAAAAAAACTTGCTTCTGTTTGTCAAAACATAGAAAATATTTCTGTCATATCTCTTATGACAAAATATCCACAAGGTTCAGAAAAGCAGTTAATTTACGCTGTAACTAATAGAGAAGTTCCATCTGGCAAACTTCCAGCTTCTGTTGGTTGCATTGTAAATAATGTAGACACAGTTTTAGCAATAGAAAGAGCTTGTTGTAAAGGCAGGCCTCTTATGAGAAGAATTGTAACACTATCTGGAGATGGAGCTAATAACCCTGGTAACTACCAAATTAGAATAGGTATGAACATTCAGGAATTTTTAGACCAAGTAGGTGGAATTAAAGAAGATGTGTCAAAAATCATTTCTGGTGGCCCAATGATGGGTAAAGCTATCTTCTCAACAGACATTCCATTTATAAAAACATCTTCTGCAATTCTTTGCTTAACAAAAGAAACGGCTACTTTGCCACCAGAGAGCAATTGTATAAGGTGTGGAAAGTGTGTGTCAGCTTGTCCAATGGGTCTTATGCCACTAGTTTTAAATCAAGATGCTCTTTCAGGCAGTATAGAACTTTTTGATAAACATAACGGAACAGACTGTATAATGTGTGGTTCTTGCTCTTATGTTTGTCCAGCAAGTAGACACCTAGCACAAACAATAATAGCATACAGAGGCGAAGTATTGGCTTCTAAAAGAAAGTAATAAGGAGGAACTGAAATGAACAATAAATTAATGGTTTCATCATCACCTCATATTCGTTCAAAAGAAACCGTATCTAGCGTTATGAGAGATGTTGTTATTGCCCTTGTTCCAGCAACAGTAATGGGCGTTGTATACTTTGGCCTTTCAGCCTTAGTAACTGTAATTGTATCAATTTTATCAGCAGTTTTATGGGAAAGTTTCTACAATAAAATTGCAAAAAAACAAAACACAGTAAAAGACTTTTCTGCAGTAATCACAGGTCTTTTGCTTGCTCTTAATATCCCTGCTCTTTCCTTTAACGAGCACCCAATAGCAATTTTTGCTCTTCCTATTCTTGGAACAGGCTTTGCAATTATAATAGCAAAAATGCTTTTTGGTGGTTTAGGTCAAAACTTCATTAACCCAGCTCTAGCTGGTAGAGCTTTTTTAGTTGCTTCCTACCCAACGCTAGTAACAGGTTCAGTTTTTAAAGAGTCAAACTTTATGCCAGTAATATCTAGTGCAACAGTAGACACAGCAAGCTATGCAACACCACTTTCAAACATTAAAGCTGGTGCTAGCTATGGAGCAGACTTAATGCAAGGTCTACTTGGAAACACAGGCGGAACAATAGGCGAAACTTGTGCAATAGCGCTAATATTAGGTGGCATATACCTCATATACAAAAAAGTAATTTCTTGGAAAATTCCAGTAACATTTATTTTAACAGTTTTAGTCTTTACATATATCTTCAAATTCTGTGGAATTGAAGGTGCTTTAAACAGAAACTACACAGAGCTTTTTTATGGTGGTCTTATGCTTGGTGCGTTTTTTATGGCAACAGACTATGCTTCCTCTCCAGTCACTCCAATAGGTCAATACATTATGGGCTTTGGTTGTGGTTTTATAACAGTTTTAATAAGAATTTTTGGTGGCTATCCTGAAGGCGTGTCCTACTCTATTCTTCTTATGAACCTTTGCGTGCCTTTAATTGACAGATGGACTTTCCCAAGAACATTTGGCCATAAAAGCCCAGCAAAAGCTAAGGAGGTGAAATAATATGTCAAATATTATTAAACCAGCTGTTGTTTTGTTAATCTTCTCTGTTGTTGCTGCAGGTCTTTTAGGCTATGTAAACCAAATAACTGCAGAACCTATTGCAGCAAGAGAATTAGAGGCAACTCAAAGCAGTATGAAAGCAGTTTTGCCAAATGCTGATAGCTTTGGAGAAACAATAGAAGTAAATGAAGGTGATGTATCTTCTGTTACACCAGCCTTTGATGCAAATAAAAACGAAATAGGCTACGCAGTAGCAATAACAACAAAAGGCTTTTCTGCTGGCTTAAAATTAATGTATGGTGTTGATTCTAACGGCGTAATTACAGGCCTTTCAATAGTAGATTGCTCAAATGAAACTCCAGGTCTTGGTGCAAATGCAGCAAATGAAAGTTTTTATTCCCTTTTCACAGGCAAAACATCAGGTGTAGCTGTTGATAAAGACGGTGGCGAAATTGAATCCATAACAGGTGCTACAATAACATCAAGAGCTGTTGCAAACGCTGCAAACACAGCAATAGACTATGTTAAAGAAAACTATTTGATTGGAGGAGTGAATTAATGAATCCAGCTAAAATAATAAAAAACGGAATAATAAATGAAAACCCAACTTTTGTTCAAGTAATAGGTATGTGTCCAACTTTGGCAGTAACTTCCTCTGCTGAAAACGGAATTGGTATGGGGCTTTCTACAACAGCAGTTCTTATCTGTTCAAACTTTGTTATTTCTTTAATTAGAAAAATAGTTCCAGATTCAGTAAGAATACCTTGCTATGTAGTTGTAATCGCTTCCTTTGTAACGTTGGTTCAAATGCTTTTAAAAGCTTATGTTCCAGCCCTTGATAAAAGCTTAGGCGTTTATATCCCTCTTATTGTAGTAAACTGCCTTATTCTTGCAAGAGCAGAAGCATATGCAAGCAAAAACAACCCAGTTTCTTCACTTTTTGATGGAATTGGTATGGGCTTAGGCTTCACTTTAGCTTTAACAGTTCTTGGCACAGTAAGAGAATTTTTAGGAAATGGCAGTGTTTTTGGCTTTGCTATTTTGCCAGAAAATTGCAAAACATTACTTATGATTTTACCTCCAGGTGCTTTCATCACATTAGCATTTTTAATGGTATTAGTTAATTTAATTAAAAACAAAAAGCAGGAGGTGGCTAAATAATGAGTTTGTTTGTTACCTTAATGGCTGCAATTTTTGTAAATAACTTTATTTTTTCTAAATTCTTAGGTATATGCCCTTTCCTTGGCGTGTCAAAAAAAGTAGAAACAGCCGCTGGTATGGGTGTTGCGGTAATTTTCGTTATTGCCCTTGCTTCTGCAGCAACTTGGTTGGTATATAACTTCATTTTAGTAAAACTTGGCTTAGAATATTTATATAACATAGCCTTTATTTTAATAATTGCATCTTTAGTTCAGTTTGTAGAAATGTTTATAAAAAAGAGCTCACCATCTCTCTATCAAGCTCTTGGTGTTTATCTTCCCCTTATAACAACAAACTGTGCTGTTCTTGGTGTAACAGTTACAAATATGGAAAGTGGCTATAACTTTATAACATCTTTAGTTAATGGTGTTGGTGCTGCTGTTGGTTTTGCTCTTGCAATTGTGTTGTTTGCAGGCGTAAGAGAAAGAATTGAAAAAGCTCCAATTCCAAAAGCTTTCCAAGGCTTTCCTATTGCACTTATAACTGCTGGTCTTATGTCAATTGCCTTTTTAGGCTTTTCAGGTATGTTATAATAAGGAGGGTGAAAAATGGAATTATCAAGTATTTTATTTCCTGTACTTGTTTTAGGCAGTATGGGTGTATTATTTGGTGTTGTTTTAGGCTTTGCCTCAATAATTTTTAAAGTTGAGCAAGACCCAAAAATACCTTTAGTTAGAGAATGTTTGCCAGGAGCTAACTGTGGTGGTTGTGGCTATGCTGGTTGTGATGCTTTAGCCGAAGCAATAGCAAAAGGAGATGCAAAAGTAACAGCTTGCCCTGTTGGTGGCCAGTCAACTGCTGAGAAAATTGCAGAGGTTATGGGGGTTGAAGCTTCAGCAACTGAAAGAACAACTGCCTTTGTAAAATGTAACGGAGATTGTGAAAAAGCTAATTCAAAATATGAATACTATGGTGCAAAAGATTGTAGCTTTGAAAACACTATTTCTGGCGGACATAAATCCTGCTCCTACGGCTGTCTTGGTGATGGTAGCTGTGTAGCTGTTTGTGAATTTGACGCTATTCATATTGTAAATGGCGTAGCTGTTGTAGATATGGAAAAATGTGTGTCTTGTGGAGCTTGTATTAACGCTTGCCCTAAAAACCTCATTGAATTAGTTCCATATAACAAAAAAATCAGAGTTGCTTGTAACTCCCTTGACCAAGGTGCAGTGGCTATGAAAGCTTGTAAAGTTTCTTGCATAGGGTGTAGTAAATGTGCAAACACTTGCCCATCTCAAGCAATAGATATGATTTCAAAAACTAACCTTACACCTCCAGCTAAACTAGCTAAAATTGACTACGAAAAATGTACTCAATGCGAACAATGTGTAAGCGTTTGTCCAAAAAATGCAATAGTTAAATTATAATAATTTTATTTAACTATTAATTAAACTTTAAACAAAAAGTACCACTATAATGGTACTTTTTGTTTTTCGAAAATTTATATTATTTAACAAGGAATTTATAATTATGATAGAAATAAAAGAAAGAAACAATAAACTAATTGAACAACTGCTTGATGTTTGGGAAAAATCCGTAAAAGAAACACACCTTTTTTTGTCAAATGAAGAAATTAAAAATATAAAACAATATGTCCCTTTTGCTCTAAAATCTGTCCCTAATCTTATTATTGAAACAGATGAAAACAATCTTCCTGTTGCCTTTATGGGAATTGATAACGAAAAATTAGAATGTTGTTTTTAAGTCCATCAAAGCGTGGTAAAGGAATAGGAAAAACTTTGCTAGAATATGGCTTTAAAAAATATAATGTAAAAGAAGTTGTTGTTAATGAACAAAATCCTTCTGCAAAAGCATTTTATGAACATTTAGGCTTTAAAGTCTATAAAAGGTCAGAAGTTGATGAACAAGGAAATCCTTATCCAATCCTGTTTATGAAAATAAAATAAAAGGTGATTATACCAAAAATTTAATTTCTACACAACCACCTTTTTATCCCCAAATATAAACTACTTCTTTTTATGTGCAGTAATAATTGTATAGCTACTTGCATTTACAGTTATTACATACCTATCCACACTAATATACCAGTTTTTACCCTTTCTTTCAATTTCTGCTTCTTGTAAACAAATTTTGTCCTTACACCAGTTAACAACATCTTCTATTTCTAATGAAATGTTCTTTATAATACGAATTTCTCCTAATTCAGTTGTATGAATTTTATCAATATTTTTTAATAACTCATACTTATTATACATTTTAATTTCCCCTTTTATTTCAATAAAAAAGCTGTAATTTGTTAATTACAGCTTTTTGTCTATCTTAAATATTATCTTTTCTCAATGCTAACAGTGCCCTTCTTGCTGTCAATATGAACAAGTAACTTCTCTGGCATAATTGTGTCAACATTGCTGTCGCAAATAATGCAAGGAATGTTTAACTCCTTAGCTAAATCTACTGCGTGAGTAAAGTCAGCTTTAACACTTTCAGAACCAGCAATAATAGCACTAGCTTTCATCATATAAGGAATAAGAGCCTTGTCATCGTTAGATGTAACAAAAATATCTCCAGCTTTAAATCTAAGCTTAGCATCTTCAAAAGTAGCACAAACATTAGTGTGAGCAGTAACATCATCAGCGTTAACCATTGACTTACCCTTTAATAAAACATCGCCAACAATACCAACTTTAATAGTGTTAGTAGAGCCAGTTGTGCCAAGAGGAGTACCGCCTGTAAACACCATAAGGTCGCCTTCGTTCACTAAACCAAGGTCAAGAGCCTTGTCAGCTAAAGCGTCAAATAATGTAGACATACTCTTTTTCTCTAAATCAATCATCATAGGAGTAGTGCCCCAGATAAGGTTAAGCTGTCTGCAAGTTCTTTCGTTAGGAGAGCAACCTAAAATGTCAGTAGCTGGTCTATACTTAGATACAGCTCTAACAGCTCTACCAGTTAAAGTAATAGTAGAAATAACAGAAGCATTTAAATCGTTAGCAGTTGTGCAAGCAGAGTGGCTAACAGCACTTGTAATGTTTCTTACTCTGCAACAATCTGTATAATCTTCATTAAATCTCTTAGCATAGTCAATAGATGCTTCAATTTGTCTAGCAATTCTGTCCATAGCCTTAACAGCTTCAACTGGGTAATCACCCTGAGCAGTTTCTCCAGAAAGCATAATAGCGTCTGTAAAGTCAAAAATAGAGTTAGCTACGTCGTTAACCTCAGCTCTTGTTGGTCTAGGGTTGTCAATCATAGAGTTAAGCATTTGAGTTGCAGTAATAACTGGCTTGCCCTTTTCCATACATTTTTTAATAAGCATCTTCTGAACAAGAGGAACTTCCTCAAAAGGAATTTCAACACCAAGGTCACCTCTAGCAACCATAATACCGTCAGTAACTTCAAGAATTTCATCAATGTTATCCACACCATCTCTGTTTTCAATTTTAGAGATAATATGAATATCACTACCACCACATTCTTCAAGTACCTTTTTAATTTCTAAAACGTCCTTAGCAGAACGGATAAAGGAAGCAGCGATATAGTCAACACCAACACTTACACCAAATTTAATGTCAGCAATATCCTTTTCTGTAAGAGCTGGAAGGTTAATGTGAACATTAGGAAGGTTAACACCTTTCTTAGTTCCAAGAAGGCCAGAGTTAACAACCTTACAAATAACATCATTACCCTTAATTTCAGTAACAGTAAGCTCAATAAGACCATCGTCAATAAGAACTGTTGAACCAACACTTAAATCCTTAGCAAAATCAGCGTAAGTAACAGCAACTCTAGTGTTGTCACCAACAATGTCATCAGTAGTGATAGTAAAAGTTTGTCCAACTTCAAGCTGAACTTTCTTGCCATCTACTAAATCTCTTGTTCTAATTTCTGGGCCTTTAGTGTCAAGAATAATAGGAATAGCAGCCCCAAGTTCTTCTCTAGCCTGCTTTACATTTGCAATTCTAGCACCGTGTTCTTCGTGGTCACCGTGAGAGAAGTTTAATCTTACTGCACTAATGCCAGCTTCAATAAGGGCCTTAATTTGCTCAACACTATTAGATGCTGGGCCTAAAGTGGAAACAATTTTAGTTTTACGCATAATATTCTCCTTTACCATATACATTTTATTCATACTAAATTCATTTTAACACAATAGCTTATAAATTTCTACTATTTTTTTTCATTTTTACAAACTTTATACTTAATTATATTCTTAACAAAATATCTTATAAATATTGCATAAAAATTATATAAATAATATTATACTTAGTATTATTTATAATAAAAAGCTGTAAGAACATTCCATTTCTTACAGCCTCTTAAATCATTTCTTATATTCATCTAATGTAATCATATCATCACAAGCCTTGCCAGCAGGTATCATAGGAAATACTTTTTCATCTTTTCCTATTTCACAAATAATAAGAGCAGGTCTTTTTGAAGCAATAGCCGCCTTAATAGCGTCATCAACTTCCTCTTCCCTTGTAACATTAAATGTAACTGCCTTGTAAGCCTCGCCTAATTTAACAAAATCAGTAGCTTTGTCTAAGTTAGTGCTAGAATATCTTGCGTCATAAAATAAATTTTGCCACTGTCTAACCATTCCAAGAACGTGGTTGTTAATAACAACTTCAATAATTGGAACATCGTTAGCAACAGCAGTAGCCATTTCAATGTGGTTCATATAAAAACAACCATCTCCAGCTATGTTAAAAACAACCTTGTCTGGCTGGCCAACTTTAGCACCAATTGCAGCTCCAAGGCCATAGCCCATTGTTCCTAAACCACCAGAAGTTAAGAAATGCCTTGGGTATTTGTTTTCAATAAATTGACAAGCCCACATTTGGTGCTGGCCAACTTCAGTAACAATAATTTCTTCGCCTTTGCAAATTGCGTTAATTCTCTCCATAATAAACTGAGGCTTTAAAGAACCATCTTTTTCATACTTTAAAGGATAGTCCTTTTTATATTCCTTAGCTTTTTCTATCCAGCTACTATGCTCAGTTTTTTCTAGCCTAGAATTTAGGATTTTAACAACTTCTCCAACATCTCCAATAATAGAGTTTGTTGTTAATATGTTTTTGTTTATTTCAGCAGGGTCAATGTCAATATGTAAAATTTTAGCATTAGGTGCAAACTTGTTAAAATTAGTAGCAACTCTGTCACTAAATCTAGCACCCATAGCTATAAATAAATCACATTCGTTAGCTAAAAGGTTGCTTGTCTTTGTTCCGTGCATACCAATCATACCTGTGTAGTTAGGGTGGCTAGATGGAATAACACCAAGTCCCATAACAGAACAAGAAACAGGAATGTCTTGGCTTTCAACAAACTTAATTATTTCACTAGACGCTTCAGAAGCAATGCAACCGCCACCACAATATAAAAATGGCTTTTGAGCCTTTTTAATAAGCTCAATAGCATTAACTAAGTCTTCTTCTAAAATAGAACTAGTTTTCTTTTCTACAACCTGCGGTTTTTCAGGTGTATATTCACACATATCTGCCGTAACATCTTTTGTAATGTCAATAAGCACAGGTCCTGGTCTGCCCTTTTTAGCTATATAAAAAGCTTTTCTAACAGTTTCAGCTAAATCCTTAACATCTTTTACAATAAAGTTGTGCTTAGTTATAGGCATAGTCACACCAGTAATGTCAATTTCTTGGAAACTATCTCTACCTAGATATGGTAAAGCAACATTTCCAGTAATAGCAACAATTGGTATACTGTCCATATACGCAGTAGCAATTCCAGTAACAAGGTTGCACGCACCTGGGCCACTAGTTGCAATGCAAACACCAACCTTGCCAGTAGCACGAGCATAACCATCAGCTGCGTGAGCAGCTCCTTGCTCGTGAGCTGTTAAATAGTGCTTAATTTCATTTTGGTGTTTGTATAAAGCGTCATATATGTTTAAAACTGCACCACCTGGATAACCAAAGACTGTGTCAACGCCCTGCTCTTTTAGACATTCAACCAAAATTTCAGAACCGTTTAATAACATACACATCACCCTTTCTTTAACTTAAAACTGCTCCCTTGTCTGCTGAGCTAACAAGTTTAGCATATCTAGCTAAGTAACCTTTTTTAATCTTAGGTTCAGGAATTACCCAATTTTTTCTTCTCTCAGCAAGTTCTTCATCGCTAATTAAAACATTTATTTTGCCTTCATTTATATCAATTTCAATAATATCCCCTTCTCTAACAAGGCCAATATTACCGCCAGCTGCTGCCTCAGGAGAAACGTGGCCAATGCTAGCACCTCTTGATGCGCCAGAAAATCTACCATCTGTAATAAGAGCAACATCTTTGTCAAGTTTCATACCAGCAAGAGCAGATGTAGGAGATAACATTTCTCTCATACCAGGCCCACCCTTAGGTCCTTCATAAACAATAACAACAACATCGCCTTTAACAATTTTTCCACCAAAAATAGCGTTAATAGCTTCTTCTTCAGAGTTAAACACTCTAGCAGGTCCGCTGTGTTTAAGCATTTCTTCAGCAACTGCACTTCTTTTAACAACACAACCATCTAAAGCAATGTTTCCCTTTAAAACTGCAATGCCACCTGTGCTAGAATATGGGTTTTCCACAGTTCTAATTATGTTTCCGTCAGCATAATTTACATTTTCAAGGTTTTCCCCAACAGTTTTTAACGTAACAGTTAAATTGTCTTTTTCAATTAAACCAAGTTTGCTAATTTCTTTCATAACCGCTGGAATACCACCAACTTCATTAAGCTCCTCTATGTAATTTGAGCCAGCTGGAGCTAAATGGCAAAGGTTAGGTGTTTTTGCACTAATTTCGTTAGCCATATCTAAATTTAATTCTATTCCAGCTTCGTGAGCAATTGCTGGCAAATGAAGCATAGAGTTTGTAGAACAGCCAAGTGCCATATCCATAGTAAGAGCGTTTTTAAAAGCTTTTTCGTTCATAATATCTCTAGGCTTAATATCTTTTTCAACTAATTTCATAATTTGCATACCAGCTCTTTTTGCTAACCCAATTCTGTCGCCATAAACAGCAGGAATAGTTCCATTTCCTGGAAGTGCCATACCAATTACTTCAGATAAACAGTTCATAGAATTAGCAGTATACATACCAGAGCAAGAACCACAACTAGGGCAAGATTTGTTTTCAAACTCTTTTAACTCTTTGTCGTCAATAAGTCCAGCTTCATAAGCACCAACAGCCTCAAAAGTTTTAGAAAGAGAAAGTTTTTCATTTCCTTTTCTACCAGCAAGCATAGGCCCACCAGAACAAACAATAGATGGAATGTTTAATCTAGCTGCTGCCATAAGCATACCAGGAACAATTTTGTCACAGTTAGGTATTAAAACTAAACCGTCAAATGCGTGAGCAGTTGCTTGACACTCAACAGAGTCAGCAATTAATTCTCTTGTAGGTAGAGAATAGTGCATACCTATATGGCCCATTGCAATACCGTCACAAACGCCAATAGCTGGAACTTCAATAGGTGTGCCACCTGCTGCTAAAATACCAGCTTTAACAGCCTTTGCAATATCATCAAGGTGTGTATGCCCTGGAATAACTTCATTTTGTGCGTTTACAACGCCAATTAACGGCTTAGACAATTCTTCGTCAGTATAACCCATTGCCTTAAATAAGGAACGGTGTGGAGTTTTGTCTGGGCCTTTTTTTACTCTATCACTTATCACTTTTCTTTCCTCCTAACAATAAAACTTTAATTTATGTGCTTTAAAAACAAAATAAATTTGTAAAATCTAAGGGTGGAGCTTTCCACCCTTTAATTATAAATCAATAATTATAAATTTTCAATAATAAGCTGGCCCATTTCCTTGCAACCAACTTTTTTCATACCTTCGCTCATTATATCCCCAGTTCTGTAACCTAAGTCAAGAACTTTAGTAACAGCTTTTTCAATGCAGTTTGCTTCTTCAATTAAACCAAAACTATATTTTAACATCATAGCGCCAGATAAAATAGTTGCAATAGGGTTTGCAATATCCTTTCCAGCAATATCAGGTGCAGAACCGTGAACAGGCTCATACATACCAAGAGAACCTTCTCCTAAACTAGCTGATGGTAACATACCAATAGAACCAGTTAATTGTGACGCCTCATCAGATAAAATGTCGCCAAAAATATTGCCTGTTAAAATAACATCAAAAGTAGATGGACGCATAATTAATTGCATACTAGCATTGTCAATATATAAATGGTCAAGCTCAACATCAGGATAATCCTTAGCCACTTCTAAAACAACTCTTCTCCAAAGCCTTGAAGACTCTAAAACATTTTGCTTATCCACGCTAGTAACTTTTTTGTTTCTTTTTCTAGCAATTTCAAAAGCTGTCTTAGCTATTCTTTCCACCTCTTTAACAGCATACTGTTCAATATCATAAGCAGCCTCGCCAAGCTCAGTTTCTTTTCTGCCTTTTTCGCCAAAATACATACCGCCAGTAAGCTCTCTAACAACCATAATGTCAACACCATCAGCAACATATTCTGGTTTTAAAGGGCAAGCGTCTTTTAAAGCATTGTGTAAAGTAGCTGGCCTTAAATTTGCATATAAACCTAAAGCCTCTCTTAAACCAAGTAAAGCTCTCTCAGGCCTTTTATCCCCAGGTAATGTGTCCCATTGCCAGCCACCAACTGCACCTAAAAGAACAGAATCACTAGCCTTGCAAACCTCAATAGTTTCTTTAGGCAATGGCTCGCCATATTTGTCAATAGCACAGCCACCACCTAAAACATAAGTGTATTCAAAACTGTGTCCAAACTTTTTTCCAATAGCATTTAAAACATTAATATTTTGCTCCATTACTTCTGGGCCAATACCATCTCCAGCTACTACTGCAATCTTAAAATCCATTTTTAAACACCTCTTTATATAATTAGTAAAACCGAACAAATTCCCCTGAATATTTACTTTAATCCTAACTTAACTTTAGTCTGCTCAATAAGTCCGCCCACTTTAAACATTTCCTGCATAAATTCTGGAAAAGGCTCAGCTTGATAAGTTTCGTTTTTAGTCTTGTTTGTAATAACACCTGTGCTAAAATCAACCTCAACCTCGTCACCCATTTCAATTTTTTCAGCAGCTTCCTCACACTCAAGAATTGGAAGCCCAATGTTAATAGCATTTCTGTAAAAAATTCTAGCAAAAGTTTTAGCAATAACACAAGAAATTCCACTAGCCTTAATAGCAATTGGTGCGTGCTCCCTTGATGAACCACAGCCAAAATTCTTTTCAGCCACAATAATATCCCCATTTTTAACATTTTCAACAAAATTCACGCTAGAATGAATAGCATCTTCCATACAATGCTTTGCTAACTCCTTAGGGTCAGAAGAATTTAAGTATCTAGCTGGAATTATAACATCTGTATCAATATTGTCACCATATTTAAAAACCTTACCACAAGCATTCATATTTGTATCCTCCTTATTTAATATCTTCTGGGTCTGTAATTTCGCCAGTTATAGCAGATGCAGCTGCAACTGCTGGCGAACAAAGATAAACTTCAGATTCAGGGTGTCCCATACGACCAATAAAGTTTCTGTTAGTCGTAGATAATGATCTTTCACCTTTAGCAAGAATACCCATATGGCCACCAAGACAAGGTCCACAAGTAGGTGTAGAAAATACACAACCTGCTTCAACAAAAATTTTAGCTAAGCCTTCCTCAACACATTCTAACCAAATCTTTTGAGTACCTGGTAAAATAATAGCCCTCATATTAGGAGCAATTTTCTTTCCCTTTAAAATTTCAGCTGCTGCTCTCATATCTCCAATTCTACCATTAGTACAAGAACCGATAACGACTTGGTCAATTTTTACCCCCTTAGCTTCGTCAATAGTTTTAGTGTTTTCTGGCAAATGAGGGAAAGCAACAGTTGATCTTAAAGTTGCTAAATCAATTTCATAAACCTCATCATACTCTGCATCATCATCAGCCTCAAAAACAACAGGAGTTTTCTTAGAATGTTCCTTAACATATTCTAAAGTTTTTTCATCAACTGGGAAAATACCATTTTTACCACCAGCTTCAATAGCCATATTAGCAATTGTAAACCTGTCGTCCATAGATAAATACTTAATGCCATCTCCTACAAACTCCATAGACTTATATAATGCACCGTCCACACCAATCATACCAATAATGTGTAAAATAATATCTTTACCACTTACAAACTTAGCAGGCTTGTTTTTTAACACAAATTTTAAAGCACTAGGCACCTTAAACCAAGCCACACCTCTAGCCATACCAACAGCCATATCAGTTGAACCTACGCCTGTTGAAAAAGCACCTAAAGCACCATAAGTACAAGTATGCGAATCTGCGCCAATAATTACATCGCCTGGCACAGCAAGACCAGCCTCAGGAATTAAACAATGTTCAATGCCCATTTGGCCAACTTCAAAATAATTTTCAATTTCCTTTTCGTTAGCAAATTCCCTTACACATTTGCAATGCTCAGCTGACTTAATGTCTTTGTTAGGTGTAAAATGGTCTGGAACAATTGCCACCTTATTTTTGTCAAAAACCTTATTAACACCAATTTTGTTAAACTCTGTAATTGCCACAGGAGTTGTAACATCGTTTCCAAGAACAAGGTCTAAATTAGCTTCAATAAGCTGACCTGCCTTAACAGATTCAAGACCAGCGTGAGCTGCTAAAATTTTTTGAGTCATCGTCATACCCATAACTACATTCCTCCCAATTCTTTCTAAAATATCAAAACCAACAATATTTATCCCTTTTTATAGCATAAACCTAGCCTTCAAAATCTGAGGGTGAAATGCTATAAATTAATAACTATTAAAAACAATCTACACTAAAAGATACACCCTCAGCATTAGCTCCATCTCTTAATGTAGATAAATAGCCATTTTTATAATATAGGGCGTCACAAGGACGCCCAAAAATTTTATTTAAATTAGTTGTTAATTAACTTTTCTTCGCCATTCCAGCTGTAAAGCTCTCTAATTTCTTCACCAACTTTTTCAGAACAATGCTCGCTAGCTAACTTTCTCATAGCCTTAAAGTGAACTTGACTACCAGCAGAAGACATATCTAATAAGAAATCCTTTGCAAAAGTACCATCTTGAATGTCAGCAAGAACTTTCTTCATAGCCTTCTTAGTATCTTCAGTAATAATCTTTGGTCCAGTTATGTAGTCACCATATTCAGCTGTGTTAGAAATTGAATATCTCATACCAGCAAAACCAGACTGATAAATTAAGTCAACAATAAGCTTCATTTCGTGAATACACTCAAAATAAGCATTTCTTGGGTCGTAACCAGCTTCAACAAGAGTTTCAAAACCAGCCTGCATAAGTGCGCAAACACCACCACAAAGAACAGCCTGCTCACCAAATAAGTCAGTTTCTGTTTCAGTTCTAAATGTAGTTTCAAGAACACCAGCTCTAGCACCACCAATAGCTAAAGCATAAGCAAGAGCAGTGTCAAGAGCCTTGCCAGTAGCATCTTGCTCAACAGCAACTAAACAAGGAACACCCTTGCCAGCCTGGTATTCGCTTCTAACTGTATGACCTGGTCCCTTAGGAGCAATCATAGTAACATCAACATCTTTTGGAGGTGTAATACAACCATAGTGAATGTTAAAACCGTGAGCAAACATTAACATATTACCTGGCTCAAGGTTTGGCTCAATTTCGTTTTTATACATTGTAGCCTGATATTCATCGTTAATAAGAATCATAATAATATCAGCTTTTTTTGCAGCCTCAGCAGTTGTGTAAACTTCAAAGCCCTGTTCTTCAGCTCTTTTCCAAGACTTGCTGCCCTCGTATAAACCAATAATAACGTTGCAACCAGAATCTTTCGCATTTAAAGCGTGAGCGTGACCCTGTGAACCATAACCAATAACAGCAATTGTCTTGCCATCAAGTAAACTTAAATTACAATCATCTTGATAAAAAATTCTTGCATCAGACATTTTAAATTTCCTCCTAAATATAAAAAATTGTATTTTACTTGCAAAAGCAAGTTAATAATATATATAATTGCAGCAAACTGTGTCGTTGCAAACTATATTAATATTCCCTAACCTTTTTAATTGGGTTTTCTCCTCTGCAAAGAGCAGTCAGGCCAGTTCTAACCACCTCTTTAACCCCATATGGCTCCATAAGAGCTATAAAAGCCTCAATTTTACTTGGCTTGCCAGTCATTTCAATAGTCAAAGCTCCGTTTGAAACATCAACAATGTTAGCTCTGTAAATATCCACCATACTAGCAATTTCAGACCTTTGATTTGGCTTAACACTAACCTTTATTAAAGCAAGCTCTCTAAAAACTCCTCTGTCTGTTTTAATTTCAACAACTCTAATTACATCAATTAGCTTTTCAACTTGCTTAATAATTTGCTCAATAGTTAAGTCGTCACAATGCACCTGAATAGTAATTCTAGAAATTTTTTCATCTTCAGTCACGCCAACACTTAAAGTAGCAATGTTGTAACCTCGTCTTGAAAAAAGCCCACAAATTCTGCTTAAAACACCAGCGTTGTTGTCAACTAAAATAGATATAATATGCCTATTCATTTACATTACCTCCTTATATATTTCAACAAATTTTTTCCCTAAAAATAAACAAAAAAGCCCCTGACTATAAAAAGTCAGGGACGAATTATCGTGTTACCACCCTAGTTCAAGTGCACATCACTGTACACTCCTTAACAGGTTCAATCAAACCTTGGCCTATAACGGGGCTACCGTTCCACTCCTACTAAATTCTGAGGGAAAGCTCCTGAGTGATAAATAAAATCTAAGACTTAATGTCTTTCAGCAAACGACATCTCTCTGGAAAGCCTTTTTGAAATTACCTGTATCTCAATCAACACTTTTAAAACAATTAAATAATTAAAAGTATTCTAACAGATATAAACGCTTTTGTCAAGTAAAAAGTTCCACTTTTTTAATAATTTATTTTATACAAAAAACACATATTTATACAAAACTTACAACAAAATATCTTTTTATTATTAGCTAAAATTATATAAAATGTCTATAACATTACAAAAATATTAATAAAAATGTATATTAATTAAATTTATAAACTATTTAAACAAAATTAATAATATTTAATATATACAAATGCACTTAATTAATTTTATTTAAACCAAATAAAAAAAGGACGCTTATACGTCCTTTTTTTGTTATTTAAAACTATAACTCGAATCAAGCACCTTCTGTAAAATTTTTGCAACATCTTCACTTGTAATTTCTGCCTTGCCAGAAACTTTAGCTCTTTCAAGCTGTTCTTCTGTTAATGGGTTTTTCTCTGGATTTAAAACATAAGATAAAGTAATTTCTGCATCGTTTATATCCACAACACCATTAAGGTTTACATCTCCAAGGGTTGATGTAATATTATCTAACTTAATTTCGCTAAATACAGTGCCGTTGTATTTTACAAGAGGCATTGTATCTTGAGCAGCATCTGTTGCAAAACCAACAAAAACGCTTTCTCCTAAAGTTGTTTTAAATGTGTCCATTTCATACCAGTTCACACCGTTTAAAGAAGCAGATAAAGTAACTTTGTCCCCACTTCTTTCAACCTTTGCCCAGCCATAATTTCTTTCTTGGTCCACTCTAACAACTGGAACACCTAACATATTGTTAGTGTAGCTAACTCCAGAGCCTTGGCTCTTTCTATACATAGTTCTAACATTTTTAGCCTTAACAGGAGAACCAGAAATGTCCTTAACGCCATCATAATCTTCTCCCTTAATGTATGTAAGAGAAGCCATATAAAATTCACTGTCAGCATCTAAAGAGTTTCTAACCATAAGGCCTGATTGTTGCATATAGTCAAGTTTAGCAAGGTTATCCATTTTTGCTACAAAACTAAAGTCGCCTTTTACTTCTTTGTAGTTAAAGTGGAAAGCATCTGGGTTTTGGTTTGAACTTGTGTTTAAAATACCAATATGTCCAGCACCTGTTGAAACAAGAGTGTTTTTATCCTTGTCATAATAGTCGTTACCCTTAGCTCTAACACCACCAATGTCAGTTGAAGTAAAGCCCTCAAGGTTTCCATTTTGACCACTTTCAATAACAGTAACTAAAACAGGAGTTGAAATACCTGTTCCATTTTTGCCATAAGCCTTTACACTAAGATAATACATTCCAACTTCAACATCGCTTGGAATACTAAAATCATCAGTGTTTTCAGCTATAACCTTGTCATTTAATAAAATCTTGTAATTGTCATAACTACCAGAAATGTTTTTGCTAACACTATAAACATTTCCCTTAACTAATGTTGTGTTAACATCTATGCCATTTGTGTTGTCATCGCCAGTAATGTCGTTAATTACAATAACTGGGTTTTGAGCTTTAACAGGTTTAACACTGCTCTCTTTCCACTCGCCTAATAACTCGTTTGCATAAATTTCAACATTAGTGTAACCACAATAAGACTTAGTTTCATCAGTAACAATTAAAGTAGCGTCAGCTTTGTTGTTAGGGTCAAGGCCGTGGCTAATTTCCCACTCGTCAGGAATACCGTCTAAGTCGCTATCTGCCTTAACACTGCCAGCTATAACATCAGTTTCAATGCCGCCAGCTTCAAACTGGTCGTTAATAAATCTACCAGTGCCATTTACAACTTCGTTAACAAGCCTTGAGTCTTGTGCATCTCTAAAATAACTAGCACCAACTTCATCAATAACCTTGTCATAAGCCTCGTTTGCACTGCTTGCAGTGTAACCGTTTTTAAGCTCAACAGGTTTAGCTAAAATATCGTTATTATTTATTTGATAAAAACCTAATAAATTGTTGTTTGTAACATCTTGGCTAGATGTCATAACATTGTCTTTAAAGTAATACTTACTAGTAGTTCCATCTACATCAAAAATTCTAGTGTTTACTTTTTCAAGAGTGTTAGGGCCTGGCTTATAGTAGTTTCCAATAAAGTTAGTGTTTCCACTTCCTCTTTCTCCACCATAACCAGAGTTATGACCCCAGTTGTAAATAACATTGTTTGAAAATTCTACTTTGTTTCCATAATTTGTGGAATTGTAAGAAAAACCACCTTCAAATCTTGGGTTTCTAGTTCCGTGGTTAGCCCAAAGGTTGTGAGTAAAAGATACTTCATAACCATTTAAAATAGAACCCATACCGTGCTTAGCTTCGCTTTCGCCAGCCATAATTTCAGCGTCGTTGTTTTTAATGCCAGTTTTGTCTGGAAAAGCCATACTGTTTGCAATAATGTTGTACTGAATACTAGAATTTATAATTTCTTTAGCAGTAAAACACTCGTCAACGCCCCAAGTAAATGTACAATGGTCAATAACAATGTTTTCACCAGTTGCAGTTGCAGCGTCTAAGTCATATCCCTCACCAAGACGGAACCTTAAATGTCTAGCTATAATGTTAGTTCCACTAAATTTAGCAGAAGCACCATATATTGTAATACCCTCGCCAGGAGCAGTTTGACCTAAAATTGTAGTGTTGCTACCTATGTTAAATCTTCTGTTGCTCTTGCTAGCTTCTGGGTCAATGTTTATAACACCACTTACAGCAAATGTTATAATTCTTGGATATTCAGTGTTGCCATCTTTTCTGTCTTTTCTAAGTAAACCATATCTTAAAGAACCTGGCTCTGGGTTAGTTACAGAGTCAGATAAATTAGTAACTACATACACATCAGCTTGCTTTTCAACACTACCTCTACCACCCTGAGAATACATACCGCCACCTTCAACAGTTGGGAAAGCTGGGTATTTAACAGCACCCTTTGGAGTAGTAATTTTAGTTTCAAATGTTTTGTAAACTAAACTAGTGTTTTTAGCACTTGTTGCAGTAACTCTAATATAATATTCTGTGTCGTCTTCAAAACTGCCTTGTAAAGTTTCAACATACTGGTCTTCTAAGAAGAAAGTGTTTAATCTGTCGTTAGCAGTTGTTCCATCGTCTTTGTATCTAGTTAATTTTTTTCCGTGGTTAATAGTGCTCATAATATGGTCTTGAGTCCAAGTTTGGCCATCTTTTGAGTACTCAATTTTGTAAGCGTCAGCAAAACTGCTTGCAACCACAGTGCCATCAATGTAAACATCTTTAACATTTTGGGAAGTCTTAGGGTCAATACAAGCCACCTTGTATGGTGTTTCTTTTTCCACAAGACCCATAATAATTTCACAATCTCCATTAACACTTTGGTTAGGGTTTGAAGTTGTGCTTCCGTCAATTTTCCAGTTAGGGTATGCAATAATCATACCTGCTGTTGGCACAGTCCAGCCTCCAGTTGGGTTGCCGTAAGCTGATGTCGATTTTAATGGGTTAGCGTCAATTAATGCACCATTTTTGTCAACAGCTGGCCAAGTTATAACAATTTTGCCATCTTCAATACTAGCTTCAACATCTTTAGTTTTTCTGTAATTGTAGCCCTCAACATCGTACCTAGCAAATACATTCATAGGCACTAAGGATAAAACAATAACAAAACTAAGCATTAAAGCTATAAACTTTTTTGTCATAATTTTATTCTCCTTTCTTTTTATAACAAACTAATTATAGCATAAATAATAAGAATTGCAATAAAAATTATATATTTTTTATAATTTTATACTAAACTATTGATATTTTTTTATGTTTTAAATCTTAAACTATTTCAAATAAATGCTTTCACATTAAGTAATATATATTAATTTTGCTACATATTAGTTGACATAAGCAAAAACTAAATATATAATTGTTATATATAATCTGTCGGAGGTAAATATGAAAAAAATAGTTTTAACTGGCGGTGGAACTGCTGGCCACGTAACTCCAAACATAGCTCTTATACCCTACCTTCAAAAAGAAGGCTATGAAATATATTACATAGGTAGTAAAGGTGGTATGGAAGAAGAACTAGTTAAAAATTGTGGCGTAAAATACTACGGTGTTAGCTCTGGAAAGTTAAGAAGATATATAGACAAAAAAAATATATCTGACATTTTTAAAGTTATAAAAGGAATTATGGAAGCAAAACGCCTAATTAAAAAAATTAAGCCTAATGTAGTTTTTTCAAAAGGTGGTTTTGTTGCTGTTCCTGTTGTTGTTGGAGCCGCCTTAAATAAAATCCCCGTAATATCCCACGAGTCAGATATTACGCCAGGCTTAGCAAATAAACTTGCTATGCCCTTTTCAAAAGCAGTCTGCACAACTTTTCCAGAAGCAGTAAAACATATAAAAGACAATAAAGGAATTTTCACTGGCACGCCAATAAGAGATTCTCTTTTTAACGGAAACAGAGAAAAAGGCCTTTCCCTTTGTTCTTTTTCAGGCAATAAGCCTGTTTTGCTAATAATGGGTGGCTCTCAAGGCTCTGTAAAAATTAATACTTCAATAAGAGAACTTTTAAACAAATTAACACCAAAATATGATATAATTCACCTTTGTGGTAAAGGTAATTTAGATAAAAGCCTTTTAGATAATAAAAGCTATAAACAATTTGAATATGTGTCTGATGAGCTAAAAGACATTTTTGCAATTACAGATATGGTAATTTCAAGAGCAGGCTCTAATGCAATTTGTGAGTTTTTAGCCTTAAAAAAGCCAATGCTTTTAATTCCACTTGGGAAAAACGCAAGTAGAGGCGACCAAATTTTAAACGCAAATAGCTTTAAATCTCAAGGCTTTGCTGAAGTTTTAGACGAAGATAAAATGACAAAAGGTAGCCTTTTTGACACAATAAATAAAGTCTTTGACAATAAAAATGAATACATTAAAAATATGGAAAATTCAAAAGCGTCAAATGGCATAAATTCAGTTCTTGAAATTATAAAGGCTGCTTCAAAATAATATTTTTAGGGGGTTTTCAAATGAAAAAATTTGTTTTATTAACTTTTTTAATCTTTTCTTTTTCTTTTCCCGCTTTTGCAAATAACAACATAAAAGTTGTTTTAAATAATAACCCAATAAATGCAGAAGCAACAATTGTAGAAGGAAGAACATTAGTTGCTGTAAGAGGTGTTTTTGAAAATATGGGGTATAATATTAACTTTGATGCAAACACAAAAACAGCAACAATCTCAAATGAAAAAAATGTAATTAAATTAACAAATGGGAATACTTATTTCACTTTAAATGATAATATAATAACCCCAGATGTCCCTCAACAAATAATAAATGGCAGGTTTATGCTTCCTTTAAGAGCCATAAGCGAAGCCATTAACGCCGATGTTAGTTGGGATAATAACACAAAAACTGTTTCTATAAAAACTGGTCTTAAAATTGAAAATTCACTAAATTTAGACTTAATTGATTTAGAGCAAAATAATATAGTAGAATGTCATTAAATTTAGACCAGCTTTAAAAATAAATATTAAAATTTATGCTAGGGGAGTTTATTTACTGAGACGTTTCATACGGACCCTTATTACTTGAACCAGATAATACTGGCGTAAGGAAGCAAATAAAAATCCTTTTAGCATAAAAACTAAGGAGGATTTTTTTATGAAAAATTTATGGGCTTTGCCTACAACAAACGATTGGAATGAAAATGTGTTTAAAGTGACACCATTTGGTTTTATAACAATAATTGTTTTAATAATTGTTTTAATAAACCTAGCAAATGTAGTTCATTCAAAAGATTTAAAGGAAAATAAAGTTTCCACAAAACGCCTTGTTTTTTCATCAGCTGCAATTGCAATAGCTTTTATAAGCTCAACAATTAAAATCATAGATATGCCTTTAGGTGGCTCTGTAACTCTTTTAAGTATGTTTTTTATAACTTTAATTGGCTATTGGTATGGTCTTAAAACTGGCATAATAACAGGCATAGCATACGGCCTTTTACAATTCATAGTAGACCCAGTTTTTTACTCCATACCTCAACTAATTGTAGACTATCCTTTAGCTTTTGGAGCTCTTGGCTTGTCTGGGCTTTTTTCAAACCAAAAATATGGCCTACATATTGGGTATATAATAGGAATTTTGGGTAGGCTTTTCTTTGCTTTTCTTTCAGGTTTAATATTTTTTGCCTCTTATGCAAGTAGCTACAATCTTTCTGCTCCTGCATATTCCTTTTTATATAACGCCTCATACATTTTTACAGAGGGTTTAATAACAATAATTGTAATATCTATTCCATCTGTTTCAAAGGCAATTTCACACATTAAAAAACTTGCAATATCAAATTAATTTATAGGCTATCTTTTTAGATAGCCTAATTTTAGGAGAATAAAAATGACAAAAAAACAAAAAGCTATAATATATATAATGACATCTGCTTTTTTCTTTGCTCTTATGAATTGCTTTGTAAGGTTGTCTGGAGATATTCCAACAATTCAAAAAAGTTTTTTCAGAAATTTCATAGCAATGCTAGTAGCAGGCGTTATATTAATAAAAAACAACGAAAAAATTTCATACAAAAAAAAGGATTTGCCTCTTTTACTAATTCGCTCAACAATGGGAACTTTAGGCATTTTATGCAATTTTTATGCAATAGATAATTTAAACATTGCAGATGCCTCTATGCTAAATAAACTTTCCCCATTTTTTGCAATAATATTTTCAATGTTATTTTTAAACGAAAAACCAAAATTTATTCAAAACTTGGGAATTTTAATTGCTTTTTTAGGTAGCCTTTTCATAATTAAACCAACAATGGATTTTTCCTCTACCCTTCCTGCACTTATGGGAGCTTTTGGTGGTATGGCTGCTGGTGCTGCCTATACAGCAGTTCGAGCTTTAGGTCAAAGAGGTGTTAAAGGCCCGTTAATTGTGTTTTTCTTTTCAGGCTTTAGTAGTTTAGTTGTTCTACCACATATAATTTTAAACTATGCCCCAATGAATTTAACACAAACTTTATACCTTCTTTTAGCAGGAGTTTCTGCTGCTGGTGGACAATTTAGCATAACAGCTGCCTATTCAAACGCTCCAGCAAAAGAAATATCCATCTTCGATTACACTCAAATTGTTTTTTCAGCCCTTTTAGGCTTTTTCCTTTTTAGCCAAACTCCAGATTTATATAGTATCTTAGGCTATTTTATAATTTGCTTGGCTTCGTTTTTACTATTTTTGTATAACAATAGACAAAATTAGTAAATTTAATTTTATTGTAATATAAAACATTAAATTTTCTGATATAATGTTTTTATGGTATAATTAAGATATTTATACAATTTTTTTAAACCGTAACATAGGAGAGTGAAATTTATATGAAAAAATCAACTAGAAAGCTGGCAATAACACTAGCTTTTGCAATGACTTTGTCATCAACAAACTTCACAGTAAACACATTTGCTAGAACAATTAAAGGAACAACACATAACTATGTTCCCACAACCACAACAACTACTGAAACATCAACAGAAGTAACAACTGAAACAACAACTGAAAAACAAACCTTTCAGTCCTTGTCCTCAAACAATAAAAAAACTACTTCTACAACAACAACTGAAACAACAACTGAAAAACAAACAGAAACAACTACAATAGATAAATCAAAATATGAAAGCCCTGTTGAAATCTCAACAATAGAGCTTCCTAGCTATAGCGATAACCCTGTTGATAAAAACGGAGTTCCATTAACAGGAAATAAGCTTGAAGCATACAATGTAATGAAAAATACACATAAAGATAAATGGAAAGCTATCACAGCTCCAAAAATAGAAGAAACTGTTTCTACAAACGATGAGTTTAAAACAGTAAAAGAAAAATCCTTTACCTTTGATAATAAAGATGTATTTAAAATTAAAAGATATACCTTTAACAAGCTTTTGCCAGAAAGATACACTGAAACAATAACTATTGAAGGCAACACATTAGAAATGAGGTATGTAAACCCAGAAACAAAACAATGGTATATGTCTGCTAACCCTCAAAATGTAGCAAAAGAAACATTATACCTAGACACAGATAAAACATCTATAATCGTAAGTTTGCCATCTGTCTATACAAACAATAAATTTGAAAATAACACTCAAGAATATAATCCAGAGCTTGAAGAAGCTGTAACAATAACAAAAAATGACGATTCAACATTTTCAATAACTTTTTCTTTCCCACATAACCCAGATTATGTTGGAGAAATTTGGTTTTTACAATCAGGTGGCCAGAAATTAGCAGATTGGAATAACATTAACCACTTTAATGTTTTAAAAAATGAATTAGCAGGAGATAGAAGATTTTCTTGGGACGGCTACTATTTTAGAACACCATATAATTACTTGCCTTATAGCGAAACAATGCTTTATAGACACCCTTCAAATTATGTTGGTGCAAGTATGACAAAATATGGAGATTTTCTAGCAGCTTATGACCTTGGTTTTGTCTTTACCTATACTTGTATGCAAAACCAAAATGACCTTGGCTATTGGGCAACAGGCCCAAAATCTGGCTGGTTGTCCCTTGACTTTAACATTGGTGCTAACTTCTATGACACAAGGTTCAACACAGACTTTGCTTTTAACCTTATAGACGCATATAAAAGATATAATAACGATGAGTTTTTGCTTGCCGTTTGTAACTACGCAGAATACTTCATAGACCACGCAACAAATAACCACTATGAAACTAAAAACGGTGGCTGGCTAGTTGAAGACTATGGCTATGATTATGAACACCATAGAACTCACGTTTCTTTAAACCATCAGCTTGCTGAATTAAATGTTTTTTATAAACTTTATCAAACAACAAGAGAAACAAAATATAAAGACTTGGCAGATAAAATGCTTTTAGCTGTTGAAGATACAAAAGATGAATGGGTTTTAGCAAACAACAACCTTAACTATGCCCTTCACTACACAGCTTGCACAAACACTATGGTTGACTATCCATATTTAACTTATAACGACCTTTTTGAAACACAGTTAATATATAAGTCAATATACGGCAAAGAAAATGATGTTGTTAAATACCTAATGGATTGTAAAATGGAATGGATGTTAGCAAATAATGTAACTGGGTACAGAACAAAGTAACGGAGGAAGCAAATGAACACTACAAAATCTAAAACAAAAAAGCTTGTAATAACATCTATGCTTGGTGCTATTTCTGCAATTTTAATGCTTTTTAAGTTTCCACTACCATTTTCCCCTAGCTTTATAACAATGGACTTTTCTGAGCTTCCAGTTGTTTTAGGTGGTTTTATATTAGGCCCAATATATGGCATAACTATTTCATTTATAAAAATTTTTATAAATTTAATTATGAATGGAACAACTACATTTTATGTAGGCGAATTAGCAAATTTTCTTTATAGCGTAGCATATATTTTGCCAGCTATTTTAATTTATAAAAAAAATAAAACTAAGAAAAATGCTGTTTTAGGCTTAATAATTGGAACATTAGTGGCAACTTTTGTTGCCATCACATTAAATTTAATAATTATCTTCCCTCTTTACGCAAAACTAATGGGCGTTAGCTTAGAAGATATAATATTAATGGTAACAAGTGTAAACCCTTATGTAAAAAATATGGTTTCTTTAATGATATTTTCTCTTTTACCATTTAACCTTTTTAAATATGGTTTAACTTCTCTTATAACATTTGTTTTATATAAAAAATTAAGCCACATTATTAAAAACTACTTTTAAATAAAAAATCCAACCAAAAGGTTGGATTTTTTATTTTATATATTCTTTTATAACTTTGCTTGCTTCTTCTGGATTTTTATATATCCAAAAATGGTCGCCTTTAACAACCTTTAAACTGGCTTTTTTTATAGACTTTGCAATGTTTTTGCTGTGTGAATATTTAATCATATCCTTGTCGCTACAAATAACTAAAGTGTCAGCGTTAATGTAGTTTAAAGAGCTTCTTTTTAAATTAGGCTCTTTAAACATTAAAGAAAAATATTCTTTGTTAAATTTGTTTCTACTATCCACAAAACCACCTAAAAAACTGCAATAATAACCTATTGCCACCATTAAGGCATATAAAGGCTTCATTCCCCAAAAATTGTAGTTTCCACTAACTAAAACCATCTTCTCTATAACATCGCTGTTTTTAATTCCAGCAATCATTGCAATGTTCGCTCCGTCGCTAAAGCCAACTATGTTCACCTTTTTAAGCCCTAAAGCATCAATAACGTTCATTAAATCCACAGCCATAGTGCCTATTGAAAGGCTGTTTCCACCAAAGTCAGACCTTCCGTGTCCTCTGCTGTCAATAGCTATAACTTTGTATTTGTCTGCAAGCAAAGGTATTAATTTTTTGTAATGTCTGCTACTTTCATTGTTTCCGTGAAGAAGAATTAAACTTTTTTCATTTTCTTCACCAAATATTTCATAAAAAATGTTAGCACTGCCTGATTTTATATAACCTTCCATAAATAACTCCTAAATAAAAATATTTAAAGAACACTTTTCTGAAACAATAAAATAAATGTCAGTAACTAACTTAACTAACTTTTCCTCATTTTTAAAAAATGTTCTAGCATCTTCATTTAACATAATTTTATATAACTCTTGAGAAATATATTTTTCTTTGTTAAAGTCGTTAATGCCTCTTTTTCTTTCCTCAGCAAATTCCAAATGTTTTTGTTTAATTTGCCTTATTTTTTCCATAAGCTCGCTATCTTTTTCAATTCTCTCTAAAGCTCTTTTATAGTCTTTATATACTTGACTTTCGTTAATTTTTTCTGCTATTTCGTCAGCAAGCATAGTAGTTTCTTTTAAAATGTCCATAATCTCTACCTGTTCTTTTTATAAATTATGTAAAGCCCTTTTAACAATAACTCCTCGTTGTAAATATAATCACCTTTGCAAATTTCAGCAAAGTTTTTTCCAAGACCGCCAGTAATAACAACTTGACACTTTTCTCCAACTTCGCTTTCAATTCTTTCCACACAGCCATCAATCATACCAGCTGTTCCAAAAACAACACCGCTACGCATACACTCTATTGTGTTTTTCCCAATTGCCTTTTTAGGCTTTTCAAGGCTAATTGCTGGCAATTGAGCAGCCCCAGCTGATAAAGCCTGTAAACTTATGTTCACCCCAGGCATAATTGCTCCACCTATGTAATTTCTGTTTTTGTCAACAACTGCAATAGTAGTTGCTGTTCCCATATCCACCACAATAATTGGTGGCTTAAATTCATCTAAAGCAGCAACAGCAGAAACAATTAAATCGCTTCCAACTGCAGATGGGTTGTCCATTAAAATGTTAAGCCCTGTTTTAACTCCAGGCCCAACAACTAAAGGCTCTTGCCCAATAACCTTTTTCACAGCAAGCTTTATAGCGCTTGTAATTGGTGGAACAACTGATGCAATAATTCCGCCTTCAATTTTTTTTCTATCCACAGAATATAACTTTAATATATTCATAATATCAATTCCATATTCGTCTTCAGTCTTTATTCTGTTTGTAGAAAGCCTCGCCATAAAATCAACTTTGCCCTCTGTAATTCCACCTAAAACTATGTTTGTATTCCCAATGTCAATAACTAAAATCATATTAATCTCCAATTTAAAAAACTATTTTTTTGAAATTGATAATAACGCAACTCCAACTGCCGAAGAAATAAGCCCTGCAACTAAGGCCTCTGGCACACCCTGAACCAAAATAACAGTCATTATAGACTTAAAAACTAAATCCTTTGACACACCAATAGCATTTGCATAAGGCGTAGCAAAGAAAACATATGCCATTAACATAACTAAAATAGTGTTTGTAAGAGAACCTAAAACACCTGCTATAAAAGCTGAAACGCTTTTAACTTTAATAATTTTCATAAGACTTTTAAAAACTATAAAAGCCACAACGCCTATTAAAATTCTTGGCACAAAAGCTATAACTAAACTCCATATATTTCCATAAGGTAATAGTGGGCAAAATAAAAACGATGTTGCATTAGGCCTAACAATAGCATTTATAACACTTGAAAACCCAAATATAAAGCCACATATAGCCCCTTGCCTCATTCCTAAAACAATTCCAGCAATAATAACTGGTATATGAATAGTTGTTGCATTTAAAAACCCTAGCGGAATATAACCTAAAGGAGTTTGAGATAATACAATAATTATCGCAACTAAAAGTGCCATTTCCACTAATTCTCTAGTTTGATATCCTTTTTTGTTCATAAAATCCTCCTTGCTGTTGTTCTTAAAAAGATACAACGCATAATTAACATAAAACAATTATATATTATGATTAACAAAAAATCAAATCTTTTGACAATAATCTCTTTTACTAACCTGAATGTGGTAACAGGCAATAAGCACAATTCTTAATGGAGATACCTTGCATAAAAAGGCAACAATTTTTTCCCTTAAAGACGGAATAATAACCATCTTTTTTCTAAACATTCCTCTAATAGCTATTTCACTAGCTTCTCTGCTACTTAAAGCCTTCATTTTAAATTCAAGCCCAGCCCTTTTGTTAAACTCTGTGTTCACAGGCCCAGGGCAAAAAACAGAAACCCTAACCTTAGACCTTCTAACTCTAAGCTCTTCGTTAATTGCAGTGCTAAGTTTTAAAACATAAGCCTTTGTAGCGTAATAAGTTGCCATTAAAGGCCCTGAACCAAACCCTGCTAAAGAAGCAACATTTAAAATATAGCCTTTGTTCTTTCTAACAAAATCCCTTAAATATAACTTTGTTAAAATGTGTAAGCAACTAATATTTAAATCAATCATATTAAGTTCTTTTTTTAGGCTAGTGTAATAAAACTCTCCAAACTCTCCAAACTCTCCAAAACCTGCATTGTTAATTAAAATGTCAATGTTTCTAACTTTTTTATATAATTTAAAACAGTTTTCTCTTTTACTTAAATCTAGAGATATAACTTCAACTTTTGTTTTTAAACTCTTTTTTATAAAATTTAATCTTTTTTCATCTCTTGCTACAAGAACTAAATCATATCCCATTTCAGATAAAATAAAAGCCATATCTTTTCCCATACCTGAACTTGCGCCTGTAATTAATGCTTTTGCCATTTAAACTCCCCCTTAATAAACTCAATTAAAACGCTTTTTTCGTTTTTTTCTGGATACTTCATAACATAATCTAAAGCACTATTTAATGCCACACCAATATCCTTTCCACTAATTCCAATTTCTATAATATCTTTTCCATTTATATCCAGCTCAGCTAAAGAACAACAGTCTTTTTTAATAAACTCAATTAAATTAAGCTCTTTTTCCATACTAGAGTTTTTAATTGCCCCAATAACTTCAATTAACCTAAAAAGGTTTTCTTCTACAAGGCTTTTTAATTTTCTTAAATCATATAAACTCTCTATTTTATAATCTCTATATTTAGCTATTGTTACCATAGCTGAAATAGTCTTGTTGTCAGCTTTAAGTCTTTTCATAATCTTTTTAATTTGGTTAAAATCAATTTCTTTAAATAAATATGATAGCCTAACAACTATGTCTTGACTTAATTTGTTTAAAACAAAATAGTCATTTTCCTTCCCTAAAATTTCAGGTAGAAAAAATTCTGTCATACCAGAGTTTAGTAAAATCTCCATTCTCTCGTTGTGGCTTGATAAAATCAACTTAAAAAACTCATCTCTAATTCTTTCTATGCTAATATTTTTTATAAGACTAGCATTTTCTTTTAAAGCCTTTAATGTTTCATCTTCAATAATAAAATCAAGTTGAGCCGAAAATCTAACAGCTCTCATCATTCTAAGAGCATCTTCTTGAAACCTTTTAGCAGGCTCGCCAACGCCTTTTATAACTTTGTTTTTAATGTCCTCTTGTCCACCAAAGTAGTCAACAAAACCATTTTTTTCATTGTAAGCTATTGCATTTACAGTAAAATCTCTCCTTGATAAATCACCAGAAAGCTTGTCCGTAAAAATAACTTCCTCGGGGTGTCTGTTGTCCTTATACTCTCCATCAATTCTGTAAGTTGTAACTTCGTATGCAACTTTGTCAATAACAACGCTAACAGTTCCGTGTTCAATGCCAGTATCAACAGTATGGTGAAATATTTTTTTAACATCTTCAGGAAGTGCAGATGTAGTTATATCGTAGTCGTGAGGGTTTTTACCCATTAAATAGTCCCTAACACAACCTCCCACAATATATGCTTCAAAGCCATTTTTGTTTAAACTATCTAAAATAAATTTAACACTTTCTGGTAAATTCATAACCTAATAACTCCTTTTAAAAATCTAAGTTAATATTACCACATTTAAATAATAATATCAATCAACTATTGATAAATAGCGAAAAAATGATTATAATTATATTATAGAATAGGAGGTTTAAAAATGGCAAAAGTTTTAGTAGTAGATGATGAAATTAGCATTGTAAACATAATTTCGCTTAATCTAAAAAAAGAAGGCTATGAAGTTTTAACAGCCCTTGATGGCGAAGAAGGTTTGTCCCTTGCTCTAAATAAAAATCCAGATTTAATTCTTTTAGACATAATGATGCCAAAAATGGACGGCTACGAAGTTTGTAGAAAAATAAGAGAAAAAAGTAATGTCCCAATAATTATGTTAACAGCAAGAGCTGATGAAGTAGATAAAGTAATAGGTCTTGAAATGGGAGCAGATGACTATGTTACAAAGCCTTTTGGCAACAGAGAACTTATGGCAAGAGTTAAAGCACACTTAAGAAGAAGCTCCGCAAAAGAAATCTCTAAAGAACAGTCAAATGTTCAAACCTTTGGCGATATAACAATAGATTTTGAAAGATATGAAGTAACAAAAAGAGGCGAACAAATTAACCTCACAATGAGAGAATTTGAGCTTTTATCCTTTTTAGCCACTCAAAGCCCTCAAATTTTTAATAGAGAAACTCTTTTAGAAAAAGTTTGGGGCTATGAATATTTTGGTGATGTTAGAGCAGTTGATGTAACAATAAGAAGATTAAGAGAAAAAATAGAAGATGATGATAAAAAGCCAAAATATATAATCACAAAAAGAGGCATCGGCTATTACTTTAGCTCATAATAGAGGTAAAATATGAAAAGCATTCGTTGGCGACTAGTTTTTATGTACCTTTCTTTAGTTTTCATAGTAATGATAATGACAGGCACATTTATAATAGTTAGCACAGAAAACCAAGAAAATAAAAAAGCATCAAACGAACTAAGGCAATGTGCAATTTACATTCAAGAACAAGTAATAGAGCAATACGACTCTAGATACTATCAAGATAGCCTTGTAAACTTGTCCATTGTAAGTTCAACACTTAGAAACATTAACGCAAGCATAATAGACATTAAAGGCAACACAGTTGCAAGCTCAACTAACACTGAACAGTCAGACTTTCAACAATATAAAAACTCTGCTGTTATTTCAGCCTTAAACGGAAACGAGGAATTTTCCCCAAAAAGTAAAATAATAGATTCTTTAGGCCAAGAAAAACTAGTAATGAGCTATGCCTATCCTTGCTTAAATGAGGAAAATAAAGTAGAATATGTGGTCTTTGTTCAAATGTCCTCAGAGGCAATACAAGAAACCATACTTCAAACAACTAGAACAATTTTAATAGGAATTACAATCTCTCTTTTTGTAACAGCCATTTTAGGCTTGCTCTTTGCAAACACAATAACAACACCAATAGCAATGTTAACAAAAAAAGCAAATCTTATGGCTAAAGGCCACTTAAACCAAAAAGCGGTTGTTAAAGGAAGCGATGAAATAGGCCAGCTAACAAAAAGCTTTAACACTATGGCAAAAGAATTAAGAAAAAAAATTGCCGAAAGTGAGGACCAAAGAAACAAACTAGAAATTGTTCTCCACAATATGACAGACGGCATTTTAGCCTTTGATGAAAATGGAAATTTAATTCATATAAACCGTTCTGTTTATGATATGCTAGAAATAGATAACATAAAAATAACTTTAAATTGGCTTTTATCCCTTTTAAACATTAATTTAAACGATGTAAATAACGACACAATAAAAGAATATGTAATAAACGGGAAAGAAGATAAATACATCTCTGTTGCAATAATTCCATATACAATTAATAAAAAGAAAAAAAATATTAACGGAGTTGTGGCAGTTTTGCACGATATAACAAAACATAGGCAGCTAGATAATATGCGTCAGGAATTTGTTGCAAATGTTAGCCACGAAATTGGAACGCCTTTAACAACAATAAAAGGCTACACAGAGCTTTTGTTAGATGGTGCTGTTGATGATAAAAATATGGCAATGGAATTTTTAAAAGAAATAAATGTTGCAGCAGATAGAATGAAACTTTTAAGAGATGATTTGCTAGATTTATCTAGGTTTGATACAAAAGTAAACAAATTAAATATGGAAGATGTAAATTTAGTGTCCCTTGTTTCTAGTTGTTGCAGACAAAATCTAATTGTAGCAGAAAATAAAGAACAAAATATAATCTTTAATCCACCAAAAAAACCTATGTATATTTATGCTGACGCAGCAAGAATAAACCAAGTTATAACAAATATTCTTTCAAATGCCCTTAAATATAGCGAAAAAAGAACAAATGTCAACATTCGCTTAAAAGAAATAAATAATACCTACCACCTTGAAATAGAAGATAACGGAATAGGTATGCCTAAAGAAGCTCTTGAAAGAATATTTGATAGGTTTTATAGAGTAGATAAAGCAAGAAGTAGAGCTATGGGCGGAAACGGCCTTGGCCTAGCCATAGTAAAAGAAATAATGGACGCACATAACGGAAAAATAGAAGTAGATTCTATCCTAGGAATAGGAACTATAATGACCTTAATTTTCCCAAAAAGCGACTTAGCAGATGAATATTATGTATAATTAAATAAAACTATATCCCTTTTTATCTAACATTGGCGTACAAAATAGTTTGACATTTATAAATTTGTATGCTATCCTTATTTTGTAATCAATCAATTGATTATAAGTTTATTTTTAGGAGGAACTGTTAATGAATAAGGGAACAGTTAAATGGTTTAACGCTGAAAAAGGCTTTGGTTTTATTTCTGTTGACGGTGGAAATGATGTTTTTGTACACTTTTCAGCAATAAACACAGATGGCTACAAAACTTTAGAAGAAGGCCAAAAAGTAGAATTTGACATTGTAGATGGTGCAAAAGGCCCACAAGCAGCAAATGTCACTCGTTTATAATCGCAATTTGATTTAACATAGATTTTAATTTTATAGATTTATTTTAACATTACATTCTGGTTATAACAAAAAGGAGGTTCTTAGAACCTCCTTTCTTTTTTTACATATCTTTACTTTGGTTTTTAGCTACTTCATTTAACCTATATTCAAAAGTTTGCTTGTCCTTGCTAACAATAGTGCTTAAAATCATTCCACTAAAATAACACTGTATAGCGGCCACAAATGTAAACCCACAAACAATTAGTGTCGGGAAGTTTGGCACAGCACCAATTTTTAAATACGTTATAAAAACTGGCACAAAAAAGGCTAAAGCTAAAATAGCTAATATAAAGGCAATAAACCCAAAAAATTTAGCTGGCTTGTAGTTTTTGTAAAGCCTAATAATTGTTAAAATAACTTTCATACCATCTGAATAAGTGTTTAACTTAGACTCACTGCCTTCTACCCTGTCCCTGTAATCAACAACAACATTTTCCACAAACATATTTTTATCAATAGCGTGAATAGTCATTTCTGTTTCAATTTCAAATCCCTTTGATAAAACTGGATATGTTTTAACAAAGTTGTAGCTAAAAGCTCTTAAACCTGTCATTATGTCTTTAATGTCGCTTTTAAACAAAAAGTTAATACTGCTTCTAACTATGGAATTGCCAAAGTTGTGAAAAGGTCTTTTGTTTTCAGTAAAATAAGTAGAAGATAACCTGTCCCCAACAACCATATCAACTTTTTTCTTTAACACTAAATCCACCATTTCTGGCACAGGCTCAACAGGGTATGTGTCGTCGCCATCAGTCATAATGTAACACATAGCATCTATTTCTCTAAACATTCTCCTAATAACATTGCCCTTTCCCTGCTGATATTCGTATCTAACAATAGCCCCAGCCTGCCTTGCAATTTCGTCAGTTCCATCGTTAGAATTGTTGTCATAAACATAAATTTTAGCCTCAGGCAAAATTCTTTTATAATCTTCTACAACCTTTTTTATAGTCTTGCTTTCATTATAACAAGGTATTAAAACTGCAATCTTGTCCAATTTAAAATCCTCCTATGCCCAAAATTGAATTAAAGATGCTATCTTCCAAAAAACAGATGGGTTTGTATCTGCTGGGTTAAAATACTCTCCACCAACTGCTATTGCAAATGCAACATACATAGAAATAATAAACCCAATAAATATAAAACTCTTTAAAACTTTTAATAGCTCGCCTTTTAAATATTTGTTGTAAAGAGCATATATAATAATTATACTAGCAAGCATTAAAAGCCAGCAAAAATCTAAGAAATATCTTGACAAAATTCCTGCCATAATTGAGTCAGCACAAGCAATAACAACAGAAAATATAATTAATAATAAACTAAATGCCCATAAATTAACTTTTTTAATTTCATCTTTTGCTTTAAAAATTAAAAACACTATAAATATAATTGGCGTAAAAAAGAATGCACCACCATAAGTTGCTTCTCTTATGTTCGTTCCCATAAAATATGTTTCAAATTTAGTTGAAGAAACATAAGGGAATATACCTTTAATATTAAGTGGCTGAATAAAATAATAAAATAATCCTTGAGGTATTCTAAATATGTTAACTCCTCTAGATGTCATATCATTTGTTGTTAAGTTGTAATTTGCTCCAAAGTCAAATATTGAACCAAACCTTGCATAGTTGTAATAAAACATAAATAAAGCAAAAACTACAATAGGTAAAGCAAAAGAAACGCTTTCTAACACACTGCTTTTAGAAAATAATCTTCTTTCTTTAAAAACAACTTTCCAAAAAATTGGAATTGCAAGAAATAAAGAAAGTAATAGTTGAGGTCTACAACCAGCAATTAAAGCCATAAATAAAGACCCTAAAAATAACTTTTTCTTGCTTAATTTTCCGTTTTTACTTTCTTCATCAACTGCCTCAATCCATAAATGTAAGCCCATAATTGCAAAGGTAAGAGCCATAAAAATAGGTAATGTGTATAAATCTGGCCAAATAACTACACAAGCAGTTCCAATGCAATTAATAAATAAAGTTGTCATAATTATATATAATAAAAACGGAATTTTAAAGCCCTTTTCTATAAAACGCCTTGTAACGCTATACATAAGTAAATAACTAAATAAAATAAAAAATGGTATTATAGCTAAAATACAATTAAAAGGAATTAACTCCATATCTCCAAATAATTTTGCTGGAACATTAAAAATAAGTGCTGGAACAATTCCAAAATAAACATAATACTTTCCTTCAAAATAAGCGTGGTCCCAACTAGCGTGAACATCTTTTTCATATCTTTCTTCCTTGTCGTAAGGGTTGTCAAGCTCAGCAAGTTTTGAATCTGGAACTTCATCTAAATAAAAATGTCCGTCTATAATAGCCTCAGCAAGCCTATTATACTGTTTTTGATGATAAACTGTGTTGTAAACATAAGTTGGGTTAATAAACGAAGCACTCATCATAATAATAGACTGAATAATAACTAAAATAAAAAGTAAAATACATTGTTTTGGCCTTTTAAAATTTAACTCATATTCATAAAACTTTGACTTTGGCCTAATTATATATAAAATTGAAATAATAAAAAACAAAGCAAATACCCTTATAAAACTAAAATTAAATGGAATAGGCTTGTTTATTGCTATCGAATTTATTCTAAACTCCTTGTTTTCAAGGTTTTTAAACTCAATAGTCATATTTTTTGTTTCGCCTTTTAAATAAACAGGTATGTACTTAGTTCTTTCAACGTCGCTAACAACACTTCTTTCAGGCATATAAATGCCCTTTTTGTTGCTTTTGTCGTCAATAATTAACTTGGCTTTAACAAGTTTGTTTGCCTTTGATTTTTTAATTTCATAAAAATCTTTTTTCTTTTGGCTTTTTGAACTTTCTTCGTTAAAAACCATATCTATATAAACATTTTTAACTTCTTTATTTATGTCTTTAAAAAATATTTTTGCATCATTGTCTTTAAAATAAAAAACTGAATTTCCCTTAGCCTCAATTGAAGAATTAATATCAGCATCGTTTAAATATGTAACATCATAAGAAAAACTTTGATAAAATCTAAAATTAAATAATGTAACTTCAAGAAAAACAACTAAAACAAAAAAATATATATAAACCACATTTCTGTTTTTTATCATTTTCTTTAAAAAATCTTTGTTTAACATATATCTATACCTCCTTTGAATAATTATAAAGCATTTAAAATTTAGTGTCAATAAAAAACACCTTTTTAGAATAATAACTTGAAATATATATAAATAAATGTTAAAATTATATTGTTTTTAAATTTTAAAAAAATTGGAGGTTTGAAAATGAGTGGACATTCTAAGTTTGCTAACATAAAACATAAAAAAGAAAAAAATGATGCTGCAAAAGGTAAAATATTCACAGTAATTGGTAGAGAACTTGCAGTTGCAGTTAAGGCAGGCGGTCCAGACCCCAATAGCAATTCAAGGTTAAGAGATGCAATTGCAAAAGCAAAATCTAATAATATGCCTAATGATACAATCGAAAGAAGCATTAAAAAGGCCGCTGGCGACCTTGAAGCAGTAAACTACGAAGCAATCACATACGAAGGATATGGCCCAAAAGGCGTTGCTGTAATTGTTGAAACCTTAACAGATAATAAAAACCGTTCTGCTGCTAATGTAAGAAGTGCTTTCACAAAAGGCGGCGGAAATATGGGAACAACTGGCTGTGTTAGCTTTATGTTTGACGAAAAAGGCCAAATAATAATCGAAAAAAATGAAGATTTAAATATGGAAAATTTAGAAATGCTTGCAATTGAAGCTGGAGCTGAAGATATAATAGAAGAAGAGGATAGTGTTGAAGTTTTAACTTCCCCTGAAGATTTTTCTGCGGTAAGAGAAGCTCTTGAAAAAGCTGGAATAGAAATGGTACAAGCTGAAATTTCTATGATTCCACAAACATACACAGCTTTAACTGATGAAGAAGACATTAAAAAAATGAATAAACTTCTTGATTTATTAGACGCTGATGATGATGTTAAAAATGTATACCATAATTTAGAACAATAATAAAACCCCCTTTTAAAGGGGGTTTTTGTTAATTAAATTTAGCTAATTGTTCTTCAACGCTTTTAAGCATACCGCTATATTTTTCAAATTTAGCCTTTTCTTCCTTAATTACCTTCTCAGGTGCTTTAGCAACAAAGCCCTCGTTAGATAATTTCTTTTCAACTCTTTCCACTTCTTTAATAAGTTTTTCTCTTTCCTTGTTAAGTCTTTCTTTTTCTTTTTCAATGTCCACAAGCTCAGCAAATGGCATATAAATTACACCACTGTTAATAGGTGTAGAAATTGCATCTTCTTCAATTCCAACCTTGTCAGTTTGAACAAAAACTTCACTAGCATAAGCAAGAGGTGCAAAGAAAACTTTTCCTTTTTCAAAAATGTTTCTAACTTCTTCGCTTTCACTAACAACAAAAACGTTAGTTTTTCTGCTTGGAACAACATTCATTTCAGCTCTAATGTTTCTAATAGACTTAATAGCCTCTTTCATAAGCTCAATAGATTTTTCGTCTTCTTCAAAGGAAAATCTTTCTTCAAATTCTGGCCATTTAGAATACATAATAGTTTCTTCTTCGCTCTGAACTGCTGTAAATATTTCCTCTGTAACAAAAGGCATAAATGGGTGTAACATTTTTAAAGCATTAATAAGAACAGTCTTTAAAGTCCATAAAGCAGCGTTTCTAGTTGGGTCCTCTTGGTTATATAATCTAGGCTTAACCATTTCTATATACCAGTCGCAATACTCGTCCCAAATAAAATCATATACATTTTGAACTGCAATACCAAGCTCGTAAGAATCAAGGTTTGAAGTAACATTTTTAGCTAAAGAGTTAACCTTGCTAAGAATCCACTTGTCAGCAGCTGTAAGCTCAGATAACTCGCAACTAGGGTTTTCATCACCAATGTGCATCATAACAAACCTAGAAGCATTCCATAACTTGTTAGCAAAGTTTTTGCTGCTTTCAACTCTTTCGTTGTAAAATCTCATATCATTACCAGGAGCATTTCCTGTAATTAAAGTTAATCTTAAAGCATCAGCTCCAGATTCTCTAATAATTTCAAGAGGGTCAATGCCGTTGCCAAGAGATTTACTCATCTTTCTACCTTGGCTATCTCTAACAAGGCCGTGAATAAGAACTGTTTTAAATGGAACTTCGCCCATTTGCTCCATAGCAGAAAATACCATTCTAACAACCCAGAAGAAAATAATATCATATCCTGTAACAAGAACACTTGTAGGGTAGAAATGCTCTAATTCTTCTGTCTTTTCAGGCCAACCTAAAGTTGAAAATGGCCATAAAGCTGAAGAAAACCAAGTATCTAAACAGTCCTCGTCTTGCTTTAAACTTGTGCTGCTACATTTTGGGCAACAACTTGGCTTGTCCTTGCTAACAATAACATTGCCACACTCACAATAATAAGCTGGAATTCTATGACCCCACCAAAGCTGACGAGATATACACCAATCGTGAATATCCTCTAACCAATGGGTATAAATTTTACCAAATCTGTCTGGAACAAACTTTAAATCCCCTTTGTAATAAGCGTTAAGAGCTGGCTTAGCAAGTTCCTCCATTTTAACAAACCATTGTTTTTTAATAAGAGGCTCAATAACAGCACCACACCTGTCGTGGGTACCAACAGAGTGGTTAATATCTTCTTTCTCAATAAAAAGACCCATTTCATCAAGCTCAGCAATAATCTGCTTTCTAGCTTCATATCTATCTAAACCTGCAAACTTGCCACCATTTTCGTTTATAGTTCCATCGTCATTTAAAATGTTAATCTTCTCAAGGTTGTGTCTTTCTCCAACCTCAAAGTCGTTAGGGTCGTGAGCTGGTGTAATCTTAACAACGCCTGTACCAAATTCCTTGTCAACATAACTGTCAGCAATAATAGGAATTTCTCTGTCAACAAAAGGAACAATACAAACCTTTCCAACTAAATCAGCGTATCTTTCATCTTCAGGGTTAACTGCTATTGCTGTGTCGCCTAACATAGTTTCTGGTCTAGTTGTAGCAAACTCTAAAAACATATCAGTGTCTTTAATAGGGTATTTAATGTGCCAGAAACCACCTTGCTTGTCCTCGTGTTCAACCTCTGCGTCAGAAATAGTAGTTTGGCAAGTTGGGCACCAGTTTATTAACTTCTCGCCCTGGTAAATATATCCTTTTTCATATAAATTGCAAAATACAGTTAAAACAGCGTCAGAAAGACCCTCGTCCATAGTAAATCTTTCTCTCTCCCAGTCACAAGAAGCACCTAACTTCTTTAACTGGTTTAAAATAGTTCCACCATATTCTTCTTTCCATTCCCAAGCTCTTTTCAAAAAGCCTTCTCTACCAAGAGTTTCTTTGTCAAGGCCTTCTTCACGCATTTTATTAACAATTTTAACTTCAGTTGAAATTGCAGCGTGGTCAGTTCCAGGAACCCAAAGTGCGTTGTATCCCTGCATTCTTTTCCATCTAATAAGAATATCCTGCATAGTTTCGTCAAGAGCGTGACCCATATGAAGATGACCAGTTATATTTGGAGGTGGAATAACAATAGTAAAAGGTTCTTTACTTTTGTCTACCTCAGCGTGAAAATAGCCTTTTTCCATCCAATGTTTGTATATTCTTTCTTCAATGGACGGGTCATAGCTTTTTGCCATTTCTCTCATTTTTTTATTTCCTCCTAAAATTATATATTTCAATAAAAAAAGGACACTTCCATCTTTAAGGACGAAAGTATCCGTGGTACCACCTTAATTCCCTTTAACAAGGGCACTTAAAATCTTTAACGCAGAAATACGCTAAACCTACTACTACTTCAGCTTAGAAACTCCAGAGCTACCTTCAATACCCAATTCCACAAAGCACCTTTCAGCCACGAGTGCTTCTCTCTAAGAGTTTGGAATATCTACTCCTCTCCTTCAAAGTCAAAATCTATATTAACTTAAAAATTCAACAATAGCGTCAAGGGCCTCGCCCTCATCACTTCCGTGGGCAGTTATTGTAACTACTTGGTCAGTTAATGTTCCAATTGAAATAACCCCCATAATGCTTTTTAAGTTTATTTCTTTATCGTCCATAGCTAGTTTAATTTCGCTAGAATACCTGCCTGCTGTTTGAACCAACATAGGAATAGGTCTTTCAACCAAACTTGTGCCAACTAAAATTTCTTTCTTAACCATTTTAATTATCCCCCTTTAAGCTTTCTGCAATGTTATGAATTTTTTTTAATCTATGATTAACACCATATTTACTAATGTTAGGAGAAAGATATTCACCTAATTCCTTTAAACTAGCCTCAGGATATTTTAACCTTAAACTAGCAATATCTTTTAAGTTTGTAGGCAAATAATCTAAACCTTTTAATTCTAAAATTAGCTTAATATCTTCTATTTGCTTAATTGCTGTGTTCACAACCCTGTTTATATTTGCAGTTTCACAGTTGACAATTCTGTTAACATTGTTTCTAACTTCTTTTATTACCCTCATATTTTCAAGCTCAAGTAAAGCCTTGTGAGCAGAAATAACGTTTAAAAAATCAACTATTTGCTCAGCTTCTTTGCAATAAAGGGTATATTTTCCCTTTCTAGTAATAACTCTCATTTCAATTTTAAAGTCACTAATTAATTCAAGAAGCTCTTGACAAATTTTATAATCATTTAAATTAATCTCTAAATGATACTGCTTGTTAGGGTCGTTTATATAGCCACAACAAAGAAAAGCCATACCTATATATGCTCTTTTGCAACAATTTTTAGAAATAGCGTTTGAAAAACCCTCAAACATAGGAATACACCCCTTGCTATTAAGCCCCACTAAAACTGCAATTTTGTCAACATCTTCTTCTTTTTCTATAACAATTTCGTTTTCTATTATATCAGTTTTAATTCCACAAACCTCAAAAAGAAGAACCTTTGCAATTTTAACTATTTCTAAATTTTCATTATGTAAAGCAACAAATTTATCATAAGTTTCTAAGCTAATAAATCCACTCATATTAATAATAGATATAAGCACAGCCGTTTTGCAATGCTTAGAATCTAAACTCTTAATAAAAGTAAGAAGCTCAGCCTTTACATCGCTAGAAAAAGACATTTTATACCTCCAAAGTGGGTTTATATTAACCTAGAACTATAAAACCCATTATAAATTTAGTATACTACCTCTTATTACTTTTGTCAATATCTCTATGTGCGATTATTACACTATGCCCATTATCTTTTAAATGATGATGGAGTTCATTGGCTAAAGTGACACTTCTATGCTTTCCGCCAGTGCAACCAATGGCAATAACCAACTGATTTTTTCCCTCTTTAATATAATTAGGTATCAAAAATTCACATAAATCAATTAATTTATTTCTAAATATTTTTGCTTCCTCCCATTTCATAACATAATCTCTAACAGCAACATCGTTTCCAGTTAAATCCTTTAACTCATCAATATAAAATGGGTTAGGAATAAATCTAACGTCAAACACCATATCAGCATCACTAGGTAACCCATACTTAAAGCCAAAACTTAAAACAGTAATCATAAGAGATTCAAACTTCTTTTCCTCAAGGAAAATGTCACTTAACTGAGTTCTAAGCTCTCTAGTAAGCATATGAGATGTGTCTATAATATAGTCAGACATTTTTTTAATCTTTTCAAGGTGCTTTCTTTCGCTTTTAATTCCGTCAATTAGCCTCTCCCCCTTTAAATTTAAAGGGTGTTGCCTTCTAGACTCTTTGTATCTTTTTAAAAGCACCTCGTTTTCACTTTCTAAAAACAAAATTTCAAAATCTTTGTTGTCCTCGTTTTTAATTTCAGAAAGGAAACTTGTTAAGTCACCAAAAAGCCTACCGCCTCTAATATCAACACCTATTGCAACGTTTGATAAATCAGAGTTTCTATTTGAAAAAAGCTCAATAAACTTGGGAATAAGGCTAGGTGGCAAGTTGTCAACACAAAAATATCCAATATCCTCTAAAAACTTTAAAACTGTACTTTTGCCAGCACCTGACATACCTGTTACAATTACGCACCTCATATTCTCACTCCCATTTTCTTTTGTCATTCACCAATTATTCTAACCTCTGGCTCTAAAAGAACACCAAATTCATCTTTAACCTTTTTGCTAACAATTTCCATAAGCTTTAACACATCGCAAGCACTTGCATTTTTGTTGTTCACAACAAAGCCACAATGCTTTTTGCTAACTTCTGCGTCGCCAACACTAAAGCCTCTTAACCCACAATCGTCAATTAACTTTGCCGCAAAATAACCCTCAGGCCTTTTAAACGTACTTCCTGCGCTAGGCAAGTTCACAGGTTGTTTTTCATTTCTTTGAGCCATAAGGAGCTTCATTTTTTCTTGAATTTCTTCCTTGTTTCCTTTTTCAAGCTCTAAAACAACTTCTAAAACAACCATTTTTTCTCTCATTATTTTGCTGTTTCTGTATGAAAATTCAGCCTCGTCTTTTGTTAATTTTTTAATAACTCCGTTTTCAAGCACAGTAATGTCTTTTACTATGTCCTTAATTTCTCCGCCATAAGCACCAGCATTCATACAAATAGCTCCGCCAATAGTCCCAGGTATTCCACTTAAACATTCCATACCAGCTAAAGAACTTTGCATTGCCTTTTTTGCAACAGCTGATAAAGTCGCACCTGCCTCAGCTTTAATTAAACAACCATCAACATCTACTTTAGAAAAATCTTTAAATAATTTAACAATAACTCCTCTAAAACCGTTGTCTTTAACAAGTAGGTTGCTACCATTTCCAATCACATAATAATTTATGGAATTATCGCTTAAATATGAAATAATATCTTTTACATTTTCTATATTTTTTGGGCAAACTAAAAAATCTGCCTTGCCACCTATTCTAAATGTTGTGTGTTTATTCATAGGTTCATTAACAAAAACATTTTCTTCACCTAAAATAGACTTTAAATCTTCAAAAATATTCATTGTTAAATTTCCTCTCTATTTATTCTGCCAAGCATAGCTGCTCCAACAACACCTGCATCGTTTCCTAGTGTTGCTACACAAATTTTAGTTTTAAGCTCTCCACCATAAACTCTTTCGTTAAGAATTTTAATTAAAGGCTCAATAACTTTGTCCCCTTGAGCACAAACACCTCCACCAATAATAATTGCTTCTGGCTGGAAAATGTTCACAAGGTTCACAAGGCCAATTGCTAAATATTTAATGTACTTGTCAATAATTTTTAATGCAATTTCATCTCCTAAATCATAGGCGTCAAACACAGTCTTTGCGTCAATTAACTTTATATTTCCATCTACAAGGTCATATATTTTGCTGTTAGGATATTTTGCAGCAGCAATTCTACCCTCTCTCCTTAAAGCTGAAGCTGAAGCATAAGCCTCCCAACAGCCTTTTCTACCACAAGTACATTCTTCGCCCTCTGCAACAATAACCATATGCCCAGCTTCTCCGCCTCCACCAAAAGAGCCGTCAAAAACTTTTCCATTTATAATAATGCCAGCACCAACGCCAGTGCCAATAGTTATATAAATAAGGTTTTTGCTTCCATAAGCTATACCACAAACATTTTCACCAATAGCAGCACAGTTTGCATCGTTTTCAATGTAACAAGGCAAGTCAATTCTCTTTCTCATCTCGTCTATAACATTTACATTTCTAAAATTCAAATTATTAGCATAAATAGAGATACCTTTTTGCTTATCCATAGTTCCTGGCATACCAATGCCAATAGATTCAATGTCGCTAACTTCAATTTGTAATTCCTTAATTAAAGCTTTTGCAAGCTCTGCCATATCATCTAAAATATCTTCAGCAGTTCTACCGTTCATTGTTGGCGTTTCTTTTTTAACTAAAATGTTTCCGTTTTCGTCAACAATGCCAGCAGAAATGTTAGTACCACCTAAATCTATACCAATATAATACATAATCATCAACCCTTCATAGCATTATTCATTATAGCGTCATTTAACGCCTTTGCAGCGTTATAACCCATTTTCTTCTGACGACAGTTTACAGCAGCAGACTCACATATAATAGCTAAGTTTCTACCAGGTCTAACAGGAATAGAGTGACATATAACTTTATTACCTAATATGTCCATATATTCCTCTTTAATACCTAATCTGTCATAGGCTTTTCCCTTTTCCCAGTATTCTAATTTAATAATAAGGTCAATTTCCTGGCTGTCCTTAACAGATTGCACACCAAACATTTGCTTAACATTTATAATGCCTATACCACGAACTTCAATAAAATATCTAATTAATTCTGGGCAAGTACCAATTAAAGAGTTGTGAGAAACCTTTTTAATTTCAACTGCGTCATCAGCAACAAGACGGTGTCCTCTTTTAACAAGCTCTAAAGCGGCCTCACTTTTGCCTATACCACTTTCGCCTGTAATTAAAACACCCTCTCCATATACGTCAACTAACACTCCGTGAATAGTTGTTCTAGGAGCAAGCTCCATTTTAAGCCATTTTAAAAGCTCTGATGTAAATTCTGAAGTTTTTTCCTCTGTTTGTAAAATAGGAATATTTTTTTCTCTAGCATAAAATAACATTTCAGGGTGAGGAGTTAACCCCCTTGAAATAATAACAGCCGGCATTTTATACTGAAAAAGTTTTTCAAGTGTTTCTTGCCTAAATTCAGGAGTTAATTTTGACAAATAGCTGTATTCTACAAGGCCAATCACCTGTATTCGCTCGCTGTCAAAATAATCAAAAAAACCAGCCAGCTGTATAGCCGGCCTGTTCACTCCTGCTGTTTCTATATCTATATTTTCTATATTAATATCTTCTGTCAAATTTTTAAGATTAAATTCTTTTATAATTTCTTTTAAACTAACTGAATACATACATTCTGCCCCACCTTTCATTATATTTATATTTTACCCCAAATCAACTTCTTTTTCAATGACTTTAACCAAATTTTTATTAATTTTTAACAAAATTCATAATAAAAAAGGCTAAGGTAAATTTTATGTTTACCTTAGCCTTTTTCACTTTAATTAATAAATTTTTTAACCTAACATTTCTCCTAGCTTTTTACATTCTTCTAACACTTCATCATCAGGAGCTTCGTTGCAAATAACGCTTTTAGAAACTAATTTTGCACCTTTTTCGCCACAAACTTCTTCCCAGCTGTTCATCCACTCTCCGCCTCCCCAGCCATAAGAGCCAAATAAGGCAATATTTTTTCCATTTAAATCACATTCAGAAAAAACTGGTTCAAACTCCACTTCTTCTAAAGCTTCAGCACCCATAGCAGGGCAACCAAAAGCAATAGCATCAAAATCTGAAACCATATCTTTGTTAAATTCGCTAACATCAAACAAAGTTGCCTCTAAACCTTTGTTTTTAGCCCCTTCTAAAACTGCCTCAGCCATAATCTTTGTGTTTCCTGTTCCACTCCAATAAACAATTGCTACTTTACTCATATAAAAAACCTCCATTTCTTTTATACACCAACAGTTAAATGGTTAATTGTTAAACCCTCATTTAACTTTTTGCAATATACATCTGTGCATTTTTTAAACTTGTTAAAAATTTTTCTAGCTTCACATTCATCTCCATAAACTTTCCAACAGCCAGTACACTTAGCATTTTTCCCTTTGTTTTCAATAAAACCAACAACATCTTCTAAAGGATAGCCAAGAAAAAGCCCTATTTCGTGAGGAAATTCCTCGTTTGCAGAAATTCTCCCAGCTAAACAACCAATAAAGTCGTTTAAACACTCACCCTTGTATCCATTTTCTTTTAAAAGAGTTAAAGCCTTTTCCCCGTTTAAATCCTCTGACAATTTACTAGGTCTAAAAACATAAATCAAAGCTCTGTTTATAAACAATTTTAAAATATAAACATAAACTCCCTTTGGATTAAGTATCTTGTTAATATTTTCAATTTTTTTAACTAATTTTTTTGAACAATCTATTTTACAACTAAAAAGATTAGCTGTTTTAATTCCTGCAAGTGTAGGCGAACAATACCTAACTAAAACTTCTTCAGACATAAAAACCCTCCAAATTTAAACTTTAATTTATGTATTTAATATTCCCAAAATTCTATTAAAATTTACAAATTCTAAAATGCAAATTATATGCTATTATCCATATTTATGGTTTAATATCATTAAGTTAGCTAAAGCTAACCTAACCTCAAAAAAAATTTTTTGTTTTTAGTTAGGCTTTGCTAACTCAATGATTAATTTGATTATACACTACAAAATTCCTCTTGTCAATATCCTTTTAAATTCTTTTTTATTAAAATTTTTTTAACAAAAAGGAGATATACTTTTTTGTATATCTCCTTTGTTTTAAGCCTCAACTTTTTTTGCCCATTCCTTTAATTCTTCTTCGGATAAATCCTCTGAAATGACGTCACCATCTTTTAAAATAGCACCTTTACAAGATGGAGCTAACCCCTCGTTTGTATCCTCCATTTCACTTCCACCAGATGTAGCAAAAGGAATAATAGTTTTTCCCTTTAAATCATATTCTTCTAAAAAGCTGTTTACAATGTTAGGAGCACCGTACCACCAAATAGGAAACCCTAAATAAATAATGTCATATTTTGAAATATCTTCAACCTTGTTTAAAACATCAGGTCTAAAACCTCTATTGCTCATTTCTAAACTAGAACGGCTGCTTCTATCCAGCCAGTCAAGGTCCTCTTTTGTGTATGGCTTTTCTGGAACAATTTCAAACAAATCTCCCTCAATAGCATTAGCCAACTTTTCAGCCAATTTTTTAGTATTTCCAGTTGGGCTAAAGTATGCAATTAACCTTTCACTCATAACCATTCCTCCAATTCATTTATTAACACATTACAAAACATAAATTACTATAATTTAGTTCTATTATACCATATAAAAATGAATTTGTCAGTTATTTTTTTACATTTTTAACTAAATTAGAACCACTCACCCTAATAAAAGCATCAAATACAGCCTCCTCCTCGTTTAAACCCTTAGCCTTAGATTTTTCAATTTCCATAAGCATATTTTTGTAAGCTTTTGGAATGATTTTAACAAATTTTTTAACTTCGTTTTCAAAATCATCTAAAATTTCTTTAGCTCTTTTAGAAGATGTGTATTTAAAATGTTTTTCAACCATCTCTTTAAACTCTAATACATCAGTTTTGTCCTCTAAAGCCTCAATTAATATAAGCTCTTTGTTGCATCTTTTTTCTAAATCCTTTTCACCGTTATATACATAAGCAACGCCACCAGACATTCCTGCTCCAAAGTTTCTGCCAGTTCTGCCTAAAATAGCAACCTTTCCACCTGTCATATATTCGCAACCGTGTTGCCCAACTCCCTCTACAACTGCACTAATTCCAGAGTTTCTAACACAAAATCTTTCTCCTGCAACACCGTTTATATAGGCTTCTCCCTTTGTAGCCCCATAAAAAGCAACATTTCCTATAATAACATTTTCTTCAGCTTTAAACCTTGCTTTTTTATCTGGCATAACAACAATTTTTCCACCAGATAAACCCTTTCCAATGTAATCATTTGCATCGCCATATAGCTTCATAGTCACACCTTTGGTTTGAAATGCTCCAAAACTTTGTCCAGCACTGCCCTCAAATTCAAGGTTAATGGTATCCTCCTCTAAACCCTTAGCCCCACACTTTTTGTTAATTTCACTAGCTAAAATAGTTCCACAAACTCTGTCTGTGTTTGATATTTTAAGAGAAGCATTAATCTTCTTTCCACTTTCAATAGCCACTTGACAAAGCCTAACAAGAGCGTTTACATCAATACACTTTTCAAGCTCGTGGTCTTGTGGAATGTTAAAATACCTTTCAATGTCATTTGAGCAAATCTTAGGCTGATACAATATGCTGTTTAAATCAACTTCCCTAGCTTTCCAATGGCTTATTTTTTTAGGCGCTAACTTCTCAACGTGCCCAATCATTTCGTTAATAGTTTTACAGCCAATTTTTGCCATAATCTCTCTTAAATCTTGAGCAATAAATCTCATAAAATTTTCAACATACTCAGGCTTACCCCTAAATTTACATCTAAGCTCAGGGTTTTGAGTTGCAACTCCAACTGGACAAGTGTCTAAATCACAAATTCTCATCATAACACAACCTATGGCAATAAGTGGGCCTGTTGCAAAACCAAACTCCTCAGCTCCAAGCAAACAAGCAATAGCAACATCTCTGCCAGTTAATAACTTTCCGTCTGTTTCAATAACAACTCTGTTTCTTAAATTGTTCATTAAAAGTGCTTGGTGAGTTTCTGCAACGCCAAGCTCCCAAGGAAGCCCTGCGTGTTTTATACTAGTTCTAGGTGCTGCTCCTGTTCCTCCATCATAACCACTAACTAAAATAACATCAGCTCTGCCCTTAGCCACACCAACAGCAATAGTTCCAACACCAGCCTCGCTAACTAACTTAACAGATATTCTAGCTTTTTGGTTTGCATTTTTAAGGTCGTGAATAAGCTGAGCTAAATCTTCAATAGAATATATATCGTGGTGAGGCGGTGGAGATATAAGGCTAACACCTGGAGTTGAGTTTCTAGCCTTTGCAATCCAAGGATAAACCTTTTTTCCTGGCAAATGTCCTCCCTCACCAGGCTTAGCACCTTGTGCCATTTTAATTTGAATTTCTAAAGCATTTTGTAAATAATTAATGTCAACTCCAAATCTACCTGAAGCCACCTGCTTAATAGCAGAACATCTTAAATCCCCATTTTCGTCAGCTTTATACCTTTGTTCTTCCTCTCCGCCTTCACCAGAATTAGACTTTCCCCCTAATCTGTTCATAGCAATAGCCATACATTCGTGAGCTTCTTTAGAAATAGAACCATAGCTCATAGCCCCAGTTTTAAACCTTTTTACTATGCTTTCAACAGACTCAACTTCGTCTATGTTAATTGGCTTGTCAATAGTCCTAATGTCAAGTAAACCTCTAATAGTGCATAACTGCTCGTTTGTGTTGTTTTGCATTTTAGCAAACTCTTTAAATAAACTATAATCTCCTTCTCTACAAGCCCTTTGTAATAAATAAATAGACCTTGGGTTAAACATATGGTATTCCCCATCTTTTTTCCATTTGTAATCCCCGCCTGGCTCCAAAACATCAACTTTGTTTAAAACATCAAAAGCCTTTTTGTGACGCATTTTAGCCTCTTTGTCTATGTGGTATAAATCAATTCCGCCAATTCTAGTAACAGTCCCCCTAAAAAATCTATCCACAACATTTTCACTAACACCAAGTGCCTCAAAAATTTGAGCGCCCCTATAACTTTGTATAGTTGAAATACCCATTTTAGACATAATTTTTACAATTCCGTGTGTTATAACATCAATGTAAATTTCCTTTGCCTTGTAAATATCCTTGTCAATATATTCATTTTCCACCATATCTTTTAAAGTTTCAAAAACTAAATATGGGTTAATTGCATCAACGCCATATCCTAAAAGTAAAGCAAAATGGTGAACTTCTCTAGGCTCTCCACTTTCTAAAACAATAGATACTTTCATTCTAGTCCCATTTTTTATTAAATGGTGGTGTAAACCAGCTCCAGCTAATAAAGCAGGTATAGCACACTTTCTTTCGTTAACACCTTTGTCTGATAAAACAATAATGTTAAAACCTCTCTCAATAGCTATGTCAACTGCCTTAAATATGTTTTCAATAGCCACCTCTAAACCATTTTCTTCCTTAACATTGTAAAGCATAGGTATAGTAATAGCCTTGTATCCTTCGTTGCTAATTTCCTTAATAGCCTTTATGCTTTCATCACTTAAAATTGGTGTGTCACATTTAATTCTTCTGCAATTTTCTGCCTTAATATCTAATATATTTTTTTCTCCACCTAAATACATAAGTGTGCTTGTCACAATTTTTTCTCTAATAGCATCAATAGGCGGATTTGTAACCTGAGCAAATAATTGCTTAAAATAGTTGTATAAAAGCTGAGGCTTGCTTGATAAAACCGCTAAAGGAGAGTCTGTTCCCATTGCAGAAATTGGGTCAGTTTCAGTTTCAATCATTCCCTTTAAAGTTAAGTCAATATCCTCTAAAGTGTAGCCAAAAGCCTTTTGTTTTGTCAACAAATCGGTTTTCTCATTAAATTCATTTTCTGTGTCCACAAATAGTTTTTCAAGCCCAATTAGTTTATCTGCTAAGCTTTCCCCGTTCTCTTTCTTTGTGTTTTCTTCCCTTATCTCATCAATTAAATTTTTCCACGTTAAAGGCCTTTTTTCCCCTTTAATTTCTTTAATATCTAAAATATTTTCATCAACCCATTTTTCATAAGGATATTTAGAACACACTTCCTCTTTTAAAACTTCATCACTTATAATTTCACCCTTTTTAATGTCTATAAGCAACATTTTTCCAGGCTCAAGCCTATCCTTTTTAATAACCTTTTCTTCTTCAATGTTTAAAACACCAACTTCTGATGATAAAATAAGCATATCATCGTCAGTAATAACATACCTAGCAGGTCTTAAACCATTTCTATCTAAAGTAGCTCCAACAACTAAACCGTCTGTAAAAGCAATGGCAGCTGGTCCGTCCCAAGGCTCTGAACAAGTTGAGTTATATCTATAAAAAGCTCTTTTCTTGCTATCCATTAGCTCGTCATTTTCCCAAGGTTCTGGCATAGCCATCATAACAGCTTGCTGAATTGGAATTCCTGATAATGTAAGCATATTCAAATAATTATCTAGCATAGCTGAGTCTGAACCATCTTCGTTTATCACAGGGTAAATTTTTGATATATCCTCCCCAAAAATATCTGTTTCAAACATTTGCTGCCTAGCATTTGTCCAGTTCACATTTCCTCTAATAGTGTTTATTTCACCGTTATGAATTATATATCTGTTAGGGTGAGCTCTTTCCCAGCTCGGAAAAGTGTTTGTTGAAAATCTGCTGTGAACTAAAGCAATAGCACTTTTCATATCTAAATCCATAAGGTCAAGGTAAAACCTTGAAACCTGCTCAGGAGTTAACATTCCTTTGTAAACAATAGTCCTAGATGATAAAGAGGCAAAATAAAAATAACTATCAATGTCGCTACAAAATTCATCATCACTTTTAGCGTATCTAATCTCTTTTTCAGCTCTTTTTAAAACAACAAATAACTTTCTTTCAAATTCAATTCCTCTCTTGAAATCATTTCCCTTTTTAATAAAAACTTGAACAATATGTGGCATAGCCTCTTTTGCAGATTTTCCAATACACTTTGAATAAGTTGGAACTTCTCTAAACCCTAAATACTCCATACCCTCTTGCTCAATAATTTCTCTAAGTTTTAAAATACTTCTCTTTCTTGTTTCAAAGTCAGGAGATGCAAATAACATACCCACGCCATAATCCCCTTCTTCAGGAAGGTCAATGCCTTCGTTTAAACAAACCTTTTTCATAAATTCGTGAGGAATTTGAATAAGAATACCAGCGCCATCACCTGTGTCAACTTCGCTTCCAACACCACCTCTGTGTGTCAAGTTCTTTAAAATTTCAATAGCGTCGTTTACAATCTTGTGCGATTTAACACCCTTTATATTAACAAGACAACCAATACCACAGTTATCGTGTTCAAAACTTGGGTCATATAAACCTTGCTTTTTAGGAAAACCATTTTCTACCATTTGCTATCCACCCTTTCTTTTAAACAAAAATAAAAAAGGGCGTAGATAGAACATATCTATCTAGCCCCTTTGCTTAAATATATATTAACACATCAAATTCATAAAATCAAGTAAAATTTCAATTTTATTTAATTTTTTTAAGTTTTTTATATTTTTATTTTATTATTTTAATTTTTAACCAATTTCTTAATCTTTTTTAAATAATTATAATCCCCTTTAAACACCCTTTTAGTAATTTTTTCCAAAAACTTGTTAATTTTTTTGTAAACTTTGTTCATTTACATATTTAAAGTTTTATTATATATTTATTCTATGCAATGGTATTTTTTTCCATTATTTTTTTTAGGAGGTATTTTATGAAAAATTTCAAAACAACTTTATCCCTAGCATTAAGTGTTGCTTTAACAATGTCTACAACAATTGGTGCTATGTCTGTAAATGCTTTTGCCGACACACAAGAAAACATTAGCATTTTAAGCGAAGAAGCTATAAGCCCTAGAGCTGCTTCAAAAAGCTGGAACATTAGCGACTTAAGTTTTAGAAACTTAGGAACTATTTCTTCTAGCGTAAAATTAGACGGTTTAAACCTTATAGCTACCTCAGCTAAAACTATGCTTGTAAAAGCAGAAGATGCAACTGTTGGCTCCTCAACTTTTACATACGCTTTAGCTTTAAGCGGAAGTGGTTCAACATCATATAGAGCTGTTGCCTTAGATGTTAGTGGAACTTCCACACTAAAAATAACAGCAAAATCTTCTGGCTCAACAACAAGAACATTAAACATTGCTGATTCAAACAATAATATTTTAGGCACAATTGAATGTGGAACAACTGCTGCACTTGGCCAAGTAAGCATTAACTACACAGGAACTGTCTACATCTACTCAGCAAATAGTGGAATAAACATCTATAAAGTTCAGCTTGACACAACTGGCTCGTTGCCAGAAGGTTCTACTGGCTCAAACGGCTCAAACTCAGGTAGCTCTGGTGGAACAACTGACACTACTCCAGATACATCAAATGGCACAACTGTAACAAACTACTCTCAATTGCAGTCAGCAGTAAAAAACCTAGCTTCTACTGGTGGAACAATTTATGTAAATGCAAAAGAACTTAGTTGTGATAGCCAGCTTGCTTTAAATAGCACAAAAGGCAAAACAATAAATATAATTGGTTTAAAACAAAGCGATGGCACATACCCTGTTTTAAACTTCAAGCCAATGCGTGATAGCTTAATAGGCACATCTGGAACTAGCTTAGTTTCAAGCAGTGATAATGCTGTTGGTGTTAGAATTACAGGCTCAAACTATGTTCTTAAAAATTTAATCATAGAAAAAGCTGGTGATAATGGCGTTCAAATAAAAGGCTCTAATGCAAATAATAACAAAATAGAAAATTGCATAATTAGATATAATAACGATGCAGGTTTGCAAATAACAAATGGTGCAAGCAATAACACAATAAGGTTTGTTTATAGTTATAGAAACTGTGATGTTTACTCTCTTGGTGGCAATGCAGATGGTTTTGCTCCTAAACTTGGTGCAACAACTGGCAACTCTTTTTATGGTTGCTATGCTTGGGATAACTCTGACGATGGCTGGGATTCCTACGACAAAACAGATAGTGGCTACACTTATGATTTAAGCTATGAACAGTCTGCTTGCTGGAATAACGGAAACCCAGATGTATTTACTGGCAAATACGACTTTGACAATGGTAACTCTCTAGACACAGACTTGTTCCTTGTTGAACTTATAACAAAAGAAAATTCAAACTTTAAAACAAACTATCAAAATGGCAAGTTCTCCCTTCCAACTTCTAAGTTTATTAAAACAAGTGCAGGCACAATAGACTTAAGTAGCTGGACAGGCTCAAACTACGATGGAAACCCAAATGGCTTTAAATTTGGTTCAATAAACTCAAAATCAAATTTAACTAGAACAGTGAAAAATTGTCTTTCTTTTAACCACTCATCAAAAGGCTTTGACAATAACAATAGCTCTTGCACTGGTAGCTTTGAAAACTGTATATCCTTTGATAATGGCTATAACTACTACTTACCAACATACACACTTAATAAATGGTCTAATATAATAAGTTTTGACGGTAAAAACAGCAATAAACTTCCAAGCGGAATAAACACATCTACACCAAGCTCAACTCAGGAAAACAATATAAGAAATAGTGTAGAAAGCACAAGAAAATCAATTGTAGATAAATGTAATAAAGACATAATTCCAGGAGAAGTATATTTTAACATTTACTAAACAAAAAATCCCCTTAAATAAGGGGATTTTTATTTATATATTATTCTTCTTCATCAAAATGTAATACACCTATATAAGGTAAGTTTCTGTATCTTTGAGCATAGTCTAAACCATATCCAACAATAAACTCGTCAGGAATGTCAAAACCAGTCCAGTCCACCTTAACATCAAACTCTCGCCTTTCTGGCTTGTCAAAAAGAGTACATAACTTAATAGACTTAGGATTTTTGCTCTTTAAGTAATCAATTAAATAACTTAAAGTTCTACCGCTGTCAATAATATCTTCAACAATAAGAACATTCTCTCCTTCAATAGGGTCGTCTAAGTCCTTTAAAATCTTTATAGTGCCACTAGATGTTGTTCCATCACCATAGCTAGATACAGCCATAAAATCAAACTTAACAGGTAAGTCAATGTTTTTAACAAGGTCAACCATAAACATAACAGCACCTTTTAAAACACAAATAGTTTTAACTTCCTCGCCATCATAAGCCTCTGTAATTTCTTTAGCTATTTCAAGAACTCTCTTTTTTAACTTTTCTTCAGAAATAAGAGTTGTAACTCTCTCTTTCATCTTTTTAAACCTCCCATAGATGTAAATACAAAATATTCCTACTATTCTCATTAGCCATAAAGTAAGAAGATGTCTTTAAATCCTTTATCCAAATAACATTGCTATCAACTGCTAATAAAGGTATGCTATCTCTCTTACTTGCTGGAATTTTTTCGTCAATAAACAACCTTTTAACACTTTTGCTCCCAGCTAAAAGGTTAATCTTATCCCCAGCTTTTCTACTTCTGAGAACTATATCCGAATTTATTTTATCACAATCTATGTCAATAGTATAGCTTTTTTTGCAATTTTCTAGATTTTTCTCCCTACTGAGCAAAATTCCAACACCAATTTCATCAAAACTATACATTTTATCCACATCTATTTTATAATTAAAACTATTTTTTTCCTCCTCTTTGTAAAAATAAATGCAGTTATGCTCCCTTTTTGCCCTTAAACCCTTAGGCAATTCTATAACTTTTCCACTTTCCTTTTCAATAAGAGCTAAAACACTTTCTGTGTGTTCATATGATATGTCGTATAAATCTGGTGTAAATTCTAAAAAACCAATTCTAATAATTCTTCTTTGTAAAACCCTGTCAATTTCCTTTAATTTTTCAATGTCTATTCTGTTTTTTTCAACTTCACACTTTTCATAAAATTTTTTTGCCTCTTTGTTTAAAAATTCTTCCTCCTCTCTCATAATTTCAGAACATCTAGCCATTGTGTTTACAATGTTTTTGTTAAATTCTTTTTTAATCATAGGTATTAAATTTAACCTAATTTTGTTTCTAGTATATTTTTCAACACTATTAGTAGAGTCCTCACAATAATCTAAATTGTTTTCTAAACAATATCTTTCTATTTCTTCTCGGCTAAGTTCAATAAGTGGCCTAATAATGTTTTCCCTTTTGGCTGCTATGCCACCTAAGCCTTTAATTCCAGTTCCTCTAAAAAACCTCATAATCATTGTCTCACAGTTGTCATTTAAATTGTGGGCAACAGCAATTTTCCCTTTTTCTAATGCAACGCTGTTAAAAGCTTCATACCTTAACTTTCTACCCATTTCTTCAACAGTTAGAGATTTTTCTTTAGCTAATTTTTCCACATCATAACTAAAAACTTTAACTAAATTGTTATACTTTTTCCCAAGCTCAATAACAAAGTTTTCATCTCTTTTAGCCTCTTCCCCTCTAATGTTGTGGTTAATATGAACAAGTATAATTTCAATTTCTATTTCCTTTTTAACTTTGTTTAATATATCCGTTAGACAAACAGAATCAGCTCCACCTGATACACCAATAACAATTTTGTCGCCTTTTTCAATCATATTATATTTTTTAATAGTAGCTAAAACCTTGTCTAACATAATAATTCCCTTTCAACATTTTTTATATATTTTAACACGAAAAGCAATTATTTACAACATCACACAACAACTGCAACTAAAACAGTCATATCATCACCTAAAACTCCACTGTAATTTTCCCTCGCTTTTTTAATAATGCTCTCTGCTATTTTTTTAGGGTTGTTGTTAGCCCTGTTTTTAATTAGCTCTAATATCCATTCTTCGTTTCTTAATATGCTTCCTGATGAATCAATAACACCATCTGTCATCATAACAATAACATCATTTTTTCTAACTTGCCTTGTAAACACTTCTTTGTCCACCTGCCCTAATATGCCAACTGGTAGAGATGATGCTCTTAATATTTCTATGTTTTTGCCTCTAGCAATTATAGTTGAAACTGCTCCAATTTTAATAAATTCAGCCATACCAGAATAAAGGTCAACAGTGCAAATATCAAGAGTAGAAAAACACTCTCTCCCCTCGTCTAATAAAAGGACAGAGTTAATTGCATCTAAAATGATTTCTCTGTTAAAACCTGCCACAGCAAAATCTTCATACATCTCAATTGAAACTGCACTTTCCTCCCTAGCCATTTCTCCACTACCCATACCATCGGCTAAAGCTAGTAAATACCTGCTTTTATCCAGCTGAAAATATGTGTAGCTATCTCCAGATATACTGCTTTTGTCCTTGTGTAAACTGTCAGAATATATGTTTAACCTAAGTTTTGGCTTTTCAACTAAATGTAATATACAAGCCTTTCCACTTAAATTACACTCACTACTCACACTCACAAACTCTTTTTCTAAAAGCTCATTTAACCTTGGAATAATTTCTAAATTGCAAACATTACAGTTGTGACAGTTTTTAATTTTTAAATATACCTCTAGCCTACTACCACTATATATTGCAATAGCGCTTTTAACCATCTTGCTTGTTAAACCCTTGTATATTTTTGTGCTAAGCTCATTGTCAATATTCATATTGTTTGTAACTTCAATCATTAAATCTTCTATAACTCTCCCAGCATCTTCAATTTGTTTAACAGATAATTGCTTAACACTTTGAATTTTTTTCTGCCATTTTTCTTTTTCTCTGTATCTATCAATATATCCGCAAGATGCTGCCGCTATTTCATTGCAATGTAAACAATGGCTTCTAAACTTGTCGCCAAAATCTAAAACATTAACTGCCCCAGAACTTATCCATTGATTAATAGCCCCTGAAATAGCCTGATAACTTTCAACACAGTTCTCGCTCCAACACTTGTCTACATTTACACAACTTTTGCAACTATATTCTGTTATTTTGTCAAATATTTCTTGTTTGTCCTCAATTTGTAAATCTCTAATAGCTTCACTTTGAGCCTTTAAACAACTTTTAGAAACCCTGTTAAAAGCATTTGAAATGGTTTTAAGCCTTTCTCCAACAATTCTTTGTATCTCCTTTGGGTAATCTTCAATTTGGTTAACTTCTAAATCTATAAAATTTAAAATAGCTAAATTTTCTGATAATATGTGGTTTAATGCCATAGCTAAAACAGCCTCTACAATAGAAATTAACGCAAAAACAAAAGAAAAATTATAATACATAGCAAACATAAGCCCTCCACTTAATGTGCATAAAGCAGCAACAAGGTCTTGCCTATATTTACTTTTACCTAAAATATGTAAAAAACTAATTAAAAATAAAATTAAAATATATCTGTATAAAAAAATGTTTTTATATAATGTTAAAATTCCTAATATAGAACCAACTAATATAGGAAAAAAACCAGACCTAAAACAAAAAACTGAAACATACCCAATTATAATAGGGTTAATCATTCCAAAAACTTCAAACCTTCCAAGAATAAAAGCAATTATACTGTAATTAAATTTATAACTTTTCGCCATTTCATACATTTTATTTATCATTAGTAAAACCTCCCCTTAATATATACACCAATTATAAAATATATGCTAATTTTTATTTGTCGAAGTGCATAAATCAAATATAAAAATTTTATTTTAATTATTGACAATCTAACTAATTATAATTATATTTATACTAGATACTTACACTAAAAGGAGATATTATGAACATTTTATACGAAGATGATTATTTAATTGTGGCTTTTAAAGAAGCTAAAATTTCTTCCCAAAAAGATAAAACAAACTCTGAAAGCCTTGAGCAAATGCTTGAAAAAAAGTTAAATACAAAACTACATATAATAACTAGGCTTGATAAAACTGTAATGGGCTTATCTCTTTTTGCTAAAAATAAAGAAATAGCAAATAAATTAACTAAAATGCTAACAGAAGATAAAATTAAAAAAACATACCACGCAATTATAGACGGACTAATTCCAGAAGAAAATAAAATTGAAAGCTATATACTAAAAGATTCAAGGCTAAACCTTTCAAAAATAGTTAATAAAGGAAATGTAGGTGCAAAATACGCCCTTTTATACTATAAAACTTTAGAAGTTTATAAAAACTACACAAAAGTAGAAATTGACCTTAAAACAGGTAGACACCACCAAATAAGGGTTCAATTCGCTTCCATATCAAACGGCCTTTATGGCGACACAAAATATAACAAAAACTTTAAACATAAGAAAAATGTATACCCTGCCCTTTGTGCTTGCAAATTAGAATTTAACCACCCAATAACAAATAAAAAACTCTCAATTAAGTGTGATGATAATTTAAATATAAAAGATATAAAATAAAATATATAAAATAAAATATATAAAATAAAAAAACAGCCTAAAGGCTGTTTTTTTAACTTAATAACATTCTATCGTTGTTAATTTCTTCACCACTTGCTTTTTCAAACATTTTAAGCAAGTCAGAAACACCTAGTTTAGCTTTTTCCTCTCCAGAAATGTCTAAAATAATGTTTCCTTTGTGTAGCATTATTAATCTGTTTCCAATTTTTAAAGCATCTTTCATATTGTGAGTCACCATAAGAGCAGTCAACTTGTTTTCTCCAACAATTTTAACAGTTAAATCTAAAACATTTTTAGCAGTTTTAGGGTCTAAAGCTGCCGTATGCTCGTCTAAAAGTAAAATTTTAGGGTGGTGAAAAGAGGCCATAATAAGGGTAAGGGCTTGTCTTTGCCCGCCAGATAAATATCTAGTTTTGTCTTTTAGTCTGTTTTCAAGGCCTAAATCAAGGCTAGTTAAAAGCTCTTTATACATCTTTCTTTCGCTTTGGGTAATGCCAACTTTTAAACCTCTAGCCTTGCCCCTTCTGTAAGCTATTGCTAAATTTTCTTCAATAGATAAATCAGAAGCAGTGCCCATTCTAGTGTCCTGAAAAACTCTTCCTATATATTTAGCCCTTTGATGCTCTTTTGCGTTAGTTAAGTCTATGTTGTCAATAAAAATTTTTCCGCTTGTTATTTGGTTTGAACCAGCAATAGCATTTAACATAGTTGACTTTCCAGCACCATTACCACCTATAATAGTAATAAAGTCGCCTTCGTTCACAGTTAAATTAATTCCGTGTAAAATATGCTTTTCATTCACTGTTCCAATTTCAAATTTTTGATGTACCTCTTGCAATTTTAACATTTTATTTTCCACCCCTCTGAATAGAATTTTTTAAGTTTCTAGTTGCAATATTTCTAATGTTAGGGAAACATAATGCAACAGCAAGAAGAATAGAACTAATAAGTTTCATATCATCTGTCTTTAAACCAAGCTCTAAAACAAGAGCAATAATAATTCTATACAAAACAGAACCTAATGCAACTGCAATAAGAGAGCGTAAAATAGTTCTTTTTCCAAAAACAACCTCGCCAATAATAACTGAAGCAAGTCCAATAACAATAGAACCAACGCCCATTTGAATATCAGCAAAATTGTTAAATTGAGCAACTAATGAAGCAGATAAAGCAATTAAACCGTTTCCAAGCATAACACCTAAAATAGTAACCTTGTCTGTGTCAACACCGTTAGCTCTAATCATATTTTTGTTGTTTCCTGTCGCCCTAAGAGCATATCCAATCTCTGTTGAGAAAAACCACCATAAAAATAAAATAACAATAGCAGTTAAAATAAGTCCAGAAAAAATAGCAGCATAATTTTTCTCAAAACCTAAACTTTCAAGCAAAGAAATAATTGTTTTTTCTCTAAGTAAAGGAATGTTAGACTTTCCCATAACTCTAAGGTTTATAGACCATAAACCTGTCATAGTTAAAATACCAGATAAAAGAGCGGGTATTTTCAATTTAGTGTGTAAAACCCCAGTGCATAAACCAGCTAATAACCCTCCAACAAGTGCAATTCCAGTTGATAAAAATGGGTTTAAACCTGATGTAATTAACTTGCAAGTAATGCCAGCACCAAGAGTAAAACAGCCTTCAGCTGTTAAGTCAGCAATGTCTAAAATTCTGTATGTAATATAAACACCTATTGCCATAACTGCCCATAAAAGACCTTGTGCTATTGCTCCAATAAAAAAACTCATCAAAAACTTCCTTTCTTTCTGAAAATATATATTTTCAAATAAAGGGCACTTGTCAAATTTACAAGCACCCTTTAAATTAAATTAATTGTTGTTTGTTTTAACAATTTTAGCATTTGCCTTTATATCTTCTGGCACATTAATTCCAAGCTCAGCGGCTACATCTTCGTTAATAACAAGTTGAGGATTTTTCATATATTGAATAGGCATACTCTTAATATCTGCACCTTTAATAATTTCAACAGCCATTTCACCAGTTTGTTTGCCTAAACTAGTGTAGTCAATAGCCACAGAAGCTAAACCACCGTTGTTTACAAGCCCCATTTCCCCCACAATAACAGGCATACCAGCTGGGTTTGTAATGCTAGCTACTAAAGGCATACTAGATGCCATAACATTGTCAGTTGGAATGTATATAGCGTCGCTATTTCCAATTATGGATTGAGTAACTTGAGCCACATCGTTGCTGTTAGAAACAGTCTTTTTTTCCATTTCAAGGCCTAAAGCCTTTCCAGCCTCCTCAGCTATATTAGCTTGAATAAGGGAGTTTTGCTCTCCAGAGCAATATAAAATTGTAACTTTCTTAGCATCTGGCAATAACTTAACTAAAAGGTCCATTTGCTCCTTAATAGGTGTTAAATCAGATGTTCCTGAAACATTACAATTTGGAAGTTCATTGCTTTGAACAAGCCCTGATTCATAGGGGTCAGTAACAGCTGTAACTAAAATTGGAATTTCACTTGTTTCTGTTGCAATAGATTGAGCAGATGGAGTAGCAACTGCTAAAATCAAATCTTTTTTATCAGAAACAAATTTTTGTGAAATAGTTTTTAAATTAGACTGGTCACCTTGAGCATTTAAAATTTCAACTTTCATATTTTGCCCATCTACATATCCAGCTTCGTTTAAAGCTTGTAAAAAACCGTTGCTGGCTTCGTCCATAGCTTGATGTTCAATAAATTTTATAATACCTATGTCAACAGGCTCTGAAATGCCTGCACTACTGCTATTTTCATCTTTTGCTTCACCACTTCCACACCCTGCTAAAAGAAGCAAACTAAGCGAAGCTGTAACAAAAGTTAAAAAAAACTTTTTCATACATAACCTCCAATAAATAAACAAATACATTTATTCCTAATTTTACTTTAAATTAAACTAAATGTCAACTATTTATATCTTTAAAACAAATAAATTAATAAAATAGAAAAAAGCAGCCAACGAACAGCTGCTTTTTCCTAAAGAGAAGGTATTTTTATGGGGTTTACAGTTTAATTTACATATTTGAGGGATGTATAAACTGTAATGTGAAAATATTTAGGGGTTTTCACAGTCATTATTATAGCACCATTCAATAGATAAGTGTTCACAAATAAAAAAGTTTTTTAGCCCTTTTTTTGTTCAACTTTATAACATTTTGTCGAAAACATAAATTTTATACATTTTTCTACAAAAAATTTAACCATCTTTTGTTCAACTTTCAAGACTTTCCAAATACTTAATTAAGTTCACATCTCCGTCAACACTAACCCCTTTTTCAAATAACTTTCTATCTTCCACACTTAAAGAGCTAATAGGCGTTGATGTAACTTCCTTTAAAATGTCGCTATCTCTGTAAAAAACAGCAATATACCCCTCGTCTTCCTTTAATATATAGTGTTGAGAGCTAGTTGAATCCACACTTTTGTTAAAAATAACCTTGTCTTTACTAAATTCAGTCATTTCCCATTGACTGTAAGCCTTTTCAACTTGCTCTCTGTCCCAACCAACCATAAATTGCTGAGGTAAATCTTGCTTTGTTTCAGAAAAACCGTCTGAATAATTGTATACAAACTCTAAAATAGTGTTTTCGTTGATAGTGTTTTCTAAACTTGCTTCAGCCATAACCGTGTCATTTTGAAAATTTTTCACACTCTCCTTGTCAAAACTAACAAAATAACCTGCTACTCCACCACAAATAGTAAAAACTAGAGAACCAAAAACAATTGCAAACCATTTAATAACTTTTTTCATTATATCACCTCTTTCCTATTTTCCCCAATCTATTTTTATAATATACATTTTTAATTATTTAGTTCTTCCCAAAACTTGTCTGTATTAAATTGTATTTTTTCTAAAATATCTCTGTTTTCCTCTTTTAGTAAATGTTTAGTTCTTCCCATAGCCCCTAAAAAACTGCTAACATCTATTTTGTTTTTAGGCTTGTATGTCACCCTTTTAACTCCTCTTTCAATTTCGTATAAAGGGAAATAGCAACTTTCAACTGCCTTTTTAATAACATCTCTTTCATATCTTGCTTCGTCTTGCCAGTTTAAAGGGCAAGCAGAAATAGCTTTTACATAGGCAAGCCCAAAGTTGTCTGCATAATATTGAGCTTTTTTAGCTTTAACAATAAAGTCTTGAGGGTTGCTTTCTGCCACAGTTGCAATGTAATTAATTCCAGTAGCTTCAAATAGCTTAACTGAATTTTTAGGTAAATACTCTTTTCCTCTTTCAACTCCACCAATGTGGCTTGTGCTACTTTTTGCTCCTAAAGGAGTTGTATAACTATATTGATAACCTGTGTTCATATACCCACCATTGTCATATTCAAAAATAATCATATTGTGGTTTCTAATAGCAGTAGCTAAGGCTGAACCTAAACCAATATCCATTCCACCATCACCACTTACCATAATAAATGTTATTTTTCCTTTTTCTATTTCTCCACGCCTTTGCCTTTCTTTGTACCCCTCTAAAATTCCAGATAATGTTGCGGCTCCGTTTTGAAATAAGTTGTGAACATAATTTATGTTAAATGATGTCTTAGGGTAATTTGTTGTAACAACCATACCACAACCTGTTTGAAATAACATAACAACATTTCCCTCTATCCCCTTTAAAAATAAATTTAAATTCACAGGTATTCCACACCCTGCACAAGCACTATGTCCAGATACAACCCTCTTTGGCATATTTAAGGCTTTTTTTATGTTTATTTTCTTAACTTTAACTTCTTTTCCATCGTCCTCTATTTCATATCCCATAGAAGAGTTAACTTCGTCAATAACATCAAAATATTTCTCTTTTTTAAAGCTTTTTTCTTCACCAATTCCATAATAATCAAATTCTTTAATTTTTTCACCTTTAACCTTGCTAAAACCTAAGTTGAAAAACTCTTCTACATCTTCAACATATAAATCCTTGCCACCAAGGCCATACACCCTTGAAATAACCTTTCCTTTAACTTTATTGTCAAAAAAACTAGCCTTTATTTCATTTGATAAACTTCCACCACTATTGTAAGAATCTTGCCTGTCCCCAATTATAATAACACTAGCATTTTTACATCTTTTTGACACTTCCTCTCTAGGAAATGGTCTTAAAGTATTAAGAGTTAAACAGCCTACTTTCTTCCCTTTTGCCCTCATTTTGTCAACTGCAACTTTAGATGTGTCAAAACTAGAACCAAGAGATATAAAAATAACTTCTGCATCTTCTGTAAAATACGAGTTTATAAAAGAATGCTTTCTTCCACTTAATTTATAAAAATTTTCAAACTCATCTTCAAAAACATCTCTAGCTAAATTAATAGCATTATATAATTGATACTTGTTGTTAATAACATCTGCTTCGTTCATATAAGAACCTATTGTAATTGGCTCTTTAACATTAATTGCAGTGTATAAAGGCTCGTTTTTCCCAACATAGCTTAAAACATCTTCCTTTTTCTCAAAAACTTGCATATTCCTTTTCTGATGGCTTGTGAAAAAACCATCGTAAGCAATTATAATAGGCACTTTAACTTTTTCAGAAACCTTTAAACCAATTAAATTAAAATCATATGCCTCTTGGTTGTCCTTTGCAAACATAATAATCCAACCAGTGTTTAAACAAAACATAATGTCACTATGGTCCCCTTTAATACATAAAGGCCCAGATACAGTTCTTGTTGCAACATTTAAAACCATAGGCATTCTAGTTCCAGCTTGCACAGGAAGTTGCTCTAAACAATATAAAAGCCCATTTGCACTTGTAGCGTTTATAACCCTTGCGCCAGATAAACTTGCACCATAACATATCCCTTGTGCCGAATGTTCTCCCTCGGCACTAATCATAACTGTGCTAACTTCTCCATTGTTTTTCAGCTCGTCTATTCCCTCAGCTATTTGGGTAGACGGAGTTATAGGGTAATATCCCATAACGTGAAAATCTATTTGCTTGCTAGCGTAACAAACTGCTTCGTTTCCTGATAAAAAAACTTTCTTTTGGCAAAACATAAATTTCCCCCTAAATACTAATTGTTGTTGTAGCTTTCACTATCTATCCAGCCACTTTCACCAACTTTATCAAAATCAAAATCTTTGTTTAATAAATAAATGTTTCCAATGTTGTCGTAACTTTCTCCCTCTTTTGCCTCAACAAGTGCATTAGTAGGGCAAATTTCTACACACCTTAAACAGCCTTTGCAGTGGTATAAGTCCATACCTAAATTAACCCCGTTTTTAAATTGAAAAACCATATCAGGGCAAGTAGAGTCGCAAAACCCACAGTCAATACATTTTTCTCTTATATATTTTGGCAAAAACCCCTCTCTACACCCTTGTAAATCATTTGTTATAGAGTTTCCAAAACTTGAGTTTACTCCACCTATTTCGCAATTTACATATCCTCTTAACTCTTTATACTCTCTAACACAGTTTTCATTTTCTATTTTATAAAGCTTAACACTTTCAAAGCCCGTTTTAAAAGCCTTTAAGTTGCTTTCTAAACTCTTTGGATATTTCTTCCCAACAACATCTTTAATAACCTTTTCTCCGTCTTTAATGTCAACAAAACCCATAGCTTTTAAAATAGCACCAAACATAACAATGTTTAACCTTGCCTTGTTTTCAATAGCTATTTTAAGTCCATCAATAACATATAAATTGCAACTAGGAATTTTCCCTTTTTCAACAATTTCATCAAAGCTTAAACTAGAGTTAATAACAACGCTACAATCTTTTTTTATTCCAGCTAAAACATTTTCTTTTTCAATTAAATCAAGTTTAAATATAGCTAGTAAATCAGGTTCTTTTATTGGGGCATTTACTCTAATTTCATTTTTAGAATATCTAATATAACTTTTAACTGGCGACCCTCTTTTTTCCGAGCCATAAGAAGCAAAACTTTGTGCCTCTAAATTTAAATATATAGCGCCTAACTCCCCTAACATTTTTCCAACTAAATTTGCACCAAACCCACCAATGCTTTCAATTCTAATTTCATAAATATTTTTAAACATAAAAAACCTCCAAGTCTTATACACTTAGTATCTCAACTTGAAGGTTATTTATTCCTCTATTCTATATATATTCCAAAATTATGCTCAGAAAATGTCTTTGCAACTTCTGGCGTGTCTAAATATTTATAAAAGTTTTTAACATTTTCATTGGCTTCTAACCCATCTTCTCGAACTAATAAACCAGCAAAATACACAATATCTGAGTTTAAACTGCTTTTAGGTGCTTTTTCAATAACTCTAACCTTGTCTATGTTTTCCATAGCGTCACTTTCAAAACATATCCCTACTTCGCTTTTTCCCTCAATAACAGATGTTAAAACACTTGCTGAGTCTTTAACTTCATTAACTTTCATATTAATTACATCTTTAAACACACCAAGGTTTATTAAAGCTTCCCTTGTAAATTGCCCAAGAGGTTCATCTTCTTTAGACATCGCAATGTTTTTAGCGTTTCTAATGTTTTCAAACTTGCTCACACTTGTGTTTAAATTTCTTGATGTAATTAAAACTAGCTCATTTTCTACAATAGGAACACTATAATTTTTAAAAAGATGTCCTTCTTTAATTAAGTTTGCAATGGCTTCGTTTCCTAAAGTAAAACTAATGTCACATTTTTCCCCTTTTAACACACTCTTTACAATCTCCCCAGTTGTTTTAGAAACAACTTCAATCTTAACCCCGCTTTCCTCCTCATATTTTTCAACAATTTCATTTATAACAGTCAAAAGACTAGAATCTACATAAAGGTTTATATCGCTTTCAACTTCAGCCTTTCCACAACCCGTTGCAAAAATAATTAGAGTCAAAAATAAACAACAAAGCCTTTTCATCAATTAGCCCCCTTCTCAATTATTTTGTCTAAAATTTTATTAGCAACTTCTCTTTTGCTCATTAATGGCAACTCAACTTCCCCGTCTTTGTCAATAATTGTAACAATATTTGTGTCAGTTCCAAAGCCAGCACCCTTTTGCTTTAAATTGTTGCAAACAATCATATCTAAATTCTTTTTTTCTAACTTAGCTCTAGAATTTTCCACCATATTTTCTGTTTCCATACTAAAGCCACACAAAAATTGACCTTTTTTCTTTTCCCCTAAATATTTTAATATGTCCTTGGTTCTGTCAAGCTCAATTTTCATATCTCCATCTTTTTTCTTAACTTTGTTTTCATACTTGTGCTTAGGTGTATAGTCAGCTACTGCTGCTGCCTTAATAACTATGTCGCAGTTGTCAAACCTGTCTTTAAACTCGTTAAACATTTCTTCAGCACTTCTAACTTTAACAAAATCCACAAACATAGGCACTTCAACACTAATATTTCCAGCAATTAATGTAACTTCAGCACCTCTAAGCATAGCACACCTAGCAATTTCACAACCCATTTTCCCCGTCGAATGGTTAGTTATGTACCTAACTGGGTCAATTTCTTCCATTGTAGCACCAGCACTAATTAATATTTTTTTCCCAATTAAATCTTTTTCACATTCAATTTCTCTGTTTATATATTCAACTATAACCTCAGGCTCTGCCAACTTTCCTTTTCCAACATCTCCACAAGCAAGTAAACCACTTTGAGGCTCAATGAATTTGTATCCAAAACTTTTCAACTTTTCAATGTTGCTTTGAACAATAGGGTTTTCATACATATTTGTGTTCATTGCAGGAGCAATATATATTGGTGCCTTGCAAGCCATAACAGTTGTAGATAACATATCGTCAGCTATTCCATTTGCAATTTTCCCAATAATGTTTGCAGTTGCTGGAGCAATAATAACTACATCAGAACTTTTAGCCAAAGAAATATGCTCAACATCATATTTATATGTTTTTTCAAAAGTGTCTATAACACACTTGTTGTTTGTTAATCTTTCAAATGTCAATGGAGTAACAAATTCAGTTGCATTTTTGCTCATAATCACATTAACATTATACCCCTTTTTCACTAAAAGCCTAGCCAAAATAGCAGATTTATACACAGCTATTGAACTAGTAACACATAATAAAACATTTTTCACAAAAAATCACTTCCTCGCTTTTTATTAATTTTATCATTTATAAACCAACTATGCAACCATAAATTCGACAAAATAAAAAAAGGTGCGATTATGCACCTTTTCTTTTAACCTTTGTAGTTGTTCATATAAACTAATAACATATTAACATCAGCTGGGCTAACACCGCTAATTCTGCTTGCCTGGCCAATGTTTACTGGCCTAACTGCCTTAAACTTTTGCCTAGCTTCTAACCTAAGCCCCATAACATTTTCATAATCAATATTTTCTGGAATCTTCTTAGACTCTAACTTCTTAAAAGCCTCAACCTGCTTCATTTGGCGAGATATATATCCCTCGTACTTAATTTGAATGTTCACCTGCTCTCTAACTTCTTCGCTAAGCTCAGGTCTGTCTTTGTCAATTTTTTCTAGCATATCGTAAGTAATTTCAGGCCTTTTAATAATGTCGCTCATATTCACACCAGTTGATAAAGGGGAGCTGTTAAGAGAAGTTAAAAAGCTGTTCACTTCTTCAGTTGGTCCAAAGTTAATTTTTCCAACTCTCTTAATCTCTTTTTCTATATTTTCTTTTTTCTCTAAAAATTTGTCGTATCTTTCTTGGCTAATAAGACCATATCTATAACCATATTCAGTCAATCTTAAATCAGCATTGTCCTGCCTTAAAAGAAGCCTGTATTCAGCCCTTGAAGTCATCATTCTATAAGGCTCTCTACTTTCTTTAGTAATAATATCGTCAATTAAAACGCCAATATATCCTTCACTTCTGTCTAAAACTAATGGCTCTAAACCTTTAATGTAAGCACCAGCATTTATTCCGCTAATAATACCTTGAGCAGCCGCTTCTTCATATCCACTAGTTCCATTAAACTGCCCAGCAGAGAAAAGCCCTTTAACATTTTTAAACTCCAAAGTGTGCTTTAATTGGTTAGCATCAATACAGTCATATTCAATAGCATAAGCCGTTCTAGTAAACCTAACATTTTCAAGCCCTTCAATAGTTCTATACATAGCAAGCTGAACATCTTCAGGAAGAGATGAACTCATACCCTGAACATACATCTCGTTTGTGTCCTCACCTTCTGGCTCAACAAAAATTTGGTGCTGGTTTTTGTCAGCAAACCTAACAACCTTGTCCTCTATTGACGGGCAGTATCTAGGCCCAGTGCCTTCAATAACACCAGAATATAAAGGTGACCTGTCTAAATTTTCCTGAATAATTTTGTGAGTTTTTTCGTTAGTGTATGTTAAATAACAGTCATACTGCTTTCTAGATATATCCTTTCCAATGTTTTCAAAAGAGAAAGGAGTAATTTTTTCATCTCCAGGCTGAGCCTTCATTTTGCTAAAGTCAACAGACTTTGCATCTATTCTAGCAGGAGTACCTGTTTTGTATCTAAATAACTTAATTCCAAGCCTGTTTAAACACTCTCTTAATTTTTCAGACCTTCTAAGGCCGTTTGGTCCACTTTCAATAATAGTTTCGCCATAAAGACAACGAGATTGTAAATAAGTTCCACTACATATAATAACAGCTTTACACTTGTAAAAAGCATTGCTTTCAGAAACAACACCACAAACTTTTCCATCTTCTGTAACTATGTCTATAACTTCGCCTTGTCTAATTAAAAGATTTTCTGTGTTTTCTAAAACCTTTTTCATTTCAGTATGATACTTTGCTTTGTCAGCTTGAGCCCTTAATGAATAAACAGCTGGCCCTTTGCCTGTGTTAAGCATTTTAATTTGCATATATGTTTTGTCTATGTTTTTGCCCATTTCGCCGCCTAAAGCGTCAATCTCTCTAACTAAATGCCCTTTTGAACTTCCACCAATGTGTGGGTTGCAAGGCATCATAGCAATGCTGTCTAAATCAAGGGCAAAGACAATGGTTTTAAGTCCCATTCTTGATGTAGCTAAAGCTGCTTCACAACCAGCGTGTCCTGCTCCAATTACACATACATCAAATTCATCAGCAGTATACAACTTTCCCATTTTTCCACCTCAAATAATTCAAATTATTTTCCAAGACAAAATTCACTAAATATTTTGTCTATAATATCTTCTTCTAAAGCATCTCCTGTAATTTCTCCAAGAGCAGAGTATGCCTCTGTTAAATCCATAGATATAAAATCTTCTGGCATTTTGTTTTCAACAGTTTCTAAAACATTTTCTAAATATCTTTTAGCCTTGTTAAGACTTTCTTTGTTTCTTTCTCCAGATATTAAAACATCGTTGTTGGTGTTTATATCACCAAATTCAAACATTAACTTTATTTTTTCATATATATCTTCAATACCCTTATCAGTTTTAACAGAAATGTCAATAGGGTTTAATTCCTCCACTTTGCTTCTGTCAATTTTCTGCTCTAAATCTAGCTTGTTAATAAGAGTAATAGTTTTCTTGTCTTTAACAAACTCAATAAGCTCAATATCTTCCCTTTCAAGCTCTCTACTTCCATCAAACATAAGCAAAACAAGGTCTGCCTTTTCAGCCAACTTTTTAGATTTTTCAACGCCAATTTGCTCAATTATATCTTCAGTTGCTCTAATTCCAGCAGTGTCAATTATATTTAACGGAATACCATATACATTTATCATTTCTTCAAGAGTATCTCTTGTAGTTCCTGGAATGTCAGTAACAATAGCTCTGTCCTCATCAAGCATAGCATTTAAAAGGGATGATTTTCCAACGTTAGGTCTGCCTAAAATAACAGTTTTAATGCCCTCTTTGTAAATTTTGCCTGTGTCAGCAGATTTAATAAGTTTTTCAACATCTGCTAAAGCCTTTTTTGTGTTCTCCCAAATCATATTGTATGTCATTGTTTCATCATCGTGTTCAGGGTAATCAATTCCAGCTTCAATGTGAGCAAGCATCATTAAAATATTGTCCCTAATTCCATTAATTTGTTTTGATAACCTGCCCTCAAGCCTTAACATAGCAGCCTCTCTGCTTGCGTCAGTTTTAGCGTTAATAATGTCAATAACAGCCTCAGCCTGAGTTAAGTCAATTCTTCCGTTTAAAAAAGCTCTTTTAGTAAATTCCCCAGGCTCTGCCATTCTTGCTCCGCTCTTTAAAACAGCACTTAAAACAGCTGTAACAGCTCTGTAACCACCGTGAGTGTTAATTTCAACAACATCTTCTCTGGTGTATGTGTTAGGAGCTTTCATAACAGATAAAAGAACTTCGTCAACAACCTTGTCATCATATACAATGTTTCCAAAATGTATAGTATGGCTTTTAACACACTTCAAATCCTTATCTTTCATAGGCACAAATAACTTTTGTGCAATATCTATTGCCTCACTACCACTTATTCTAACAATACCAATACCAGCATTACCAGTTGCAGTTGCAATAGCTGCAATAGTATCATCAATGTTCACTTTAAGCATATGACAACCTCCAATTTCATACTTTCAAAAAAGGCACAGGCGTCAAAGCCTATGCCTTCTATTTTTTATTAATTATTATTTTTCTTACTAGAATAATTGTTTTTTAAAGCAATAACTACATATCTATGTGGCTCAACACCCTCACTGTAAGTAGTCACATATCTATCATTTTGTAATGTTGCGTGAATAATTCTTCTTTCATAAGGATTCATAGGCTCAAGAGTAATATTTCTTCTGTTGTGCTTAGCCTTTTTAGCAAGGTTAAAGGCAAGGCTTTCAAGAGTTTTTTGTCTTTTAGCTCTATAATCCTCTGTATCAAGAGTAATGTTCATATAAGGGTACTCACCCTTGTTAACAACAAGGTTAGTAAGATATTGAATACTATCTAAAGTTTGTCCTCTTTTACCTATAATATTTCCCATATCTTCGCCACTCATATTAATAATAATATGCTTGTTGTCTTTAAAGTTAGCCTTAAGCTCAACTTTCATATTCATTTTTTCAAAAACTTCTGATAAGAAATCGCAAGCAACTTTAATAATGTTGTTTTTGTCCTCTTCTGTAAGACTAGCTCTCACAGACTCATTTTCAACAACTTCTTCTTCAGCTTCAACACTTTTTTCAGCCTCATCTTCAAGCTCAACAGCTTCTTTTTCTTCAGCCTTAATAACTTCCACTTCTTCTACACTTGCTTTTTCTATTTCAGAGTTAATCTTGTTTTCTTCTTTAGCTTCTTCTGTTTCAATAACAGTAACAATAACCTTAGCAGGTCTAGCTCCAATGCCTAAAAAGCCTTTAGAAGGTTCTTCAACAACTTTATATTCAACATCAAGTATGCTCACACCTAATTTAGCACAAGCACTTTCAACAGCAGCACTAATAGTTTTGCCTGTCATTTCAATTTGCTTCATAAAAATAACCTCCTTTTATGCTTTTTTATGCTTTTTTTCCTTAGGAACAATTATTTCCTGTCCCATTTTCTCAAAATGTTTGTTAAGGAAAAATTGCTGGCATAACTGGAATAAATTAGAAACAATCCAGTAAACACCAATACCACCTGGGAGAGAAACAGTAATCCAAGCCATCATTAAAGGCATAGTAATGTTCATAATCTTCTGCTGAGATTTCATAGCAGGGTCAGTTGGAACATTTTTCTTAGTCATAAGCCAAGAAGATAAGAAAGTTGTAAAACCAGATAAAATTGGAATAATCAACTTAGGAGATAATGTCCAGCCAACAGTTTCAGTAAGGTTTAAACCTAAGAAAAACTCAATAGAATCCTTTGTAGCACAAGCTGTGTTAAAATCAACAGAGTTGATTGCAGCCTTTAATTGAGATACCTCCGCAGGTCCAAGAATGTTTATAATTCTATTAAATAAGTTAACATCAATGCTAGTACCATCAGGTATGTGTCCAAGCTCACCAAAATGTCTAACAAGCTCTAAAACACTTTGATTAGTTTGAGCAGAAGTTAAAACAATTTCAGATAAATGAGTATAAACTTGGTTTATAACATCAATGTACTTAAATGGGTTCTGCATTACGTGATAAAGACCAAGAAAAATAGGAAGCTGAATAAGCATAGGCAAACAGCCACTAAAAGGACTTACATTGTTTTCGCTGTAAAGTCTTTGAGTTTCCATTTGCATCTTTCTTTGAATTTCTGGGTCTGACATACCTCCCTTATACTTTTCCTGAATTTTTTTAAGTTCAGGAGATAAAGCCTGCATTTTAAACATAGACTTTTGTTGCTTATAAGAGAGAGGAATCATAAGACAACGAGTAAAAATAGTTAATAATATAATGGATATACCAAGTGAATTAGCGTGAATGCCAATACTATAAATTATGTTAAAGAAAAAATCAATAACGTGGCCTAAAATCCAAGCAATTGGCCCAACAATAATACCAGGGTCGTCCATTACCTTTCTAGAAACAGCTAACAAATTTAGCAACAACGCCATATCCTCCTTTATGGAACAGGGTCATATCCCCCTTTGTGAAAAGGGTGACACTTAAGTATTCTCTTTACAGCCAAGTACAAACCCTTACAACAGCCATACTTCTCTATCGCCTCATAGGCATAGGCTGAGCAAGTAGGAACAAATCTACAACTACGGGGTGTAAATGGTGTAATATATTTTCTGTAAAAGCCTATTAAAAATAGTGCTATTTTTTTCACGATAATCAATCCTTTTTCTCTGACTTAAGTAATTTCTGTTTTTTAATTAAATGTAGCAAAGCACTTTCAACTTCTTTGTATGAAGCGCCTTTTGCTGAAGCACGAGCTATAACAACAATGTCGTAGCCGTTTAAAATACAATTTTCATTCAATCTGTAACTTTCCCTCAAAAGCCTAGTAATACGGCTTCTCACAACACTATTGCCAACTTTTTTGCTAACAGATATTCCAAAACGGTTACCCTCTGTACCGTTTTTAATACAATACATAACAAGCAATCTGTTTGCAATAGACCTACCTCTATTGTATACAAATCTGAATTGATAATTTTTTTTTAGGGATTGTGTAAAAATCATAATATCCCCCTTTGTCCGTTAAATAGGAATTTTCTTCCGAAAGAACAATAAAGCCCACTTAAAAGCGGGCCTCCAATTATGCAGATAAAACCTTTCTGCCTTTTCTACGTCTTGCAAGTATAACCTTTCTGCCGTTAGCAGTACTCATTCTTTTTCTAAAACCGTGAACCTTGCTTCTCTGTCTTTTCTTTGGCTGGTATGTCATCTTCATATTAAAGCACCTCCTTATGTCAATCTATATTTTACTTAAAGTCAAATCAAGCACTAGTCCTATTATAGTTTAAAATCGTCTTTTAGTCAAGAGAATTTTTCGATTTTGTGTAATTTTTTTTATTAAAAAAATAAGAACTATTTTTGTGGTTATACTAAATTTATACACTTAGTAAAAAGGAGATTTTTTTATGTATAAATGGCTCTCTATTCTTTTGGGAATACTTTTGCTTGCTTTAAGCCTTAATTTGTTTTTAGAACCAAATTCTCTAATAATAGGTGGCACCACAGGAATAGCAATTATTTTAAAACATCTTTTAAATATTCCCCTTTCTTTGACAAACCTTGCTTTAAACATCCCTTTACTTTTAATTGCTGGAAAAATTAAAGGCATAAACTTTGTCAAAAAAACTTTTGTTTGCACAATTTTGCTCTCTCTTTTTCTCCAAATCACTTCTTATTTTCCTCCAATTAAAACAGATTTAATTCTTTCAGCAGTTTATGGAGGGCTACTTTCTGGTCTTGGAACAGGTTTAATTTTAAAAGGGGAAGTCACAACTGGTGGTTCAGATTTAATGTCAGTCATATTAAATCATTTTTATCCACATATAAAAAAATCTAATTTTATTCTTGTAATAGACCAGCTAATTGTCTTTTCTGGTGTTTTCATCTTAAAACTTGTGCCAACTCTTTATTCAGTAATAGCAATTTATATAATGAGCAAATTTATAGACTTAGTAGTTGGCGGAATTTCCTTTGCAAAAGCAGTTTTAATAACCTCAAATAATAGCAAAACAATTGGCCAAGCTCTAACTTCAAACCTTGTACGAGGTGCAACATATATTGATTGTAAAGGTATGTATACAAACGATAATAAAGGCATAATTTTAATAGTTGTTTCAAATAGAGAAATCCCAAAATTAAAAACAATAGTTTCTGAAATAGACAAAAACGCCTTTGTAATAATTTATGATGTAAAAGAAATTCAAGGAAACTTTAGAAAATAGACTTATCCACTATTTTTAAATTTTCTTTAAAATACAATTTTATGTGGATAAGTCCTCTTTTATCACAACTTTTTTCATTTTCTCCACATAGTTATCCCACTTATCCACAAACCACTGTTGGCAACTTCTATTTTCCTATATTTTATGCCATTTTTTTATTCTAAATTTAAAAATTAAATTTAATTTTCTTTTTTCTAACAATTTTTTTAACTTTTTCTAACCCCCTTGTTCACTATCTTTTTTTAATAAAAATATAAATTTTTTTATCCACTTATACACACACTTTTTTCCACTAACCAAATTCACTTTTAACTTATAAACAAATAATTAACATCTTGTGGATAAACTTGTGGATTAATTATATAATATTTTATTTCTTATTTATTGATTTTTTTAAATGAATTTGCTATAATATATAAAAGGAGGTGTTTTTATGAATATACTTTGGTTAATACTTTCAATTATGTTTTTGTTAGTAGAGGCTATAACAGTTCACCTTGTATGTATATGGTTTGCAATAGGTGCTTTAGTTACACTAATTTTGTCCTATTTTATACAAAACATCTACATACAATGGTTTGTTTTTCTCTTAATTTCCTTAATCTCACTTATAGCATTAAGGCCTCTAGCAAAAGATAAAATAAATAACTTTAAACAAAACACCAACTATCAATCTTTAATTGGTAGAAAAGCAACGCTTATTGAAACTATTTCCCCAGAACAGTTTGGTAAAATCAAAATAAACGATGTTTATTGGGTCGCTGTAACAGAAAATGAAGATGAAACAATAAATAAAGGGGATAAAGTTAAAATAATAAATATTAAAGGCAATAAACTTATTGTCGAAAAATTATAAGGGGGTATTCTTATGATAGTAATTATTCTTTTAATCGTCGTAGTTGCAATTGCCAGCACTTGCATTAAAATTGTTCCACAAGCAAGAGCTTATGTAATTGAGTTTTTAGGTGCTTACAAAACAACTTGGTCAACAGGTATCTACTTCAAAATTCCATTTTTTGAAAGAATTGCAAAAAACATAAACCTTAAAGAACAAGTTATAGACTTTCCACCTCAGCCAGTAATTACAAAAGATAATGTAACTATGCAAATAGACACAGTTATCTTCTTCCAAATTACAGACCCAAAGCTATACTGCTATGGTGTAGAAAACCCTATTGTCGCAATAGAAAACCTAACTTCCACAACTCTTAGAAATATAATAGGTGATATGGAGTTAGACGAAACTCTTACATCAAGAGATATAATAAACAAAAAAATGGGCATTTCCCTTGACGAAGCTACTGACCCTTGGGGAATTAAAGTAAATAGAGTTGAACTTAAAAACATTATGCCACCTGCTGCAATTAGAGAATCTATGGAAAAGCAAATGAAAGCTGAAAGAGAAAGAAGAGAAGCAATTTTAATTGCTGAAGGTGAGAAAAAATCAAACATTCTTGTTGCTGAAGGTAAAAAACAATCTGCAATTTTAGAGGCTGAGGCTGAAAAGCAAGCAGCAATTTTAAAAGCTGAAGCTGAAAAAGAAAAGAGAATTAAAGAAGCTGAAGGTCAAGCTGAAGCTATTTTAAAAGTTCAAAAAGCTAACGCTCAAGGTATTGAAATGCTTAAAGAAGCTGGAGCAGATGAAAGCGTTTTAACTTTAAAGAGTTTAGAGGCTCTTTCAAAAGTTGCTGATGGAAACGCAACAAAAATTATTATTCCATCTGACATTCAAGGCATTGCAGGTTTAGCAACATCAATAAAAGAAATAATGACAAAATAAAAATGAGCTACTAATTTAGTAGCTCATTTCAGAGTGTAGACAAAGTCCTAGCAAATGCTGGGGCTTTGTCTGTACTTATAACCGTTTTTTTGATAGAATAAAACTATTAGAAAGGCGGTGTTTTTTATGATGACAAAGAAAAAAAAAAAAAAAAGGGAACAAATACAAATGTTTTGTATGGATGACATGGTTCCTCAAAATCATATGTTACGACAAATCGATAAGGCGATTGATTGGAGTTTTATCTATGATCTTGTTGAAGAAAAATATTGCC
>CALWSP010000026.1 GCA_944384235.1 uncultured Clostridia bacterium
GATTTATTAAAAGATGTTTTTGTTTTTTGAAAATGTTTTTTAGGTTGACAGATTTGGGGTTGAAAGTTGGCTTAGAATGTGGTATTATAGGGGAAAGGGTTTAAATAGTAGTATAGTGGAATGTAAAGGTCGCATTTACAACATACATAACATACATATTACTAGTTTAAATAGTAGTATAGTGGAATGTAAAGTCCAAAAATTTTAATCGTGATGACAATTGTTGCTGGTTTAAATAGTAGTATAGTGGAATGTAAAGTCCAAAATTATTTTAGATTTTTTCAGACCTCTCGAAGTTTAAATAGTAGTATAGTGGAATGTAAAGCTCAGCTCTATCATTTCTACCCCAATCACGGCTGTTGTTTAAATAGTAGTATAGTGGAATGTAAAGTTAATATAATGTTATAGCCAAATTTTCTATGTTGTGTTTAAATAGTAGTATAGTGGAATGTAAAGTTTAATCACCTATCACTTTGCACCATCTAAGAACAGGTTTAAATAGTAGTATAGTGGAATGTAAAGTCAAGAAATTTCAATCGTGATGACAATTGTTGCTGGTTTAAATAGTAGTATAGTGGAATGTAAAGACTAACCCAGCAACGCCTGCTGTTGTTGCTTTTCGGTTTAAATAGTAGTATAGTGGAATGTAAAGACAATAATTGGCGACTCACAAAGTGAAATTTGGAAAAGTTTAAATAGTAGTATAGTGGAATGTAAAGATTTTTTGCATTTTCGATTTTTTGCATTAATTCATAAGTTTAAATAGTAGTATAGTGGAATGTAAAGTTACTATTTGTCACTGTTTTATCAATATTATTTATAGTTTAAATAGTAGTATAGTGGAATGTAAAGTTTAATTCCTCTAGTTTTGGTAACATTCGTTCGATTGTTTAAATAGTAGTATAGTGGAATGTAAAGGCAAATATTCATTAGATGTTATAATTTTATCTTGATGTTTAAATAGTAGTATAGTGGAATGTAAAGGCAACGCATTTTATGAAGAATTCTTTGCGTGCGAAAGTTTAAATAGTAGTATAGTGGAATGTAAAGTAATATTCTACGTAATTTTTATTATCTATGTATATAGTTTAAATAGTAGTATAGTGGAATGTAAAGTATTGTAAATGGCGAGTTTGCAAAGGTTATTGGAAGTTTAAATAGTAGTATAGTGGAATGTAAAGTACACATTACCTCCTTTACGTTTAATATATAGTTGGGTTTAAATAGTAGTATAGTGGAATGTAAAGCGTTTTTCTCGTCTATATGCCAAATTTTGTAGATAGTTTAAATAGTAGTATAGTGGAATGTAAAGTGAAAACTTAGTACAATACTACGTTTTCCTTTTGTCGTTTAAATAGTAGTATAGTGGAATGTAAAGAATACAACTCAATTAATTCATCATTTCTAACATACAGTTTAAATAGTAGTATAGTGGAATGTAAAGATTATAAAAGATATTGCTAAAAACATTAGTAATTTAGTTTAAATAGTAGTATAGTGGAATGTAAAGTCGACTAGCATAATTGCCTTTGTTACTTGTTCGTCTGGTTTAAATAGTAGTATAGTGGAATGTAAAGGCACTAACTAACAAAAACGAAAAACATTTATATTGTGTTTAAATAGTAGTATAGTGGAATGTAAAGTTCAAAACTACTTTTTTTGTCATTCTCATACGCTTCGTTTAAATAGTAGTATAGTGGAATGTAAAGGAGGCTGTTTGGGTTGCTGAAAATGCTACATCTGATGTTTAAATAGTAGTATAGTGGAATGTAAAGGCGACAGCGTGGGTTACAGCAATAGGTATGTTGATAGGTTTAAATAGTAGTATAGTGGAATGTAAAGTTATTTTTTGATGCGTCAACAGCAGGTACAATACGGTTTAAATAGTAGTATAGTGGAATGTAAAGATTGAGTACGAAACTGGCTTTTTATGCAGAGTTGAAGGTTTAAATAGTAGTATAGTGGAATGTAAAGAGACTTGTTAAACTGCTCTATACTTTTGGCAGTGTAGTTTAAATAGTAGTATAGTGGAATGTAAAGCTCAAAACTACTTTTTTTGTCATTCTCATACGCTTCGTTTAAATAGTAGTATAGTGGAATGTAAAGTTCCCCTGGTTTACTAAATCAAGCACTTCTTGCCAAGTTTAAATAGTAGTATAGTGGAATGTAAAGGTATGCTGTGACAGGGGGTTTCATTTCTGTATAAAAGTTTAAATAGTAGTATAGTGGAATGTAAAGCATCTATTTTTATAAAAAAAGTTGAACTTTCCGAACGTTTAAATAGTAGTATAGTGGAATGTAAAGAACTTTTCGAATTGTTATTCCTGCAGAAAAAAAAGTGTTTAAATAGTAGTATAGTGGAATGTAAAGTTTTGTTGACGTCAGTAAAATGGCTTAAAGTATTGTGTTTAAATAGTAGTATAGTGGAATGTAAAGTTAAGTGTTATTTAGTCTAGTAGTAGTATGTCGCAAAGTTTAAATAGTAGTATAGTGGAATGTAAAGGCAATCTCTTTTCCAGCTCCGCAATCTTTCCGGCGGTTTAAATAGTAGTATAGTGGAATGTAAAGCTCTTATATACATATATGTAGTTATTTGATTTCAAAGTTTAAATAGTAGTATAGTGGAATGTAAAGGTCGAAAACTGCATCGGGAACAAAAACATCAGCAGGGTTTAAATAGTAGTATAGTGGAATGTAAAGCCTTGGTGGGCTATTCAACGTTAATGTGTGTTTTTTGGTTTAAATAGTAGTATAGTGGAATGTAAAGGCCTCTCCAAAAGTTATATTTAAGCGACGAAGTCGCGTTTAAATAGTAGTATAGTGGAATGTAAAGTTTTATATTGTTTTTTTTGCAATAATATAAGTTTGGTTTAAATAGTAGTATAGTGGAATGTAAAGGTCTAATTTCTATATTATAAACTTTACATATATTTAGTTTAAATAGTAGTATAGTGGAATGTAAAGATCTTTTAAAGCACATACATATTGTAAAGATGTATAGTTTAAATAGTAGTATAGTGGAATGTAAAGCCAACCTGGATTGACTACCTGACCACAATCACCAACGTTTAAATAGTAGTATAGTGGAATGTAAAGTATGGGATGGACAGATAATCCTATTAATGAAGCTTGGTTTAAATAGTAGTATAGTGGAATGTAAAGATAAAATTAGTACAGCTAGTTACGATTGAACTAAAACGTTTAAATAGTAGTATAGTGGAATGTAAAGTAACCATTAAAGATTAAGACTTCACAAACAGAAAATGTTTAAATAGTAGTATAGTGGAATGTAAAGCAAAAGGGAGAGGGTTTTTATTATTCAATTTCAACTGTTTAAATAGTAGTATAGTGGAATGTAAAGGCCACTACTGAGATGATATTTTGTACAATCGGTAAAGTTTAAATAGTAGTATAGTGGAATGTAAAGCATTCTATGAGAATAACAAACAGATAATGCAGACAAGTTTAAATAGTAGTATAGTGGAATGTAAAGGCACCACCGTTGGAAGTGTTGTTGAAACTCGAACCCGTTTAAATAGTAGTATAGTGGAATGTAAAGGAGTATGATACTGGGAGAGAGCATCCCACAGATTACGTTTAAATAGTAGTATAGTGGAATGTAAAGTTAGTACTTGGATTGCTGGAGTGCGTAAGAATACGGGTTTAAATAGTAGTATAGTGGAATGTAAAGTAACTACTAAATATAAACCCTCCTGGATACATAAACGTTTAAATAGTAGTATAGTGGAATGTAAAGCTTGCCCGAGGGTATGCGGTGAAGTATACAGACGCAGTTTAAATAGTAGTATAGTGGAATGTAAAGGATACAATTTCTAAAAAACAAAAATGGGCTTATGAATGTTTAAATAGTAGTATAGGGGAATGTAAAGAAGGGATACCAAGAAATTTTTACAATACGATAGCTAGTTTAAATAGTAGTATAGTGGAATGTAAAGTTTTGACAATAATACCAATTAGTTTTTTTCAGGTTCGTTTAAATAGTAGTATAGTGGAATGTAAAGTTAGGAGGAATTGCAGGAAAAATATTGCCAGTCGTGGGTTTAAATAGTAGTATAGTGGAATGTAAAGTATCATTGACCGACGGCAACCATACGGAAATATATGGTTTAAATAGTAGTATAGTGGAATGTAAAGTTAGTTTTTCTTTTACTAATTCTATTTCACTGTCTGGTTTAAATAGTAGTATAGTGGAATGTAAAGTTGCTTTCATTAGTTAATAAGAAAGATTATATAGGTGTTTAAATAGTAGTATAGTGGAATGTAAAGATATATGTTAATTCCCCACTTTCACCATCTTTTTTGGTTTAAATAGTAGTATAGTGGAATGTAAAGCTTGACAATGCGTCATAAATACCCTCATTTAACTCCAGTTTAAATAGTAGTATAGTGGAATGTAAAGTTTGTTCGAACAGAGGCTAAATGGCTAAATTTTAAGGTTTAAATAGTAGTATAGTGGAATGTAAAGTATTGTGTAACTATGTTATATGTGTCATTTTCAAGTAGTTTAAATAGTAGTATAGTGGAATGTAAAGTTAATTGTCTCTAATAAATCACATTTTTCAAAAGCTGTTTAAATAGTAGTATAGTGGAATGTAAAGGTTACATCGTAGTGCCTTAACACCCTTTCTTCGCTTGTTTAAATAGTAGTATAGTGGAATGTAAAGATTTTTTCCCACTTTTGAAATCGTTAAAATGAGCAGGTTTAAATAGTAGTATAGTGGAATGTAAAGTTCTATGCTATTATTATAGCACAGAAAACTAATCTTGGTTTAAATAGTAGTATAGTGGAATGTAAAGTTTTCACCGCATACACAATACCCATTTACTTCGCACGGTTTAAATAGTAGTATAGTGGAATGTAAAGTTTGCATTTAGCGAGGAAAAAGTGTTTGAATATACAGTTTAAATAGTAGTATAGTGGAATGTAAAGTTTTTTCCAAATGCATATACGCGTGTTATTAAATCTGTTTAAATAGTAGTATAGTGGAATGTAAAGATCTATCACATCTCTATGTTTTATAGCATATTTTATGTTTAAATAGTAGTATAGTGGAATGTAAAGTACAGTTTTGATTGCTTTTTTGCTGAATGGTTTCCTGGTTTAAATAGTAGTATAGTGGAATGTAAAGTTTCTAATAATCGTAATTTATTTTTTCTTTTTTCGTGGTTTAAATAGTAGTATAGTGGAATGTAAAGCATCACACAAGCAGCAGTTCATGGTGTCAAGTCTTGGTTTAAATAGTTGTATAGTGGAATGTAAAGTTAGTTAAAGGAGATTTATGAGTGTAAAAAATGGTAAGTTTAAATAGTAGTATAGTGGAATGTAAAGGGATGCAAATTTTTTGAAATCTTTGTATCTTGGGAGGTTAAATAGGAGTATAGTGGAATGTAAAGGATTTGTTGAATTTCATTCTGTCCTTTTCAATCATTGTTTAAATAGTAGTATAGTGGAATGTAAAGTTTTGTTGTTCTAAATATCCTTTTAAAATATCCTTAGTTTAAATAGTAGTATAGTGGAATGTAAAGTTGCTTACTTCGTCAAAATCAGTGTATACATCACATGTTTAAATAGTAGTATAGTGGAATGTAAAGTCTGAATGTGCATATCCACCTGTTGCAGTAGAACCGTTTAAATAGTAGTATAGTGGAATGTAAAGGTTGCTTTTGATACTTCATAAGCAGTCACACCTTTTGTTTAAATAGTAGTATAGTGGAATGTAAAGATACTAACTCGAACGCCTGCAGTCGATAGCAATGGCGTTTAAATAGTAGTATAGTGGAATGTAAAGAAAAACATCTGAAAAATTAAATAATATAGCTGGAAGTTTAAATAGTAGTATAGTGGAATGTAAAGATCTCAACACGAGATAGGGAATGTAGAAAGGAAAAAGTTTAAATAGTAGTATAGTGGAATGTAAAGACAGCGACTGGTGCTGTTGTTTTTATGCCCACATTATGTTTAAATAGTAGTATAGTGGAATGTAAAGTCAAATTAATATAAATATGGCAAAAGAAATCTGTAGTTTAAATAGTAGTATAGTGGAATGTAAAGACAATTGTTGGATTGTCAATATATTATCCTACTTTTGTTTAAATAGTAGTATAGTGGAATGTAAAGCTTCAATAATTGTTTTCATTCGTGCATTACATTGAAGGTTTAAATAGTAGTATAGTGGAATGTAAAGTTATTTTTGTAAATGGTGCGACTAAAAAAGACAAATGTTTAAATAGTAGTATAGTGGAATGTAAAGTATTCATATGTTAAATACGCTCTTTCTGATATTCCAGTTTAAATAGTAGTATAGTGGAATTTAAAGGAAAACGATAGAAATTTTTCATCAAAATTTAGAGTTGTTTAAATAGTAGTATAGTGGAATGTAAAGAAACGATGCCGATAACCTAACCAATCGTAAATTTCAGTTTAAATAGTAGTATAGTGGAATGTAAAGTTTGTCGTGAAAAGTAAGTCATTTTCATCAAAAACTGGTTTAAATAGTAGTATAGTGTAATGTAAAGTTTTGTTACATCGTGATAATTTACACGATTTCCACTGTTTAAATAGTAGTATAGTGGAATGTAAAGTTAAAAGAAGAAAAAAAGTTAAGGTCAGTATGTTTAGGTTTAAATAGTAGTATAGTGGAATGTAAAGTTATGTGTCATAGTATGACACCTAACAATCGTTTTTGTTTAAATAGTAGTATAGTGGAATGTAAAGGCTTGTCACAAAATCCGCTGATTCTGTTCCTGTCAAGTTTAAATAGTAGTATAGTGGAATGTAAAGAAGGACTGTTTGTGTATGCCATAATTATTCACCTTCGTTTAAATAGTAGTATAGTGGAATGTAAAGTGTCAGTTTACACACCCCCAATAATTAATAAATAATGTTTAAATAGTAGTATAGTGGAATGTAAAGCTGTACTCCACACAAAGGATCCGTTTATCAGCTCCCGTTTAAATAGTAGTATAGTGGAATGTAAAGTACTAGCCTCTCCTGCTATGTAATCCCTCTGAGTAGGTTTAAATAGTAGTATAGTGGAATGTAAAGACTACGCACCGCTACCGCGAACAAAATTTACGCATAGTTTAAATAGTAGTATAGTGGAATGTAAATATTCGAGAAACGGTGTGTTATTGCGAAAAGTTTGTTGTTTAAATAGGAGTATAGGTGGAATGCAAATTAATTAACAGGTTAAGATTAGTGTTAATTAAAGGTTTAAATAGTGGCATAGTGTTTATATTTCAAACAAAAATCTATATTATAAAATGGTATAGAAGTTTAAATATTGGTTAATGAGTTATATTTTTATTTTAATAAAAAAGCAGGGTCAAAAAAGGCTCTGTTTTTTTTAGTTGACTTTTCTAATATTGTGTCAATTTTATTAATGAAATTAGAAATACTTTCTTTGTTTTTCTATAAATTGAAAATTATTGAAAGTGGAGAGCGAAAAAGCTTTTTAGTTATTTTTTCTAATTAAAGTTATTAAAGGTGAAAGGGAAAAAGGTTATATTTTTTTTAATTGAAAATTATTGAAAAAGGAGTGTTAAAAAAGGATTTGATTTTGGTTGTTATTTCAAGGTTTATATTTTAGAATATGGCAATAATAAAAATAATAGAAAAAATAGAACATATTTACCTGGAGGAATTGAAATGGAGAAGTTTATTATAAATGGTGGAAAAAAAATAAATGGGTGCATAAGCGTTTCAGGGGCTAAAAATGCTATTCTTCCAATTCTTGCTTCTACTTTATTAATTAAGGAAAGATGTGTTATTAAAAACGTTCCAAAGTTAAGCGATGTTTACACTATGGTTGATTTATTAAAATATTATGGGGCTGATGTAGAGTTTAGTGACGAGCTTATTATTGACTGTTCAAAAATTGAAAACAAGCCACCTAGCGAAAAGGTTAAAGAAATTAGAGCCTCTTTTTTAATTGTTGGGGCTTTACTTGGAAGATTTAAAAGCGTTAGTATGTTTATGCCTGGAGGGTGCAACATTGGGCAAAGGCCCATTGATTTACACTTGAAAGGGTTTAATTTACTTGGGGCTAAGAGCCAATTAGAAAGTGGAATAATTGATATAAGCACGCAATATCTTAGTAGTGGAGATATTTATTTAGACTTTCCAAGTGTTGGGGCAACAGAAAACATTATTTTAGCATCTGTATTTGCTAAAGGCGTTACCACAATTAGAAACTGTGCAATTGAGCCTGAAATTGTAGATATGGTCAACTTTTTAAACAAAGCTGGAGCAAAAATTAAAGGTGTTGGAAGCGACACAATTATTATTGAGGGGGTTGAAGAATTAAAAGGAGTTGAACACTCTGTTATAGCTGACCGTATTGAAGCTGGAACTTTTATGATTGCGACAGCATCAGCAGGAGGTTTTTTAAAAGTTGAAAACATAATACCTGAGCATATTAAGTCAATTATTTTAAAGTTAAGAGAGATGGAGGTTGAAATTGAGGAGGGAGAGGACTTTGTTATTGTTAAATCAAGTGGAAAGACTATAAACAAAGACATTAAAACTATGCCATACCCAGGGTTTCCAACTGATATGCAAGCCCAGTTTTCAGCTTTAATGGCTAAAGGGTGCGGGACTGGTGTTATAAACGAAACTGTTTTTGAAAACAGGTTTATGCACATTGGAGAGTTAAACAAAATGGGTGCTAACATTAGTGTTGAGGGGAAGGTTGCAATTATAAAAGGTGTTGAAAAGCTTGACGGAGCTATTGTTAAGGCAACTGACCTTAGAGCTGGAGCTGCCCTTATTATTTCTGCTTTATCTGCTCAGGGACAAACGGAAATTGAAAACATTTTTTATATAGACAGAGGATATGATTGTATTGAAAAGAAATTAAGTAGTGTTGGTTGCGATATAAGGCGTGTTAATATTTAGAGGTGAGGTTTTGAGGAAAGCTTTTAAAGTGTGTTTATTTTCTTTGACTACATTTAGTTTTATTTTAGTGCCTTTATATACTAGCGAGGGACAGGCTTTGCCTATGTGTAGTATTTTAGAGGAGGAAAAAGATTTAGCAAAGGAAAAAGAAAGCATTGATTTTGAGCTTGAAAGTTATGTTGTTGGAGTTGTGGCTGGAGAGATGCCTTACAATTTTCCAAACGAAGCTTTAAAGGCTCAAGCAGTTGCAGCAAGAACTTATGCTTACAGAGAAAAACTGGCTAACCCTAGCACAAGTTATTACAGCATTAAACAAGCTTTTATTAGCGTGGAAAAGATGAAAAGTATGTGGGGAAAAAATTTCAAAGAAAATTATGAAAAGGTTAAAAACGCTGTTTTTGACACAGCTGGAGAAATTATGGTTTATGAAAACGAGCCAATTCTTGCAACCTTTTGTTCAACTACAAATGGATACACTGAGGACTGCGAAAACGTTTGGGTGCAAAAGTTACCATATTTAAAAAGCGTGAAATCTGAAGGGGAGGAAAACTCTCCATATTTCTACGAAAAAAAGGAGATTAGCAAAAAAAGATTTCTAGAGATTTTTGGCGATTTAAATTTTAAAATTTTAGAAAAAACGGAAGCTGGATATGTTAAAAAAATTGAGGTTAACAAAAAAACATATACAGGCAATGAATTTAGGCAGATATTTTCTTTAAGGTCTAACGATTTTAAAATATCTAAGAGCAAAGATTACATTATTATTGAAACAAAAGGATATGGACACGCAGTTGGTATGAGCCAATATGGCGCTTGTTTTATGGCTAAGAACGGAAAAAGCTACAAGGAAATTTTGACACATTATTACAGCGGTGTAAATATTACAAAATATTGAAAAAAATGAAAAAATTTTTATTTATGGTTGTAAATTGGCGGTTATTGATATAAAATAAATATAGTATATTGAAGGGAGGTTATATATTATGGACGACAATAACCGTAATAACTCAAAAAAAGAAAACGGGGGCAAAGGAGATTCTGACGCTAAGGTTTTTTTTAGAATTTTAATTATATCCTTAGGGCTTACCTTTGCTTTGAATTTTTTTACTAGTTCAATGGCTTTAAGAAACCAAATTGAGCTTAATTTTAGTGAATTTGTCCAAATGGTTGAGGAGGACAAAATTGAAAAAGTTGAATTTAGAAGCGACAAATTAGTTGTTTTTCCTTTCCCAGACAAGTTAGAAAAAGACGACAAGCAATTAGTTCAAGGTATGGATTGTTTTAATGTGGGTAAAGTTAGTTACAACGAGCTTGTTCCTATTTTAAGAGAACACAATGTTGAGTTTTATTCACCTATTCAATACAACTCTCCTATTATTTCTTTCTTCCTTAGCTGGATTATGCCTATTTTAGTTATGTATATAATATTTGCTCTTATTATGAAATTTGCTGCTGGCAAAATGGGCTTAGGTGGAATGGGCAAGTCTAATGCAAAAATATATATGGAAAAAGAAACTGGTGTTACTTTTGCTGATGTTGCTGGACAAGACGAGGCTAAAGAGTCTTTAAACGAAATTATTGACTTTTTACACAACCCTGAAAAGTATCACAAAATTGGTGCTAAGCAGCCAAAAGGCGCTTTATTAGTTGGCCCTCCAGGAACAGGAAAGACTTTATTAGCTAGAGCGGTGGCTGGAGAGGCTGATGTTACTTTTATGAGCCTTTCTGGTTCTGATTTTGAGGAAATGTTTGTTGGTGTTGGTGCATCTAGAGTTCGTGAGCTTTTTAAAAGCGCTCAAGAAAATGCTCCTTGTATTGTTTTTATTGACGAGCTTGACGCTGTTGGGCAAAAAAGAGATTCAAAATATGGCACAAACGACCAAACTTTAAACCAACTTTTATCTGAAATGGACGGTTTTGACTCATCTAAAGGTGTTGTTATTCTTGGCGCAACAAACAGGCCAGAGGTTTTAGACAACGCTTTATTAAGACCAGGCAGATTTGACAGAAGAATTATTGTTGAAAACCCTGACCTTAAAGGAAGAATTGATGTATTAAAAGTGCATATTAGAGGGGTTAATGTAGACAGCAAGATTGACCTTGAAAAAATTGCTCTTGCTACAAGTGGAGCTAGTGGCGCTGACCTTGCTAACATTGTGAATGAGGCCGCTCTTAGAGCTGTTCGTTTAGGCAGGGACAAAGTTATTCAAGAAGATTTAATGGAATCTGTTGAAGTTGTTATTGCTGGCAAGGAGAAAAAAGACCGTATTTTATCTGACCAAGAAAAGAAGATTGTTTCTTTTCACGAAGTTGGCCACGCTTTAGCAGCAGCGTTACAAAAAGATGCCCAGCCAGTTCAAAAAATTACTATTATACCTAGAACTATGGGTTCTTTAGGCTACACTATGCAAATGCCTGAAGAGGAAAAATATCTTATGTCAAAAGATGAAATTCTTGCTAAAATTGTTGTTTTACTTGCTGGAAGAAGTGCAGAGGAAATTGAGTTTGGGTCAATTACAACTGGTGCTAGCAACGACATTGAGCAGGCAACTAATTTAGCTAGAAATATGGTTAGTTTATATGGTATGAGCGACAAGTTTGATATGATGGCTTTAGAAACTGTTCAAAACAAGTATCTTTCTGGCGACAAAGTTTATATTGTTGGACAAGATACTGTCAACGAGCTTGACAAAGAAGTTTTAGAGATTATTAAAGATTGTCACAAAAAGGCTAGAAAAATGCTTATTGAGTACAAAGATGCTCTTGAGGATATTTCTATGTATCTTTACAAGAGAGAAAACATTACTGGCGAAGAATTTATGGAAATATTAAGAAAATACAAAAACAATGAGCAAAGTGGCGAAGAAGATTTATCTGAAATTTAAAAACAAAAGTATAGAATTTATTTACCCTAGAAGATGTATTAGTTGCGAAAGTATTTTTGAGTTTAGCGAAGAAGAATTTATTTGTTTTAAATGTTCTGAAAAGTTTAAAAACTTAAAAAGCAAAAGATGTCAAAAATGTGGCCGAGTTATTAACAGAGATGGCAAGTGTAGGATTTGCAACGAAAAGGACAACATATATTTTGACAAAGGGTTTTCTGTTTTTATATACAAAGGTGAAATTAGAGAAAGTGTTAAAAGATTTAAGTATAGTGGATTATATCGTTATGGAGATGTATATGGCAAAATTATGAGAGATTTTGCGAAAAGCAACATTGAAATGAAATACGATTATATTACAGGTGTGCCTCTGCATATTTCAAAGTTTATTAGCAGAGGCTACAACCAATCTGACATTTTGGCAAGGTTTTTAGGAAAAGCTTTTGGTATTGAGAGCAAGTCTTTATTAAAGAGAGTTAAAAACACTAAGCCTCAAAACAATATGGACAGATTAAACAGAAGAAAGAATATTAAAAACGCTTTTAAAATGAAGAAAAATGCAGAAGTAAAAGGCAAAGATATTTTGATTGTTGACGACATTTTTACAACTGGCGCAACTATAAACGAATGTGCCAAAGTTCTTAAAAGAGCTGGGGCTAGAAAAGTTGACTTTTTTGCTATTTGTGCAACTGAAGAAGATTAGTTTACAGGCAAGTTAAAGTTTTTAATTATTTTTTTATAACACTGTTGACAAAGGTCAAAGCTATGGATTTGATTATCAAACTCGCTGTTGTAGCCCCACCTTTTAGAAACTGACAAAAAGTCTTCTATATTATTATGAGCATCTGTTTTTAATATTTTGCCACAACAATTGCACTGAACTTGGTGCAAGGTTTGGGTTGTGATTATTTTATCCCTATAAATTTTCATAACTCGACCTCCTTTTAGGGAATAACTATATTAATTATAAAACATTTTTTAAAATTTGTATACTAACAATTATATGAAAGGCTGAAAAAATATGGCAGAGGTAGTTAAATATAAAATTGATATGCACACTCATACTATTTCTAGTGGGCACGCATACAGCACAATTAGTGAAAATGCTAGATATGCTTACAGTAGAGGCATTGAGTACTTAGGAATGACTGACCACGCTCCTAATATGCCTGGCTCTTGTGGAGCTTTGCATTTTTTAAATTTAAAGGTTATACCTGATTATATAGAAGGGGTTAGAGTTTTAAAGGGCATTGAGCTTAACATTATGGACGTAGAGGGAAACACAGACAAGTCAATTAGAAAAAGTATTTTGAAAAGGCTTGATATTGCTATTGCTAGCCTTCACATTCCTTGTATTAAGCCATCTAATATAGAAGAAAACACAATGGCTTTAGTGAACGCTATTAAAAAAGATTATGTAAATATTATTGGGCATATTGGTGACCCAAGATATGAATTTGATATTAAAAAGGTTGTTAGTGCAAGTAGGGACTATTCTACTTTGCTTGAGGTGAACAATTCTTCTTTTGACCCGCATAATGGCAGAGCTGGTGGAGAAGAGATGGTTATTGAGGTTTTAAAGGAGTGTAAAAAACAAGCTGTTCCTATTATATTAGGAAGTGATGCACACTATTATAGTTATGTTGGGCATTTTGAGAGATGTGAAAAGGTTTTAGAAAAGGCTGAATTTCCTGAAGAACTTGTTATTAACAGAAGCACAAAGGAATTTGACGAATTTTTAAAGATAAAGAGAAATATTTTTGAAAAAAGTTGAAAATTTTTCTTGACAAGGGGAAAGGAATATGGTAATATATATTTTGTCGCTGATGAAAAGTGACAAGATAAAACAAAAAGTTTAAAAAAGGTATAAAAAGTACTTGACAAAGAGTTAAAGCTATGATAAAATA
>CALWSP010000027.1 GCA_944384235.1 uncultured Clostridia bacterium
ATAAACAATAATTTAGCGGCTTAGAGGTCGAATTCGGATACATCTAGTTCACCAGACATTAACTTAGGAAGAAGCGTATCTCTGAGTTGAGCCAATTTTACATTTTGAGCACAATTTTTTAAAATTGTAGTGAAGATAGGCTGTATCCACTCGCTGTATCTTTTTACGTATAAATTTTCTGGGTGGTAAATCCAAATTGAATTTACATCTTGTTGATTTATTCCCGGAACAGCAGCTTTTCCACCATTATTGGCTAACCAATTATATGGATACTCTGTCTGCAAATAAAAATATGCAAATTCATTGTAGCCTATATTTCCAAAGTCCAATTTGAAAACATGCTCATTGATGTAAAATTCGTCATACGGGAAGCCTTCCCCGAACATAGAGAAATGAGGAATAAACGTCCCTGGTTTACCTCCGTCTTTATATAGCATTAATTCGTAACCATTTACTTTACCCTTTTCCATTTTAGATGCGAATTCAACTGGTATATACTTTGCGGAAGCAAAATTAACCTCACCAAGTTTTTTTACGTTTTCTGCCCCAATACTTGGAACACCTGATGTAACGGCACCACCTTTAGGTCTTTTACCAGTTTCTAGGATATGCGGAAGATTACTGATTTGAATCATTTCAAGTGAGGCTGGTATATTTGTACCAACTGGCGATACAACAAATTCTTCATCAAACGGCTCAAAATCAACAAACCAAGACTTAAACAAAGCCTGAGCTTGCTGCTCTAAATTATTGTTTATTCTTTCATTTTGTCTTATTTTTTCATCTATTGCAGACAAAATAGAAACAATTCTTTCTTGTTCTTCAATGCTCGGTAAATATATTTCTAATTCCTCTATATCAGAAGGCTTAATTGAAGGGTAAGCAGAAACGCTTTGTTCACCGATTGCTTGCAGGTGCTCTGTAATTTCTCGTTGCGCCAATATGTAGTAAATATAATCCGGATTTGCCACTCTGAAATCGACATCTACGACAACAAATCCTGTTGAAACCAAGAAATTCTCAGGCTGTTCTTTTATAATTCCATAATGCAGCTGATTGGGCCTTACTGTGGAATAAACAATACTATTATATTTTACTTTTCGTTTTGCTCGACTCGGTAATTTTTCTTTTGACAAATCAATGTATTGAATAGAACCAATCCTATTCATAGTCAAATTTCCAGTATCCAAATAATTGATATATTCCCATTTTTCTTTTGGAGAATAAGTATTTTGATTTGTTTTCACAATATCGCCCAAGCAAACTTTTTTCCACTCAGCCATTTTATTAACCTCTCTATCCGATGTATTTTCTGTGAGCAATCTTTACGTTGCTCTGCTTGACCATTGCATACTGCAAAGTCGTGTCTATTCTCTTATGCCCCAAAAGCTGTTGTAACTGCTCTATCGGCATTCCTTTATCTATTGCCATAGTTGCAAGTGTGCGCCTGAATTTATGCGGATGTACCTTATGCAACCCTAATTGCTTTCCAAATTTACGGAGCCTTGATTCTATACCGCCAATCGTTATACGACTATACGGTACTTTCAGTGATACAAACAGAGCTGTATTATCATCCGTCCTGCTACTCAGGTATTCCTGCAAATGTATTTTTGTTCTGGCATCAAAATAAACTACACGTTCTTTATCTCCTTTACCAAACACAATACACTCTCGCTCGTTAAAATCAATGTCCTCTCGATTCAAAAGAACCATCTCTCCAATTCGCATTCCGGTAGAAGCTAACATATCAATTATAGCCAAATCCCTTATTTCAGTACAATTATCACGCATAAGTTCCAATGCTTCATCAGAGTATGTTTCTTTGATATTACTTGCAGTTTTTACCTTATGAATTCTTCTTACCGGACTTTTAAGGATATAGTCCTCATCTTCAAGCCATGAAAAGAAACTAGACAAAATCCTGCGTATATTATCAATTGTAACTCGGCTAGACTTCTTCTTAGCCTGATAATCCGTAAGATAGGTACGGATATCATCTGTTGTGATATGCCTCACATCCTTGCCAATTCCGGAAATCGTCGCTTCTATTGTCGCTTGATAATATTTTAAGGACCTCTCAGAGCAGCCTTCAATACGCTTAGCTGACAAAAAAAGCCCCATTAAATCCTGCTCCGCAGAAGTATCCTTATTTCCACTCTCAGTAACTTCATAACCGAAAAGCTCGTGTTCCATAACTGCTTTTAATCTTTCGATTTGTGCGTTATTCAGGTATGGTATCATACCCCTGATAACATCATTAATTAAGTTTTGTTTCATAGTTGTTTCTCCTTTATTTTAGAGAACGACTCGCAACGGCAGTTCTTTTAATTAACTCCTGCCGTTGTTAGGAGCGATAAGTATAATAAACAATAATTTAGCGGCTTAGAGGTTAATGTCAGAGATGTTTAATTTCCCTGATATCAATTTAGGTAACAAAGTATCTCTTAGAGTAGAAAGCTTTCGATTTTCTTCTTCATTGCTTTTCATTAAGGCAACTAACGGTTTTACCAACCCGTTATATTTGCTCATTAAATCATCGCTGAGTATTGCGATTGGAAGCGATTTAATTGTTGTAAGGCTTAAATTAGCTTGAACTGCTTGTTGTATTCTTTTTGAATAATAATCATTATGCCAGTTGCCAATAAAGAAACTATACAAATACGATGCAGCTACCTTGTTTTTATCTGGTCGTATAATTGCAACTGCTTGATTTGTGTTGGCTGGTAGTACACTATTATCTATCAGAGAAAAACGACCTAATGTTCCTGCAATAGTAAATACGATGTCATTCATTTCAATTATCGAACGCTTTAACATAGCATTTGTTTCATCATCAATATATGCAAATTTTGCAGTATCTATCGAGTGATTATCAAGAATTGACTCTACTTTGATGAAATTGATGCCTGAAGATGTAAATGATTTTCCTAAAGTTGTTGGAGTTGTTCCTTTTGTAACCACTTTACAGAGGTCTTGTAATGGAACAAACTGCATTTCTGGTGGCTGCTCACCACCGAATGGTTCGAAATTAATGAACCAAGATTTAAATAGAGCTTTAACTTGCTGCTCTAAATTATTGTTTATCTCAGTATTTAATTCGATTTTGTCATCAAGCATAGTTAAATATCTTGCGATTTTCTTCTGATTTTCTACATCTTCTGGAAT
>CALWSP010000028.1 GCA_944384235.1 uncultured Clostridia bacterium
CTAGGCACACCTTACGGCGTTGGTGCGTGTGGTTAGCCCAAAGTGAAAAGGTGGGAGGTATTCATTTGGTGGGGAGGTTGTTGTTGAGGTTAAGGGGAGATTTGTGGAAAGTATTTGATTGGGGAGATAGGTTTTCTTAAGAGGTTAGGTTTTGTTGATTTACTTTTTTGAAAAAGTAGGAAAAGGGAGAGGGGTTGGCAAGCCTTTTCGAGGTGGTTTAAAGTTTAGGAAATTGGTTCTTACTTTTTACCAAAAAGTAAGCAAAAGGGTAGGGGGTTATCAAGACCCCCTACAACCCCGTGACCTTTGAGGCTGGGAGGTGTTGGTTTAGGATAGGGATTGACCTCAAAGGGGTTGAAAGGACGCACCTAGGCACACCTAGGTTGTTGGTGCGTGTGGTTAGCCCGAGGTGGAGAACAAAAGGTATTCGTTGGGGAGTTAGGTAGTTGTTGGAAGTTAGGTTTTGTTTATTTAATTTTTTTGGAAATTTAATGGAAAAACAGGAGAGAGATAGGTTTCACGATGACTGTAAGGGAAGTGTGAGTTAAGGTTATCTTTTTATCTACTTTTTTAAAAAAGTAGCAAAAACGAAAGGGAGGTTTAGTTTATAAAAAATGGGGAATGAAAGAGAAAAAGGTGAAGATTTTAGGGAAAGGAAGAAAAGCATTAATTTAGAGGGGTTATTAAAAAAAATAGATTTTAAAGAGGTTGACAAAATTAACAACTTATTTACAGATATAGATACAAATGAAGATTTAATTAGCAAAGAAATTAATTTTGGATTAGAAGAAGTTGAGAAAATTAGCAATTTAAAAAACAGTGGAGAAACAGAAAAAGGCAAGGGCAGAAACAAAGAGGAATTAGAGAGAAAATATTTTTTAGAAGATAGGCAAAGTTTAGGCGGGTTTGAAAGGTTAGAAAAAGTTAGAAAAATAGAGAATTTAAAAATTGACAAAGATTTAGAGAAAGTTAGAGAAATTAATGAATTAGGATTTAAGGGAGAATTAGAGAAAGTTAGAAAAGAGAGCAAGGTAGGAATTAGTGGAAGTATTACTGGCATTGAGGAGATAGAAAAACTTGAAAGGAGCAAAGGTTTATTTGAATTTGAACAGGCTAGAACTTTAGTTTTTAACGAAGGTTTAGCTGGAATTGAGAGAATAAAGAGCTTAGCGGAGAAAGGAGAGCTAGCAGGGATTGAGGAAATAAGGAGCTTAGCGGAGAGAGGAGAGCTAGCGGGAGTTGAGAAGATAAAAGGCTTAGATGTTGGAGAAGAGCTGGCAGGAGTTGAGAAGATAAAAAGCTTAGCAGAGAGAGGAGAGCTGGCGGGAGTTGAGAAGATAAAAAGCTTAGCAGAGAAAGGAGAGCTAGCGAGAGTTGAGAAGATAAAAAGCTTAGCAGAGAGAGGAGAGCTGTCAGGGGTTGAGAAGATAAAGAGCTTAGATGTTGGAGAAGAATTAGCAGGGATTGAGAAGATAAAAGGCTTAGATGTTGGAGAAGAATTAGCAGGAGTTGAGAAGATAAAAGGCTTAGATGTTGGAGAAGAATTAGCAGGAGTTGAGAAGATAAAAGGCTTAGATGTTGGAGAAGAGCTGTCAGGGATTGAGAAGATAAAGAGCTTAGCAGAGAGAGGAGAGCTAGCAGGAGTTGAGAAGATAAAGAGTTTAGCAGAGAGAGGAGAGCTAGCAGGAGTTGAGAAGATAAAGAGTTTAGCAGAGAAAGGAGAGCTAGCGGGAGTTGAGGAGATAAAGAGCTTAATGGCTTGTGGGGAAGTATCAAGTGTTGCTCAAATGGACAAAAGTTGGTTTAGAGAAAAGGGGCAGGCTAGTTTGAGAGAGCTGGCAGGCGAAAAAGAGGGAAAAAGCAAGGTTATTAACATTAATGTGGATATGAGCAAGATGCAAAACAGCATTTCGCAAGAGTGGGAGATAGACGAGATTGTGGAAAAGTTAAAGGACAAAATGACCGAGGCTATGAACAGCTTTGGAAGCAGTGTTATGGAAATTTAAGGAGGGTTTATGTTTGGTATTGAAGCAGTTGGAGAATATGTTTTTTGTTTAAAGGGGAACATTTTGCCTATTACACCTAGCGAAATTAGCGTTAGTGTGATGGGCAAAAACCAAGTTATTAGCCTTATTAACGGCAGCGAAATTAATGTTTTAAAAAAGCCATCTTTAGCCACAATTAACTTTAAATGCCTTTTGCCTAGACAAAAATATCCTTTTGTTAAAGTTAGTTTAAAGCCTGTGAGCTACTATTTAAACCTTTTTGAAAATCTTATGAATTCTATGGCTGATTTTGATTTTATTATTTTTAGAAACACACCTGACGGAATTACCATTTCTAACACTGTTTTAAGGGTTAGCTTAGAATCTTACAGCTACATTGAGGCAAAAGAAAACGGCAACGATGTGCTTGTGAGCCTTAGTTTAAAGGCATACAAGGGCATTAGCACAAAAAAATATGAAATTGACCAAAACGGAAAAATTCAAGAGCAAAGTGGACTTATGAGAAAGGTTGAAAAGGAAATTCCTAGCCAATATGTTGTTAAAAAAGGGGACACTTTGCTTAAAATTTGCAGAGAGGTTTTTGGCGAGGAGGGTATGTGTTTTGAAATTGCTAAGAAAAACGGCATTATTAACCCTAACGAGCTTATTGTTGGGCAAATTTTAGATTTGGAGGTGTAGAAAAAAATGGGATACATTGGACAAGCATCTAGCGACGAAGTGAACGGTGTGAACGGGGCGTTAAGCGGAAACCAAACTGGTGTTGAGTTAAACAAAAAAAGTTGGTATTCCCTGCCTTGGCACACCTACATTGAATGTAAAGACGAGGAGATTGCCGAAAAAGCCCTTAGCTATTTAGACCAGATTGTTAAAAACAAAGACTTTGGATATTCCCAAAAAAACAGGTGGTCTGGCCTTTTTAGCATTATTAAAAACAACAAAAAAGTTAAAGGCGCTAGCGGAGATTTTGACTGTTCTTCCCTTGTTATTTCTGCTTACATTTTAGCTGGAGTTCAAATGGCTGGCGAGGGAAACACAAGCTCTTTAAAGAAAAAGCTCCTTGCTACTGGCCTTTTTACTGCCTACACTAGCTCTAGCTACATTCAAAGCGACAGGCTTGCAAAAAAGGGAAGCATTTTTCTTGGAAACGGCCATTGCTGTATGTCTTACGGGGGAAGTGGAAACAAAAACAGCGAAGAAAGCAAAATTTACCTTGGCGAGTTTACTTTAACTGGATATTGCCCTTGTGTTAAGTGTTGCGGGAAAAGCGACGGCATTACAGCAAGCGGGAAAAAAGCCAAAGCAAGCCACACTATTGCTGTTGACAAAAGTGTTATTCCCCTTGGCAGCAAGGTGTTAATTAACGGAAAGGTTTATGTTGCTGAAGATGTTGGAGGGGCTATTAAAGGGAAGAAAATTGACATCTTTTTTAACTCCCACAGCGAGGCCCTTGCTTTTGGAAAGCAAAAGGGAAAAGTTTATTTATTGACCGAAAATTATTCAACTAGCGTTGAAAAAAAGGAGCTTGACAAAGTTGTTGTTTTAAACACTAGTGGCGATGGCGGTGTTAGAAAAAATTTTATTGACATTAACGACAGAGAGAAAAAAAGGTTTAAAATTTTTATTGCCAAAGGAAGCACTGTTTTTTCGCCAGAAATTATTAACGAAATTGTTATTACAAGAGATGGAAAGTTTTCACCTAGTTGTTTAAAATTTTCTGTTTTAAAGGACGAAATATTGGATTTTCACGAGGGGGACACTGTTATTATGCGTGAAAACGACGTTGGGATTTTTTACGGATATATATTTTCTAAAACTAGGGACAAAGACAAAATTATTAATGTTTTATGTTACGACCAGCTTAGGTATTTTAAAAACAAGGACACTTACATTTACAAAAACAAAACAGCTAGCGAGCTTTTTAAAATGGTTGCAAAGGATTTTAGGCTGAAAGTTGGGGAAGTTGACGAAACGGGGGTTAAAATTAGCAAACGAATTGAAGAAAACAAGACTATTTTTGACATTTTAAAAAATTCTATTAACCTTACAAAGCAAGTTAGTGGGCAGGAGTTTGTGTTTTTTGACCAATTTGGAAGCCTTATGTTAAAAGAAAGCAACAAGTTATTTTCTGAAAAATATATTTGCGAGGAAAACTGCCAAGACTTTTTTTACCGTTCAAGCATTGACGAAGATGTTTTTAACGTTATTGAGCTTTTTAAAGACAACTTTGAGCTTGGGCAAAAGGAAAAGTATGTTTACCAAAAAGGCGAGCTTATTTCAAAGTGGGGCATTTTAAAGCACTGTCAAGAACTTAACGAGGGGCAATACCCCGACAAGCTTGGAAAGGAAATTTTAAAGCAAAAGGCCAGAACTAAAAGATATTTAAAGGTTAAAGGTTTTTTAGGGGACTTTAGTTTAAGGCCTGGATACAAGGTTTTTGTGAACCTTAATTTAGGGGATATTATTTTAAAAGAGTATATGGTTGTTGAAAGTGCTACTTTATATTTTAGCGAGGGTTATTTGAAAATTGATTTAGTTTTAGTTGGAGGTGAGTTTGAATGAATTTAGTTGAGCTTATTAAAAAAATTGCTCTTGATGTTGTTGAAGAAAGTTGCCCAACCCAAGTTGAAGTTGGGAAAGTTATTGGGGTTAAGCCTTTAAAAGTTTTAATTGACCCTAAAAAAATTTTAGACGAGGATTTTTTGACATATTCTAATATGGTTTTTTCAGAGGGCGAAACTTTAATTCTTATTAGATTAAAAGGCGGGCAAAAATATTTAGTTCTTTCGAAGTTTAAAGAAAAGGAGGAGGATTTTAAAGGTGACACCGAAAAATTATGATGGCGAAATTTTAGAGTTTAAGGAAGTTACATACCCATCTAAAACATACAAAATGGATTTTGAAAAGGGGACTATTTCTGGCTTTATTGACAACTTAAACGCTTTAAAGCAAAGCATTTACAAAATTATTTCTACTATTAGATTTAAGCACATTATATATTCAAGGGACTACGGTTTTGAGATGGACAGAGTTTTTAACAAAACTCTTTTTGAGGCTAGAGGCATTTTACCTAGCCTTATTTCTGACGCCTTAATGGTTGAAAACAGAATTATTAGCGTTGAAGATTTTGTTATTGAAAGCATTGGAAAAACAGGGCTTAAAGTTACTTTTAAAGTTGGAAGTGTTTACGGAGATTTTGAAGTTGAAAGGGAGTTTGATATTTATGTTTGAGGAAAAAACTTATGAAAACATTTTAAAGGAAATGCTTAGCTCTTTAAACGGCGTTGACACAAGAGAAGGCTCTATTGTTTACGACCTTTTAGCTCCTATGGCTATGGAAATTGCTCAGCTTTATATGGACCTTAGGGTTATTTTAAGGGAAAGTTTTGCTGACACTGCTAGTATGGATTATTTAACTCTTATTGCTGGAGAAAGAGGGCTTTTTCCTAAAAGTGCTTCTAACTGCATTGCCCTTGGCGAGTTTGACATTAAAGTTGAAAGAGGCAGCAGGTTTAACATTGAGGGGTTTAATTTTTATGTGACTGACTTTATTGAAGAAAAAGACGGGCATTTTTTCTTTTATTTAGAGTGTGAAGAAAGCGGAGATGTTGGAGAAATTGTTGGAGAGCTTACTCCTATTGAAATTATTAACTCTTTGAATTTTTGCAAGCTTATTAAAGTTATTAGCCAAGGCAAAAACGAAGAAAGCGAGGACGAGTTTAGGAAAAGATATTTTGACAGCATTAACCTTAGAGGCTTTGGCGGGAACGTGGCTGACTACAAAAGTTATTTTAAGGAGAATGTTGACGGAATTTACGGAGTTAGAGTTTTAAGGGCTAACGAGTGGGCTGGGGCTGGAAATGTTAAAGTTATTTTGCAAGGCGAGGACTTTCTTGTTCCTAGCGACGAAGTTATTCAAAGGGCTAGAGAAATTATTGGAGGAGAAAACGGGGATAAAATTGTTCCTATTGGGCACAGAGTTTTTATTGAGCCTTGCAAAAAAGAGGAGATTAAAATTAGTGCTGATTTTCAGCTTTTTGAGGGCTTTACTTTTGAGGGGCTTAAAGACCAAATTGTTGAAAAAATTGGAATTTATTTTGACCAGCTTAACAAGGGCTGGGAGGAGAGCGAAATTAACATTTTAAGTGCTAAAATTATTGTTTCTTGTATGGAAATTGAGGGAGTTAGAAACATTGAAAATGTTAAAATTAACTCAGAAAGTGGAAACAAAATTATTGACAGAGAAAGTGTTATTTATTTGAAAGAGGTTTTAGAAAATGAGAGAAGTTGACATTTTAAGCTATTTGCCAGATTTTTACAGAGATTTTAGAGAAAGCCAAAAAATTGCTGAAATTCAAGAAAAGTTTTTAAAAGAAGCTATTGTGGAGGCTCAAGAAGTTTTTAAAGAGCTTTTTATTTTACTTGCACAAAATTTTGGGCTTGAAAAGTTTGAAAAAATGCTTGGCATTTCAACTTATTTAGGCAAAAGTGTTGAAGAAAGGCGATTTGAAATTTTAGCTAAATTAAACGGCCTTTCTAATTACAGTTTTGAGAAAGTTTTTCTTCTTTTAGTTAGCCTTTGTGGGAAAGAAAATGTTGAAATGAAATACAACGAAAAAGAGTTTCATTTAATTATTAAATTAAAGTTAAGAGCCAAAGAAAAAGAGGAAATTGCAAGGCGTGTTCTTTACGAAATTTTGCCGTGCAACATTTTTATTGAAATTGAAATTGAGTTTAATTCACATTTTGTTTTAGAAGAATTTAAACACATTGAGCTTGAAAAATACACCTATTTAGAGTTAAGGGAAAAAGTTTTAAAGGAGTGATTAAAAAAAATGAAAAAAAGCGAAAACATTAAATTAAATTTACCTGAGAAAAACGACTATTACAACGTTGAGGATTTTAACGAAAATTTTAGGCTTTTAGACAAGGAAGTTGATAAAAAGCAAGACAAGCTTTTTTACACTGTTGCAAGCAGCAACACAAAAGACATTTACAACTTCCACAAAGTTGACCTTATTTTAGGGGAAAGCGGGGAGGAAAGTTTTGAGGATTTAAGCAACTTTTTAAGCGACATTCCAAGTGGCAGCAGGGTTATGTTTTTGCCTGGGGAGTATGTTTTTGAAGAGTCTATTCTTATTAGGAAAAAAGTTTTTTTAGAGGGGCTTAGTCACAACGTTATTTTTAAAATGTGCAACGACTTTCCAATTTTTTACATAGCTAACGGGGAGAGTGGCGTTGACAATGTTAGCATTGAAAACATATATTTCAAAAAAGAAAACTGGTATATAGAGCCGATTATATACGCAAAAAACGTTAATGGTTTATACATTAACAAGTGTTGTTTTAACGCCCAAAACGTTGAATTTAAAGGGAAAATTTTATCCTACATTAAGTTAAGCGGATATGCCTCTAACGTTGTTATTAGCCAATGTACTCAAAACAACAACTACATTTCAAGTTTATTTAACGGAAGTCAAAGGGCTGGATATTTTTGTGACATTTTTGAGGTGAAAGAAAATTGTTCTATTAAAATTGACAACTGTCTTGGAATTATTTACCTTTACAAAAAGGCTGATTTTTCTGGGGAAATTGCTTTTAGTGGTTGCACTGGAGAGAGGGTTTACAACGAAAACGGACTTGATGGAGAGTATAAAAATTTTTACATTAACTGTTCTAATTTAGAGGAAAAGCAAAGCATTTTACAAAGACAAATTAATGTTTTAGCTGAGTTATTAGCAAGCGGGGCTAGTGTTGTTGTTACGGCAAGTTGCGGAGATGTTAAGGGAATTTTATACGACAACGGCACAGCGATTTTTTCTGGAAGTGGCGTTTTAGGCTTTAACGAGGAGTTTTTTACAAAGCCTACTCAAAAAATGGTTAAAGTTTTTATTGCTGAAGGTGTTACAGAAATAGACAACACTTGTTTTGCGGGACAGAGCAAAATTTCTGAAGTTATTTTGCCTCAAAGTTTGAAAAAAATTGGCTCAAATGCTTTTAGTGGCTGTTCAGGTTTAGTTAAAATTAATTTCCCTTCTGGCCTTGAGGAGCTTGGAAGCGGGTGTTTTACCTCTTGTGGAATTACTGGAAAAATTTATTTAAGCAACTTTAAAGCTCTTACAAACGGCATTTTTAGCGGGTGTGGAAAAATTAGCGAAGTTGTTATTGAAAACGTTGAAACTTTAGGCAGCATTTTATCTGGCTGCAGTGGTTTGAAAAAAATGAGCCTTAAAAACATTTCAAACATTACAAGCAATGCTTTTGCTGGAAACTATTTAAATGAGCTTTATTTAGAAAACATTTTAAATATTTCAGACGGAGCTTTTCAATATGGTTCTCAAATAAGCAAGGTGGAGATGAAAAACCTTGTGGACATTCCATCTTTATGTTTTGCTGGAACTAAGCTTGAAAGCATTAACCTTACAAAGGAAAATTTTAGTGGGAACGTTGGGACAAGAGCCTTTTACAACTCACCTTTGAAAAACATTGTTATTGACAAAAAAGACGCTCAAGTTGGCGTTTTAAGCACAAGTTGCGAAAACATTGAAAATGCTTATTTTAAAATTAAGGAGTTTAGTTTTAGCGAAAACGAGACTCTTTTTTCAAACGTTAAAGTTATTGACAAGCTTTATATTTCTTCTAAAAATGTGCCGATGTTAATTTCTTCGCCTATGACTATTAACCAGCTTATTTTAGAAGAGGGAATTGAAATTATTAGAAAATTTGCTTTTTATTATGTTCAAGGAGTTAGCAAAATTGTGTTACCTAAAAGTGTTAAAGAAATTGGGGCTAATGCTTTTTGTAGTATGAGTGAGCTTGAGGAAGTTGAGATTTTTGGAAACGTTACATCAATTGGAAGCAATGCTTTTGCAGGGTCAAAAAATTTGAA
>CALWSP010000029.1 GCA_944384235.1 uncultured Clostridia bacterium
ATTCCTTGCTGTCAAGAATGAAGTCTTTTCTGATAGTTTCGCCGTTTAAAGAAACGCTTGCTAAACCACCTAAAACATTCTTGCTAGCATTTGACTTAAGTCTTAAGTTGTAACCAACTTCTGTTGTATAATATGGACTATTTACAGAAACACTTGGAGAAATTGGTTCTTCAATAGTTTCTAAAATGTTAGGGTCTGTTACAGGGTTTGTCTTATGTAACTTAACATTTTCAACAGTGATGTCAGCAAATCTAGCTGTAAAGAAACCAACATAGTTGTATTTGCTGTCCTGTGTTTCAAGAACGTTTTCTGTTTCGTCGTTAAGCTCAAAAGAATATTTTGTAACTTTGTTTCCTGTCTGATAGTCATAAGTTGTAATAGCGTAACCAGTGTTAAGCTTAGTTAAAGTAATGTTATACTTTTCGCCAGCTTCTGGAAGCTTGCTTGTAGTTGCATAAATACCAACTCTCTTACCACCAGCATCAGGAGCAGTAACGCCCTTTCTAGTCATAATGTTAATTCTGTTAATTTGAGATTTAGTATAATAATTTGCAGCATTAGGGTCTGTTGGCCAAGTAGAATCTGAACAACCACCTGCAATAACAACGTTAGATGCAAATTGAGTTGTAACATCTCCTGAAGAAACTGAATGCTTAGTTCCTTCATTGTCTGTAACAGAAAAACCATTTATCTTTGCTTCTAAAAGGTCAGCTGGAGTCTTGTATGTAACAGTTGAACCGTCAGCCTTAGTGAAAGTATATTCGCTTTGATAAGCTTCATCAGCTAAAGGTGTCATATGGTTTACAATACCACCAGTGTAGTTACCTTCCTCATCTAAACCACCAGCAAAAGGAATTACATCTCTTGCCATAATACCAAATGCTTCCTGACCAGAACGTAACATATCTAATGCTACATCAGGAGAAATGCCCTGAGCAATATAAGAATCATACTTGCTCTTTAAGTCAGATGAAAGATTTTTAGGGTCTCTAATATATCTATTTACAGTAATGTCAGCTGATAATGAATAATTATCAGTTGTATCAACCTTTGTATAGTAATATGCTATACCATCGTGGTCGCCTGTAATCTTACCTGCACCGTCCCAAGAAACTAAGTTAATGCTTTCAACACCATCAAGAGAGCTGTTTTCCATAAGCTCAGGGTGAACATAGTTGCTTGAAGTAAGTGTAGCAGATTCTCTACCGTCACTATAATCAATGTTAATTTTTGAATTTCCAGCAGATGCACCAAATATTGTAGCTTTCCAAACGCTGTCAGTTGCCTCAACAATAGAAACATCTAAAGTCTTTGGCTCTAAAGCAGCAATACCATATTTTTCGTTAAGAACTAAAGAAATGCTAGTAGTGCCTACTACTGTGTTGTCAAAATTGCTTAAATCAACATATAAATCTGCAGCTAAAACTTCAGCTTCTGTAACATCTGTTCTTTCACCAGTTGATACATTCACTTTGTAATATTCTGCATTGTTTTTAAAGTATACATCTTCTGTGTCAATATATTCCTTGTCATCGTTTGCATAACGAATACCATATATAAGTCCGTTTGCATCAAATGCTTCATTAACTGTATATGTTAATCTTGGATAACCTTCAATAACTGGCTCTAATGTGAAGTTGTCAATAACTTGAACAGTATACTCAGTTTTCACATTTTCGTTGTCATTTAAAACAACTGTAAGAACAAGGTTATCATTTTTCTTTGAAGAGTCAAAGCCTCTAACTTCCCATTGGTCTGGAGTGATATACTGGCTGCTTTCGTTTCCGTCAGCGTCAACATATCTACCAAAAATGTTAAGACCTGTTACATCTAACTCATCATTTACATAATACTTAGTTTTAAAACCAATGTTGTTAATGTAAATAGAGTCTAACTTACCAGGTGTAATTTTAACATAGAATACATCTTCAATGTTGTTAGCATCAATGCTGTCAGTGTTTGCGTGAGAAACCTTTACAAGAGCTTCTTCAGCGACCATATCAGATGTAATTGTTGTAACACCAGGAATAACTTCCTTGCCAGCAACAGTAAGAACATATTCATCAGAAGAAAGCAACTTTCTTGTGCCATCTTCATACATAGCTTCAACCTGTAAACCAGTCACATTAAATTTACCACCTTCATAGAAAGTGTCGTAAATTGGAGCATAGTCTACATTAATAGCTGTAACCTTCATTGCTCTAACAACAATAGGTAATTCTACTTGTGCTGAACCAATGCTAACTGTTAATACCTTGTTTCCTAAACTCTCAAAATACTTTCCAGTAGCGTTGTCAAAACCTGTAATGTTGTAATAATTAGGGTCGTCAATAACGTCTGTTGTGCCATCTTCATAAACTGCGTTAAGAACTAAACCAGTTGAATCAAATGGCTCAGTTGTATAGTATTCAGTTTTTTCTGGCATACTTGCAATTTCAAGGCTTGCAACTTTCTTGCTACCAACCTCAATAGAGTTGTTTGATACATTAATGTATCCACCTCTTGCAACAGCGTAGCCAATGTACTGGTTTTTAGTAAATAAACCAGAAATATCAAAATCTACTGTTTCAGAGTCTGCAACTCTAACTTTAAGAGTGTCGCCAACTCTTCTAATTTCAATGTCAATAGGTCCACTTTCTTTGCCTACTTCGTTAATACCTGTTGAATAAAGAGTTGTTGTTGTTACATCTGCACCATTTCTCATTCTTGCAACAATTTTACCTTTGCTACCATCATCTGTCATAAGGCCAACAAAGAAGCTGTTTGTATAAGAAGCAGTTGTAACTCCCTCAACAGCTGATTTAGAATATTGCTCGTCAAAAACAATAAAACCTGCTCCAGCCTGCTTAGGGTTGCTTGTTGTTGTAATGTTTGCAACATCAATAGTTGCTTTAACTTTAAAGTCCTCTCCAGCAGGTGCTTTAGTTGCTCTGTAAGAGAAAGAATCCTCTCCTGAAGATAATTTACCCTTGCTAGTAGCATCTAACTTTAACTTTAATTCAGAATTATCGTCATTACTTTCAACAGCAAATTCAGATACAGAACCATAGTTTGCACCATTACCGTTTGTTTCCCAACCAGAACTTACATCAATTTCCTCGCCAACAACTGACATAGATACATTCTTAAAAGTAACATCAGCAGCTCTTGATACATATAAACCTACAAATATATCATCTTTAATAGAAAGAGAGCTACCATCAATTGTTGTTGTTTCATCTCCATAAGTTACAGTGTAAGTTGTGCCAGACTTTTTAATTGTTAAATTAATTTCGTCGCCTACCTTAGGAACAGCTGTTCCGTTAGCTGGCTTAAAGTCCTCAATAGTGCCAGAAGTTCTAGTCCAAGCATAAGACATAGAGTCTGCACCCTTTGCCATATTACGAACACCAACATTTATAGAGTCTGCTGGCGTACCCTTGTCAACTTCATTAGGGTTTAAATTGTCTAAAACAGCAAGACCAAAAGAAACTTGGTCGTTTGTGTTTACAATGTTGTTAATTTGTGCAGTTGCAGTAAGTGTAAAGTCGTCAGCTTCATTCATTTGACGATAGTACATAACTCTACCTTCAGTACTACCTGCAACTTTACCATTTGACTTTAATACAGTTCCATCTTCATTAAATGAACCCATTCTTAAATTAACATCGCTGCCAACTTCCTCAAAATGACTTAATGTTCCATCAGAAACACTACAATCGCCAAAAACTGCAGCTTGCCAAGGCTCTGTTGCTACCCAATTAGTTGTTTCTTCTGCTGTAACAATAGGTTCTTCCTCTAAAACCAAAGCTTCATCAGATGTAACAACATCTGCAACTTCTGCTAATCCATCATTTACATCAACTACATTAGTTAAAGTATCTGATACAAGAACTTCATTAGCATAAGCAACATTTATAGAGCTTAAAAGCATAGATGATGCTAAAGCTAATGCTAAAAGTCGTCTTTTCATTTAGTAAAACCTCCTTTATATATTTTATTAATCAACCGATTAATTTTCTATAAATACATATTCAAACGTTCTTAAAAATTGAAATATTCCTACGCACTAACACGAATATACAAATTTTTAACAACATTTTTAACATATTTATAGACACAACCATTATATATAATTTTTTTATAAAAATCAATCACAAAAACTTACAAACTTGTCGATTTTCTTTGTTTTTTTACTATTTTAATCATTTTTTTATTATATATTTTACAAAGTCTTTATTTATTGTGGTGTTTTTTATGTGTTTTTTAGAAAAAATAAACAAAAAAAGAGGCAAGTAAAACTTGCCTCTTAAAGCTGTATTTAAACATTAGTTGTAAATAGCTGTCTTTGTTGTTGCGTCCCAAGATACTTCTGCACCAAGAGCTTCGCCAATTGTTCTAAATGG